>NZ_RBLA01000001.1:859029-1353994 GCF_003634475.1 Pseudomonas sp. WPR_5_2 | reverse complement strand
CCTGTAGGAGCGAGCCTGCTCGCGAAAAACCTGAGATCGCCGCGGGGAATCAGGCACCCCGCGTCATCGTTAACGACCATCGCGAGCAGGCTCGCTCCTACAGGGAACGGTTGACTCCTGTGTATACTGCTGTCCCCGGCACCCCGCACAGGACCGAACATGACGGAAAACAGCTTCGCCTTCCGCCTGAAGGAATTGCTCGAACTCAACAAGCTGACGCTGCAAGTCGTGGGCACAGCGCTGGGCATCTCGCGCACGTCGGTTCACAAATGGACCCGTGGGGGTGAGATCGATTACGACAACCTGCGCAAGCTGGCGGACTTCCTCAAGGTCAACTGGATCTGGCTGCGTTACGGCGAAGAAGCCCTGCGCGATGTGCAGGGCGCCGCAACTGTCGAATTGCCGATGACTGACCTGCGCCGCCGCTACACCACCCAGATCATGGAAAGCGAAGAACGCATGAAGCTGGCCCAGGAAGGCGCACGCATCGTCACCTGGGAGTGGAACCTGATCAGCGACGAGCTGACGTATTCACCCAACGTCGAAACGGTGTATGGCTGGCCGGTCCATTCCAACGAGGATTTCTGGCGCCACCTGCCGCCGGAAGATGTCGCCGCGATGCAGGCCATGTACCAACGCGCCATCAACGAGGGCAGCGGCTGTGAATTCGACTTCCGGATCTTCCAGCCCGATGGCGAGATGCGCTGGATTTCCTCGCGGGCGACAGCGGTCAGGGATGCGGTCGGGCGAACGGTGAAAATCGTCGGCATCAGCATGGACAACACCCCGCGCATGATCATCGAAGAAGAACTGCGCATCAGTGAAGAGCGCTTCCGGGCCATCTTCGAGCTGACCTGGGGCGCCCTGGCCTATATCGGCCTGGATGGCGGCTGGCAACGGGTCAATGGCAGCCTCTGCGAATTGCTGGGTTACAGTGCCGATGAGTTATACGGCATGACCTTCCAGGCACTCACCCATCCTGACGACCTGCCGAACAACCTCCAGTTGCTGGACCAGCTTCTGGCCGGCCATATCGAGCGCTACGTGGTTGAAAAACGCCTGCGCCGTCGCGATGGAAGCTACCTTTGGGTCCGGGCGCGTACCTCGCTGCAGCGCCAACCTCAGAGCGGCTTACCCGACCACCTGATCAGCGTCTTCGAAGACATCAGCGCCGAATGCGTCGAACGTGAGCGCCTGCAGGCACGCATCGTGGAACTGGAAGCGCGTTTGACCGAGCGCGCCTGACACAAGGCCGGCGCGCATTTCGAGTCTTCCTGGATGGGTTAACCGAAGGTGCCGGGCAACAGGATACCGCTGTTGACCTTTTGCACATCCGTAACGCCGCAGAATGCCATGGTCAGGTCCAGTTCCTTGCGGATGATCTCCAGGCACTGGCTGACGCCTGCCTCGCCCATTGCCCCCAGACCGTACAGGAAGGCGCGGCCGAGGTAGACCCCCTTGGCGCCGAGCGCCAGTGCCTTGATCACGTCCTGCCCGGAGCGGATGCCGCCGTCCATGTGCACTTCGACCTGCTCACCGACCGCTTCGACGATGGCCGGCAAGGCTGCGATCGAGGAGGGTGCGCCATCGAGCTGACGACCACCATGGTTCGACACGATCACCGCGTCGGCGCCGTGTTGCACGGCCAGGCGTGCATCTTCGGCATCGAGGATGCCCTTGATGATCAACGTGCCGCCCCATTGTTGCTTGATCCATTCGATGTCGGCCCAGCACAGGGTCGGGTCGAACTGTCGGGCGGCCCAGTGCGCCAGGCTGGCCGTGTCGCTGACGCCGCTGGCATGCCCGAGAATGTTGCCGAGGTTGCGCCGCGACGTGCCGAGCATGCCGTGGCACCAGCGGGGCTTGGTCATCATGTTCAGGAGGTTGGGGAGGGTGAGCCGGGGAGGGGCCGAGAGGCCGTTGCGAATGTCTTTGTGGCGTTGCCCCGGTACTTGCAGGTCGAGGGTCAGCACCAGCGCCGAACAGCGCGCAATCCTGGCACGCTCGATGAGCTGACGGATGAAACCGCGGTCACGCATCACATAGAGCTGGAACCAGAAGGGTTGGCGGGTGTGGGCGGCGATGTCTTCGATCGAGCAGATGCTCATGGTCGACAGCGTGAAAGGCACGCCGAACTTCTCGGCTGCCCTGGCCGCGAGAATCTCGCCGTCGGCGTGCTGCATACCGGTGAGCCCGGTGGGCGCCAGGGCGACCGGCATGGCGACTTTCTGGCCGGCCATCATGGATTCAAGGGTGCGATTTTCAAGGTTGACCGCGACGCGCTGGCGAAACTTGATGCGTTCGAAATCATCGCTGTTGGCACGATAGGTCGATTCGGTCCAGGAACCGGAATCGGCATAGTCGTAGAACATGCGCGGCACGCGCCGCTTGGCAAGCACACGCAAGTCTTCGACAGAGGTAATGACGGGCGTCCCGGAACGGATCATCAGGCAATCACCAACTCGATCAGGAAGGGGCCGGGTGTGCGATTGGCCTGGGCAAAGCGTTCGTTGAACTGCTCCAGGGTGTCGACACGTGCAGCCGCCACGCCCATGCCGTTGGCGAGTTTCACCCAATCCAGGTCCGGATTGCCGATATCGAGCATGTCCAGCGCGGTCTTGCCGGTGGTGGCGCCTACGCTCGCCAATTCGTGCTGGAGAATGGCGTACTTGCGATTGGCCAGGACAACGATGGTGACGTCGAGCTTTTCCCGGGCCATCGACCACAGTGCCTGCACGGTGTACATGCCCGAGCCATCGGCTTGCAGCGCGACGACCCGCCGGTCCGGGGCGGCAATGGCCGCGCCGAGGGCCATTGGCAGGCCGTCACCAATGGCGCCGCCGGTGACCTGCAGCCAATCGTGCGGCGCGGCGTTGAGGGTGCCGGGATAGAAGGCGTGGCCGAAGCTGACGCTTTCATCAACGACGATGGCGTTTTCCGGCAACAGCGCATTAAGGCTTTGCGCCACGGCCTGGGAGGTGATGGCACCGCTGCCGGGTTCAGGGTTGGCCGGCAGGGCGGCGGTCGATGTCAGTGGCGGCGCGTTCAGTTCGTCCGCCAGGCGCGCCAGCGCGTCGGCCAGGTCTTCTTCGGGGCGGGCCAGCACATGGACGACCGCATCGTCCGGATAAGGACGCGGCGACTTGCCAGGGTAGGCGAAGAACGTCGCCGGTACCGGCGTACCGACCAGAATCACGTTGGCGATGCCTGCCAGTTTGGTGCGGGCCATGTCGCCGAAGTAGGGTAGGCGTTCGACGGCAAGACGCCCACGGCCACGGGCCACACGCGGGTTCATGGTGGTCGACAGCAGGCGTGCATCGGTGGCGGCGGCGATGCGGTGGGCACTGCCCAGGGCATCCTGTTCCAGCGCGCGTCCGGCGAGCAGCAGCAAGGTCGGTTGGCCGCTGCGCAATACACGCGCCATTTGCGCCACCACGTCCGGCGCGACCTTGGGCGTCGGGATCGGCGCCAGCGGCTTGGCCACCTGGCCGCCCGCATCCCAGCAGACGTCCGACGGCAGGATCAGGCTGGCCACGCCGCCCGGTGCGGCACTGGCGGCCTGTATCGCGGTGGCGGCTGCCGTGCCGACCGAAGCGGCGGTGGTGGCGGTACGTGTCCACACCGAAACCGGCCGGGCCCAGCCCTCGGTGTCGGCGGTCAGCGGGGCGTCGAACGGGCGGTGGTAAGTGGCCTGGTCGCCGATGATATTGACCACCGGCGTGTTGGCGCGCTTGGCGTTGTGCAGGTTGGCCAGGCCGTTGGCCAGCCCGGGCCCGCAATGCAACAGGGTGGCCGCTGGCTTGCCTTTGATGCGGGCATAGCCATCGGCCGCACCGGTCACCACGCCTTCGAACAGGCAGAGCACGCAGTGCATCCCGGGAATGCGATCCAGGGCCGCGACAAAGTGCATCTCACTGGTGCCGGGGTTGGCGAAGCAGGTATCCACGCCGCCGTCGAGCAGGGTCTGCACCAGGCTTTC
This sequence comes from Pseudomonas sp. WPR_5_2, assembly GCF_003634475.1. Classification (NCBI taxonomy): domain Bacteria; kingdom Pseudomonadati; phylum Pseudomonadota; class Gammaproteobacteria; order Pseudomonadales; family Pseudomonadaceae; genus Pseudomonas; species Pseudomonas sp. WPR_5_2. Next base: position 1,350,015 of record NZ_RBLA01000001.1, on the reverse strand, counting down.
GGCGCCGTTCAGCGAATTCTCGTTCATGCTTGTTCCTTGGTCGGTTTCTGATGGCGACGCTCATTGAGGCTGTATGCGGGAATTCCGATCAGCAGTGCCAAGGCACCCAGCACGAGCAAAGTGGCGATCACGTCGAACGCCAGGTACAGGTCGCCGGTCGAGGTCTTGATCGCGCCGACCATGGCCTGGCTGGTGACACCGGCCAGGCTGCCAAGGCTGCTGATGATGGCAATCCCGCCCGCGGCACCGGCTGCGTTGAGGAAGGCCGGCGGAATCGTCCAGAACAGTGGTACAGCGGACAAGGCCGCCGCCGCGCCCAGCGTCAGAAGCGCTATCGACAGCATGGCGTTGCCCTGGGCAAAGCCGAGCAGGGCGAAACTGCCGGCGCTGACCAACATCGTCAGACCGAGGTGCCAGCGTCGTTCCAGATGGCGATCGGAGCTGCGGCCGAGCAGGTACATGCCTGCCATTGCGCTCAGGTAGGGCAGGCTGGTGACCATGCCGATGGTTTTCAGGTCGGTCAGGCCAAAGTCGCGAATCAACGTGGGCATCCAGTAGGACACCGTGTTCGAACCGCTGTAGATGCAGAAGTACACCAGCCCGGCGATATACAGCCTGGGGTTGCGCAGCACCTGGCTAAAACCGCCCTGGGTCTTGCCGGGCTCGGTTGCCAGCGCAGTGGCCAGCGTCTGTTTCTGTTCCGGGCTGAGCCACTTGGCTTGCCCCGGTGTGTCGGTCAGCCAGAACCAGCCGAACAGGCCGAGCACAATGGCCGGGATGCCCGTGAGAACGAAGAGCATCTGCCAGTCATGCAACCCCAACCAGCCGTGGAGATGGGTCATGATCGCACCGGCCAGGGGGCCGCAAATGATCCCGGCGACGACGCCCGACATCATGAAGGCTGCCGTAATGCGACCACGCAAGGCGGCAGGAAACCAGTAAGTCAGGTACAGGATCACACCGGGAAAGAAACCGGCCTCCGCCATGCCGAGCAGAAAGCGTGCGGCGATGAGCTGGTTGGCCGTCGTGACAAACGCAGTCGCTACGGTGACCGCACCCCACAGCACCATGATCCGGGTGAGCGTGGCCCGCGCACCGACGCGCTGCATGTACAGATTGCTGGGCACTTCAAAGAGGATATAGCCGAAATAAAAGATCCCGACGCCGATGCCATAAGCCGCATCGCTCAACAGGATATCTTCGGCCATGCGCAGTTTGGCGAAGGAAATATTGATGCGGTCGATGGCGTTGATGATGAACGCGACCAGCAGAAAGGGCATCAAGCGCCAGATGATCTTGCGATAGAGACTCGCCAGATCGACGTCAGGACGTGCCCCGGCGAGCGGCAAGCTTTGTTCGAGTTGATTCATGGAATGATCCCTGCGCGAGTACGCGACTTGTGGCCGTCGCTCTTGCGTGCAACCGTGTGCACACCCCGCATGGATACTGCCCCGCGCTTGGTCGTTCCTCACCCTCTCCAAACGGGGGGGCGCGGAGAAAACGTAAAGGGGACAGATTTATTTTTTCAGAAAGATAAGGCATTGGAGTAGAAAGCGTCCGCCTATAGGCGGACGCTGGAGAGCAGGTCTTTCTATTTCTGCTTCATTTTCTCCGCAATCTGCTTGTCTACCTCTTCGCGAATCTGATCGATGCTGAAGCTCGCCGGACGTTGGCTTGGCGGGTAATCGACAAAGGTCTGCAAGAAGGCTGCGGCTTTTTGGGTTCCCTCAAACAGCAAGTAGTCGTTCTTTGTCAGCCAGTCATAGTATTGATCAGACACCACATCGGCGCGCTCGTAGGGGTCCATGCGCAAGTTGAATAGCTTCGGCACGCGCAGGCAGGTAAAGGGTTCGCTCCATACCTTCAGCCCGCCCGGTGCGCGCTGTTCGCAGTAGACGATTTTCCAGTTGTCGTAGCGCATGCCCACCAGAGCGCCATCATCGTTGAAATAGTAGAACTCGTTACGCGCGCTTTGGTTGGTCTTCCCGGTCAAGTAGTCCAGTTGGTTGAAACCATCGAGATGGACCTTGAAGTTCTTTCCTCCGACATCGGTGCCCTTGAGCAGGCGGTCCTTGATATCAGTGTCTCCCGCTGCGGCCAACAAGGTAGGGAACCAGTCCAGTCCGGAGAACATTTGACTGGACACAGCGCCAGCCTTGATCTTCCCAGGCCAGCGGACCATCGCCGGAACCCGGTAAGCACCTTCCCAGTTGGAGTTTTTCTCATTGCGGAACGGTGTGGTCGCCGCATCCGGCCAGGACCACTGGTTAGGACCGTTGTCGGTGGTGTAGATCACGATGGTGTTGTCGGCGAGCTTGAGGTCGTCGATGCTCTTGAGCAGCTTGCCCACGTCGCCGTCATGTTCGAGCATGCCGTCGGCGTAATCATTGCCGGCCATGCCGCTCTGGCCTTTCATCGAGTCGCGTATATGGGTGAAAGCATGCATGCGCGTGGTATTCATCCAGACGAAAAAGGGCTTGTCCGCCTTGGCCTGTTTTTCGATGAAGCTGATGGCGGCCTGAGTGGTCTCGTCATCGATGGTTTCCATGCGTTTGCTGGTCAGTGCACCTGTGTCTTCGATCTTGCCGTCGGCGAAACTATGGATCACCCCACGAGGCGAGGCTGCCTTGAGGAATGCCGCATTATTCTTCGGCCAGTAGGGGCGCTCAGGCTCCTCTTCGGCATTGAGGTGGTAGAGGTTACCGAAGAACTCGTCGAAGCCGTGGTTGGTGGGAAGGTATTCGTCCTTGTCCCCCAAGTGATTCTTGCCAAATTGCCCGGTTGCATAGCCATGGGCCTTGAGCGCCTGGGCAATCGTCACGTCCCTTGCTTGCAAACCGACTGGCGCGCCTGGCATCCCCACCTTGGAAAGACCTGTGCGCAGGGGCGACTGCCCCGTAATAAAGGTCGAGCGTCCTGCCGTGCAACTGTTCTCGGCGTAGTAATCGGTGAATTTCATGCCCTCCTTGGCAATTCGATCAATGTTCGGCGTTTCATAGCCCACCACGCCGTCGGCGTAGGCACTGATGTTGGTCTGACCGATGTCGTCGCCGAAGATCACCAGAATGTTGGGTTTGTCGGCCGCTATAGCGGTCCCTGATAACGTGAAGAGCGAGGTCGCCACGAGGGCGATTTTGGGAAGCCACTTGCGTACGCATGTCATTTGACTTGCTCCTTTGCCGGTGGATCGCATGCTGCAACTGATATTTTGTTCAGTCCTGCCTCTATGCAGATTGTTGCCGGCTTGAGTGCGGCGGTATCCCGGATGTGTTCGACGCGTATCGGCAACCCTATCGACGATAGCCCAGACGAGAGCGTTGCTAGGTAGAAGGCTTGAATGGAGGGTCAATAAGGCGATTAACGGTAGAACTATGGTGTATTCGAGTGCGGAGTTTGTGCCTGTTTTTGGAGTTGTAAGACACATGAAGCTACTAATGGGCTATCAGTGAATTGCTTCGGTTTTTTAATCAATGAGTGACCGCTATTGGCTGTGGATTCAACCGGTCGATGCAACACAACTAAATTCTGTGTAAGCAGAAGGAGTGTTGCAGATGAAGCAGAGACCTCGCCTGGTACATCACCCACGCTGCTCCAGTTTCAGATTATTTTGCCTTGATGCATCACAAAGATTACCGCTACTTCCTTTCACTCGCCTTGAGGTGATTGGACGATGTTCGCGAGCGAACTCGCTCCTGCAGTCAGGGCGTTCATCTACTTTTTAAACATCATCAGAAACCGTGTGTTTAACGGGTCTCGCACTCATTTCCTGAAAGCTACAAAACCTTGCGTCGTTGCCTACGGTTACGCCAGAATCCGCTGGCTTGTACGCCTGGGACCCGGGTTCTATCGTTTGCCGGTCGCTGAAAACAGCGATCGGGTTTGGTAGCCCGGTTTTTTCAGGTGCGCAGTGCTGCCTTTTGCAGAGGCTGATTCAACTCTGCTTTTATGGTGGCCGTGCGCAGGGCGTCTTCGGATGCGCCGGGTTCCTGGACCGGTCTACCAACCTGTGTATGGCCACCACCCTCGTTTGGTAGCGAAGGATGGTGACTCCTCATTCATATCCAGGAGCTTCATCCATGTTCAAACCAACACCCAATCCCCCGGACACCGACCCCACATCTCCTTACGACCCCGATTCAAAAAAACTCAACGAAGGCGCCGAACGCGCCCTCGATTTCCACTTCCCCTCGACCGCCGACATCAAAGCCACCCCGCGTACACCCAGCACCCTGTTTACCGTGAACCCGGAGACCACGATCGAAACCCTGGTGGTTTATCTGGTCGAGACGCTGGCTTCGGTGGATGTGATGGTCCATCAGTTGGTGGATCATCTGGACGGTGGATCGCGCAATGCGCTGCTGGGGATTTCCAACAGCATCATGTTGGCGGAGATCACGGCGAATCGGGTGCTGGATCAGATTGATCCCTTGTAGAAGCTGTCGTCAGGTCCGAGAAATAAAATGGCCACCCCGGCATTGAATGCCGGGGTGGCCAATGGTCCTGCCTGCTATTTCACTTCAGGTCAAAGCGATCCAGGTTCATCACCTTGGTCCACGCCGCCACAAAGTCCTTCACGAATTTCTCCTTGTTGTCGGAACTGGCATAGAACTCCGCCAGGGCCCGCAGTTGTGCGTTGGAGCCGAAGACCAGGTCCACGCGGCTGGCGGTCCATTTTGGCTGGCCGGTCTTGCGGTCGCGACCTTCGAATTCCTCATTGGTGTCCGAGGTGGGTTTCCATTCCACGCCCATGTCCAGCAGGTTGGTAAAGAAGTCGTTGGTCAACGCGCCCTTGCGGGTGGTGAAGACGCCGTGGGCGGTTTGTCCGACGTTGGTGTCGAGCACGCGCAGACCGCCAATCAGCGCGGTCATTTCCGGTGCAGTCAGGGTCAGCAACTGCGCCTTGTCGATCAACAAGTGCTCGGCCGTTACGCGGTAACGGGTTTTCAGGTAGTTGCGGAAGCCATCGGCGATGGGTTCGAGGAAGCCGAAAGACTCGACGTCCGTCTGTTCCTGGCTCGCGTCCATCCGCCCCGGTGTGAAAGGCACTGTGACGGTTTGCCCGGCATTTTTCGCCGCCTGTTCGACGCCGGCACACCCGGCCAGCACGATCAGGTCCGCCAGCGAGATTTTCTTGCCGCCGGTGTTGAATTCCTTCTGGATGCCTTCGAGTTTCGCCAGTACGTTGGTCAGTTGTTCAGGTTGGTTGGCGGCCCAGGATTTCTGTGGCTCCAGGCGCAGCCGTCCACCGTTGGCACCGCCGCGTTTGTCGGAACCACGGAAGGTAGAAGCTGCCGCCCAAGCCGTTGAAACAAGCTGCGAGACCGACAGGCCCGAAGCCAGCACTTTGCTTTTGAGCGCGGCGACGTCACTGTCGTTGACCAGGGCATGGTCGACCTTCGGAATCGGGTCTTGCCACAGCAGTTCCTCGTTGGGCATTTCCGGGCCGAGGTAGCGCGAGAGTGGCCCCATGTCACGGTGGATCAGTTTGTACCAGGCGCGGGCGAAGGCGTCGGCCAGTTGATCCGGGTTTTGCAGGAAGCGGCGTGAAATCGGCTCGTAGATCGGGTCGAAGCGCAGGGCCAGGTCGGTGGTCAGCATGGTTGGGTTGCGGCGCTTGGACGGGTCGTGGGCGTCCGGAATAATGCCGGCACCCGCACCGTTTTTCGGAACCCACTGGTTTGCGCCGGCCGGGCTTTTTGAGAGTTCCCATTCGAAGCCGAACACGTTCTCCAGAAAGTTGTTGCTCCACTTGGTCGGCGTTGTGGTCCAGGTCACTTCCAGGCCGCTGGTGATGGTGTCGGCGCCTTTACCGGTGCCAAAGCTGTTTTTCCAGCCCAGCCCCTGCAGCTCCAGGCCCGCGGCTTCCGGTTCGGCCCCGACGTTATCGGCAGGACCGGCACCGTGGGTTTTACCGAAGGCGTGACCGCCGGCGATCAGCGCCACGGTTTCTTCGTCATTCATGGCCATCCGGCCGAACGTCTCGCGGATGTCCAGGCCGGCGGCGACCGGATCGGGATTGCCCTCCGGACCTTCCGGGTTCACATAGATCAGACCCATCTGCACGGCGGCCAACGGGTTTTCCAGGTTACGGCCCTGGTCGGTACGGCTGTCCTCGTTTTTCCCGGGTTCGGCCACCAGTGGAACATCGCCGGGTGCTTGTACGGGTTTTTGCCCCTTGTCGTAACGGACGTCGCCGCCCAGCCATTTGTTTTCCGAGCCCCAGTACACGTCCTCGTCCGGCTCCCACACGTCCGGACGACCACCGGAGAAGCCAAAGGTCTTGAAGCCCATGGACTCCAGTGCGACGTTGCCGGTGAGCACGATCAGGTCGGCCCAGGAAATGTTGCGGCCGTACTTCTGCTTGATCGGCCAGAGCAGCCGGCGAGCCTTGTCGAGGCTGACGTTGTCCGGCCAGCTGTTGAGCGGCGCGAAGCGTTGCTGGCCGGAACCGGCGCCACCGCGGCCGTCACCGGTGCGGTAAGTGCCGGCGGCATGCCAGGCCATGCGGATGAACAGCGGGCCGTAGTGACCGAAGTCGGCCGGCCACCAGTCTTGCGAGTCGGTCATTAGCGCAGTCAGGTCTCTTTTGACTGCCGCAAAATCCAGCTTCTTGAAGGCTTCGGCGTAGTTGAAGCCCTCGTCCATGGGGTCGGACAGGGACGAGTGCTGGTGCAGGATCTTCAGATTCAGTTGGTTAGGCCACCAGTCGCGGTTCGTTGTGCCACCGCCGGCGGCATGATTGAACGGGCATTTCGATTCATTTGCCATGTCTGAGCTACCCTCGGTCGAGTTCATTCAGCTTTCCGGCCCGGTACGGGCCTGCAATAGAAGCGAGCGGAATCAATGACTCAGGTTTGCGGACCCACTTTTCGATCCTCTGATCGATGCGGTCACGCGGGCATTGCTGTCAGTGGCAATCAAATTGCCATCATGACGGCCCACACTACGCCTGGTCAGTTTCTGACTCATTCTTATCTTCGCATCAGGTCTGTGCCGGCCAGACTTCGCCGACGCCAGTAAGGCTAGACCCCGATTGGCAAGTCAGCTAATAGCGCGAGTATTGATTGCCGATAGGCGAAATCTTTCAAGCGAGCACAGAGTTTTGCAGGCGCTCGTGAACGATGTGCCACAATAGTTCACGTCACCGCAGCATTATCAGGCGAACACTATGGATGGCCTTGGATTTCGGCACGAGCAGGAACGCTTCATCGCCCAGCAGGTGCGTACAGACCGATTGCAACAGCTGTTTCGCCAATCGGTAACAGCGGTTTTTGGCAGTTTCCTGGCGCTGGTCATGCTGTGCTGGCTGTGCTGGGAACGTTTCGACCATACCGTCGTTGCCTGGTGGGTGGCCCTGCTGACGGCCTCGACGCTGGTGCGCATCACGATGTTCCTGGTCTATTTCCACAGCCCGGAAGCGGCGCGCACACCGCAACGCTGGGAACGCATCTACCTGGTCACCCTGGTACTGTCCGCCGGCATCTGGGGTGGGGGCGCGCTGGCGGTCATGCCGGCCAACGACCTGTTGGCCCAGGCGCTGGTCATGTTGTTTACCGTCGGTATGTCCGTCAGCGCGGTGTCCTGCTACTCGGCCTATCGCTACATGACGGTGGTGTCCATCGCGCTTGTGTTGTTGCCCTGTACCCTCTGGCTGTTGTTCCAGTCGTCGACCCTTCAGCTCGGCATGGGCCTGGCGGTCCTGGTGTTCGCGTCCTTTGTGTGCAGCGCGACGCGCAAGCTGTCCGATGCCCTGGAAACGGCGTTCCGCCTGACCCGTGAAATGGAGTTGGCGCACAGCATTTCCACCCGCGCCGCACAAACCGATGAACTGACGGGCCTGAAAAATCGCCGGGCGTTTTTCGAACATGCCCAGCGCCTCTATAACCATTGCCAGAACTATCAGTTGCCGCTGTGTGCGGTGATGCTGGACATGGATCACTTCAAACACATCAACGACACCTATGGGCATCAGGTCGGCGACCAGGTGTTGCGGCAAATGGGGGTGGTGATCTGCCGGTCATTTCGCGAAACCGACGTGTACGGACGGCTGGGTGGCGAGGAATTTGCGGTGCTGCTGCCGGAAACGTCTCTTGAGACCGCGCAGAACATTGCCGAGGAACTGGTTCACTCCATTGCCGGGCTGATGACCGGGCCGGTGCACTGCATAACGGCCAGCGTCGGGGTGGCGGCCATGGATTCCAGTGACAAGGATCTGCATGGTTTGATGAGCAATGCCGATAGAGCGCTGTATCGGGCCAAGGCCCGGGGGCGTAATCAGGTTGTGGTGTCGGAGTAGGAGTAGGAGCAAGCTTGCTCCGGGCGGTGCTCCGACGAAAAAACCTGGACAAGGCGATCATTCAGACAGCACGCGTTATCGTTGTCGTCCATCGCGAGCAGGCTCGCTCCCACAGGAGATTACGATCAACTGTGGGAGCGAGCCTGCTCGCGAAGGGGCCCTGTCAGACGACATCATGGGGGGATGCCAGGCCGTATTCGCGAACAGGTTCGCTCCCACATTTGGATTTTTGCCATCCCTCAACGCAACGAACGGAACGCCGTGCGCACTTCTTCGGTAAACAGCTGTGGCTGTTCCCAGGCAGCAAAATGGCCACCTTTTTCGGCCTGGCGAAAGTAAATCAGGTTTTTGTAGGCGCGCCGGGCCCAGCTCTCCGGCGGGCAATAGACGTCGTCCGGAAACACTGTTATCGCCACCGGCAGCGAGATCTCGGCGGTCTTCTGGGCGCTGGCCGACAGTGGGCTGCGTCCCTTGTTTTCCCAGTACAGCCGGGCTGACGAAGCACCGCTGTTGGTCAGCCAGTACAGGGTGATGTCGTCCAGCACTTGATCCCGGGTCGGTGACTGTTGCGGGTCAGCGCCGTAACGCCATCGGGAAAACCCCGGGTGCACCAGCAGGAACGCGGCGAGGGCCACCGGGGAGTCCGCCACGCCGTAGCCGATTGCCTGAGGTCGGGCAGCCATCATGGCGCTGTAGGCCAGGTTGCCCTGTTTGATCAAGGCGGCCACGGCCTCGTAGGTCGCGCGTTCCTGGGCGGAAAACTCCGCCGGTGCGGGCCCGGCAACTGCCAGCGCAGCACCCGCTTCGGGTGGTATCGTCGCCGGCAGATTAAGGTGAATGCCGCGCAACCCCGGCGGCGCCTGACGCGCCATGGCGCCGGTGATCGGCCCGCCCCAGTCGCCTCCCTGGGCGACGTACCGCGGGTAACCGAGGCGCTGCATCAATTGCGCCCAGACCTGTGCAACGCGATCCGGATCCCAGCCGGTGCCACCGGGCTTGCCCGAAAAGCCGTAGCCGGGAATGGAGGGGATCACCAGGTCAAAGGCATCGCCGGCGTTGCCGCCGTGAGCCACAGGGTCGGAGAGGGGACCGATGACCTTGATGAATTCGAACACCGAGCCGGGCCAGCCGTGGGTCATGATCATGGGCAACGCGTTCGGGGACGGCGAGCGTACCCAGATGAAATGGATGTCGACGCCGTCGATGGTCGTGACGAATTGCGGCAAGGCATTGAGCTGCGCTTCGGCCTTGCGCCAGTCGTAATCCGTGCCCCAGTAACGTATCAACGCTTGTAGTTGCACCAACTGCGCACCCTGAGAAGCATCGTCGACAGTCTCCTTGTCCGGCCAGCGGGTGGCTGCGATGCGCTGGCGCAGGTCGGCCAGTGCCTTCTCCTCGACGGCGACGTGGAAGGGGCGGACGGCGTCATCGGCGAAGGCCGTGAGCAGGGTGCAAAGCCACAGGGCGAGGACGAGCGCGCATCTGGGGTTCATGTTCTTTGTCCCTGAGGCATACGCGAAGAGGTCATTGGTCATCAGCATGGCACGGGGCTAAGGCATGGGTGGGGTGAATAGACGCACGGAACCTTGCCTGGAGTTCTCCGGCGGCAATTCACAAACGCGGACCCTGGGCTTGCGATGGCAATGAATCTGAGTGACCATGCGCGTTATATATAGGTAGGGGGGGTATGGTATGTCTCATGTTCATGGGCAAAAGGATGACTTGCTGAAACGGGTTCGGCGCATTGCCGGGCAGGTACAGGCGATAGAGCGGGCGCTGGAGGCCGATGCGGACTGTGCGAAAACGCTGCACCTGGCGGCTGCTACCCGTGGGGCCATGAACGGGCTGATGGATGAAATCATCGAAGCTCACGCGCATGCACATGTCGCCAATCCTGAGTTGAGTGACGAAGAGCGCGCCAAGGGCGTTGCCGAGTTGCTTGAAGCCATCCGTCGTTATTCGAAGTAGGCCCGGTCATGACAGATTTTGCGGAATTGCTGCAGCAGGGTAGTGCCCATGCGTGGCTCTATTTCCCCAGTGCGATATTGCTGGGTGCGTTGCACGGGCTTGAGCCGGGGCATTCAAAGACCCTGATGGCGGCCTTCATTGTGGCCATCCGTGGTTCGGTCAAACAGGCGGTGTTGTTGGGGCTGGCCGCAACGCTTTCGCACACGGCGGTGGTGTGGCTGGTCGCCATCGGTGGCATGTATCTGGGCGCTGGCCTGAACGCCCGGGCCACCGAGCCTTACTTTCAGCTCGCGTCCGCCGCAATGATCATCCTGATTGCACTGTGGATGTTATGGCGCACCTGGCGTGGCGAGCGGATGTTCAAGTTCGAGCAAGGCGATGATCACCACCACGGTGAGCATGGCCACGATCATCATGATGAAACTCAGCGAATCGATACCGGCCATGGTCGGGTTGAGCTGTCGATTTTCGAGACAGGCATGCCGCCGCACTGGCGTCTGAAAGCATTGAGCGGGCATGCCTGGCCTGCCGCCGACGTGCGTCTGCTGACGACTCGTCCGGACGGCAGCACTCAGGCGTTCGCATTTGTCGAGCAGGGTGGCTGGCTGCAATCGACGACCGATATCCCCGAGCCGCATGAGTTCGATGTTCGCTTGAGTCTTGGGCATGCCGGGCATTCCCATGACTATGACTTGAGTTACCGGGAGCATGCCCACGGGCATGCGCATCCCGACCTGCAAGGCCTGGAACTGTCGATCGACGGTTATCAGGACGCCCACGAGCGCGCCCATGCCAATGATATCCGCAGGCGCTTTACCAATCGCGAAGTCACGACTGGCCAGATCATCCTGTTCGGCCTGACGGGGGGGCTGATCCCGTGCCCGGCGGCAATCACTGTTTTGCTGCTTTGCCTTCAGGTCAAGGAAATCGCCCTGGGGGGCATGCTTGTCCTGTGCTTCAGTATCGGCCTGGCGTTGACGCTGGTATCGGTTGGCGCGGCGGCGGCCATTGGCGCCAATCAGGCCGCCAGCCGCTGGCCATGGTTGGGCACGGTGGCTCGTCGTGCGCCTTACCTGTCCAGCGTGTTGATCATCGGCGTTGGGCTGTATGTCGGTGTACAGGGGTGGATCGGGTTGAGTGCCTAGGGGCCGGGGGGATTGCCGCTGGTCGATGTCATCTTGATCTATGGACTCAATAAGCCTATTTATGAGTCTGTGGATTCAAGATGAGAGACCGGACATGCCACTCGCCCTTCAAGTGCAGCAGGGGTTTACCAAGAACCAGTGCGTGACCGGCCTGCGCGCCGCTGTCGGCATACTCGAAAAATGGGCGGCCTCCAGCGAACAGGCCTGCCACGTCCTGCGCATTTCCCGCAGCACCTACACCCGCGCCAGGCAGCGTGATCCCGACTGGGCCGTGGCCCTGGATGCGGACCAGATGCAGCGCATCAGCTTTGTGCTGAACATTCACGCCACCTTGCGCCTGATCTTCGATAACCCGCAAAACGTCTACGGTTTTGTGTCGATGGCCAACGACAACGAGTTTTTCAACGGGCGGACCCCGCTGGAGATCATGGCCCAGGGGGACATGATCTCGCTGTACGAGACGTTTCGGCGAATCGACGCGCTGCGAGGCGCGCAATGGTGAGGGTCAACCAGCTGCCGGCGTTCGCCGGAGAGTCGCTGCAGGCCTACCGGTTGGTCAATTCGAAGTTTCCGCCGATAGCGATGTTTGATGACGTGGCCGATGCGGATGAATTCGAGGTGTTGTACGAGATCCAGGCGCTCACCAATCCACGACTGAAAAACGAGGTCGGGCAACTGGAGTTGATCGCCCGCAGCGAGATCCCGTTCGGTATTCCCGGTTGTTCGTACGCGACCGCGCCCTTTACCCACGTCAACCCGGCGGGATCGCGCTTCAGCGATGGCCGCTATGGCGTGTTGTACCTGGCCGACTCCATGGATACGGCGCTGGCCGAGGTGCAGCATCATCAAACGCTGTACTGGTCGAACGTGCACAACCTCAACTATGAGCGCTTTGTTTTTCGCGGCCTGTCCTGTGCTTTTGTCGACAAGGCGATGAAAGACGCGACGGCCATTTCGATCACCGATCCGATCTACGATCCTGACGATTACACCCATTCCCATGGATTCGGCAACGCCATCAGGCAGGCCCGATGCCCCGGCCTGCGTTACCACTCCGTTCGCCGGCAGGGCAGCCATTGCTGGGCGTTGATGACCCCAAGGCCAGTGTTGTCGATTGTCCAGACCGCCCACTACGAGATGATCTGGAACCGGCAGATCACCAGCGTCAACCAGATCAGCGAAGCCTGACGTCAGGCCTTGACCCAGCGCTGTCGGCTCCAGCTGCTCAGCGAGTCGACGGCGAACACCAGCAACAGCATCGCCAGGATCACGGTGCTGGCCTGGGCTTCCTGGAACAGGCTGAGGCTGACATACAACATCTGCCCCAGACCGCCGGCGCCGACGAAGCCGAGCACGCTGGCCATGCGGATATTGTTTTCCCAACGGTACAGGACGTAGGCGAGCAACTGAGGCAACAGGTTGGGCAGGGTGCCGTAACAGAACGCCCACAGGGCGTTGCTGCCTTGCAGGCGGATCGCGTCGGCGGGTTGTGGCGGGGTGTTTTCCAGTGCTTCGGCGAATAACCGGCCGAGTACGCCGGTGGTGTGCAGGGCCAAGGCCAGGGTGCCGGCATTCGGGCCGAGCCCGGCGGCCAGGACCATCAACGCGGCCCATACCAGTTCCGGGATCGCCCGCAGGGCGTTGAGCACCAGGCGCGACGCGCTCTTGAACGGCCAGCCGAACCGCCCGGCCGCCGGCAGCGCCAATATCAGACCGAACACCGCCGCGAGCAGGGTGCCCAGGGCGGACATGGCCATGGTTTCCAGGGCACCATGGGCGATGGCCTGGAGATGCGCCGGGCTCAGGTCCGGGCTGAGAAAGCGCTGCGCATAGGCGCCCATCTGCTTCAGGTTGCCACTGCCACCCAGTGCGCCGAGGTCGATGCCCAGATAGCTGAACGATGCGACCACCGCGACGCCGATGCACAGCAGCAGGGCCAGATTGATCAGGCGATTCATTGCAGTCTCCAGCGCAACAGGCGGCTGAGCTGATCGGCCAGCAGCACCAGCAGCACAAAGGTCAGCAACAGACTGGCCACTTCCCCGCCGGCGAACATGCGCAGCGACAGGTCCATTTGCTGGCCCAGGCCGCCGGCACCGACGAAGCCCATCACGACTGACGCACGGATGGCGCACTCCCAGCGATACACCGTGTACGACAGCAGTTCCGCCGCGACGTTGGGCAGGATGCCGTAGCAAAACGATGCGAGCCGACCGCTACCGGCTTGCAGCAGTGCGTGGGCCGGACGCTGGTCCACCGATTCGAAAATCTCTGCATAGACCTTGCCCAGCATACCGCTGTAAGTAATGGCGATGGCCAGCACCCCAGCGGTCGGACCAAGACCGACGGCGCGTACGAACAACAGGGCCCAGACGATTTCCGGCACGCTGCGCAGGAAGATCAGCAAGCCACGCACTGGCCAGCGCAGCAGGCGGCCCAGGTAACCGGGGCGGCCGGCGCGAGAGGCCGCCGACAGCGACAGCGCCCGACTGGCCAGCAGGCTGGCGGGCACCGCCAACAGCAAGGCCAGGGCCATGCCGGCGGTGGCGATGGCCAGGGTTTGCAAGGTGGCTTGCCACAGCAGCTGGAGGAATTCTTCACCATGGGCTGGTGGCCAGAAGGTTGCCACGAAACGGCCCATTTCGCTCTGGCTGTCGGTCGCCAGCAACACGCCCAGGTCCAGTTCGCTAAAGCGGATGCCGGGCCACAACAGCGCAAGGGCCAGCAGACTGAGCAGCAGGCGGGGCCAAGTGGCCGGGTCTCGGGAATCGCGGGTCAGCATCGGGGGATCTGCACGCTCAAGGGGGGCGCAGGCGTCGGTGGCGATTGCAGTTGCTCGTTGGCGTAGAGCTTGTCGAGCAGCTCGTGGTCGACTTCGCTGGCCGGCAGGTCGAACAGGATCTGCCCATCACGCAGGCCGATGATCCGCGGAAAATGCGCCAGGGCCAGTTCCACCGCATGCAGGCTGGCGACCAGGGTGACGTTGTGTTCCCGGGCGTGGCGGCAGAGCACCGACAGCGTGTGCCCGGCCAGCACCGGGTCCATGGCCGACACCGGCTCATCGGCCAGCAACACCTCGGGCGCCTGATAAAGCACCCGGGCTACGCCGACACGCTGGAGCTGGCCTCCGGACAGTTGCTGGCACTGCGCGAACAGCTTGTCACTCAGGTCCAGCCGGGCCAGTGCCGCACGGGCGCCCGGAATGTCCACCGGATGCAGCAGATTCAGCAGACTGCGGCCCAGGCTCCACTGGCCCAGCTTGCCGGCCAGCACCGCCGTGACGACCCGCTGGCGTGGGGGCAGGGGAGGCGATTGATGCACCAGGCCGATACGGGCGCGCAGGCGCTGGCGCTGACGGGCCGACAACTTCCAGGCGCGTTCGCCCAGGACTTGCAACTCGCCGCTGCCGGGGCGCAGGGCAGTGGCCAGCAGATTGAGCAGGCTCGACTTGCCGGCACCGGACGGACCAATGATGGCGACCTGTTCGCCGGCACCGATGTGCAGGTCCACGTCACGCAATGCCTGGACGCCGTTGGCATGGGTCAGGCTGACCCCGGTCAACTGCAAGGTCATTTGAGCAGGTCGGCGGCGCGTGCGGCTTCCTCGATGCCCTTGTAGTTCTCGGGGCTGGTTTCGATGAAGCGGCTGGCGGCCTGCAGATCCAGGATCTCCTTGTCCGCGGGCTTCGCCGGATCGAGGGCCAGGAAGGCTGCCTTGATTTTGTTGGCGAGCGCCGGATCGAGGGTGCCGCGTACGGTCCAGTTGTAATCGAAGTAGGCCGGAGTGGTGGCGAACACCTTGACCTTGTCGGTGTCGACCTTGCCGGCGGCGACCAGTTTTTCCCACACGCTGGCATTCAGGACGCCGGCATCGACCTTGCCGGCCTGTACCCAGGCGACCGTGGCGTCGTGGGCACCGGAATAGCCCACGCGACTGAAGTAGCTTTCCGGCTTGATGCCGTCCTTGAGCATGAAATAACGCGGCATCAGACTACCCGACGTGGAGGACACCGAGCCGAAGGCGAAGGACTTGCCCTTGAGGTCGGCGAGGGATTTGACGTTCGGGTCGGCGGAAATGAATTTGCTGGTGAACTTCGCGTCCTGCTCACGCTGTACCAACGGAATGGCATTGCCGGTTTTCAGGCGGGCCTGCACGAAGGTAAAACCCCCGAGCCAGGCCAGGTCGATGCGGTCGGTAGCCAGCGCCTCGACCACGGCCGGGTAGTCGCTCACCGGCACGAACTCGACCTTCATGCCCAATTGCTGTTCCAGGTACGCACCCAGCGGCTTGAATTTGCGCAGCAGTTCGGTCGGTGCCTCATCGGGAATTGCGCTGACTTTCAGGGTGTCAGCGGCCTGCGTGAGCACGCTGCAAACAGACAGGGTCAAGCCGATGGCTAATGCCAGGGTACGCTTGAGCATGGAAGTTCTCCGTTTTATTTGCGCAAGTTGGGTCGATGCACTGAGAGGTTAGCCGAAATGACCGTGGGAGCGAGCTTGCCCGGGAAGCGGGCGGCACATCCTACATCATCGTTACCTGACACACCGCTTTCGCTGGCAAAGCCAGCTCCTACGGGGGGCTGTGTTTGTCAGAAATACAGGCGAACATCCCAAATCACTGTAGGAGCTGGCTTGCCAGCGAAGGGGCCGGCACATCCACCATCGTCGATGCCTGACACACCGCTTTCGCTGGCAAAGCCAGCTCCTACAGGGCCGGTGTTGGTCAGGAAAACAGGCGAACATCCCAAATCACTGTAGGAGCTGGCTTGCCAGCGAAGGGGCCGGCACATCCTGCATCATCGTTACCTGACACACCGCTTTCGCTGGCACATTCACCATCACTGATGCCTGACACACCGCTTTCGCTGGCAAAGCCAGCTCCTACAGGGCCGGTGTTGGTCAGAAAAACAGGCGACACCCCCAAATCACTGTGGGAGCTGGCTTGCCAGCGAAGGGGCCGGTACATCCACCCTCACCGATGCCTGACACATCGCTTTCGCTGGCAAGCCAGCCCCTACAGGGCCTGTGTTGGATGTTCTACCCAGGCCTCAGAGCAGACTCCACGACACCCCGACATAAACGCCCAAACCCTCGCCCGGCGTGGAGCGTGCCGCGTCCAGCCCTTTGTCGTCGTAGCCCGGCGTGACGGTGGCGGCGTAGTGTTTGTCCGTCAGGTTGCGCATGTCCACCCACGTCTGCCAGTCGCCCTTGGGCGCGTTGTAGCCCAGGGTCGCGCCGAACAGGGCATAGGGATCGGCGTAGTAGCTGTTGGCGTAATCCACCGCCACCTTCGACACCAGCTGGGTGTTGAGCGCGGCAAAGAAACCCTGGGGCCAGTCGTAGCGCAGTTCGCCCTGGTAGTAGTGCATCGGCAGTCCCGGCAGGCGGTTGTCGCCGAAGCGGTCGTCGTCGCGGTAGTGGAAGTCACTGAAGGTATAGCTCTGGCGCAAGCTCAACTGGCCGCCATCGGCCCGTGACCACAGGAGACTCTGCAAGCTGGCTTCCACGCCCTGGTGCACGGTGGGGCTGGCGTTGAGCTCGTAGGGCGTGGTGGCGTTGGCATCCGGCAACACCGAGAGCAATTCGTGGCGCACTTGGGCGTAGTACCAGGCCAGGCTCCATTGACCCAGCGTGCTGTCGCCGCGGCCGCCGAGTTCCAGGGTGGTCGCGGTCTGGTTTTGCAGTTCGATGGGAACGCGTTGCGCACCCGTGGCGGGGCCACTGCCGGCCGGGAACCTCTGGTTGGCGCTGTAGATCAGCGACCACGGGTGTGGTGCTTCGACCGAACGGCTGAGATTGCCGAACAATTGCAGGTCAGGGGTCAGTTGATAGCGCAGGCCCACCCGTGGCGCATAGTCCCAGTCGCCCATACTGGTCTTGCCGCCCCCGTCGGGGTAAGTCACCGCGCTTTCACGACGGGTGTAAATGGCAGCGAGGCCGGTGGTCAGCCACAGGTCGTCGGCGATCTCCAGGTCATTGCCAACATGCAGGACGCTGTCCGAGCCCTGGTAGGTGAAGTCGCGAATGTGCGTACCCGGTGCATAGCCGGCGGTGTTGCCGGTGGGGATACGTACAAATTCGCTGGCCCCATCATTGGGCAGGTGTTTGGTCACGCGCAAACCCACCGTACTGTGGCTTTCCAGGCCCCAGAGGGTATCGCGACGCTTGTAGTCGAATGTGCCGCTGACATCCGTGTAGGCCACCTTCAGGCGGTTGGGGCCTTCACGCAAGTCCATGGGATAGTCGTGGTAGACAAGGCCGGTCTGGATGCTTGAGTCGTCATCGAGGTAGAAGGTGGTCTTGTTGCCGATAAAGGTGCTGCCCGGCTGGTCACGGCTGTCGTCCCGCGCTACGTAGGCGGGATTGGCTGCCCGTGGATCGTGTTCGATGGAATGCTTGGTCACCCGCCCGGCGAGGTCGTTGTCGGTCTGGCGGTGGCGCAGATAGAAACGCGTTTCCAGGTTCGGGTTGAAGCGGTAGCCGAAGTTGGCGATGACCCCCTGGCTTTCGCTGGCCGTGTGGTCCTGATAGCCATCGGAGTGTGCATCGGTCACTGCCACGTAATAGTCGAAGTCACCCAGCACCTGCCCGGAGCTGACCTGGCGTTGCTGATAACCGTGGCTGCCCGTCGCGTAGCGCACCTGCAACCTGGGAGCGTCGTAGCCGGTGTGGCTGACGTAATCGATGGCCCCACCCAAGGCCAGTGCACCCCTGTCGAATCCGTTGGCACCGCGCAGCACTTCCACATGGTCGAGCCACAGCGGTTCCAGCAACTCATAGGGCGTGCCACCCGGGCCGGTCAGCGGCAGGCCGTCGAGCATCGTGTACAGTCCTGAAGCGTGGGCGCCCGGCGCACGGTTGATCCCCGATCCGCGGATCGAGATTTTGACCCCTTCGTTGCCCGCCGACTGGGCATAAATCCCCGGCTGATAAGCCAGCACATCCTGATTGCTGGCCACGCGGCCCTGCAGGGGACGGCGCATATCCACCACATTGGTACCGCCGGGCACCTGGGCAAGCCGGGCCCTGGCGTCTTCGATGGACGAGTCTTCGTCGCTACGATCCTCAGCCCCGATCAGCACCTGTCCCAGTTCCAGGCCTTCGGCCCAGGCCGTGGCCGGACAGACAAGGGCCAGGCCCAACAACGCAGTGGGCAGGGATTTGGGCGAGGGCATTGAGAGAACTCCAGACGTACAGAACGGGCAGTGAAGAACTGCGACGCAGGGAGGAACGAAGGAAACACATGGCAATTTTGTTTTTTTGCCGGGTGAGGCTGTAGCTTCCAGCCTCAGGCTGTGCGAACGCTCGTCAGATCGATCCGACAGCCCGGGGCCGCATCACTGACGGCCAGCTTCATGTCATGCAGGCGCGCAACCGCCGACACCATGCTCAACCCCAGGCCATTGCCGGGCGTATGGCGGCTCGATTCGGCGCGGTACAGTCGGCGCAAGACCGCTTCCCGCTCCGCTGGCGCGATACCCGGCCCGTTGTCCGTTACGCGTATCCCGACCCTGTTCGGGTCTGCAATAACGGTCAACCGGACCTGGCTGTGGTCGGGACAGAACTTGATGGCGTTGTCCAACAGATTGCAGATCGCATCGAACAGCAGTTGCGCGTCCCCGGGAATGATCGCGGGTGCCTGGCTGGCGTCAAGAGTCAGGCTGATGCCGCGTTCTTCGGCCAATGGCTCATACAGCTCGACGGCGTCGGCACTGATCAGGTTCAGATCCAGGGGCGCGAAGTGACTGCGACGCGCGCTGTCTTCAATTTCCGAGATGCGCAGCAGGGCCTTGAAGGTCAATAGCAGGCCCTTGGCTTCGGTCAACGCGGCATCGATGCTGGCAGCGTATTGCGCCTCGTCCAGACCACGGCGCTGGGTGCGTTCAAGGCCGGCGATCAGGCGAGTCAGCGGGGTGCGCAGGTCGTGGGCGATGTCGTCGCACACACCCTTGACCTCGCTCATCAAGCGTTCAAGCTCATCGAGCATGCCGTTGACCACCGAGGCCAGTCGGTCAATGTCATCGTTGTTGCCCTGAATCGGCAAGCGGCCGGTCAAGTCGCCTTCAATGATGCCCTTGATCGAACGGCTGACCTTGTCCAGCCGCCGGTGCGCCGAATAACCCAACACCAGCGCACCGAACAGGCCGACCACCAGCAACAGCACGCCACCGGAAACCAGCGCCTTGATCAGCAGTTCGTCGAACTCGCGTATGTCGTGGATATCCTGGGCCACCAGCAGCGTCTTGCCATCGGCCAGGCGATGCACGATGAAGCGGACGGGGCGCTGATGCCCGTTTTCCTTGCGCCAGTCGAATTCCTGGGGTTTGTCATAGGTGGAGAAGGGCGGCAGCTGCTGGATGGCGCCGGCAATAAACTGGCCTTGAGCGTCGAACAAACTGTGAGGCAGGCGTGCTTCGACGTCCTGCACGGCGTGATTGCGGATCTCCCTGAGCTGCAGCTCGGGGTCCTGGGCACTGCGGTTTTCCACCTGGCGATACAGCGCCGTATCGGCTTCGGTCTTCAGGTAAAACGCCGTTTGCCAATAGACATAGCCGAACAGCGCCAGGAACGAACAGCCAAACAGGCCGAGAAACAGCAGCCCGGTTCGAAAGCTGATGGTGCGCGGAATTTCACTCAGGCGAACGGAGGACATAACCGGCTCCACGAATGGTATGAATCATCGGTGGCTCACCCTCGCCGTCGACCTTGCGCCGCAAGCGGCCCATATGCACTTCAATCACGTTGGTGCGCTCGTCATAGCTGTAATTCCACACCGCCTCGAACAGCATGGTGCGCGTGACCACCTGCCCGGCGTTGCGGATCAAGTGTTCCAGCAAGGCGTATTCCCGTGGGACCAGTTCAATGACCCGGTCACCGCGCCGTACCGTCCGGCTCAACAGATCGACCTCCAGGTTGGCGACGCGCAAGCGGGTTTCCCTGGCCTCGGCGACCGGTTCGGCGCGACGGCGGTTCAAGGCATCCAGGCGTGCGGTCAGTTCGATGAACTCGAACGGCTTGGTCAGGTAATCGTCACCGCCGGCGCGCAAGCCGCGAACCCGCTCATCGAGGGCGCTCAGGGCACTGAGGATCAACACCGGCGTGTTCACGCTTGCCGCCCGCAATGCGGTGAGCAAGCCGAGCCCGTCGAGCCCGCCGGGCAGCATGCGGTCCAGAACGATCAGGTCGAACGGTTCGCTCAAGGCCTTGAGCAGGCCTTCGCGACCATTGTTGGCACAGCTCACGGTGAAGCCGTGGTCACACAGGGCGGCTTCGATTTCGCGGCAGGTAGGCAAGTCGTCTTCGACGACCAGAACATGGGTCATGGCAGTTGGACCGCTCACATCATCGGGCAGAGATGGCATAGTGTGACAAAGCCTGCGGCTGCGCCACGTTCCCGTCGGGTAAACAAAAGTTTAGGTTTGATTCATGGAGACGGTGCCGTGCGCATTCTAGTGGTTGAAGACGATGCCCAGACCGCCGCTTACCTGCTGCGCGGGTTGACCGAAAGCGGTCACGTCGTCGATATCGCCAGTGATGGCAATACGGGGCTGGGCATGGCCCTTGAAGACATTCACGATGCCTTGATCGTCGACCGCCGTTTGCCCGGCCTCGACGGCATCGGTTTGATCAAGGCCCTGCGTGCACGCAAGCTGCGGGTGCCGATTCTGATGCTCAGTGCGCAGGCGTCCACCACCGACAAGGTTGAGGGCCTGCAAGCCGGTTGCGATGATTACCTGGCCAAACCCTATGCGTTCGCCGAAGTGCTGGCCAGACTCGATGCCTTGCTGCGCGGACGGGAGCAGACGACGGGGCCGGCGCGTCAACTGGTGGTTGGCGAGTTGCACCTCGATTGCGCCACCCGCACCGCCGTGCGTCAGGGTCGGGTCATTGCCTTGCAGCACCGTGAGACGCTGTTGCTGGAAAAACTCATGCGCCACAGCGGTCAGGTGGTGACCCGCGACATGCTGCTCGACAGTGCCTGGGATTACGCATTCGACCCCAACGACAACGTGATCGACAAACACATTCATCGCTTGCGACGCAAACTCGATGAAGGTTTCGACTACTCGCTGATCAAGACCGTGCCCGGCGCCGGCTACAGCTTCCAGGTGACACCGGACCAAGGCTAAATAAAAGTTTACCTGCCGACGAACGCTCTGGCAGGCGCCCCTCGCTATCTTCGCCTCATTCGTGGATCGCTCCACACAGGCTCAAGCGGGGGAAAGCTTGCCCATGTCGTTTTCAACCTTGGCCGCGCGCAGTTGGCGCGCGGCATTTCGCTCACCTGTGTCATTGACGTTGCTCGGCGTGCTGATGCTCGGCGGCTGCTCCATGGTGCCCGAGTATCGGCAACCGGAGTTGCCCCTGGCCCGGCAGTGGGATGGCGCGACGAGCAGCCAATCGGCCCAGGGCGGGCAATGGTGGAGTGAATTTCACAGCGCCGAACTGGATCAACTGATCGCCCGTGGCCTGGCGTCCAACTACACCCTCAAGGCGGCGGTCAGTCGGATCGATGAGGCCCGTGCATCGGCGCAAGTGGCAGGGGCGGCGCAATACCCGGCGTTGAACCTGGGGGGCAATGTCCAGCGTCAGAACAACTACGGCACCACGGAAAAACGCAGTGTTTTTGCCGAAGCGACTTACGAGATCGACTTCTGGGGCAAGCAGCGTGCCGCCGCCGACTCCGCCGACTCATTGGCCAACGCGACGGCGTTTGATGCCCAGACCTTGCGCATGAGTCTGGGGGCGAGCATTGCCGACAGCTACTTCCAGGTGCTGTCCCTGGAGGACCGGCTGCGTCTGGCCCGATCCATCGCCGACGATGCGCGGCAGGTGTTGGATCTGGTGGAAGTCCAGGCCAGCCAGGGCGCGGTATCGAACCTGGAAGTCGCCCAGCAACGCAACGCCATGCAGACCTTTGAAGCGGCGATACCGCCACTGCGTCAGCAACGGGATCTGGCGTTGTACCAATTGGCCGTTCTGGTCGGCGCGCAGCCCGAGGGCTTTCACCTGCAAGGTGATGGGCTGAATGCCCTGCAAGTGCCGCAACCTGCGACCGGGTTGCCGATTGGCTTGCTGCGCCAACGGCCGGACATCCAGGCTGCCGAAGCGCGGCTGAAATCAGCCAACTTCGATGTAGGCGTGGCTCGCGCCGCGTTTCTGCCCAACCTCTCACTGGACTTGCTGGGCGGCATCGACACGCTCGCCGGCGGCCAGATCTGGAGCGCCATCGGCACGCTCAGCCAACCGGTGTTTGCCGGTGGCCAGCTCAAGGGGCAGTTGCACTTCGATCAGGCCCACGTTCAGGAACTGACGTCGAGTTATCGCGAATCAATCATTGAGGCCCTGCAAGATGTGGAGACGCAACTCAGCGCCGCCCGCGAGCTCGACAAGAGCTATGCGTTGAACCAGTCCGCCGTCGATTCGGCGCGAGAAGCGGCGCGCCTGGCGCAGGTTCGCTACCGCCTCGGGTCCACCGATTTCCAGACGTTGTTGATCGTCGAACGCACCCAATACCAGGCCGAAGACACGCTGTTGCAGGTACGCCTCCAGCATTTGCAGGCCGCCGTCGGCCTGTTCCGGGCCCTGGGTGGGGACTTCTCGTCTGACACCCTCGCTTCCAATTCTCCCGCTCAGGTTGCCCACCCATGAATGCCTTGAACCCACGTCGTCGTTTTGTTTTCGGGGGGCTGGTGGTGCTCTCGCTCGCCGCCGCCTTCAGCGGATTTCAATGGATCAAGCGTGCCCAGGCCGCGCCGGTGAAATCCGAGGCCGGTGCCGTGCCCGTGCAGATGACCCAAGTCAGTCGCCAGGACTTGCCGATCTGGATCAGTGCCATTGGCAATGTGCAGGCGCTCAACAGCGTCAATGTGCGGGTGAGGGTGGACGGCGAACTGCAAAAAATCCTGTTCAATGAAGGGCAAACGGTCACGGCGGGCAGCCTGCTGGCGGTGATCGATCCGCGGGTGTATCAGGCTCAGGTCGCCCAGGCTCAGGCCATGGTCGCCAAGGATCAGGCGCAATTGGCCAACCTCAAGGTCAACCTCGACCGCGCCAGCAAACTGGCCGCGGCGAAGGCCGGCCCGACCCAGGATGTCGACACTTACCGCGCGCAACTGGCCGCCCAGCAAGCCACGGTACAGGCCGATCAGGCGGCGCTGGATACGGCGCGCCTGCAATTGGAATTCACCCAGGTCAAGGCCCCTTTGACCGGGCGCACCGGCCAGCGCCTGCTGGATGTCGGCGCCATTGCCCATGGCGCCGAAGCCACCGGTTTGGTGACGATTACCCAGATGAACCCGATCTCGGTCGCCTTCGCCGTGTCCCAGGACGAACTGGCGGACATTCTCGAGGAAAACGCCAAGGGGGCGTTGCAGGTGGTCGCGATGACCCGCGATGGCCAACAGGAAATCGCCCGTGGCCAACTGAGTTTCATCGACAGTCAGGTGACCGCCGCCAGTGGTCAGATCCAGCTCAAGGCACAGTTCGACAATGCTGCCGCCAAGCTCTGGCCGGGCGAGTTGGTGACGGCGCGATTGCTGGTGCAGACGCGTCGGGACGTGGCCGTGGTTCCTGCTGATGCCGTGCAATTGGGGCGTCAGGGTAGCTTTGTCTATGTGGTCGATGGTGATCAGCGGGTCCAGCCGCGTCTGGTCGATGCCGCCACTGTCGTTGATGGCAAGCAATGGATTCGCCAAGGCCTGGCGGCCGGTGAAACCGTGGTGGTGCAGGGCCAGTCCCGCGTCGCGCCGGGGCTGAAAGTGACGCCGGTCAAGACGGACACCCCTGCCGAACTGGCAGAGGTCGCCCAATGAATGCCTTGGCCGGATTGATTCAACGGCGAATCGGGCTGAGTCTGCTGGCCCTCGGGGTCATGCTGCTGGGCGCCTTCGCGTATTTTCATCTGCCGGTGGCACCGCTGCCGACCGTGGATTTCCCGACCATCCAGGTCACTGCCAAGCTGTCCGGGGCGAGCGCGGAAACCATGGCGTCTTCGGTGGCGACACCCCTGGAGCGCGCGTTTGCTGCCGTGCCGCAAGTGACCTCGATGACCTCATCGAGTGCAGCCGGTAAAACCCAGGTCGTGCTGCAATTTGATTTGTCGCGGGATATCGACGGTGCTGCGCAAGATGTGCAGACAGCGATCAACACCGCCACGCCGAACCTGCCCAAGACCATGTCCAGTGCGCCGACCTTCAACAAGGTCAATCCGGCCGAAGGCACGGTAATGTCGCTGGCCGTGACCTCGCCAATCCGTACGCTGCCGGAGCTGGATCGCTATGCCGACAACTACATTGCCCAGCGGCTGTCGCAGATGCCCGGCGTCGGCCTGGTGGACTTTCATGGTGAGCAGAAACCGGCGGTGCGGGTACAGATCGATCCCGATGCATTGGCCGCTCGAGGCCTGACGCTGGAAGATGTGCGCAGCGTGATTGGCGTCAGCACCCTCGATCAACCCAAAGGCAGCCTCGATGGACAAAGCCGTTCGATCACCCTGGGCGCGACCGACCAAATTCTCGATCCGCAGCATTATCGCGATCAGGTCATTGCCTATAAAAATGGCATGCCGATCAAACTCGGTGACCTCGGCCGGGTGATCGCCGGTGCCGAAGACACCCAGCAAGCCGCGCAGTTGGGGGCCGAGCCCACGGTCATTGTCGACATCCACAAGCAACCGGGTTTCAACCTGCTGTCGACCATCGCCACGATCAAGGCCAAGCTGCCCGAGCTGACGGCGTCGTTGCCGCGAGACGTGCAGGTGCAGGTGGTGGGCGACCGTACCCAGACCATCGAAGCCTCGGTCAATGACATGCAGTTCACCTTGCTGCTGTCCATTGCGCTGGTGGTCGTGGTGATCTTCGTGTTCCTGCGCAAAGCCACCGCCACCCTGATTCCGAGCCTGACCATCCCGTTGTCGCTGGTGGCGACATTCGGGGTGATGTACCTGCTGGGCTACAGCCTCGACAACCTGTCGATCATGGGCCTGGCGATTGCCGTCGGGTTTGTGGTGGACGATGCCATTGTGGTCATGGAGAACATCGTCCGGCACCTGGAGATGGGCAAGTCTCGCCTGCAATCGGCGGTCGACGGCTTGCGCGAAGTGGCGTTCACCATTGTCTCGATGACCGTATCACTGATTGCGGTGTTCCTGCCGATCCTGCTGATGTCGGGCATTGTCGGGCGCTTGATGCGCGAGTTCGCGGTGACCGTCAGCGTTGCGATCATCATGTCCGGTATCGTCTCCCTGACCATCACGCCGATGCTTTGCGCCTGGCTGCTCAAACCCCACGCCGAGCGCGAAGAAGGGCGCTTTGCCCAAGCCTGCGAGCGGGTATTCGATGGCCTGCACAACGGCTATCGGCGCAGCCTGGATTGGGTGCTCGACCATCAACGCATCACTATGGCCGTGGCCATCGCCACCCTGGCGGCGACGGCAGTGCTGTATGTCGGCATTCCCAAGGGCTTCTTCCCGCAACAGGACAACGGCTTGATCCAGGGCGTGGCGGAAGCGGCGGCGGATATATCGCCCATCGCCATGCGTGCGCAGGTCAATCGTGCCGCCGAGGTCATTGGCCAGGACCCGGCGGTGGCCCGGGTGTACTTCTGGATCGGCCCGAACCCGACCGTCAGTCAGGGCAAGGTCATGATCAACCTCAAACCGTTCAGCGAACGCACCGCCAGCGCGGCCGAGGTCATCCGTCGCCTGCAACCGGCGCTCGACCGGTTGTCCGGGGTCAAGGTGTTCATGCAGGCCAACCAGGACATCCAGATTGGTGGTCGGGCCAGCAAGACCCAGTATCAGTACACCCTGCAAGACCCGGACAGCGTCGAACTGGATCACTGGAGCGGGGTGCTGCTGGAAAAACTCAAATCCTTGCCACAGTTGCAGCACGTCACCTCCGACCAGCAACAGGCCATCGCCCAATCGACGCTGGTGATCGACCGTCCCACGGCGGCGCGCCTGGGTGTAACGGTGCAGGCCATTGACGATGTGCTCTACGACGCCTTTGGCCAGCGACAGATTGCGACGATGTTCACGCAACTGGATCAGAACCACGTGATCCTTGAGCTGGACCCGAGCTGGCAGACATCCACCGCGACCCTGGAACATCTGTTTGTCCGCGCCAGTTCCGGCGCGCTCGTCCCTTTGAGTTTGCTGGCGAGCATCAAGACTGAACAGGTGCCGATCATCATCAACCACCAGGGCGTATTCCCGGCGATTACCCTTTCATTCGACCTCGCGCCGGGGCACGCCTTGAGCGAGGCGGTGGATGCGATCAATCAGGCGTCGTTGGCGGTCGCGATGCCCGACACAGTGGTCGGCAGCTTCCAGGGCACCGCCCAGGCGTTTCAGGATTCGTTGAAGTCGCAACCCTGGTTGATTCTGGCGGCGATTCTTACGGTCTACATCGTCCTTGGTGTGCTGTACGAGAACGCCATTCACCCACTGACGATCATTTCGACCTTGCCGTCGGCCGGCTTCGGCGCGCTGCTGGCCTTGATGCTCTGCGGGCAGGACTTATCAGTGCTGGGGATGATCGGCATCATCCTGCTGATCGGTATCGTCAAGAAAAACGCGATCATGATTGTCGACTTCACCTTGCAGGCCCAGCAGCGGGGCCTGTCGCCCCGGGACGCGGTTCGCGAAGGGTGCCTGTTGCGCCTGCGCCCGATCCTGATGACCTCCCTGGCGGCCCTGCTCGGCGCCGTGCCGCTGGCGTTCGGTCATGGTGCCGGCTCCGAGTTGCGGCAGCCGTTGGGCATTGCGATTGTCGGTGGCCTGGCGGTGTCGCAGATCCTGACGCTCTACACCACGCCGGTGGTCTATCTGTGGTTTGAACGTCGGCGGGGCAGCGTGCAGGCCGACGCCACGGAGGTCGCCATTTGAAACTTCGACTGCCCCCTGTGGGAGCGAGCCTGCTCGCGATTGACTTCAACGATAACGCGGGCTGTCTGGATAACCCGCGTTGTCCTGACGTTTTTCGCGAGCGGGCTCGTTCCTACAGGTTCGGGTTGAGAACCTTCAGGGCGGATCGACCTGATCCAGCACCCGATTCGCCGTGATCTCCGCCAGCATCACGCTGTTGGAAATAACGAGCAGCGCGTTCCGATCATTGGCCTACTGCAAAGACAAGGACAGAAAATAGATCCGTCCCCTTTTTCCCAGCTCTGCTTTTTTCGCTATGCCGCATCGGCTTTGGCAGCGCTGAAAGGTTCAGCTCTTGGCGATGAGGCGTGAGTTTCGTTCATTGCGAAAGGCCAGTTGGTCGATGGTCTGGGTCGCGTGCTCAGCCTCTTCGCGAGCCTGGAGGATCACGCCGTGATGGGGCGACTTGCTGCACACCGGGTCGGCGTGGCTCGCATCACCGGTGAGCATGAACGCCTGGCAGCGGCAGCCGCCGAAGTCTTTTTCCTTCTCGTCGCAGGAGCGGCACGGCTCGGGCATCCAGTCATAACCGCGAAAACGGTTGAAGCCGAACGAGTCGTACCAGATGTGCTGCAGGCTGTGGTCGCGCACGTTGGGAAACTGCACCGGCAGTTGTCGGGCACCGTGACAGGGCAGCGCGGTGCCGTCCGGCGTGACGGTCAGAAAAATACTGCCCCAGCCGTTCATGCAGGCTTTGGGACGTTCTTCATAATAGTCCGGCGTGACAAAAATCAGCTTGCACGGATGCCCGGCGGCTTCCAGTTTGGCGCGGTATTCGTTGGTGATGCGTTCGGCGCGCACCAGTTGCTCGCGGGTCGGCAACAGCCCGACGCGATTGAGCTGCGCCCAACCGTAGAACTGGCAGGTGGCGAGTTCGACGAAGTCCGCTTCAAGGGCGATGCACAGCTCGATGATGCGGTCGATCTGGTCGATGTTGTGCCGATGGGTGACGAAATTCAGCACCATCGGATAGCCATGGGCCTTCACCGCGCGGGCCATTTCCAGCTTCTGCGCGAAGGCCTTTTTCGAGCCGGCCAGGAGGTTGTTCACCTGTTCGTCGCTGGCCTGGAAACTGATCTGGATATGGTCGAGACCGGCCTGCTTGAAATCGCTGATTTTCTGCTCGGTCAGGCCGATGCCGGAGGTGATCAGGTTGGTGTAGAAACCCAGCTGGCGCGCCTCGGCAATCAGCTCGGCGAGGTCCTGGCGCACCAGCGGTTCGCCGCCGGAAAAGCCCAGTTGCGCGGCGCCCATGTCCCGCGCTTGGCGAAACACCTTGATCCACTGCTCGGTGCTCAGCTCCTGGCCTTGCCCGGCGAAGTCCAGCGGATTGGAGCAGTACGGGCATTGCAGCGGGCAGCGATAGGTCAACTCGGCCAGCAGCCACAGCGGCAGGCCGATGTCCGGTGTGGGCGGTACTTGCACCGACGAATCAGGCCAGTTCGATCCAGTGCTGCGCACGGGCCACCTCCATGAATTGCTCGATGTCGTCACCGAGCTCGGGCACGCCGGGGAACTGCTGGTCGAGTTCGGCAATGATCGTCGCGACATCCCGCTGGCCATCGATCAGGCCGCCGATCAGCGCCGCGCTTTCATTGAGCTTGATCATGCCTTCCGGGTACAGCAGCACGTGGCCTTTCTGGGCCGGTTCGTACTGGAAGCGGTAGCCGGGACGCCAGCGCGGGGTCCGGCTGCGGTCGAAACTCATAAGCTGATTCCTTTGTGCCAGACCCGCTGGTCGGTCACGCTGTGATAGGGCGGGCGTTTCAGTTCGTAAGCCATGCTCATGGCATCGAGCATGCTCCAAAGTATGTCCAGTTTGAACTGGAGAATGTCCAGCATGCGCTCCTGGCCTTCCCGCGTGGTGTAGTGCTGCAGGGTGATCGCCAGGCCGTGCTCGACATCGCGACGGGCCTGGCCCAGGCGCGTGCGGAAATATTCGTAGCCGGCCGGGTCGATCCACGGGTAATGCTGCGGCCAACTGTCCAGGCGCGACTGATGGATCTGCGGCGCAAACAGTTCGGTCAGCGAGCTGCTGGCGGCTTCCTGCCAACGGGCGCGGCGGGCGAAGTTGACGTAGGCGTCCACCGCAAAACGCACGCCGGGCAGTACCAGTTCCTGCGAGCGCAGCTGCTCCGGGTCGAGACCGACCGCCTGGCCCAGGCGCAACCAGGCTTCGATGCCGCCGTCTTCGCCGGGGGCGCCGTCGTGGTCGAGCAGGCGCTGAATCCATTCGCGGCGGATTTCGCGGTCCGGGCAGTTGGCCAGGATGGCGGCGTCCTTGAGCGGGATGTTCACCTGATAATAGAAGCGGTTGGCGACCCAGCCCTGGATCTGCTCGCGGGTGGCCCGGCCTTCGTACATCGCCACGTGGTAGGGGTGGTGGATGTGGTAGTAGGCGCCCTTGGCGCGCAGGGCGGCTTCGAATTCGGTGGGGGACAGCGGGGTGTCGGTCATTGCGGGTCTCCGGGTACGGCCGGTGGATTCTCGGGTGTCTGCTCGGGCCTCTTCGCTGGCAAGCCAGCTCCCACAAGGATCTGTGGCGTACACAAAACCTGTGGGGGCTGGCTTGCCAGCGATGGGGCCATTCGCTACAGCACAATACTCATGCCGTCATACGCCACTTCCACACCGCGCCGCTCCAGTTCCGTGCGCTCTGGCGAGTCCTCATCGAGATCGCCACGTGGTACGGGTGGTGGATGTGGTAGTAGGCGCCCTTGGCGCGCAGGGCGGCTTCGAATTCGGTGGGGGACAGCGGGGTGTCGGTCATTGCGGGTCTCCGGGTACGGCCGGTGGATTCTCGGGTGTCTGCTCGGGCCTCTTCGCTGGCAAGCCAGCTCCCACAAGGATCTGTGGCGTACACAAAACCTGTGGGAGCTGGCTTGCCAGCGATGGGGCCATTCGCTACAGCACAATACTCATGCCGTCATACGCCACTTCCACACCGCGCCGCTCCAGTTCCGCGCGCTCTGGCGAGTCCTCATCGAGATCGCCACGTGGTACGGGTGGTGGATGTGGTAGTAGGCGCCCTTGGCGCGCAGGGCGGCTTCGAATTCGGTGGGGGACAGCGGGGTGTCGGTCATTGCGGGTCTCCGGTGTACAACCGTTGGAATCCTGGGTGTCTGGTTGGACGTCATCGCTGGCAAGCCAGCTCCCACAAGGATCTGTGGCGTACACAAAACCTGTGGGAGCTGGCTTGCCAGCGATGGGGCCATTCGCTACAGCACAATACTCATGCCGTCATACGCCACTTCCACACCGCGCCGCTCCAGTTCCGCGCGCTGCGGCGAGTCCTCATCGAGAATCGGGTTGGTGTTGTTGATGTGGATCAGCACCTTGCGCGGCCCGGGCAGTTGCTCGAGCACCTCGAGCATGCCGCCGGGACCGTTCTGCGCCAGGTGACCCATCTCCCGGCCGGTGCGGGTGCCGACGCCACGGCGCTGCATTTCGTCGTCGTCCCACAGCGTGCCGTCCACCAGCAGGCAATCGCTGCCGGCCATAATCGCCAGCAACGGTGCATCGACCTTGCCCAGGCCCGGTGCGTAAAACAGTTTACCGCCGGTGCTCAGGTCCTCGACGACCAAGCCGATGTTGTCGCCCGGGTGCGGGTCGAAGCGGTGCGGCGAATAGGGCGGCGCGGCGCTGCGCAGTGGCAGCGGGGTGAAGCGCAGGTTCGGGCAGGCCGGGACGCTGAAACTCTGATCGAGTTCGATGCGGTTCCAGGTCAGGCCGCCATTCCAGTGGGTCAGCATGTTGAACAGCGGGAAGCCGCTGCTCAGGTCTTCGTGGACCATGTCGGTGCACCAGACCTGATGTGGGCAACCTTCGCGCAACATGAGCAGACCGGTGGTGTGGTCGATCTGGCTGTCCATCAGGATGATCGCGCCGATGCCGGTATCGCGCAGGGCGCGGCCCGGTTGCATCGGGGCGAAGCTCTGCAGTTGCGCGCGGATGTCCGGCGAGGTGTTGCACAGCACCCAGTTCACGCCGTTATCGGAAATCGCGATGGACGACTGGGTCCGCGCCCGGGCCCGCAGGCTGCCGTCGCGAAAGCCGGCGCAGTTCACGCAGTTGCAGTTCCACTGGGGGAAACCGCCGCCGGCGGCGGAACCTAGAATCTGGATATACATGATGTGATCCGACCAACAATCGCGTCAGGGCGACTGCGCAAAAAAATGCCCCGGCGCACCGGGGCCAAATTGAAGTGGTGCCATGCCTGTGGAGTGGAGCAGCGCACGGCACCACGCTCACGGGTCAGCGGCTGGCGAAGTACATAGTGACCTCAAAGCCGATACGCAGGTCGGTGTAGGCAGGTTTGGTCCACATGGTTGAGTTCCTCAGTGTTGTTGGATGGTTCATTTCAAAAAGCTGTTGCGCATCTTTGCTCGACATGACGGCGAGTCCGGTCAGGCTGGCTCGCCGTCGTCGCGTTACCGCAGTGCGGTCATGGCGTGGCTTTGGCCGTGGCCGGCTGTTGCGACTTGAGGTAGTCCGCGTACTCCCGGCTCATCACGTATTGCTTGATTTTCTCGACCTCGGCGGGCTCCAGCGTGTCTTTGAAAGAAGGCATGCCCAAAGGCCTCAACACGCCGTCCAGGACGATCTGCTGGAACAGGCCGCGCCGCGCCTCGTCGGACTTGCGCAGGTCGGGAATCAACCCGCCGCTGACGGCGCCCACGCCGTGGCAGACAGAACAGTAGGAGCCGAACAGCTGTTGGCCCGCGGCGAGGTCTGTGGCGGATGCCTCGACCGGCTTCGGTATGCGGGTGACGACCTGCGCTTTTTCGGGCAATGGTGGCAGTGAGTCTTTGCCGCCGAGTTTGAACACCAGCAGGCGACTGACGTTGCCCACCCCCGGCGCATTAGCGGCGTCACCGCCGATCAGGGGCGCGACACCACCCCAACCCGCCATTACGGCAACGTACTGCTCACCTTCGAAACGGTAACTGATGGGGGCAGCGACGATGCCGGTCTGGGCGGCAAAGGACCACAGTTTCTTGCCTTTGTCCGCAGAGTAAGCGATGAAGTTACCGTCTGCCGTTCCCTGGAACACCAGGTTGCCCGCGGTGCTCAGGGTGCCGCCGTTCCAGTAGTTCGAATAGGGCACGCGCCAGACTTCTTTTTGCTTCACCGGGTCCCAGGCCAGAAGCGCACCGGATACCGCCTCGCGCGGAATTTCAGTGGCGTCGGAGAACCCGGCGCCGGTGTTGAATCCCTTGCGTTTGATGAAGTCCTTTGCTTCGTTGCGGTAGACGCCCGGAATTTCCTGGTAGGGGATGTACACCAGGCCGGTCTGCGGGTTGAACGACATCGAGTGCCATCCATGGGCGCCGAACGGGCTCGGCCACATCACTATGGGTTTGTCCTTGTAGCGCACACCGGGTGCTTCCACGGGTTTGCCGGTCTTCATGTCGATCTTCTCGGCCCAAGTCACTTTGCCGAATTTTTCAGCGGAGAGCAGTTGGCCGGTTTCGCGATCCAGAACATAGAAGAAACCGTTCTTGGGTGCCTGCATGATGACCTTGCGTGGCTTGCCGGCAATGTCCAGCTCTGCCAGGGTCAGCTGTTGGGTGGCGGTGAAGTCCCAGCTGTCCCCCGGGGTCACCTGATAGTGCCAAGCCAGGCGGCCGCTGTCCGGGTGGATGGCCAGAATCGATGACAGGTAGAGGTTGTCGCCGCCTCGCGGGCTGCGGATATTGCGGTTCCAGGGTGAACCGTTGCCGGTGCCGATGTAGAGCAGGTCGAGTTGCGGATCGTAGGCCATGCTGTCCCACACGGTGCCGCCGCCGCCGAGTTTCCAGTACTGGTCACCGGTCCAGGTCTTGGCTGCCTCGGCCAGCTCCGGGTGCTCGTAGGGTTGGTTCGGATCGCCCGGCACGGTGTAGAAGCGCCATTCCATTTTGCCGCTTTCGGCGTCGTAGGCGGAAAAGTAGCCACGTACGCCGTATTCGGCGCCGCCGTTGCCAATGATCACCTTGCCTTTGACCACCCGCGGCGCACCGGTAATGGTGTAGGGCAGGCTGTTGTCGGTTGTCTGTTGGCTCCACACCTGTTGACCGGTCTTGGCATCCAGGGCGATGAGACGGCCGTCGAGGGTGCCGATGTAGACTTTGCCGTTCCACAGTGCGACACCGCGGTTGACCGCATCGCAACAGGCATCGCGGGCTTTGCCGCGATCAATCTGCGGGTCGAAGGCCCATAGCTGTTTGCCGGTCTTGACGTCGATGGCGATGGCACGGCTCCACGACAGCGACGCATAGAGCACGCCGTCCGAGAAGAGCGGCGTTGCTTCCAGGCCCCGGTGGTTATCGAGGTCAAGATGCCAGGCCAGGCCCAGTTGGTCGGCGTTTTGTTCGGTGATCTGCTGGAGGGGGCTGAAGCGCTGTTCGGCATAGGTACGACCGTGGCTGAGCCACTGGCTGCCGTCGTTCTCGCTAGCGACGATAGCGGCTTGATCGACCGGGGTGGCGCCGACCATCGGGGCCAGCAGGGCCAGGGCCAGGCTAGCGATTTTCAGGGGTGATGACTGCGTCTTGATCATTACGCAAGAGTCCTATTGTGCTTGTTGTAGGTAGATCGTTTTGCGTGCTCTGCGCGCGAACGCGTGAAAGCTAGAACAATTGCAGGAGGCGTAGATTGATTCGCCTTTCCTCTTTGAAGCCACTGTCCACGGACATGTCCTGGCCGTAATTGGCCATCAGCTGGGTGCTCGGCGTGATGAAGTAGGAAGTGCCCACGGTGTATTTGCTGGTGCCGGGTTTGTCATTCATGTCCAGCCCGGCGATTTCGCTTTCGCCACCCCAGAGTTTCGATACGCCGGCACGTACATCGAAGCGCTCGGTAAAGTTGTAGCGCAGAAAAGCCTGGCCCTGGTAGAGCGGTTCCTGCTTTTGCGTAACGCCTGCGTTGCCGTAGTCATTGTTGTGGCCGAAGAACGTGACATCGCCTACCAGGTCGAGGGTCACCTTGTCGGTCAGCCCGGTGATGTAGCCACTCTGCAGCGTGAACTTCCAGCGGTTCTCGCCCAGGTTGATCGCGTTGTCTTTGTCGTAGCTGCCGGTGGGCACGAAGAGAAAAGGGGTGATGCCGAAGTAGCGGCGTTTTTCAGGTTCATTCACCAGCCAGACGGTCGCGGCAAGGATCAGGTCGCCGATGCCGCTGTCGCTGCCCAGGTCTTTCAGATCGTCCTTGGCCCGCACGTTGCCGAATGGCAGGAGAAACTGTGGATCGACGATGTAATCGCCCAACTGCATGAAATGCACGCCACGCAGGATGCCGATATCCGAATCCAGCCCGGCATGGATCGGCACCTTGTGGCCATCGGCATAGAGCGCATTGCGTTCGGCATGTTGGTAATAAAGCAGGCCCAGGTTGGTGTCTTTGGGAAGCGCGGTGTAATCGCCGGCATCGACGTCCATGGCCAGGGCGCCGCAGGAAAAACCGGCCATCAGGCCAAACAGCGAAGCGTGCAACAGATGCGCTTGAAGACGTCCGCGCGATAACCGCCCCGGGTTGGCGCGAGCCGGCCCTGTGCTCATTTTCATGACATCACCTTTATTGTTTTTGTTTATGATTAGCGCCAGGCCGGAGGGGATGTCCGGCTTGGTGATGTCATTGAGCAGGGCCTGTGCCAGTTTTTCTGTTTGGTGGAAAACTTCATATAAATCAATAATATGAATAACATTGGAAGTGGTCGAAGCAAGCGCGGGATTTGTCCCGCTGTATCGCTGGCTCAAACTGAGACAGTGGCTTGGGGTCAGGTTGACCCAGTTCGAGACACCCACCCGCGAGATGCCTGCCATGCGCAAAATCAGCACCCCCTCTGAGACGCCTCCATCGCGCAAACGATTCGTCGATTCCGAAGTGGTCGAACGCTCGTGGCAGCGTTCGCGCAACTACGGAATATGTCAGCGCGACAACCTGCTTTTCGAAGCGCCGGTCGTCGCCAGCAGTTCGCAGATCGCCGAAAGCAATCGCCTGTTATTGAGCTGTGCCACTCCGGAAATGGAACAACTGCACGCGGCCCTGTCGCCCAAGGACTGGGTGCTGGCGTGCCTTGATCTGGAAGGCGTGGTCATCAGCAGCCTGGGCCGACGCAACACAGAGAATCGTGAGTTGAACCAGGTCTTCCGCGTCGGCGCACAGATTTCCGAGCAGAATGTCGGCACTACCGCACCCAGTTGCGTGCTGACCGAATGCGATTCGGTTTTTTTCGTCGGCGAAGAACACTATCTGGAAGAGGCACGCCAGTTTTCCTGCCTGGCCACGCCGATTTTCGGTCTGAACGGCAGCATCGTCGGTGTCCTGGATGCAAGCAGTAAGCAGGGGGCGCCTTCGATCTACACCCTGGAGTCCCTGGTGTTTGCCGCCCGTGCCATCGAAAACCGCCTGTTCGCCCAGCTCGGGGAGGTGTTGCTGGTGCATGTGCACCACCGCCTGGACATCCTGGGAACGCCGATGGAAGGGCTGCTGGCTTTCGACCCGGCCGGCAAGCTACGGTGCGCCAACCGCATCGCCGGTCAGTTGTTGAAGCTCGGCGACATCCAGATCGGCCTGGATTTCTCCGAGCTGTTTGACATGCCCTTCATCCATGCTGCCTGTTACCGCCGTCACGACCTCAGTGCACCGCTGCGTTTGCGCAGTCACCATAGCGGCGAGCTGCACGCTTGCATCACCATGACGCCTGGCCAGAAACCGGCGCGGCGCGAGCCTGCGAAGCTCCTGCCAGCCATCGTCGCCGAACAGCCTCCAGCGCCGCAATCCAGGCCCTGTCTGGAGGATCCTGCCTTGCAGGATGCCCTTGGCCGCGCACGCAAGGCCTTTGCCCACGACATCCCGGTGCTGGTCAACGGCGAAACCGGCACGGGCAAGGAGGTCTTTGCCCGACTGTTGCACGAAGGCAGCAAGCGCGCCGGCGAAGCCTTCGTCGCGATCAATTGCTCGTCCATCCCGGCCAGCCTCATCGAATCTGAACTGTTCGGTCACGTTGAAGGTGCCTTTACCGGTAGTCGCAAAGGGGGCGCCAGCGGCAAGATCGAAGAGGCCCACAAGGGCACACTGTTTCTGGACGAGATAGGCGACATGCCCCTGGAGCTTCAGGGTCGGCTGCTGCGTGTGCTGCAAGAGCGCAGCCTGACCCGTCTCGGCAGCAGCCAGGTGATCAAGGTCGATTGCGCGCTGATCTGTGCCACCCACCGCGACCTCAAGCAACTCACGGACAACGGGGGCTTTCGCGAGGATCTGTACTACCGCATCAATGGCCTGCGTGTGGCCCTGCCAGCCCTGCGAGAACGCAGCGATCTTCAGGCGCTGATCGGCCATCTGCTTCGCGCTGAAACCTCCACACACCGGTCGGTTCAACTCAACAGCCAGGCGTTGCAGGCGCTGTTGGCCTACCGCTGGCCAGGCAATATTCGACAGCTTTACCAAACCCTGCGCCTGGCAGCCGCACTGGCAGAAAATGAAGGGGAAATAGGTTTGCAGCACCTGCCGGACGAAGTCCTGGAGACCTGTGCCGTGCAGACCGAAGTGGAGCTTGGCACACCGCAACCTCAGGAGCGGACGACCTTGCACGCCACCGAGCTGCGCGCCATCAAGGCGGCGGTGGAAGCCAACGGCGGCAATCTCTCGGCGGCAGCCCGCAGCCTGGGTATCGGCCGGGCGACGCTGTACCGCAAGCTCAAAGGCATGGAGGACAGTTGACGCTGAGGGCAAGGCTGCGCTCCGACGGGGCGGCAGCCTTGTCCGGGCAGAGGGTCTATTCGGCGGTGGTCGGATCGATGATTTCAACCACTTCGGACACGCGGTTGGCCGGGAAACCGCCCTGTGCGGCGTGTTCGCGAACCTGTTGCTCGTTCGGTGCGATGTACAGGCAATAGACCTTGTCGTCCGTCACGTAACTGTGCAGCCATTGAATCTGTGGCCCCAGGGAGCCAAGCACGGCACAGGATTTTTGCGAAATCGCCCGGAGTTCCGGCGCCGAGAGTTTTCCGGCTCCCGGGATTTCTCGTTCGATGACATATTTCGGCATGGTGGTTTCCTCGAAAGCAGTGAGGGGCGGGTCGCCCGGAATAAAAAGCAGGCAGAGGCCGCGTGAGACGGCCCCGACCTGAAAGGGAGCATCAAAGTTTGATCATGACGGTTTTCAGTTCGGTGTAATGCTCAATGGCCGCCGCACCCATTTCGCGACCGATACCGGAAAGCTTGTGGCCGCCAAAGGGCAGTACCGGGTCGAGGGCGCTGTGGCAGTTGACCCACACCGAGCCCGACTTGATGCGCGGGATCATGCGATGTACCGCCCCCAGATCGTTGGACCAGATACTCGCACCCAGACCATAGGGATTGTCGTTGGCCAACCGCACGACCTCGTCGATGTCGTCGAAGGGCATGGCCACCAGCACAGGCCCGAAGATTTCCTCCTGGACCAGGCGATGCTTCTGGTCGACATCCACAATCACCGTGGGTCTGATGAAGTAGCCGGGGCCTGATTTCTCGCCGCCGCAGGCAACAGTGGCGCCCAGCTCGCGGCCCATCTCGATGTAGTGGTGCACCCGGTCCTGTTGCTTGGCGGAAATCAGCGGGCCCATGTCCACGCTGGGGTCGAGGCCGTTGCCCAGCTTCATGCCATTGGCGACGTCGACGATGTCACCCACCACCCGGTCGAAATGCTTGCGCTGTACATACAGGCGTGATCCTGCGCAGCACACCTGGCCCTGATTGAAGAAGATGGCGTTGGCAGCACCGGCGGCGGCTTGCTGCAGGTCGGCATCGGCGAGGACGATGGTCGGGGACTTGCCGCCCAGTTCCAGGGTGACGCGGGTCATGTTATCCATGGCCGTCTTGCCGATCTGCTTGCCCACTTCGGTGGAGCCGGTGAACGTGAGCTTGTCCACGCCGGGGTGGCGGGTAAGGGCAGCGCCGGCATTGAGTCCGGTCCCCGTGACCACGTTGAGCACACCGGCGGGATAACCGGCCTCCAGCACCAGTTCGGCCAGCTTGAGCGCACTGAGCGGTGTCTCATCGGCAGGCTTGAGTACCAGGCTGCAACCGGTGGCCAGGGCCGGGCCCAGTTTCCAGCACGCCAACATGAAGGGAAAGTTCCAGGCAACGATGGCGCCGACTACACCGACCGCCTCACGACGGATGAAGGCGTGGAAGTCGGAATCCGGCATCAGCGGCAGCGACGGATCCACGGTGCTGCCCGAAATCTTGGTCGCCCAGCCCGCCATGTAGCGCAGGAAGTCGATAGACAATTGCACGTCCACCAGCCGCGCCATCTGCACGCTCTTGCCATTGTTCAGGCATTCGAGCTCGGCAATCACCTGCGCATCACGTTCGATGAGATCGGCCAGGCGCCACAGCAGGTTTTGTCGCTCGCGCGGGCGCATGCGACTCCAGGCGGAGTCGTCGAAGGCGCGACGTGCGGCTTGTACGGCACGGTCCACATCGACATGGTCAGCGGATGGCACTTCCAACAAGAGGTTGGCAGTCGCCGGATTGCGCACGGCCATGGTCGCGCCGCTGGAAGCGAACACCCATTCGGCGCCGATCAACATGCGCGGTTGCCTGGAAAGGAATTGGAAGGTCTTGTGATGCAGCGGTACAGGGTCCACGGGTGCGGCCTCGTTGTTGTGGGTCTTGTTCGTGACCCTGGAGCAACGGATGTGCCAGCCACAGGAAAGTGCCACGGGCACTGGCCCCGGCGTTGGTCGGCAGGAAAACCAGGCAGTGACGGACATTGGGGAGTTGTATCGAACCCGTACAACTGTCTCAGAACGGGGCAGTCACCCGGGAAGCCGATACGATCAGATTGGCGCGAAGACCTCGATCACTGCGGCGCAAGTCATTCACGCTCGATCCTGAGTGACTGCTGTTGGCCGATTCGCAGAGGCCCCTTTAAACCCGTGGAGACAACAGGATATCGACTAGCGAGTCAGCGATATCTTGTAAGCGTTGCGGGTCCTGATAGAGCCGCTCGATAACGACAATGCCCCTGGTCAGGGTAATCACCAACCGTGCCGCAGCCGTGGCTTCCATGGCTAAAGTCTGCTCTGCCTCAGCGGATGCGAAACGCTCAATGAGCAGAGCCTCCAGACTATCCAGCAAATCTCGTAATGCCTGGCGGATCGGCTCGCTATTAGCCGTCTCATCAATCGCCGTCTTGGTGGTCAGACAGCCTCTTGGCGGGGTGCCTTGGGTCATTGAGGCAATGGTGTAAGCAAAAAAAGCCTTCAATGCCTGAGCCAGATCAGGCTCTCCCAAAGCCTGACGTGCGGCCTCCAGAAACCGCGTTTGATATCGGGCAAATACTTCTAGAAACAGGGCCTGTTTGTCGCCATAGGCGTTGTACAACGAGCCGCGCAGCACCCCCGTGGCCTCAGCC
This sequence comes from Pseudomonas sp. WPR_5_2, assembly GCF_003634475.1. NCBI lineage: Bacteria > Pseudomonadati > Pseudomonadota > Gammaproteobacteria > Pseudomonadales > Pseudomonadaceae > Pseudomonas > Pseudomonas sp. WPR_5_2. Next base: position 1,310,297 of record NZ_RBLA01000001.1, on the reverse strand, counting down.
AATTGCGGCATCGATGTCGCTCCGAACCCCTGACGCCAAAACACCTCCATGGCCAGGTCCAGGGTCTGGTCTTCATTGAACTGTCGTATTCCAACCACGCTGATCGTCCCTAGAAATGCTGTGAAGTGGATCTTGACACACCTGACAAACATGTCAACACTGACAAACATGACAGGTGTGTCAAAGATCATTTGGCCGTTTGTTCTGCTCACTTCGCTTACCCCCCAAAAGAGGTTTTCCATGCAAAAACGTACTTTCCTCATTACCGGCGCCAGCAAAGGCATTGGTCGCGCGCTTAGCGAACGCTTGGCTACAGCAGGCCATCATGTGGTGGGCCTGGCGCGTCGAGCCGATGATCCGAGTTTTCCTGGCACTCTGGTTTCGGTTGATCTCAGCGACCGGCACGCCACTGATAAAGTCTTGGCGGAACTGATCGAGCGCTACACATTCGATGGCGTGGTCAACAATGTGGGCTTCATTCGGCTTGGCAAGCTGGGCGAGATAGATCTGGATGATCTTGACGATGCCTTGGCCCTCAATTTGCGGCCTGCGGTTCAGACTGTACAGGCGGTGCTGCCAGGCATGCGTGCCCGCGGCTGGGGACGCGTAGTCAATTTGTCCAGCCTGGTTGTACTCGGGGTGGCCGAGCGTAGCACCTACGCGGCGGCAAAGAGCGCAATGATCAGCTTCACCCGTACGTGGGCCCTGGAACTTGCACGCACCGGCATTACGGTCAATGCCATTGCCCCCGGTCCCGTGGAGACCGAAATGTTCCGTGAGAACACCGCCGCCGGTAGCGAGGCAGAAAAGCGTTTTCTGGCGATGGTGCCCATGAACCGACTGGGCAAACCGGAAGAACTGGCCGCAAGTATTGCCTTCCTGTTATCGGAAGAGGCCAGCTTTATCACCGGGCAAACCTTGTTCGTCGACGGCGGGGCGTCGATTGGCCGCGCACCGCTTTGACAAAAAACGGGCGACTGACTTCCCTACAAGTTGGTCAGTCTCCCGCTGACAGAAATGGGCTACCTTGTCGACCCGACTACTCATCGCTCAGGGAGAGCGCCATGCCTTTAGAGATCCAGCTTTCAGAAATTGTGACTGAAGCAGAGCGGTTCGGGATTTTGAACCCGCTGCTGGCCCATAACCTGGCCAAAGGTGGGGACGATGCCCATGAGACATTTGCCCTGTTGCTACGAGATCCCGATAGCAATGAAGTCATTGGTGGACTGTATGGCAAGGTCTCTTATCGATGGCTGCTCATCGATCTTGTCAGCGTTCCCGAGTCGATGCGTGGCCAGGGTATCGGAGAACGGCTAATGCACATGGCCGAAGAAGTCGCGAAGCAAAAGCACTGCATCGGTATTTGGCTGGAGACCTTCAGCTTTCAGGCACCGGGGTTTTATCAAAAACTGGGTTACTCCGAATTTGGACGCCTGGCAGATTATCCGCCGGGACATACCCGGTTCTATTACCAGAAACGGCTGTGCTGACAACCTATTGTGCAGATTGCTCCACTTTGTGCTTGGATGTATCGGTCATTTGGCGCTCTTCTTCAATGTCCGCTTTGGGTTGTGGATTGTTGTCTGTCGCGAAGGGCTACAATCGACCCGATCGGTCGTTCACCCTATCAAGGGCAGATGAGTCACCCTGTGTGCCGGTTGCTTCCCGGTGCAGGCATTCGCCAACCAAAATGGAAGAGGTGTCACCCAACGGAAGATAGCGTTCCTCTCTCTCAAGCAGCCTCCCCGCAGAGGGAGGCTGTGATCGTCAGAAGTCGAAGAACACCGTTTCCGCTTCGCCTTGAAGGTGAATGTCGAAGCGGTAGGCCAGCTTCCCGTCGACTGTGCAGCGCCTGGCAATCAGGGATTCACGCCGATGTGGCTGTTCGATCAGATTCAAGACGGGGTCCACGGCATTCGCCTCGGATTCGTCGTCGAAATACAGTCGGGTCTGCAGGTGAATGTTGATCCCCCGGGCGAAAAGCGACACGTTGATATGCGCTGCCATGGGCGCACCCGAGGCATTGTTCACCGGGCCAGGCTTGACGGTTTCGATCGTCCATTCGCCGGCATCGGTAGTGGCGGTACGGCCAAAGCAGTTGAAGGGTTTTTCCAGATCGAAACCGCTGTCGTAGTGGCCTTCGTGATTGGCCTGCCAGAGCTCAAGAAACGCGTCACGAATCAAGTGGCCGTTACCGTCAAAAACGTGACCCAGCAATAGAATGTGCTCGCCGGGCGCGCCAGGTTTTGCCATCACATTCCAGATTTCCTGTTCCCGCGGCGGGTTGCCGGCCGCCTCCAGTGCCAGTCCGATATGGACATAGGGGCCGGCTGTTTGCGATGGGGTTTCAGGCAGAAGTTGAACGGGCATTTGCAGGCCTCCTCAGCAGTTTTCGAAGTGGGTCTTGCGCTGGCCGCGCAGGACGATATCAAAGCGATAGGCCAGGCAATCCATAGGATTGGCCATGCTCATGTCGAGCCTGGCGATCAGGCTGGGTACCGCGTCCGGATTGGCGATCGACTTGACGATCGGGCACATGGGGATCAACGGATCGCCTTCGAAATACAGCTGGGTAATCAGGCGCGTGGCAATGGACGGGCCACTGATGGAAACATGGATATGGGCGGGTCGCCAGTCGTTGGGGCCATTGCGCCAAGGGTAGGGGCCGGGCTTGACGGTGCGGAAGCTGTAGTTGCCATCGCGGTCGGTCAATGCACGGCCGACACCGCCGAAATTCGGATCAAGAGGCGCCAGGTAACTGTCTTTTTTATGTCGGTAACGACCACCCGCATTGGCTTGCCACATTTCCACCAAAGTGTGGGGAATCGGCTTGCCGTACTGATCACAAACCCGACCCGCGACGATGATGCGTTCGCCAATGGGCAAGCCGCCGTGATTGAAATTCAGCAGCAGGTCGTTATCGTGCCGGCCCATCTTCAGATGGGAAAAGTCCGGGCCGCTGGTTTCCGAGACAGACTGGGGGATGCTCACCAATGCCTGGCGGGGGGAGCGCAGGATCGAAGTCTTGTAGTCAGGTGTCAGGGCTTTGGGATGCCAATTACGGTCACGAATGGCGAAGCGGCTCTCATGCGCATCAGACATGTCGTTCTTCCTGTTGTTATGGTTGGGCTGAGGCAGGCACTGCGTTGGCAGTGACGCGACGCCCAGTCTCCGCTTGTGCGACCCAACCCAAAATTGAAAAAGCCGACTTGTTGCATGTCCAAATGGTTATGGATATTTCCCTTCGCGATATTCTTGTCCGACCTCGCGCAGTGCCTCCACGCACCATTGGGCGGCGGGTGTCACCGGCAACACAGGATTTGTGCAGAGCCCCACGGAACCACCGGCTTCACGCATCCCCAGTTCCACCAGCTCACCTAGCTTCAAGTCCTGCCTGACCGCGTCAAACGGCGCGACCCAGATTGCCTGGCTGCATTGTAGGTAGCGCCGGCTCAGGGCAATCGACAGGGTCTCCAGGCGTTGGCGTGAGGGGGTGATCCCGTACTGCACAAACAAGCTGTCGGCGAATTTGCGGATCGTCGTCCCCGCCAACGGTAGTACCACCGGATAGTCTTCGAGGTTTTTATGCCCCGGCGGATCACTCAGCACTGGATGGTCTTTACGTACCACCAGGGTCATGGATTCGCTGTAAAGGTGCTCGAACGTCAATCCGTGAATCGATGGACTATCGGTCATTCTGCCGACCACCAGGTCCAGCTCGCCGACCCGCAGCTGGGACAGCAGGTAGGCGCTCGGTCCGGTCACGACACTGACCGCCAGGGCGGGATGCCGGTCATGTAAGCGGCAGACAACCTCAGGCACCAACAGGCTTTCGACGGTGGATAGCACGCCGAGTCGTACGACAATCGGCTCATGTACACCGGAGCGCAAACTGTTGACCCCTTCACGCAGCGATTGCACGCTCGGCCCCGCATAACGCAAAAAGGCCACCCCGGCCTCGGTCAGCGTCGAGCCCTTTTTGCTTCGCTCAAACAGCCTGGCATCCAGCAGGGATTCCAGTTCCTTGAGCGTCTTTGAAAGTGCCGGCTGGCTGATTGCCAACTTGTCGCAGGCACGTGCCAGGCTGCCCTGGCGCGCCACCTCGAGAAAGCAGACAAGATGGCGGAATTTGATTCGGGTATCGATGTTCAATCTGCTGCTCCGCCTTCGTGGTGTGGCATTCATTATTCCTGTTGAGCGATGCCGGCAAAACGGTAGCTATCGGTCGACATTCGGCAGTTCGCAGCCCGGGATCAGTCGTCCCAGTTTGACCGCCTGCAGATAAAGCACCTGCATGAGCTGCGTGGCGGATTCGCCAAGCGGCTCGAACCGCGAGTAGACAAAGCTGATATCGAAATGAATCGCCTCAACCAGCGGCACGACGATCAGGCCGCTGTCCTGGGCCACGAACTCATCGATGATGGTCAGCCCCATGCCTTGCTTGACCAGGGCGACCGCTTCGTTGGCATTGGTGAAGTTCAGCATGGAGCACAGGTTCAGGCCCTGGCGTTCGATCTCGTCGGCCAGCAACCGGCCAAAAGGCATGTCGGGGCGAAACAGCAACAACGGTTGGTCGACCAGATCGTGCAGTGACAATGAAGATCGCTGGGCAAAGGGGTGATCGGCCGGCATCACGCAGACCATGCGTGCGCGCATGAAGGCCAGCGAGTGCAGGTGGTCATGGATCAGCGGCAGTGCCGAAACAGCCAGGTCGACCTTCTTCGAGAGTATCTGGTTGGGCATATCGCCCATCAACGTGGTTTGCCATTCAATGTTCAGCGATGGCAATTGCTGCTTGAGTCGGGCCAGGGCGAACGGGATAACCACCGTCGACAGCGAAGCACTGCAGCAGATGCGCAGCTGACGGTGGGGACCGTTGGCCAGGGCCAACGCACACTCATTGACCGCCAGCGCGGCTTGGTAGACACGCTCGACTTCCCGGTAAAGGGTCACGGCTTCGGCGGTGGGTACGAGGCGATTGTTGATGCGCTGGAACAGGCGATAGACCAGCCGACTCTCGATATAGGTGATCAGCTTGCTGACTGCCGGCTGCGACACGTAGAGCATTTTTGCCGCACCGCTGATCGAGCCGGTCAGCATCACCGCCCGGAACACTTCCATGTGCCGCAGCTTGAACACCATCGTGTTGGCTTCGGGGCCTTCGCCGTAGGGCATGGGTCATTAACCTTTGGTTATTGTTCGAGCGATATGTGTATGAGCGCTATTGATCGCCGGATCGTATCTTCACTGCAACGGCATCGCCCACCGCGGCGAACGATAACAAAGATCAGTGAGCAAGCGCAGTGACGCTTGGCGGGAGCAGCCTTGAGCATCTACGACGAACCCAAGATCGATTGCCATAACCACCTGTTTGATCCTGCGCGGTTTGCTTATCGCGCCGACACCGTTTACGCACCCGCCGGGCAGGAGGTCGCGACCCTGGAGCAGTTCGGTCGGGTCATGGGCGCCTATGGTGTGCAACACGCTTTGCTGGTGGGGCCGAGCAGTGGCTACCGCACGGACAATCGTTGCCTGCTGCATGCGCTGGCGCAAAGCGATGGCCGTTTCAAGGGAATTGCGGTTGTAGACCGTGACACCCGACTGGATGAGCTGGCAGCGCTCAAGGAGCAGGGCGTGGTGGGCATTGCGTTCAATCCGGCGCTGGAAGGCGTGGACGTCATGAGTGATGCGGCCGGGCTTTTCGGGCAGCTCGCCGAACTGGACCTGTTCGCCCAGATCCAGGTCCAGGGCAATCAACTGGTCGAGTTGCTGGGCTTGATCGAGTCGACTACGCCTCGCCTGCTCATCGACCACTGTGGCCGTCCCGACGCCCGTGCAGGCCTCGGCCAACCAGGGTTCCAGGCGCTGCTGGGGCTGGCGGAAAGCGGCCGGGCCTCGGTGAAAATCTCCGGCATGCAGAAATTCGCCGGCCACGATCATCTCGATGAGCAAGCCGGTGCCTACGTGCGGGCGCTGCTCCAGGCCTTTGGCCCGGATGCCTGCGTGTGGGGGTCGGACTGGCCGTTCATTCGCGAGCAATCGCGTGTGGACTACGGGCCGCTGCTCAAGTTGGCTGAGCGACTGATGCCCGACTCCAGTGAAAGGAAAAAGGTGATGTGGGACACGCCACGGCGACTGTTCGGTTTTGGCGAGCGTTGAACTGGCCCTCGGCAGCCGAGCCACCAGTAATACCCCCCCCGATAACAACAAGGAACAAAACGATGACGACCGACAATAGATTTGCGGCGGCAACGCTCGCCTGTCCGGTGGCGAAAACCGCTAGGACCCGTACCCGATTCATGATCCTGGCGCTGATTTCCGGTGGCACCATGATCAACTACCTGGATCGCAGCGTCATGGGGATCGCCGCCCCCAGCATCAGTGCCGACCTGGGCCTGAACGCCGTCATGATGGGGCTCATCTTCTCTGCATTTTCCTGGACCTACGCAGCGGCGCAGATTCCCGGCGGCATCCTGATCGACCGGCTGGGCACCAAGTTCACCTATTGGCTGGCGCTGACGTTATGGTCGCTGTTCACTGGCCTGCAGGGTTTCGCCCAAGGCTTTCTCTCGTTACTGGGCTTTCGATTGCTGGTGGGCGCCAGCGAAGCACCGTGCTTTCCCACCAATAGCCGGGTGGTCGCGACCTGGTTCCCGCAAAGCGAGCGAGCTCGGGCGACTGGCATCTATACCTTCGCTGAATACGTCGGTCTGGCGTTCCTCACGCCGCTGCTGTTCTGGGTGCTGCATGCCCATGGCTGGCGTGTGCTGCTGATGGCGGTGGGCATCCTGGGCGTGCTCTATGGCCTGGTGTGGTGGCGCAAGTACCACGAGCCCCATGAGTCGACCACGGCCAATCAGGCCGAGCTGGATTACATCGCCGAAGGCGGCGGGGTGATCGATGGCGGCCAGAAAGCCACGCGGTTTTCCTGGTCGCAGATTCCGGCACTGCTCAAGTATCGCAACATGCTGGGGATCTGCCTGGGGCAGTTTGCCTGCAACTCGACCAACGTGTTCTTCCTGACCTGGTTCCCCACGTATCTGGTCACCGAGCGGCACATGCCCTGGCTCAAGGTGGGTTGGGTGGCGGTGCTGCCGTTCATTGCGGCGTCCCTGGGTACCCTGGCCGGCGGCTGGCTGTCGGATGCGTTGTTGCGGCGTGGGTACTCGTTGAATGTCGCGCGCAAGTTGCCGGTGATCGCAGGCCTTTTGACCGCATCGGTGATCGTGCTGGCCAATTACGTGGACTCCGACGCACTGGTGATCACCATTCTGTGCGTGGCCTATTTCGCCCAGGGTATGTCGGCGCTGGCCTGGATGATCGTCTCCGATATCGCCCCCAAAGGCTTGCTTGGCTTGAGCGGCGGTGTGTTCAACCTGTTTGCCAATGCGGCCGGCATCGTGACCCCGTTGACCATCGGCGTGATTGTCACGACCACAGGTTCGTTCGTCTGGGCCCTGGCTTTCGTGTCCTCGATCACCGTTCTGGGGGCGCTGTGTTACCTGTTCATGGTGCGCGATCTGCGCCGCCTGCCTGAAATCCAATCCGTTCAACAAGGAGCACTTTGATGACTCGATACCTTGAAGGCCAGACGGCCATCGTTACCGGCGGCATGCGTGGCATTGGCCTGGGCATTGCGCGGCGCTTGCACACTGCTGGCGCGCAGATCGCCATCTGGGACCTGGCGGTCGATGGCTGGGACAGCGTCGCCAACGGCTTTGAACCGGTGATGCGTCAAGCCGTCGATGTCGCCTCGCTGGCGTCAGTGGAGGCGGCATTTGGTGAGGTCGTTGCGCAACAGGGGCGGGTCGATATCCTGGTCAACAATGCCGGTATCAATGGACCGGTAGCCCCTTGCTGGGAATACCCGGCAGCCGCCTGGGACCAAGTCATCGCCATCGACCTGACGGGCGTGTTCTATTGCTGCCGCACGGCGATCCCGCATATGCACGAGCGCGGCTACGGGCGCATCGTCAATGTCGCCTCGATGGCCGGCAAGGATGGCGTGCAATACATCAGCGGTTATTCGGCAGCCAAGGCCGGTGTCATCGCGTTTACCAAGGCGGCGGCCAAGGAGTTGGCCCAGGACGGTGTGCTGCTCAATTGCATCGCGCCGGCCATGGTGGAAACCGGCTTGATGGCGGAAATGACCCCCGAGCACATTGCCGCGAGCAAGGCCAAGATCCCCATGGGGCGTTTCCTGCAAGTCGAGGAGATCGCCAACATGGTGACCTGGATCGCCGGGCCCGAGTGCAGCTTCACCACAGGCTTTGTGTTCGACCTCAGTGGCGGAAGGGCCACCTATTGAGTGGCCTGGGCGTCGCGCACCTCACCGCGCTGGAGCTGGCGCCCGATGCCCTGGTACGGGAGGCGGCGCGCGCCGGTTTCAGTTCGGTCGGCCTGCGCCTGCACCCGGCCATGGCGGGTGGTATCGCTTACCCGCTGGCGCCGGGCAGCCAGGCGCTGCAGCAGTTAAAGGTCACGCTGGATGGCGAAGGTGTGGTGGTCAACGAGATCGAATTTGTCGAGCTGACGCCACAAGTGGACGTCGCCGGGTTTGCGTCGCTGCTGGAGTCCGGGGCGCAGTTGGGCGCGCGTTGCCTCACGGTGTCGGGTGACGACCCGGAACAGTGCCGGCTCACGGATAATTTCGCTGCGGTGTGCGAGCTGGCTGCCGGTTATGGCCTGCGTGTGGACCTGGAGTTCATGCGCTGGCGTCACATTGGCAACCTGCAACAGGCCGTCGCGTTGATCGCGGCGGCGGGGCAGGTCAACGGCGGTGTGCTGCTGGATGCGCTGCACCTGTTCCGCTCAGGTGGCGACGCCGCTGCCGTGGCTCAACTGGATCAACGATACATCCATGGCGTGCAGTGGTGCGATGCGCCAGCGCTCGCGCCCACGGGGGAGGGCATCATCCGCGAAGCTCGCGAGGGTCGACTGCCGCCCGGTCAGGGGCAGTTGCCCTTGACCGGGTTGCTCAACGTCCTGCCTCCCGATGTGCACTGGAGCGTGGAAATCCCATGCCTCGCGACATGCGCACCAGAGCGCTTGGCTCAAGCTTTCTCGGTCACCCGGGCCTGGTTGGCCAAGCATAAGTTGTCGTGAGCGTGCATGTTTTGCAGATCGCTGGCATTACCTTGCATCCTCTTTTGAACGGGCGCTTCTGGCCGGTTGCTGCCTGTCGTAAAAGGCTGTTGACCACCCATAGTCGCTGGCGACAGTCAAAGAACGGCCTTTGGCGACTGTTTGAACTTCAAGGCTTATGAAGAATTCGAGCCAGCGCTTTCAGGTTTCAAACGGGCTCCCGATGTCTATTCGACCTTCAAGGTGCCTGACCCTGGCAAGTCCGTCACCAGATCGACCCCCATCAGCCTCGCGGGTGTGTAAGTGCCGCCAGCCGGACGCTCCTGCAACAGGTAATCGACCACGGTCAACGCACCGTAGATCGTCAAGCTGTAGACGTTCGCGGTGTGCACGCGTGCCACTTTGCATTCTCCGCGAGCGTTACGGGCTTCGCCCCACACATAAGTGCCTTGATCTGCACGCTTTTCCTCATCCGGACCGATCACCGTCTTGCCGATGCGTGCCTTGAGCAGCCTCTGCACGAACGACAAACCCAGCAGCGGACGGATGAAGTTGGCGAGCCTGGCACCGCGAATCATGCCGGCAGAGCCCGGTATGAACACTTCGATGTTGGGAATGCCGGTGGTGTGCCAGGCCGTGGACACGTCGCCCCAGGGAATGGTCATCGCCAGCTTCTCGCCGTCGCCGAAGTCGATGCGACGCACCTGATAGGCCAACGCAACAGACACGATTTTCCCGTCGCGACGTATCTTGCCGCCCTGCGCCATGCCTTCGATTGACGTCTTGGCAGTACCAGGCGAAAAGCTGGAACGGGAATCAAAACCCAGCGCCAGATGCGTTGCATCCGGCAGCGCACGCTTGAGTGCAGCGGCGACACAGTCAGTGGGGATCACGTCGAAGCCGACGCCAGGGCAAATGACGACGCCCGCCGTTTGCGCACGCTCTTGCAGGGACTGGGCATGTTCGAATACGGCAATCTCGCCGGTGATATCCAGGTAGTGCGCATTGGCTCGCAAGCAAGCATCCATCATCGGTGCAGCGGTCGCCGAAAACGGCCCTGCGCAATGCAGAACCAGACCATGGCCCTTGATCTGGGCGAGCAATCGCGCCTCGTCATCCAGTCCGAAAACACGGGCTTCAAGACCCAGCTCCCGGGCCAGGGCCTCGATCCTGTCGCGGCTGCGTCCCGCCAAAACCGGCCTGAGTCCACGCGTGACGGCTTCGCGAGCGATCAACTCGCCGGTATAACCGTAGGCGCCATAGATCATCCATTTCATCTGCGTCACAGGGTTGTCTTGCTGACTCATGCATTGCTCCTGACAGGATTGATGAAGTGCGTTATTGCCTTGCCCAATCAGCGTCAGACGCTAACGTTGAAGTCAGGTTTAGAGTCAAGCAGAAGTGTGCCGGCACCGGCGGCAAACGTTCAGAAGTGCAGGGGGTTGACCTTAAAGAAAGGTTTAAGGTGAGCATGCACGGACATGCATGACTGTTGGAACCCTGATGATGTTGAAGACCTTTCTTTCTTGTGCGTTGGTATTGATAGGCGGTGCTTTCATGACCTTTTCAAATGCTGAGCCGAACGCTTCCACTGCTATGGCGAAGGATCGCCAGATATTGGTGATCATGACCAATCACGCCAGCTATCCCTCACGAACCGACACCACGGGGCTGTGGCTGACCGAGCTGACGCATTTCACCGATGTGGTGGAAGCGGCCGGCTACACGACGGTTTTTGCCAGCCCCACGGGTGGCGCGGTTCCTTTGGACGAACGCAGCCTCGGTTGGCTCTATATGGACAAGGCCGCCCGTGAGCATTTGCAGTCACCGGCCTTTCGCGCTCGGCTGAAAAACACGATACCGATTGCCGATATCGATCCGTCCCGATTCAGCGTCATCTATTTCACGGGGGGGCATGGCGTCATGTGGGACTTTCCCGGAAACCCGGACCTGCGTCGTGTCGCCGAAACCATCTATAACCAGGGCGGCATCGTATCGGCCGTCTGCCATGGCGTAGCGGGACTGCTGGATCTGAAGGACGAGCAAGGCCAGTTGATCATCAACGGCAGAAACATCACCGGATTCTCTGATCGCGAAGAGCTGTTTTCAGGCATGAAGCGTCAGGTTCCGTTCTTCCTGGAGGACAGGCTGGTGAGCCAAGGTGCGCGTTACCGCAAGGCCTGGCTGCCCTTCACGCCATTTGCCATCACCGATGGAAGGCTCGTGACGGGCCAAAACCCTCAATCGCCCAAGGCCGTGGCTGAAGCCGTCATGGCCTTGCTCTCCACCGGCAAGACAAATCGCTGAATCCTGGTCGATGGCACGCAAAAACAATGCTGCGAGCGAACTGAAAAATCTGTCTTTCCAACGCTTGACCTTAAAGTTCAGTTTAACGTTAAGGTGATTTCAGGCAGGCCCCCGAAGCCGGCCCTGGCCGACGCCAACAAGCCGATGCAATCACCTGGAGAGAGACAGATTGAAACTCGCAAGCGCCGTTTTAACAGGATTGCTGTTCAACACACTTGCCAACCATGCGTTGGCGCAGGTGCCTGAAATGCCCAGTCAGACCGACACAACCATGATCGATATCGCCGGTCACCCGGTGCCCGTCGTCAAGGGCGGTTTGTATGATCGCTTTCGCTCCAATCCTCCGTTGTCGGTGATTGCAGCAGAAGTGCCGGGCGTTGATTTGAGCTGGTTCAAAGGATTGGAGAAGAACAAGGTCGACATTGGCTTTGAGTCGTTCTCCCCAAACTTTTACTACCAGAACAGTCGCGTGACGGCTGTCTATACGGCTGATCTGGACAGGCTCCGGGCACTGATGCCACCTGAAGTACTGGCCACCGTCCAGCCTCTGCAAATCTGGCCAGGTCGAGGCTTGATCGCGTTTACCGCGTACACCTATGAGCACTGCGATAACGACGCCTATAACGAAGTGGCTGTGTCGATCATCACCAACAAACCTGGCAAGGCCAATCTGGGCCCGTTCACGTTGATTGGCCAGTCGATGTCTGGAGATTTCTGGGGCTATGTGCTCAAGCTACCGGTCAATACCGAGCTGGCGAGGGTTCGCGGTGTCGTCGGTTACAACCTGCCGAAATGGCTGACGGGCATTGACCGAAAAGAAGATGCCCGATCGGTGGTCTATGACATTACCGATAGCCAGACCGGTAAAGTGGACGTGTCCTTCAAAGCGAAGAAGCTCGACGACCTGTCCAGCGACGTCGATATCGTCACCAGCAGTTTCACCAATCTCGATCACCACGGCCAGCTGGCCTATGGGTATGCGGTTTCCCGCCAGCTCAGCCACGGCTCCAGCAGAAGCGCGGATTCGGCAACCCTCACGCTGGGCGACGGTAGCCTGTCGAACTACATCCGCTCCTTGAAGCTGGGGAAAATGATGAAGTACGAATACGTGCCTGCGTTCCAAAGTGCACTCTACGCGCCGAAGCCGTTAGCGGCACTGGCTGACACGCACTGATTCAACGATCGGAAAACCTGTCAGGCCTCACAAGCCTGACAGGTCACGCTTTACTTGGACGACGCACTATCTCGGACGCGTGGTGCTGGCGCCATACCTTCCTCGCGCAGACGATGCAACAACAACTGAGTGTTGTCCACGCAACCCATGCCTTCCGGCTTGCTTTCAACGCCCTCGATCACCAGCAGCAGTTGCGCTTTATTCTGCGCCAGCCGTTGCTGGAGGATTTCGATTTCCTCGACCTTGCGCTTTAGCCCACTGAGCAACGCTTCCTGCTGCCAACCGTTCGCGTTCATCGGCAGTAATTGTCGGATTTCATCCAATGAAAAGCCCGCCGCCTGGGCGCCTGTGATGATCTCCAGAACCCACTCCGTGTCGGGCGCGTAGTCCCGATACCCGTTGGCTTTGCGCGCGACAGACTTGATCAGGCCGCTCGCTTCGTAAAAGCGGATGCGTGAAGGCGCCAGTCCAGTGATTTTTGCCAGTTCGCCTATTCTCATATTCCGCTCCGGAAAACCATTGACCTTAAAGTTGACTTTAAACCTAAAGTGATTTGGCGGCCAAGCGACGCAGAGGTCATGCGTGACTGAAACGCCATGGCATTCAGGGGCAGGGGAAAGCCGGACCGGGACTATTCCCTCTGAACCGCCTATTGGATGGCCTGCACGTTGTCTACAAGGGCCACGTTCAACAAGGGTCACGATCAGAACACGAATGGTCATGCCCTCCATTTCATTCGGGAGATGCGAACATGGGTTATGTCACTACGCAGGACGGTGTTGAGATCTTTTACAAAGACTGGGGTCCACGGGATGCCCCAGTGATCTTTTTTCATCACGGGTGGCCGCTCAGCGCGGACGACTGGGATGCGCAGATGCTGTTTTTCCTGGCCAACGGCTACCGGGTGGTTGCACACGACCGACGTGGTCACGGGCGATCCAGTCAGGTCTGGGACGGGCATGACATGGATCACTATGCTGATGACGTCGCGGCCGTAGTCGACCACCTTGGCGTGCAGGGTGCAGTCCATGTGGGCCACTCCACCGGCGGTGGTGAAGTCATCCATTACATTGCGCGCCACGGCGAAGACCGGGTGTCGAAGGCCGCCATCATCAGCGCCGTGCCACCCTTGATGGTTCAGACGCCGAGCAATCCGGGCGGCTTGCCGAAGTCGGTTTTCGATGACTTGCAGGCACAGCTCAAAGCCAACCGCGCCCAGTTCTACCATGATGTTCCCGCCGGACCTTTCTACGGTTACAACCGCCCGGGAGCAAAACCGTCCGAGGGCATCATCCTCAATTGGTGGCGCCAAGGCATGATGGGTTGTGCAAAGGCCCATTACGACGGGATCGTGGCCTTTTCCCAGACTGACTTTACCGACGATCTGAAGAGCATCAAGATCCCCGTGCTGGTGATGCATGGTGATGATGATCAGATCGTGCCTTATGAAAACTCCGGGCTCTTGTCAGCCAGGCTATTGCAAAACAGCACGCTGAAAACCTACTCGGGCTTCCCGCACGGAATGCCCACAACGAACGCCGATACCATCAACGCCGATTTGCTCGCTTTCCTGCGAGGTTAGGCAGCTGGGGGGTGGCTAAAAGGCTGCCCCCCTTCCAGCCGACGTCATGAATGATGGGCTCCCGGTGCCGCGAGAGCCCGTCCAACGATCCTGCTACGAGAACGCGCTGTGCATGATCCGCCGTTGCTGCTCGACATGCATCGCCATATTGCCGGGTGCGGTGGAAGCACTGGGTGGCGGCCCTGCGTAACGCAGCGATGCTGTTTCGGGGATGATGTCGCGCAAATGAACGCTAACGAAAGTCCAGGCGCCCTGGTTTTTCGCCTCCTCCTGGCACCAGATCACTGATTGCAGATTCGGGTAGTGACCGAGTTCTTCTGCCAGTGCCTCGTAGGGAAAAGGGAAGAGTTGTTCCATTCGGACAAGCGCAACGTGTTCGGCCTCTTGACTGCGGCGGTGCGCCAACAGTTCGTAGTGGATTTTCCCCGAACAAAGGATGACCCGGGTAATCTTGCGCGCCTTGGTGGGGGTGGCTGCACTGTCACCGATTACTTCCTGAAACGAGCCGCTGGACAGGGATTCGAGTGTGCTGACGGCTTCCGGATGGCGAAGCAAGGACTTGGGCGACATCACGATCAGTGGCCGGGGCGAAGCGTGCAGTGCTTGCCGGCGCAGGAGATGGAAAAACTGGGCCGGCGTTGTTGGCTGACAGACGCGCATGTTGTCTTGCGCGCACAGTTGCAGGTACCGCTCCAGCCTCGCGGAGGCGTGCTCAGGGCCCTGGCCATCCTGGCCATGTGGCAGCAGAAGGGTCAGTGCGCTGTGCTGTCCCCATTTGACGGCGCCGGACGCAATAAATTGGTCGATGACCACTTGCGCACCGTTGGCGAAATCTCCGAATTGCGCCTCCCACATCACCAGTGCTTCCGGCTTGCCAAGTGTGTAGCCATATTCAAAGCCCAGCACGGCAGCCTCGGACAACACCGAGTTAATGACCGTGAATTTTCCTTGCTGCTCGGCGATGTGATCCAGCGGGCGGTATTTGCCTTGGCCACGCACCTCACGATTTTGCGGGTTGAGCACGGCGTGCCGGTGCCCGAAGGTGCCGCGCTCGCAATCCTCGCCGCTGAGCCTGACATCGCGCCCCGCAGACAGGATCGAGGCAAACGCCATATGTTCGGCCATGCCCCAGTCAAGCGGTTTCCTCCCCGTCGCCATCTCACCTCGGGCCTGAGTGACCTTGGACACCAGAGGGTGCAGTTTTAAGTCTGTTGGCACGTCGACGATTCGCAGGGCCAAGGCCTTGATCTGCGCCATTGACGGCGCCAGATAAACACGCTGTTCCGATTGGCTGGATGATTCGGCGCAGCCCTTGGACCCGGTCCCTGCAGCGGTTTGGTTGGGTGTAGCAGGTCGAGCATTGTCCATACCGTCGCGGTAGGCCTGAGCGACCGACAACACGTGCGCCTCGGTGATCAACCCGGACGCCACCAGCTTATTGGCATACAGTTGACGAACGCCTGGATGAGTGGCGACCGAGCGATACATCAACGGTTGGGTCATGTGAGGCGTGTCCTGTTCCTGGTGCCCATGACGGCGGAAGCAGACCAGATCGATGACAACGCTTTTGCCAAAGGTCTGGCGGTAATCCAGGGCGAGCTGTACCGCGTTGACGACAGCCTCTGGATCGTCGGCGTTCACATGCAATACGGGCGCCTCGATCAGCTTGGCAATGTCGGTGCAGAAAAAGGACGAGCGCGTTTCCTGGGGATCGGAAGTGGTAAAGCCAATCTGATTGTTAACCACCACATGGACGGACCCGCCGGTGCCATAGCCTTTGGTGTAACTCAAACTCAGGGTCTCCATGACGACACCCTGGCCGGAAATCGCCGTATCCCCGTGGATTTCAACTGCCAGCACGCTGTTGCGCTGTGATGATGGATATTGCTTGCCACGCGCGTGGGCTATCCCTTGAACCACCGGGTTGACGATTTCCAGATGCGAAGGGTTGAACGCCAACTCCACCTTCATGGCGCCGTATTCAGTAGCGAGATCTGCGGTATAACCCTTGTGGTACTTGACGTCACCCGCTGGGAGGGGGTGGGTGGCCGTGTTCTCGAATTTGTTGAACAGTGAGGCCGGTGGTTTTCCCAGCGTGTTGACCAGCACATTCAAGCGGCCACGATGTGCCATGCCCATGACGATGTCACGCACACCGGTTTTTGCCCCGTGCCTGATGAGTTCATCAAGCAGGACAATTAAAGACTCGCCGCCTTCCAGCGAGTATCTTTTTTGCCCGGTGTAACGGGCATGCAAGTATTTCTCCAGGCCTTCGGCGGCAGAGAGGCGCTCGAGAATGCGTAGTTTTTTTTCGGGTGTCAGCGTGGGTTTGGCCCAAGTGGATTCAAGGCGCTCAATCCACCATTGGCGCTGCACGGGGTCACTGAGGTACATGAACTCGGTAGCGAGGGTGCCGCAGTACGTTGTTTCCAAGGCGGATATGAGATCGGAAATCGACGCCTCACCTTGCCAGAATGCATGGCCAGGCAGTTCGTTTTTCTGGGCCAGGTCGGTGCTGCTCAACCCATGATAAGCGGGCGACAACTCAGGTATTGCCGCCCCCGGTGCCCACCACAGTGGATCAAGATTCGCACTGCGCGCGCCGACCATGCGGTAGCTCAGGATCAGCGATTGTGCAGCCAGTTGTCGACGCGCAATGTCCGGGTCCGGTCCGGCAATCGTTGATGCTTTGCGGTCGATTCTTCGTGCAAGTTGGATGAACTCTTCAATGATAGGGGCATGGGCGATGTCGTCTGCATGTCGCTGGCCGTTTTCCTGCGGCGGCCGAAGCGAGTCGAAATAACTGCGCCACTGTTCTGAAACGGTGCTGGGGTCGTTCAGGAATTGTTCGTATAACTCTTCAACGTAGGCGACGTTGCCGCCGTCCAGGACTGAGGTTTTCTGGCTATGCATGGTGATCCTCAACGGGCTAAAGGTGACGGCCGCTTTTTCGGCTTTCACGTGCAGGGCGAGGGACCGGCAGAACCCGGGAGCTGGGCGACTTTCCCTGTTGCAGGGTTCGTCGCGCTGTCAGGCCGCGTTCACTGCACGCGGAAAAAGGGTACTGGGGAATTGAGATCCGTTATGCGATATATTTTATTAACTGAGAGGAATTAATTTCATTAATAAGGGCTGGTCATGTTTTCGTCAGAACGGCTGAAAGGCATCGATGTTTTTGTTTGTGTCGCGGACTCCGGCAGCTTCAAACTCGCCGCCGAGCGCATGAACCTGACCGGGTCAGCCATCAGTAAAAGCATCGCTCGATTGGAAGCTCGGCTCGATATCCGGCTGTTTCATCGCACCACGCGACGTCTGTCCCTGACGGACGCCGGCTCTGCGTTCTATAAAACCTGCATCGGCGTGCTTGCCGATCTTGAGGAAGCCGAATCGGCCTTGCATGAAGATACCGAGCCTCATGGCCGGATTCGCATCGACCTTTCTGCGTCATACGGACGGATGCATGCACTTCCGGTCGTTCTGGACTTCATCGACCGGCACCCGATGCTTTCGCCGCACATCACTTTTTCCAATCGAATCGTGGACCCGGTCGAGGAGGGCATCGATGTCGTCGTCCAGGTTGGAGGGCCGGGTGTCTGGCCTGCGGCGGTGGGCCACCGTTATCTGGGCACGGGGCGACATATCTTCTGCGCTTCGCCCGATTACCTGGCCAGGCGCGGCGAGCCATGCACGGAAAGCGAGCTGCACGAGCACAGTTGCGTGGTCTACGGTGACAGCGACGGGACGATCCATCCCTGGCATTTCCCGGGCGCCCGGCCGGGTGAAATCGAACGCCGGATCATGGCAGGAAGGTTCCTGGTGGGGGATGGCGAAGGCATGGCTGCTGCGGTAGCGGCAGGGTGTGGAGTCGCGCAGCTACCCACGTGGCTGATCCAGCGCCAGCTTGAAGACGGCAGTCTGGTCGAGGTGCTTCCGCAGTTGGCAACAGATGGCTTGGCGATCAATCTGGCGTGGAGCAAAAGCCGTCAGTCGTTACCGAAGATCCGGGCGTTGCTGGATGTGCTGGCGGCAAGTCTGACGGCGGCTGGCAGGAAGCTTGAGTGAGCGTTTCTGGCCTCGTTGGTTGAAACACTTTACGGATTCGCTGCGCCTGACTCGCCAACCGGGTCAGCGCATCCCGGACGTGCAGCCTTGTTCGGAGGCAGGCTTCAGCAGCAGCCTGGTTATGTGACGGCCAGAGTGGGGAGATACTTGGCCGTCACACCATTACCGTCACAGCGTTCAGTCGGACATGAAAACGAAGGGGGGGCGGGTTCAAGCCGGCAAACTTCGACGTCCGCCCCAGGCGACAGCCCCTTTTACTGCTTGCGTTAACTGGCGATCTTTTTTGCAAGTTCAGCAACGTGCTTGCCTTGGAAGCGCGCAATATCCAGTTCATTTTGTGACGGTTGCCGTTTCCCGTCGGCCCCGGCCAGAGTGGTGGCACCATAGGGTGTACCGCCGGTGATCTCATTCATATTGGTGAGTCCTGCGCAGGTGTAAGGCACACCCACGATGACCATTCCTTGATGCAGCAGTGTGCTGTGGAATGACGTAATCGTGGTTTCCTGGCCCCCGTGCTGGGTACCGGTTGACGCGAAAACACTGCCGATTTTCCCGACGAGCGCACCTTTCATCCATAGCCCACCGGTCTGGTCGAGAAATGTGCGCATCTGTCCGGCCATGTTGCCAAAGCGTGTCGGTGTGCCAAAGATGATGGCGTCGTAATTGGCCAGCTCGTCAGGTGTCGCGACCGGGGCCTGCTGGTCGAGCTTGACACCGATGGCTGCCGCCTGTTCGGCCGGGATGGTTTCAGCCACACGTTTGAGCGTCACATCTACGCCAGGTACGGATCGTGCACCATCGGCGACGGCGTTCGCCATGGTTTCCAGGTGGCCATACATTGAGTAATAGAGAACAAGTACTTTCGCCATGATTTTGTCCTGGGTTGGGGCCCATTCGTCGGTTCGAAGAACTTGAAGTACCCCGCTGTCAACGAAGAACAGCGTAGGCGTGGGTCGGCAGCCGCATGAGCCTGCAGAGACTTTGACGGCGTCCGGACTTAACACTAGCAGCTCCCCATAGTGCCTGCCGTCAGTATCAGCCGCTGGTCGAACTCTGAATCAGCAGAAGTCGCGTGGGCTCATTCAATCGATGGTTTCTCCTTCTTTCAATTGCCGGTCATATTCGACGATCGCTTCAATCGCTTTTTCCGCCATCGGTGAGAGCGTGCGATGCGCGAGATACGCGATGGCGAATTGCATGCTGAAGGCTTTTGCATCCTCGAGGACGATCCGGCGCAGCGTGCCTGCTGCCAGCTCACGGCGCACGGCAACCAACGGGCCGCAGATCGCGGTGTCGGAGCATTCGGCGATTTCCTTCAGGGTCGTGAAGTTATTGCATTCGGCGCTGAATTCCAGATTTTCAGACGGCTTGTAGCGCAGGCGTTTGCGCAATTCTTCGCGCATTGCTTCCGGCACCGGAACGGCAGCGATGCGCGCTTCGCGTAGATTCGCCGTCATGCATTTCGCCTTTTCGAAGATCGGATGCTGCGGCCGGGCGAACCAACCGCATTCGTACGTGGACAATGTCACCACCGCCAGCTTGGGCGTCCACGGCACAGCGCGCTTTTCGGCAATAAAGAAATCGATTGCCTCGCCATGCAATCGCTCCAGCAACGTGTCCCAACTTTCCGCTTCCGTTCGTAGTGCCAGCTGCGGGCACGACTGTGACAGCCTTGCGATTACGCCTGGCACGAAAACCGTTGCCGGGTAAGGGCCGACGCCGAAACGTACGTCGCCCAGACTGTGCCCCTTGAACAGCTTGATATCACGGTCGAGCGCCCGGCTTTCGAGCAGCACTCTGCGCGCACGCTCCACCACCAGTTTTCCCGCTGGCGTGAGGTCTATCCCGCGGTAGTGGCGATCGCACAATTGCAGGTCAAGCGTTTCCTCCAGTGCCTGAATGCTGCGCGTGAGTGCCGGTTGGCTCAAATGCAGTTTTTCCGCCGCGCGGGCGAAGGCGCCTTCGTCGGCCAGCGTGACCAAATGTTCCAGTTGGCGCAGGTTCAAGGTATGCGCTCCATGCAATATCTCCATAATTATTATGCAAATGCATTATAGGTTTGGTTCGTTTAGATTCATTCTGAATTTACAATAAGAACGACACGTAAGGAGCAAGGAGCCATGTACCAGCCTAGCCGCCACAGACTGGAGCGCCTTTGGAGTCCGACGGCGCCCGAAACACCGATGTTCCAACCTTCCAGGATGATTGCACTGGCGCTGCCACTCGGTTTTGCCGCCGTGTTGAGTGCTGCTGCCACGACTGCACTTGCCCACACAGAGGCAACGCCAGTGCAGGCAATGACCGCGCTTTCTGGGCCGGACGCCAATACCCGGATTACCGAACCCTACGCGCGCCTGGTGGCGCGCGACGCCTGGTTCTGGGCCTGGCCAATGGTAAACGTCTACAACCGCCGCCTGGCCAATACCAAGGCGCCCGAGCAGGGGCTCGTCGGTGGCGTGCTGCCGATGTCTCCGTTCAATCGCGTGACCATGCTGAGCGATTACATCAAGCCGGAACAACGCGCCATCGCTTGTCCTAACCAGGATGTCGTGTATGGCGCCGGTTACATGGCACTCGACGTCAGTCCGGTAGTGATCCAGGTGCCGGACTTCGGCGAGCGCTTCTGGGTCTATCAATTCTCCGACCTGCGTACCGACAGCATCGCCGGCCTTGGTGCGATGTACGGCACCAAGCCGGGCTTCTATCTGGTCGTGGGGCCGAACTGGCAAGGCGAAGTGCCCAAGGGTATCGCCCAGGTGATCCGGGCGAGGTCCGATGCCGCCTTCATCGGTCCGCGGGTTTTCCAGGATGACACACCGCAGGACAGGCAAGCGGTGCAGGAGGTGATCCAGGGCATCAACGTCTACCCGTTGGCCGAATACGACGGCACTCTGAAACGCCGCGACTGGCGCAAGCTGCCGATATTCCCCAAGCGCGCCGACGGCAAGGGCGAAACCCGTTGGGTGCGCCCCGAGGTCTTTTTCGATCAATTACCGCTCGTGCTGGACCTGGCGCCGCCACTGGCGGGAGAAGAGGCGCGCTACGCACAAGTGCTGGCGGTGATCGCCGCTGCACAGAAAGATCCCGCGCTCAAGCAGGCGATGATCGACGAGGCGGAAAAAGCGGACCGGGAACTGGTCGACCCGTTGCTGCAGTTCCGCAACTGGGGCATTGCGCTGCCGCATCA
Source organism: Pseudomonas sp. WPR_5_2 (assembly GCF_003634475.1). NCBI lineage: Bacteria > Pseudomonadati > Pseudomonadota > Gammaproteobacteria > Pseudomonadales > Pseudomonadaceae > Pseudomonas > Pseudomonas sp. WPR_5_2. Next base: position 1,288,901 of record NZ_RBLA01000001.1, on the reverse strand, counting down.
CTGGACCACCATCACCAATGGCGCGCGCTTCGGCACCGACTATTTCACGCGCACCGCCGTAGCGAAGTCGAACATTCTGGTCAATGCACCGAACGAGACGCGCTACTTCTATCAGGACCTGGATGCCGCCGGCATGCGACTCAACGGTGCGAATACCTACACGGTCACCTTCGCCAAAGGGCAAGTGCCGCCGGTGAAGGGTTTCTGGTCGCTGACTGCGTATGACGCGGCACACTTTTTCGTGCCCAACCCGCTCAACCGTTATTCGCTCGGCACCAAGAACAAGGACCTGAAGATCAACGCTGACGGGTCGCTAACGTTCTACGTACAGGCCGAGTCGCCGGGCGCGGACAAGGAAAGCAACTGGCTGCCGGTACCGAAGGCTGCCGATTTCTCGCTCTTCCTGCGAGCCTATTGGCCGGAAGAAGCTATCACTCAAGGCCGCTGGACGCCGCCAGCAGTCGACAAAGGCGTTATAGCGTCCAACAACTGATTGATATCTCTGCGAGCGTGCGTTACTGGCCAGCGCTCTGACCGCCATCGACGTGCAGGATTTCTCCCGTAATGAACGCCGCCGAATCCAGGAACAGGATGGCGCTGGCAATTTCGCTGGCTTCGCCCATGCGCCCCAGTGGATGGAGGCTGCCCAGCAGCTCGTTATATTCCTCACTGTGCATGGGCGTCTTGGTGACGCCCGGTGGTGTCTGCCATGCGTTGGTATGTACGACTTGATACCCAAGTATGTTCAGCGTTGCTCAAACAGATGCATTTCCCCGTGGAATCATTAAGTTACTTAATGGTCATAGCCAGGGCTGAACGTTGTCCGGATGAAAATTTCCGGGCAGCCATAACTTTTCAATACCTCCCACGTTTAGGGCGTTCCAATGAATCGCGCAATCATCATGACCCTGGCCATTTTCAGTTTCTTCTTGTTGGGAGGCTGCGGCCCTCACTGGGATGACGGAGAAAGGTACGGCCGATACCACGACCATGATCATCGACGCGGTTACGACCAAGGGGATGACAATGATCAAGGCTATGACCGCCGATATGATCGTCGTGACTATGATCGCGATCACCGTCGTTACCGCGATCGCGACGACAACGACGATTGATGCATTCAACGTTCTGGAGGGGGGCGCGAGGCGTAACGGGTGAATTAAAGGATCGCAGCCTGCGGCATCTCCGGCAGCATTATGTGCTCGACCGCTGGCTGCGTTCTTTTCATGGGCCCATCAGCGCCCATGCGCCGAGTCCGCCAATTGCCCGGTATCGACCCGGACAAACACCGAGTCGCCCACCGCCGTCAGCACATCCCCGGCGTAGACCTCGCAGATCACGCGGGTCTTGCGTCCTACTTCGCCTTCCACTTTCGCCCGCAAGGTTAGCGGGACGCCCATGGGTGTCGGTTTGATGAACTTGATGCCCAGGTTGCCAGTGACGCAATTGATGCGGGGCAGGCTGGCGACTTCGCGTTGTTCGGCGCGGTACTGCCAGGCCATCGCCGTCCAGTTGGAATGACAATCGACCAGCATCGCGATCAAGCCGCCGTACACCAGGTCCGGCCAGCCGCAATACTTGTCATCCGGCACGTGCTCGGCCACGACGTGCTCGCCGTCCTCGTGCCAGTAACTCTTGATGTGCAGCCCGTGGGGATTGCTGCCGCCGCAGCCGTAGCAAACGCCGTCCGGCGCGGCGGTATCTTGCAGGGAAGTGTCGAGCGTGGTCATGCCTTGATCATCCTTAAAAATGGGAAGCCAAACGGGTCATGTATTGAACACCGTAACCCCCTGTGGGAGCGAGCCTGCTCGCGAAAGCGGCGTGTCAGTTGGCATAAACCTCGCCTGAAACACCGCCTTCGCGAGCAGGCTCGCTCCCACAGGTTTAGTGTGTGTCCGAAAAGTCCGTGAGCACCATAAATCACTGTGGGAGCTGGCTTGCCAGCGATGAGGCAGTGTCAGGCAGAGCATCACTGACTGACCCGCCGCCATCGCGAGCAGGCTTGCTCCCACATTTGATCTGTGCCGCACACAAACCCTGTGTTCACTGAAGATCCCCTGGGGAGCGAGCCGGTTCAGGAGCACCGCCGGACAAACTGCAAACCGGCCAGCGGCATTCCAACGCCGGCGATGCACAGGCCCCAGACCAGGCCTTCGATGCCGAATGCGATCAGTGCTCCACCGACGACAGTCGCGGGCAACACCGGGAAAAACAGCAGGCCGATCAGCAGTGCATGGGCCCCCAGCAGTCTTTTCAAGCGACGTTTGGCATTGAAAATACAGACGATCCAGAACAGGGTCCAGAACGCGATACTCAGTAAATAAAGGGCCAGATGGAGCAAATCCCCGATCATTCCATACCCGTGCATAGTCATCCCTCCGTTGCGGTCCCAGCGTGTACGCACCTGACCCGCTCAAGGCCAGGGATCCATGACTGATTAAGTGGTAACACCTTGAACTGTAGTCGACATTGACTGCTCGAGAATCTCCGGCAGTGCTACTGGCACCACATCGACCACGTGGGTGTGATAGGCCCCGAGGCTTTCGCGGTGGCCGATGCTGACCACGGTCATTTTGCTGGCCGCCAGTGCCTCGTACAGCCGGCGCTCGGCTGTTTCGTCCAGCCCTGACGTGGCCTCGTCAAGGAACAGCAACGGCGGCTGGATCAGCAAGGCCCTGGCCAGCGCCAGGCGTTGCTGCTCGCCGGGGCTGAGGCGCCGGCTCCAGTCGCCGGTGTCGTGCAACGGCAGGTGCTGCAGGTCTGCCAGTTCAAGCACTTCGTCCAGGCGTGAGTCGTCGATCTCGATGGCATCGTCCGCGCTGGTGTGAAGCAACAGGTCATGCAGTGATCCGCCGGGTAAATAGGGTTTCTGCGGCAGAATGAGCAGCCCCTCGCGGTCCAGTTCGGCGCTGCCCCGATGGCGTGGCCACAATCCCGCCAGCGAGCGCAACAAGGTGGTCTTGCCGACGCCGGACGGGCCGCGCAGCAACAGCCGTTCGCCGGGCGCCAGGTTCAGTGTCAGCGGTTCGAACAAGGGCAGACTGTGCCCGTTCAAGGGGGCGAAAGCCTGCAGGCGAAGGCCGGCGGCGGGGCCGGTGACCGGGTCGGTCGGCGCGGGCAGCGCATCGAGTTCGCGCCAGAAACTGCACAGGCGGGTCTTGGTGGCGCGCCATTCGGCGATTTGCGGGTAGCTGCGAATCAGAAACGACAGAGAAGCCTGAATCTCACCGAAAGCCGAAGCGATCTGGGTCAGTTGCCCCAGTTGAATCTCCCGCGAGAAGAAACGGGGTGAAACCAGCAACAGGGGCAGGGTGAAGGCGAATCGTTCATAGGCCGCGTTGATCCCCAGCAAGTGCTTTTTCGAGCGCACCAGTTTGGCGTAGTTGCTCAACAGCAGCCCGAGCTGACCCAGCAATTGCTTGCTTTCCCAGCCCTGGCCCCGGGACAGCGCGACATTTTCGGCGTCTTCGCGCAGGCGCGTCAGGCCGAAGCGAAAATCCGCCTCGCGGCGTTGTTGCAGGAAATTCAGGCCGATCAGTGGTTTGCCGATCCAGTGCGCGATGCCGCTGCCGATCACGGCGTAGATCAACGCCAGCCACAACATGTAGCCGGGGATGGCGAGCGCATGGCCTGCGACTTCGAACTCCAGCGTGCCGGAAATGCGCCACATGATCAGGCTGAACAGCACCACCAGAATGATCGCCTGCAGCAGGTTCAGGCCCAGGTCCAGGGTTTGCTCGACGAAGATCTTGCAGTCCTCGGCAATCCGCTGGTCCGGGTTGTCGTAGGTCACGCTGTGAAAGCGGCTGCGGTAGTAGCGTTGACTGTCGAGCCATTTGGCGAGGAAGGCCTGGGTCAGTTTTTCCCGCCAGTTGATCAGCAAGCGTTGTTGCACCTGGAACTTGACCATGGTGCAGGCGATGAAGGCGACGTCGAGTACCAGCAGCTCCACGACGTGATAGGCGAACGCGGCGGCGTCCAGACTCTGCAGCGAGTTGTAGAAGCCCAGGCTCCACTCGTTCCAGCGCACCTGGATCGCAATGATCCCGGCCACCGCCAGCATCGCCATGGCCAGGGTCAGCCAGGCACGACGGCGGCCTTGGGCTGACCAGTAAGGGGCGGCCAGCAACTTCATATCATGGATGAACATCAGAGCGTCCTGCCTGGCAAACCCGGGGATTGACCCACCGAGTCGAGTCTTCGGAATTCAAAAAACGTGGTAGGTTAACAGTTCTCAAACTCAGTTACGAAGCCCCATGACGTCTCTTCAAACCACTGCCCGAATGCTCGACGAAACCTTGCTCGATCAGTTGTTTCGTTTCGACGGCGCTTTTTTGCGCAGCACCTGCCGGCTGAGCAGTGACATCGAAGGGCGTGGGTTGCCGGCATTTCGCGATCCGCAAACCTGTGTCGAACTGCTGGGGCTGTACGCCCACTACTATCCCGCGGCGCCTCGGGCTGCCATGGTGTCGCAATGGTCGATGGACCTGATCTGCGTGACGCTGGCCTTGCCGCTGGCCGCCGCCGCACAAAACCTGCGCTGTCATTTGCACGATCCCCATGTGGTGCTGGACAACGGCATGCCGGTGGCTCAAGTGTTCGCTGCCGGCGAAGCGCTGCCACTGAACGACCCGCTGGCCTTCGCACAACAATGGCTGATTGGCGACATCGCGCCATGGGTACAGGCACTGGCCAGCGCCGGACGGGTAGCCCAGCGCTTGCTGTGGAACAACGTGGCGGCCGCCATCAATGTGGCCCTCGATTACTTCCAGATGCCCCACGCGGCACAATGGCGCGAGCGACTGTTCCGGGAGCGGCATTGGGCCGATGGCACGCGCAATCCGCTGTACGGCTTCCTGCAACTGGCCCCCGGCCCGAGCGGCGTGCCGTTGCTGATGCGCAAGGTGTGCTGCCTGCATCACCAGTTGGGAGATGCACGCCCGTACTGCGACAACTGCCCGCTGTTAACCTGACACGGACCTGTAGGAGCTGGCTTGTCGGATCGCCGCACCGCAGCGAAGGCGGTGTATCAGGCGCCATCATTGTTGGCTGACAACCCGCTTTCGCTGGCAAGCCAGCTCCTACAGGGATCGCGTATCCAGATCAATCAGATATGCAGGAGCTGGCGTATCCACATCAATCAGGCCGGCCGGCCGGTCACCTCAATCAGGCATACGCCGCGTGGGCTTCGACCTGGGTGAGGCGGCCGTTCTCCACTTTCAGCACCCGGTCGGCCTGTTGGAAATAGGCGTCGTCGTGGGTGATCACGATCACGGTTTTGCCCCGGGCCTTGAGCTCCGGTAGCAGCTCCATGTAGAACACGCGCTTGAAGGTCGGGTCCTGGTCGGCGGCCCACTCATCGAACAGATAAAACGGCTTGTCATCCAGATACGCCGACACCAGCGCCAGGCGCTTGCGTTGCCCCGTAGACAGATCCACCGTGGAAAAACGGTCGTCGACGATGCTGACTTTATGTCCCAGCCCCAAGGCTTTCACGTAGCGGGTCGCTTCGGCGGTGCGGTGTTCGGCGCCTGGACCGTCGTCGCCCAACAAATGCTCGAACAGGTGGAAATCGGCGAACACAGCGGCAAAGTGCTGGCGGTATTGCTCGCGGTTGTCGTCGTCCACTTCCAAGCCATTGAGCATCACGCTGCCGGACTCCGGAGCGTAGAGCCCGAGCAGCAGCATGGACAGCGTCGTCTTGCCACTGCCGTTGCCACCGACCACGAACACCAGCTCGCCCTGTTCCAGCGTCAGGTCCACCGGCCCGAGCATGAACGGATGATCCTCGTGTTCGCCCGGATAGCGGTGGCACACACCATTGAGTTTCAAACGCGTCGGTCCATCGCTGGCGAACAGGTTGCCGGTCGGGGCGGTGACTTTTTCTTCGGCACTCAATTCGGCATCCAGTTGGCGAATGCGGTTCAGGGCGATGCTGGCCTGGCGCAACGAGGGCAGGGCGATCATCAGGTCGGAAATCGGTCGCACCAGATACAGCAAGGTCACGGTGAAGCTGACCAGTACGGTGGTCGATTGCGGCAACCAGAACGGCACGACGAACAGCAGCACGCCGAGGTTGAGGTAGAACAGCAGTGTGCCGAGGTTGGCCACCACCGAATACCCGGCCATGCCGCGCAGGAAGCGCACGCGAAACTCGTCGGCGCCGGGGCGGATAACCTTCTCGACGAAGGCTTCGCCACGGGCATTGTTCAGCTGCAATTCCTTGCTGCCTTCGATCAGGCTGCGAAAGTGCTGGTAGAGCACATCCTTTTGTTGGCGCACCCGTTCCAGATGGCTCAACGGTCCGCGCTCGGCCAGGTGGAACGTGATCAGGCCAACCAGCAGGAACAACGCCAGAATCGCCAACAGCGACCACGACAGCCACGCCAGATAGGCGAAGCACGCCAGGGTCACCACGGCGTTGACGAACAGCAACGGCACCCACTCGAACGCGGCGGTGAAGGTGTGCACGTCCTCGGTGAGGATTACCAGCAGCCGATGTTTGCCCATGCCTTGCAGGCGTTTGAGCGGGGTGGCCAGCAGCTTGCGCGAGAGGTCGATGCGCATCTGGAAAATCGCACTTTGGGTCAGGTGCAGCAGCGACAGTTCCGAACACAGCTTGCTCAGCAGCATGCCGGCGCACAACCCGAAAAAGCCCAGGGCCAGTTCCGGCAATTGCTGTGGGTCAGCCAGTCCGCGGTTGATCAGGATCACCAGCCCGGCACTCGCCAGGCCGCCCAGTGCACCGGTGATCGAGGCCAGGGCCAGCAGGCGGGCCGATTGGCGGTAGAGATAAAGAATCAGGTTCATGCGGCGGTTTCCGTCGAGGCCGTGGCCAGCGATTTGTTCAATTGTTCATGGAAGGCGGGCTGCCCGAGGATCGTCTCGTGATCGGCGGCCACCGGATAATGGCAGGTTCGCTGGCTGATGGTGTCCCACTGTGCAGGCAGGTCCGGACGCTCGACCAGGGTCTGTTCAGCCCACCACAAGTGCAGGGTGGCGGCCACCGTCGGCACGGAATAACCGCTGACCCAGCGACGGGCGTCGGCCATCACCTTCAAGGTCTGCTCGACGTAGGCCTGCGGGGCATTGAGGGTCAGGCCGTTGGCGCCCGCCCATTGCAGCAAGGCGAAACGCAACTGCTCCACACGACCCGAGCCGGCAGTGGCCGAGCGCAGTTCCTCCAGGGATTGCGGCGCAAGGGTGGCCAGGCGCTGGCGACTGTCGCTGCTCAGTTCCTGCTGGACCATGGCGAACAGTGCGTCCCACTCCAGTGAGTCGTCCTCGGCGTGGAAGGTGCTGTCGAACAAGCCCAGCCATTCAACCGTTTGCCCCTGCGCCTCCAGCTGCCGGGTCAGCTCCAGCGCGAGCAATCCACCCATGGACCAACCGCCCAGGCGATAGGGACCTTGTGCCTGAATCCGGCGGATCTGCGGCAAGTATTCGCCGGCCAGTGCGACGAGGTCGCGGTCGCGCAACGACTCAGGCAATGCAAGGCCATACACCGGTAGCGCCTCAGGCAACCCGGCGATCATCGGAACGTAGTGATGAACCCCGCCCGCCGGCTGGTGCAGGCAGAACAGCGGAGTCTGGTCTTCAGCGCCGGCCTGCAAGGTCACAACTGTTGTGCGGTCGTCGGGCCGGGCGATCTGCCCGGCGAGGCCGATCAGCGTCGGGTGCTGGAAAATCACGTTGACCGGCACTTCGATGCCCAACGTGGCGCGCAACCTGGCGGTCATGCGCACCACCAGCAACGAATGGCCACCAAGGGCGAAGAAGTCATCGTGGCGGCCGATCACTTCAACCTCCAGCAGCTCCTGCCACACGTTGGCGAGCACCTGCTCGACATGCCCTTCGGGCGCGGCATACGTCGCGAGGCTGCGGTTCGGCACGCGGGCCAACAGGGCGCGGTGATCGACCTTGCCGTTGGCGGTGCGTGGCAGTTGCGCCAGCCACTGGATGTCGGCGGGGATCATGTGCGCCGGCAGCAGTGCTGCCAGGGACTCGCGCACGGTCGTGGCCTGCAACGCGCTGGCCGACTCGACAAAGGCGCGCAGGCTCGGTTCGGCCTGGGTGGTGTCCAGCAGGACCACCGCCAGTCTGGCACCGCTGACCTTGCACAGTGCGGTTTCGATTTCCCCCAGTTCGATGCGGTAACCGCGCAGTTTGATCTGCGAGTCGGTACGCCCGAGGAACATCAGTTGCCCGTCCAGGTCCTGCCAGGCGAAATCGCCGGTGCGGTACAGGCGTTGGCCGTCGAGCGCAGGGTGGCTGGCGCGGATGAACTTCTCGGCGGTCATCTGCGGCAGGCCCAGATAACCTTCGGACAACCCCGGTCCGGCAATGTGAATTTCCCCCTTGAGTCCTCGCGCGACCGGAGCGCCCTCGCTGTCGAGCAGGTATACCCGCGTGTGGGCGATGGCGCGACCGATCGGCACCGAACCGCTGGCTCCGTCCGGCTGGCAGAGGGCGACGGTGCTCCACACCGAGGCTTCCGTCGGGCCGTATTCGTTGTACAGCTGCGCGCCGGGCTGGCGGCGATAGTGGTTGGTGACCAGGGCGGGCGGGCAGCTTTCACCGGCGACAATCGCCGTGTTCAACGAGCTCGGACTGTCGCCCAGTTCATCCAGCAACAAGGCGTACAGCGAGGGCAGCGCCAACAGGTGCGACACCCCGTGATTGCGGATCAAGCGCGCCAGTTGCAATGGATCCTTCTGCTCGGTTTCGCTGGCCAGGTGCAGGCAACCGCCCTGGGCCAGGCTCCAGAACAGCCCGGCGATGGAACTGTCGAAGGCGAACGACGACAGCAGCAGGAAGCGTTCCACCGGGTGCGGATACCCCGCCAGCCGCGCCGCCAGCGAATGCAGGGCGTTGGCATGGCTGATGACCACGCCCTTGGGCTGACCGGTGCTGCCGGAGGTGTAGATCAGGTAGGCCGGTTGATCCCGCGCCACCTCGGGCTCTGCCCGCAACGGCAGCGTCGGCAGGGCTTGATCGATCGCCAGCGCGCCCGGTTGCCAGTCGGCCGGCAGGTCTTGCACACGGGCGCGGTGGGTCAGCACCAAACGGGCCTGGCTGTCGCGCAGAATGTGTTCGATGCGCTCGCCGGGGTAGGACGGGTCAATCGGCACGTAGCAGGCGCCCGCGCGCAAAATCGCGACCAGTGCCACCACGGCATCGATGTCCCGGGGCAGGAAATGCGCGATCCGCGCGCCGGGCTCCAGATCCTGGGCGAGCAAGTGCTGGGTGAGGGCACTGACCCGTTGTTCCAGCCCGGCATGACTCAAGGTGCCGCTCGGCCCGGTCACTGCCGGGCGTTGGGCATGGGCGGCCGAGCCCTTGGCGAAGGCGGCAGCCAGATTGGGCAGTGCGAAGGTCGTGGTGTAGAGCTGCTCCTGGGACGGGGTCAGGCTTGGCGAGGCGGCCAGTGCACCGGTCACGCGATGCAGCTCGGCGGCGCTGCACGTCGCCAGTCCGCTCAGGCGGATCGAAGGTTCGCGCAGGCTGTGTTCGATCACGCTCAACAGCTGTTCGCCGAGCAGGTCGACATGGGCCGCCGTGTAGAGTGCCGCGTCAAAATGCAGCGACAGGGCACCGGATGAGTGCGGCTGGTACTGCAACAGCAACGCGCAGCCGGCGCTGACACTGTCAGCCAGGTCGATCTGCCAACCGGCATCATGCAAGGCACTGTGTGGTGCCACGGCGAGTTCGCGGAATCCCACCCCCGACAATGGCGGCACGTTGCCCAGATGGCTCGGGTAGCTGTCCCGCGCATCGCCGAGCAGGCCGACGCGCTCGGTCAATTGCCGGCACAGCGCGGCGAACGACAGTTCGGGCGCGGTGTCGAGGGTCAGCGGTAATGGCTCGGAAAACAGGCCGAGGGCGTCCCCCAGCACATCCGGGCGCACCTGGTTCTCGTAGGCCAGTGTCAGGCGTTCGGCTTCGCTGTAGCGTTGCCACAGCGTGACCCAGGCGCCGAGCACGAGCGTGCCGGTGCTGACGCCGAGGCGGGTCGCCACCTCATTGAGGCGTTGCCGGGTGGTGTCGTCCAGCGCCAGTTGCACCCGACCCGGTTCCAATGGCCCGGACGGCGTCGAGCGCTGCCACGGCAACGGCACGTCGGCCACTACTGCGGCGAGCTGTTCATGCCAGAACTGCCGGCTGTGTTCGTCGTCCGCCGACTCCTGGCGCCAGGCGGCGTAGTCGGCGTATTGCAATGGCGGGTCCTGCGGCGCCGCTTGCAGGTAGCCCAGCGCCCATTCTTCAGCCAGATAATTCAGGCTGGTGCTGTCCAGGTGCAGCGCCGGCAGCTGCAGCGTCGCAGCCCGGCCATCGGCATCGAGCTGTAGCTCGATGGCCAGCGCCTGCCAATCATCGGCCGAATCGTCGATCACCTGCATCGGCAACGACAGCCCCGGCAGTTGTTGGTAGCGGGTGCGCAGAATCTCGTGGCGTTGCACCAGCTCGCGCAAACTGCTGTCCAGCCTTGCGCTGTCCAGCGGTTGCTCGCTGCGAATCCGCAGGGTAGCCCGTTGCGCCGTGGCGGCCAGGCGGTTTTGTTGCAGGCGCCACAAGTGTGCCTGCTGGGGTGACAGTTCGAATCCTTCGAACGGGGTGTCTTCGTGAGTCTGAGTCATGCTGAGACCTGTACAAAAAAGTGGGACGTGAGGGTCGCGGGATCGAAAGCCATCATTGTTCGGCCTCCTTCACGACACTGCGGCGACGGGCCTGGCCCAGGGTGCTTTGGCGGGCGCTACCGGCCTCGCGCAATGCTGCCTGGGCCTGGTCGCGGCGGGCCTGTTGCAGTTGATTGAGTGGCTCCAGCAATTGCGCGACGCTGAGATCGGCGTTCTGCGCCAATTGTTCGAGCAGGCGCACGAACAGGCTGTCGAGCAGTTCGATGTAGGCAGCGGCGTAACGGCTGGTGTCGTAGTCGTAGACCGCCAGCAGCCCGTCGCCGTCGTCCACCACGTTGATCAGCAGGTCCACATCTGCCGCTTGCGGTGCAAGTTCGCGTTCGCTGATCGCCAGCCCCGGCAGCTGCAAGTCTTGCTGGCGGGTGTTCTGCACCACCAGTTTGACCTGGAAGAACGGCGTGTAGCGGGCGTCCCGCTGTGGCAGCAAGTCGGCCACCAGGGCGTCGAACGGCAAGTCCTGGTGGGCGAAAGCGTCCAGCGCCACGCGTCGTGCATCGCCGAGCAATTCATTGAAGGACCGCTCCGGCGTCACGCGGCAGCGCAACACCAACTGGTTGACGAAGAAGCCGACCATGTCTTCGGTCTGTTGATGATGACGGTTGGCGATATCAGTGCCGACCAGCAAGTCCTCGCGTCCGGTCTGTTGATGCAGCAACACGTTCAGCGCGCTGTGCAGCACCATGAACGGCGACGCCTCGCGGGCCGTGGCCAGTTGGGTGATAGCCTGCGCCAGCGACGCCGGCAGGCGGCTGCGATGACGGGCGCAACCGTGAGCCTGTGCGTGGGTCTGGGCACCCGGCAGCAACAACGGCGCAGGACTGGCCTGCAACTGCTGGCGCCAGTAACCCAGCTGTTGTTGCCAGACCGGACCGGGCAGGTGCGTGCGTTGCCAAACGGCGAAGTCGGCGTATTGCAGGGCCGGGACCTCGATGCCGGCAGCCCCGGTGCCGAATGCCGCGTAGTCGGTGGCCAATTGCTCCACCAGTTGCGCGATGGACCAGGCATCCACGGCAATGTGGTGCAGGGCGATGGCCAGCACATGGGTTTGCCCGTCCAGTTGCACAAGGCGCGCACGAATCAACGGCGCCCGGGTCAGGTCGAACGGCTGGGCGAAGACCTCAGCCAATTGCGCCTCGATGGCCGGTTCCTGTTCCGACACCTGCCGCAGATCGCTGACCGGCAAGGCAAACGCCTGCGCCGCTTCGATACGCTGCCAAGGTTCGCCGTGATCGCTGTGCACGGTACTGCGCAGCACCTCATGACGAGCGACCAGTTGCTCGAACGCCAGGCGCAGGGCTTCGACATTCAGCGCCCCGGTCAGGGTCAGGGCGAACGGGATGTTGAATCCGCTGGAGCCAGGATTCAGCTGTTCAAGGAACCACAGCCGTTGTTGAGCGAACGACAACGGCAGCGGTTGCGAACGCGAAGCCTGGGTGATCGCTGGCAGGGCGACAGGCGCCGCTTGCAGGCGCGCGTGGTCGATGGCACGGGCGAGGTTTTCCAGCACCGGGTGATCGAACACAGCACGCAGCGGCAGGTCCACCGCGAGCTGGCTGCGAATCCGCGAGACCACCAGCGTGGCCAGCAGCGAGTGTCCGCCGAGGGCGAAGAAGTTGTCGTCGGCGCCGATAGACGTCACGTTCAGTATCTGTGTCCAGATTGCCCCCAGTTGCTGTTCGGTTTCACTGCTCAGCGGCCGTTGCACGTTCAGCTCCTGGTGGTCCAGGGGGCGCGCGGTCAGCAACTTGCGGTCGACCTTGCCATTGGCGTTCTGCGGCAAGGCCTCCAGCGGTTGCCAATGAGCGGGCACCATGTACGACGGCAGGCGTTGGCCCAGCCAGTCGCGCAGCACCGCCACCGGGGTGTCGTCGCCGACCCAGTAAGCGACCAGTTGCAGCTCGCCACGCTGGTCGGCGTTGACGATGACGGCCACTGCTTGCACGGCCGGATGACGACCGAGGTGATCTTCGATTTCCCCCAGTTCGATACGGTGGCCACGGATTTTCACCTGCTGATCGCGACGCCCGAGGAACTCGAGCACCCCGTCCGCACGCCAGCGTCCCAGGTCGCCGGTGCGGTAGAAGCGGGCACCGGGCTCGAATGGGTGCGCGACAAAAGCCGCCCGGGTTTTTTCCGGGTCGTTGAGGTAACCGCGACCGACGCCGACACCACCGACGCAGATTTCGCCCGGAACGCCTACCGGCACCGGACGCAGTGCTGCGTCCACCAGGTACAGGTGGTTGTTGGCGGTCGGCCGGCCAATCGGCATGGCGTTGCCAGCTTCGCTCGGGACCTCGGTCAGCGGGTGGAAGGCCACGTCGTCCGAGCATTCCGCCGGACCGTAGGCGTTCATCAGCGGCACGTGGGCAAAACGGCTCAGCCACGCCTGGGCCAGGGCCGGCGGCAGGGCCTCACCGGTCGGCAACAGCCAGCGCAGGGCCGACAGCTGTGTATCGGCAGCGGCCAGGTCGAGCAGGGCGCGGATCATCGTCGGCACCGCTTCGAGCACCGACAGTTGTTGCGCTTCCAACGCCTGCAACAGGCGCTCGGGATCATGAGCAATCACATCCGGCAGGATGTGCACGGTGGCACCGAGGATCGGCGCGGCGAGGAACTGCCACACCGAAATGTCGAACGCCGGGGAGGCGGTCTGGGCAATCCGGTCCGCGCCCGACAGGCCCAGGGTCGGCACCTTGCCGAAGATGTTGTTGAGCATGCCCCGTTGCTCGACCATCGCGCCTTTCGGTGTGCCGGTGGAGCCCGAGGTGAAGATCACATAGGCCAGGTCATCGGGGCTGCCCGCGATGTTCAATGGCGTTGCGTCACCCGCCAGCCACAGGGCTTCGGTGCGCAGGCGCAGCGGTTTGGCGGTGCTGGCGGCCAGCGCCGGATCGATCACCGGGTCGGCACTGGCGCTGGTCATGAGGATCTGCGCGCCGGACAGTTCGAGAATCTCGCCCAGTCGCTGTGGCGGATGCTTGATGTCCAGCGGCAGGTAGGCCGCGCCGGCCTTGAGTACGGCGATCATCATGCTCAACAACGGCAGGCCACGCTCGCCGGCCAAGGCTACGAGAGTGTCGCGACCAGCACCGGTCTCGACCAGCGCACGGGCCAGGCGGTTGGAGCGCTGATCCAGTTCGGCATAGGTCAGGCTGTCGGCGCCACAGACGGCAGCGATGCGCTGCGGATGCGCCGCCACTTGCCCGGCGAACAGTTGCGCGTAGGTCTGGTCCAGCGGGAGGTCCAGCTCGCTGCGGTTCCAGTCGATCAGTAGGGTCTGGCGTTCCTCTGGCGTCAGCAACGACAGCGAGGCCAGCGGTGCTTGCGGCTGGGCGACCATTTGCGTGAGCAACTGCCGCAGGTGGCCGAGCATGCGCTGCACGGTGTCGGTATCGAAGCGCGCGGCATCGTAGGTCAGGCGAATGCCCAGGCGATCGCCGGGGTACAGCACCACGGTCATCGGGTAGTTGGTGTGCACGCGGTCTTCATAGATATCGACGTTGAAGTCCACCTGACGGTCCGACAGGCCGGCATCGAACGGCGCGTTTTCAAACACCACCAGGCTGTCGAACAGCGAACGGCCGTGCTCGACTTCACTCCAGCGCTGGATGTCCACCAGCGGCGCATGTTCATAGGCGCGCAGCTCGAAGTTGTGGGCGAACAGTGCTTGCAGCCACGGCACCACGGCTAGCGAATCATCCACCTTGACCCGCAGCGGCAGGCTGTTGATGAACAGCCCGACGATGTCTTCCACACCCGGCAATTCGGTTGGACGACCCGACACCGTGACGCCGAACAGCACGTCGTCGCTGCCGCTGTAACGGGACAGCAGCAAGGCCCAGGCGCCCTGAATCCAGGTGTTGGGCGTGAGCTGGTGCTGTTGGCACAGCGCGGTCAGGGCGCGGGTATCGGCAATCGACAGGGTGACGTCGAGGTTGGCCACCGCTTCGACTGCTTGCTCGGCCACGGCCGGGCGATCCACCACCAATGGCGTCGGCGCGCTGAAACCGGCCAGTTCGCGGGTCCAGAATTGCTCGGTGACGCGGCTGTCCTGGCATTGCAGCCAGTGGATGTAATTGCTGAACGACGGCAGCAAAGGACGCGCCGCCGGTTGGCCGAGGACTCGCGCCTGATAGTGGGCGAACAGGTCGGCCATCAACAGGCCGAAGCACCAGGCGTCGGTGAGGATGTGATGGAAGCTGCGCACGATCAGGAATTCCTGATCGGCGACCTGGAACACCCGCAGGAAGGTCAGCGGCGGCCGGCGCATGTCGAAGCCCTGGCGGCATTCGGCGTCCAGCACCGCATTCATCTGGCGCTGGCGGCTGGTTTCGTCGAGCCCGCGCCAGTCGTACCAGGCGAAGGCCGGGTCGGTGTCTCGGTAGACGCATTGCAGCGCCGCCTTGCCGTCCTGCCACCAGAAACCGGTGCGCAACATCGGGTGCCGGGCCAGCTGTTGTGCCCAGGCGTATTCGATGGCACAGCGGTCCAGTTCGCCGTCCCAGCGATAGCGTTGCTGCATCAGGTAGATGCCGCTGTTGGGGCGCAACAGGGTGTGCAACAGCATGCCTTCCTGCATCGGCGACAGGGGCAGCAGGTCGTCGATGCCGGCCCAGTCGAAATTCGCGCCCAGCACGGACAGGTCATGCCCGGCGGCTCGGCACAGCGGGAACGCATGGGCACCGGGGCTGGCCTGTTCGGCGTCGGCGGCCAGTTGGTGCAGACGCTGTTCCAGCGCCTCGGCCCAATGTTCGGCGCCCGGACCACGGCAATCGATGTGCAATTGGCCCTGTTGCAGGCTGACGGACAGGGTCAGGCCGCTGGCATCGGCAGGTGCGCTGGCGGCGATAACCTCGCCCAGCGGTCCTTCATGGGTTTGCCATTCGCCGGCCATGACGATATGGACTGCCGGTTTCGGCAGGCTCAGCAGCGGTTCGCGCAGGTAGTCGTTGTCGGCCAGGTAACGCAGTACACCGTAATCATCACCGGCGTGCGGCGCGGCGGCCAGTTGCGCGTCGATCTGCGCGAGCCAGCCGGTGGCGTTGGCGGCCGGTGCGAGGCTCAGACGCAGGGGAACGGCATGGCTCAGGGCGCCAATCACCGTGGCCGGGTCGAAGTCGGTGCGGCTCAGGGCGCTGGTGAGCGGCAAGCGCGCACGCTCGCAACGACCGCGATCCAGGGTCAGCCAGACGTCTTGAACGGCGCCGTGTTCCGCCAGTTCTACCGCCACGGCGGTAGCCACCAGCGACGACCACGGGGCATGGCTGCGGCGTTGCAGCAGGTTCAGGCGAGTGTTGAGGGATTCGGCAATTCGCACACAGCAGGTCGATACCGGAGCGTCCATTTGCGGGGCAGGCGAGAGGCTTTCACCGGCGTATTGCAGCCAGTATTCCCAGGCCGACTCCAGACCGTCCTCGTCGTCGGCACGGGACTGTTGATGTTCGGCCCATTCATCCAGGTGGCCACCGTGATGGGGCAACTCGATTGCGCGGTCGTACTGAGCTTGTGCCACGGCCAGCGCCAGATCGGTCATCAGCAACGCCCAGGAAGCCGGGTCCAGGCGCAGGGCATGGGTCACCAGCAGCACGGCATCGCCCTGTTCCGACAGGCAGGCGTGCCAGCCTTCGCCGGCGGCGTGATCCAGCGCGGCCAGAAGGGTTTCGGCCAGATCAGACAGTGCCTTCGAATCTTTGATATTCAGCGGCTGACGGCTGGCAGTGACTGGTTTCGGCGTGCCCGGCAGTGTCTGTTTCCAGCTGCCGTCGACCCCTTCAGCCAAGCCGATTTGCAGTGCCCGGTGTTGTTTCTGCAAGGCCAGCACCGCGCGGTTCAGCACCTCGACGCTGATCGGCGCATGCAGCGCCACGCAGCGCCAGTCAGCATTCAAGGGACCTGCTTCGAGGCGTGCATGCTGGCCGGCTGTCAGCGGCACATGGCGTGCGACAGAAGCGGTGTCGCGGCTGTAGTTCGTCCCTTGGCTGAGTACCGCGGAGATTTCAGCGATGGTGCGGTTTTCGAACAGCTGCTTGGGTGTCAGCTTCATGCCGCTCTGGTGGGCACGGGCGATGATTTGCAGGTTGAGAATCGAGTCGCCGCCCAGGGCAAAGAAGTTGTCATGGATGCCGACGCGCTCGACTTGCAGCACGTCCTGCCAGATTTCGGCAAAGGCGATTTCCACTGCATCACGCGGCGCCTCGTAACTGTCCTGGCTGACTGGGGCGTCGGGCAGCGGCAAGCGGGCGATGTCCGGCTTGCCGTTGGCGTTCAGCGGGATGGCGTCGAGGGCGATGAAGTCCGCCGGCACCATGTAGTCCGGTACGCGCAGGGCCAGGTCGGAGCGCAGCTTGTCGGTGGACAGGGAGGTGCTGGCCACCAGCCAGCCGATCAGCCGCGGCGTTTCGTTGGCCGGTTGCACCACGCGCACCAACACTTGCTCGATGTTGCTCGACAGGCGTTTGATCTGCGCCTCGACTTCGCCCAGTTCGATGCGGTAGCCGCGTAGCTTGATCTGATTGTCGACGCGGCCGAGGAACGCCAACTCGCCGGATTCCAGCCAGCGCACACGGTCGCCCGTGCGGTAGGCGCGGGGCAGGTCGGCGACGGCGGCGAAACGGGCGGCGGTTTGTGCCGGATCGCCCAGGTAGTCGATGGCCAGGCCTTCACCGCCGACCCACAGCTCACCCGGTACGCCGACCGGCAAGGATTGACCCTGACTGTCGATGACCCGCAATTGGCGGTTAGGTTGCGGATGGCCCAGCGGCTGGACCCCGGCCAGTGGCTGGTCGATGCGCGACAGGCAAATGCCCACGGCGCTTTCGGTCGGGCCGTAGTGGTTGTAGACCGCGAGGTCCGGGCGTAGCGAGCGGACGGTGTCCAGCAGGCTGCCTTGCAGCGCCTCGCCACCGAGCAGCAGGGCATGACGGGGCAGCAGATGGGCGTCTGGGTGGGCCGCCAGCAGTCCGTGCAGGTGGTTGGGCGTGAGCTTGACCAGATCCGGGGTGTATTCGCTGAACAGCTGCGCCAAAGCGTTCGGGTCGGCACGGGTGTCGTCGTCCACCAGCAGCAGGCTGCCGCCGCTGACCAGTGCACCGAACAACTGGGTGTAACCCAGGTCGGCGGCCAAGGTAGAAAGCAGTGCATGGCGCCACGGTTGTTGCGCCTCGGCACAACCCAGTTCGGCCAGAATGCCACTGACATAGGCGACGATGGCGCGGTGGGACAGGCGCACGCCTTTTGGCGTGCCGGTGGAGCCGGAGGTGTAGATCACGTAGGCGCAGGCCTGTGGGTCCACTGCCGGCAGTTCGATGCCGCTGGCACGGGCCGAGGCGTCGATCACTTGCGCAGAGGCAGTATCGAAAGTCGGCGCACCGATGATGAAATCCACGTCGGCACTGGCCATCAGCGCACCCAGGCGCGAGGCCGGTTGACCCAGATCCAGCGGCAGGAAGCAGCCGCCGGCCTGCATCACCGCCAGCAGCGACATCACGGCGTCGTTGCCCCGGGGCAGGGCCAGGGCCACGCGATCGCCGGGTTGCAGACCACGCTGGCGCAAGGCGCCGGCCAGTCCGGTGGAGGCTTCCAGCAGTTCGCCGTAGCTCAACGCAACGTTGGCGTCGCGCAGCGCTTCACGCTCGGGATGGCGGCGAGCCTGGGCGGCGATCAGTTCGTGCAGCGGGGCGTCAGGTAGTTCAAGAGCTGCACCGTTGCCCCAGGTGCGTGTCAGGCTCAGTTCCTGTGCCGGGCACAGCGGCACTTCAGCCAGTGGCCGGGCGGCATCGTGGCTCAGTTCGTCGATTAGCGTGACCAGTTGCTGCAACAGGCGCGCACCGGCCGCGTCGGACAGGCGCTTGCGCTGATGCACCAGGTGCAGCTGCAAGCAGTCGCCTTCCATCGAAGCGATCAACGACATCGGATAGTTGTTGCGTCCCCCGGTGTGGCGCAACGGCGTGGCGTGTTCAGCTTCCGGCAGGCCGAACAGGTTGTCGTCGATCTGATCCAGTTCACGGGGGAACGGGAAGTTTTCAAAGACCATGATCGCTTCGAACAGCTCGCCGCCGGGCGGCAACGCAGTCAATGCGCGCAGGCTCGCCAACGGCGTGTGTTCATGCTCGCGCATCTCGGCGTTCCAGTCCTGAATGCCCGCCAGCCATTGGCCGACGGTCGGCGCATCGTCCCAGCGCACGCGCAGCGGCAAGGTGTTGATGAACAGCCCGACCATGCGCTCGACACCGCTCAAACGCTGCGGACGCCCGGCCACGGTGACGCCGATCAGGGCTTCGTCGCTGCCGTTATGGCGACCCAGCAGGTAAGCGTAAGCCGCTTGCAGCAAGGTGTTGACGGTCAGGTTGTTGTCCCGGGCGAAGCCGCTGAGGCGCGCAGTGGTCGCGACGTCCAGCGTCAGTTGATGCTCGGTGCAGGGCAGGTGCGCTTCGACCGGGTCGACCAGCAGGCTGCGCGGGTCGAATTCGGGAACGCGAGTGGTATGGGCGAAGTCCGCCAGGCGGCTGCGCCAGAACTCGTCTGCCGAAGGGCGTTCGCCGAGGTAGGCCACGTAGTCCTGGAACGGTCGCACGGTCTCCAGCAGCGGTTGTTGGCCACGGCGTGCCGCGCGATACAGGTCGCGCCACTCCGCCAGCAGCGAGCCGACGCTCCAGCCATCGAGCAACAGGTGATGGTGGGTCCACAGCAGCGACCAGTGTTTCTGATCGCTCCGGTCGTCCAGACGGGCCAGGGTCAAGCGCATCAGCGGTGCGGCACCCAGTTCGAATGCTTGCCCGTGATCCTCGGCCGCCAGTGCAGCCAGTCCTTGCGAATGACCGCGCAAATCGACTTCCCGCAGCGGCAGATCGACTTCCTTGAGGATGACCTGATAGGCGTCGTCCAGCTCCTCCCAGAGGAACGCCGTGCGCAACACCCCGTGGCGTTGGATCAGGGTCGTCCAGGCCTGACGGAAGGCGTCGATATCCAACTCACCGGCCAGGCCGATGTTCATCTGCTGGTAGTACACCCGCGACTCGGGGGCGTAGGCCTCGTGGTACAGCAGGCCTTTTTGCAGGGGCGTCAGCGAATAGATGTTTTCGATTTGGTCATGCATGGCAGCAGTGTTCAATCCAGAAATACGAAGGGGCACGTGCGCCGCGAACGGCGCACTCCGAAGTCAGGTACAGGGCGATAACGGGGCTCACTTCTTCGGCCCCAGTCGCTTGAGCAGGGTGTCGAGGGTGGCCTGGTTCATGCCTTTGGCCAGCGGGAAGTCCGATGGCATCAGCGTTCCGGCCTGCGGGTCGAGGCAATGCTCGACCAGCGCTTGCAAGTGTTCGAGCAGGCGAGCGGGCAGGCGGCTGTCGGCGGTCGGGGTGACGCTGTGCCACTCGATGTGCAACGCGCCGTCTTCCAGCCAGGCCACCACTTCACGGCCATGGCTGACCCGGTTGGCTTGGGCGGTTTCCGCCGGTGACTTCAGGCTGCTGGCGCGCAACCAACCTGCGGGTGCCTGTTCATGCCCGAGGTAGTTGAACAGCACGTCACCACGGCTCGCCGGCAGCTCGCCCCGTTGACGCAGCAGCCCGTGACCGAGGCCCAGGCCTGGCACTGCGCGCAGGGCTTCCTTGGCATTGCGCACCCGGTCGCCGGGGGCACCGCTGGAATTGACCCGCAGTGGATACAGGGTGGTGAACCAGCCGACGGTGCGGCTGACGTCCAGGCCTTCGAACGGCGCATCGCGACCATGACGTTCCAGATCGACGACGATGTCGGCACGGTTTTCGGCTTGTGCCAGCGTTGCGGCGAGGGCGGCGATCAACAGCTCTTCCGGTTGCGTGCGGTAGGCGGCGTGGGACTCGGTCAGCCATTGGTGGGTGCGAGTGGCGTCCCAACGGGCGGACAGGGTCTGGCGCTCGGCGACCGTGGCTACTGGCGCAACGTTGACCGAGGTCTGGGTGTTCCAGTAGCGCTGCTCGGCGCTGACCTTGGCGGCGTGGGCGTGCAGGTGCTCGGCCCATTGACGGTAGGACGTGGTTTTCACCGGCAGACTTGGGCTCTCGCCACGTTCCAGGCCTTGATACAACTGCTGGAAATCTTCCAGCAGCGGCGTCCAGGACACCGCATCGATCACCAGGTGATGCGCGACCAGATACAGGCGTTGCGGTTCGCCTTCGAGCAGGGCGGCGGCGAACAGCGGGCCGTGTTCAAGGTCGAGGCTTTGTGCGACTTGCTGCAATTGCTCTGGGTGGTCGCAGCACGTCAGTTTCGCTGGCGAAACTGGCGCGATATGCGCCTGCCATTGGCCTTCAGCCTCGTTGAAGCGCAGGCGCAAGGCGTCGTGGTGAGCCACCAGTCGATCCAGCGTCGCCTGCACCATTGCCGGGTTCAGGCGACGGTCGCTGTCGGCCAGCACCGACTGGTTCCAGTACGCGGCCTGCGGTTGCTGTTGGTCGAAGAACCATTGATGCAGCGGGATCAGCGGCATGGCGCCGGTCACATCGCCTTGTTCGGCCTGCGTCAGCAATGGGCTGGCCACCTGTGCCAGTGCCGCCGGGGTCGGCGAGCGGAACAGGTCTTTTGGGGTGAGCGAGTAACCCTGTTCCCGCAGGCGCGAAATCAGCTTCAGGCCGAGAATCGAATCGCCGCCCAGGGCAAAGAAACTGTCCGAGGTGCCGACTTCGCGGCCACCGGTCAAGGCTTCACCGAGCAGTTCGCCGAACAGCTGGCAGAGCAGCGCTTCCAGTTCATTGCGCGGGGCGACGCGGTCTTCCTGCGTCTGCGGCAATGGCAGGGCCGCCAGGGCCTTGCGGTCGATCTTGCCGTTGGTGGTCAGTGGCAGGGCCGGTACTTCGATCCATACCGCCGGGATCATGTACGCCGGCAGCTCGGCGGTGAGCAGTGCGCCCAGCTCCGGTTGCGGCGCACTGGCGCTGTAGAACGCCACCAGCCGGTTGTCGATCACCAGGGTGCAGGCGCCGGTAATGGCAGGTTGATTGAGCAGGGCTGCATCGATCTCGCCCAGCTCGATCCGCTGCCCACGCAGCTTCACCTGATGGTCCAGACGGCCGAGGTATTCGATGTTGCCATCGGCGAGGAAGCGGCAGCGGTCGCCGGTGCGGTACAGGCGATCACCGTCGATGAACGGGCTGGCGAGGAAGCGTTCCTCGGTCAGGTCCGCCCGCTTGAGGTAACCGCGAGCCACGCCGACACCGCCGATGTACAGCTCGCCGATGCTGCCGATGGGCAATGGCTGCATCGCTGCGTCGAGGATGTACAGGCGCAGGTTGGCGATCGGTTGGCCAATCGGCACGATCAGGTCATCCACCGAGCAGCGCCAGACCGAGACGTCAATCGCCGCTTCGGTCGGACCATAGAGGTTGACCAGCGCCGCCGGGTGCTGGCCCATGAAACGCCGCACCAGGTCCGCCGGCAGCGCCTCGCCGCTGGCGAACACCTGACGCAGGCTGTGGCAGTCGGCCAGCGTCGGTTCCTCGACAAAGGCACGCAGCATCGACGGCACGAAGTGCAGGGTGGTGACCTGTTCCTGGCGGATCAACTGGCTGAGGTAGGCCGGGTCGCGATGGCCGTCCGGGCGGGCGACCACCAGCGTGGCGCCGGTGATCAGCGGCCAGAAGAACTCCCACACCGACACGTCGAAGCTGTACGGGGTCTTCTGCAACACGCGGTCGTTCGGCCCAATCGGGAAGGCGTCCTGCATCCAGTGGATGCGGTTCATCAGGGCGCCGTGTTCGTTCATCACGCCCTTGGGCTGGCCCGTGGAACCGGAGGTGTAGAGCACGTAGGCCAGGTCATTCGGTTCAACGCTCAGCGGTTCAGCGGCCGGCGCCGGTGGCAGGGTGTCGAGGGTCCAGGCCTGATGTGCGGTATGGCGTCCGGCGGGTAGACGCGACAGCCACTGCGGCTGGGTCAGGGTGACCTGGGCATCGGCGTCTCCGATGAGGAACGCCAGCCGCGCGGTCGGCAGTTCCGGATCCAGCGGCAACCACGCCGCGCCGGCATGCACGATGCCGAGCAGGGCGACGACCATGTCCACGGAACGCTCCATGCACACCGGCACGATGGACTCGCGACCGATGCCGGCCGCGCGCAGGGCGCGGGCGACTTGTTGCGCACGTTGATCCAGCTCGGCATAACTCAGGCGCTGGCCTTCGAACACCAGCGCCGGAGCGTTGGGGGTCAAGGCCGCTTGCTGGTTGAGCGCCGTATGCAGGTTGCTCGGGCCGGAATAAAGGCGCTCGGTGGCGTTCCAGCGATCCAGTTGCTGCTGGTCCTGTTGTTGCGGGAACAGCTCGACCAGCGACCGCTGCGGTGCAGCCACCAGCGCGTCCAGCAAGGCACACCATTGTGTGCTCCAACGCTGCATCGTGGCCTCGTCAAACAACGGCGCCTGGTATTCAAGGGCGAGGGTCATGTCGCTGCCGTCGTCCTGGACTTCCCAGCTCTGTTCGAACTTGGCGTCGATCACCGGCAGCATCTGCTCTTCGATGTCCAGGCCCGGCCACTGGCGGCTGTCCATGCGTCCGTGGTTAAGGGAGAACAGCACCTGAAACAGCGGCGTGCGGTTCAGGTCGCGGCGCTGGGCCACGGCGCCGACCAATGTTGCGAAGGGCAGATCGGCGTGGGCCTGGGCCGCACGCAGATTGGCTTCAAGGTTGGCGAGCAGTTGCTCGGCCGGGGCTTGTTGATCGACGTCGCTGCGGATCACCAGCGTGTTCACCAGACACGCCAGCAGCGCCTGGGTTTGCGGCTGGTCGCGCTGGTCGGCCGGGGTGCCGAGGCGAATGTCACGCTGGCCGCTGTAGCGGGCGAGCAAGGCGCTCAGGGCAGTGGCCAGTATCACGTAGGCCGTGGTGCCGCGTTGGCGGGCGAACTGGCGGATCGCTTCGGCACGCTGGGTACCAAGACTGACGGTCAGTTGCCCGGCACGACGGTCCGCTTCGGCGCCACGAGGGTGGTCCAGCGGCAGATCGAGCTGGTAGTCATCCTGGCCCAGTTGGTTTTTCCAGTAGTCGAGGCTTTCATTGCGCCGGGCCTGGGTGTCCGGGTGCTGTTGCCACAGGGCGAAATCGACATAGTCGATGTCCAGCGCGGTCCAGCCGGGCGCTTGCCCGTTCAGGGCGGCGCTGTAGGCCTGGGCCAGTTCGTCGATCAGCAACTGCATGGCCCAGCCGTCGGTAGCGCTATGGTGCAGGCACACCAGCAGGCGGTTTTCGTCGCTGTCCCGGCGTTGCAGCAGGTGTGCGCGCCACGGTGCGGCGGTTGCCAGATCGAAAGGCGCCATCAAGGCGTTTTCGGCATCAGAGCAGGCCGAGATCCAGTCCTGTTGGATGACGGAAGTCACCGCCAGCGCCGGCCCCTGATCGTCGATCAGCAACTGCGGTTCGCCGTTGAGTTCAACAATGCGGCTGCGCAGCACCAGGTGGCGCTCGCTGACTTGCTCGAACGCCTCACGCAAGGCTTGAACCTGAACCTCGCCACGCAAGGTCAGGGCGAAGGGCATGTGGTATTCGCGGGAATCCGGCACCAGGCGGCTGAGCATCCAGAACCGTCGCTGTGCCAGGCCCAGCGGCAACTGTGCCGGACGCGGTTGTGCCGTGATCTGTTCGCCCGGTGCCGCTGCGCGCAGATGATCGGCCAAGGCCGCCACCGTTGGCTGGGCGAATACCACCGCCAGCGGCAGCGTCGCACCGAGGCGTTCACGGACGCGGGCGACCAGACGGGTAGCCAACAAGGAATGGCCGCCCAGCTGGAAGAAGTGATCCTCGATGCCCACCGACGGGCATTCCAGCAATTCGCTGAACAGCTCGCAGAGCACGGTTTCAATGGCGTTGCGCGGCGCCGTATGCGGTTGATCACGGTTGATTTGCGGCAGTGCCGTGGCGGCCAGGGCCTTGCGGTCGAGCTTGCCGTTGCTGTTGAGCGGCAGGCTGTCCAGTCGTACCAACAGGCTCGGGACCATGTGCGACGGCAGGTTGTCGACCAAAGCTTTTTGCAGCGCGACTTGATCCGCCTCACCCCACCAGAAACTCACCAGACGCTGATCCAGCAACAGCGTGGCGGCATCGCGCACGCCTGTCTGTACCAGCAATTCGGCGTCGATTTCCCCCAGTTCGATCCGCTGTCCGCGCAGCTTCACCTGATGGTCCAGACGGCCGAGGTATTCGATGTTGCCATCGGCGAGGAAGCGGCAACGGTCGCCGGTGCGGTACAGGCGATCACCGTCGATGAACGGGCTGGCGAGGAAACGTTCCTCGGTCAGGTCCGTCCGCTTCAGGTAACCGCGCGCCACGCCGACACCGCCGATGTACAGCTCGCCGATGCTGCCGATCGGCAGCGGTTGCATGGTTTCGTCGAGGATGTACAGGCGCAGGTTGGCGATGGGTTTGCCGATAGGCACGATCAGGTCGTCCACCGAGCAGCGCCAGACCGAGACGTCAATCGCCGCTTCGGTCGGGCCATAGAGGTTGACCAGCGCCGCCGGGTGCTGGCCCATGAAACGCCGCACCAGGTCCGCCGGCAGCGCCTCGCCGCTGGCGAACACCTGACGCAGGCTGCGGCACTCGGCCAGCGTCGGTTCCTCGACAAAGGCACGCAGCATTGACGGCACGAAGTGCAGGGTGGTGACCTGTTCCTGGCGGATCAACTGGCTCAGATACGCCGGGTCGCGATGGCCGTCCGGGCGGGCGACCACCAGCGTGGCGCCGCTGATCAGCGGCCAGAAGAACTCCCACACCGACACGTCGAAGCTGTACGGGGTCTTCTGCAACACGCGGTCGTTCGGCCCAATCGGGAAGGCGTCCTGCATCCAGTGGATGCGGTTCATCAGGGCGCCGTGTTCGTTCATCACGCCCTTGGGCTGACCGGTGGAGCCGGAGGTGTAGAGCACGTAGGCCAGGTCGTTCGGTTCAACGCTCAGCGGTTCAACGGCGGGCGCCGGTGGCAGGGTGTCGAGGGTCCAGGCGCTGTGACCGGCGGGTAGACGCGACAGCCACTGTGGCTGGGTCAGGGTGACCTGGGCATCGGCGTCTTCAATGAGGAACGCCAGCCGCGCGGTCGGCAGTTCCGGATCCAGCGGCAACCACGCCGCGCCGGCATGCACGATGCCGAGCAGGGCGACGACCATGTCCACGGAACGCTCCATGCACACCGGCACGATGGACTCGCGACCGATGCCGGCCGCGCGCAGGGCACGGGCGACCTGTTGTGCACGATGATCCAGCTCGGCATAACTCAGGCGCTGGCCTTCGAACACCAGCGCCGGGGCGTTGGGGGTCAGGGCGGCCTGTTGGCTCAGGGCCGTGTGCAGGTTGCTCGGGCCAGCGTAGTGGCGCTCGGTGGCGTTCCACTGGATCAGTTGCTGCTTGCGCTCGGATTCAGCCAACGGCGACCAGTCGGCGAGACGGGTCTGCGGCGCATCGAGCATGGTTTCCAGCAGTGCTTGCCATTGCGCCAGCCAACGCTTGACGGTGGTTTCGCTGAACAGCGCGGCGCGGTATTCCAGCAACACCGACAGCACCTCGCCGTCGTGCACTTCCCAGTTCAGGTCGTATTTGGTGGCTTGCGCCTTCACTGCCTGCTCACGCACTTGCAACTGCGGCCACTGGCTGGCCGAGGCGTCGGCGTTCTGCATCACGAACAGCACCTGGAACAGCGGCGTCTGGCCGAGGCTGCGGGCCGGGTTCAGGGTTTCGACCACCTGATCGAACGGCACGTCCTGATGTTGCTGTGCGTCGAGCACGCGGTTGCGCACCTGGCTCAGCAGGCCTTCGAAATTTAGCGCCGGATCGAGGTCGGCGCGCATCACCACGGTGTTGACGAAGCAACCGATCAGCGGCTGCAACTCGGCCAGCGGGCGCTGGGCGACCGGGCTGCCGAAGCGCACGTCGCGTTGGTTGGCATAACGCCCCAGCAGCAATTGCGCGGCGCTGAGCATCAGCATGTACAGGGTGGCGCCACGTTGCTGGGCGAACTGACGCAAGCGTCCTGCCAGTTCCGGTGGCAGTTGCAATTGCACCGCACCGGCGACCGGGTCGAGCTGGTTCGGCCGAGCCTGTTTGGTTGGCAGGTCCAACAGGTAGTCGCCATCCTCCAGTTGCGTGCGCCAGTAGTCGAGTTGATCGCGGAACAGCGCTTGTTGCTCTGGCTGACGCTGCCAGAGCGCGTAATCCGGGTATTGCACGGTCAGGTTCGGCAACTCGGCAACGCTGCTCTGGCACTGGGCACTGTAGAAACGCGCCAGTTCATCCAGCAGGTTCTGGCTGGACGCGTCATCGGTGGCGCAGTGGTGCACGTTCAGCAGCAATAGCGCCTGGTCGTGGCCGCTGCGTTGAATCAGCGTGGCGCGAATCGGCAGCTGAGTCGCGAGGTCGAAACGGTACCCGGTTTCGGAGTGGGTCGCCTCACAGCCCAATTGCTCCCAGGCTTCGGCGCTGTCAGCGTGCAGTGTTGCCACGCGCAGCGGGATGAGGGCCTGGGGTTCGATGGCCAGCGCCAGTTCGCCGTCGGCCTCACGCACGATGCGGCTGCGCAGGATTTCATGCCGCGCGACCACTGCATTCAGCGCCGACTGCAAGGCTGAGACATTCAGCTCACCGTCGAACTGCACGGCACTGACCACGTTGTATTCACCGCCACCGGCGCTCAGTTGTTCGAGGAACCATAGGCGTTGCTGTTCGAAAGACAGCGGCAGGCGCGCAGGACGTTGCGCTGTTGTCCAGGTCACGGCCTGCGCTTGCAGTGGCTCGCCGAGCAGCGCGGCGAGCGCTTCGAGCGTCGGGTGTTCGAACACCGCACGCAGCGCCGGGACCGTCGCGAACTGTTGACGCAGACGGGCAAACAGCTGCGCCGCCAGCAGCGAGTGACCGCCCATATAGAAGAAGTGACTGTCGCGACCGACCTGCGTCAGCGGCACGTTGAGCAGCTCGGACCACAGTGCTGCCAGTTGCTGTTCGGCCAAAGTGCGCGGCGGGTCCTGCGCGTCCGGCTCCGCTTGAATGTCCGGCGCCGGCAGGGCCTTGCGATTGAGTTTGCCGTTGTCGGTCAGCGGCAACTCATCGAGCACGACGAAGGCCGACGGCACCATGTAGTCGGGCAGGGCGGCGCCGATGGTTTTGCGCCACGCGTTGACATCGGCCTGGCCGTCGCAGGTGACGTAAGCCACCAGGCGCTTGTCGCCGGGCACGTCCTCACGGGCCAGTACCACGGACTGACGCACGCCCGGCTGGGCGCCGATCAGGGCTTCGATTTCCCCCAGTTCCACGCGGAAACCACGGATTTTCACCTGATGGTCCATGCGCCCCAGGTATTCCAGTTGGCCATCCGGCAGCCAGCGCACCAGGTCGCCGGACTTGTACATCCGCGCATTGGGCAGCGGCGAGAACGGATCCTCGATGAACACTTTCGCGGTCTGTTCGGCGCGGTTAAGGTAACCCAGGGTCACGCCCGCGCCGCCGATGTGCAGCTCGCCCGGAACGCCCACCGGCATCGGGTTCAGCCACGCGTCGAGCACATAAGTGCGCACGTTGGCGATGGGCCGGCCGATGATCGGGCGGGCCGGGAAGTCGTCCACCGCACAGCCGGTGGCGTCCACGGTGCATTCGGTCGGGCCGTAGGTGTTGAAGAAGCGGCTGCCGGCAATCGACGGCAGGCGCTGCCAGAGTTGCGCGTCCACCGCATCGCCACCGAACAGCACGAAGCGCGGCAGGTAGACCTCGCCACGGCGCACGCGGTCGCTTTCGAGCAGCGCCTTGAGCTGCGCCGGGGTGCATTCGAACGCGTCCAGGCGGGTGTCGCGGAAGAACCGCGCCAGCGCCTCGGGGTCGTAACGCACCTCTTCCGGGGTCAGGTACAGGCTGTGGCCGTCGAGCAGCAGGATCAGCTCGGCCACTGAACTGTCGAAGGCGAACGAGTAGTTGAAACTGGTGCGCATCGGCTGGTCGGTGTAGCGGCGATACAGGCCATGGATACGCGCCCACGCCAGGTTGACCACCGAACCGTTGGTGACCAGGGTGCCCTTGGGCTTACCGGTCGAGCCGGAGGTGTACATGATGTAGGCCAGGTCGTCGGGCCCGGAGAGAGGGGCGAGGTTACTGTCCGGCTGATCGGCGAACAGCGCCGCGTCGGTATCCAGGCGCAGGCGCGGCAAATCGCTGCCTAGCTGCTCCAGCAGGCCTTGCTGGCCGAGGAACAGCGCCGGTTGCGCGTCTTCGAGCATGTAGGCCAGGCGATCCACCGGGTAGGTCGGGTCGAGCGGCACATAGGCACCGCCGGACTTGAGGATGCCCAGCAGGCCGACCAGCAGCTCCAGCGAACGCTCGACACACAGGGCCACCGGACGATTGGCCACCACGCCACGGCTGCGCAGGTAATGCGCGACCTTGTTGGCCCGGCGATTCAGTTCGCCGTAGCTCAGGCTTTGGCCTTCGAAGCACAGGGCATCGCGGTCCGGGGTGCGCTCGGCCTGCTGTTCGAACAGCTGGGCGAAGGTCAGGTGCTGTGGCACCTCCATGTCGGTGCGGTTCCACTCGACCACGGTGCGTTGCCATTCCGCATCCATCAGCAGCGGCAGGGCGGCCACCGGGCGCTGCGGCTCTGCGAGCATTTGTTCGAGCAGGTGTTCGAGGCGGGCGAGGGTCTGCCGCGCGCTGTCGGCGACAAACAGGTCCAGGGCGAACATCAGTTCCAGCTGGATCGGCGCATTGGCCGGGCACAGCACGTGCAGGTCCAGATCGCATTCCGATTGCTTGAGCGGCGTGTCGAGGGCTTCGAACTCCAGGCCCGGGAAGCGCAAGCGCGATTCCATGGCCAGTTGCTGGGCGACCATCACCTGATATAGCGGCGCGTGGCTGAGGCTGCGCGGCAGTTGCAGGCTGTCCACCAGTTGCTCGAACGGCAGGTCCTGATGTTGCAGGCCTTCGCGCAGACGCGTGGCGACCTGGCCGACCAGCGCGGTGAAGTCCGCCTGCGCTTCGAAGTCGGCGCGGATGGCCAGGTTGTTCAGCAAAATGCCGAGCAAGCCTTCGGTGCCCGGTTGCTCACGGTGAGTGACCGGGGTGCCGATGAGTACCGTGGCGTCGCCGCTCAAGCGGTGCATAAGCACGGCGAAACCGGCGAACAATACGGTGAAGGGCGTGGTGCCGAGGCGGCTGGCGAAGGCTTGCACCCGGGCGCTGAGATCGGCGCTCAGTTCGCGTTGCACAAGGCCGGCGCGGTAGGTTTGCACCGATGGCCGTGGCAGATCGGTCGGCAAGGCCAGCAACGGGCTGCCTTCGCTGTTGCTGCGGTCCAGGGTTTTGGTCCAGTAGTCGAGCTGGCGCTTGAGTTCCGCGCCTTGCAGATGCTCGCGTTGCCACAGGGCGAAGTCGGCGTATTGCACTGGCAGGGCCGGCAGTTCAGCCGCTTGGCCGTTGCAGCGGGCTTCATACCCCAGGGCCAGTTCGCGCAAGGCAATGGTCGCCGACCAGGCGTCCGACACCAGGTGATGCAGGGCGATACCCAGCACGTGTTCCTGTGGCGCCAGGCGCAGCAGGCGCGCACGCAGCAACGGCGGGTGGGTCAGGTCGAAGGGTTGCTCGAAGGTGTCCTGCAGGGCGTTGAACTGCGCGCCTTCACGGGCGGTGGCAGTGAGGCCAGACAGGTCGTCGAACGGCAATTCGATGCTCAGCGCATCACTGATGTGCTGGCAGGGTACGCCGTCGGTGCTGCGGATACCGGTGCGCAGGATTTCGTGGCGCACCAGCAGGTCGTTGAGGCTGGTGTGCAGGGCTTCGACGTTCAGTTCACCGTTCAAGTGCAGGGCGAAGGGAATGTTGAACAGGGTGGTGCCCGGCGTCAGTTGCTCGATGAACCACAGGCGCTGTTGCGAGAACGACAGTGGCAGCAACGCCGGCCGTGGCCGGGTTGTCAGCCCCTGGTTCGCCGCTGCTTGGGGCATGGCGGCCGCGGCCTGGCGGGCGGCAATCGCCAGTGCCAGCAACGCCACGGTCGGTTGTTCGAACAGCACCCGCAACGGCAGGTCGAGTTTGAAGTGCGCCCGCAGCCGCGCCACGATCTGCGTGGCCAGCAGCGAGTGCCCGCCGAGGGTGAAGAAGTTGTCTTCCACGCCGACACTGTCGCGGCCCAGCACTTCGGCCCAGACTTTGGCCACGGCCGCTTCCAGTGGGTTGCGTGGGGCGATGCTTTCCTGCGTATCGGCCTGCCAGTTCAATTCCCGGGCGGCCAGGGCCTTGCGGTCGACCTTGCCGTTGGCGTTCAGCGGCAATTTTTCCAGGCAGACGAACGCCGCCGGCACCATGTACGGCGGCAATTGCGTACGCAGGTGATCGCCAAGGCCGTCGCTGCCCAGGGACTCGTCGTGAGCTGACCAGTAAGCCACCAGCCAGGCTTCGCCGGCGCTGGTTTCCCGCAGCAACACGGCAGCCTCGCGCACGTTCGGGTGCTGGGCCAGGCGGTGTTCGATCTCCGTCAGTTCGATGCGGTGCCCGCGCAGCTTGACCTGCTGGTCGCGGCGGCCGAGGTATTCGATCACGCCATCGGCGCGCCAGCGTCCGAGGTCGCCGGTGCGGTAGAGGCGTCCTTCAAGCGTCGGGTGATCGATGAAGGCGTCTGCAGTGCGTTGTGGGTCGTGCAGGTAACCACGGCCAACGCCGACACCACCGACACAGATTTCCCCGGCCACGCCGACCGGCACCGGTCGCAGGGACTCATCCAGTACATACAAGCGGTTGTTGGCGGTTGGCTGGCCGATGGGCATGTGGCTGACGTCGGCATCCGGCGCTTCGACAATCGGCTGGAACGCCACGTCGTCGGCGCACTCGGCGGGGCCGTAGGCGTTCATCAGGGCGATGTCAGGGAAGCGCGCGAACCAGTCGCGGGCCACGGTCGGCGGCAGTGCTTCACCGGTGGGTAGCACCCAGCGCAGGTCGGGCAATGGCAGGTCGCACGGGCACAGCGCGAGCAAGGTGCGCATCAGGCTCGGAACGATTTCCAGCACGCTAAGGCGCTCGCCGGCGAGTACCTGCAACAGGCGCTGCGGGTCATGGGCCACCTCGTCCGGCAGGATCTGCACGGTGGCACCCAGCACCGGTGCGGCGAGGAACTGCCACACGGAAATGTCGAAGGCCACGGATGCGGTTTGCGGAATCCGGTCGTTGGCGTTCAACCCCAGGGCCGGCACCTTGCCGAAGATGTTATTGAGCATGCCCCGTTGTTCGATCATCACGCCCTTGGGCGTGCCGGTCGAACCCGAGGTAAACAGCACGTAGGCCAAGCTGTCCGGGCGGCCGAGCAACGGCAGTGGCGCATCCTTGCCAGCGTTCCAGCAGGCTTCGGCCAACAGCGCGGTGGGCGCTTGATCGAGGCCGCTCAGCAGCTGATCGAGCAGGCCGCTGCACGCATCACTGCCCACCAGCAACGGTGCACGGGACAGGGTGAGGATTTCCCGCAGGCGCTCCGGCGGGTGATTGACTTCCAGCGGCAGCATCGCCGCGCCGGCCTTGAACACTGCGATCATCATGGTCAGCAAAGGCAGGCCGCGAGGGGCGACCAATGCAACCAACCGGTCCTCGCCGGCACCCGCTTCCCGCAGCGCGTGGGCCAGGCGCGTGGCGCGCTTATCCAGCTCGGTGTAGGTCAGGGATTCACCGTCGCAGATCGCGGCCACCTGATCGCCACGCTGGGCGACCTGTGCAGCGAACAGCTGCGCGTAGCTTTGCTCCAGTGGAAACTCGTGCGGGTTGACCGCCCATTCGCCCAGCAGTTGCTGGCGCTCGTCGCCGGCCAGCAGCTCGAAGCTGCCCAGCGTGGCGTCCGGCGCGGCGAGCATGCCGCACACCAGCGTGGCCAGGTGGCCGAGCAGGCGCTCGATAGTCGCCGCTTCGAAGCGTTCGCGGTCGTAGGACACGCGAATGCCCAGTCGTTCTTCAGGCAGGATCACCACGGTCAGGCCGTAGTGGGTGTGGACGCTGTGGTCCATGCCATCGAGACTGAACTGGAATCCGCCTTCCAGAATCTGCTCGTCGATCGGTGCGTTTTCGAACACCAGGATGCTGTCGAACAGGGTTTCGCCCCGGGGGAAATCGCTCCAGCCCTGAATGTCGGTCAGCGGTGTGTGCTCATAGTCGCGCATGTCGACGTTCAGCCCTTGCAGCGCGCTCAGCCACTGGCCAAGCGATGCCTCGGGGTCCACCGAAACGCGCAAGGGCAGGGTGTTGATGAACAGGCCGATCATCTCTGCGACACCGGTCAGTTCCGCCGGGCGGCCGGCCACGGTGACGCCGAACATGACGTCCCGCTGCCCGCTGTAACGGGACAGCAGCAGCGACCACACGCCCTGGAAGAAGGTGTTCTGAGTGATCCGACGGTTGCGGCAGAACGCCGCCAGGGCCTGGGTTTCCTGCTCGGTCAGGTGAATCAGTCGATCGTCCACCAGCACCGCGTCGGTGTAGCGGTCGCGGGTCACGCCGTTGTCCACGGTCAATGGCGTCGGCGCATTGAGCCCCTGCAACCGGCCGCGCCAGAACTGCTCGGCCTTGGTCGCGTCCTGGCGTTGCAGCCACTGGATGTAGTCACGGAACGGACGCGGCGCCTTGAGCTGCGGCGTGCGGTCGTTGCACAGCGCTTCGTAGACCTTGAGGAAGTCCACGGTCACCAGCGAGATGCACCAGGCGTCCATCAGGATGTGGTGAAAGCTGCGAATGAACTCGTAGGACTCATCGCCCAACCGCACCAGGC
The DNA here is from genome assembly GCF_003634475.1 of Pseudomonas sp. WPR_5_2. Classification (NCBI taxonomy): domain Bacteria; kingdom Pseudomonadati; phylum Pseudomonadota; class Gammaproteobacteria; order Pseudomonadales; family Pseudomonadaceae; genus Pseudomonas; species Pseudomonas sp. WPR_5_2. The sequence continues at coordinate 1,255,470 of NZ_RBLA01000001.1, read as the reverse complement.
GGAAGCGGATCAGCGGCGGCTTCGACAGGTTGAAACCGGTTTTCTGTTCGTCCGCCAGCAAGGTGCGGATTCGCGCTTCCTGTTCGTGCGGGGCGAGCCCGCGCAGGTCGATCGTGTCCAGCGGTACCTTGACCTCGCGGTGGATCACCTGCACCGGTTGCTTCTGGGTCTTCCACTGGAAACTGGCGCGCAGGGAAGGGTGCAGCGCAACGACTTGACGCCAGGATTCGAGGAAGGCGACTTCATCGATGGCGCCGCCGATGCGGTAGCGATCCTGCATCAGGTAGACGCCGGAGTCTTCGTGCAGCAGGGAGTGGAACAGCATCCCTTGCTGCAGCGGCGACAGCGGGTAGATGTCTTCGATCGGATTGCTGCTGGTTTTTTCGGTGGTCATTGCAAACGTCCTGCAGAAAAAGGGGCGACGGCGCGGAGAGTCGGGCAGCCAGTCAAAATTCGTTTTCGTCGAGTTCGGCCATCAGCGCCTGCATTTCGTCATCGGACAGGCCCGAGGCGCTGAACTCGGTGCTCTCGGGCTGCGGTTGCGTGTTTTGCGCCGTCACCGGTTGCGCGACCTCGGCCATGGCGGCGATGGTCTGGCCTTCGAACACGTGCTTGGCGGACAGGGCAATGCCTTGCTCAAAGGCCTGGGCCACGACTTGCAGGCTGAGAATCGAGTCGCCGCCAATGGCGAAGAAGTTCTCGGTGACGCTCACGGTCTCCAGCTTCAGGACCTTGGCGACGATGGCTTGCAGGGCGGTTTCCATGGCGTTGCGCGGTGCGACGAAGGCGCTTTCGTCGAACTGGTCCGGGTCGGGCAACTGGCGCAGGTCGAGCTTGCCGTTGGGCGTGCGCGGGAAGGTCGGCAGGGTCAACACCCGCGCCGGCACCATGTAAGAAGGCAGGCGTTCACCGAGGAAACGCTTGATCGCTTCCGAATCCGGCGCATAACCGTGGGCTGCCAGAATGTAGGCCAGCAGGCGCTTGCCGGCGGCGTGTTCCTGGACGATCACCGCGGCTTCGCGCACATCGCTGTGGCTGCACAGTTGACGTTCGATTTCGCCCAGTTCGATGCGGTAGCCGCGCAGCTTGACCTGATGATCCTTGCGACCGAGAAATGCCAGGCGCCCGTCCGCCAGCCAGCAAGCCAGGTCGCCGGTGCGGTAGGCACGGGTGCCGTCGGCCAGGGTGACGAAGGCCTTGGCGGTTTCTTCGGGTTTGTTGCGGTAACCCCGGGCCAGGGTCGGGCCGGCGAGGACGATTTCCCCCGGCTCACCGATGCCGCTGGCGATGCCCTGTTCATTGAGCACGCGCAGGTCCATGCCGGCAATCGGTCGACCGATGCTCAGTTCCCGGTCCGGGTCCAGGACTTCATAGGTAGCCCAGACCGTGGCTTCGGTGGGACCGTATTCGTTCACCAGTTGCGCGTTGGGCAAGGCTTGGCTGTGCTGGGTGATCAACGAAGGCGGGCAGGCTTCACCGGCGACGATCCAGCATTCGAGGCTGTCGGTGCCGGTGGTGCGCTGCAACTGATCGAGCAATGCCTGATACAGCGATGGCAGCGACAGGCCGTGGCTGACCCGGTGTTGGGCAATCAACTGCGCCAGACGCGGCATCTCCAGTTCTTCGCCGGTGGCCGGCAAGACCAGGCGCCCGCCCTGGGCCAGGGTCCAGAAAATCCCCGCCACCGAGCTGTCGAAGGCGAACGACGACAGCAGCAGGTAGGCACGCACCGGTTTCCCGTAGGAAGTCATGCGCACCTGGGTCGAGAGGCTCAGGGCGCCGTGGCTGATTTCCACGGCTTTCGGGGCGCCGGTGGATCCGGAGGTGTAGATCAGGTAGGCCAGATCGTCCGCCTGAGGCGCTGGCAGTGGCGGTAAATGGCTGATATCGGAAGGCGTCAGGTCGTCGAGAGCGAAGCGTTGCAGGCTCGCGGGCACGCTGTCGGCCAGTTCGGCGCTGACCACGATATGGGCGATGGCGCTGTCGGCGAGCATATAGGCACGGCGTTCCACCGGGTAGGTCGGATCGACCGGCACATAGGCACCCCCGGCCTTCAACACCGCCAGCATGGCGACGATGGCCGCATTGCCACGGCCGAACAGGATGCCCACCGGTACGCCGGCACCGATGCCGGCGGCCCGCAGTTGATGGGCCAACCGGGTGGCGCAGGCATCGAGCGCGGCGTAGCTGAGGTCGCCATCCTTGTCACTCAGGGCAATGGCGTTCGGCTGTTGCAGCACCTGACGGGCAATCAGCTCGACCAGCGTCACCGGTTCAATCGCAGGTGCGGTCGGGGTGTTGTCGAGGGTCTGCACTTGCAGCGGGCCGGTCAGCGGCAGTTGCGCCCAGCGGTGTTGTGGCTCGGCCAGCGCGCCTTGCAGCAGTTGCAGCCATTGTTCGCCCAGGCAAGCGGCGGCATTGGCGCTCAGCAAGTGACGGTCGTAAATCACGTGGGCCTGAACAGCATCCGTGGTCTGGTTCACGTTGAGGCAGGCTTTTAGCGGGTTCAACACCGCGTTGGCATGGCGTTCCCTGGCATCGGCCTGACGCCAGGCGAAGCCATAGCCGCCATTGAGGTTGTGGGTGTAGTAGTCCTGCCAGCCGGCGCTGAGTTCGACGGTGGCGGCGATGTTTTTGCATTGTTCCAGCAGGGTGGTTTGCGGGTCCAGGTCAAAGCGCACCGGCAGGCATTGTTCGAACAGGCCCAAGGCGTTTTCCAGTTCCGGGCCACGGCTTTCGTGGATGACCGTCAGTGCCACCTGTTGTTGACCGACGAGGCGGCCGAGCAGGACGGCCCAGGCGGTCAGCATCAGGTTCGAAGTCAGGGCCGGATGAGCGGCGAGGCTTGGCGGCAGGGCAAGGTCCACGCGTGCCGGGGCAAAACCTTTGCCCGACGCCGACTCCAGCGACAGCTGCAGGGGCGGTTGTTCGCTCTGTGCCAGGGCTTTCCAGAAATTCACCCCCGGATGGTCGGGTTCGTCTTCCGTGAGGCTCCAGCGCCATTCGGCGTAGTCGGCGTATTGCAGGGCCTCGTTTTGCAAGGCGTCGTTCAGCGCGGGGTTGGCGTCCTGCAGCAAAGCGGCCGCCAGCAGTTTCAGGCTGCCCAGGTCAAAGTGGCTGCTGGCCCCGGCCAGGTCGAGCACCGATTGCCCGTCCGACAGTTGCACCAGCGTCACGGCCAGCGGCAGCGTCCAGTCGCGAGGTTGCGTGGCCAGTTGGCTCAGGGCAGCGTCCTGCTGGCCTGGATCGAGTGCGCGTAAGTCTTGCACCACGACCGGTAGTTCGATGCTGTCGTGAATCACCTGCACCGGAAAGCGCAGGCCCGGCACGGGCGCCAACCGGGTGCGCAGGATTTCACTGTCGGCGATCAGGGCGTTCAAGCGCTGGCTCAGGAGCTCGGCGGTCACGGGGGAGGCAACCGACCACTGCAAACGGCAGCTGAGCGGGTGCTCGGCGACGCCGTGGGTATGCTGATAGACCGACGCCTGCTGTGGCGAAATACGAAAACCTTGGAGTCCGCTCATGTTCAACTCGACTGGGAATTGGGGGTAAACCGGGGCAACAGAGGCACGCAGGCTCACTGATCGAAATCAGCTGAGCCTGTGCAAATCAGCTTGTTCGCCCGTGGAAAAAATCAGACGGCGACGTCACTCTGCAGCAGGGCTTGCGCCATGCCGGTCATGATTGCGCGATTGCCGGTGAAGGGTTCGCGACCGTGCACCGCGAGCATGTTGTCGATGAACAACACGTCGCCCTGCTGCCAGCTGAAGCGCACCAGCGAGTCGAGGTAGGCCGCTCGCAATGACTCCAGTACATCGGCTTCGATGGGTGTGCCGTCGCCATAGAAGGTGTTGGTCGGCAGGTCGAGATCGGTGAAATTGCCTTGCAACGAGTCGCGGATCGCCGGGGGCAGGGTGCTGATGTGGAAGAAGGTGGCGTGGTTGAACCACACCTCTTCGCCGGTGCCCGGGTGACGGACCACGGCGGGCCCGCGCTGGCGGGTGCGCAGGCGATTGTTTTCCTTCCACTCCACTTCGATGCCGACACTGGCGCAGTAGGCTTCCACCTCGCCACGGTCTTCGGACTGGAACACGGTCTGCCACGGCAGGCCGAAACCGTCACCGTAGTTACGCACGTACAGCACGCCTTTTTCGCGGAAACGCGCTTCGATCTGCGGGCTGATTTTTGCCTTTACTGCGCGGGTCGCGCCAATCGGGGTTTCGCCGCCGGTCTCGGACGGGATGTGGCAGTAGAAGAACAGGCGCAGCGGGAAGCGCGGCGAGTAGGAGTGTTCGTTGTGCGGGAAGATCATCTGGTCGGCCGGGTAATCGGTCGAGGTGTAGATGTTGCCGCCGACGCGGGTGCGCGGTGAGGCGCGGAACATGTACTCCAGCGCGCCGGGGGACAGGGCGGCGATCACCTGGTCGAACTGCTCCACCGACAGTACGGAGAACCCGCGAAACAGGATCGCGCCGTATTGCAGCAGTTTTTGCTCGAGGTTCTCACGTTCCTTGGCCGCCCAGGCGACCAGGTCCACACCGCTGACCGCCGGCTCGATCACCAGCGGCAGGGCGTGGTCCGGGCTGAGCAGGCGCTCGCTGACCAGCTGTTGTTCCGAGACGTTCATGGCTTTGCGACGCACGCCGCCAAGGGCGCGGGACGGTGGGGGCACGATAGACATAAAGGCATCCAACTCGGTTAAAGGGTCAATGAGCGACGTTTGGTTTGCAGCATCTGGCCGCGACCGGCCAGGGCTTGGGACTGCTGGCGTTCGCGCTGGAACGCCTGGTCCCAGGTGTCGAGGCGTTCGGCCAGTGCCGGCAGCGACAGGTCGAGCAGATCGCGGGTCTCGCCCAGCAGGCGGGTCCACAGGTGTTGCAGGCGCAGGGCACGGTCCCGGTCGAAGAATTCGCCGCGGAACTTGAGGGTCGCGTCGATCCCTTCGGCACCGTGCATCAGGTCGAGTACCAGGTGGAAATCGCCCGGGGCTTGCGCCACGTCCAGCGAGGTCATGCGGGCACCGGCGATATCGGTCGGGTTCACCCGTGACGGCTGGTAGTTGAGCTTGACCTGGAACAGCGGCGAGTGACCGGGACGGCGCTGCGGCGCCAGCGCCGACACCACCAGATCGAAAGGCAGGCCCTGATGGGCGTAGGCCAGCCGTGCCTCATCGCGCACCTGGCCAAGGAAAGCGGCCAGGGTCGGTTCGCCACGCAGGTCGCAGCGCAGGGTCAACTGGTTGACGAAGAAACCGATCACGTCGTTGTGCGCGGCCAATGGCCGGCCGCTGACGTCGGTGCCCAGCAGGAATTGCTGCTGGCCGCCCAGTTGCTTGATCACCAGTTGATAGCTGGCCAGCAACAGCATGAACAGGGTCATGCCGTGTTCGCGGGCCAGTGCCGTCAGCGCTTCGCAGTTGGCCTGGGGCAGGGTGAAGTTGAGGCTGTGCTCGCCGGCGATCTGGCCGTTGCCACCCAGGGCGAGGGTTTGCGGCACGTTTGCCAGATGCTCGCGCCAGAACTGTTGTTCGGCGGCGATGCGTTCGGCGCTCCAGTGCGCGGCTTCCCAGCGGGCGAAATCCAGGTACTGCAGCGGACGTTCGCTGACGCCTCCAAGGGCCAGCTCTGCCAGCAACAATTGCGTCGAACGTCCGTCAAAGGCGATGTGGTGCAGGGTCAGCAGCAGGTCGTGTTGCTGGTCGTCGCGGCTGAGCAATTGCGCGCGCAGCAGCGGGCCGTTTTGCAGGTCGACCGGTGTCGCGTGTTCCCGCTCCAGCCGATCAGCCAGCGCTTGTTGTTGCACGGCGATGGGGTGATGACGCAGGTCATGCCAGGTCAACGGCACGTCCGCAGTCGGCAGGATCCGTTGTTGCGGGCCGTCGACGCCGTCGTGGTAGACGGTGCGCAGGACGCTGTGGCGGTCGACCAGAGTATTGAGTCGCAGCGCCAGCGTTTCGGTGTCCAGCGCGCCGAGCAGGCGCAGATGCAGCACCAGGTTGTGGCGGGTGTCGGTCGGATCGAGTTGACGCAGGAACCACAGTCGGCTCTGGGCGAAGGATTGCCGGCCGTGATCCTGATCGACGCTGGAGCCTTCGATCGAAGCGGTGGAATCAGGCAACGCTTCACCGAGGAAATCCAGCAGTGCCTGGGCCCATTCGTCCAGCGTCTGCTCGCCGAACAGGCGTTGCGTGTCGAGATTCAAGCCCAGGTCCTGATGCAGGCGGGCCGCGAAGTCGGCAACGCTGATGGAGTCCAGGCCGAGGCTGATCAGGCTCTGGTCGAAGTCCACCATGAGATACGGATTGACCTCGCGCAGAGTTTGCTTGAGCCATTGGCGGCAGGCGGGCAGGGCGCTTTCGTCGGCCAGGGCAACCCGTTCCAGCAGTTGTGCACGCTCGATGCGTTCCTCATCGGCGCTGGTCTGCCCACCGTATTGGGCAATGATGTTCAAGGTGCCCGCGGCCAGTTGCTTGCGCGACCCCTGACGGGCGATCTTGCCGCTGGTGGTCATGGGAATGGTGCCGGCTTCCACCAGTACGATCTGGTCGATGCCGCAGTCGGCGACTTCGCGCACGGCGTTCTGCATCGAGGCGAACAGTGCCGGGTGATGGGCCGGGTAGACATATTTGCGATGGGGCTCGGCGACGATCACCAGCTTCTCGCGACCCAGCAGCGGGTCCATTTCCGAAAACGCGGCGATGCGTCCGGTGCGGATGCCCGGCTCTGCATCGGTGATGGCGAATTCGATATCGTGAGGGTAGAGGTTGCGGCCGTTGAGGATCAGCAGGTCCTTGACCCGGCCGCAAATCACCACCTGGCCCTGGTGCATGAAACCCAGGTCGCCGGAGCGAAGGTAATGCCCGGGTTCGCCGACGATGCACGCCTGGAACGCTTCGCGGGTGGCTTCGGGGTTCTTCCAGTAGGCTTCGGCGTTGCTCGGGCCGGTCAGCCAGACTTCACCGATCTGGTCGGCGGCGCAACGTTCATGGGTGTGCGGGTTAACGATGGCGATGCCGTGCAAGGCCTGCGGATAACCACAGGCGACGAATTCCACGGCGGCGGCATCGGTGGCCGCGATGGCTGCGCGACCGGTTTCCAGCACGGCCTTGTCCAGGCGCAATACCACGGGCAGGGCATTGGCCGGTGTGGCACTGACGCACAAGGTGGCTTCGGCCTGGCCGTAGCCGGGGCTGATCGCCAGCGGGTTCAGGCCGCAGACGGCAAAGCGCTGGGCGAAGGTTTCAAGGGTGCCGGGATGAATCGGCTCGGCACCATTGATCGCGTGTTGCCAGGCACTCAGGTCGAGTTGCGCGATCAGGTTGTCGCTGACCACGCGGTTGCACAGCGCATAGGCGAAATTGGGGGCGAAACTGGCGGTGGCGCGGTAACGACTCAACGCCTGGAGCCAGGTAGACGGCGCGTTGACGAACGTCTGCGAGGCCAACAGATAGCAGGGCATGCCGCTGTAGAGCGGTGCCAGCAGGCCACCGATCAGGCCCATGTCGTGGTACAGCGGCAGCCAGTTGACCATGCCGCCGTGCTCGTCGAAACCGTAGGCCTGGCGCATCAGCTCGACGTTGGCGATCAGGTTGCGCTGGCGCACTTCCACACCTTTTGGCGTGCCGGTGGAACCGGAGGTGTATTGCAGGAAGGCCACGGTCGCGCCATCGACATCCGGGCGCGTCCATTGACTGGCGGGCGGGGCGCCGAGGTCTTCGACTGTCGCTACATCGACCCGGCCTTCGACCAGCTCGCGCAGGTTTTCACAATGATCGGCCGGGGCGAGGATCAGGGCCGGCTCGGCATCCACCACCACATTGCGCACGCGATCCAGATGTCGAGGCTTGCGCGACGGCGGCGGGAACAGCGGCACGGCGATCAGCCCGGCGTAGAGACAGGCGCAAAACGCCCGGGCGTAGTCGAGGCTGCTGGGCAACATCAACAGCACGCGATCACCCGGCGCATAGCGCGCTTGCAGGGCCGCTGCCAGGGATTGGCTCTGTTCGTGCAGTTGGGCAAAGGTCAGGGTTTCGCCGATCTCGACGCCGTCCGGCAAAAAATGCAGGGCCGCGCGCTGCGGAAAATGCCGGGCATGGGTTTCCAGCACTTCGATCCAGTGATTGAAATTGAACATGTGCAATTCACGCCATGGCAACGATGACTTTGCGGTCACCGGTGTAAGGGTTGCGGCCGTGTGCGACCAGTCGATTGTCGAGCATCAGGATGTCGCCGGGCTGCCAGGGGAAGCTGATGGCGGTCTGGCGATAGACCTCGCGCACGGTGTCGAGCACCTCATCGGCAATGGCCGAGCCGTCACCGAAGTACACGTGGCGCGGCAGGTTTTCTTCTCCCACGGCGGCCAGCAGGCTGGCACGCACACCCGGCTCGATGGCCGATACGTGGAACAGGTGTGCCTGGTTGAACCAGACCCACTCACCGGTCACGGGATGTTGCAACACGGCGGCGCAACGCTGGCGGGTGCGCAGCTCGCCATCGGCTTTCCATTCCCACTCGATGTCGTTGTCCTGGCAGTAGCGTTCCACCTGGGCGCGATCCTCGGTGTTGAACACCTTCTGCCAGGGCAGGTCCAGCGCGCCGCTGTAGTTGCGTACGTAGAGCAGCTCGCGGCTGGCGAACAACTCGCGGATCTCGGCGGGCATGCGCTGATAGATCAGGCGGCTGTCGGCAATCGGCGTTTCGCCACCGGTTTCACTGGCCTTGATGCAGTGGAACCAGATGCGCGAAGGCCAGGGCCGGGTGTAGGCCTGCTCGTTGTGCAACGGAATGAATTGATGGGCCGGGTATTCGGTGGAGCTGTACACCCCGGCGAAGACTTTGCTGCGCGGCGTGGAGCCGAATTCGTAGCTGGCCAGCGGCGCGCCGAAGCTGGCGGCGAAGCGCTTGAAGTCGATGGGCGTGGGAACGATGAAACCGCGAAACAGCACGCCGCCAACGGTGGTCAGTGCCTGGTCCAGCGAGTGGCGGATCGACGCGTCCATATCATGGATCGACTGTCCCGGTTTCGCCTGTACCAGCACGGGTAACGTCGACTCGCGGTCGATCGTTGGGGCATCGGACAACGGGGCGCAACGCCCGCTCAGGTGTTCGATTGAAGTCATCCTTGCACATCCTTTTTTTCTTTCTCGGTCAGTCGGATTGACGTTGGCGGACCTGAAAAAACAAGGCAAAGGTCACCAGGGTAGCGTCCGACTGAGATGTATTCGCTCTGATACACGGCGGCATCTTAAATACAAATGAGATAGATTATCAATACTATTCCTTTAAGATTTTTTTTGATTTAGACTGCCGCCCGCTGTGGGGAAAGCAGCGTTCTGAACAAAAGAAACAACACCAATATCTGTCGCAGGGGAGCGGGGCGTGAATTTCAAAAAGACTACAATTGCGTTGGCTGTGGGGTCGGCAGTGTGCCTGTCCACCGGCGCATGGGCGGCCGGAGAGTCGGGCACGATGGAGCTTGCTCCTGTGACGGTGACGGGTGAGAAAATCAACCGTAGCCTGGAGAAAACCCAGTCGAGCGTGGTTGTGGTAACCGAGCAGCAACTGCGCGAGAAGGCGGACCATGACCTGGTCGACGTGTTCGCCCGTACGCCGGGTGTGTACAACCAGGCCGGTAACGAAAACTGGGGCATCCGCGGTGTGCCGGTGTCCGGTTTCGATGACCAGGGCCCGGCCACGCTCAATGGCGCGGTCTCGGTATTCGTCGATGGCGCCGTACAACCGAACCGCGCACTGACCCTCAGCCCGATCCCGCTGTGGGACGTGGAGCAGGTCGAAGTCTTCCTGGGCCCGCAGTCCACTACGCAGGGCCGTAACTCCCTCGCCGGTGCCGTGGTCATCCAGACCAAGAATCCAACCTTCGTCCCGAGCTTTTCGGCGCAGACCAACGTGGGGAACTACGGTGAGCGCGGCGCAGCGGTCGCCGGTGGCGGCTCGATCGTCGACGACAAGATCGCCGGGCGTATCGCCGTGGATTACCAGGAAGGTGACGGCTACATCGACAACGTCTTCCTCAATGACGACGCCAACCCGACCCGCACCAGCAACGTGCGCGGCAAGCTGCTGGTCCTGCCCAACGACGATCTCGACGTGTTGCTGACCTACGCCCACGACGAACACCGTCAGGGCGACAACTCGGTCATGCGCGAAAACGGCAAGGTGCGTTACTACGACGTGTCGTCCAACACCAAGGCCTTTGACAACCTCAAGCAGGACACCGTCAGCGCCAAGATCGACTATCGCCTGAACGATGACTGGAGCCTGACCAGCCTCACGGCCAATACCAGCTCCGACTACAGTGCCCGCCTGGATTTCGACCAGGAGGCGATAGACAACGAGGTGATCCTGCGCAAGCAGGATGGCGACCTGTTCAGCCAGGAGCTGCGCCTGAACTACAACTCGGACACGGTGAAGAGCTTCGTCGGTGCCTACTACGGCCACAACACCAACAACTTCCACGACAAGTTGTTGTTCGATGACGAACTGGCCGGGACCACCAAGGGCGACACCACCATCGAAAACAAGGCGGTGTTCGGTGAAATCAACTGGACCTTTGTCCCGCGCTGGACATTGATCACCGGCCTGCGCTACGACCACGAGACGAACGATACCGACATCGACCAGGATGACTTCTCCAGCCCGGGCAATGTCAGCAAGTCGTTCGATGCCGTGTTGCCAAAACTGGGCATCAACTATGAACTGGCCGCGAACCAGTACCTGGGCTTCATGGTGCAGAAAGGCTATCGCGGCGGTGGCGTCAACGTGCGGGCCGGTGGCGGCCACGAGCCCTACGACCCGGAGTACACCACCAACTACGAGTTGTCCTACCGGGGTTCGTTCTTCGACCAGACCCTGCGCACCCGCGCCAACCTGTACTACACCGACTGGAAAGACCAGCAGGTCAGCGTGCTCGACCCGGACACCCAGTTCGCGCACATCTTCAACGCCGGTCGCAGCGACATCAAGGGCCTGGAAGTCTTCGTGGAAAAAGACTTTACCGAGCAGTTGACGCTGAACCTCGGTGCCGCTGTCACCGATGGCAAGTACAAGGACTTCGTCACGGGCGATGGCCGGGACATGAGCGGCCAGGACTTCCTCTTTTCGCCCAAATACAAGATGTCGCTGGGCGGTACCTATCGCTGGAATGACCGCCTGACCCTCAACACCGACGTCATCTGGCAAAGCACTGCGCCGTCTGAGTTCGAATTCGACGACGCTGGCCAGGTCATCGGCGAGCGCAAGAGCGACAACTATTGGCTGGTCAACTTCAACTCTGAATACAAGCTCACCAAGAACGTCGCCGTATCGGGCTTTGTGAAAAACGCCTTCGACAAGGAATACGTCACCAACAACCGCAGCGGCGATATCGTCGATGTCGGCGCTCCGCGCACCGTGGGTCTGGTTCTGCGCTACGACATGTAAACCGATGGAAGCGGGGGAAGGAATCCCCGCGTCCGGTTTCACGGCTTTCGTTGCCTGAAGCATTCGAATTCAGGCAGCCCTGTTACTTTCCAAACCCAGCCTCCAAGGAGGAAATCATGAGTGCTTTCTCGAATGCCACATCCGGTGGCGCGCCACAGCTACGTCTGGCGCACACCGGGCTGTCGAGCCCTTACTGCCTTGATCCGACGCCGCTGCTGGAACGCCAGCAACAGCAGGAATCCAACGCCCGCAGTTACCCTCGGCGCATTCCGCTTGTGCTGGAACGGGCTCATGGCATCTATGTGCAGGACAGTCGCGGCCAGGTCTTCGTCGATTGCCTGGCCGGTGCCGGCACCCTGGCGCTGGGCCACAACCACCCGGTGATTGTCCAGGCCATCACCCAGGTCATGGCCGCGGGCGTGCCGATGCATACCCTGGACCTCATGACACCGGTGAAGGATGCATTCGTTCAGGAAATCTTTGGCTGCCTGCCCGCCGATTTCGCGCGAAACGCGCGTATCCAGTTTTGCGGTCCCAGCGGTGCCGATGCAGTCGAAGCTGCACTGAAACTGACCCGTACCGCCACCGGTCGACATTCCGTGCTGGCCTTTGAAGGCGCCTACCACGGCATGACCCTGGGCACGCTGTCGATCAGCGGCAACCTGTCGCCGAAGAATGCCCTGGGCGGCTTGATGGCGGGCGTACAACGTTTGCCGTTCCCCCACGATTACCGTTGCCCGTTCGGGGTGGCCGGCGAGCAGGGCGTGACCTTGAACGTGCGCTACCTCGAGCATTTGCTCAACGACCCGGAAAGCGGCGTCACCGCACCGGCGGCGATGATTCTCGAACCGATCCAGGGCGAAGGCGGGGTGATTACCGCACCGGATCGCTGGATGCAGGAGCTGCGTCGGTTGACCCAGGCCCATGGCATTCCGCTGATCGTCGACGAGATTCAGTGCGGCATTGCCCGCAGCGGCCGGATGTTCGGCTTCGAGCACTCAGGCATCACCCCGGACGTCATCACCTTGTCCAAAGCCATTGGCGGCGGCTTGCCGTTGTCGGTGATGGTCTACAACGATTCCCTGGACGTCTGGCAACCGGGCGCCCATGCCGGCACGTTCCGTGGCAATCAATTGGCAATGGCTGCCGGCACTGCGACCTTGCGCTTCATCCGCGATGAAGGCCTGGTGGCCCACGCCGAAACCGTGGGTGCGCACCTGCGCAAGCAGCTGCTGGGCCTGCAAAGCGAATTCAAGTGGATCGGCGATGTGCGTGGCCGAGGCCTGATGCTCGGCATGGAAATCGTCGACCCCCAGGGTGCCCTCGATGTCCAGGGCCATCCGCCGGTGGACACTGCCCGGGCCAAGGCCTTCCAGCAGGCCTGCCTGCAACACGGGCTGATCGTCGAGCTGGGCGGCCGTCACGGCGCCACCGTGCGCTTCCTGCCGCCGTTGATCATCACCGAACAGGAGATCGATTTCGTCACGCAGATTCTGTTCCGCGCGGCCAGCGCGATCAACGAGTGCCGTGGCGGTTGAAGTGACGATGCACAGGGCCTGCCGACCGAAACCGGCAGGCCTTTTTTCATTGAACAGGGAACGACAATGCAGAAGGCTTTCGCATCGATGAAACCCGCGTGGTTGTTGCTGGCGGTATTTGGGTTAAGTGCTTGTGGTGGTCAGGATCAGCCGCCGGAGCACAGCGCAGCAGTGCCCCAGGTGAAGACGCTGACCGTGCAACCGCGGGCGTTTGCCATGACCACGGATTTGCCGGGCCGGGTCGAACCGGTGCGCATCGCCGAGGTCCGCGCAAGGGTGGCCGGCGTGGTGCTGACCCGGCATTTTCAGGAGGGCAGCGACGTCAAGGCTGGCCAATTGCTGTTCAGCATCGACCCGGCGCCGCTCAAGGCGGCCTTGATGCGTGCCGAGGGCGCGTTGGCCAAGGTCGAGGCCGATGTCTATCGCGCCAACACCCAGGTGCAGCGTTTCAAGCAACTGGTGGAGATCAACGCTGTCAGCCCGCAAGCGTTCGATGACGCGGTGTCCGACCTCAAGAGTGCCCAGGCCAATCGCCTGGCCGCCCAGGCCGACCTCACCACGGCGCAGCTCAACCTCGGTTACTGCCAGGTGCGGGCGCCGATCAGCGGCCGCATCGGTCGGGCCCTGGTCAGCGAAGGTGCGCTGGTGGGTCAGGACGAAGCCACGCAGATGGCGCGGATCCAGCAACTGGACCCGATTTACGCCGACTTCACCCAGTCCGCCGAACAGGTCGTGGCCTTGCAGCAAGCCCTGGCCAATGGTCGCCTGACCCTGAACGGCAACGGCACCCCGGAGGTAACGGTGCAGGTGGGCAATCCGCCCCAGGCCCGCCGGGGCAAGTTGATGTTTTCCGATATTTCCGTGGACCGAAGCACCGGGCAGGTGACCTTGCGCGGTGAGTTCCCCAACCCGGACAACGTGCTGTTGCCGGGCATGTACGTGCGCGTGGTGGCGCCGGCCGGGGTCGATCCGCAAGCGTTGTTCGTACCGCAGCAAGCGGTGCAGCGCGGGGCCGACGGCCAGGCCCGGTTGATGCTGGTGGACGCCACAGGTGTCGTGCGTGAGCGGGTGGTCAGCACCGGCGCGATGCTCGGCGCCGACTGGCAGATCACCCAGGGGCTGGCGGCCGGCGAGCAAGTGGTGGTCGAGCGAGCGGACAAACTCAGTGCCGGCACTCAGGTCAACGTCATCACGTTGGCCGGGCAGCAGGCCCGCAATTGACAGCCTGAGGTTCCGATGCCCGAATTTTTCATCAACCGTCCGAATTTCGCCTGGGTCATCGCGTTGTTCATCGCGCTGGCGGGGGTGCTGACGCTCGGCACCTTGCCGGTCAGCCAGTACCCGGACGTGGCACCACCGCAAATCAGTGTCAGCGCCAGCTACCCCGGCGCCTCGGCGCAGATTGTCAGCCAGAACGTCACCAGCCTGGTCGAAGAAGAGCTCAATGGCCTCAAAGGCTTGATTTACTACGAGTCCAACAGTGCCAACGGCAGCGCCGAAACCACCATCACGTTCAAACCGGGCACCGATCCCGACATGGCACAGGTCGATGTGCAGAACCGCTTGCAACGGGTGATCGGGCGTCTGCCCCGGGCCGTGATCGAGCAAGGTCTGAAAGTGGAGCAGGTGCGCGCCAACTTCCTGATGATCTATACCTTGTCCTACACCGACGACCAGCAGGAATCGGTGGGGCTGGCGGACTATGCCGCCCGGGCCATCAATAATGAGATTCGCCGGGTGGCAGGGGTCGGGCGGGTGCAGATGTACACCGCCGAACGGGCGATGCGCATCTGGGTCGATCCGACCCGGTTGGTGGGCTACAACCTGTCGATGGCCGATGTCGGCAAGGCCATCGCCGCACAGAACGTGCAAGTGCCCGCCGGCAGCATGGGCGAGCGTCCGGGACCGGCCGACCAGCACATTACCGCCACCGTGATGGTGCAGGGGCAGCTCGAGTCGGTGCAGGCGTTCGGCAACATTGTGCTGCGGGCCAACGATGATGGTTCCAGCGTCAGAATCCACGATGTGGCACGGGTGGAACTGGGTCGCCAGGACTACCGCTTCGACGCACGCCTCAACGGCAAGCCGACAGCGGCCATGTCGGTGCAATTGGCGCCGGGCGCCAATGCGCTGCAAACCGCGGCGGCGATCAAGGCGCGGCTCGATCAGCTGTCGGGCACGCTGCCGGCGAACATGACCCTGAATGTGCCCTATGACACCTCGTATTTCGTCGACGTGGCGATCAAGCAGGTCATCTACACCCTGATCGAAGCCATGGTTCTGGTGTTCCTGGTGATGCTGCTGTTCTTGCAAAACCTGCGTTACACGCTGATCCCGGCGGTGGTGGTGCCGGTCTGCCTACTGGGGACGATCGCGGTGATGGCGCCGCTGGGGTTCTCGATCAACATGATGACTCTGTTCGGCATGGTGCTGGCCATCGGCATTCTGGTGGACGACGCCATAGTCGTCGTAGAAAACGTCGAGCGACTGATCACTCAGGAGCGGCTGTCGCCCAAGGAGGCGACCCGCAAGGCCATGCAGCAGATCAGCGGGGCCATCATCGGCATTACCCTGGTGCTGGCGGCGGTGTTCCTGCCCCTGGCTTTCATGGGCGGTTCGGTCGGCGTGATCTACCAGCAGTTCTCCATGGCACTGTCGGTGTCGATCCTGTTCTCCGGGTTCCTCGCGTTGACCCTGACGCCGGCCCTGTGCGCCACCTTGCTAAAACCCTTCGACCGGACGCATCAGCCCCGACCGAACCGTTGGGCAAGCGGTTTCAATCGACGCTTCGATGCCCTGGTCCAACGCTACGAACGGCTCGGTGCGAGCTGGGTTCGACGCAGCACCCGCAGCCTGTGCCTGTACCTGATGCTGTTGCTGGTACTCGCCTTCACCTATCTGCGTCTGCCGTCCTCATTCATGCCGGCCGAGGACCAGGGTTACATCATCACCGATATCCAGCTGCCGCCCGCTGCATCGGCCTCGCGCACGGAGGCGACGGTTCAGGCCTGGGAACGCTACGCCCTGGCGCAACCGGCGACGGATCAGGTGCTGGCGATCATGGGCTTCAGTTTTTCCGGGGTCGGGGCCAATGCGGCGTTGTCCTTTGTCAGTCTCAAGGACTGGTCGGTCCGCGATCGCGGACAGGCCAGTGATGAAGTGGCCAGGCGTGCGAATGAGGCCTTTGAAAACGCTGCCGATGGCGCGCTGTTCAGCGTGGTGCCGCCGCCAGTGGACGGCCTCGGTACGTCCAACGGTTTCGAATTGCGCTTGCAGGATCTGGCGGGGCAGGGGCATGAAGCGCTGTTGAAGGCTCGGACCCAATTGCTGGAGGCCGCCAAGGCATCGCCGGTCATCGACTATCTGATGGAGGATGGCCTGGCCGATGCCCCGCAGATCAATGTCAGCATCGACCGCGAAAAAGCCGAGGCCCTGGGCGTGAGTTTCGATGTGATCAGTTCGGCGCTGTCGTCGGCCCTGGGGTCGGAGCAGATCAACGAGTTCGCCAATCAGGGGCGGATGCAGCGGGTCATCATTCAGGCGGACGGTATCAGCCGGCAGACGCCCGAAGCGCTGTTTCGCCTGCAAGTGCCCAACCGGCAGAACCGCCTGGTGCCACTGGAAGCGTTCAGTCGTTTCGAGTGGCAGGTCGGGCCGCTGCAGATCGCGCGCTACAACGGCTCGGCGTCGCTGCGTTTTTCCGGCGATGCCGCCCCGGGTTACAGCACCGGGCAGGCCATGGAAGCCCTGCAGAGAATCGCCCGTCAATTGCCGGCCGGTTTCAGCCTCGAATGGGCGGGATTGTCGTTGCAGGAACAACAGGCCAGCGACCAGGTGCCTTTGCTGGTCGGGTTGTCATTGACCATGGTGTTGCTGGTACTGGTCGCGCTGTATGAAAGCTGGGCGGTTCCTTTTGCCGTGCTGCTGATCGTGCCCATCGGCATGCTCGGCTCGGTGGTGGCGGTGACCGTGATGGGCATGCCCAATGACGTCTATTTCAAGGTCGGGCTGATCACGATCATCGGCCTGGCGGCGAAGAACGCGATCCTCATCGTCGAGTTTGCCAGGGCGCTTCACGCTCAAGGCGCCAGTCTGACCCAGGCGGCTGCCCAGGCAGCGCGCCTGCGCTTTCGCCCGATTGTCATGACATCCATGGCCTTCATTCTCGGCGTAGTGCCCTTGGCCTTCGCCACGGGGGCGGGTGCGGCCAGCCAGCGTGCGATCGGCACCGGGGTGATCGGCGGGATGCTGGCGGCGACGGTACTGGGGGTTTTATTCGTGCCGGTATTTTTTGTCTCGGTACTGTCCGTGGCGCAGCGGTGGCGTAATCGCCGGGCCGTCCCCACGACTTCAATGGCAGACGATGGAGCGCAGTGAAATGGATCGATCGCCTGGGTAAGCCACCGCTACCGGTGTGGCCGGAGAAGCCACTCCGACGGTGAGATTGGTAAAAAATGTCAAAAACAACACCACCAATGTTAATGCCGAAACGCTACTGAAAGGGACCATTCGCATGCACAACGCCTCAGCATCGACAAACGCTGTAACGCCTTTGCAACCCCCGGCCCGGATGGCTCAAGACGCTATCGCCCTGAACCGCAAAACCAACAAGCCCATCCGCGAGTTGCTGCGCTTCTACGGACTGCGCACCAGCCTGATCCGCCTCAAAGTCATCGATGCCTTGCTGGTCGCCGCTTGGGATGGGCGCGCCATCGGTGTGCATGGCGTGCTCGCCTATCTGGAATCATCGGCGGCCGAATGGTCATTCATCAGCGTGCGTGAAGTGCTCAAGCGCTTGTGCGACGTGGGGGTTATTCACTACCAGGCGGACAGAAGCTACAGCTTCACCGCCGAGGCCTGCGAAATACTGATGCAGAACCCGGGCTGAGAAGGGGCCTTCGTGAGCCCCGGTTATTGTAGGAGCTGGCTTGTCGGATCTACGCACCGAAGCGTAGGCGGCCTGACAGCCGACCTGACTTTAGCGGACGCACCCAATCCCCTGTGGGAGCTGGCTTGCCAGCGATGGCGGCTTGTTGATCGCATACATATCCATTCCTGCGGTAACGGCCACCAATGGTTCCGCTTTTACAGCGGGTCACTTGGAAGAGCCCCAAGTAACCAAGGGCTCTTGCCCCTGTCGTTCGGTGCCTCGCTATGGCTCGGCATGCCCTCCTTCCGGTCCTGCTCCGTGGGCCCGCCGCGATCGGCCATCCATGGCCGGGCGCGGCTAAACCGGCATCCATGCCGGTTTGCCCACTGCGCAGAACCTCCACTCGGCCTCTCGAGGGGGCAAACACCGCGAAAGGCCAAAGCGAGGCGGCCTTATAGCCGACCTGGCTTTTGCCGGGGGACCCCATCCCCTGTAGGAGCTGGCTTGTCGGGTCGCCGCATCGCAGCGAAGACGGTGGCAGGGTCAGCATCGGCGTCGACTGACGGTCCGCTTTTCGCTGGCAAGCCAGCTCCTACAAGGGGTACTCGTGCCCTCGAGAGGCGGGGTATTCTGGGTGCAGCTTCCCGAATCTCGAGGTTTGCATGAAAGTAGGTGTGATCTCCGATACCCATGGCTTGCTCCGTCCTGAAGCCCTTGCCGCGTTGCAGGGCTGTGGACGGATCATTCACGCCGGTGACATCGGCAAGCCCGACATCCTCGATCAACTGGCCGCCATTGCTCCATTGCATGTCGTGCGCGGGAACAATGACCTGAATGCCCCTTGGGCAGCCCATCTCGCCGACCGCCTGAGTTTCGACCTCGACGGATGGCAAACCCTGCTGGTCCATGACATGGCGGATGTGCCTGCCGTGCTTGATGCAGGCACGCGGTTGGTGATCACCGGCCATTCGCACAAGCCATGCATGGAGTGGCGCGGCGACCGGCTATTCCTCAATCCCGGCAGCGCGGGGCCGCGGCGCTTCAAGCTGCCGGTGACCCTGGCGCTGCTCGAGGTGCAGCCACATTCGATTGAGCCGCGTCTGGTGTCGCTGCTGGAGTGACCCCTATTTACGCGTGTCTTCCGCAAAGGTTCCCGTGCGCACCTCGCCGCTGTGCACATAACGGGCGATCAGCACACCGCCGGGCGTAGTGGTCGAGTGCGCCAACGTGAAGGCCGACGCCTGTGCGTCGTCGCCGAACAAGCGCTTGCCGTGACCAAGCAGGACGGGATGGATCATCAGCCGAAGCTCGTCCACCAACCCGGCCGCCAGCAGTTGGCGCACCAGGTCGCCGCTGCCCTGGGTCAACAGGTGGGGGCCGTCCTGAAGTTTGAGCGTGCGTATCGAATCGACCAATTCGCCCTCCAAGCCACGGCTGTTGCGCCAATCGAGCGTATCGGGTCGATGCGTGGCTACATGCTTGGGCACGCTGTTGAACAGGTCAGCGATGACGTGGTTGTGTATGTGCGGCCAGTACGCCGCGAATATGTCGTAGGTGCGACGGCCCAGCAGCAACTCGAAAGGCTGCGAGAACAGGTCCTGTATGGCCTGGCCGGAGACGTTATCGGCATAGGGCACGATCCAGCCCCCGAAGCGGAAGCCGCCGCTGCGGTCCTCTTCAGGTCCGCCGGGTGCCTGCATGACGCCATCCAGACTGATGAAAGCGGCAACGATGAGCTTGCGCATGGTCTTCTCCTGGTTCGTCCGACGGGGAATCCTGATGGATAGTCGAACGAGACGCGGTGAAATCGACAATAGCACCTCCCTTGCAAGAGCGAGCTTGCTCGCGAGGGTGGTCAACGATGACGCGGGAAGTCTGGATGACCTCGGCGCATACAGGCTTTTCGCGAGCAAGCCCGCTCCTACAGGCTGCCCACCAGATGGCCGCCGTCCACCGCCAGCACCGCACCCGTCATAAAGGCACCGGCCTCGCTCGCCAGGAGCAGGAAGGGGCCCTCCAGTTCCCGCAGGCTTCCCAGCCGACGCATCGGTACGACGTCGCGGATGTACGCCTGGCCCTTGTCGCTGTCGAAATAGGCGTCGTTCATCTCGGTCTTGAAGTAGCCCGGCGCGATCGCATTGACCCGGATCTGGTAGCGCGCCAGTTCCAGGGCCAGGGATTTGCTCAGTTGCACCACGCCGGCCTTGGCTGCGCAGTAGTGGCTGTAGCCGGTGCCGACACGCAAACCGAGCATTGAGGCGATGTTGACGATGCTGCCGGGGCGCTGCGCCTTGGCGAGCCGTTGCGCCGCGCATTGGGCAACGCGCCAGACCCCATCGAGGTTGGTCGACAGCATGGCGCGCCAATCGTCCTCACTCACCTCCAGCACGCGCTGGCCATTGCCGATACCGGCATTGTTGAGCACCACGTCGACCACACCGAAAGCCGCCTCGGCCGCATCGAAAGCGGTTTCGACACTGTGGCGGTCGGTGACGTCCAGCGCGACAGCCAGCGCGTCGCCGCCAGCCTGGCGGATGTCTTCGGCCAGGTGTTGCAAACGCTCGACGCGACGGGCGCCGAGCACCACACGGGCGCCGGCATTACTGGCCACTCGTGCCAGATGTGCCCCAATGCCACTGGAAGCGCCAGTGACCAACACCGTCTTGCCCGTCAGGGAAAAGCTGTTAAAGACATTCATCACAATACCTCGAACAAGCCGGCCGCGCCCATGCCGCCACCGACGCACATGGTCACCACCACGTACTTCACGCCACGGCGTTTGCCCTCCAGCAAGGCATGACCAACCATGCGCGCACCGCTCATGCCGTAAGGGTGGCCGATGGAAATCGCACCGCCGTTGACGTTAAGGCGGGCGTTGTCGATGCCCAGTGTGTCGCGGCAGTAGAGCACCTGGCAGGCAAAGGCTTCGTTGAGTTCCCAGAGACCGATGTCATCGACTTTCAGGCCATGCTGCTTCAACAGTTTTGGCACGGCCAGCACCGGACCGATGCCCATTTCTTCCGGTGCCAGACCCGCCACCGCGATCCCCCGATACAGGCCCAGCGGTTGCAGGTTGCGCTGTTCGGCCAGTCGCGCGTCCATCAGCACGCAGGCACTGGCGCCGTCGGACAACTGGCTGGCGTTGCCGGCGGTGATGCAGCCGCCTTCGATCACCGGTTTGAGTTTGCTCAGGTCTTCGAGGATTGTCTGCGGGCGGTTGCCTTCATCAAGACTCAAATTGACCTGTTCATGGCGGACCGCACCGCTGGCCTTGTCTACCACCTGTTTGGTTACCCTGACCGGGACGATTTCGTGGCTGAACAGGCCGGCCTGTTGCGCCGCGGCGGTGCGCTGCTGCGATTGCAGGCTGTAGAGGTCCTGCGCTTCACGGCTGATACCGTAGCGCTTGGCCACCAGTTCGGCGGTTTGCAGCATCGGCATGTAGGCCAGGGGGACGTGGCGCAGGACGTTTTCGTCGTGCTGGCTCCCGACCCATTCCATATGACGGTTTTGCACCAGGCTGATGTGTTCCTGGCCGGCGCCAACGGTCACCTGCATGCCATCGACCATGATTTGCTTGGCGGCGGTGGCGATGGCCATCAGGCCCGACGCGCACTGGCGATCCAGGGTCTGACCGCTGACGGTCAACGGCAGGCCCGCTGCCAGCGCACTCATGCGGCCCAGGTTCCAGCCAGCAGTGCCGGCGGGCATACCGGTGCCCATCACCAGGTCTTCGATTTCACCGGCCTCGATACCGGCACGCTCGACAGCGGCGCGAATCGCGAAACTGGCCATGGTCGGGGAGGTGGTGACATTGAACGCACCGCGAAACGCCTTGCCGATCGGCGTACGGGCGGTGGAAAGGATGACGGCTTCTTTCATGATGTTGTTCCTGCTCAAGGGAGGCTTGTGGCGATCCCTTGTAGGAGCTGGCTTGCCAGCGAAGGCGTCAATTCAGGCGATTGATGCGTTGACTGACCTGACGCCTTCGCTGGCAAGCCAGCTCCTACAGGGGAGGGGGAGGCTTAGAGGCGTTCGATGCGGGTCTTGCCGGCGGCGACCAGGCGTTCCAGCAACGGGGCAGGGTGGAACCACATCTCGCCGTACTCGCCGAGCGCCTTGCGGTAATGCCGAATGCCATCCAGCACGACGTCCAGGCCAATCTGCTCGGCATAGTGCAGTGGACCACCGAGCCAGGCCGGGAAGCCGTAACCGTTGATCCAGACCAGATCGATATCGCCACTGCGTTCGGCGATGCCTTCGTCGAGCAACTGGATGCCTTCGTTAATCAGCATGAACAGGCAGCGATCATGAATTTCCTGGGTGGTGATCGGCCGCCGCGGAATGTGCAATTCCCCCGCGATGCGTTCGGCCAGTGCAATGACTTCGAAGTCCTCCTTGCGTTCGCGCCCCTCATAAATGTACGCACCACGTTTGGTCTTCTGGCCGAAGCGACCGAGGGCGTTCAATTCGTCGGCGATCCGGCAGTAGCTCGGATCATGAGCGATCGCCTCACGACGGGATTCGCGCACCAGGAAGCTGACATCGATGCCGGCCAGGTCGTGCATCGCCATGACGCCCATGGCCAGGCCCAGATCAGTCAACACCTGGTCGATCTGCGCCGGTGTGGCACCTTCCAGTACCAGGCGATGGGCTTCGCGGGAGTAGGGTTCGAGCATGCGGTTACCGATGAAGCCGAAGCACACCCCCGACACCACCGGAATCTTGCCAATGGTCTTGCCCAGTTTCAGTACGGTCGCGAGCACCTCAGGCGCGGTGAGTTTGCCGCGCACCACTTCCAACAAGCGCATGACGTTGGCCGGACTGAAAAAGTGCAGGCCAATCACATCGTGTGGCCGACGCGTGACGGCGGCGATCTGATCGACATCGAGGGTGGAGGTGTTGCTGGCCAGAATGGCGCCGGGCTTGCACACCTCATCCAGGGTGCGGAATACCTGCTGCTTGATCGGCAGGCTTTCAAACACCGCCTCGATCACCAGGTCGCACTCGGCGATGTCGGCATAGTCGAGGGTGCCGGTCAGCAAGGCCATGCGCTTATCCAGCTCGGCCTGAGTCAGCTTGCCGCGTTGCAGGCTGATCTCGTAACTGTTGCGGATTTGCCCCAGCCCACGCTCAAGGGCGTCGGGTTTGAGTTCCAGCAGCGTGACGGGAATGCCCACGTTGGCGAAATTCATGGCGATGCCGCCGCCCATGGTCCCCGCGCCGATCACCGCGACGTTGGCCACCGGACGCAGGGCCGTGGAGGCGCTGACACCGGCCACCTTGCCGGCCTCGCGCTCGGCGAAAAACACGTGGCGCAAGGCCTGGGATTGCGAGGAGGCTTCGGCTTCCTTGAACAGGGCGACTTCGCGTTGCAGCCCGGCGTTCAACGGCAGCACGCAGGCGGACTCGACAGCCGCCAACACCAGGCGTGGCGCCAGGCGATTTTTCCAGCGCGGTTCGTGGGTGGCGCGATAGCGTGTGAAAAAATCTTCGGGCAGGGCGGCGGCCGGGTTGGAATGACGCTCTGCGGGGCGCGCGGGCGCACCCTCGTGGATCAATTCCCGGGCGAAGCGACGTGCACCCTCGAGCAAGCCATCGCCTTCCCCGATCAAGCGGTCGAGCAAGCCGAGATCAAGGGCATGGCTGGCGCTGACAGGCTGGCCGGACATCATCAGTTCGAGTGCCGGTTCGGCACCGATCAATCGCGGCAAACGCTGCGTCCCGCCTGCGCCGGGCAACAGCCCCAGGTTGATTTCCGGCAGGCCAAGACGGCTGCCGGTAGCGCTGATGCGGTACCCGCACGCCAGGGCCAGTTCCAGCCCGCCACCGAGGGCGAAGCGATCGATGCAGGCAATCAGCGGCTTGTCGATTTGCGTCAGGCGCACCAGCAGGTCGGGCAGGGAAGGTTCGGCAAAGGAAGCGGCAAGACCGAATTCGCTGATGTCGGCGCCCGCGCAAAACAATCCGTCTTCGCCATGCAGAATGATCGCGGACACCGCCGGGTCGCTGGCGGCGCGGTCACAGGCTTCAAGAATGGCCGCGCGCAGGGGTTGTCCGAGTGCGTTGACCGGAGGCGAGGCCAGGCCGATCAGCGCGAGATTGTCTTCGACGAGGTAAGTGACCAAAGTGCTCATGATGCATTCCTGAAATTCGTTGAAAAGATTGCCGCAGATCCTGTGGGAGCGAGCCTGCTCGCGAAAGCGGTGTGTCAGTTGCTGAAATTTCGTCTGACACTCTGCATTCGTGAGCAGGTTCGCTCCCACATACACACAAGCGGGATCTGTCTAGAACCAGCTGTCCTGCATGTAGTAGGCGACATGGTTGGCGTCTGTCAGCAGGCGCGCCTGGGACTCCAGCGAAGCCAGTTCCCAGGTCATGAAGTAGTGCGCCGCTTGCAACTTGCCTTGATAGAAATCGGCATCGCTGCCGGTCGCGCCACCCGCCAGGGAACGGCTGGCGAGTATTGCCTGACGTAGCCAGACCCAGCCGACGACCACGCGGCCAAACAGATCCAGATAAGGCGTGGCATTGGCCATGCCGAGATTGGCATCGGCGGCCACTTGCGCCTGCAGGCTGGCGGTGACCTGCTCAAGGATGTTCAAGGCGTCGGCCAGCAACGCTGCAACAGGGGCGCAATGCGCGTCTTTGTTGGCGACCAGCAGGGTGGCGAGCACTTCGCTGATGAAAATCCGATAACCGTCGCCACCGCGCGGCCCCAGCTTGCGACCCAGCAGATCAATGGCCTGGATACCTTCGGTGCCTTCATGGATCGGGTTCAGGCGATTGTCGCGGTAGTACTGCTCCAGCGGGTATTCGCGGGTATAACCGGCACCGCCCAGGATCTGAATGCCGATCTCGGACGCGAGCAGGCCGTAGCGCGACGGGTAGGTCTTGACCACAGGCGTGAGCACGTCGAGCAGTTCGGCGGCATTGCTACGCTGCGCCTCCGTGGGGGCCGTGTGGGCATCTTCCACGAGGCTGCTTGCATAGAGACACAGCGCCAGGCTGCCTTCGGCGTAGACCTTCTGTTGCAGCAACATTCGCCGAACATCGGCGTGTTCGACAATGCGCACCTGAGGCGCTGCCGGGTTCTTGTTGCCGGGCAGGCGACCTTGCGGGCGCTGACGCGCATAGTCCAGGGCGTGGATGTAGCTCTGATAGGCGAGGCTGGCGGCGCCGAGACCGACACCGATGCGGGCTTCGTTCATCATCTGGAACATGTAGCTCAGTCCCTGATGTGCCTCACCGACCAGATAACCCACGGCGCCGTCGTGCTCACCGAAACTAAGCACGGTGGAGGTGGTATTGCGATAGCCCATCTTGTGCAGCAGGCCGGCGAGGGCCACATCGTTGCGCGCACCGACACGGCCGTCGGCATTCACAAGGAACTTGGGCACCAGAAACAGCGAGATGCCCTTGGTGCCGGCCGGCGCACCTTCGATACGGGCCAACACCAGGTGCACGATATTTTCGGTCAGTTCGTGGTCGCCCCCGGAGATGAACATTTTCTGGCCGAAGACCCGGTAGGTCCCGTCGCCCGCCGGCCGTGCCAGGGTGCGCAGGTCGCCCAGCGCGGAGCCCTGGCCAGGCTCTGTGAGGGCCATGGTGCCGCTGAACCGGCCTTCGAGCATGGGCGCCAGGAAACGTTCGCGAAGCTGCGGACCCGCGAAGGCCTTCACCAGATTGGTCGCGCCGATGCTCAAGAAGGAATAGGCGACCGTGGAGATATTCGCTGCGTTGAAATAGGCCATGCAGGCGCGCAACACTACTTCCGGCAGTTGCAGGCCCCCATCGGCGAAATCGTGGTGCGCAGCCAGGAAACCGGCCTGGGCAAAGGCATCCCAGGCCACTTTGGTTTCGGGAATCATGTGAATCCGCTCGCCATCGAAGGTCGGTTCGTTGGCGTCACCCTTGTGGTTGTGCGGGGCGTACAGCTCGCCGGCGATCTGTCGGGCGGTGGTGAGAGAGGCGTCGAACACGCCACGGTCGTGGTCCGCGTAGCGCGGACGTTGTAACAACGCCTCGGTATCGAGCAGCTCGTAAAGCTGAAAGCGTAATTCGCGTTCGTTGAGCAGCAGGTCAGTCATGGCTTCTCTCGTCAGACAATGTCGAGTGGGGGGCATGGGAGGATTCATGGCCCATTACAAGCGCCCACAATAGGCGATGTGCCGGGTATTTATCCCCCTCCTTTGGGGTAGGCCCGGACGTAGTCAGTT
Source organism: Pseudomonas sp. WPR_5_2 (assembly GCF_003634475.1). Lineage (NCBI taxonomy): Bacteria > Pseudomonadati > Pseudomonadota > Gammaproteobacteria > Pseudomonadales > Pseudomonadaceae > Pseudomonas > Pseudomonas sp. WPR_5_2. The sequence continues at coordinate 1,229,405 of NZ_RBLA01000001.1, read as the reverse complement.
CACGGGTCGGGCAACAGCAAACGACCCGTTTCCTTGTAGGAGCGAGCTTGCTCGCGAAAGCGGTGTGTCAGTCAATACATGTACCAACAGATACACCGCTTTCGCTGGCAAGCCAGTTCCTACAGTTGATTGGGGGTGGCCGCAGATTTGGTGCTCGACGAAGCCCTCGTGTAGGAGCTGGCTTGCCAGCGAAGAGGCCGGCACAGATGGCGTCAGACACACCGCCATTTGCGCCGGTTTCGATTGCATCATTGTGCTTTCGGCTGGTTTCTCAGGAAGTCCTGCACCAGGTTCGACCGGTCGAACGATTTGGCTGCCTGCACCGGTGGGTATTCGGCCAGGGTCTTGAGGTGGGCGCCGATCAGTTCGCCCATGGGGCCGGAGATCCACGACGACTTCTGGATCATGTGGCCGTAGGAGTCATTGCTGTCGTAGCTTTCGAACGGATCGCTGCGCAGGTTGAACATCAATGGTGCAAACAAGGGTTTTATCGGCGCGTAATAGTCTTCCTTGGTCGAGAAGTGCATCTTCCATGGCCCCATGCGCACGGCGGTCAGTTTGTTCTCGATGTAGTAGAACAGGCTGGTGCGTGCGCTTTGCGGCGACTTGCCGGTCCAGTAGTCGAGGTTGTTGATGCCATCGATGTACTGCTTTTTCTGGTCTTTCATGCGCTCGACCACATCCGTTACGCCGGCCGCTGCGGCCAGGGTGGTGAACATGTCCTGATGCGCCTGGATGCCGTTCTTGATCTGCCCGGGCTGGATCACACCCGGCCAGCGCAGCATCGACGGCACCCGCACGCCGCCCTCATAGGTGGTCATCTTCTCGCCACGGAAGGGTGTTGTCCCGCCATGCGGCCAGGAGGAGTGTTCCGGGCCGTTATCGGTGGAGTACCAGACGATGGTGTTTTTATCGAGGCCGCTCTGCTTGAGGAAATTGAGCACCTGGCCGATGTCATGATCGTGCTGCATCATGCCGCCGCCGTGGTTGTCACCTTCGTGTGTGTACTGATCGGCGGCATGTTTCCACTTGGCGTTGAGGTGGGTGTACAGGTGCATGCGGCTGGTGTTGAGCCAGACAAAAAACGGCTTGTCATCGCTCTTGGCCTTGCGCATGAAGTCCTCTGCACGGGGGATCAGTTCGGCGCCGTCGAAGTCCTCCATGCGCTTCATCGTCAACGGGCCGGTGTCCTCGATGCTCTGCTTGCCGACCACGCCGAAGCGTGGGTCGACCGTCGGGTCATCCTTGTCGGTGGCCAAGGTGTGCAGCACGCCACGGGTGGCGAATTTTTTGGCGTACGCCTGCGGTCCGCCGGGATATGACTTGGCGAAATTCTGATAGTCGGCGTACTCACTTTGCTCCTCGGTATTGAGGTGATACAGGTTGCCGTAGAACTCGTCGAAGCCATGCACCGTCGGCAAGTTGGCGTTGTTGTCACCCAGGTGGTTCTTGCCGAACTGGCCGGTGCGGTAGCCGGCCTCTTTCAGCACCTCCGCCAGGCTCGGCGAGGCGGCTTGCAGGCCGAGCTTGTCACCCGGTTGGCCCACGGTGGTCATGCCGGAGCGAATCGGATACTGGCCGGTGATGAACGCTGCCCGGCCGGCAGTGCACGATGGCTGCCCGTAGTGATCGGTGAAGCGAATGCCCTCCATGCCGATCTGGTCGATGTTCGGCGTGGTGTAGCCCATGGTGCCCATGCCATAGGCACTCACGTTCTGCCAGCCGATATCGTCGCCCCAGATCACCAGGATGTTGGGTTTGGACGTCTGCGCCTGCGCCAGTGGAGCGGCGAGTACGAGGCAGGCCATGACCAGTTTCCTGACGTTGATCATGACGCCACCTCGATGCTCTCCAGTGCGCGGCGCAATGCTTGCGGCAATGGCACCGGCCGACGCGTCACGCGGTCGACGTAGACGTGAACGAAATGGCCCTGTGCCGACGCCTCGGTGTTGTCATTGGCAAACAGGCCGACTTCGTAGCGCACGCTTGAGGTGCCCAGGCTGGCCACGCGCAGGCCGGCGCGCACCAGATCGGGGAAGGCGATGGAGGAGAAATAGCTGCAATGGGTATCGACCACCAGGCCCACCGTCGGGCACTGCTCGAAGTCGAGCAGGTTCTGTTCCAGCAGCCAGCCGTTGACCACGGTGTCGAACCAGCTGTAGTAGATGACGTTGTTGACGTGGCCGTAGACGTCGTTGTCCATCCAGCGCGTGGTGATATCGCGCAGGTAGCGATAGTCACTGCGGTTGTGCGGTACAGGCTTGCTCATGGCTTCAAGCCTCCTGCTTCATGCGTCGCACGCGGATGTCCGCCTGCTCTTTGTGGCCGGACATATGCTCGTATCCGCACAGCCGGGAGCAGTACTCGCCAATCATCACGCTGGCCTCGTCGGTCAGCACGCGCTGGTAGGTGTGGGTCTTGATGAACTTGCCCACCCACAAACCCCCGGTGTAGCGCCCGGCGCCCATGGTCGGCAGCGTGTGGTTGGTGCCGATGACCTTGTCGCCATAGCTGACATTGGTCCGGTGCCCGAGGAACAGGGCGCCGTAGCGGGTCATGCGATCGTGGTACCAGGCCGGGTCGCGGGTCATTACCTGCACATGCTCGGAGCACAGGCGTTCGGCGACTTCCAGGGCTTGCTCGTCGGTGTCGCACAGATAGATCTCACCGAAGTCGTTCCAGGCCACGCTTGCGACCGGCGCGGTGTCCAGGCGTGAAAGCACCCGGTCTATGGCGGCCGGCAGTTCTTCTGCGATTTTTTTGCTGGTGGTCACGCAGTACGCGGGGGAGGTGGGGCCGTGCTCGGCCTGGCCCAGCAAGTCGACGGCGACCAGTTCGGCATCCACGGTGTCATCGCAGATCACCAGGGTTTCGGTCGGGCCGGCGAAGAGGTCGATGCCGACGCGGCCGAACAACTGACGCTTGGCCTCGGCCACATAGGCGTTACCCGGACCGACAATCATGTCCACGCCGACGATGCTCTCGGTACCGATCGCCATTGCGGCCACGGCCTGCACGCCACCCAGGCAGTAGATTTCATCGGCCCCCGCGAGGTGCATGGCGGCCACGATCTCGGGGCAAGGCTGGCCCTCGAAAGGCGGTGCACAGGCGATCACGCGCTTGACGCCGGCCACCTTGGCCGTGAGTACGCTCATGTGGGCGCTGGCGATCAACGGGTATTTGCCGCCGGGGATGTAGCAACCCACCGAGTTGACCGGAATGTTGCGATGACCGAGCACGACGCCAGGCAATGTTTCGACCTCGACGTCGTGCATCGACTCCTTCTGGATCTGGGCAAACCGGCGGATCTGCGTCTGGGCGAACTTGATATCGTCGAGGGTCTGTTGGGGCAGGCTGGCGATGCAGGCGTCGATCTGCTCCGGGGTCAGGCGCATGCTCGGTGGAGTCCACTTGTCGAACTTCTCGGAGTACTCGCGTACCGCCGCATCACCGCGCTGCTCGATGTCGGCAATGATGCTTTCCACGGTAGCGCGCACCTGGGCTTGATTACTGGCCTTGGCTTGGGCCGACTGGCCCTTCTTGAGGTGTTGGATCACGGGATTTCTCCTTTGGAAATCAAGGTTTGCCGCCTCGGGCGGACGATTGTTTTTGTGGGTGTGGGGCGCTATGCGGTGGAACGAATCACCAGTCGGCCGGGCACCTCGTGCAGCGCCTGGATGACGCTCGCGTCCGGACGACCTTCGCCCAGCAAACGGATGGCGCAATCGATCATCTGGCTGACGGGCTGGTGCACGGTGGTCAGGTGATTTTCCGGCCAGGCCGCGGCGCGGATGTCGTCGAAGCCGACCACGGCGACATCCTCGGGTACGCGCAAAGAGGTGTTCATCCGCAGGTGGCTCAGAACACCGAGGGCCATGACGTCGTTGGCACAGAACACGGCGTCGATGGCGGGTTGCCCGGCACTGAACAGTCGGGCCGCCGCGTCACGTCCGCCTTCGTAGGTGTACCCGCCCGCGACGCACGCCACCAGGTGTTGGCCATGCAGGGCCAGGCCCTGTTCGAACCCGCGCAGGCGGTCAGTGGTGGTGGAAATGCTTGTGTCGCCGGACACGAAAGCGCAGGCCCGGCGTTGCCGGGACACGAGGTACTCGGCCACTTCAGCGGCCATGCGCTGGTTGTCGCAGCACACTGACCAAACGGTCGGGTCCGCGACCCGGCGGTTCATGAACACCACCGCAACGCCCTGACGGGCGCACAGATCCGCCATGTGTGAAGACAGCTTCGCGGCGGTGACCACAATGGCATCCACTTGATACTGCAACAGTTGCGGCATCAGCTCGTCCGCATCGCCCCCGGGCGGCACGACGAACAGCAGCAATTGCCGGCCGGTTTGCCGCAGTTTCAGGGAGAACGTTTCAAGGAGCGCGGGATAGAAGGGATTGGCCATGTCACCCACCACCAGCGCCACGATGCCGGTCCTGCGCTGGTTCAGCGAACGGGCAATGGCATTGGGGCGATACCCCAGCTCATCGGCCAGGGCCAGGATGCGCTCGCGTAGCTCGGCCGAGATGCGCGACTGCGCATCGAAGGCGCGGGTGACGGTGGAAGTAGCCACCCCCATGCGTCGGGCGAGGTCCCTGGCCGTGATCCGTTCGACGGATGTGGCGCTTCGCTGAGCGGATGCATCCCCGGCTGTGCTGTCGCGCTTCATGTCGTGTGTTCCGGTCGCTTTTCACTTGTTGTGCACACGTGTGCACGCATTGACCGAATGCTATCGACGCTATCTGGGGGTAAACACCCCTCGAAAGGAGTGGGGTTGCCCGTTATCCAGGAGCAGCCATTTGCCTTACTCGATTCGAGGGGGCAGGGCGAGCGCGGGTCGCTCTAAGGTGACGCAAAGGCGTCGGCTGAAAAAGTCGCCGACAGAACCCATCGCATCCAGAGGTCACTCCATGATTCCGCGCACACTCTTTGATCATGAGCATGAAGCGTTCCGCAATACCGTAAGGCGTTTCCTTGCGGAGGAATGCACGCCCTTTCACGAACAGTGGGAGGAGGATCGCTTGGTTCCCCGCCAGGTCTGGAAGCGCGCCGGCGAACTGGGCATGCTCAACGCCACGACACCGGAGGCCTATGGCGGCCTGGGCCTGGACCGGCGTTTTTCGATGATTGCCGTCGAAGAGGTGGCTCGTGCGGGGCTCTCGGGCCTGAATGGCTTCAATGTGCATGACATCTGTGCCGGCTACCTGATCAACTTCGGTACCGAAGAACAGAAGCAACAATGGCTGCCGAAAATGGCCAGCGGCGACATCATCTCCGCCGTGGCCATGACCGAACCGGACACCGGGTCCGATTTGCAGGCGGTCAAGACCCGTGCCGTGCTCGACGGTGATGACTATGTGATCAATGGTGCCAAGACCTTCATTTCCAATGGCACCAACAGCGACATCATTGTGGTGATCGCCAAGACCGGCAGCACCGGCAAAGGCTCCCGGGATATTTCGCTGATCCTGGTGGAGGCTGACCGCGCCGGGGTCACCAAGTCCAAACCGCTGCGCAAGGTCGGCCTGCATGCCCAGGACACCACCATGCTGTTCTTCCAGGACGTACGGGTGCCGAAGGCCAACATTCTGGGCGGCGAGCCTGGCCAGGGCTTCTACCAATTGATGAAGGAACTGGCCTGGGAGCGATTGAGCATCGGCATACTCGCCATCGCGGCGAGCCAGGCGGTGCTGGAACAGACCATTGCCTACACCCGCGAACGCAAGGCCTTCGGCACGCCGATCATCGAATTCCAGAATTCGCGCTTCAAGCTGGCCGACCTCAAGACCGAGATCGTCCTGGGGCAGACCTACACCGATCGCTGCATGGAACTCATCCTGCAGCACGAACTGAGCCCGGAAGCGGCCGCGGCGGCCAAACTCTGGTGCACCGAGCTGTATTCGAAGGTGGTCGATCAGTGCGTGCAGTTGCATGGCGGCAACGGTTATATGTTGGAGTATCCGGTGGCCCGTCATTACCTGGACAGCCGCGTCAACCGTATCTATGGGGGCGCCAACGACATCATGCGTGAGTTGGTGGCGCGTACACTCTGACTGGATATATCCGGATTAATTGCAGGAGCGAGTACCTGTGGGAGCGAGCCTGCTCGCGAAAGCTTTGTGTCAGGCGACATAGGTTTTGATGGTGTACATATCCATTCCTGCGGTTACGGCCACTGGTGGTTTCGCCCTTACGGCGAGTCCCTTTTTCAAACGCCAAAAAGGAACCAAAAGGCTTTGCCCCACCATTCGGCCCCTCGCTCCGGCCCACTGCGCAACGCCTGCGTTCGGCCTCTGGAAACGGGGCAGATAGATCAAGATCAAAAGCCAGAGCAAAAGCCAACTCATACCTGTGGGAGCGAGCCTGCTCGCGAAAAACGTCCGGGCAACACGATCATTCAGACAGCACGCGTTATCGTTAACGACCATCGCGAGCAGGCTCGCTCCCACAGGAATGAGTTGCTCGCTGGCGGGTCGGTGTTCTGGTTACCCCCCTCCAATGTAGGGGGGTAATGGATCGCTGTTCCCCGTCACCATCTGTGCCAAGGCGGACCCCGGGGTTGTCAGAAACCTGCGGGTAAAAAATCCAACAATCGCCAGAACATGGCACACCTCACCGATCCGGATCGTGCAGCGCCCGACTCGCTGTTTCGTTGGGTACGGCAGGATGGGAGACCAGTCAGGACATGCATACCGACAAGCTACTCGTATCGACGAAGTTCGCGCCACCGCGCATCGGCACCCAGACCATCCTGCGCGAACGCCTGCTGGAGGATCTGCGCGGCATGAGTCAATGCCGCGTCGGCCTGGTCACCGGCAGTCCCGGTTTCGGCAAGACCACGCTGCTGGCCCAGTGGCGCCAGGTGATGATGCGCTCGGGAGCCGACGTGGCGTGGCTGTCGCTGAGTGGCGATGACAAGCATGTCCCGATCTTCTTCGCCTATCTGCGCGGCGCCTTGCAGCGCCTTGGCATTGCCCTGGACAGCGGTGTTCCACTGGAAGGCGCGCAACCGGAGTTCATCGACGAGGTGGTGGCGGCCATTGTCGAAGGTGCCGCCGCGATCAACAAGGAGCTGTTCCTGGTCATCGACGACTACCAGCACGTCACCGACCCGCGCTCCCACCAGCTCATGCAGAAGCTTCTGGATCACAGCCCCGAGAACCTGCATTTCGTCATCTCATCCCGTGTCGGCCCGCCGCTGAGTTTCAGCCGCCTGCGCCTGAGCGGACAATTGCTGGAACTCGATTGCGCCACACTGCCATTCGATCTGGCGGAATCCCGCGCATTTCTTGAACAGAGCCTGGCTGCACTGAAGCTCAGCCCGGAAGAACTGCATCAGATCCATGAACTCACCAGCGGTTGGCCGGCCACCTTGCAACTGGTGATCATCCTGCTGCGCAGCGATCCGGACTCCCGTGGCGCGCTACGCGAAATGGGCTGGCGCTCCGACGATCTGCAGAGTTACCTGGCCGAAGACGTGATGGTCCATCTGCCGCCCGAGTTGGCGCAGTTCATGGAAAGTGTGAGTATTTGCCGTCGCTTCAATGCCTCCCTGGCGCAAGCGATCACCGGCGTCAGCTCGGCGCAGGCCATGCTCAAGCGGCTGGATGAAGAGAACCTGTTGATCTTTCGCGTCGAAGCCGATGACCGGCAGCCGTGGTATCGCTTCCACGCACTGTTCGGCGATTTCCTGGCCACACGGCTCGCGCGCCGGGACAGCGCCGCGCAAACCGAACTGCATAACCGGGCCGCACGCTGGTTCGCCGAGCGCAAGCTGTTGGCCGAGGCGGTACGACATGCCACCCTGGCGGGCGACCTCGATTTCGCCGCACAGTTGATCGAGCGGGCAGCCCCGGCGACCTGGAGCCTGAGTCAACTGAGCCCGTTGCTACGGCTGCTCGACCGGTTGCCGCAGCAAATCCTGTTTTCCCGGCCGCGCTTGTTCTTTCTCGGCTGCCTGGCGTACGCCCTCACGGCCCGTCCGGCCAAGGCCGAGGTCTGGCTGGAGCAATTCCATCGCAGCGGGGCGGCTCAGCACGCCGACGTCGCCTATCGACTGCCGCTGGTCCAGGCGGCCATTGAACTGCAGCGTGATCGCACCGAGCCCATCATTGGCTTGCTCAAGAACTTCCAGGCGTTGCCGGATGACTACACCGTGACGCGTTTCGGCGCGCCGGCGCTGCTGACCATCGCCTATCTGGCGGCCGGCAGGATCGAGGAAGCGCTGCAATGTCTTGACGAGAACCCCATCCCCGAAGCCGAGCGCAATGGCGAGATGGCGTTGGTAGCCGAAGGGGCCCGGACCCTTTGTTACCTGCAGGCCGGCCAGATGCGCGAGGCCGAGCGGATCGGTACGGCACAATTGGCCTGCGCCGTGGCGGTGCATGGACACCGCGCCGCCAGTGCTTATCTGGGGGCCGCCACGCTGGCCGAGGTCTACCGCGAGGTAGACCGTACCGATGAAGCGCGGGAAATCCTCGCCAATCGCAACGGGCTGCTGCAATGGGCCATGCCCGACACCATGCTGCGCGCCACCATCTGCCGGGCGCGCCTGGACCTGCTTCAGGACAGCGCCGCAGTGGCCATGGCCTTTCTGGATCGACAGGAGCGACACTTTCGCACCATCAACCAGGATCGTGCCCTGGCGCATTGCCTGGCCGAACAGGCCCATATTGCCTTGCTGGTGAATGACAAAACCTACGCCGCCGACAGGGTCGCCAAACTGCAAGCGTTGGCGGAGAAACACCGCGAGTCCCCGGGCTTCCAGGCAGACATCCCGGCGATATCGGCACTGGCGCAAGCGCGCCTGCTACTGGCCACCAATTACCCGGGCAGAGCCCTGGAAAACCTGGCGATCCTGAGCGCCTACGCCAGGAAATTCAGTCGTGGACAATTGCTGGTCACCGGTCAACTGCTCGAAGCCTGCGCCAATGCCGATCTGCTGCAACCGGAACAGGCGCAAGCGCACTTGCTGGAAGCCTTGTCCCAGGGCCGCCGGCTGGGACTGGTGCGCACCTTCCTCGACGAAGGCGAAGTCCTGCGCAAGATGCTCACCGCGCTGGCGAGCAAACCGCTGGCCAGTGAGGATAAGGCGTACCTGGGGAAATTGCTGGAGCGCTTTGGCCCGGGAAGCGTCGGCCGCACCAGCGAGTCGTCGGCCAATGGCGTGTCTTCGACGCTCACGCCACGGGAACTGGCCATCCTGGAGTTGATCAGCCAGGCGATGGCCAACAAACGCGTGGCCCTGACGCTGAACATTTCGCTGGAAACGGTGAAGTGGAATTTGAAAAACATCTACGCCAAGTTGGGGGTTTCGAGTCGCTATGATGCGGTGTCGTGGGCGCGTAAGAATGGGTTGATTGAGTAGGTGCGAAGTATGGATGCAGGGATACATACGGATGAACCTTCGTGCTCAGCTATCGGATTTTGCCTACATTTCAATGGGAGTCACCTGCTATCCAGATACTGATGGAAAGGAAATAGTGACGGGGCACAACAGGGAGGCGACACCGGCGGCGAGCGAGAGGGTTCTAATGAAGTTCATCGGCAACCCGGACATAGTTCCCGCAACAGGAATGACCCGTGACTCGCAAAGGAAAATGCAGCATGCATACACAACCCACGAATCAGGACAACATTGAGCAGTTGCGTCGTGATATAGCCTCGCTCGCCGAAGAAATGCGCAGGCCGGCCCCGAGTGCAGCCCGCGCTTCTTTGTTGCCTTTCTGCATCGGTGTTGCGTTCGCTCTTGCGACCTTTGTCGTCGTCACTTTGATTGCCAAATCGATCTGAATTTCTGCCCCCCACTGACTTGAGTGGGGGATCTTCCCTATCCTTGAATTGAATCGAATGCTATGTGCTGCGCTCGGCTAGCGTCTTGGCACGGCTGAAATCTCAATGGTCTTATCTCCAACAGTACCCAAGTGTCAGACCCATCAACACAAGATGAGATCGCGTGTTTAAGCGCCCTACACCTTACTTCCTGAAAGCTACAAAACCTTGCACCGTTGCCTACGGGTACGCCAGAATCCGCCGCCTTGTGCGCCTTGGGGCCGCTCGGTAACTTGATTCGCGTCACTGCCCATCAGTGATCGGGATTAGTAGCCCGGTGGTTCAATCCAAGACGTACAACGCTTCTATCAGTCAGGCATTGCGCCTGCATTCTGATGGTGGCTGTACGCAGGGCGCCCTTGGGCGCGCCGGTTTCTTGGATTCCCCGGTCTACTAACCTGCGTACAGCTGCCACCCCTTCTTTAGTAGGGATGGGTGGTAGCCCAATTCAGGAATCCAAAACTGACACTGCACTTTGTGGCGAGGGAGCTTGCTCCCGCTGGACTGCGTAGCAGGCTTTTTTTTTGGGGCCGCTGCGCGACCCAGCGGGAGCAAGCTCCCTCGCCACAAGGTGCTCGGTGTTGTTGGATCGTAAGCGCAAAACACCAGCGCAGCGAAGGAGGGGAGCATTGCGTGGACGCTCCATTCACTTCGCTCGCTGGCGTTTCGCGGGGGCAGTCTATACCCGGGAACGATTTTGGCAGCCAACCCGGTTGGAGGGGGGTAACGGCGCATGACTCAGAGCAAACCACCCCCAGATCCGAGAGTGGCTTGCCCAAAGGGCGATCACGAATGCTTGATCACCGGCGGGACGTATTCACCCGTGGTCGCTCCACCCTTGGCCCCGTAGAAACGGAAGATCAGGCGATAGTTCTGCCCCGCGGAGGTGGGCAGCCAGTTGCCATCGGCGACGTCCTGGGGTTTGGTGGGGGCGAAGTGCAGGGTCAGTGAACCGTCCTTGTTGTACATCAGCGGCGAATGGCTGTTGATTGCAAAGCGGTTCTGCGGATTGGGCAGCACGCGGAAGTTTTTGGAATCGGTGGCGGTGATCGACCAGTAGTAGTTCACCATCGACGCCGGCAGTTGGTCGGCGGGGAAGGTCACCGAATAGCTTTGCGCGCTGTCCAGCGGTTTGCCGTTCTCGTCCTGCCAGCCGCGGTAGTAGACCACTTCCTTCTGGGTGTTGGCCCAGATGCCGCCATAGTTCACCAGGGTACGGGTCAGGTAGTCGCTGCCGTAGGTGCCGGAGGTGGCGGGGCGGCCCCAGCCGTTGCTGGCGGTGCCGTGGCCCATCAGTGGCGAAGCCTTGGCGAGATCGGCGAACGTGTGGGTGTGGATCGACTTGTCAATGCGCGCCCGCTCTTCCGGGTTAGCGATGGCGGCGGCGATGGCGTGGACCTTGGCCTGCAACGGTTCCATGCCGGGGTTCAGGTCAGGTTCCTGCAACGCCACGTTCGCCGAGTCGAAGGCTTCCACGCCTGGCAGTTGCTGCCCTTGGAACATCAGTGTTTGTGGGATCTGCGGCAATTGCGGCGAGCCGGTCGGGCGCATTGTGAATTGGTGCTGCAAGCGCTCGGCTTCGCTCCAGTCGCTGCCCAACTCGACACGTGTCAACACCCGCGCTGTACGCGCAGGGAGATCGACTCGCTGGGTGTTGGCCGGCAGCTTGACCTTGGCGCCCTGCAAGCAGGCGGCGAACTCGCCGTTCGGATGCTTGGGGAACTCCCTTTCATTGATGTTGGCCAAGGTCTCGCCCCAGCCGTTGAGGAACTGCACGGTGTAGTAGCGGCCACTGATCTTCGGTACTGAAACCAGCGTGCAGCTGTTCTTGTCCACCGCCACCCAGGCTTCGGAGTACGCCACGTCCAGATTGGGATTGGGCCAATCCACCGCGCCGGGCTTGTGATGAGTCAGGGTGTTCCACTGCATGCCCGCCTTGAAGTCCAGCTGTTGCTGGCGTGCCACCAGCAGGCGGCTGTACAGGTAGATGTAGGCGTCGCTGATATCCTGGTCGCTGATGGCGGGCGTTGGCGATGCAGAGTCGGTTTGCGCCAGCGCGACCGGCGCCTGCAAGCAGGCTGTCATCAGCCAGGTCAGGGCGCTGGCGCCCAGTGTGAAAGGTAAACGCAAGGACATGAAGATCTCCGTCGGATGCAGTGAAAATGACCGCTTGGGTCATCACCGTATAGCCTGCATCCGATCCTTCGCGCGCCCCTCCTTTGGAGGGGTATTGTTCAGGCCTCCGCGCTCACGCTTGCGCTTTTTTCCTGCCCCTGCACGTCATGCAGGGAGATCCTGGACGTCTCAGGCAAGGCCAAACCACCCGCCAACCCCAGCACGGCCACGGCGATCAGATAGAACGCCGGCGACAGGTTGCTGCCGGTGGTGCTGATCAGCCACGTCGCCATCAGCGGTGCGGTGCCGCCGAACAGGGTGTACGCCATGTTGTAGGTGATGGCCGATGCGGTGTATCGCGTACGGGTCGGGAACGTTTCCGAGAGCAAGGCTGCCGTCACCACGCCACACAGCACCGCGCCAACCGCCAGCAGCATCACGCCGACGATGGACGCTGCGAACGAGCCGGAACTGGCCATCAGGAACGATGGATACACCACCACAATCAACAGCGCGCAAACCGTCATCACGGTCATGCGGCGTCCGACCTTGTCTGAATACAGCCCGGCCAGCGGGCAGATCGCCGCCGCGAAGATCAATGCAATCAGTGACACCAGCAGCGCGGTTGCGCGGCTCAGGCCACCGGCGACTTGCAGGTAGGTCGCGAAGTAGGTGGTGAACATGTAGAACGAAAGCGCCGTCAACGACACAAAGGCGCCCAGGCAGCAGATCGCCGCACCATGGTTGCGCAAGGTTTCCTTGAGGGGCGAATGTGCGACGGCATGTTCCTTGGTCACTGCCTGGAACGCCGGTGTTTCATCCAGCTTCCAGCGCAGGTAAAGACCCACCAGGCCCAGCGGGGCGGCAATCAGGAACGGCAGGCGCCAGCCCCAGCTACCCATTGCTTCGGCTGATAATGACGCCTCGAGTGAGTAGGCCACCACCGCCGCGGCGGCGAACGCGGAAAAGGTCGACACCGGAATGAAGCTGCCATACCAGGCGCGTTTATCGCTCGGGGCATGCTCCATCAGGTAGGCACAGGCACCGGCGTATTCGCCCCCGGCGGAGAAGCCTTGGGCGCAACGAATCAGGGACAGAAGAATGGGGGCCATGACCCCGATCGCGGCATAGGTGGGCAGCACGCCGATCAAGGTCGTTGCACCGGCCATCAACAGAATCGTCATCGCCAGGGTTCGCTTGCGGCCGATCCTGTCGCCCAACATGCCGAAGAAAATCCCGCCAAGGGGCCGGAACGCAAAGGCCACGGCGAATACGGCAAAGGTCTTGAGCAGCGCGGCACTGGCATCGCCGCTGGGGAAAAACTGCTGGGCGATGGTCGTGGCCAAAAAACCGTAGACGGCGAAGTCGAACCACTCGACGAAATTGCCGATGCCAGCGGCCACAATCACCTTTCTCAGGGTTTTCGGGCTGACCTGCCCTGTAGATGCGCTCGCCATGCGTGACCTCGAAATTTCTTCAATGAGCTTTCGATTATCGGCGTAGTCACGCAGGCGGTTCGCTTCAAAGGTGTCATCGGCATAGTCAGTACCGACTTCATGCCTTTGAATCAAACGTGATTGCTCGATGTGTTCAGCGGCGCCACGATCCCTCGGGCAATTCGACCTGCCGTTGAGCCGCTGCCAGGGCAACCTTCAGCCCCTCTTTATCCAGTGGTATGCAGTAGGCGGGTTTAGCGCGTTCGAATCGCCAGCTTTCATCGAGGTTGCCCCCATCGACCCCGTCGAATCCAATCTCGTCCAGCAAGGTGATGACCCGCGCTTTCGCCACCGGATCATCCGCAGCGACGGGCAGTGCGCGTCGGTCGGGCGCCGCTTTGGGGCGCGCGTCCTGTATCAGGTCCTGGGCGAGGATTGCGTTGAACACCTTGACCACGCTGGAGTGGGGCAGGTGCTCGGCGAGCAGGCGGCTGGTGGTGGTTTCGAATCGGTCGAGAGCCTCAATGTGACCGTCGCGTTCAGGGTAGTAGTTGTTGGCATCCAGCACGGTTTTGCCCTCCAGCCACTGGGCCGGCACGCTGCGGTAATGCTCAAGCGGAATGGCCACCAGTACCATTTCGCCAAATTGTGCCGCGTCCTCCACAGTGCCGACCTGACTGCCAGGAATGCCGCTGAGCACACTGCTCATGGTCCGTGGCCCACGCGAATTGCTGAGCATCGCCTGGTGTCCCGCCGCGATGGCCAATTGCGCCACTGCACGTGCAATGAAGCCTGCCCCGATAATGCCGATTCTCATGTCCTTGCTCCGCTGGTTGGTCAGTAGCAATCATGATGATTGCCAACCAATGGGAGATAAATAATCATCCGTTACTTAGTCTCGTTACCAGGAGTGTTGAATGATGGATCGACTGACGAGCATGGGCGCGTTTGTGATGGCGGCGGAGTCCGGCTCCTATGCCAGCGCCGCCGAGCGATTGGGCCTGTCGCCGCAGATGGTGGCCAAGCATGTCGCCGCGCTTGAACAGCGGCTAGGCGCGCGCCTCTTGAACCGCACCACCCGGCGCCAGAGCCTGACTGAATTGGGCAGTGCCTACTACGAACGCTGCAAGCACATTTTGAGCGAGGCTCAGGCGGCCGACTCCCTTGCGCAGATCATGAGCGACACCCCGCGCGGGAAACTGAAAATCAGCGCACCCGTCACCTTCGGCTCCTATAGCCTAATGCCCTTTGTCACGGAGTTTTTGCGCCAACACCCGGAGGTCGAAATCGATCTGCATCTGACCGATCGCTTCGTCGATCTGGTGGAAGAGGGTTACGAAGTAACGTTCAGGATTGGCCCCTTGGCCACTTCCAGTTTGACCGCCAGGCCCCTGGCGCCTTATCGATTGGTGGCCTGTGCGGCGCCGGGCTATCTGGCCGAACGCGGAGTGCCGCAAATACCGGGTGATCTGAAGCACCATGAGTGCCTGGGGTATGCCTATTGGTCCAGGCCGGCCGACCGTGAATGGGTATTCTGCAAAGGCTCTGCGGTCGAACGGGTACAAGTCGGCAGTCGATTGCAGGTCAACGAAAGCAAGGCACTGCTGTCGGCAGCTCTGGACGGATTCGGAATAGTCCTCGGCCCGCAAGACTTTCTGGAGCCGGCATTGCGCAGCGGCGAGTTGGTTCGCGTGCTGGCTGATTACCAGGCACCTGGCCGGCCAATGCATTTGCTGTACACCGCCAATCGTCAGCGAACGGCCAAGTTGCGACGATTTATCGAGGCTGCGCTGGTCCGCTTTGGTGCGCCTTGAGCAGGCTGTTGAGGCGGCCAGTTTTTATGCGCCATGAATGGCGGCTATAACAATGAGCGCGAGAAAGCAGACCAGCTGAACGCAAAAGAAGCTGAACCGAACCGCCACGAACCCATCGGTTTGCACATGGGACACGTGGACCAGAGACTGGCACACGCGTGCGATCAGGACGACGATGGACAAGTCGTTCACTGCAGGGCCGTCTATCCCAAGGACCGAAATCACCAACACGATGGCGGCAAACACCGGCAGGTTTTCCACACAGTTCGCGTGTGCTCGCGTCCCGCGCCGATACCAGTCCTCGCCTTCGGGCTGATCGCTTCGGAACGAGGCAATCGGCACATTCGAGAACAGGATTCTGCCCCAACGATAGACCCCGACGGTTGCCATCAACAGCAGCAAGGTCCAGGTCGCAAATCCAAGCAACATCCACATCGGTGTCGTCATGGCCGCCATCCTCTACGTCAGTGCGTCATCTCATAGCCGCCCGGCCGACCCGAGTCGGCCGGGCCCTCGATCAATGGCCCATGATCGGTGCCAGCGCAGTCTGAATCCTGGACATCTGTGCCGGCGTAGTCATGCGCGTCAGCAGCCGGCCAAAGTGGGGATGCTGCACGCCCGAGATAATGTATTGCCAGCGGTAGGCGCCCAGCACGCAGGCTTTGATTTGCGCGGTCTCATCGACACCGAACGATGGTGAAACGTTTCGAATGAAGTAGTCGGTGTCGGCTGCCGATTGTGCCTGCAGGATGGCGTCGACGGCTGCCACCAGCGCAATCAGGTCGTCCACCGCCTGGTCATGCTCGGCCGGCGAAAGTTTCGCGTGCTCGGCCTTCCACTCCAGTTCATCGAGTACGACGTGCCGGCTTTCATCCTTCCAGTGAAATTTGAAGACGTCCTTGAACAGTGGGCACAACTCCTCGTGCGGGGCGATGCTTTGCGTGTAGTGCGACTGAACAAACAGTTCGATATGGCAGGTCAGTGCCAGCACCGACCAGGAACTGGCCGCCAGTACCGCACGCGCTACATCGTTTGGATCGGCAACCTGACGATAACCCGCTGGCAATTGCGCAGACATCATCGTCTCCATGCGCCGGAACAGCTCCTGGTGCTTGATTTCGTCGTTGGAAAAGCGCACCAGCGCTTCGAGTGCGAGCTGATCGTCAAACACATGGGCCCGACCCTGATCGAGCATTTTGGCACTGATAAAGCGCTCGACCAGACCGAAGATGTACGCATAGGTCCGGCCCTGGATCTGGCTGAGCAGGCGCGCCTCATCCGCGGCGAGAAAAGTCAGGCGGTCGACCCGCGACAGTCCGTCGGGCAAGAATTTGCGCGAGAAGTCGAAGTGCCTGTCCTGCAGCAAATCGCGATCGATCTGCCATTCGGCTTTCTTCGATGATCTGACCATTTGAGCATAGCGGGCGGCGTTGCCCGAATCCGGGCCGGGTATGTTGGCGACTGTGTTCATATCGATCTCCTGCTTCCCAGTTCGCGTTGTAATGGGGCCATGACGGCTGACGTCGGAACCAATGACCCTGGGGCAAGCCTCTGGGGAGCGTCTCGATCACTGAGTCCACGTTGGTGCTAATCTAGGCCTCGCGGTTCAGGCAGCGAATGACCGGGCCGCCTGATTACATGCTCCGGACTCCGGAAAGGAGGGCTGGCAAATTGCTGGATGCGCTGTCTGATGTCTTGCGTGTGATTCGGCTGTCGGGAGGGGTCTTTCTCGAGGCGGAGCTCACTGCGCCCTGGTGCATCAACGGAAAGCTCTCTGCGGACGATTGCAAACCGTTCCTGGCGACACCCCGACATATCATTGCCTCGCATTTCGTCGCCGCAGGGCACATGCAATTGCGAATCGACGAGGGTGCGACTGTTGACGTGCGGGCAGGCGAACTCATACTGCTGCCCCGCAACGATGTTCATACGTTTGGCAGTGACCTGAGCGTTGCACCCATGCATGCGCGCGACGTTATCCAGCCGCCGGAAGTCGGCGGCATTTCACGCATCAAGTACGGCGGGGACGGCGAGGCCACGCAGTTGTTGTGTGGTTTCCTCGGCTCTGAAACACCCTTCAGTCCGTTGCTGTCGTCGCTGCCCTCCTTATTGAAGCTGGATGTACGCGCGACGGCTTCGGGCGCCTGGATCGAAAGCTCATTCCGTTTCGCTGTCAGTGAGATCGCGGCGGGGCGGGTTGGCTCGACCACGGTCATCGCCAAACTGTCCGAACTGCTGTTTGTCGAGGCCGTCAGCCAGTATGTCGCGAACCTTCCCGCCGAACAGCGCGGGTGGCTGGCGGGTTTGCGGGACCCACATATCGGGCGCGCATTGGCGCTGCTCCATGCGCGTCCAACCGAGGGCTGGACGGCCGAAGCCCTGGCACTTGAGGTAGGCATGTCGCGCTCGGTTTTCGCAGAGCGATTCACGACATTGGTCGGACAACCCCCGATGCAATACCTGACGCTCTGGCGTATGCACGTGGCGGCTCAACACCTGCGCGAAGGCCGCGGCAATGTGGCGCAAATCGGCTTTGCCGTGGGCTATGAATCCGAAGCCGCGTTCAGTCGCGCCTTCAAGCGCCAGTTCGGCACATCACCCGGGACCTGGCGCAGGCAATCGGCATGAGTTGAAGTGCGCGAGTCCAAGGTTGAAGGTGAACCGGGGCCGCGGTCCAGTGAAGCAACCGCGGCGGCCGTTCGATCAGGCGGCGGGGAGCAGGCCTTTCTGTTTGGCGACATGAGTCGCCATTGCGTCCATCAAGTCCGGGGACAGGCAGTCATAGGGTTCCAGGCCGAGCGAGCGCAGGCGCTCGCGGATCGCCTTCATTTGCGCGGGCGGTGTGCCGGTTTCAATGATGGAGGACACGAACGCCGCAAAGCCTGGCGCAGCCCATCCTTTCTGGGGGGAGAGCTCGGTGTGGACGAAGTCCAGGCCATAAAACGCATGGTCCTTGTTCTCGATGCGCCCGAAGAGATGGGCGTGGCACTGTTTGCAGGCGTGGCGCTGGATGGTGGCGGTTTCGTCGACGATCGCCAGTTTTTCGCCGTGGGCCGTGACGCTGACCTTATCCCGGGGTACCACGGCGATGACGGCGAATGTCGCGTTTTGCGGTTTCCAGCATTTGCTGCAGCCGCATGCGTGGTTATGCAGGGTTTGTGCGTCGATCCTGACCTCGACCTTGTCAGTCGCACACAGGCATTGCAGGGTGCCACCCGTGAAATTCGCGGCGGCGGGTTGGATACCGTTGTCCAGTGCAGGGTGAAGCTTCAAGGTGCTCATGCTGGTGCCTCCTTTTCAGGGTGTCGTGACGGCGCGGATCGACTTGTCCTCTTGCATCAGGTCAAACCGCAGCGGATTTCGAAAAAGACACAGTGCATAGACGGATGACCTCCTTCGGTGTGAGCGTTCAGCTACCCAGATCAAGAATAGCGCGCCGTTCGACCTGTATCGCCCGACGCATGGCATCACCGCGCAAATACTCGAAACCGGATCCACGGAACCTCAAGGCTGCACCTGACCTTTCGCCTCAATGGCTCACGGTTCAGGCCACCCAGCGCAGCCCGGCGACACTCAACAGGATCAGACCGATCCAGAACAATTTCCAGACCGATACCGCGTCGCCCAGCCAATACATTCCGACGATGGCTGTGCCGGCGGCGCCGATTCCGGTCCAGACCGCATAGGCAGTTCCTACAGGCAGCACCCGCAACGCCAGTGTCAACAAGCACAAACTGCCGGCCAACACGAAGACCGTGCCGACCAGCAGCCAGGGCCGTTCCAGGCCGTTTGCAGATTTCAACCCGACCGCAAAGAAAATCTCCAGGAAGCCGGCAACGATCAGCAGTAACCACGATGTGTTGTAAGTCATTGGATGAAACCTGTATGGGCAAAAAAAAAGCGAGCCGGTGAGGGCTCGCCAAAGGGAGGTAAACGGTCAGTTGGCCAACAGTTTTCCGCTGAACAGGCTGATCAGGGTTTTCACCAGCAACACGGTCAGTGCCACGGTGAGGAACAGCAAAATCACCGCAGCGATAACCATCAGCAAGGTGTTGTCCTGGGCATGTGCATATTTCAGTGCCGCATTACTCAGGGCTGCGATGGGGAAGCTGATTGCCCACCACGAAGGGGCAAAAGGCACATCGCGACGGAACACTTTGAAGCTCAACACCACGAACAGGAACAGGCCGAAGTAGAACAACACACTGGCAAATCGGTCGATTTCGCCGAACACGTTGGTGTACGCCAGAAAACCTACTTCAAACGGTGCAATCAGGACCATCAACGAGGGCACCATGCCTTTGGCCAGAGGGGCTTCATGCACCACCCGCGAAAAGATCCGGGTGAAGAAAACCAGCGCCAGTACCGCACCCACGGCGAGGGCAAACAGGTTGAACTCCGCCGCCCATGGCATGGGCATGTGCGCGCCGGTTACCGCGATATCGAGGGTGGCAACACCTGGAATCAGCCACGCAGGTACGGCATTCAATGAATCCTGATTGCCCGACAACAGGCGGGAAGCCACAAGACCTGCGAGCAACACCGTCAGTGCGCTGCCCAGTATCCAGAGCGCCTGCCCGAGCCATTCGCTGTGGGGTGCCGCCACGGCCGACAGCAGCAACAGTGCGATGGTGACGGTGCCAAAAAAGTTGCTGGCGATCGGATGGTTGAACTCGGCTTTTACCGCAGCAGGGTGTTTCACCCATTTACTCAGATAACCGAGGGTCAACAATACGAATATCAGGCCGGCCAGCGCGCCAATCGCCTCACCCAACGCGCCGCCTACACCGAAATACTGACCACTCAGGCGCCAGGCCAGTCCCAGACCGGCCAGACCCATGACTGAACCGAACAGATTGATCGGCAGGTTTTTGATTGAAGTCGTGCTGTTGGGTACCGATTGTGCCGCTGCGACGGAGGGGGTGTATGCGTTGTTCATGGCAGTCTCCCGTTTGACTGAATTTGCTGTTGGAGCTATTTTCAGCCGAAAATGGGTTTGGCTGAAATAGTCACATGGCGACGTATTCAGCCAATGATTCGACGAGGACAGACATCATGCGCATAACCCTCCTGGCATTCCCCCGCGTGCAACTGCTTGACGTTGTCGGACCCGCCGATGTGTTCGCCGAAGCAGCCAGGCAACTGGGGAATCCACGCGCCTACCGGGTCGAAGTCATCGGTACCGACAAGGGGATGATCAAAGGCTCAAGTGGTTTGAAACTCGGCGTGGATGAGACCTTCGAGACCTATAAAGGCCGGATTGATACGTTGCTCGTGGCCGGCAGCCCGCACATCGACGAAATCGCCATGAACCCTGCGCTACAGGAGTGGTTGCGCCGGCAGGCCAAATCCGTGCGTCGCATCGGCTCGGTGTGTAGCGGCGCATTCCTGCTGGCTGCCGCCGGCCTGCTCGACGGGCGCCGTGTGACAACGCACTGGAATTCCAGCGCGAAACTCGCCAGGGAACATCCGCAAACCTGCGTCGAACCCGATAGCATCTTCATCAGGGACGGCAACATCTACACCTCGGCGGGAGTCACCGCAGGCATGGACCTGGCTTTGGCGCTGGTCGAAGAGGATCACGGCAGGGAACTGGCGCTCAGTGTCGCGCGTGAAATGGTGATGTTCTTCAAGCGACCTGGCGGGCAATCGCAGTTCAGCGCGCAATTGGCCGCACAGACAGCCGAACGCAGTGTGATCAGGGATGTGCAGGACTATGTCTTGCAGCACCTCAAGTCCGACCTGAGCGTCCCCACCCTGGCCGCTCGCGCAGGCATGAGCGAACGGAACTTTGCCCGCACCTTCAAGGCGGAAGCCGGCTCGACCCCGGCCGAGTTTGTCGAGCTTGCCCGTATCGATGCCGCCAGGCGGCTGATCGAAGATTCGGACGTGTCACTCAAGCGCTTGGCCGATATCGTCGGCTATGCCAATACGGATGGTTTCAGAAGGGCATTCGTGCGGCGTCTCGGGGTCGGTCCGAGTGATTATCGCAAGCGGTTTTCAACCCTGTGATGTCGAAGACAAAATCGACAGTTGCTTGCTCGATTCTCGCGGTCTGGATGCTGGATCAGATTGATCGGCGTGAGTAGTCGCCGCTGCCCGTAGCCTTTGTGGTGTGGAAGCCATTCAATGTTGCGCTTGCCTGGCCCGCATTAGAAGCAAACCTTGATTTTCGAATGCACAAATCCCCCCCTCCCCGAGGGGGCGGATCGCCGATACCTCCTCCTATGATCGATCCATAGCCCCTGGATAGGTGGCAGAACGATGATTTGAGGAGAGAACCACCCCATGATTGCGCGCAGCCTGTTTGATCAAGAGCACGAGGAGTTTCGCCGCAGCGTGCGGCGCTTCCTGGCTCAGGAATGTGCTCCCTGCCTCGAAGAGTGGGAAGCAGACCATCGGGTTCCCCGGTCAATCTGGGAGCGGGCCGGCGCGCTGGGCATGCTCAATGCGACCACGCCGCAGGCCTATGGCGGGCTGGGGCTGGATCGCCTTTTTTCGATGATTGCGACCGAGGAAATCTACCGGGCGGGCCAGGCTTCCGGCCTGATCGGTTTCGGGGTGCATGACATCGTTGCCGGCTATCTGGTGAATTTCGGCAGTGAGCAGCAAAAGCAGGCGTGGCTGCCGAAGATGGCAGCCGGCGAGGCCATTGGCGCAGTGGCCATGACCGAGCCCGACACCGGCTCCGACCTGCAGGCGGTCAAGACCCGCGCCGTGCTGGACGGTGATGAATACGTCATCAATGGCGCCAAGACTTTCATCTCCAACGGCACCAATTGCGATGTCGTGGTGGTGGTCGCCAAGACCGGCAACTCGGGCAAGGGCGCCCAGGACATCTCGCTGATCCTGGTCGAAGCCGACCGTGCCGGTTTCAGTCGGTCCAAACCCTTGCGCAAGGTGGGTTTGCACGCCCAGGACACCACCATGCTGTTCTTCGAAAACGTCC
The DNA here is from genome assembly GCF_003634475.1 of Pseudomonas sp. WPR_5_2. NCBI lineage: Bacteria > Pseudomonadati > Pseudomonadota > Gammaproteobacteria > Pseudomonadales > Pseudomonadaceae > Pseudomonas > Pseudomonas sp. WPR_5_2. The sequence goes on along the minus strand of NZ_RBLA01000001.1, from coordinate 1,207,257 downwards.
GGGTGCCGAAGGAAAACCTGCTGGGCGGCGAGGCCGGGAAAGGCTTCTTCCAACTGATGAAGGAATTGGCCTGGGAGCGGTTGTCGATCGCCATCAGCAGCGTCGCCGGTGCCGAGGCCGTGCTTGAAAGCACACTTGAATACACCAAGGGTCGCACCGTGTTCGGCAAGCCGATCTTCGCCTTCCAGAACACCCGCTTCAAATTGGCCGACCTGAAGATGCAATTGGCGGTGTCGCAGAACTACGTCGACCGCTGCATGGAGCAGTGCCTGGCCGGGACCCTCAGCCCCGAGGCGGCCGCCGCCGCCAAATTATGGTGCTCGGACCTCTACACCAAGGTCGTGGACGAGTGCGTCCAGCTGCACGGCGGCAACGGCTACATGCTCGAGTACCCGGTGGCCCGTCACTACCTCGATCACCGCGTCCTGCGCATCGCCGGCGGCGCCAACGACATCATGAAAGATCTGGTCGGGCGCACGCTCTGATCCCGGTTGCAGACTCAGGATAAAGAGAAATTCCCATGGAATATTTGATCCCCCGTACCTTGTTCAGTACCGAGCACGATGAGTTTCGCCGCGCCTGCCGCCGCTTCATGGAACAGGAAGTCGCACCCTTCCACGCCCAGTGGGAGAAGGACAAGTGCGTGCCCCGTGAAGTGTGGCGCAAGGCCGGTGAGCTGGGCATGTTACTGCCCTCCATGCCGGAGGAGTATGGCGGCCCCGGCGCCGACCGCCTGTTCGACATGGTGTTCGCCGAAGAATTCATGCGGGTCGGGGCCTCGGGCCTGATCGGCTTCGGCGTGCACGGCCTGGTGGCGTTCTACATCCTCAATTACGGCACCGAGGCGCAGAAGCGGACCTGGCTGCCGAGAATGATCGCCGGCGAGGCGGTGGGCGCCATCGCCATGACCGAGCCCAATACCGGATCGGACCTGCAAGCCGTGCGCACCCGTGCGACGCTCGACGGCGACGAGTACGTGCTGAACGGCTCGAAGACGTTCATCTCCAACGGATCGTCCTGCGACCTCGCGGTTGTGGTCTGCAAGACCGGCAGCAGCGGCAAGGGTGCCCAGGACATCTCGCTGATTATTGTCGAGAAAGAGCGCGAAGGGTTCAGTCGTTCCCAGCCGCTGGAAAAGATCGGCCTGCATGCCCAGGACACCAGCATGTTGTTCTTCGACGATTGCCGCGTGCCGGCCGCGAACGTGCTCGGTGGCGTGCAAGGGCAGGGCTTCTATCAGCTCATGCACGACCTGGCGTGGGAACGCATCATCGGTGCCGCCGGTTTCCAGGCCCAGGCCGAGGCGGCGCTGGATCACACCCTCGAATACACCCGCACGCGCATCGTGTTCGGCAAACCGGTGCTCGACTTCCAGAACTCGCGTTTCACCCTGGCGCAACTCAAGACCGAAATCCAGATCGGCCGCTCATGGGTCGACAGCTGCATGGCCTTGTTGCTGCGCGGTGAACTGACGGCCGAAGCGGCCGCGGTGGCCAAGTACTGGACCGCCGAACTCAGCAGCCGGGTGGTCGATGCCTGCCTGCAACTGCATGGCGGCAACGGCTACATGACCGAATACCCGATTGCCAAGCTGTACCTGGACACCCGTGGCAACCGGATCTGGGGCGGGACCAACGAAATCATGAAGGAAATCATCGCTCGCACGTTGTGAGCGCGATCATAGGAGAGCAAACGTGTCTCAAGAAATTCGTTTTGACGGCAAAGTCGCCATCGTTACCGGCGCCGGCAACGGCCTGGGACGCGCCCACGCCTTGCTGCTGGGTTCCCGAGGCGCCAGGGTCGTGGTCAATGACCTGGGTGTCAGCACCGAAGGCCTGGGCAGCTCGAGTTCTGCCGCCGATGCCGTGGTGGCGGAAATCCGCGCCATGGGCGGCGAAGCTGTCGCCGACTACAACTCGGTGACCGAGGGCGAGAAAATCGTCGCCACCGCGCTCGAGGTGTTCGGCACGGTCGACATTCTGATCAACAACGCCGGCGTCTTGCGCGACAGTTCGTTCCACAAGATGACTGAGGAGCAGTGGGACCTGATTCAGGAAGTCCACGTCAAGGGCGCCTTCCGCCTGACCCACGCCGTGTGGCCGATCATGCGCGACAAAGGCTACGGCCGCATCGTGATGACCGCGTCCGGTGCCGGTATCTTCGGCAACTTCGGCCAGTGCAACTATTCCACGGCCAAGTCGGGCCTGATCGGCTTTGCCAACTCGCTGGCCATCGAAGGCGCGAGCAAGAACATCCGGGTCAACACCATCGCCCCGATCGCCGCCTCGCGCATGGTAATCGCCAGCGGCATTTTCCCCCAGGAGCTTCACGACAAGCTGAAAGTGGAAGACTGCGCGCCGCTGGTGGGTTGGCTGTGCAGCGAGGAATGCCAGGACACCGGCAGCCTGTTCGAAGTGGGCGGCGGTTTCCATGCCAAATACCGTTGGGAGCGTTCCCAGGGTCGTCATCTGCACACCAATACCTTGAGCCCGGAACTGGTTCGCGATAACTGGGAACGCATTACCCGGTTCGACGAGCACAGCGTTTATCACGCCGATGGCGGCGATAGCTTCAAGGAGCTGTTCACGCGCATGGAATCGCCGGCCAAGGGCGGGAATGCATTCATCGATATGGAAGTGGCGGCCAACGCCGTCTCCCATCTGGAAACCGAATACGACCAGAACGATGCCGCGCTCTATGCATTGGCTGTCGGCGCCGCCAAGGACCCGCTGGACCGCGACGAGTTGAAGTACGTCAACGAGTTCCTCGGCGACGAGTTCCGTGTCCTGCCGACCATGGCCGTGTTGCCGGCGACCGAAGTGTTCCTGCGTGCCGCCAAGTCCGGCGAGCCACAGCTCGAAGGCCTCAACGTGCCATTCGCCAAGGGCCTGCACGGCGAGCAATACACCGTGATGTATCGCCCATTGCCGCCCAAGGCCAAGCTCAAGCACACCATGCGCTTGAAGTCGGCCATCGACAAAGGCAAGAGCACCGTCACCATCCTGGCCATCGAGACCACCGACGAACACGGCACGCCGCTGTTCTACAACGAAGTCACCGGCTTCTACCCGGGCGTACCGGGTGCAGGCTTGCAGCGTGTGGCCAGCGAAGAAATCAACGTGGCGCCGGATCGTCAGCCCGACGCGGTGCTGGCTGACAAGACCGAAATCAACCAGGCGCTGCTGTACCGCCTGTGCGGCGACTGGAACCCGATGCACATCGATCCGGACTACGCCGCCAGGGCCGGCTACGAGAAACCGTTCCTGCACGGTCTGTGCACCTTCGGCTATCTGGGTCGCCATGTGATCAAGGCGTTCTGCGGCAACGACTCGCGCCTGTTCAAGAGCGTTCGCGCGCGTTTCGCGTCCATCGTGATGCCCGGCGATACCCTGGAAACCCGCATGTGGCGAGAGTCCCCTACACGCATCGTGGTCGAGATGCGCGCTGTGGAGCGAGACGTTGTTGTATTGAAAAACGGCGCGGTCGAATTGTTCGAGTCCGTCCCGGCCTGATCCCTTGGGCATCTGCCGCTTTCCTGAGCTGGAAGCGGCAGCTTTTTTATTTCAGGAGAGCACGATGCAACGTTGCGTCAATGTGATTGGCGTAGGGATGTCGCCTTTGCGTACGACCACGCTGGGACCCGATCCGGCGGTTCCGGTCAGCGGTACGATACGACAGGCACTCAGCGATGCCAGCTTGTCCGCGAGCAACATCGCGACCGTCTATGCCGTCTCGTGCATGATGGATGGCGTGACCTTGCAGCGTGCTTTGCAACGAGTAGGGTTGGGGCAAGCCCCCCTCTGTCACTTTCCGGAGGGTGGCGTCGATGGCAGTGCCTTGCTTGCCCGGGCTTGTCAGGCCATCACCCTGGGGCAGGCCGAAAGCATCCTGGTGCTGGGCGTTCAGAGTGCGCCCGTGGCGCCGGGCCCTTTCTTCGAACAGTTGGGCACCACTGCGCGGGACTACATGGTGCGTTACCAGGCCCGGCCAGAGACCTTCGCCATGATCGCCGTCAAGGCGCGCCAGCATGCCGCGCTCAATCCGATGGCGGCGTTCAACCGCACGCTGAGCCTGGAGCAGGTGCTGGCGGCGCAATCGATCGCCGAACCGCTCACGCATCCTCAGTTTGCCTGGGGCAGCTCGGGCGTCTCGGCGGTCTTGCTGTGCTCCGGTGAGTTTGCCAGGCGCCACTGCAGCGGCCCGAGGGTGCGCATTGCCGCCCAGGCCTGCGTTTCACCGCAGCAGGTGAGCGGCCTGGATCGGGTTTCGAGCTTCGCTGGCGTAGACTATGACGTCAACGTCGCCGCCGCCCGCGAGTTGTATGAGCAAGCGGGCAGGGGGCCGCAAGAGGTGGCCGTGTGCGAGCTGCACGACGCCAGTACCGTCAGCGAGTTGCTGCTTTACGAAGCACTGGGTTTCTGCCCGGAAGGCTGCGGTGAAAAGATGGTCGAAGATGGCGACAATACGGCGGGTGGCAACTTGGTCGTCAATCCTTCCGGTGGTTTGCTTGCCTTGGGTCAGGCGTCGGCGGCGAGCGCTCTGGCGCAGTGTATCGAACTGGTGCAACAGCTGCGCGGGAGTGCCGGCCGACGCCAGGTCGCCGATGCGCAACTGGCCCTTCAACATCAGACAGGTGCCGATGGCACGGTGACGACCACCCTATATCAGCGCGATTGAACCGGGCGGCGAATGCGCGCTGCGACTGGCGCAACAGAACAATTTCAATGGGTGGAACACCATCCTTCAGATGCAGGAGCAGCCATGAATAACAACAAGAATTCAACCCTGTTGCATCGCTTCCTTCACTGGGAGCTCAACACACCTGATTCAATCTACCTGACCCAACCCCTGCCCGATGGCAGCGTGCAAGACTACAGCTGGCGTGAAGTGGGCGACCAGGCGCGGCGCATGGCCGCTCACCTGCGGACCCTCGAACTGCCCGCGAAATCGTCTATCGGCATCTTCGGCAAGAACACCGCGCACTGGATCATCGCGGACCTGGCGATCTGGATGGCCGGGCACGTCAGTGTCCCGCTGTACACGACCGCCAACAGCGACACGGTGCGCTACGTGTTGGAGCATGCCGAAATACGGCTGCTGTTCGTCGGTCGCCTGGAGGGCGACGCGGCTGGCTGGAATGCGGTTTGCGCTTCGATTCCAACCGGCCTGCCGTTGATTGACTTACCCATGTCCGGCTGCGGCAAGGGCGAGTCCTGGGAGCGAATCATCGCCCATACCGCGCCGCTGCAAAGGGTGCTCGAACCGGCGCCCGAAGAACTTGCCACCATCATCTACACCTCCGGCAGTACCGGCGATCCCAAGGGGGTGATGCACAGCTTCGCCGCCATGTACAACGCACCGGCGGTGACCGGCTGCATGTATGACAACGGCCGGGGCACCAGCAACCGTGACCGTTTGCTGTCCTACTTGCCGCTTGCCCATACCGCCGAACGAGCGGTGGTGGAGGCGGTGTCGCTCTACAGTGGTTGCCGGGTGTTCTTCAACCTGGGGCTGGACACCTTCAGCGACGACCTGCGACGTGCACGTCCTACGATCTTCCTGTCCATGCCGCGGTTGTGGGGCAAGTTCTATCAGGGCATCAACGAACGGATCGACCCTGCCAGCCAGGCTGCCGCTTTCGCCGATCCGGTGGAAGGCAAACTGATGAAGTCGCAGATCCTCTCGGCCCTGGGACTGGACCAGGTACACACGGGCCTGTCCGGGTCGGCGCCGTTGCCGGTCAAGGTGATGGAGTGGTATCGCGAGCTGGGTCTTGAGTTACTGGAAGGCTATGGCATGTCGGAGAACTTCGGCACATCGCATTTCAGCCTGCCGGGGCAGGTGCGTGTCGGTTATGTGGGGGCGGCAATACCGGGTGTCGAATGCCGTATCGGTAACGACAACGAAATTCTGGTGAAGAGTCCGGCGCAGATGCTGGGCTATTACAAGCGACCCGAGTTGACCGCCCAGAGCTATACCGCCGACGGCCTGTTCTGTACCGGTGACCGTGGCGAACTGGATGAGCAGGGACGGCTGCGCATCACCGGGCGGGTCAAGGAGCTGTTCAAGACGGCCAAGGGCAAGTACGTCGCGCCGGTGCCGATCGAGGCCAAACTGGGTAATCATCCGCGTGTCGAGGCGTCCTGCGTCACCGGCGTCGGACTGGCACAACCGCTGGCCTTGATCAACGTGTCGCCCGATACCCGCGCTGCCCTGGCCACGGCCGAGGGGCGTGACCAGGTGGGTACTGAGCTTGAAGTGTTCCTGGCAGAGGTCAATGCACAGTTCGAGTCCCATGAGCAATTGGGGTGCCTGGTGGTTGTCGCCGAGCCCTGGACTGTCGCGAATGCGCTGCTGACGCCGACCTTGAAGATTCGTCGCAGTCTGATTGAAGAGCGTTATCAAGGGCAGATCGAGGCTTGGGACGCCAGTCGCAGCAAGGTTGTTTTCGAGTAGGCCATAAAACATCCTCCCCTGTGGGAGCGAACCTGCTCGCGAAGGCGGTGGATCAGTTGACAGCAACGTTGACTGTGCCACCGTCTTCGCGAGCAGGCTCGCTCCCACAGGACTTTTGGGGTATTTGCCAGCGAAGACGGCCTGCTAGCCGACCTGAATGTTGTTGACCGCATACATATCCATTCCTGCGGCCACGGCCACCTAGGGTTCCGCTTTTACAGCGGGTCACTTTGGAAAAGCCCCAAAGTAACCAAAGGGCTCTTGCCCCTTTCGTTCGGTGCCTCGCTAGTGCTCGGCATACCCTCGCTCCGGTCCTGCTCCGTGGGCCCGCCGCGATCGGCCATCCATGGCCGGGCGCGGCTACCTCGGCATCCATGCCGAGGTGCCCACTGCGCAGAACCTCCACTCGGCCTCTCGAGGGGGCGAACACCGCGCAAAGCCAAAGCGAGGCGGCCTGATAGCCGACCTGGCTTTTGTGGATGCACTCCGGACCAAACTGTAGGAGCTGGCTTGCCAGCGAAGACGTCCGTTCAGACGATTAATAGGTTGACTGATCCACCGCTTTCGCTGCGATGCGGCGACCCGACAAGCCAGCTCCTACAGGTGTGCAGGTCTTCCACGGTTGCCTGCGATGGTCACTGAATGCAAAACGCCCCGCAATGCGGGGCGTTTGTTTTGTCGCTGTTCCCGGGGTCAGCGAATACCCGCATTACGCAACGCGGCAGGTGTGAAATCTGCCAGTTTGGTCCGGGCGCCGTATTGCGGGGCGGATTTGGACTCGTTGCTCATGGTCGCGACAATGTAGCGTCCGGCGAGCAGGTCGTAGAATCCTTGTGCCGCCGGGGCGTTCACGCCTTTTTCATAGTTGTTGTAGGTGTAGTTCTCACCCACGCGCCAGAGCTGGCCGCGACCGTCGTAATGATCCACCTCGGACAGTACCCAGGTGTCTTCATCGAAGTACATGTCGCGCTTGGCGTAGATGTGCCGTTCACCGGCTTTCAGGGTCGCCTGTACGTGCCACACGCGATGCAGTTCGTAGCGGGTCAGGTCCTGGTTGATATGGCCGGGCTTGATGATGTCTGCGTACTTGACGCTTGGCGACTGCAGTTTGTAGTTGTTGTAGGGAATGTACATCTCCTTCTTGCCGACCAGCTTCCAGTCGTAGCGATCCGGGGAGCCGTTCATCATGTCGGCGTTGTCGGACGTGCGCATGCCGTCCGAGGCCAGGCCCGGTGCGTCGTACGCCAGTTGCGGGGCGCGGCGGACACGGCGTTGACCGGCGTTGTAGGTCCAGGCCTTGCGTGGCTCTGTCACCTGGTCGATGGTTTCATGGGCCATGGACACGGTGCCCGCCAGGCGCGCCGGCGCATCGACCGCAAAGATGTAGTAGTAGAGGATGTTCTTCTCGGTCTGCGGGTCTACGCCATCCATGTATTGCGGGAAGCTGTTCTGGTCATGGGTCTCGACGATGGTGTAGTCGCCATTGACCTGCGGTACGGCCTGGACCGACCAGCGCTCGACGTTCTCGCCGCGGAAACGGGTGACATGGTTCCAGTAGACCTCGACGCCGCTCTTGGGAATCGGGAAGGCGTAGTAGCGCGAGTCGGCAAAGTTGCTGAGGCCGGTGCCGTCACTGACCAGTTGCACATTGAGCGCGCTCTTTTTCGCAGCCGCGTAAACGGCCGCGGGTACCTGGGCAGTACGGTGGCTCGGATAGACCGGAATCTTGTAGGTGTCGGGATAGCGCTGGAACATGGCGAGCTGGCCGGGGGTCAGCTTGTCCTTGTACTGCTGGGCGTTGGCGGCCGTGATGGTGAACAGCGGTTTCTCGTTCTTGAACGGGTCGCCGAGGAAGCCCTTGGCGTCGACGGGTGCCGCGCCAGACTTGAGGCCGCCGTCCCAGGCGGGAATGCTTTTGTCGGCGTTGCCTTCCTTCTGCGCGCCCAGCGGCGTCAGGGTCGTGCCAAGTTGAGCCGCTTCCTGCTCGCTGACGGCGGCCATGACGCTGGAGGCCAGCAGGGAGAGCGCCAAGGCCCCGGAGGTGATGATCATGCTTGCTTTCATGGGTATGCCCTCTGACTCAGAAGTTGACGCCGAAACTGAGCGAGACGAAGTCCCGGTCGGTGTTGGTGTTGAAGTGGCCACCGAAGAAGTCCGTGTAGCTCAGACTCGCGGTGTAGGTGCTCATATAGTCGGCATCCACGCCGAGGCTGACGGCTTTGGCGCCTTCCTCGAAGTTCGGGCCCCAGCCGTCCACATCGTGGGACCAGGCCAGGTTCGGTGAGAGGTTGATGCCGGCGATCACGTTGGTGTAGTCGAGCTTGGCGCGCGCGCGATAGCCCCAGGAGTCGGTGGTGTAGAAGCCGTGGCTGTTGCACTCTTTCTGCGGGTTGGTGGCCGTGGCGCAGACGGTCGCATTCTGGGTGCCGGGGAATTCGCCGGCACCAAACACCGGACTGCGACCGAAGCGGACGTCGGTGCCGTCGGCCGGGCCCAGGCCGTTGATGCGGTTGTAGCCCACTTCACCGACCAGGGTCAGGCGGCTGGCGCCCAGGATCTGATCGAAGAATTGCGTGGCAGTGACCTGCGCCTGCATCACCGGCATGCGTTTGTAGCCGGGAAGGTCACCGCCCAGGGCTTGTGCCGTTTCACCGGAAGTAAAGACCGGCGAGGTCTGGGTGCGGAAGTTGGTGTCGGTGGACTGGATCGCCGCCAGGTTCAGGTCGGCGGTGTTGATTTGCAGCGGCATGTTCGGCCGGTAACTCAGCTCGCCGCCGACGGAAGTCTCGCCCAGGGTGGTCTGGAAGCTCAGCCCGTACAGGCGGATATCTTCCGGATAATCGACGAAGTAACGGGCGGCTCGCACCCGGTCGAACTGGTTCTGCGCCACACCCAGCGTTCGCGCCGCGGCGGGCAGGGCGCCGACCTGGGCCGCGGTGATTGGCGCGACGGTGGTTTGCGTGAAGCTCAGGTACGGGTTGCGGCTGTGGTAGTTCATGGCATAGAAGCCGAACTCGGTGTCGTGCAGATCCGGTACGAACCAACGCAAGGCAATCCCGAACTGACCGCTGTTGCGAGGGTCGTTGTCTTTCGTGCGCGGCATGTAGACGTCGTCCAGCACTTGACCGCTGAGAATCTGTGCGGCGGTCGCGGTGTTGTGGGCTACGCCGGGAGCGAGGTCGGGGCCGGCGAATACCAGGCGGTCGTTGCAACCCTGGGGCAGGGGATCGGAACCGAAGAAGGTGCCGCAGTTGTCGACCACCGAGTTGGCCCATTCCAATTGGTAGAAGGCTTCGGCGGTGACGTTCTCGGCAAGACCCTGGGAGACATACAGCATGTTCACCGGAATCAGGCCTTCCTTGACCTCGGCACCTGGACGACGCAGGGCGGCCACGTCGACCGGGTTGATGCTGTTGATCGAGTTGCCGATGAAGGTGCTCTCGCCCCAGCTCACCACCTGTTTGCCCAGGCGCACGTTGCCGGGCAGATCGCCCAGGTTGTAGTTGTGGTAGACAAAGGCGTCGAGGAACTCGGCGCCGGACGACTTGGCCGAGCGATCGCGTCCCGAGTCGTCGATGTCGTAGAAGTGACGGTGCTCATCCATCAGTTCGAAGTCATACCAGTATTTGCCGCGAACGAAGACCCCGCTGTCGCCGTATTTCAGTTCAAGGTCATGTACGCCCTTGAAGATCTTCGAAAAGGTTTCGCCCTTCTTGAAGTTCTGCCGGTTGTCATCCGCCGTGCGGGTCGCCGACTCACCGCGCAGGCCAAGGGTGTTGGCGCTGTTGATGAATTTTGGGTCCGGTCCGCGCACGGCCCAACTGGCACCGACGGAAAGGGACGAATCGAACTGACCTTCGATTTCGCCGATCTGGAAGTCGACGGCATTGGCGCTGGCGCAGGTCCCGAGGCCCACGGCCAGGGCCAGCAGGTGAGGGCGCAATTCGATTGGCAAAGTGGTAGAGGGCCACTGGCGCCGGGAGCTCATAGGTCTTTCGAAAGTCACGTGTTGGTTACCCCTTTGATCTTGTTGTTCTGGTGTACCGCCACAAGACGCTACCGCCGACGCCTTTTGAGCCTCCCCCTCGTATGGGGGGGGAGCCCCCCCAATCGTCGCGTTCCCTGAACACTTCAGCCATGCCCCCTCCACCCGAGGGGGGAGAGCGCCTCCTCGTTACGTGACCATCGGTAGACGGTTTGCTGCGATCGCCTCCAGGCAGGGGCGAGCGGCACAGGCCTCGATAACTGACCTTGGAGAAAGTGATGTCGCAGAAAGTATTTGTTGCCGGTGTTGGCATGATCCCGTTCGCCAAGCCCGGCCAGAGCGGTACTTACATCGAGATGGGCGCGCAAGCCATCCGCCTGGCACTGCAGGATGCCGGCCTGGACTACCGCAAGGTCCAGCAGGCCTACGCCGGCTATGTTTACGGCGACTCCACCAGTGGCCAGTCGGCGCTCTACGAAGTGGGCCTGAGTGGTATTCCGGTGATCAACGTCAACAACAACTGCGGCAGCGGTTCCACGGCGCTCTTCCTGGCACGCCAGGCAGTGGAGAGTGGCGCAGTGGATTGCGCGCTGGCTTTCGGCTTCGAGCAGATGCAGCCCGGTGCGCTGAAATCCCATTGGCTCGATCGCCCGATCACGTACGGCAAGGGACATGAGGTGGCCGACGCGATCTTCCCTGAAGGCCGTGACATGCCGGACGCCCTGAAGTTTTTCGGCGGTGCCGGCCGCGAGCACATGGAGAAATACGGCACGAAGATGGAAACCTTCGCGGCCATTCGCGCCAAGGCCAGCCGCCATGCCGCGAACAACCCGTTGTCGGTGTTCAAGAAGGTGATCACCACCGAAGAAGTCATGGCCGACCAGGTGATTTTCCCAGGGGTCATGACCCGCTTGATGGCTTGCCCGCCGACCTGCGGCGGTGCCGCGGCCATCGTGGTTTCCGAACGCTTCGCCAAACAGCACGGGCTGCGTACCGATGTCTGCATCCTGGCCCAGGCATTGGTGACCGATCAGCCGGACGCTTTCGAGCCCCCTTCGTTGATCAGCATCGTCGGCGTCGGCATGACCCGCCAGGCCGCCACCGAAGTCTATGAAAAGGCCGGCGTAGGACCGGAAGACATCCGCATCTGCGAGCTGCACGACTGCTTCGCCCATAACGAACTGCTGACCTACGAGGGCTTGGGTTTCTGTCCGGAAGGCGGCGCCGAAAAATTCGTGATGGACGGTGACAACACCTATGGCGGGCAGGTGGTCGTCAATTCGTCCGGTGGCCTGCTGTCCAAAGGTCACCCGCTGGGTGCCACCGGTCTTGCCCAATGCTACGAGTTGACCCATCAACTGCGCGGCACGGCCGACAAGCGTCAGGTGGAGAACCTCCAGCACGCCTTGCAGCACAACCTAGGCCTGGGCGGCGCCGGCATCGTGACCCTCTTCGGCCGCGGCTGATGACACGGCGCGCCCGTTGCGGGCGCGCCCTTTCTTTTGATTGAAGAGCCGGATTGAAGGCACTGACTGACAGGACTGCGTGACATGGCAGACAAGAGTCTGATCGGGCGCTCGTTGGGCGTGACGAGCTGCGAAGTTGAAAAGGGTCGCCTGCGCTTTTTCGCCAAGGCCATCGGCGAGACCGACCCGGTGTACACCGATGAATCCGCCGCGAAACTCGCCGGGCACCGGTCCTTGCCGGTACCGCCGAGTTTCCTGATGTGCCTGGAAGCCGAGGGGCGCGACAGCGACCACATCGTTCAGGACGTTTTCGGTTTCGATCTGGGGCGCATCCTGCATGCCGAACAGGGCTTCGACTATCACGGTCTGGCCTATGCCGGCGACGTGCTCACCTTCGATACCCGGGTGGTGGATGTCTACGAGAAAAAGGGCGGGGCGCTGACTTTTGTTGTGCAACAGACCCGCGTCACCAATCAGGACGGTCAGCACATCGCTGATATCCGCTCGTCTCTCGTGCAACGCTGAGGAGCCCGTGATGAACTCATTTCAGTCGCACGATGTGCAGGTCGGCTTCGAGCTGTCGCCGCTGATATTGCCTGCCATCAATCGCACCACGCTGGCGTTGTATGCGGGTGCCTCCGGTGATCACAACCAGGTGCACATCGATCTGGACTTCGCCCGCAAGGCCCGCCAGCCCGATGTCTTCGCCCACGGCATGCTTTCGGTGGCGTACCTCGGTCGCTTGCTGACCGGGTGGGTTGCGCAGGCACACATCCGCAGCCTGGCGGTGCGATTCACCGGCATTACCCAACTGGGGCACGTCCCCACCTGCCATGGCAAGGTCATCGAACTTTTCGAGGTCGACGGTGAAAGACGCGCACGCCTGGCGATCCGCTGCGTCAATCAATACGGCGACGAGAAACTGGTCGGCGAAGCCACCGTGGCACTCCTCTGAATCCAGACAAAAACAAGGAATATCCCCATGAAAAAACTCGAAGGCAAAGTCGCCCTGGTGACCGGTTCCGGTCGTGGCATCGGGCGCAGCGTCGCCCTGAAACTGGCCAGCGATGGTGCGCGCGTAGTGGTCAATGACCTCGACGCTGGTCCCGCCGAAGAAGTGGTGGCGCAAATCCGCGCCCTCGGTGGTGAAGCTGTCGCCTGTGTTGGCAGCGTGACGGCGGCCGACTTCGCCGAGCGTTTCGTCAAGACCGCGGTCGACAGCTATGGCGGCATCGACATCATCGTCAACAACGCCGGCTACACCTGGGACAACGTGATCCAGAAGATGAGCGATGAACAGTGGTACGCGATCATCGACTGCCACATCACCGCGCCGTTCCGCATCCTGCGCGCCGCCCAGCCGATCATCAGTGCCATGGCCAAGAAAGAGGCCGCCGAAGGGCGCGTGGTCAATCGCAAGGTGGTCAACATCGCCTCGACGTCCGCTGGCGGCAACCCGGGCCAGGTCAATTACTCCACGGCCAAGGCGGGTGTACTGGGCATGACCAAATGCCTGGCCAAGGAATGGGGGCGCATGAAAGTCAACGTCAACGCCGTGGCCTTCGGTCATATCGAGACCCGCCAGACCCAGCCGGTGGAAGGCGATCCGCACTTCATCAACATTGAAGGTCGCGAGATCAAGGTGGGCATCAGTCCTGCCATCGTCGAGCAGTCCAGAAGCATGATTCCGCTGGGTCGGCCGGGCAACACCGAAGAGGCTGCCGGGGCTGTGTACCTGTTTTGCATCCCGGAATCGGACTACGTCAGCGGCCAGGTACTGGTCTGCGGCGGTGGTCTGGGCAACGTCTGAAAACGGTGGCGGGGCGCCTCGGCGCTCCGCCATCCTGGAGTGCATGACTATGACAGTGCCCATTGCCAGTCATCCCGAACGACGCCTGCTGCATACCCGGCAGGTGGTTTGCACCGGCTACGAACGCGATGACGGACTTTTCGATATCGAAGGCCACTTGCTCGATACCAAGGGCGTCGACACCGACTTCCCTTACGGGACCATTCCCGCCAACGGCGTGCTGCACGGCATGCGCATCCTCATGACCCTCGATCTGAAAATGGTGATCCGCCATCTCACTGCCCTATCCGAGCAGGCGCCCACGCCTGTTTGCAGTCATGTCAACCAGGCCTATGCGGCGTTGGTGGGCATGCGCATCGGTCCGGGCTTCAAGAAACGTGTCGCCGAGCGCGTCGGGGGAGTGAAGGGTTGTACCCATCTCACCGAAATGTTGGGGCCGATGGCTACCACTGCCATCCAGACTTTGGCGCCGGTCATACAGAAACGCTTGCGTCAGCGCGCTGCCAGCGACCCGGAATTTCAGATGCCCAGGCACTGGGTGATCGGCACCTGCCATGCCTACCACCCCGAGGGCGATGCGGCGCGTCGCGTCAGTGAGTGGCAACCGATAGCGGTCTCTTCGCAGACTCCCCTGTAGGAGCTGGCTTGTCGGGTCGCCGCATCGCAGCGAAGACGGCCTGCGAGCCGACCTGATTGTTATGGAGAAACCGATTCAACTGTGGGAGCGAGCCTGCTCGCGAAGGCGGCCTGACAGCCGACTTGAATGTTGTTGACCGCGTACATATCCATTCCTGCGGTAACGGCCACCTAGGGTTCCGCTTTTACAGCGGGTCACTTGGAAGAGCCCCAAGTAACCAAGGGCTCTTGCCCCTTTCGTTCGGTGCCTCGCTAGTGCTCGGCATGCCCTCGCTCCGGTCCTGCTCCGTGGGCCCGCCGCGATCGGCCATCCATGGCCGGGCGCGGCTAACCCGGCATCCATGCCGGGTTGCCCACTGCGCAGAACCTCCACTCGGCCTCACGAGGGGGCGAACACCGCGCAAAGCCAAAGCGAGGCGGCCTGACAGCCGACCTGGTTGAGGGTGAGTACGCATTCCCCTGTAGGAGCTGGCTTGTCGGGTCGCCGCATCGCAGCGAGGACGGCCTACGAGCTGGCCTGACTTTTGCGGGCGCACCCATCCCCTGTGGGAGCAGGCTTGCCAGCGATGGCGGCCTACGAGCCGACCTGATTGAGGGGCGGGTACGCGTACTCCTGTAGGAGCTGGCTTGCCAGCGAAGGCGTCCGTTCAGGCGATAAATATGTCGACTGACCCACCGCTTTCGCTGCGGTGCGGCGATCCGACAAGCCAGCTCCTACAGGTGCGCGTGTTTTTATGCATTAGCCGGGCTTCGATAGACCGCGCAACTGTGCCGGGCTTGTTCCGAGGCGCTGGCGGAAGGTGGTCGCCATGTGTGCCTGGGAGTTGAAGCCGCAGGTGTGGGCGATTTCTGCCAGGCTGGCTGTCGAATCGCGCGTCAGGGCGCGGGCCTTGGCGAGGCGTCGGTCGATCAGGTAACTGTGCGGGCTTTTGCCCGTCGCGTGCTTGAAGGCTCGCATGAAATAGCCTTCGGACAATCCAAGCAAGCCCGCCATGGCCGGTATACCCAGCGGGCCGTCGAGGCCGGCGTCAATGAATTCATCGAGCAGGCGCATCCGCTTGCCGGTGATAGCGCCTTGCGGCGGCGCCAGTAACGCTTGGTTGCCGGTCGCCCGTTCCGCCAATGCCAGTGCCCAAGTCTCCCAATCGTCCTCGACTGAGGCCTGCAACAGCGCGGAGCGCATTCGCAGCGCGAGGCTAATGGCCTGCTGATCGATGCGATTGTTGAAGGCACGATCCCCGGCCAATGGCACACCGTCGGTGCGTATCACCCGCAGGTATTCACCGCCCTTGGGGGATTCGGACAACACGTCACAGCCGACAGGGACGAATGCCAGGCCGTTGGGCAGGGCATCGAAAGGCTGCACCCGATCGCTGCCGATGGCGTGCAGGCCTCGCTGGCTGTCGAAGGCAAAGCCGATGGCCGACTGGGTCGCTACATAGCGGGTCGCGTAGGCGGCACCGGGTAACAATTCGATCGCCCATGGTCCTGCCTCGATACGACGGACCGGTTCAGAGGGGGGAGAGGGCTGCGGGCGGTTTCGATGGCTCATGAACGCCATAGTAGTGAAGAGGGCGGGCAAAAGTCAGGTCAGTTTTCTGAAAGCCGACATGCTGCGCCCGTGTCTAGACTGGGCAACACTTCAGGGAGACGACTCATGCACAGACTGACTCGCGACGATATCGAACAAGCCGCTCGCCACGTGTACCAAGTCATGCCGGCCACCGCCCAGTATTGCTGGCCGCTGCTGGCCGAGCGCTTGGGTTGCACGGTGTGGGTCAAGCACGAAAATCACACGCCTACCGGAGCTTTCAAGGTGCGCGGTGGCATTACCTTCATGCATTGGCTCAAGCGCGAGTACCCGGGCATCAAGGGGATTGTCACGGCCACCCGCGGCAACCATGGCCAGAGCCTGGCACTGGCGGCCGGGGCGCTGGGCTTGAGGGCGTTGATCGTCGTGCCGGAAGGTAACTCGGTCGAAAAGAACAAGGCCATGCGCGGTTTCGGTGGCGAAGTGGTCGAGTATGGCCGCGATTTCGATGAAGCCCGTGAAGAGGCCGCGCGCCTGGCGCAGATTCATGGCCTGTACCTGGTTCCGCCGTTCCACACCGAATTGGTCAAAGGCGTGGCCACGTACGCGCTGGAGCTGTTCGAGGCTGTACCGGATCTGCATACGGTCTACGTACCGATTGGCTGTGGTTCGGGGATTTGCGCGGTGATCGCCGCCCGCGATGCCCTGGGCCTGAACACCCGGGTGGTGGGCGTGGTGTCTACTGAGGCCGACGCCGCAAAATTGTCGTTCGAGGCTGGAGCGATACGCGAAACCGCCTCGGCGAATACCTTTGCCGACGGCCTGGCCGTGCGCAAGCCGATTCCCGACGCCTTTGCCATCTACGGGGCGGCTGCGGAGCGGATCGTAGCCGTCAGCGAGGAGCAGATTGCCGAAGCCATGCGCGTGTATTACACCGACACCCACAACCTCGCCGAAGGGGCCGGTGCGGCGGCCCTGGCGGCACTCATGCAGGAGCGTGATGCCATGGAGGGGAAAACCGTGGGTGTGATTCTGTCCGGCGGCAATATTGATCGATCGGTGTATGCGAGCGTGATCGGGAACCTGTAGGAGCTGGCTTTTCGGATCGCCGCACCGAAGACGGCGGCACAGTCAAAAAACCTGAATGCTGTTGACCGAGTACATATCCATTCCTGCGGTAACGGCCACCTAGGGTTCCGCTTTTACAGCGGGTCACTTGGAAAAGCCTGTAGGAGCGAAGCTTGCTCGCGATGGGCGTCAACGATAACGCGTGCTGCCTGAATGATCGCGTTGTCCAGGCGTTCTTCGCGAGCAAGCATCGCTCCTACAGAGAACCTCCACTCGGCCTCACGAGGGGGCGAACACCGCGAAAAGCCAAGCGAGGCGGCCTGACAGCCGACCTGATTTTCTCGGATGTACCAGTTCCCCTGTGGGAGCTGGCTTGCCAGCGAAGACGGCGGCACAGTCAACATCAATATTGACTGACAGCCCGCTTTCGCTGCGATGCGGCGACCCGACAAGCCAGCTCCTACACCGGCCGTGTGTTTTGGGTGGACGGCAGCAAAATCGTCAGTATTCCCAACAGCGGCAGATAAGAGCACAGGGCGTACACGTACTCGATGCCATGAAGGTCCGCCAGGTGCCCGAGCAGCGCAGCCCCGATACCGCCGAAGCCGAACATCAGCCCGAAGAACACACCCGCGATCATGCCGACATTGCCCGGTACCAGTTCCTGGGCGAAGACCACGATGGCGGAGAATGCCGAGGCGAGGATGAAGCCGATGACCATGCTCAGTACGCCGGTCCAGAACAGATCGACGTAGGGCAGGGCCAGGGTGAAGGGGGCTGCGCCGAGGATGGAGAACCAGATCACTTTCTTGCGACCGATCCTGTCACCGATGGGGCCGCCAAAGAAGGTTCCCGCTGCAACCGAGCCGAGAAACAGGAACAGGTACAACTGGGAGCTGGCGACTGACAGGTCGAACTTCTCGATCAGATAGAAGGTGAAGTAACTGGTGAAGCTCGCCATGTAGAAATACTTGGAGAACACCAGCAGCGCCAGCACCACCAGGGCAAAGGTCACGCGTTCTTTCGACAGACCGTGGGTGGCCTGGCTGCCCTGCTTGAGCTTGAACAGGTTGAGGTGACTGCGGTACCAGCGACTGAGGCCAAACAGGATCAGGATGGCGAATACCGCGAACAGGCCGAACCAGGCCACATGGCCTTGACCGTAGGGAATGATGATGGCCGCCGCCAGCAAGGGACCGAAGGCACTGCCGGCGTTGCCGCCGACCTGGAAGGTCGACTGTGCGAGACCGAAGCGGCCACCCGAGGCGAGGCGTGCCACCCGTGAGGTTTCCGGGTGAAAGGTCGAGGAGCCGATGCCCACCAGGGCCGAGGCCACGAGTATCGCCGGGAAGCTGCCGACAAAGGCCAGCATCAGGATGCCGACCAAGGTGCAGACCATCCCGGCCGGCAGCAGCCAAGGCTTGGGATGACGGTCTGTGTGGTAGCCAATCCATGGTTGCAGCAGCGAAGCGGTGAGCTGGAAGGTCAATGTGATCAGGCCGACCTGGGTGAAGGTCAGGCCGTAGTTGGCCTTGAGCATCGGGTAGATCGAAGGCAGCACGGCCTGGATCAGGTCATTGATCAGGTGGGCCAGGGCGCAGGCACCGATCACACGCATGACCAAAGGGCTGGTCTGGCTGGCCGCCGCGGCGGTAGCGGAAGGGGTCGTCATTGAGGACATCGCACATCATCCAGGCTGGGGAAAAGGGGCATTGCATCTACCTGGCGCTATGCTAGATTTCGCGAAATTGCCTGTCTCGCGCAATTCGGGCAGCTACTTTCGCAAAAGAGGCATCATGGTCAAGCCACTGGAAACCTTTCTGGTCGAGATGGATGAAGTGACCTGGGCGGTCTGCACCAGCGCGACCGATTACCCGGAAAACTGGTTCATCGAACCCCATAGCCACGCCAAGCATCAGTTGATCTATGCCGTCGAGGGCGTGATGGTCGTGCACTCGGGGTTGCACCAGTGGACAGTACCGCCGAGCCGGGGGATCTGGATGCCCAGCGGGCATGTGCACTCGATACGCTGCGTCGGCGCGTTGAAGATGCGCAGCGTCTTCGTGCGGCCGGACCAATTCCCGCTGCTGCCGGATGAAACCAGGGCCGTGAGCATTTCGGCGCTGCTGAGCGAGTTGATCAAGACATCCGTGAACATCGCGGTGCCGGTTGACGAGGATTCCCGCGAAGCCAGGATCATGCGTTTGATCGTGGACGAACTCACCCTCCTGCCGACCTTGCCATTGCACCTGCCGCAACCGTCGGATCAACGTATTCAGGCGATCTGTTCGGCCCTGCAACAGGACCCGGGGGATGGTTCAACGCTGTCGGACTGGAGCGACCGGCTGGACCTGGATGCCAAGACCATCCAGCGCCTGTTCCACAAGGAAACCGGCATGACCTTCGGCCAGTGGCGTCAACAGGCCCGGCTGCTGCTGGCGTTGGAGCGCATTGCCGTCGGTGAGAAAATCATCGACGTGGCGGGAGCGCTGGGTTACGACAGCCCCAGTGCGTTCACCACCATGTTCAAAAAGCAGTTCGGGACAACGCCCAGCCATTTTTTCAAGTGACGGGCAAATCCAGCTCGATCACCAGCGCATCGTTAAACTCGGGGTTCTCGTTCACGCCATTTTTCGCATAACCCCGGGGGTTGCAAACCACGCGGGTATTGCCCACCCGATAGTCGAAACTGCCATGGGTATGGCCATGCAGCCACAGCGCCGGTTGCCACTTCTTGATCCGCTCTTCGAGGTCCGAAACGAAACTCGAGTTGATCGGCGAACCGGCAAACATCGGGCTGATGCTCGACCGGGTCGGCGCGTAATGGGAAATCACCACCGTCGGCGTCGTACTGTCCCGGCTGAAACAGTCATCCAGCCAGGCGACGGTCTGCAAGAAAATCAGTTGGGACACCGCCGGGGTGAACAGGTCGGGAAAGTCCGGCGAAATCCTGATGTGGCTGAAGTCGCGCACGAGCTGCGTCGCCAGGTCGATGCCCCGGGCCCGGTCCTGCGCATCGTCGAACAGACGATAGTCCGACCACAGGGTGCAACCCAGGAAACGCACGCCGTCGTGGACATGTTCCGAGCGTTCCAGAATGTGAATCCCTGTGCCCTGGGACAAGCTATTCAACTGCTCGTAGGTCGAGACCAGGTCGCTGCCATAGAACTCGTGGTTGCCGGCCACGTACAGGATCGGAGCCGGGCAGGCCCTGGCCCACTCGATGGCCCTGGCCGGCCGGGCAATGTCGCCAGCCAGCACAACGATATCGGCATCCACTTCGGGAAACGGTATTGCGTTGACGGACAAGTGGATATCGGACAGCAAGGCGATGCGCATGGGTCAATTCCTGTCGGTGTTGAAGGTCGGCCGAGCATTGACGCTGGCAAGGCCCTGGCGTTGAATAGCGGTCCCCCCGAGGCCCACGCTGTTCATTGTCACTTGTAGGGAAAACCTGTGCTCAGAAACGTAACAGACATGGACCTGCGCCTGCTGCGCATTTTCTCCATTGTCGTCAAATGCGGCGGATTCACAGCCGCCCAGGCCGAGCTGAACATGAGCCAGTCCAACATTAGCACGCACATCTCGGGGCTGGAAAAGCGCCTGGGTTATCGAATCTGCGAGCGAGGCAAGGGCGGCTTCCGCTTGACCGAAAAGGGCCAGCGCATCCTCAAGGCATCATCGGCATTGTTTGGCGCGGTGGACGCCTTTCGCGACGAGGCGCAAGACCTTGCCGGGCGTTTGGTGGGGGATCTCTACCTGGGGCTGGCGGACAACATCGCGACGTTGCCGAGCGCCCGAATCGATGCCGCCATGGCGCGTTTTTATCAGCGTGAACACGACATGCACCTGCACATCTTCGTCAACTCGCCCACGGAGCTGGAGTTGGCGGTGATCGACGGGCAACTGGACCTGGCTATTTCGTATTTCAGCCGGCCATTGCCGACCCTGGCTTATCAGCCGCTGTACCGTGAGGAAATCGGCATTTTCTGCGGCCACACGCACCCGCTTTTTACCGTGGACAACCCGAGTGTCGAACAGATGCAGGCCAGTGACTGGATCACCCATGGCTTCCTGCCGGCCGACCAGGTATTGCCGGTTGCGCCGCTTCGCGCATCGGCCACGGCGCATCACATGGAGGCCGTGGCCCATGGAGTGTTGGCCGGGACGCACCTGGGGTATTTGCCGGCCCATTACGCCCGGCCCTGGCTGGCGAACGGGCAAATGCGCGCCCTGCATCCGCAGACACTGCGCTATGAAGTGCAGCACAGCATGATCACCCATGTCGGGCATCCGCAAAGCGAAGCGGTGCGCGCCTTCATTGATGATCTGCTGAGCGAACACGCCTTGTAGGCACGTCAGCCAAGGCAGCGGGTCACGTGCTTGACCGACTGATAGGCCGACAAGCCCCACGGCCCGAGTTCACGGCCGATGCCGCTGCCCTTGGTGCCGCCCCAGGAGGTTTCGACGAATACCGCCTGTATCGAGTTGATCCAGACGTGACCGACCTCCAGCGCATTGGCCACGCGTTCAGCCCGGACCAGATCGGTGCTGATGACTGTGGCTACCAGACCGAACCGGCAGTCATTGGCCAGCGCCAGGGCCTCTGCTTCCGATGAGAAACGGTGAGTACAGAGCACCGGGCCAAAGATCTCTTCGTTCCACAGGCGACTGTTCAGCGGCACGTCCGCATACAGGGTCGGGTTGACGAACCAGCCCGGATCGCGCTGCACATCGCCACCGCTCACGCACTGCAAGCCTTCGGCGTGGGCGATGTCGAAGTACTCGGTCACCTTGGCCCATTGTGCCTGGCTGGTCAGCGGCCCCATGTCGACTTCGCCGGTGAGGGGGTTGCCGACCCGAATTTTTTCGAAGGCACTCTTCAGACGCGGGATCAACTCATCAGCGATACGGTCCTGTACCAGCAGGCGCGAGGTGGCCGAGCACATTTGCCCGGCGTTCCAGCAGATGCCCGCGACGATCCATTCAACCGCTTGGTCGAGATCGCAGTCGTCGAACACGAGGATGGCGGACTTGCCACCCAGCTCTAGGGTGACGGGGCGGCAATGGGCGGCCGAGCTGCGCATCACTTGACTGCCGATGGCGTTGCTGCCGGTGAACGACAGCTTGTCGATGCCGGGATGGTTGCTCAGCGCTGCACCGGTCTCGGCCTTGCCACCGACAATGTTCAACACGCCTGCCGGAAGGCCGATGGCATCGGCGATGTGGCCGTAGGCTTGCTCGATCAGTGGGGTGATTTCCGAAGGCTTGAGCACCACCGTACAGCCGGCGGCCAGCGCCGGCGCGAGCTTCCAGGCACTGGTGACCAACGGGAAGTTCCACGGCACGATCAGGCCCACCACACCCACCGGCTCCAGGCGTGTTCGGGCATTGAAACCCGCTACGGACAACGGCACGTCACGGTCCTGCCGCTCGTCCAGTCCCTCGGCCAGGTTTGCGTAATAGTTAAACGTGGCCACGGCATCGTCGATATCCACCACGGCTTCGTGACGGGGTTTGCCGTTGTTTTGCATTTGCAACGCGAGCAAGGTCTCGCGACGTTGCTCCAGCTGCTCGGCAATCCCCCTTAAATAGCCCGCCCGTTGCGGCGAAGCGAGGTTGCCCCAGCCGGTCAGCGCCTGGCGCGCGGCGACGATGGCCTGGTCGACTTGCGCGGGGCTTGCCCCGATGAACTCCGCAAAGGGCTGGCCCAGGGCGGGGTCGTAGACGGTGATGCACTCTTCGGCTTCGCCAGCCACCCAGCGGCCATCGATGTAATGCGCGGGGATCATGCTCGTGCTCCTTGCAGAACGCCTTGCACGGCGTTGCGGAAAATCTGGCTGTAGTCGGCGGCGTCGAGGGCACAGGCATTGGTGTCTGAGGACGAGATATCGGCCAGGGCTTGTTCTCCCACCCAGTCGGCGGCGTCTGCATCAAGACCGATTTCACTCAGCGAATGGGGAATGCCCAGGCGTTTGCGCAGCGCCAGTACCCACGCCAGAAAACCCTCGAAATCAGGCTGTTCGAGCTCCAGGTAACGGGCCAGTCGCCCGATGTCCACGCGGATGGTTTCGCGGTTGGCGATCAGCACATAAGGCAGGAGGATCGCGTTCAGCAAACCATGGTGCTTGTGATAGCGCGCACCCAGCGGATGGGCGAGGGCATGCACGCCGCCCAGGCCTTTCTGGAACGCCACGGCAGCCATGGCCGAGGCGATCAGCATGCCTTCGCGTGCGCCCATGTTTTGGCCATCTTCGCAGGCGTCGACCAGGTGTTGCCGGATCAGGCGAATGCCCTCGACCGCGACACCCGAGGACATGGGGTGATACAGCGGGGAGCAGAAGGCTTCGATGTGATGGGTCAGGGCGTCCATGCCGGTCGCCGCGGTCAGGGCTGGCGGAAGGCCGCGAGTCAGCAGTGGATCGAGAATCACTGTGGCCGGGAGCAATTCCGGGTGGCTGATCACGCGTTTGATGTTCTGTTCTGTCTGGGTCAGGACGGCTTCGCGGCCCAGTTCCGAGCCGGTGCCGGCAGTGGTCGGCAGGGCGATCAAGGGCGGTAGCCCCAACTGCGGGAAATCCGCGAGGGTCGGGTAGTGCGCCATGACCTGGGACCATTCGAACCGCTCCAGGCCACGGGCATCGACGGCGGCGAGGCTGATGCCCTTGGCGGCGTCCATTGCACTGCCACCGCCCAGGGAGATCAGCGAATCGTGCCGGCCCGCCTTGAACGCGGCAACGCCGTGCGCCACGTCGGCCATGCTCGGGTTGCTGGCGACGTCGCTGAACACGCTGAACGCAATGTCCGCTTGCGTCAGATGAGCCTTGAGCAGCGCGAAGGGTTCCAGTCCCAGCATGCCGGGATCGGTCACCAGCAACGGATTGCGCATGCCGAGCAAGGTGCTGCGTTGTGCCAGCGACTCAAGCGCACCCGGCCCGCAGAAAATTTCCGTGGGGTAATTCCAATAGTGAAGAGCAGACATCTGAAACTCCGGATCGGCAAGGCGCAGGGGGGATGCGCCTTGCACATCAATACGAGGGGGGGTTATTGCAGGCGCAGCTGGGGATTGAGCGTGCGCAGGTGCGGCTTGGCCCAGAACAGGTAGATCAGACCCAGTACCGCGAGAATCGAGAACACCAGGATCACAGCCCAGACCTGGAACCATGGGGCGCCGGGTGGTGCGAGGGACTCCCGTGGCCAGGCCACGTTGATGCTTTCGAACACCAGCCAGCAGAACGCCGCCAGGTTGACCGGCACACCCCAGCGACCGAGGCTGAACACACCCGGTTCGGCTTTCCATTTACCGCTCAGGCGAGCGAGCAGGGCGCAGGTCACCACGATCAGGAACACCACGAAGAAGCCGCCGCTGCCGAAGGCGATCAGCGTGCCCACCGCAGTGGCGTTCAGGCCCAGCGCCAGGCCGAAGCTGGCGAACAAGGTGCTGAACACCATCGCCGCGAACGGTACTTTGCGTTTATCCACGCGCCGCAGCATTGCCGAGGCGGGCAGGATCGAATCCCTGGCCATGCCGAACACGGCGCGACCGATGTAGGTCTGCACGGACACCACGCAGGCGATGAACGCCACCAGCACGACGCCCACGAATGGCTGCTCCGACCAGGCACCGAAGGCGTCGACCACTGCCGGCGTGACCGGATCGACGACCTGGCCCGACACCATGGCGGCGGTATCGGTGTAGGACAGGGTGACGGCGAAGGCGGTGAGCATCACCGTCAGGCCCACCAGGATCATCGAGCGCAGGATGGCCCGTGGCGTCGATGTGCGAGCGTCGGCGGTTTCCTCGGATACCTGCGAGCAGGCATCAAACCCCAGGAAGGCCCAGCCGCCGACGGCCATGGCCGTGAGGAAACCCGACAGGTAGGAACCGTCGCCGGCTTGTGAAGCGGTAAGGCCTTCGAACACCAGAGACAGGGAGTGATTGCGGAAAAACAACAGCAGCAACACGCCAATACCGATGGAGGCGATCGCCTCGGCGATGATCCCGGCATTGACGAAATACTTCAGTGGGTTGATCCCGAACAGGTTCACACCCAGGCCCAGCAGGAGCAGTACCGCGCCACTGAACACCTGAGCATTGGCGCCGGGTGGCTCGCCGGTGAAAAACAGCCATAACCAGAACCCGCCCAAATAGGCCACGGTGGTTAAAGACGCCAGGGCCGAGGCCAGGTACATGAACCCGGTAAACCAGGCCCAACGGTCACCCGCCAGGCGCTTGACCCACTGGTAGCAACCGCCAGCCAGGGGGTACTGCGAGGCCAGCTCGGCATAGACCAGGGCCACCAGCAACTGCAACGCCAGGCACAACGGCACGATCCACACCCAGGAAGGGCCAACGCTCATCGCGCCCAGTGACATCACTGAATAGATGCCGACCACGGGTGATACCGTGGCGAAGCCGACGGAAAAAGAGGACCAGAGCGACAAGCCGCGATGCAATTCCTGAGCGTAGCCCTGGCTGTGCAGCAGGTGTTCATCGGCGCTTGGCCGCTTGAGGGAAGCACTCATCGCTCACCTCCAATAGAGATGACGCCAATGACAGGTGCACAACGGCCGGCACGGTGGCGTGCGAACGTAGATGACATAGAAATTCCTTGGGTCGGCAGACACATTATTGTTGGGATCGCCTTGTTTTCAGGCGTACCGACGAAACGGGCTCCTTCAGAAAGGAGTGAATGGGAGCTTAAAAGGGGAATACATCAAAGAAAATTCATATGTTTGTAGGCTGACATCTGAATTTTTTGATGTTTGTGGCCGTAATGAACCACCTGTAGGAGCGAGCCTGCTCGCGATGGAGGTCAACGATAACGCGGGCTGTCTGGATGATCGCGTTGCCCAAGCGTTTTTCGTTGGCAATTGGGCATTTTTGGCTGGCAATGGTGCGTCTGTATTGATCTATTGCGAGCTGAATTTGGTTCTTTAGTTACGTTTGGGTAAGTGAAGTTGTGGTGAGGCGTGAGAAATCTCCTTCAGGTGCTTATTTTCAAAGTGTGAGATGTGTCTTTGTTGTTGGTTGGATTGAAATTTCGTGGTTGGCGATAATTTTTTATTTGAAATAGGGTCTTCGAGGGCGCTGAAAACGACTTTCAAACTGTGAAGAACATTGAGCCCATCAAGGAAAAGCGACTAATGCAAAGAACGGCATCCCCCCTAGTCTCCATAATCCAGGATCGTTCTAAGGGTGCTGCCTTACTGGTGATCATGCTTCCAGTCCTGCTGGTAACCATCGATAACACGATCCTCAATTTCGCCCTGCCTCGAATCGCTGCCGCATTGAACCCGTCCGCTGCCGAGCAATTGTGGATGATCGATGCCTATTCTCTGATGCTAGCTGGGTTGCTGGTGACTATGGGCAGTTCCGGAGACCGCTTCGGTCATCGACGTATGCTTTGTTTGGGGTGTATGGGTTTCGCAGTGGTGTCGATGGTTGTGGTGTTTTCACAGCAAGCGTGGCATCTGATTGCGGGGCGTGTGCTGTTGGGCTGTTTTGGCGCAATGATCTTGCCTGCGACTCTGGCGCTTATCCGCACCGCATTTGAGGATCGAGAAGAGCGACGCTTGGCAGTGGCGGTCTGGGCAACTTGCTTGACTATTGGCTCGGCGTTGGGACCATTGCTGGGCGGAGTGCTGTTGCAATATTTCGATTGGCAGTCGGTGTTTTTGGTTGCTTTACCGTTCTTGCTGCCCGTTTTGCTGTTGGCGCCGATGATCACCGAGTCGCCAAGGCAGCCGGGCAGGTCGATCGACTATCTGAGCATCTTGCTGAGCCTGGGTGCCATGACGGGAGTGATGCTAAGCCTCAAGTATCTGGCCACGGTTGGTTTCGACGGCGAGGTTTTAATCTGGGCGCTCTCCGGAATATCGCTGGGTGTAGTGTTTGTCCGTCGCCAGCTACGGTTGGAGCAGCCGCTGTTGGACCTCGGGTTGTTCGCCTCTCCTGTCTTCAGCATGTCCATTGCGACGAATCTGGTGAGCCTGGGCTTGTTGATCGGCTTCATCTTCTTCGCCACCCAGTTGTTGCAGTTGGTCTTTGGGCTGTCCCCGCTGCTGGCAAGTTTGATATTGGTGCCGGGGCAGGTATTGGCGATTGTCGCCGGCCTTGCCGTCGTGCCGGTGGCGCAAAAACATGCACCGAACAGGGTCATTGCCGGCTGTCTGCTGCTGGCCGCTGCGGCCTTCGCGATGATGGCGTTGCTTGCGCCTACTGCGCTGATCGTAGGTGCGGCTTTCGTGTTGCTCAACGCCAGTATTGCCGCCATCACCACCGTCTCCAACGATCTTGTATTGGGCTCGGTGCCGGCCGAGAGCGTCGGAAGTGCCTCGTCCGTCAGTGAAACGGCTTACGAGGTTGGCGTGGTCATGGGTACCACGTTGATCGGGGGGGCGGTAGCGGCGCTGTATCGATTGTCTTTGGATATTCCTGAGGCCGGACCCGAAAGTGTGGTTGCGGCAGTTGCGACGTTGGGAGGGGCGCACGCCGTCAGTCAAACCCAGCCCGAGGACGTGGCTGCGCGGATTATGGAAGCAGCTAACGCTGCCTTTACAGAAGGCATGATGACGACAAGCGCCATAATGACGGGCTTCATTGTGCTGTTTGCGCTAGTTGCATTTCGCTTTTTGCGAGTGCGGGACCCGCTGAGTCATGCCGGAAATCGCTGAGTCGTCGTAGGAGCAGCCGGTCGACGCTCGATTGCTCGCGATGGTCGTCAACGATAACGCGGGCTGTCTGAATGCCCTAGGTGCCTCAGCCTCCATCGCGAGCGAGCTCGCTCCTACAGGGGGTTGTGCACCAAAATGGATTCGTCAATTTGATCGATGGACGTGACGCCGGTCAGGGTCATGGCCACGCGCATTTCCTTGGCGAATATATCCAGCATGTTCTCCACCCCGCGCTGGCCGTCGGCGGCCAGGGCGTAGGCCATCGAGCGGCCCAGCAAGACACCTTTCGCCCCCAGCGCCAGCATGCGCACTACGTCCAGCCCCGAGCGGATGCCCGAGTCGACCAGCACGCTCAAATCATTGCCGATCGCCTGCATGATCGGCGGCAGCGCCTTGGCGGTAGACAGCACGCCGTCCAGCTGCCGGCCGCCGTGGTTGGACACGACAATCCCGTCTGCACCGAAGCTGACCGCGTCGCGGGCATCCTCGGGATCGAGAATGCCCTTGATGATCATCGGGCCTTTCCAGAATTCACGAATCCACTCCAGATCGCTCCAGCTGATCGAGGGATCGAAATTGTTGGCCAGCCAGCCCATGTAGTCCTCGAGGGTGACGGCTTTGCCCAGGTATTTGGAGATATTGCCCAAGTCGTGTGGACGCCCCATCACGCCGACGTTGAAGGCCCAATCGGGACGGGTCATGGCCTGGAGTACACGACGTGACGAGGCGAACGGACCGGACATGCCCGAGTGGGCATCCCGGTAGCGGGCGCCGGGGGTAGGCATGTCGACCGTGAACACCAGGTTGCGCACTCCGGCGGCTTGTGCCCGCTCCAGCGCGTTGCGCATGAAGCCGCGATCCTTCAGCACATAGAGTTGGAACCAGATCGGTTGCTGGGTGTTGGCCACGACTTCCTCGATCGAACACACCGACACGGTCGACAGGCACAACGGGATCCCTTTGTTCTGCGCCGCCTTGACCGCCTGCACTTCGCCACGGCGGGCGAACATCCCGGTCAGCCCTACCGGCGCCAGCACGATGGGCATCGACAGCCGCTGGTTGAAGAGGGTGGTGTCCAGGCTCAGGGTTTCGACGTTCTTCAGGATGCGCTGGCGCAGGCTGACCCCGCTCAAATCGGCGCTGTTGGCCCGCAGCGTATGCTCTGCATAAGCTCCACCATCGATGTAGTCGAACAAAAAACGGGGGAGTTTGCGACGTGCCGCTTCGCGGTAGTCTGATGCAGAAGAGATGATCATAGAGGGCAGGCCTTGATCCGGTGAGTGAGGGCTGGGCTGTCGAGTCCTGGCGTCAGGTTAGCGCATGGGATCTGTGTTGCGCTTGTTTCCCTGGAGCGAGCAACGGTGTTCTGCGTCAAGTCGATCCCGGCTCACACGGCTTTTGATATCGACCACGGCACAATCTGACAACCCTTCATCGCTGGACTACGCTGCGTTTTGTTAACCCTGTCCTCAACCTGTGACATAAGGAACTGACACATGCGGAGCAGGTTGCCTGCCTTGTCGATGGTCGTTTTCAGCCTGTTCTGGTCAATGCTGCTATGGGCCGGGGACGCTGTGAAACCGATCGAAGAACCCGTCGAATTGAAAGTGGCCAACCGCAGCATCATGGTGTTCCGCGCCACGCTGCTCGGTGAAGCGCCGGTTTCGCGGGTCAAGCGGGCGAAAGCAGTGATCGGCGAAACCCTGGATGAGGACGGCGAGCCTGTTGTCACCCTTGACCCGATCCACGACAGTTATCTGGTGCTGTTGGGGGCCAGGCGCGCCTTTATCGTGGCGCCCGATGATGTCGACAGCGTGGACTTTGCCTCGGTGCAGGAGGCCGCGCAAAGCGCGGCTGAACACTTGCGCCAGGTGGTGGCGGAAACCCGGGAGGCGCGGAACCTGAAGCTGATGCTTCGCTCGCTACTCGCTGTGGCCATCGCCACGACTGTGTACGTGGCGCTGCTCTGGGGCGTGGCTTATTTGCGAGGCCGATTGCTCAAGCGATTGCCCGAATTGATGGATCGGCACACTCGGGCGTTGAAAGTCGGGCGGGTACAGGTCATTGAAGCCAATTACCTGTACCCCTTGGTCATCCGCCTGTTTTGGCTGCTGCGATGGCTGGCCTTGCTGCTGCTCACGTATGAGTGGCTGGGTTTTGTCCTGTCGCGTTTTCCCTACACCCGGCCCTGGGGTGAAAGCCTCAACAATTACCTGTTCGAGGTGGTCAGCTACCTGTTTCAGGCCATCGTCGGCGCCATACCCGGGCTGGGTGTGGCCCTGGCGATCTTTTTCATCGCCCGTGGCGCCACGGCGTTCAGTCGCCGTGTGCTCAGACGCATGGCGACGCCGGGAACCTTTACGTGGCTCAACCGTGAAACCCTGCAGCCTACCCAGCGCCTCACGTCCCTGGCGATCTGGCTGTTCGCGCTGGCAATGGCGTACCCGTATCTGCCCGGCGCGGGTACCGATGCCTTCAAAGGCCTGTCCGTGCTGATCGGCCTGATGATTTCGCTGGGTGCCACCAGCGTGGTGGGGCAGGCCGCCGCCGGGTTGATCCTGACGTACACCCGAACCTTGCGTCCCGGTGAGTTCGTGCGCATCGGCGAATACGAAGGCACGGTCACCGAACTGGGCATGTTCACCACCAGCATCCGCACCGGTCTGGGGGAAGTGCTGACCTTGCCCAATTCGATGATCACCGGCACGGTCACCAAGAATTACTCCCGCACGGTGCAGGGCCCTGGCTATGTGGTGGATACGGTGGTGACCATCGGCTACGACACGCCGTGGCGCCAGGTGGAGGCCATGTTGCTGGAAGCCGCCAGGCGCACGCCGGGTGTGCTCGAAGAACCGCCGGCGCAGGTCTTCCAGACCGCGCTGTCCGATTTTTATCCCGAATATCGCCTGGTGGCGCAGGCCATCCCCAGCCAACCCCGGCCCCGTGCCGTGCTGCTGAGCATGCTGCACGCCAATATTCAGGACGTCTTCAACGAATACGGCGTGCAAATCATGTCGCCGCACTACCTGGGCGATCCCGAGAAAGATAAACGGGTGCCTAAAGACAAATGGTTTACGGCCCCGGCCGAGGAACCCCGGGATGTGCGCCAGCGTTGAGGGCAAAAAACCGCCAACAGCCACCAGTGGATGGAGCGTTGGAAAATGAGAGCTAAGCTTTCTTCTGTCGGGCTTATTGAGCAGGTCGGGCTTTGCGTCCAGGGTGTAAATCCGCCTTCATCGGTCACCACGCCGTTACAACAGCCTGCCTGATCAGAGGGCAGACGAAGGCACTATCACTCCACTGCGTTCTATTTAGCGTTAGCCCTTCATAACCGCCTCGGAGGGGAGCCAATGAAACGCTTCGCAATGCTCATCGCGATCTCTTTGCTGACCACTGCTTGTTCGAGCACAACTGAGTACGGCATCACCCGAATGGATAATTGTGTCTGCTATAAGTCGCCCGGGGGACAACCCATGCAAGCATCGCAAGTGGCATCGAAAGACCCCGAAACGTTGCAGAAAGAGTTCTCCCATTGCGTTTGCCGAGCCTTGATTGATCTGAAGAAGGTCGATGATCCCACTAAGTTTTTCGTGCCCGGAACCGAAATAAGAACGGAGCTGAAATAAAACGAGTGTTGTGCTCCAACAGAGCGAGAATAGCGGCGCGGTGAATGGATCATCGGGCGAGATTCACCTTGCCTGCCATGGCCTCTTCGCTGGCAAGCCAGCTCCTGCGGGATGCACCCCATTTTAAAGAGGCACTACCCCCCGATGCCGTCGGACATTACCCATTCCAGCTTCTGCAACTGGGTGCGCTTCAAGCACCTGGTGCTGATCGACACCCTGGCACGCACGCGCAACATGCACACCACCGCCATCCAGATGAACCTCAGCCAGCCCGCCTTGAGCAAGATGCTGCGTGATCTGGAGGAGCAGTTCGGCTTTGCCCTGTTCCAGCGCCTGCCACGCAGCATGCCGCCCACGGAGCTTGGCGAGTATGTGGTGCGCTATGCCCAGGGGGCGCTGGCCGATTCACACACCTTCGTCGATCAGGTCAACCGGCTGCGCAAGGGCGGCCATGGCTTTCTCAAGGTGGGCGGGATTTTTGCGGCCACTTCGGTGGTGCTGCCCCAGGCCATCGCCGCGATCAAGGCACGCAGCCCTTTGCTGTCGATTGAGGTGGTGGAGCAGTCCAGCGACCACCTGCTGTCCATGCTTGAGCAGAACAAGCTCGACCTGATGATCGGCCGTTTTACCGAAGAGCGTTACAGCCAGGCCTTTGACTTCCAGCCGTTGGAGCCCGAGCCCTTCAGCCTGGTGGTCAACAGCCGTCATCCACTGAACGAGCTGGACTGTACGCCGCTTGAAGCGCTGGGCCAGTGGCCGTGGGTGCTGTACCCGATCGGGACGCCCATCCGCGATCGTCTGGAGCTGGCATTCAAGGCCGCCGGCATTGCTTCCCCGGCAGATAGCGTCAATACCATCTCGATGCAGATGTTCCTGCAATTGCTGCAATCGGGGCCGATGATCGCCATGTTGCCCAGGTCCATGGTGGCTGCGCAGCTCGACAGTGGCCTGCTCAAGGAGCTGCAGAGCCCGCTGCGGCTGGCTCCGCTGGAGTACGGCATCATCACCCGCAAGGACGAACCCCTGAGCGGTTCCGCCCGGGAATTCGCCGACATCCTGCTCGATTTCGCGCGCCAGCGCCGGGAGGAGGGCGTGGCGATTGATTAATTAAGGTCACTCGATCAGGCCATTCGATAACGCCAGGTTATCGGTTGATCGGATCATCTCATTGGGAATGTCAGGGCTGGCTCCTTACAGTTATCGCAGATTCGCCCTTCACGGAAGGGGCGGCGCCATAACAAGAAGTCAGCCGTACTGCCCTGAGAGGTCCCATGCAACTGATTGCCAGAACTCGGACCGGCGACACTGCCGTGATTCGCCTCAACCCCCTGGACAACGTACTGATTGCACGGCAGGCCCTGCCAGAGGGGCTGAGCCTGGAAGCGGAAGCGATCACCGTGCGCCAGCCGATCCCTTCCGGGCACAAAGTCGCCACCCGGCGCGTGGAGCAGGGCCAACCCCTGCGCCGGTATGGACAAATCATCGGTTTCGCTTCGCAACCCATCGAAGCCGGCGACCACGTGCATGTGCACAACGTGGAGATGGGCGACTTTGCCCGTGACTACGCCTTCGGCGTCGATGCCCACACCCTCCCCGGTAGTGAAGCGGTGTTCCAGGGCATCGTACGTGCCGATGGCCGCGTCGCGACCCGCAACTACGTCGGCATTCTCACGTCGGTGAACTGCTCGGCGACCGTGGCCCGGGCCGTGGCCGATCATTTTCGCCGGGATATCCACCCCGAAGCATTGGCTGCCTTCCCGAACATCGACGGTGTGGTGGCGCTGACCCACGGCGCCGGCTGCGCAGTGGACCCCGGCGGCGAGGCCTTGGGCCTGTTGCGCCGCACCCTCGGTGGTTACGCCGTACACCCTAACTTCGCGGCGGTACTGATCATCGGCCTGGGCTGTGAAACCAACCAGATCGAGAGCCTGCTCGAGACCCAGGGGCTTGAGGCCAGCGACCAGTTGCGCGCCTTCACGATCCAGGGCATCGGCGGCACGTCGAAAACCATCGCCAGCGGCATTGAACAGGTCAAGGCCTTGCTGCCCAAGGCCAACCAGGTGCAGCGCGAGCCCGTCAGTGCCCGCCACCTGATCGTCGGCCTGCAATGCGGCGGCTCGGACGGGTACTCGGGCATCACCGCCAACCCGGCGCTGGGCAATGCCGTTGACCGTCTGGTGGCGGCGGGTGGTACCGCCATCCTCTCGGAAACCCCGGAGATCTACGGTGCCGAGCATTTGCTGACGCGCCGGGCCGTGAGCCGCGAGGTGGGGGAAAAGCTCATCGCGCGTATCCACTGGTGGGAAGACTACTGCCGGCGCATGAACGCTGAACTGAACAACAACCCCTCGGCCGGCAACAAGGCCGGTGGCCTGACCACCATCCTGGAGAAATCCCTGGGCGCCGTGGCCAAGGCCGGCTCCAGCAACCTGGTGGAGGTGTACCAGTACGCCGAAGCGGTTCGGGCCAAGGGGCTGGTGTTCATGGACACCCCGGGTTACGACCCGGTCTCGGCCACAGGGCAAGTCGCCGGCGGCGCCAACCTGATCGCCTTCACCACAGGCAGAGGCTCGGCCTACGGCTGTGCGCCGGCACCTTCGATCAAGCTGGCGACCAACAACCGGGTGTTCGAGCACCAGGAAGAAGACATGGACGTGAACTGCGGCGGCATCGCCGAGGGTTCCACCACTATTGAAGAGCGCGGCGCCTACATCTTCGAACAGATGTTGCGCATCGCTTCCGGCGAACGCAGCAAGAGCGAACAACACGGTTATGGGCAGAACGAGTTCGTGCCCTGGCAAATCGGTGCCGTGACCTGACGGGTCGATGGGCCAACACCGCACAGACCTTCAATGGATCACGGAGCAGCAAGCATGACTCACGCCAAAAGCTACGCCGCATCAATACTCACTACGTTCGTCGAGCAACTGTTCGAAAAAGCCGGGGCCGATGCCGAGGTCGCCCAGGTGGTGACCCGCGTACTGCTCGAAGGTGAGCTGCTGGGGCATCGTACCCACGGCCTCAACCTGGTGAGCCGCTACATCGGCGGCATGCTGACCGGGCAGGTCAAGGCCAGTGCGCGGATGCTCGAGCAGGTCTCGGACAGCGGCATTTCGGCGTTGTTCGATGGCCACTATGTGCTCGGCCCTTATTGTGTCAGCCGCGCCCTGGATTGCGCGGCCAAAGGCGCCACGGCGCAGGGCATCGGTATCGCCGTGGTGCGCCGCGCCTCGCACATCGGTTGCCTGGCCGCTTACCTGAAACCCTTCACTGACCGTGGCCTGGTGGCCATGGTGTATTCCTCGGACCCGTCGGCGGGGCTGGTCTGCGCCCATGGCGGGATTGACCCGGTCTACACGCCCAACCCGATTGCCGCCGGTATTCCAACCCGCGGCGAGCCGATCCTGCTGGATGTGAGCATGTCCACCGTGACCCTGGGCCTGGTCGGCCAGTGCCGCGATGCCGGCAGCACCTTGCCGCACCCGGTGTTGATGAGCAACGAGGGCCGGTTGAGCGACGACCCGGCCGACTTTTTCACCACGCCGCCGGGCAGCATCCTACCACTGGGTGGCCAGGCCTTCGGGCACAAGGGTTTTGCCCTGGCGATTCTGGTCGAGGCCCTGACCTCGGGATTGGCCGGGTATGGGCGCAAGGACGCTCCGGACCAGTGGGGCGCCTCGGCCACGGCCGTGGTGATTGACCCGCGCTTCTTCGGTGGGCTGGAGGCTTTCACCGATGAAAGTTCGTTCCTGAGTAAGTTGATCCTGGCGAGCCGGCCGGTCGATCCCGGGCGCCCGGTGCGCTTGCCGGGCCAGGCGGGCCTGAAGCTGCGCGAACAAGCCCTGGCCGAAGGCGTGAGCCTGACGCAGAAGGTGGTCGATGAACTCAACCGGACTGCCGGGCAGTTGCAACTGCCCGCGCTTTCCGGACTTCCCTGTAGGCGCGAGCCTGCTCGCGAAGGACTTTAACGATAACGCGTATTTCCAGATGAAACGCGTCGCCCTCAGGTCCTTCGCGAGCAGGCTCGCTCCTACAAAAGCGAAAGCGAGCGTCGACATGACACACAACGACAACAAGAGTGCAGACATGACAAACGAATCGAAAGCACAAGCACCGCTGCGGTTGGGCCACCACGCCGCCGTATTCAATACCGGCAGTTGGGTCGGACGGGTCTGGCTGCCGGGGCAGGGGCCGGCCGTGGTGCTGGTCAAGGCGGGTGCCGTGCACGATATCAGCGCCCATGTAGCCACCGTCTCGGCCCTGCTTGAAGTGGCTGACCCGGTGGCGTACCTGCGTGCATTGCCCTTGGCCGAAGCCTTGATCGAGTTGCCCGCGTTGCTGGACAACAGCGACCCGAGCCTGCGCGACGAAAACCTGCCGTGGTTGCTGGCACCCATCGACCTGCAAGCGGTCAAGGCCGCTGGCGTGACGTTCGCCGCCAGCCTGCTGGAGCGCGTCGTCGAAGAACAGGCCAAGGGCGATCCGGCCAAGGCCGACGCGATCCGCGACACCCTGGCCAGCCGCATTGGTGCCGACCTGTCGCAAATAGTACCGGGTTCGGCCCAGGCCGAAGCCTTGCGCAAGGTATTGGTGGAGCAGGGCCTGTGGTCCCAGTATCTGGAAGTGGGCATCGGCCCGGACGCTGAAATCTTCACCAAGGCCCAGCCGCTGTCGGCGGTCGGTCATGGCGCCGACATCGGCATTCACCCCAAGTCGAGCTGGAACAACCCGGAACCGGAAGTGGTGCTGGCGGTGTCGAGCAACGGCACGGTACAGGGCGCCATGCTCGGCAACGACGTCAACCTGCGCGACTTCGAAGGGCGCAGTGCCTTGCTGTTGTCCAAGGCCAAGGACAACAACGCCTCGACCGCGCTGGGGCCATTGCTGCGTCTGTTCGACGAGACGTTCAACCTGGATGACGTGCGTCACGCGGAGGTGGATCTGCGCGTTGAAGGCCTGGACGGTTTCATCCTCGAGGGCCGCAGCTCCATGCGCCAGATCAGCCGCGACCCGCTCGACCTGGTCCAGCAGACACTCAATGAAAACCATCAATATCCCGACGGCCTGGTGCTGTTTCTCGGTACCCTGTTCGCCCCCAAGCAGGACCGCGACCAGCCGGGTAACGGTTTCACCCACAAGCCGGGCGATGTGGTGACTATCAGCAACCCGCAGTTGGGGACATTGTGCAACCGTGTGACCACCAGCGACCAGGCGCCGCCGTGGGATTTCGGCCTGCGCTCGTTGATCGACAGCCTGAGCCGGCGCGGCCTGCTTGAGGCGGCGGTGACGGCACGCCAACCCTGATTTTTTGTCCCCTGTAGGAGCTGGCTTGCCAGCGAAAGCGTCCGTTCAGGCAATGACAGTGTCGACTGATCCACCGTCTTCGCTGGCGAGCCAGCTCCTACAGGGGGGATGCGTAGACCTGCAACCGCTTCAATAACAATAATAAAGGCCATCAGATGAACACACTGAAGAAGTATCAAAGCCTCACCGTTGTCTTCCTGCTGTTGATCGGCATCGTCAACTACCTGGACCGTAGTGCGCTGTCGATCGCCAATACCTCGATCCAGAAGGACATGATGATCAGCCCTTCGCAGATGGGCATTCTGTTGTCGGCCTTCTCCATCGCCTACGCCTTTGCGCAGTTGCCGATGGGCCTGATCATCGACCGCCTGGGCAGCAAGATCGCCCTGGGCGCCTCGTTGCTGGCCTGGTCGGTGGCTCAGTCGACGTTCGGCATGGTCAACAGCTTTGCCGGCTTCATGGGCCTGCGCGTCCTGCTGGGGATTGGCGAGGCACCGATGTTCCCCTCGGCGGCCAAGGCTCTGTCCGAATGGTTCGATGCCAACGAGCGCGGCACGCCGACCGGGATCGTCTGGTCGTCGACCTGCCTGGGCCCATGCCTGGCGCCGCCCTTGCTGACACTGTTCATGGTCAACTTCGGCTGGCGCGGCATGTTCATCATCACCGGCGCGCTCGGTGTCATCCTGGCGTTGTGCTGGCTGACCTTCTACAAGAGCAAGGCGCAATACCTGGCCGAACTCGCGGCTGAAGGCAAGCCATTGCCCACCGAGAAAAAACCTCAGGTACAAGTGACCAACCCTCAAGCGCCGAAGGTGTCCTACTTTGCCGGCTGGCTCGACCTGTTCAAGCACCGCAGCACCTGGGGGGCGGTCCTGGGCTTCATGGGTGTGATCTACATGCTGTGGCTGCACTTGACCTGGTTGCCCGGTTACTTCGAGCGCGAGCACGGCATGAACCTGTACAAGACCGCGTGGCTGGTGTCGCTGGCCTATGGTTTCGGCGCGGTGGGCACCATCGTCGCCGGGCGCTTCTGCGACCTGCTGGTACGCCGTGGCAAAAGTGTTCTCGCCAGCCGCAAATTCGGCGTGATCACCGGCCTGGTGCTGGCGGCGCTATTCACCTTGCCACTGTCGTTTGTCACCGACCTGACCGGTTGCATCATCCTGCTGTGCCTGGCGCTGTTCAGCATCAACATGGCCAGCGCCACGGCCTGGATGATCGTCAATACCATCGTCGACAGCCGCCGGGTGGCTTCATTCGGATCGATCCAGAACTTCGGCGGCTACATCGCCGGCTCCGTCGCGCCGATCGTCACCGGCTTCAGCATCCAGTACTCGGGTTCGTTCAATACCGCGTTCATGATCAGTGCGGTGGTGGCGTTGTGTTCGGCCCTGGCGTACTTCCTGCTGCTCAACGCGCCAATCGGTTCTGCCGAGCCTGCACCTGAGCACATCGTCGGTGTGACCGAGTAAAGGCCCCGCGTCTTTGGCGACGGGAGAAGGGCGACGCAGCAAGCGTCGCCCCCTCCCTTTTTCTATTTCTGTGTAGCTGCTTGCGGGATGTCCCCGCAAAAGAGATCGACGTTGCCATCGGGCGGTGCGGATCGCACGACGATGGAGTAACCGCCGGACAGCAGAGTCGCCATGGGGACGGGTACGCTTCTGGAAAACGCCCAGCCCTTGATGGCCTGGCGCTCGGTGTTGACGCGATCGTTCATGGCGTAGGCGACCGGCCCGGGTTGTTGGCAGCTGCCCTTGTAGATGAAGCTGTAGATGCGCAACGGCAGCGAGGTGCCGTTGGGGATACCACTGATGAAGAAACTGAGTCCGGTTTGTTTGTCCCAATCAGCCAGCGTGACATTGCCGATCTCTCCGGCGTTTTGCCGGGTGGCATTCAAAGGGACCATTACCCCATGGCCCGATGAAGTGGTGCAGCCGTAGAGGCTCGCGGTGGCGGTTAGAATTGCGAGTGCATATCTGAACTTCATGCCAACCTCCTGAATTGAATAACTGCAATGGGAGATTAGTGGGTATAGCTCAAATCACTGCGAGCGAAAGCCCCCACCCGCCGCAAGGCAGGCGACGGCCGCTGTTCAAGGTTTGGCCTGGGCCTTGCTCTTCTCTTCGATCTTCGCATCCACCGCCGCGCGGATCTGGTCGATGCTGAAGCTGGCGGGCTTCTGGCTCGGCGGGAACTCGACGAAGGTTTGCAGGAACCTCGCGGCCTTGGCCACTCCGGCAGCCAGCAGGTAGGAGTTCTTCACGGTCCAGTCGTAATACTGGTCGGAGACACTGTCCGCCCGCTCGTACGGGTCCATGCGCAAGTTGAACAGTTTCGGCACGCGCAACGGCACGAACGGGCTGCTCCACACCGCAAAACCACCGGGTTCCCGTTGTTCGGCGAACACTACTTTCCAGTTGTCGTAACGCATGGACACCAGCACGCCGTCGTCGTTGAAGTAGTAGAACTCGCGACGCTCGCCTTTTGGTTGCTTCCCGGTCAGGTACGGCAGTTGGTTGTAGCCATCCAGGTGCACCTTGAAGCTGGTACCGCCGGCTGTCGGTGACCATCCCTTGAGCAGCTTGTCCTTCACTTCGCTGTCGCCGGCCGCCGCCAGCAGGGTCGGGAACCAGTCCATGCCCGAGAACATCTCGTTGGAGACTTCGCCGGCCTTGATCTTGCCCGGCCAGCGCACGATGGCCGGCACCCGGTAGGCGCCTTCCCAGTTGGAGTTCTTCTCGTTACGGAACGGCGTGGTCGCCGCATCCGGCCAGGAGAATTGGTTGGGGCCGTTGTCAGTGGTGTAGACGACGATGGTGTTGTCGCTGATTTTCAGGTCGTCGAGGGTTTTCAGCAGTTTGCCGACGTCACCGTCGTGCTCCAGCATGCCATCGGCGTAATCGTTGCCCGGCATGCCGCTCTGGCCCTTCATCGACTCGCGCACGTGGGTGAACAGGTGCATGCGCGTGGTGTTCATCCAGACGAAGAACGGTTTATCCGCCTTGGCCTGCTTCTCGATGAACGCCTGCGCCGCAGCGGTGGTTTCGTCGTCGATGGTTTCCATGCGCTTGGTGGTCAACGCACCGGTGTCTTCGATCTTGCCGTCGGCGTAGCTGTGGATCACGCCGCGGGGCGTGCGGGATTTGACGAAGTCCGGGTCGTCTTTTGGCCAGTACGGGCGCTCCGGTTCCTCTTCGGCGTTGAGGTGGTAGAGGTTGCCGAAGAACTCGTCGAAACCGTGGTTGGTCGGCAGGAACTCATCCTTGTCGCCGAGGTGGTTCTTGCCGAACTGGCCGGTGGCGTAGCCCTGGGATTTGAGGGCCTGGGCAATGGTGATGTCGCGTTTCTGAATGCCAATCGGCGCGCCGGGTACGCCAACCTTGGTCAGGCCGGTGCGCAGGGGAGACTGGCCAGTAATGAACGACGAACGCCCGGCGGTGCAGCTGTTTTCCGCGTAGTAATCGGTGAACAGCATGCCTTCATGGGCGATGCGGTCGATGTTCGGGGTCTTGTAGCCGACCACGCCCATGGAATAGGCGCTGATGTTGGTCTGGCCGATGTCATCGCCGAAGATCACCAGGATATTGGGTTTTTCGGCAGCGGCGGCGGTTGCCGAAATCGCCGCCAGGGCGAGTGCCGGCAGCCACTTGGTTATGCGAGTCATCTGACTGGCTCCTTGTTGTCGGGCGTCGCGAAGGGCGACGGTCCCATGTTCGAAGGACGCCAGCGACAACGCTCCACCCGGATCAGGTGGCGGATCACATATCCCCTGTAGGAGCGAGCCTGCTCGCGAAAAACGTCCAGATATCGCGATCATTCAGACAGGGCGCGTCATCGTTGACGTCCATCGCGAGCAGGCTCGCTCCCACAGGGGGGAATGGTGCATCCGGGCTGCAGGGGTTATTGCAGATTGCCGGCTACGGCAATGGTCTGCGCGGTGATGTAGTTCGACTCCGGCGAGCAGAACAGATACACCGCGTCGGCGGCTTCCTGCACGGTGCCCGGTCGACCCAACGGGTTGCGCTGGGCGAACGACTTGGCCGCTTCCGGGCTGATGCCGACACGGATGTCACGACCTTCGATGTTCACCGTGGCGCCGGCATGGGCGTCAGCCTTGGTCATGCGGGTCTCGATGAAACCGAAGGCCACGGCGTTGACGTTGACCTTGAAACGGCCCCATTCACGGGCCAGGGCACGGGTCATGCCGATCACACCGGCCTTGGCCGAGGAATAGTTCATCTGCCCGGCGTTGCCGTTGAGGGCCGATACCGACGAGATGTTCACCACCTTGCGGAACACTTCGCGCTCGGCGGCGGCATCGGCTTGTGCCTGCGCCTTGATGATCGGGTAGGCGGCACGCAGGATGCGGAAGGGCGCGGTCATGTGGCAGTCGAGGATCGCGTACCACTGCTCGTCGCTCATCTTCTGGATCACGTCGTCCCAGGTGTAGCCGGCATTGTTGACGATGATGTCGATGCCGCCGAAATTGTCCATCGCGGTCTTGACGTAGCGGTCGCCGAAGTCCGGGGCGCTGACGTTGCCGTGGCAGACGGCGGCTTCACCGCCCATCTGGCGAATCATCTCCGCGGTCTCGTGGGCCGGATCGGCGTCCAGGTCGTTGATCACGATGCGCGCGCCTTCGCTCGCCAGTTTCAGGGCGATCTGCTGGCCGATGCCACGGCCGGAACCGGTGACCAGTGCGACTTTGCCGTCGAGTTTTGCCATGGGGTGTTGCTCCTCAATGATTGGTTTTGTTTACAGAGCGATCACGGCGTCACCAACAATCTTGGTCTCGCCGTATTGATTGGTGGTGCGCACTTCGACCTTGATCCGCTGTTCGCCATCGACTTCGAAGCGGTCGACGACAGCACCGGTGCAGGTGATCTGGTGACCCAGGTGGGTGATGCCGAGAAAACGCACGCCGAATTCGCGCAACTGGCGCTGATCGACCCATTGGGTCAGCAGGCGACCGAGGTAGGCCATCGACAACATGCCGTGGGCAAACACGTCCGGCATGCCGGCGCGGCGGGCGTAATCGGTGTCGATGTGAATGGCGTTGTGATCACCCGACGCACCGGCGAACAGCGCCAGGGTGGTACGGTTGATCGGTGGCAATGCCAATGGCGGCAGGCTGTCGCCGATGTTGATTTTTTCCAGGCTTATCGCATTCATCAGTCTTCTCCGCTTCAGCTGTTGCGCTGCACAAGCACACTGCGCAGGTCCGCAACGTGCTCACCGTGCTGATTGGTCACCCGGGTTTCGCGCACCACGAACTCCAGGGCGCCACCTTTCTTGTCGTAGATGTCGGCGATGCGCACATCGAAGCGCAGGGTGTCGCCGGCGTAGGCCATGCGGTGGTAACGGAAGGACTCTACACCGTGCAGGATGCGGGCGGTGACGATCCCCAGTTCGTCACGCCAGGCGTTGGACGGGATCTGGAATTCCAGCGAGAACAGAAAGGTCGGCGGCAACGGCAGGTTCGGATAACCGGCGTCACGGGCGGCCTGCTCGTCGAAATAGATCGGGTTGGTTTCCCCGGTGGCCTTGGCGAAAAAGCGCAGTTGCCCGGCTTCGGCGGTGGCGAGGAAGGTGGGCAGCTGTCTGCCGATGTGTTTCTTGTCGATCATCCGGATGGCTCCTTTGATTGCCGGGCGCGTCAGTTTTTCTGGTACACGGTCACCACGCAGGCGCCACCGAGGCCGAGGTTGTGCTGCACGGCAATACGCGCGTTCTGCACCTGGCGTTGCTCGGCGGTGCCGCGTAGTTGGTGGGTCAGCTCGTAGCACTGGGCCAGGCCGGTGGCGCCCAGCGGGTGACCCTTGGAGAGCAGGCCGCCGGACGGGTTGGTCACCCATTCGCCGCCGTAAGTGTTGTCGCCGTCGCAGACCAGCTGCTCGCCACCGCCTTCGCTACACAGTCCCAAGCCTTCGTAGGTCAGCAGTTCGTTCTGGGCGAAGCAGTCGTGCAACTCGATGACGTCGATGTCTTTCGGGCCGATGCCGGCCTGGTTGTAGGCGATGTCGGCCGCCATGCGGGTCATGTCGAAACCGACCACGCGGATCATGTCGTTGGCGTCGTAGGTGCTAGGCAGGTCGGTGGTCAGCGCCTGGCCAGCGATCATCACGTCGGTGCGCAGCCCGTGTTTTTTCGCGAAGGCTTCGGACACTACGATGCTGGCGGCGGCACCACAGGTGGGCGGGCAGGCCATCAGGCGGGTCAGCACACCTTCCCAGAGCATCGGTGCGGCCAACACTTCTTCGGTGCTGACCACGTTGCGGAACACCGCCAGCGGGTTGTTGGCCGCGTGGCGGCTGGCCTTGGCGCGGATTTTGGCGAAGGTGTCGAGGCGGGTGCCGTACTTTTGCATGTGCGCAAAACCGGCCCCGGCGAACTGGCGGATGGCGGTCGGCAGGTCAGGCATGCCCACCAGTTCGTTGGTCAAATTGAGCGCACGCTCGGTGGCCGGGGCACGGTCGGTCCAGGCCGATTTCAACGCACCAGGGTTCATTTGCTCGAAACCAAAAGCCAGGGCGCAATCCACCGCGCCGCTGGCGACCGCTTGACGGGCGAGGAACAGCGCCGAGGAACCGGTGGCGCAGTTGTTGTTGACGTTGATCAGCGGGATGCCGCTCATGCCCACGCGATACAGGGCTTTCTGGCCGCAGGTGGAATCGCCATAGACGTAGCCGGCGTAGGCCTGCTGGATGTCGTTGAAGTCCAGGCCCGAGTCCGCCAGGGCCTGGCGGATCGCCTGTTCGCCCATCACGTCGTAGGGCTCGTTGGTCCCCGGCTTCTTGAACTGGATCATGCCGACGCCAGCAACGAATACCTTATTGCTCATCGAGTTTTTCCTTTTTGTTTTTGAGGGTCAGAGCTTGCGCGCGATCAATTCGCGCATGACTTCACTGGTGCCGCCGTAGATGCGGTTGACGCGCATGTCGACGAAGGCGCGGGCGATCGGGTACTCCATCATGTAGCCGTAGCCGCCGTGCAGCTGGACCATGTCGTCGATGCATTTCCACAGGGTTTCGGTGGTGTAGAGCTTGGCGATGGCCGCTTCTTCGAGGGTCAGGCGCCGGCGCATGTGTTCGCCCAGGTAGTGATCGACCATCACCCGCATGGCGGTGGCCTGGGCCTTGATGTCGGCAAGCTTGAATTTGCTGTTCTGGAAGTCCCACACGGTCTGGTTGAAGGCCTTGCGGTCCTTGACGTATTCGGTGGTCTGTTCCAGCAGGCGCTCCAGTTTGGCGGCGGCGGAAATGGCGATGGAGAAGCGTTCTTGCGGCAGTTCGCCCATCAGGTAGGTGAAGCCCAGGCCTTCCTCGCCGAGGCGATTACCGACCGGCACGCGCACGTTGTCGAAGAACAGCTCGGCGGTGTCCTGGGCGTGCTGACCGACCTTGTCCAGCTTGCGCCCGTGCTTGAAGCCGGCGCGGCTGGTTTCCACGGCAATCAGGCTGATGCCCTTGGCCCCGGCGGCCGGATCGGTCTTGCACACGACAATGACCAGGTCGGCGGTCAGGCCGTTGCTGATGAAGGTCTTGCTGCCATTGATCACATACTCGTCGCCGTCGCGCACGGCGGTGGTGCGCACGGCCTTGAGGTCGCTGCCGGTGCCGGGTTCGGTCATGGCGATGGCCAGGATGATCTCGCCGGCGCAGATGCCTGGCAGCCATTTCTGCTTTTGTGCTTCGTTGCCGCAACGGTTGATATACGGGGCAATGACGTCGGAGTGCATGCCAAAGTAGGCGCCGCTGATGCCGGCCCGGGCGAACTCTTCGTTGAACACCGCGCAGTGCCCGAAATCACCGCCGCCGCCACCGTATTCGGTGGGCAAGGTGATGCCGAGCAGGCCTTCGCGACCGGCCTTGAGCCAGGTTTCGCGGTCGACCTGTCCGGCCTTGTCCCACTCGGCCTGGCGCGGCAGGCATTCACGCTCGAAAAAGCGCCGCACGGTGGTGCGGAACATCTCATGGTCGTCGCGGAAAACGGTTCGGGCGATGTGCACGCAAGACTCCTCAATGATCACAGGCCGGCCTGGGCCAGGCGCTGATGCAAGGCGCGAGGTGCGCCTTTGAACTGAGGATTA
Source organism: Pseudomonas sp. WPR_5_2 (assembly GCF_003634475.1). NCBI lineage: Bacteria > Pseudomonadati > Pseudomonadota > Gammaproteobacteria > Pseudomonadales > Pseudomonadaceae > Pseudomonas > Pseudomonas sp. WPR_5_2. The sequence goes on along the minus strand of NZ_RBLA01000001.1, from coordinate 1,162,609 downwards.
CGATAGGGCGGGGGGGCTGGGCGAACGCCACCCGAGGTGGGTGGCGGGGTATGTATCTTGATCTGGGGACTTCGCGAGCCCTGTAGGAGCAAAGCTTGCTCGCGATTAGGCCGGCACATCCAGCATCTGTGGCGGATGACACACCGCCATCGCGAGCAAGCTTTGCTCCTACAGGGCAGTGTGGCGCCTCAGGTTTGCCCATCCTGCGATTCCAGATCCCGCACCCGCGCTACCGCTTCATCGCGGCTGTTGACGCCGAGTTTGCTGTAGATATGGCTCAGGTGCCATTTCACGGTTTCCGGGGACAGGCCCAGGGCGCGGGCGATTTTTTTGTTGGGCAGGGCCTGGGCCAGCAGGCGCACCACTTCGATTTCGCGGTCGCTCAACGGCTCGATGCCGGTGGCGAGTGGTTTTGCCGGCGCGGCCAGTGCCGGTTTGCCCGTCGATATGGCGGGTGTCGAGATCTGCGCCGCTTGCAGGCGCTCGACATAAAACGCCAGTACCGGGTCGAGGTTTTCCTCTTTACCGGCGATGTCGGATATCAGGTCCAGTGCATCGGGGTGGGCGTCGATCAGGCTGCGCAGCATGCCGAAACGTTGCCCGCGGCGCAGCGCTTCCATCACCCGTGCCCGCGCAATCTGCGGATGACCGCGGCGGGACTCGATCACGGCACTCAGGACCATCAGCCGCACGGTGGCCAACTGCCGACGTTGCAGGTCACAGGTTTCAATCAGCCGGTCAATGCGTTGCAGCGCACCGTCCAGGTCACCCTGGTGAATTTGCCAGCGCGCCCGCACGTTCTCGGTGAGGATGTTGATTTCCTTGAAGGCGCTGGGCCCGCTATCGCGGTGACGGGCGTCGATGGCCTCCATCCGGGCCAGTTTGGCCTGAGCGACGGCTGTCTCGCCGAGCAAAGTATTCCAGTACACCTGCCAGGTCAGGCAGTAGGTCTGCAAGCGTTCCAGGCCAAGCTTGATCGCGTACTCATCGAGTCGGTCGATGAAGGCGAACGCTTCCTGATGGTTACCGGCCAGCCACTGCACCTTCCACAGCACCTGGAGCACGCGCAGGACCGAGTCCGGAATCGAAATCCGCTCGAGAATATCGACCCAGCCCGCCAGCAGTTTGAACGCGGCGTCCAGGTCATTGGTTTCGTAGAGCACCTCGCCCAACAGGGCGGTGGCGAGGTAGGTCGCGTCGGTCCCGGCTTTTCCGCACTGGGCGGCTTCATGCAGCACATCGCGATAAACCCGTTCCGCCTGCTTCATCTGGCCTTCCAGGGCGTGACTCAACCCGACCAGGCAACGCCCCTGGAGGCTGCCCGCCGTGGTGCCCAGCAGCGGTTCGCCATTGATCAGCAAGGCAGGGCGGTCGAGTTGCACCTGACGGGCCCTTTCGTAGTCACCCCGATGCATGTAGAGCCACGACAGGATATTGATGCACGAGCCAACCGCAACGGCGTTGCTGCCGGGCGGCGGATCGAGCAGTTGCGGCAGCACAGCCATTGCGGCGTCCGTGTCATCGCGTTGCAGGGCCAGGGAGGCGCGCAGCAGCGCAATCATGAAGCGATCATGGACATCATTTTCGGGGACGTCGTGGAGCAGCTGATCGAGGCTATGGGCGCAGGCCGCGAAATCCCGGGCATAGAGTTGCAGCCGGGCCTTGAGAATGCGCAGTTTGACCCGCGCCTGCACTTGCTCGAACGGAAGCAGACGCACCAATTCGATCAACATGCGCAGGTCGCCATGGGCATACAGCGCTTCGGCGTGTTGTTCCACCAGGTCGGCGGCGGCATCGGGGTCGCCAGCCATGACGGCATGGTGCACCGCTTCATCCAGATACTGATGATCATGGAACCAGACCCAGGCCCGTGCATGCACCGCCTGCTGTTCGGTCGTGCTGCGTGAGTCGAAGTACTTGAGCAATGTTTCGCGCAGCAGCGGGTGCAGGCGATACCAGGTTTCACGCCCGGCACCGTCCACCGGGATCAGGAACAGGTTGTCCCGTTCCAGCCGCGCGATCAGGGCATTGGCCTCGTGCACCGCTTCCGGCTTGCCGCTGAGGGCGGCGCACAAAGAAGCGCAGAAACGGTTGCAGACGGCCATGAGCAGCATCAGGTCCAGGTCCGTCGGCGACAGGTGTGACAGCACTTCGACTTCGAAAAACTTCGCGAACGCCTGATCGTCCCGGACGTGGGTCTGGTCGACGGCGGCGGGGCGATTTTTCTTGCGGCTGACTGCCAGCAGTTGTAGTCCGGCTACCCAACCATCGGTTAGTTCGTGTATTTGCCGGGCGTCGCGGGCGTTGATCTCGCCCAACTGTGCCTTGAGGAACTGCTCGGACTCGGCGGGTGTAAAGCGCAGGTCGCGCAGGTTCAGTTCCAGCACCAGTTCCTGGCTGCGCAAGCGCGCCAGGGATAACGGCACCGCCGTACGCGACACCAGTGCCAGGTGCAGGTTCGCCGGCGCGTAATCAATCAGCCATTGCAGGGCTTGATGGATGCCCACATCGGTCAGGTGGTGCAGGTCATCGAGTACCAGCACCAGTTCGCGGCCACGACTGGCCATGCTGCGCACCAGGGTGATGACGGTCCGTTCCACCGCTTCGCTGTCGATGCCGCGACCTTCCAGTTGGGTGGCTTCGTGGACCAGCGTCGGGTTGATCTGGCCGAGGCTGGCCAGCAAATAGTCCAGGAACCGGGTCAGTTCGTTGTCATCGGCCGACAGCGTCAGCCACGCAACCTCAAAACCCAGTGGCAGCAGCGCCTGGCGCCAGGCGATCAGGGTAGACGTCTTGCCGCAACCGGCCGGGCCCTTGAGCACGATACAGCGCTGGCGGCGAGCCTTGAGCATTTGATCTTGCAGGCGCTCCCGGGAAATCAGGCGTCCCGCGTTGCGCGGCGGGATCAGTTTGGTGCTGACGATCGGAGACTGAGTCGGATTCGAGACCTGGCTGGATGGAGTGTCCGATGCGGTGGACTTGCGGTGTTTGTCCATGGGGTTGTCCGAATCTTTTTTGTTTTAAGAGTGCATGAATCCCTTCGAGTGTAACCCAGAGCTTGAACCTCATGACCCTGTGTCGGGCCTTCGCCACCCGATGCGGGTGGTGGGCGGCGGTGCAGGGGTTGTTCTACTGGACGGCATCAACACAGGAGTGCTGCCTGGGACTTCCAGGCGTGAACGCCCGCGAACAACAAAAACCAAATCCCGGAGCGCAGGAGTCGGCCCATGGCCATTCAGTTCAAGATCATCGATCACGTCGCCGTCATCACGCTTGATGCGCAACCGTCGAACAATACGCTGACCGTCAGCGACCTGATGCACCTGCGCAAGACGCTCGCGGCCTGCCAGGACGATGAGCAGGTGCGGGTCATCGTGCTGACCGGGGCGGGCGAGCGCGCGTTTTGCTGTGGCGCGAACCACAAGGACGCATTGCTGCCGGCGGCCGGTCATGTCGCCGGCTCAATGAAAAGTCGCGAAACCGAAGCCGAGGAGGGCGGTTATACGCGTTTGTTTGACCTCAGCGACCTGGAAATCTGGAAGCCGGTGATCGCCGCCGTCAACGGCGCCTGCCTCGGGGCCGGCCTTGAGCTGGCGTTGCAATGCGATCTGCGGATCGCCACGGCCAACGCGACGTTCGGCTTGCCCGAGGTGCGGGACGCGACCATTCCGGCCGCGGGTGGCGTGCAGTACCTGGTGCGCGCCGTCCCGGCGGCACACGCCATGAAAATGGCCCTGACGGGCGAGCCGATCAACGCCGAAGAAGCCTTGCGCATCGGCCTGATCATCGACCTCCTGCCACCGGACCGGCTCATGCCGGTAGCCCTGGACCTGGCCGAACGCATCGCGGCCAACGGCCCGCTGGCAGTGCAATCGATCAAGCGCCTGGCCCTGCAGACAGCTCACATGACACCCCGGGACTTCGTGACCCAGGCCCATCTGCACTGGGGATTGCTGCGCGACAGCAAGGATCACGCCGAAGGGCGCGTGGCCCTCAACGAAAAGCGTTCGCCCAAATACACCGGTGCCTGACGTCGCGCCTTGCCGTCGCCCGCGTCCTTGCCTGACAACAATAATTCACAGGAGAGCCACATGTACCTGACCCAAGGGCTGCACCGCATGCTGCAGCAACAACCCCATGCCCTGGCGACCGTCTATCGCGACCGACGCCACACCTACGCCCAACTGGCCGAGCGGGTGGCCCGTCTGGCCGGCGCCCTGCAGCGCCTGGGCATGCAGCCCGGCGACCGGGTCGGCCTGCTCGGTCTGAACTCCGACCGATTCCTGGAGTATTACCTGGCCACCTGGTGGGGCGGCGGCGTGGTCAACCCGGTCAACATCCGCTGGAGCGTGCCGGAAATCGTGTACTCGCTGGACGACTGCGACACCCGCATCCTGATGATCGACGACACCTTCCTGCCCATGGCCGAAGCGATCGCCGGTTCGGCCAGGGTGCGACCGTTGCTGATCCACGTCGGCGATGGCCCGGCGCCCGAAGGCATGCTGTCCTACGAGCAACTGATCCGTGAGGCGATGCCGGTCGATGACGCTTTCCGGGGTGGCGACGATCTCGCCAGCATCATGTACACCGGCGGCACTACCGGCCGCCCCAAAGGCGTGATGCAGTCGCACATGAACCTGTGGACGGCGGCCGTGGCCCGTGCGGCGGATGTGCCGGTACCGGCCGATGCGCTGACCCTGCACATTGCACCGATGTTCCACCTCGCGGCGCTGTCGCGGGTGATCCTGATCTCGCTGATCGGCCTGCCCAGCATCTTCGTCCCGGCCTTCGATGCGCTGGACGTGATGCAGACCATCGAGCGCGAACGCATTACCGACATCCTGATCGTGCCGACCATGTTGCAGGCATTGATCATGCACCCAGATTTCCCCCGGCATGACTTGAGTTGCCTGCGCAGCCTGACCTACGGCGCCTCGCCGATTGCCGTGCCCGTGCTGGAAATGGCCCTCAAAGCCTTGCCCAATGCCGAGTTCACCCAGGGCTACGGCATGACCGAAGCGGCGCCGCCGATTACCGCCAACGGCCCGCAAAACCATGGCCCCGAGGGCATTGCCAACGGCCGCCTGCGTTCGGCCGGGCGTCCGGGTCTTGGCGTGACCGTGCGCATCGTCGACGAAAATGACAACGAAGTCCCTCGGGGAACCGTCGGCGAAGTGCTGGTCCGCGGCCCGAACATCATGCTCGGTTACTGGAACAAGCCCGAGGAAACCGCCCAGGCACTGCGCGGCGGCTGGATGCACACCGGTGACGGCGCCTACATGGACGAGGACGGTTACCTCTACATCGTCGACCGCTTCAAGGACATGATCGTCAGCGGCGGCGAAAACGTGTATTCCGGCGAGGTCGAGAGCGCCATCGCCAGTCACCCGGCGGTCGCCGCGTGTGCGGTGATCGGCATTCCCTGCCAGCAGTGGGGCGAAGCGGTGCACGCGGTTATCGTGCTCAAACCCGAACGTGAAGTGGTGGCCGCAGACATCATCGAACACTGCCGTCGCCACATCGCCGGCTACAAAACGCCGAAGAGCGTCGAGTTCCGGGCCGCGCTGCCACTGTCAGGTGCGGGCAAGGTGCTCAAGCGTGACCTGCGCGAACCGTTCTGGGCCGGCAAGGATCGGGGTGTGAGCTGACGCCATGTACATGACCCAATGCCTGCAACGCACGCTGCAGCAGAATCCGCAGCACCTCGCGACCATCTTCGGTGTCCGTCGCCAGACTTATCGGCAGTTTGGCGAGCGTGTCGCCTGCCTGGCGGGAGCGCTGCAAACGCTGGGCATGGCGGCCGGTGACCGGGTCGGCATGCTGGCGCTCAACTCGGACCGCTACCTGGAATACATCATGGGCGTGTGGTGGGGCGGCGGGGTGCTCAACCCGGTGAACATCCGCTGGAGTGTGCCGGAGATCGTCTATTCGCTGGACGATTGCGCTACCGGCATCCTGATTGTCGACGAGCACTTCGCCGCGCTGGTCGAAGGCATCCGCAAGACGGCCCGCCATGCCCCACGGTTTATCTATGCAGGCGAGGGCGAAGTGCCGGCGGGCATGCTCGGCTACGAGCAACTGATTGCTCAAGCCGCAGCAGTGGAGGATGCGGGGCGCGGTGGTGAAGACCTGGCCTGCATCATGTACACCGGCGGTACCACCGGTTTTCCCAAGGGGGTCATGCAGTCCCACTGGAACCTGTGGTCGGCGTGCATGCCGCGCATGGTCGATATGCCGCCGCTGCGTGACGGCCGGTTGTTGCACGTCGCTCCGCTGTTCCACGTGGCCGGCATGGCGCGCGCGTTGATCCAGTTCATGGCCGGTGAAACCCATGTGCTGGTGTCGGGTTTCGAGGCGGGTGAAGTGCTGCGGGTGATCGAGCGCGAAAAGGTCACCGAGACGTTGCTGGTGCCGACGATGATCTTCGCGTTGCTGGCCCATCCCGACTTCGAACGACATGACCTGTGCAGCCTCAAGCGCCTGACCTACGGCGCTTCCCCCAGCGCCGGCGAGATGGTCGAGCAGGTGTTGGCGCGGTTACCGGAGATCGAGCTGTCGCATTCCTACGGGCTGACCGAAGCGTGCCCGGTGGTGTCGAGCAACCTGCCGTGCAACCACACGCCAGCAGCACGCAAGAGCGGATTGTCGCGCTCGGTCGGGCGCGGCGGACTGGGCGTCAACGTGAAAATCGTCGACCCGCAGGGCCGGGAAGTTCCCCGGAATACGGTGGGCGAGATCATCGTGCGCGGGCCGAACATCATGCAGGGCTACTGGAACAAACCCGAAGAAACCGCGCGGGCATTGCGTAACGGTTGGCTGTACACCGGTGATGGCGGGTACATGGACGAACTGGGTTACCTGTTCATCGTCGACCGCCTCAAGGACATGATCGTCAGCGGTGGCGAGAATGTTTATTCGGCCGAAGTCGAGAACGCTCTTGTGCGCCACCCGGCGGTCGCGCAGGCGGCGGTGATCGGCATCCCCCATGCGCAATGGGGCGAGGCAGTGCATGCGGTGGTGGTGCTCAAGCCCGGCGCCCAGGCCGACGCCGAGCAGTTGCGCCTGTATTGCCGTGAGTTCATCGCGGGCTACAAGTGCCCCAAGAGCATCGAGTTTCGCAACGAACTGCCCCTCTCGGCCGCCGGCAAAGTCCTCAAGCGCGAACTGCGCCGATAGCCCCGCCACAAATCCCCTGTGGGAGCGAGCCTGCTCGCGAAGACGGTGCGTCAGGCAACATCAGTGTTGGATGTGCCGAGGCCTTCGCGAGCAGGCTCGCTCCCACAGGGTACTGCATGTTTCCCACAGAATTTTTCCTCTTGCCAATCGCTACCCGATCCGGGTGGCGAGTATCCCCACCCCCCTCAATACATTGGACTCACGTACCAGGCGCACACCGGCCTGGCAACCCACTGGAGATCCCGATGCATATCAACCGTACCGTCTACCGTGAAGACCACGAAATGCTGCGTGAAACCGCGCGGCGTTTCTTCGAGCGTGAATGCCTGCCCAAGCAGGCGCAGTGGGACAAGGCCGGGCAGGTCGACCGGGAAACCTGGCTCAAGGCCGGTCGTCACAACCTGTTGTGCCTCACCGTGCCGGCCGAATATGGCGGCGGTGGCGGTGACTTCGGGCACTCGGCGGTGTTGATCGAAGAGTTGTACCGCGCCGGTGTCTCGGGCTGGAGCCTCGGTGTGCATTCCGACATCGTCGCGCCGTACATCGTACGCCTGGGCACCGAGGAGCAGAAGCAACAGTGGCTGCCGAAAATCTGCAGCGGTGAAACCGTGCTGGCCGTGGCGATGACCGAGCCGGGCACCGGTTCGGACCTCAAGGCGATCCGCACCAGCGCCGTGCGTGACGGTGACGAATGGGTGATCAACGGCAGCAAGACCTTCATCAGCAACGGCCTGACCTGCGACATGGTCGTGGTCGTATGCAAGACCGATCCGAGTGCCGGCGCCAAGGGTTGCAGCCTGATCATGGTCGAGTGCGACCGTGAAGGTTTCCGTCGCGGTCGCAAGCTGGAGAAAGTCGGCCAGCATGCCGCCGACACCGCAGAACTGTTCTTCGACAACGTGCGCGTGCCGGTGGGCAATCTGCTGGGTGAAGAAAACAAAGGCTTCATGCATTTGATGGAAGAGCTGCCGCAAGAGCGCCTGGTGATTGCACTGTACAGCGCCGCCAAACTCGAACGCCTGCTGGAGCAGACCGTCGAGTACGTGAAGGACCGCAAGGCGTTCAACCAGACCGTGTGGGACTTCCAGAACACCAGGTTCAAGCTCGCCGACATCAAGGCCCAGGCCACCGCCGTGCGGCTGATGATCGATCACTACATCGGCGAACACATGCGTCGTCGCCTCACGGTGCAGGAGTCGGCGATCGCCAAGCTGTTCGCCACCGAAACCCTGTGCAAGTGCATCGACGACATGGTCCAGCTGCACGGCGGCTACGGCTACATGCTCGAGTACCCGATTGCCCGTGCCTTCGTCGACATGCGCGTGACGCGGATTTTTGGCGGCACCAGCGAAGTGCTGCGCGAGCTGATCGCGCGCCAGTTGTGATCCTTTCCCCCTCATTTTTCCAGGTGACACCATGAGCGAAAAAGTACTGGTAGCCGGCGTCGGCATGATCCCGTTCCGCAAGCCCAGCGAAAGCCCGACCTATGTGCAGATGGGGGCCGAGGCGGTGCGTCTTGCCCTGGCCGATGCGGGCATCGACTACCGCCTGGTGCAGGAGGCGTATGCCGGTTACGTCTACGGCGACTCCACCTGCGGCCAGACCGTGCTCTACGAAGTCGGCATGACCGGGATCCCGGTGGTCAACGTCAATAACAATTGCTCCACCGGTTCCACCGCGTTGTACCTGGCGCGCAAGGCCATCGAGTCAGGATCGGCCGATTGCGTGCTGGCGGTCGGTTTCGAGCAGATGCAGGCCGGGGCGCTGAAATCCCATTGGGATGACCGTCCGCCGACCCGCGAGCGCTTCCTGCCGATTCTGCGTGGTCTCACCGATGATATGGATGGCATGCCTCAGGCCATCCGTACCTTTGGCGGGGCCGGACGCGAGTACATGCACAAATACGGCACCAAAATGGAAACCTTCGCCGCGGTGCGGGCCAAGGCCAGCCGCCATGCCGCCAACAACCCGCTTGCATTGTTTCGCAAGGTGCTCAGCGTCGAAGACGTGATGAATGACCCGGTGATCCTGCCGGGCGTCATGACGCGCCTGATGGCCTGCCCGCCGACCTGTGGTGGTGCGGCGGCGATCCTGGTGTCCGAACGTTTTGCCAAAAAACATGGCCTGCGCCGTGACGTGGAAATCGTCGCCCAGGCGATGACCACCGACACCCCCGAATCCTTCAATTTCGAACAGCCTTCGATGCTCGATTGGGTCGGCACGCACATGACCCACGCGGCGGTGGGGCAGGTCTACGAGAAGGCCGGCGTCGGCCCGCAGGACATCGATGTCTGTGAACTCCACGACTGCTTCGCCCAGAACGAAGTGATCTGCTACGAGTCGCTGGGCTTTTGTCCCGAGGGTGGTGCCGAGCAGTTCGTGATGGACGGCGACAACACCTATGGCGGGCAAATCGTCGTCAATCCGTCCGGTGGCCTGCTGTCCAAGGGGCATCCGCTGGGCGCTACCGGTCTGGCGCAATGCTATGAGCTGACCCGGCAATTGCGCGGCAATGCCGAGCAGCGCCAGGTCGAAGGCGCACGCCTGGCCATGGCGCACAACCTTGGGTTGGGCGGCGCCTGCGTGGTGACGCTCTATGGGAAAACAGGCGGCCTGTGATGGGTAGAGCAACTGTGGGAGCGAGCCTGCTCGCGAAGGGGCCGTGCAAGTCGACATTTTTGCTGAATGACACACCGCATTCGCGAGCAGGCTCGCTCCCACAGGGGGCTCCAACAAGGGGTGAGGGAGGGCCATTTGCGCGACCCGTGTCACCGAGCGTAACGCCCGCCGGGCGCATCCCGAACCGGGCCGTTACGCCATTGAAAAACCAGACGAAAACGCTTCATCCAAATCACCCGTTCGGGTGTGAGGACCTTACCGGAGCCTCGCTAGCATGGGCTCTCACCACGCCATCCTTAACCGGAGAAACCGCATGACAAAAACAACAATGCGCGGAGTCTTCCAGCCGAGTCTGCTGACCGTAGCTGTGACGATTGCCACTTGCGCGAGCCAACAGGCTCACGCGGTTGATTTCAATATCGGGGAGATTCAAGGGACGTTCGATTCATCGTTGTCGGTTGGCGCCAGCTGGTCGACGGCTGACCCGGACAAGCAGTTCATCTCCAACTTCAACTCCCAGGGTGTGACCGGTGGCGAATCCGCCTCGCGGACCACCGACGACAACCGCCTGAACTTCAAGAAGGGCGAAACCTTCTCGAAGATCTTCAAGGGCGTGCACGACCTGGAGCTCAAATACGGCGACAGCGGCGCCTTCGTGCGCGGCAAGTACTGGTATGACTTCGAGTTGATGGACGAACACCGGCCGTTCTACGACATCGATGACAGCGGTCGTGACCGCGCGGCCAAATCGTCCGGGGCGATGTTCCTCGACAGTTTCGTCTACCACAACTACTCGATCGGCGATCAGGTCGGCAATGTGCGGCTCGGCAAGCAGGTGGTGAGCTGGGGCGAGAGTACCTTCATCGGCAACTCGATCAACAGCATCAACCCGGTCGACGTCGCGGCCTTGCGCCGGCCCGGTGCGGAAGTGAAAGAAGGCCTGATCCCGGTCAACCTGCTCTACGTGTCCCAGGGCCTGGCCGACAACATCACCGCCGAAGCGTTTTATCAGCTGGAGTGGGACAAGTCGGTGGTCGACAACTGCGGCACCTTCTTCGGCAGCGACGGCGTGCCGCAAGGTTGTGATGACCGTCTGGTGGTGGCCGGCCTCGACCTGCCACCGGGTGTGGCACGTAACACCGGCGGCGCAGCGGCCATTGCGGCGGGGACTGACGATGCCTTCATTCCACGCCTGAAAGACAACGACGCCCGCGACAGCGGCCAGTACGGTCTGGCCTTGCGCTGGTACGTGCCGGAGGCCAACGACACCGAGTTCGGCGCCTACGCCATGAACTACCACAGCCGCAGCCCGTTCCTGAGCGTCAACCAGATGACCAGTGCGGCCGGTGGCGTGACCTCGGCGCGCAGCGTGCGTTACTTCATCGACTACCCGGAAGACATCCGCCTCTACGGCCTGAGCTTCCAGACCAACGTCGAGGGCGTCTCGCTGGGGGGCGAAGTCAGCTACCGGCCGAACATGCCGCTGCAACTGAACACTGCCGACCTGTTGTCGGCCGCCACCTTCGGCGCCACTTCGCCGCTGATCACCACCGGTTTCGCCGGGCGCAACCTCGGTGCCGAGGTCAACGGCTACAAGCGCATGCCGGTGACCCAGGCGCAAGTGACCGCGACCCAGTTCTTCGATCAGGTGCTCGGCGCCAACCGCCTGACCGTCGTCGGCGAGGTCGGCTACAACCACATCAGCGGCCTGGGCAAGGCCGACGGCTCTGACCTGCGCTTCGGTCGCAGCCCGGCCTTCGGTTCCGGCCAGCTGCAAGGCGCGGCGGGTCCGGCCACCTGCGCCGGCAGTGCCGTGGGCACGCCATCGGCCAGCAACCCGGCCCAAGAGTGCAACGACAACGGCTTCTACACCAGCAACAGCTGGGGCTATCGCCTGCGCGGCAAGCTCGATTACCCGAACGTGATCGCCGGCATCAACCTGTCGCCCAACCTGGCCTGGTCCCACGACGTGGAAGGTTATGGCCCGAACTTCGATGAAGGCTCCAAAGCCGTCAGCCTCGGGCTGGATGCCGACTACCTGAACACCTACACCGCCAGCCTGAGTTACACCAACTACTTCGGTGGCGATTTCAACACCAACGTCGACCGCGACTACGTCGCGCTCAGCTTCGGCGTGAATTTCTGACGCACCATTGGCCGAGGAGCCCGAACAATGAAAACAACATCCATGCTACGTGCCGGCGCATTGACCCTGTCGTTACTGGCCACCAGCGTCCTGGCCGCCGTCACCCCCCAGGAAGCGGCCCAACTGGGCAGCACCTTGACGCCTTTGGGTGCAGAAAAAGCCGGCAATGCCAACGGCAGCATCCCGGCCTGGACCGGAGGCTTGAAGCCGGGTGCGGCGGCGCTGGACAACGGTTTCCTGGGTGATCCGTTCGCCGGTGAAAAGCCGCAGGTGATCATCACCGCCGCCAACGCCGAGCAGTACAAGGACAAGCTGACCCCGGGCCAACTGGCGATGTTCAAGCGCTATCCGGACAGCTACAAGATCCCGGTGTACAAGACCCAGCGCACGGCGGCGTCGCCACAGAACATCTATGACATCGCCAAAAAGAGCGCGGTGACCACCGAGCTGACCGCCGATGGCAATGGCTTGCTGAACTTCTCGCAAACCCGCTACTACCCGTTCCCGATTCCGAAAAACGGTGTCGAGGTCTACTGGAACCACACCAACCGTTATCGTGGCGGCAACATGGAGCGCCAGGCCGCCCAGGCCGCACCGCAGACCAACGGTTCGTATTCCATCGTCGAGTACGACGACAAACTGGCGTTCCCGCAATTGATGGAAGGCGTCGAGGGTGGGGAAGGCGACAACGTCCTGTACTACTACAAGCAGGAAATCACCGCGCCTTCGCGCATGGCCGGCAGTGTGATCCTGATTCACGAGACCATCGACCAGGTCAAGGAACCGCGCCTGGCCTGGGTCTACAACGCCGGGCAACGGCGGGTGCGCCGCGCGCCGCAAGTGGCCTACGACGGCCCGGGCAATGGCTCCGACGGCATGCGCACCGCCGACAACACCGACATGATGAACGGCGCGCCGGACCGTTATGACTGGAAGCTGATCGGCAAAAAGGAACTGTACATCCCGTACAACAACTACCGTTTGCAGTCGCCCAAGGTGAAGTACGACGACATCATCAAGCCGGGGCACATCAATCAGGATCTGACCCGTTATGAACTGCACCGGGTCTGGCACGTCGAAGCCACGCTCAAGCCGGGCCAGCGTCACGTCTATGCCAAGCGTGACCTGTACTTCGACGAGGACACCTGGCAACTGGCGGAAGTCGATCACTACGACGGCCGTGGACAGCTGTGGCGGGTGGCGGAAGGGTATGCGTTGAACGATTACGAGCGCGGTGCCCCCAACTTCGCCATGCTCGGGATCTATGACCTGATCGCCGGTCGCTACAACGTGCTGGCGATGACCAACCAGTCCAAGCATGCAACCACCTATGGCATGACCGCGAAGATGACCGACTTCACCCCGTCTGCGCTGCGTAACGCGGGTATCCGCTGAGGGTTCCTTCCCGCTTGAAACAACGCCTTACTGTAGGAGCGAGCCTGCTCGCGATGGACTCGAGAACGCCGCGTTCAGTCAGCAGGCACGCGTAATCGTTAACGACCATCGCGAGCAGGCTCGCTCCTACAGGTGGGTGTTGTGTGTGCCAACCACCTGATGCGGGTGGCGTGCAAGCAGCCGTGCAGGCCAATGATGGAATCCTTTCTCCATCAGTGAGGTCCGTCATGTTTGTGCCACGGCCACATTTGTGCGACGTACTCAAGCGCTCGCCGCATCGATTGCAACTGCTTTGCGCGCCGGCGGGGTATGGGAAAACGGCGTTGCTGCGCGAGTGTTTGCGAGGTGAGGTTGCGCCGGGGCGGGTGGTTTGGGTGGGGTTGGATGGACAGCCGCAAACATTGGGCAGTTTGACCACGATGCTGGCGGGTGAGCTTGGAGTGTCGTCTGACCGGCTGTTGGCATTTCTCGACTCTAAAGATGGGGTGTCTGACTTGGCGCTATCGCGAGCAGGCTCGCTCCCACAGGGGAATGCGGTCAACTGTGGGAGCGAGCCTGCTCGCGAAGAGGCCAGTCCTGGCGATGAGGATTCAAAGCTTCACCTTGTTTTTGACGATCTCCCCGCCCATATGCCCGCTGACCTGAACCACTGGTTCGATCAACTCCTGTCTCTTCAAAACCCCCACCTGCAAATACGGGTGAGCTGCCGCCAGCGCCCCGACTGGAACCTGCCGCGCCTGATGCTCGACGGCCAGCTGCTTGAGCTGGACGCCAGGCAGTTGGCTTTGCGAGCGGATGAATTCGAATCGCTGATCGATGGGTTATCGCCCCAGACCGATGCCACTGCCCGGGAACGGCTCTGGCAGGTCACGGGTGGATGGTGTGCGGGTGTTCGTTTGTTATTGCCGGGGCCATCGTCGTTGCTCGACCAATACCTCGGACGTGAACTCTTGTCGCGCTTGAGCGTTGACCAGCGCGAGGTGCTGTTGGGCCTGGCGCATTTGCCCAAGGCCAACGCAGATTTCTGTGAACGACTCTGGGAGGGCCGGCAGGCCGGCCGGGTGTTCGACAGTCTGTTGGCATGCCAGGCGTTTCTGGTCCCCGTCGACCAACAACCGGGCTGGTTCCGGTTGTTGCCGGCCGTGGCCCGGGTCCTGCAAGGGCAATTGAGCGGTGCGCCATTGAACCGCTTGCGGCTGCGGGCCTGTCAGTGGCTCAGCGTATCGGGACACGTCGACGACGCCGTCGAGCAAGCCCTGTGCGCCGATCAGCCGGAAGTCGCCGCGAACTACATGGAGCGCTTATGGCTCAGCTGGATACTCGGCGAACGCCATCTGAGCAAACTCATGGGCTGGCGCGAGCGCATTGAACCGCAACTGCTGCACAGCAGCCCGCGCCTGATCTACCTGTGCGCCAAGGCCTTGTTGTTCAGTGGTCGGCTGAAGGAGGCCGACGAGTGCCTGCAACGCCTGGGGCATTTTCTGCCGCTGCCCGATCCACAGCGCCATCAACGCCTGTTGGCGAACTGGCAAGCGTTGTCCGGCACCTTGCACGCCCTGCGCGGTAACGTCGAACAGGCGCGTCAGCATTGCCATGCAGCCCTTCGTTATCTCACGGGGGCGGATTGGCTTTCGGTGTTGTTGTGTCATTGCACATTGGCGCGTATCGCCATGAAAACCGGCGAACTGACCGAGGCCCAGGTGTTGCTGGAGCATTCGCTGGAGCTTGCCCGGCGCCGGGGCAGTCGTGAAGCGGAAGTGCTGGTCAATGCGGACAGGGTGCGATTGATGGCGCTGCAGGGGCAAACCGGCCTGGCGCAATCCTTGCTGCGTACTGAGCTTGCGCAACTGACGGGCAGCAGGACCGCGCCTTATCCATTGCTCGGTCGGTTGATGTTCCTGCAGGGTGAATTGCTGGTGCAACAAGGGCATGCCAGTGAGGCCGAGCACGTCTTGCGGGCAGGGCTGTTGCAGGTTCGCGATGCCTGCGCCCCCTTCGTGCTCGATGCCTATCTGTTGCTGTCCGAGATAGCCTCCCAAAACCGTGAGGCGGAAAAAGCCCAGCTGCTGCTGTACGAAGCCGAACGGCGCATGCACTGGGGCAAGATTGACGGCGCGTGTTACCAGGGGCCGATTGCCCTGCAAAAAGCCCGGAACCTGGCCCGCGAACAGCCCCGTGACTCCGAAAAGCCCGCAATGACGCGCATCACGGGCGTACCGGACTATCAGGACGACTTGACGCCCCGCGAGATGTCGGTGCTCAAGCTGCTGGCCGAAGGCATGTCGGTGCGTGAAGTCGGTCATCGCCTGTTCATCTCGGTCAATACCGTCAAGACCCACGCCAAGAACATCAACGTCAAGCTCGGCGCATGCCGTCGCACCCAAGCGATCAATAGCGCCAAGGCCATGGGCATCCTGGCCTGAAAGCGCCCACCACCTGATCCGGGTGGCGGCGTGGTGCCGGCGATGGTCAACCATGCAGCCAGCCCCGACGCCGTGCTGTGCAATCACGGCCGCGTCCCGACCAAAACAAGAGAGGTAGTGATGAGCGCCATCGAGCATTCGACGAGCTGTGAAATCCGCACGGTCCTGGAAAAGCAGAGGTCCGCCTTCCTGGCCAGTGAACCCTGGACCCTCGAGCAGCGTTGCGAATTGCTCGACCGGGCAATCGGTTTGCTGGTCAGCCACGAGCAGGCGATCATCGACGCCCTGACGGCCGATTTCGGCCATCGCAGCCCAAGCTTCTCCAGGGGCAGTGAAGTGCTGTCGCCGCTCGCGACGCTCCATCAGACCAAGGCCGAACTGGCCGAATGGATGCGTCCGGAAAAGCGTCATGCCAAAGCCGGTGAAGCCTGGGTGCAATACCAGCCGCTGGGTGTGGTGGGCATCGTCACGGCCTGGAACGTCCCCGGCTACATGGTGTTCGGTGGCCTGGCCGGTGCCTTGGCCGCCGGCAACCGGGTGATGATCAAACCGTCGGAGTTCACCCCGCACACCTCGGCCCTGATCGCGCGGTTGATCCGCTCGGTGTATGCCGAAGAGGAAGTGGCGGTGGTGCTGGGTGGTGCACAGGTCGGCCAGGCGTTCTGCGGCCAGCCGTTCGACCATTTGCTGTTCACCGGTGCCACCAGCATTGGCAAGCACGTGTTGCGTGCCGCGGCGGAAAACCTGGTGCCGGTCACCCTGGAGCTGGGCGGCAAGTCGCCAACAATTATCTCGCGCACGGCAGACTTCAAGGACGCGGTGGCCAAGACCGTCATCGGCAAACTGCTCAACGCGGGTCAACTGTGCGTGGCGCCGGATTATGTGTTCGTACCACAGGAATCGGTAGAGGCGTTCATCGCTGTCGCCAAAGCGGTGGTTGCCAGGTTCTTCCCGATGCTCAAGGACAATCCCGAGTACACCTCCATCATCAATGCCCGTCATTTCGAACGCCTGCAAGGCTACCTGAGTGAAGCACGCGAGGCCGGTGTCGAGCTGATCGAACTCAACGCGGCGGGTGAGGATTTCGGCGAGGGGGCGCGCAACAAGATCGTGCCGACGCTGCTGCGTGATCCCGGCAACGATTTGCAGGTGATGCAGGACGAGATCTTCGGTCCGCTGCTGCCGATCAAGCCCTATGACACCCTGAACGAAGTTATCGCGTTCATTAACGCGCGCCCACGTCCGTTGGCGCTCTATTACTTCGGCAACGATGCCGCCGAGGAAGCGCAAGTGCTGACCCGCACCTGCTCCGGTGGCGTGACCCTCAACGGTGTGCTGAGCCATGCCAGTACCGAGGGCCTGCCGTTCGGCGGCGTCGGCCAAAGCGGCATGGGGGCGTACCACGGCATCGATGGTTTCCGCACCTTCAGCCATGCCAAAGCTGTCCTTCGCACCGCGCCAAACCCGGCCTGAACCCCATTTCATACTTGAGAGAATTGCCATGAAAGCTGCCGTATTCCACCAGGTTGGAGCCCCGCTGGTCATTGAAGAAGTGGGCATCAGCAAACCGGGCCCGCGTGAGGTGTTGATCCGCACCAAGGCGGTGGGTGTCTGCCATTCGGACCTGCATGTCATCGACGGTTCGTTCCCGTTTCCCGGCCCGTTGGTGCTGGGCCACGAAGCGGCCGGCGTGGTCGAGCAGGTCGGTTCCGAGGTGCGTTCGGTCAAGCCCGGCGATCACGTAGTCACCTGCCTGACCGTGTTCTGCGGCCATTGCGAACACTGCGTGACCGGTCATCTGGCCCGTTGCGTGTCGCCGGAAACCAAGCGTGACAAGGATGAAGAACCACGCCTGACCTACGTGCAAAAGCCGATGCCGCAGTTCGTCAATCTGTCCGGTTTTGCCGAGCAGATGCTGGTGCACGAAAACGCCTGCGTGGCGATCCGCCGCGACATGCCGCTGGACCGCGCCGCCTTGCTCGGTTGCGCCGTCACCACCGGCACCGGCGCGGTGTTCAACACCGCCAAGGTGCGTCCCGGCGAGACCGTGGCCGTGATCGGCTGCGGCGGCATTGGCCTGGCTGCCATCAACGGTGCGGAACTGGCCGGGGCAGGGCGGATCATCGCCATCGACATGCTCGATTCCAAGCTGGAACTGGCCCGGCAGTTCGGTGCCACCGACCTGATCAACGGTCGCGACGGCGACGCCGCCAAGCAAGTGATGGAGCTGACCCGTGGCGGTGTGCATCACTCGTTCGAATGCATCGGCCTCAAGCAGACCGCCGAACAGGCATTCGCCATGTTGGCCCGCGGCGGCACCGCCACCGTGATCGGCATGCTCAAGCCTGGTCTGAAAATCGAACTGGACCCGTTGCAGCTCCTGCACGAGCGGCGCATTCAGGGCTCGTTGATGGGCTCCAACCGCTTCCCGGTCGACATGCCGCGCCTCGTTGATTTCTATATGGCGGGCAAGCTCAAGCTCGATGAAATGATTTCCCAGCGCATCCGTCTGGATCAGATCAACGAGGCATTCGATGAACTGCGTCGTGGTGAGCTGGCGCGCTCGGTGATCGTCTTTAACGACTGAAACAATTCCCCTGTGGAAGCGAGCCTGCTCGCGAAGAGGCCCTGACATTCAGCATCGATGTCGACTGTTACACCGCCTTCGCGAGCAGGCTCGCTCCCACAGGTTTTCTCGCCGTATTTGAATGAGTGCGAGACCCAGTGTTTTCGGAGTTGATTGATGGATATTGATTTCACAGCGGACGAACTCGCCTTTCGCGAGGACGTTCGAGCTTACCTGCGCGACAACCTGCCGGCCGAATTCGCCGAGCGCATTTCCCAGGGCAAACGCCTGAGCAAAGAACATCAGGTGCAATGGATGCGCACGCTCAACCGCCAGGGCTGGCTGGCGCCGGGCTGGCCGGTGGAGTTCGGCGGCACTGGCTGGAGCGACGTGCAAAAGCATATTTTCGACGAAGAGTGCTTTGCGGTCGGCGCGCCGAAAGTCTCGTCCTTCGGGTTGAAAATGGTCGCCCCGGTGATCATCAAGTTTGGTACCTCCGCGCAGAAGGCGCGTTTTCTACCACGCATTCTCACCAGCGAAGACTGGTGGTGCCAGGGCTACTCCGAACCGGGCGCGGGCTCCGACCTGTCTTCCCTGAAGACCCGTGCCGTGCGCGATGGCGATCACTACGTGGTCAACGGTCAGAAGACCTGGACCACCCTGGCGCACTTTGCCGACTGGATGTTCTGCCTGGTGCGTACCGACCCCGAGGCGCGGCAGCAGCGGGGCATTTCCTTTCTGCTGATCGACATGAAAACGCCGGGTATCACCGTGCGGCCGATCATCACTTTGGACGGCGAGCATGAAGTCAACGAAGTGTTCTTCGACAACGTGCGGGTACCGGTGGCCAACCTGGTCGGCCAGGAAAACGAAGGCTGGACCTGTGCCAAATACTTGCTGACCCATGAGCGCACCAGCATCGGCGGGATTGCCCAGAACAAGGCATTGCTCAGCCGTCTGAAACGCATCGCCAGCCAGCAAGTGCGCGACGGTCGGCCCCTGATTGAAGACCCCCTGTTCCGCACACAGATTGCCGAGGTCGAGATGCAGTTGATGGCGGCCGAAATGAGCAACCTGCGTACCCTGGCGGCGGTCAGCGACGGCGGTGTGCCGGGAGCGGAAAGTTCGTTCCTGAAGATCAGGGGCACCGAGATCCGGCAGGCAATCACTTACCTGATCAGCAAGGCCGTGGGCCCCTATGCCATGCCGTTCATTGAAGACGAACTGGGCTACGGCAGTGAACCGTTGCTGTACACCGACTACAGCAGTGCGGCCACCTATCAGTACCTGGATGCGCGCAAGGCCTCGATTTATGGCGGGGCCAACGAGATCCAGAAGAACATCATCGCCAAAATGATTCTCGAACTGTAAGGGGCCGACCATGGATTTCAAACTGACAGAAGAGCAGCTGATGCTGCAAGACACCGTCGCGAGGCTGGTGCGTGACACCTACGGTTTCGAGCGGCGCGAGACATTCAGGCAGAGCGAACAGGGTTTCAGCCCGGCGTTCATGCAGCAACTGGGTGATCTTGGGTTGTGCGCTGTGCCGTTCGCCGAGGCGTACGGGGGATTCGGCGGCAGTGGCGTGGAGAACATGCTGATCATGACCGAGCTGGGTCGTGGTTTGTGTCTGGAACCCTACTTGCATTCAGTGATTTTCGCCGGTGGCCTGGTCGCGCAGGTGGGCACCGAGGCACAGAAACAAACGCTGCTGCCACCACTGGGGAGCGCCGCTTTGCAGATGACAGTGGCGCTGGATGAGCCGCAGAGTCATTACCAGCTGCACGACGTGCAAACCGTGGCGCAGCCTGTGACGGGAGGCTGGACGCTGAATGGTCGCAAGTCCGTGGTGGTTGGCGGGCAAAGTGCGGGGTTGATTGTGGTGTCGGCCCGGACCAGCCATGGCGTTCGTGAGGAGGAAGGCATCAGCCTGTTTCTGATTGATCCCCATGAGGTTGGCGTGCGCCGTCGAACCTTCCCGACCATGGACGGCCGGATGGCTTGCGATCTCTATCTGGAGAATGTGTTCGTCAAGAGCGACGCGGTGCTGGGCGAAGTGGGTCTGGCGCTGCCAGCGCTGCGTTACCAACAAGGCCGTTGCATCGCCGCACAATGCGCCGAAGCCGTCGGTAGCATGGAAGCGGCCTGCGCATTGACCCTCGATTACCTGAAGACAAGACAGCAATTTGGCCAGCCCATCGGCAAATTCCAGGTGTTGCAACATCGCATGGTGGACATGCGCATCGAGCTGGACCAGGCGACGTCCATGACCCTGCTGGCGGCGTGCGTGGCGGATCAGGCGGACAGTGAAGCGCGTAGCCGTGTGCTGGCGGCGGCCAAGTTCATTGTCAGCCGTGCCAGTCGGTTCGTGGCCGATCAGGGGATTCAATTGCATGGCGGAATTGGTCTGACGTGGGAGTACATGCTGTCGCACCATGCCAAGCATTTGCTGATGGTGGCGCGGCAGTTTGGGGATGATGATCATCACCTGCGGGAGTATGCGAGGTTGATGGAAGTGGCTTGAGTCCGATTGATTCCCCGCCTGCCATAGACACTGTGGGAGCGAGCCTGCTCGCGAAAAACGTCCGGACAACGCGGTCATTCAGACAGGGCGCGTTATCGTTGGCGTCCATCGCGAGCAGGCTCGCTCCCACAGGTGGCGTCTAAGAACCCGCCTGTTTGTTCAAAGCCGCCTCGGCTGCGGCGATCTCCGCCTGGCGCCTGACAATCACATCCCCCACCGGTGGCCCCTGGAAGCGCCGGGCCTCGAACCCGAACCAGACTATCGCCGTCAACACCAGAAACCCGATGGTGATGTACAGCGCCCAGTCATTCGGAGGCTGAATGCCGATGACGAAAATGATCACCATCGACAGCACAGAAAGCAGGGCAAACACCGTGTACCAGAAACGCCCGATGTTCCAGGGCCCCATGACCGGCCATTTCGAGGTGCCGTAGGCAAACAGGCCCAGCACGATGGGAATAATGAAGGAGAAGAACAGGAAGATCACGGTGCAGGACACCACGATGGTATAGACCGGCGTTTCACCCACCGATATCACCGACGATCCCCAGTCGAACAACACCGCCAGGGTGGCACCGGTCCAGATCGCCGCCACCGGGCTGCGAAAGGTTGGTGAGACCGAGGCCAACGCCTTCGAGCAAGGCAAGCCACCATCCCGTGAGAAGGCGAAGATCATCCGCGAAACCGAAGTCACTGTGGCCAGCCCGCACAGCACCTGGGAGATGAAAATCGCCACGTACAACGCGTCCTTGAGCAACGGATTGACCTGGGTGTTCATGGCCCAGAAAAACACGTTCCAGCCTTGCTTGGCCGCGTCATCCATGTTCGGCAACATCAGCACGAACGCGCTGAGCATGACCCAGCCGAACAGCAGCGACCAGACCACCGACATGACCATGCCCCGTGGTACGGACATGGCGGCATTGCGGGTCTCCTCGGAGGTGTGCGCGGAGGCGTCGTAGCCCGTGATGGTGTAGATCGGCAACAGCAGGCCGAGCATGAAGATCCAGCCGTTGGAGACCTGTGGCCACACGGCGCCGCCGGCCGCGCCGGAGTAGTTGCCGAAGGTCACCAGCCGGGCGAATTCGTAGCTGGGGGCCGAGATCAGGCAGACGATGGTCAGTGCCAGTGCCGTGGCGAAAATCAGGTAGCCGGAGAAGTCGGTGAGCTTGGCGGTCAGGCCGATCCCCAGGTGGTTGCACAAGGCCTGGAGGCCGGTGAGGATCGCCAGGAAAATCACCCGTGTCGTGGTGGTGTCTGCCATGCCCAGCGTCGGGCCGAAGGCACCAAAGAAAAAGTAATAGGTGCCGACGTTGATCGCACCGAGCACTGTGACCAGCCCCAGCAGGTTGAACCACGCCGTGAGCCAGCCGGTAAAGCGGTTGCCGAGGATCGAACCCCAGTGGTACAGACCGCCGGCGGTGGGGTAGGCCGAGGAAATCTGGGCCATGGCCAGGGCGAACACCCCGGATATCAGGCAACCGATCGGCCAGCCGATGCCGATCGAGGCACCGCCCGAGCCCGAGGTGCCCTGGGCGAGTGAATTGATGCCGCCAGACAGGATGCAGATGATCGAAAAGGAAATCGCAAAGTTGGAGAAAACGCCCATTCGTCGCGAAAGCTGCTGGGCATAGCCCATGCTGTGCAGCACCTTGACGTCATCGTCGTGCGCGTCTGTGCCGGGCTGGCTTGCTGGGTTCATTGTTGTGTGCCCCTTCAGGTTTTGATACGCATCCATCCGGAACGCCGGACGGCCTGGCCTTCAACCCCTTGTCGTACTGCTCCTGTTTCCAACCGGTAAAACCTTTCCATTTATCTGTAGGAGCGAGCTCTGCTCGCGATGGACTCAAGGACGACACGGGCTGTCAGGCTCCCAGCGTTATCGTTAACGTCCATCGCGAGCAGAGCTCGCTCCTACAGACGACGCGGGGTGTCAGGCTCCCCGCGTTATCGTTGACGACCATCGCGAGCAGAGCTCGCTCCTACAGGAGGCGGCCGTGGAAGGCCGCATCGAAAATTTCCGCCACGCCGGCCCGGGTCAGCGGTAACGGGTTGCCGCCGGCCGACGGGTCGACCATCGCCATGTCCGCGATCAGGTCCGCCTGTTTGTCATCCACCCCCAGTTCAAACAGCGTGTGCGGCACGGCGATGTCCTTGCGCAATTTGAGGACGAAGGCCAGGAAGCTGTCGAAACCCGGGGAGGGCAGATGTAAGTACGCCGCCAGGCGCGTGATGCGTTCCTCGATGGCCGGGCGATTGAATTTCAGGACATAGGGCATCAGGGTGGCGTTGGTCATGCCGTGGTGGGTGTCGTACAACGCACCAATCGGATGCGCCAGGGCGTGCATGCCACCCAGGCCTTTCTGGAAGGCGGTGGCACCCATCGCC
Source organism: Pseudomonas sp. WPR_5_2 (assembly GCF_003634475.1). NCBI lineage: Bacteria > Pseudomonadati > Pseudomonadota > Gammaproteobacteria > Pseudomonadales > Pseudomonadaceae > Pseudomonas > Pseudomonas sp. WPR_5_2. The sequence goes on along the minus strand of NZ_RBLA01000001.1, from coordinate 1,139,372 downwards.
GCGGCCGCCAGCATCTGCCCGCGCGCATCGAGGTCGGAGGGGGTGTGCACCGCGCGCACCAGCGCATTGGCCACCAGGCGCATGCCTTCCACCGCGATGCCGTCGGCCATCGGGTGGAAACCGGGGGCGCAGTACGATTCCAGGCAATGCGACAGCGCATCCATCCCCGTGCCGGCAGTCACTTTTGCCGGCATGCCAACGGTCAGCGCCGGGTCGCTGATCACCACGCGCGGCATCATTTTCGGGTGGAAGATGATGCGTTTGGTGTGCGTTTTATCGTCGATGATCACGGCTGCACGACCCACTTCGGAACCGGTCCCAGCCGTAGTCGGCACCGCGATAACCGGGGCGATGCGGCTTTCATCGGCACGGGTCCAGTAGTCGCCGATGTCTTCGAAATCCCACACCGGCCGAGTCTGCCCGCTCATGAACGCGATGAGCTTGCCCATGTCCAGGCCGCTGCCACCGCCAAAGGCCACCACGCCGTCGTGGTTTCCCGCGCGCCAGGCGTCGAGCCCGCCGGCCAGGTTGGCTTCGACCGGGTTGGGCTTGAGGTCGCAAAACAGCGCAGCGCCCAAGCCCGCGACGCGTAGAGAGTCGAGGGCTGCCGTGGTGATCGGGGCCCGCGCCAGGCCGCTGTCGGTGACCAGTAACGGTCGCTGGATACCCTGGCTGCGACAGACCTCGGCCAGCTCGCCGATGCGGCCGACGCCGAAACGAATGCTCGTGGGGTAGTTCCAGTTTCCGGTCAGGCTCATGGCTCAGATCTCGTGGCGCAAATGGAAGGATTTGGCTCGGGTCAGGTGTTCGTAGCCCAGGCGCGACAGCGTCACGCCGCGGCCACTGTTCTTCACGCCGGTCCAGGCCAGGGCCGGGTCCAGGTAATCGCAGCGGTTCATGAACACAGTGCCGGTGTCGATCTCGTTGCCCAGGCGTTCGGCGGCGGCGAGATCCCGGGTCCAGATCGACGCACTCAGTCCGAACTCACTGTCGTTCATCAAGGCGATGGCTTCGTCATCGCTGGCCACCGGCATGATGCCAACCACCGGGCCGAAGCTTTCATCGCGCATCACCGACATGGCATGGGTGACATCCACCAGTACCTGCGGCGCGAGGTAGGCGCTGCCCGGCACGCTTGCGGCAAAGACCTTTGGGTCGATCAGCGCTTTCGCACCCTGGTTCACGGCGGCGGCGATCTGGTCGCGCACGAATTCGGCCGCCCTCGGGCTCACCAACGGACCGAGGGTGGTGGCTTCGTCCAGCGGATTGCCCAGCACGTACTGGCGGGTCAGGGCGGCGAAGCGCTCGATAAAGGTCGGGTAGATTTTTTGATCGACATAAATGCGCTCCACGGCGCAGCAGCTTTGTCCTGAGTTGAAGAAGCTGCCATCCACCAGATTCTCCACGGCGTGTTCGAGATCGGCATCGGCGCGGACGTAGGCCGGGTCCTTGCCGCCGAGCTCCAGGCCCAGGCCAAGGAAACCTTCGACGGCCGCGTGTTCCATGGTTTTGCCGCCGTCCACGGAGCCGGTAAAGTTCACTTGATGAACCTTTCCGGAGGAGATGGCGACTGCCGTATGGAGATGACTGAGCACCAGATTCTGGAACAGCCCCTCAGGCAGATTCGCGCGACGGAAGGCCTCGGCGAAACGCTCGCCGACCAAGAGGGTTTGCGAAGCATGCTTGAGAATGACGCTGTTGCCGGCCATCAGCGCCGGGATAATCGTGTTCACGGCGGTCAGGTAAGGGTAATTCCACGGGGCGATGACCAGTACCGTGCCCAGCGGTTCGCGTTTGATATGCCGGCGAAAACCGTTGACTGGCGTGGGTACGACATCGGCCAAGGCCTCTGGCGCAATGGCGATCATATGCCGGGCACGCTCTTCGAAGCCGCGCAGCTCTCCGGCGCAATAACGTACCGGGCGGCCTATTTGCCAGGCCAGTTCCGGGACGATTTCATCCTTCATGGCCAGCATCGCGTCCACCGCCGCACTGCAAAAAGCCGCGCGTTCGTTCAGGGGCCGGCGTTTCCATTGCGCCTGGGCGGTAGCGGCCGCGTCCAGTGCCTTATCGAGCTGGACAAGGTCGGCGCATTCACGCTCGGCGTAGACCCGGCCATCGACCGGGGAGATGAGCTGAATCTTCTCCGTCATGATTGTCTTAACCCGTGTTAGCTCAATAACGTTCGAAACCGCGCTGCAATTCCCAATCGGTAATCCGCCGGTCGTACTCCTTCTGTTCCCACTCGGCGGTATGCACATAGTGGTCGACCACTTCATCACCGAACGCCTCGCGCAACATGCTCGAGCCCTGTAGCGCGGTGCAGGCATCGCGCAGGGTCTTGGACACTTCGGGCAAGTGCTCGTCTACATACGCATCGCCCTCGTAGGGCGCTTCGAGGTTGAGTTTTTCGTCGATTCCCGCCAGCCCCGCGGCGATCAGCGCGGCGAAGGCCAGATAGGGATTGAGATCGGCGCCGCCGATGCGGCATTCGATGCGGATGGATTTGCTCTCTTCGGCGCACAAACGGAAACCGGCGGTGCGATTGTCGCGGCTCCACACCGCGCGGGTCGGGGCGAAGGTGCCGGCCTGGAAGCGCTTGTAGGAGTTGATGTAGGGCGCCAGGAAACAGGTGATGTCGTTGGCGTATTTGAGCTGTCCGGCCACCCAGGCGCGCATCAGTTTCGACATGCCGAACTCGGCCTTGGCGTCGAAGAACAGCGGCTTCTTCGCGTTCTTGTCCCACAGCGAATTGTGAATGTGGCTGCTGGAACCGGCGGCGTCGTAGCGCCACTTGGCCATGAACGTGATCGCCTTGCCCTGGAGCTGCGCGATTTCCTTGCAGGCATGCTTGATGATGACGTGGTGGTCGGCCATGGTCATGGCGTCGGCATAGCGGATGTTGATCTCTTCCTGGCCTGGGCCCCATTCACCCTTGGAGTTTTCCACCGGAATGCCGCTGGCTTGCAGGTGCTTGCGAATCGCCCGCAACACCGGCTCTTCGCGGGTGGTTTGCAGGATGTTGTAGTCCTCGATGTAGTGCCCGGCGGTTTTCGGCTTGTGGTAATTGCGCTTGTGAATGGCCTCGTAGCTCTCGTCGAACAGGTAGAACTCCAGTTCCGAGGCGAACATGCCGGTGTAGCCACGCTCGCGCAGGCGCTCGACCTGTTTTTTCAGGATCGCCCGCGGGCTGTGGGGCAAGTCCCGGCGATGGTGATGATCGAGCACATCGCACAGCACCAGCGCCGTGCACTCCAGCCAGGGCACCTTGCGCAGGGTGCGCATGTCGGGTTTGAGCACAAAGTCGCCGTAGCCTTTGCTCCAGCTGGCGGCGGCATAACCCGGTACGGGCTCCATGTCGATGTCGTCGGCCAGCAGGTAATTGCAGCAGTGGGTTTCTTCATGACCGCTGTCGATGAAAAACTCGACCTGAAATCGTTTGCCGACCAGTCGCCCCTGCATGTCGACCATGCACACCAACACCGTATCGATTTCGCCAGAGGCGGCAGCACGTTTGAGTTCGTCAAAACTGAGAAGTGGCTCGGTCATCACGGCAAGTCCTGCGCAAATTGTGTGGGCCTGTCTGAAATAGCTGTTGCAGACGCTCTCCAGAAACAACCCAAAACCTGCAGACGCGAGCATCGTGAGCAATTAGCTGAACATAGCTTAGCCTACTGTCGCTTTTCGCAAGTTTTTGCCTGCAGGATCTGTCGAGTGCAACGAGGCTGCGATCTTTTTATTTTTAAAGGCAGGATCAAAAGATCGCAGCCTGCGGCAGCTCCTACAATGGAATGGGTTTACACCGGCGCGGAGAAATGAAAATGGCCAAGAAGAGAGAGCACAAAACCTACGAAACCCTCAAACAGCAGTACCCGGATTATCTGGGTGCCGTCGAGGCGTTGGGAACGGCGGTGCGTCACGCCGGCCCGCTGGACGAGAAAACGGTGCAGTTGATCCAGCTCGGTGCCGCGGCGGCCATCCGCTCCGAGGGCGCGGTACACAGCCATACCCGACGGGCACTGGAGGCGGGCGCCACGCCGGAGCAGATCCTTCACACGCTCGTCGCGCTGACCAGCACCATCGGTTTCCCGACCGTCGTGGCGGCCATCAGTTGGGCCGACGATGTGATGGGCGAGGGGACGACGTCCTGAGTGATCGGGACTACGGCGGTGTCCTGCGGTTCCTGTAAGCTGGGCGACTTAGCTGCCGAGGCCTTGTATGCATTTGTCCATCAATACCGAAACCGTCTGGATCGATACGCCACACGGCCGGTTGTTTTGTTGTCGCTGGTTCCCTGAGGACCGTTCAGGCAAACAGGAACAACCCCCTATCATTCTTTTCCATGACTCGCTGGGCTGCGTGTCCCTGTGGCGGGATTTTCCCGGGCAATTGTGCCGGGCTACAGGCCGTGAGGTGATTGCCTACGACCGGCTCGGTTTCGGTCAGTCCGATGCTTATCCCGGGCCGGTGCCGTTGCACTTTATCCGTGACGAAGCCGAGCGCTTCTTTGTACACCTCAAGGCCGCATTGGGGTTCGATCGTTTTGTCGCACTCGGTCATAGCGTCGGTGGTGCCATAGCGGCGACCTGCGCGTCTGTGTACGCGCAAAGTTGCACGGCGTTGATCACCGTTTCAGCACAGGCGTTCGTCGAGGATCGGACGCTGCAAGGCATTCGAGTGGCAGAGGCGCAATTCGAGGAGCCGGGACAGATGTCGCGGCTTGAGAAATATCATGGCGATAAAGCGCAATGGGTGTTGTCGGCCTGGACGCGTACCTGGCTTTCGCCGGCCTTCAGCGACTGGACAATCGAAAGCACGATCGACGCCATTCACTGCCCATTGCTTGCCATCCACGGCCAGTACGATGAGTACGGCTCAGACCTGCATCCAAAGCGTATCGCCCGGTTGTCGACAGCCTCCGGCGACTACTTGATTGTGGATGATTGCCATCACGTGCCCCATCGCGAGGCTCCGGACACAGTGCTGGGGGCGGTCAGTGAGTTTCTTCGGGTGAGCGCTCGGTGACGGGCTTGCAGCGCAGGGCGCCGAACATGACGTGGGGCATGATTCGGCGCCTGCGGTGCGATTGCCGGCTACTGTTGTCGCGGTGCAGCATTAGCTCTTGATGAACGCCAGGAGGTCCGTGTTGATGACGTCGGCATGGGTGGTGCACATGCCGTGGGGCAGGCCCGGGTAGGTTTTCAGCGTGCCATGCTTGAGCAGCTTGATCGCCAGCCGTGCCGAGTCGGCGATGGGGACGATCTGGTCGTCTTCGCCGTGCAGCACCAGGGTCGGCACCTCGATGTTTTTCAGGTCATCGGTGAAGTCGGTTTCCGAGAAGGCCTTGATGCAGTCGTACTGCGCCTTGGTCCCGCCGCTCATGGCCTGGCGCCACCAGTTGTCGATCACGGATTGGGAGACTTTCGCACCCGGACGATTGAAGCTGTAGAAGGGGCCTGTGGGGAAGTCGCGATAAAACTGCGCGCGATTGTCGGCCAGGGCTTTACGCAACCCATCGAAGACGTCCAGAGGCAGGCCTCCCGGATTGTTCGCAGTGCGCAGCATGATCGGTGGAACGGCCCCGATCAGCGCCGCTTTGGCCACGCGGCCACGGCCATGCTGCGCCACATAACGGGCCGCTTCACCGCCTCCGGTGGAGTGACCGATGTGCACGGCATTACGGATGTCGAGGTGTGCCATTAGCTCGGCAACGTCGGCGGCGTAGGTGTCCATGTCGTTGCCGACCGTGGTCTGGGACGAGCGGCCATGGCCGCGACGATCGTGGGCGATGACGCGGAAACCCTTGCTGAGGAAAAACAGCATTTGTGTGTCCCAGTCGTCGCTGGAGAGCGGCCAGCCGTGGTGGAACACAATCGGCTGTCCAGTGCCCCAGTCCTTGTAGAAAATTCGCGTGCCGTCCTTGACCGTGATCATTCCCGAGCCGTTGCCATTACCGTCGGTTTTGCCTGAAGCAGGCGCTGCTGCCGGCGTTTGCTGCGCCGCCAGCGCAGGGACGGTCACGGCCAGTGCGGCAGCGACCATGGCACCGCTGGTCATCAAGGCGCGACGGGTGGTTCCGCTTGTCTCGTCAGTCATTTTTCAATACTCGTAGGCGTTCTATAGAGAGCGTTTGGCAAGGTCCGAGGCGGTCAGTCCGGCTACGGCACCGATCGCCTCGTTGCGGTGAATTTATGGCCAAACAAGAACGTCGACCACCAGACATCGGTGTCTGCGATTAACGCTTTGGTATGAGCATCGGGAAGAACGCGATCCCCTGTAGGCGCTGGCTTGTCGGGTCGCCGCATCGCAGCGATGGCGGCCTGGCTTCTGCGGATGCACCCGGTTCAAATTGTGGGAGCGAGCCTGCTCGCGAAGGCGGCCTGATAGCCGACCTGAATGTTGTGACCGAGTACCTATCCATTCCTGCGGCCACGGCCACCAATGGTTCCGCTTTTACAGCGGGTCACTTGGAAAAGCCTGTAGGAGCGTAGCTTGCTCGCGAAAAACGTCTGGACAACGCGATCATTCAGGCAGCACGCGTTATCGTTGACGTCCATCGCGAGCAAGCTTCGCTCCTACAGAGAACCTCCACTCGGCCTCACGAGGGGGCGAACACCGCAACAGCCAAAGCGAGGCGGCCTTCGCGCCGGCCTGGCTTTGTGGTTGTACCCAATCCCCTGTGGGAGCTGGCTTGCCAGCGATGGCGGCCTGACAGCCGACCTGCCATTTGCGGACGCACCCAATCCTCTGTAGGAGCTGGCTTGCCAGCGAAAACGGATTGTCAGTCGACACCGATGTTGACTGACCCACCGCTTTCGCTGGCGAGCCAGCTCCTACAGGGATCGTGTGCGGTGTTGTCCGGCGCGCCGGTCTTTCATTTGCTGGCATCCAGCACCACGCGATAGCGTGCCTTGCCACTGCGCAGGTGATCGATGGCGTCGTTGATCCGGCTCATCGGAAACTGCTCGACCTGCGGCAGGATCTGATGGCGGGCACAGAACTCCAGCATTTTGGCCGTGATGGCGGGCGAGCCGACCGGTGAGGCGGACAGGGTTTTCTGTTGGGGAAGCAGGTCGAACACGTGCACGGGAATCGCGCCTGGCACGACGCCCACAAAATGCAGGCGACCCTTGCCGCGCAGGGTGGCAAGCATGGCGGGCCAGTCGAGGTTGGCATTGGCGGTGACCAACAGAAAATCCAGGGTGCCGGCAATCGCCTTCAGCGCATTGCTGTCGGTCGAGGCGACGACATTGTGTGCGCCCAGGCGCTTGGCTTCCTCTTGCTTGTTCAATGACGACGTGAAGGCCGTGACCTCGCAACCCCAGGCATTGAGGAAGCGCAGCGCCAGGTGACCGAGGCCGCCGATGCCCACGACGCCGACCCGGTCAGTGGGTTTGACGTTGAATTGCACCAGTGGGTTGAACACCGTGGAGCCTGCGCAGAACAGCGGTCCGGCCATGGCCGGATCGAGGCCTGCGGGGATGGGAAGGGCCCAGGCCCAGTGCGACCGCAGCCGATCGGCGAAGCCGCCATTGCTGCCGATGATGGTGGGCCTGGCAGTGCTGCAGAGCTGGTGGGAGCCTTCGATGCAGGAAGGGCAATGCATGCAACTGCCCTTGAACCAGCCAATACCCACTCGCTGTCCCACATTGAGACCGCGCGCCCTTGAGCCCACCCGTACGATACGGCCGACCACTTCATGGCCCGGGATAAACGGGTACTGGCTGATGCCCCACTCGTTGTCGATCAACGACTGGTCGGAGTGGCAGACGCCGCAATACTCCACGGCGACTTCAACGTCCTCTTCACCCAAGGGACCGGGGTCGTAGCTGTAGCGCTCCAGCGGGGCGCCGGCCGCCATGGCGGCCCAGCCGGTGAAAGTCGTGAGTTCGGTGCTGTCGCTCATGGGATACCTCCAGATCAGGAGACAGGGTTTGGCCGGGCATGTGCCACGGCCAGAACAGTGTAGCGGGTCCCCCAAGAGGTGTTTCAGCGATTGCCCAACAGGTCAGCGCCGGGTTTCAACCCCGCACAGCCCTCGAGCGCCAGACCATCATCTTCTCGACCTGCATGTCCTTCATGGTGTGAGGAATCCCACCCACGCCATGCCCGGACAGGCTCGCCCCGGCGAATGGCATCCAGTCGACGCGGAACGTGGTGCTTTCGTTGACCATCACCGCGGTGGCGTTCAGGTCCTGGTAGCACTGCATGGCGGTGTCCAGGTCCTGGGTGAAGACGGCGGCCTGGAAGGCGTAGGGCAGGGCGTTAGCCAACTGGATCGCTTCGGCCAGGTCGTCGTAGGCATACACCGCCACCACCGGGCCAAACACTTCTTTTTGCATCACGTAAGAATCGATGGCCGGGTTCAGCAGTACGGTTGGCGCATAGCAATTGTTGTCCAATACGCGGCCACCGGAGATCAGGCGTGCACCGCCGGCAACGGCGTCATTGACCCATTGGCTCACGCGGTTCACTTCGCGCCCGGCGATCAGCGGGCCGACATCGGTGCGTGGGTCGGTCGGGTCACCGACCACCATGGCGTCGCCCAACTTGGCCAGACGCTCGGCGACCTGTTCGGCGATGCTGTGGTGGCAGAAAATCCGTTGCACGCTCACGCAGACCTGTCCGGCGTGGAAGAAGGCGCCACGGGCGATGCGCGGCAGGGCGTCATCGAGGTCGGCATCGGCGGCCAGCATCACCGGTGCCGCACCGCCATGCTCCAGCGCGCAGCGAGTGCCCGGTGCGAGGGTCGAGCGCAGCATCCAGCCCACGGCTGCCGAGCCGATGAAGCTGAAGAAGCCCACCCGAGGGTCGGCCACCAGTTTGCCGGTGATGGTGTTATCGGTCGGCAGCACCATTTGTGCCCAACCCTTGGGCAGGCCGGCCTCGATCAGGATATCGACCAGGGTCTGGCAACTGAGCGGCGTGTTCGCCGCCGGTTTGACGATCACCGGTGCGCCGACGGCGATGGCCGGTATCACCTGATGCACGATCAGGTTGAACGGATGGTTAAACGCCGAGACGGCCGCGATCACGCCGATTGGCTCGTATTGGGTGAACGCCACACGGTTCGCCGAGGCAGCGTTGAGCCCCATGGGAATCACGTGGCCGCCCTCGGAGCGCAAAACTTCGATGCTGTTGAGGATGCCATCGATGCCGCGCTCGACCTCGGCAATCGAGTCCTTCAACGGCTTGCCGCCTTCACGGGCCGCCTGGGTTGCGATCTCGATCTTGCGTTCGCCGATCAACTGCGCGGCACGGTGGAGAATTTCAATGCGCCGAGGCTTGGACAGCCACTGGCTGCGGTCGCTGAACAGACCGTGGGCAACACCCAATGCCTGCTCGACATCGGCCTGGGTGGAAATGGCCACATAACCGACGACTGCGCCGTTGTAGGGTGCGTGGACAGCCAGGGTTTGTTCAGACATGGGACTTACCTCGAATCGTACATTGACGGGTTTAGCGAGCTTTGGAAGATCAAAAGATCGCAGCCTGCGGTAGCTCCTACGGGATCGGGTTTACATCCGGATAGTGTAGGGGCTGCCGCAGGCTGCGATCTTTCGACCCGCCGAAGGGCTTGCAAGACATGGCGTCAAGGTAGTCCTGAGCGAGGGTTTCGAAAACTGAATAATTCAGAAGCTATCGTTCAGTTTTCGAGAAGATCTGATGGCCGCCTCTCAAAGATGATCGGCATCAATGATCGCCTTGGCAAAGGCCTGTGGATCTTCTTGCGGCAGGTTGTGGCCGATGCCACCGCTGCTGAGCCGGTATTCATACTTGCCGGTAAAACGCTGGCGATAGTCCTCGGCTTTCGGGTGCGGTGCGCCGTTGGCGTCGCCTTCCATGGTGATGGTCGGCACGCTGATGGACGGTGCCTTGGCGAGTTTCTGCTCCAGGGCGTCATATTGGGGTTCGCCCTGAACGAGGCCCAGACGCCAGCGGTAGTTGAAGACCGTGATGGCGACATGGTCGGGGTTGTCGAGTGCGGCGGCGCTGCGATCGAAGGTAGCGTCGTCGAACGCCCATTTCGGCGAAGCGAGCTGCCAGATCAATTTGGCGAAGTCGTGGGTGTTCTTTTCGTAACCCGCGCGGCCGCGCTCGGTGGCGAAGTAGAACTGGTACCACCACTGCAATTCGGCCTTCGGCGGCAAGGGATTCTTGCCGGCTTCCTGGTTGCCGATGAGGTAGCCGCTGACCGACACCAGCGCCTTCACCCGCTCAGGCCAGAGCGCCGAGACGATATCGGCTGAACGCGCGCCCCAATCGTAGCCACCGAGCACGGCCTGTTTGATCTTCAAGGCGTCCATGAAGTCGATGACATCACTGGCCAGTGCGGCGGGTTGGCCATTGCGAACGGTTTTTTCAGACAGGAAATGCGTGTCGCCGTACCCCCGTGCATAGGGCATCAGCACCCGGTAGCCCTTGGCTGCGAGCAAGGGTGCGACCTCGTCATAACTGTGAATGTCGTAAGGCCAGCCGTGCAGGAGAATGACCACCGGGCCATTGGCCGGGCCGGTTTCGGCATAGCTCACGCTGAGCAAGCCCGCGTTGACATGCTTGAGGGGGCCAAACGGGGTATCGGCGGTGCTGCCGGCCTTGGCTGCCGCAGGTGCGGTGTCGCTGGCCTGGGCGTGAGTGGCGGCCAGTGCGCCCAGCTGCATCAGGGTGAATGCGAGGACGGAGGAGCCCACCCAGTGGCGGCGTTTTTTGTTGGCGTCACTGTTCAAAAAATGCACTTTCATGGGGGAGAGCTCCTTTCTAATGATGGGGTAGGTGGATTAACAGGTATAGCCTGCCGGGAACGACGGCTGCCTCAATCCGTGGTTCACAGTTAAGCGTGGTGAGGTATCCGGGGTGTTTCAAAAAGCTGGGCGGGTGAAGCGTTGTGTATCGCGGGAGGGTGTAGATACATTTCGATACATGCGAATGAGGTGGGTGGAATTACATTTGTCCCTTGTGGGAGCGAGCCTGCTCGCGAAAAACGTCCAGACAACGCGATCATTCAGAATGGGCGCGTAATCGTCGACGTCCATCGCGAGCAGGCTCGCTTCCATAGGGGCAAATGCAGGTATCACCTAATCAAATCTGCGACGCCCGGTTTACAGCCGGCGCACCCAAGCCCCGTTTCATCAGCCCGTAATAACTCAACGCAGGCACCACCAACCCCACCAGCCAGGCCAGGTCAACCCCGTCCAGTGCCGTGGCGACCGGCCCGACATACAGCGTGGTGTTCATGAACGGCACCTCCAGGGCAATCGCCAAAGCGAAACTGCCGCAGGCGATCCAGTTGATCCGTCCATACATGCCGTCGAGGTCGAAGATGTCTTCGATAAGGTACTGGCCTTTGCGCAGGCAGTAGTAGTCCACCAGATTGATCGCCGTCCAGGGGATCAGGAAGTAGCTCATGAAGAAAATGAAATTGAGGAAAAAGTTGATGAAGTCGTCCTGACTGATGGTGCACAGCGCCGTCGCCACCAGGCTGATCACCAGCATGAACAAACCGCGCACCCGAGGCGTTACCTTGAGGCGGGCGAAGGGTTCGATCACGGTAATGGTCGACATGAAGGCGCCGTACAGGTTGAAGACGTTGATCGACACTTGGCCGTAGACGATGAAGGCGAACAGCAGCATCGCGCCGCCGCCGAACAGACCGACGACATGGCCACCGACGTTGCTGGAAAAATCGCCGATGCCGACGCTCAGGATCGCCCCGAGAATCATCATCCATGCACCCCCGCTGACCGTCCCGGCGTAGCTGTACCAGAACACTCGGGCGGTCGGCGTGTTACTCGGCAGGTAGCGTGAATAGTCGGCGACATACGGCGCATAGGACAGCTGCCAGGTCACGGCAATGCTCACCGCCACCAGAAATTTCGACAGCGAAAAACCCGTCGGCAGCCATTGTTCGGCCGGGATCGGCAGCTGCAAGGCAAACAGCGTGGCGGCGGCAAATACCAGCAGCGAGAGGATCGACAGCAGCTTCTGCAAGCGATGAATCAGCCGGTAACCATACAGCGCGACGACGAAGCACAAGCCACCGATCAGGTAGACATTGCCGCTGGCCGGCAACGGGCTGACCGACGCCAGTGCCTGGGCGGCGAGCAGGGTGTTGCTGACGAAGAATCCCAGGTAAATCAGCATCACGAACAGCAGTGGCAGCACCGCGCCGAGCACGCCGAACTGGGCGCGACTCTGGATCATCTGCGGGATGCCCAGCTTCGGCCCTTGCGCGGAATGGGACGCCATGAAAATCGCCCCCACCAGCGAACCGATGAGGATTGCCAATGCACTCCAGAACAAATTGAGCCCCATCACCACCGGCAACACACCGGAGGCAATGGTGGTGATGTTCATGTTGGCGCCGAACCAGATGAAGAACAGCGAAGCGGGCCGACCATGACGCTCGGTTTCAGGGATGAAATCGATGCTTCTTTTTTCGACTTGCATGGCGATTACTCCTGAGCCTGGACGAGGAGGGCTTGCAGACGGGCGATGGTGCTTTGCAGCTCGTGGGGCTGGTGGGCGAACATGTCCGGCTGCCGGGGGCTCAGGCTCAGGTAGCGGCGCTGTGCCAGGGCGAGCAGGCATTGCGCACTGGTCAGCATTTCAAGGGAGTAGACCCAGTTGGCCATGATCAGCAAGGCCGAATAGTGCCCGGCCAGGGTGGTCGTGGTGCAGGCGTCGGTGACCAGGCGAATGTGATAGCCCAAGGCGAAGGCATCGAACACCGTGGTCAGCACGCAGACATCGGTCAGCACGCCAATGACAATCAGCGTATCGACGTCCAGCGCCTTGAGCCGGGCATCCAGGTCGGTGCGGTGGAAGGCGCTGTAACGGCCCTTGTCGATCACCGTTTCATCGGCCAGCGGCGCCAGGCTTTCGATGATCTCGACTTGTCGGCTGCCGGCGCGATAGCTGCTGGGGCCACCGTCGGTTGCCCGGGGTTCGCCACGGGGCATGTCGCTGCCGTCGGCGGGGTTGATGTGGCGGGTATAGAAAACGGGGACCTGCTGCTGGCGGGCGGATTCGAGCAGGGCGGCGTTGTTCTCTACCACCGTGTCGAAGCGTTCGAGGACGAAACCGTCCTCCTGTTGCATGTCGATGATCAACAGCGCGTTTTTATTGTTCATTGAGCAAACCTGATCAAAGGCGAAACACGATGCACCGTCACACGCCGTGCGGTGCAGGGCGTGGGGTACGTGATATCCGGTTCGGGGTTACTCAGTGAACTATTTGCCAGAAGCCGTTCTGCTTGGCTGAAACACTGGCGCGCAAGCGCTTGAAATGCAGGTGCGAAGCGGTCCATTCGCCGCGCAGGTAAGCCTGTGCGGCGCCGGAGGGAAGCGCAAGTGATTGGAGACGACCATCAAGCATGGGAATCAATCCTTGTGGGAGCGAGCCTGCTCGCGAAAGCGGTGTGCCAGGCCTATCAATTTCGACTGTCAGATCGCATTCGCGAGCAGGCTCGCTCCCACAGGTATGGGGCGCTTTCAGCGGAACGCCGGCACCACATGCTTGATGAACAGCTCCAGGGATTTTTTCTTTTCCGCATGGGGCAGGCTGTTGTCGCACCAGAAGCTGAATTCGTCGACGCCCAGTTCCTGGTAGTACTTGATGCGCGGAATGATTTCTTCCGGGGTGCCGATCATGGCGGTCTTGTGCAGGCTGTCGAGTTCGAACTCGGGACGGCCGACGAATTTTTCTTCCGGACTCGGTGCCAGGAAACCGTTGACCGGGGTTTGCTTGTTACCGAACCAGGCATCGAAGGTGCGGTAGAACTTCGCGATCGCCTTGGCCCCGACTTTCCAGCCCTCGGGATCATCCACTGCGTGAACATGGGTATGACGCAGCACCATCAGTTGCGGGCGTGGTACGTCCGGGTTGTTGTCCAGTGCCGTCTGGAATTTGTTCTTCAGGTCGAGGACTTCTTCGTCGCCCTTCATCAGCGGCGTGACCATGACGTTGCAGCCGTTGGCTACCGCGAAGTTGTGCGAATCCGGGTCGCGCGCAGCAATCCACATCGGCGGGTTCGGCTGCTGGATCGGCTTGGGCACGCTGGTGGAGGTCGGAAATTTCCAGATGTCGCCATTGTGGGCGTAATCGCCTTGCCACAGCGCACGCACCACCGGAACCATTTCCCGCAGCGCCTGGCCACCGCTCGATGCCGGCATGCCACCGGCCATGCGGTCGAATTCGACCTGGTACGCGCCGCGCGCCAGGCCCACTTCCATGCGCCCGTTGCTGATCACATCCAGCAACGCGCACTCACCGGCCACCCGCAGCGGATGCCAGAACGGCGCGATGATGGTGCCGGCGCCCAAATGGATCGTGGTGGTCTTGGCAGCCAGGTAGGCCAGCAGCGGCATCGGGCTTGGCGAGATGGTGTATTCCATGGCGTGGTGTTCACCGATCCATACGGTGCTGAAACCACCGGCCTCGGCCATCAGGGTCAGTTCGGTCAAATCTTCGAACAACTGACGGTGGCTGACGCTTTCGTCCCAACGTTCCATGTGTACGAACAGGGAAAATTTCATGACGCTTACCTCGGATCTTTTGTTATCGGCCTGTCGACTGCGGGCTCGTTGATTGTTGGTATACCATAATACAAAATATCTGCAAATATTTTTGTTTGGTCAGCGAGCAACCTGTGGGAGCGAGCCTGCTCGCGAATACGATCTGCCAGGCAACACAGTGGTGACTGACACTACGCCTTCGCGAGCAGGCTCGCTCCCACAGGGTATGTAGTGATATCCAGGATCAGGCCAGAACCGGCAACGCCCCCATCTTCCCGTGGCAATACACCAGCGGCCCGGCGTTCTGTTGGGGCACGATCAGGTTCTTCACCGCACCGACCATGATGGCGTGGTCGCCGCCTTCATATTCGCGCCACAGTTCGCATTCGATGACCGCCGTGGCATTGGCCAGGATCGGATTGCCCAGCTCGCTCAAGGTCCATTCGATGCCTTGCGCCTTGTCCTTGCCCTTGCGCGCGAAGGCATAGGCTTCGCTCTGCTGGCCGCCGGACAGCACGTGGATGGCGAAGCGCTTGTTCTTGATCAGGACCGGGTAGGAGTCGGAGCTGTAGTTGGGGCAGAACAAGACCAGTGCCGGGTCCATGGACAGCGAGCTGAAGGCGCTGGCGGTCAGGCCGACGATTTGCCCGTCGTCATCGAGGGTGGTGATTACCGTTACGCCGGACGGGAACGAACCCATGACTTTTTTATAGATGGCGGCATCGATCATTGGACTGTCCTCGGGTGGTGTGACGCTGTTTTTATGTGTTTGTGGGTCTGATGGTATACCGTAATACATAGTTTGCAAGGGCTTTTTCCACGGACCGACAAACGCGCACCGTTGGTCTTTAAGTC
The DNA here is from genome assembly GCF_003634475.1 of Pseudomonas sp. WPR_5_2. Taxonomy (NCBI): domain Bacteria; kingdom Pseudomonadati; phylum Pseudomonadota; class Gammaproteobacteria; order Pseudomonadales; family Pseudomonadaceae; genus Pseudomonas; species Pseudomonas sp. WPR_5_2. The sequence goes on along the minus strand of NZ_RBLA01000001.1, from coordinate 1,124,004 downwards.
AATGTTTACGGGGCTTTCAGCTAGGCAGCGTGTGTCGTTATGCGGCAGGATGGCGGCTCAGATACGCGTTCAAAGACCGGATCAGTCTTGTGAAAATGTTGGAATACCATAATATGGTTCGCATCTGAGGGGTGACAACAAAGCGCCCCCGGTTTGGCTTCATACAAAGATAAGAACAGACAAACTCGAGTTCATGCATATGTCCCAGATGTCCCGGCAAGATCCGTTGATCGAGAATCACACGGTCGATTACGTTCCTCTCGCAGAGCGCCACGGGAAGGCCCGCGATCTATTCACGCTATGGTTCAGCACCAACATCGCGCCGCTGCCGATCGTTACCGGCGCGATGGTGGTTCAGGTGTTCCATCTCGATCTGTTCTGGGGGCTGCTGGCGATTGCCCTGGGGCATATGGTCGGCGGCCTGGTGATTGCCCTTGCGTCGGCGCAAGGGCCACGCATGGGCATTCCGCAAATGGTCCAGAGCCGGGGTCAGTTCGGTCGCTATGGCGCGCTGTTGATCGTGTTCTTCGCCGCGCTGATCTACATTGGCTTCTTCATCTCCAACATCGTGCTCGCGGGCAAGTCGATTGTCGGCATCGCGCCTTCGGTGCCGGTGCCCGCCAGCATCCTGATCGGTGCCCTAAGCGCCACGGCCATCGGGGTCATCGGGTATCGCTTCATTCATACCCTCAACCGAATCGGCACCTGGGTCATGGGCAGCGCGTTGCTCGCCGGATTTCTCTATATCTTCGCCCATGACCTGCCGGCCGACTTCTTCACGCGCGGTGGTTTCAATCTGTCGGGCTGGCTGGCCACGGTGTCGCTGGGCATCATCTGGCAGATCAGTTTCTCGCCCTATGTGTCGGATTACTCGCGCTACCTGCCGGCGGATATCGGCATAACCCGTCCATTCTTCGCCACTTACCTGGGCGCGACCCTGGGGACGATTCTGTCCTTCACCTTCGGCGCGGTAGCGGTACTGGCGACCCCCGAAGGCACCGAGGCGATGGCGGCGGTCAAGCAATCCACCGGTTGGCTGGGGCCGATCCTGATGGTGCTGTTCCTGCTCAACATCATCAGCCACAACGCGTTGAATCTGTATGGCGCCGTGCTGTCGATCATCACCTCGATCCAGACCTTTGCCAGCCAGTGGACGCCCAGCATCAAGGTGCGCGTGGTGTTGTCGAGCGTCGTGCTGGCGGGCTGCTGCGTGGTGGCGCTGGGCGCTTCGGCGAACTTCATTTCGCAGTTCATCGGACTGATCCTGGCCTTGCTGCTGGTGCTGGTGCCGTGGGCTTCGATTAACCTGATCGACTTCTACGTGATCAAGCGCGGGTGTTATGACATTGCTTCGATCTTCCGTGCGGACGGCGGGGTTTACGGGCGATTCAATCTGCATGCGATCGTGGCGTATTTCATCGGGATCATCGTGCAACTGCCGTTTGCCAATACGTCGTTGTATGTGGGGCCGTATGCCAACCTGGTGGAGGGGGCGGATTTGTCCTGGTTGGTGGGGTTGGTGGTGACGTGTCCGCTGTATTACTGCCTGGCGACGCGTGGGCAGGCGCGGGAGAGCAGAGCGGTGCGATTGGGTTTCACGGATTGATCCGAGTCTGATTTTTGTTTGTCTGGAATGCCCGGTTTTTTGCCGGGCATTTTTGTTTGTGGGCTGGGTGGGTTTTTTGACCGTGTACATATCCGTTGTTGCGGTAACGGCCACTGGCGGTTTCGCCCTTACGGCGAGTCACTTGGAAGAGCCCCAAGTAACCAAGGGCTCTTGCCCCTTTCGTTCGGTGCCTCGCTTTGGCTCGCCATTCCCTCGCTCCGGTCCTGCTCCGTGGGCCCGCCGCGATCGGCCATCCCTGGCCGGGCGCGGCTAAACCGGCATCCATGCCGGTTTGCCCACTGCGCAGAACCTGCACTCGGCCTCTCGAAGGGGCAAGAAGATCAAAAGCCAGATCAACAGCAAAGCGAGGCGGCCTGACAGCCGACCTGCTTTTCGCCCTGTCCGCGATCCAATTGTGGGAGCGAGCCTGCTCGCGATGGGCGTCCAGACAACGCGATCATCCAGACAGGGCGCGTAATCGTTGACGTCCTTCGCGAGCAGGCTCGCTCCCACAGGGAGAATGAGTTCACTTGAAATCAGGTCGGCTGTCAGGCCGCCTCGCTTCGGCTTTTGATTTGGGCGCCCCGTTAAACCACGCTGGCCGAACGCAGGCGTTGCTCCGTGGGTAAACCGGCAGGACGCCGGTTTAGCCGCGCTGGGCCAGGGATGGCCCATCGCGGCGACCCACGGAGCAATGCCGGAGTGAGGGCATGCCGAGCCTAAGCGAGGCACCGAGTGGTGGGGCAAGAGCGCTTGGTTACTTGGCGCTTTTCCAAGTAACCCGCCATAAGGGCGGAACCCTAAGTCGCCATCACCGAAGAAACGGATAAGCCCCCAAAACCACCAACCATTGCCTACATGAAATATATCGTGTAATTTTTCATGAAATTAAAACTATAAAAATTCACGGAGCCGGTCATGTTTCAGCAATCGACCCAACACGTCGCCAGCTACTACGCCCACACGTGCGCCGATCACATAAAGAATCGTGCGCCATTGGAGGGCGAGCAAAACGCCGAAGTGCTGATCATCGGCGCCGGCTTCAGCGGCTTGCACACCGCGTTGCGCCTGGCCCTGGCCGGCAAGCGCGTGACATTGCTGGAAGCCAGTCGGGTGGCGTGGGCGGCGTCTGGACGCAATGGCGGCCAGGCCATCCTCGGCTGGTCCTGCGACATGCCACCGCTGGAAGCCGCGCTGGGGTATGAACGGGCGCGACGATTGTGGGACGGCATGCGCTGGGCGGCGCGGGAGTTGCGGGAGCTGCCGGCACGCCATGGTTTCGATTGTGATTACCGACCCGGCCACCTCTGGACTTCGGTGATGCCGCGACGGGTCAGCCTGTTGACCGAATGGCAGCATGAGGCCAGTTACAAGTGGGGGCACGATGGTTTGCAGTTCATCGAACGTATTCAGTTGCCCGAGTGGGTCGCCAGCGAGCGCTACCAGGCCGGCCTGTTCGATCCCGAAGGCGGGCACTTGAATCCGCTGAAACTGGCGCTGGGCCTGGCCGCCGCGATCGAGCGGGCCGGTGGCGTGATTCATGAACAAAGCAAAGCGCTGAATTATCGCGAGGACGGCGACGGCTATGTGGTGACCACTGAAAGCGGTCAAATCCGCGCGGACGTGTTGGTGCTGGCCTGTAATGCCTATCTGGATCGACTCGATCCGCAGCTGGCCAGTTGCGTATTACCCGTGGGCACCTACCAAGTGGCCACTGCGCCACTGTCCGAGGCACAAGCGACCGCGCTACTGCCGAGCAATGTGTGCGTCACCGACAACCAGTTCGTGCTCGATTATTTCCGCCGCACCCCCGACAACCGCCTGCTGTTCGGTGGTGGCTGCACCTACCTGGGTGGCATGCCCAAGGACATCGCCGGCGCCACCCGACCCTGTCTGGAGCGAGTGTTCCCGCAACTCAAAGGGGTCGAACTGGAGTTCGCCTGGGGCGGTCACATCGACCTGACCCTCAAGCGCACCCCGGACATCGGTCGACGCGGCGACCTGTACTGGATGCAGGGGTATTCCGGGCACGGCGTACTGCCAACCCTGGCCGGGGCGCGGGCAGTGTCCGATGCGATACTCGGTCAGTCGGATGAGTTGGCGTTGTACCAGGGGTTGAACAACGGCAGTTTTCCCGGCGGCAAATACATGGCCGCTCCGCTGGAAGCCATCGGCAAAGCCTGGTACCGGCTGCGCGACAGCATTTGAAACGGCAATTTCTGGAAGCCTTTAGATGGACATGCAAGAAGAGATTTCAGCGCTGGCAATCCTGATCCAGGACCTGCGCAAACACAAGAAATACACCCTGAAGGAACTGGCGGACAAAATCGGCCGTTCCGTGGGGTTTCTTTCGCAGGTCGAGCGCGGGTTGTCCCGGCCGACGGTGGCGGACTTGACCGCCATCAGCGAAACCCTCGGCGTGCCGACCACCTATTTCTACAGCCTGCCCAAACCCATGGCCTTGCCCTGGGTGACCCGGCCGGATGAACGACGCACCTTGTATTACGCCGACGGGATCACCGACATCCTGGTCTCGCCGAAAATGCGCGCGTCCTTTTCCATGCTCGAAAGCCAACTCGAACCGGGCGCCAGCAGTGGTGACCGGCACATGAAAGACAGCTCGGAGCAGGGCGGCTACGTCCTGGAAGGGGAGTTGACGCTGTGGCTGGACAGCGACGAGCCCGTCACCTTGCGCGCCGGCGACAGTTTCCAGCTGGCCAGTCATGCCCATTGCCGCTACGGCAACCTCTCAGACCAACTCACCCGCGTGCTGTGGGTTTACACCTGATAAAAACAACAAAGGAACAAGATGATGGATGCTGTGTGCTCTGATCTGTTGGCCGAAGTGCGCGGGTTTCGTCAGCGCTACCCCCAGGTGCGCTATGTCGACCTGATTTCCCTGGACATTCCCGGGCATTTTTACGGTAAGCGCTACCCGATCGAGATGCTGGAAAAAGTGGCGGCCGGCAGCGTGCTCAAGCTGCCGCAAAACTGCGTATTGCTCGGCACCCAGGGCGGGCTGTTCAAAATCGGCGACTACTGCTTCAACGACGGCGATCCGGATGCGCCACGGCGCCTGGTGCCCGGCACCCTGAAGTTGGTGAACTGGGAACAGCAGCCGCTGGGGCAGATGCTGATTACCTCCGACGGCACGCAAAAACCGATCGTTTTCGAGCCACGGGAAGTGTTGGCGCAGGTGCTGGAGCGGCTGGGCCGCAAGGGCATTTTTCCGGTGGTGGCGTTCGAACTGGAGTTTTATCTGTTCGATCGGCAATTGCGTGATGGCTTGCCGCAGTTCGCCCGCGACCCCCTGACCGACGATGCCGATGATCAGCCGAACATGCACATTGAGCGACTGTCGCGATTTGCCCCGGTGCTCGATGAAATGGTCGAGACCGCGCGCGCGCAAGGCATCGATGCCACGGTGATCACCGCCGAACTGGGTCCTGGTCAGTTCGAAATCAATTTCGGCCACCTGGACGACGGACTGCGTGCGGCGGACTGGGCGGCGTTGTTTTGCCGCAGCACCCGGGGTGTGGCACTCAAACACGGCTATCGCGCCAGTTTCATGTCCAAACCCTACTTACAGCACCCTGGCAGCGGCATGCATGTGCATGTGAGCCTTTACGACGAAGCGGGCAACAATCTGCTGGCGGCGAACGGGCAGCGAGCGCTGCGTCACGCCGTGGCCGGATGCCTGGACGTGTTGCCGCACTGCATGCCGATTTTTGCCCCGAATCACAACGCCATGCGCCGCTTGAGCGGCACAGTGAACGTCGCTTCCCGCGCCAGTTGGGGCTTTGAAGACCGTGACGCCTGCCTGCGGGTGCCGGAATCGGACGCGAAAAACCTGCGGATCGAACATCGCCTGGCGGGCGCGGATGCCAACCCTTACCTCGTGCTCGCCGCGATACTGGTGGGCCTGGAGCAAGGCCTGGAAAGCGGCCGCGAACCGATTGCCCCGCTCAATGAAGACCGCAGCAGTGGCATCGACTTTCCACTGGAGATGCTCGAGGCCGTGCAGTCCATGCAAACCAACCCGCGATTGCGCGAAGGTTTGGGAGCGGAGTTTGTCGACGTGTATTGCGAGAACAAACGCCAGGACCATTTGGCGTTCATGCACGACATCAGTGCGCGGGAGTACCGCTGGTTTCTGTAATTCCGGGTACCGCCAGTTAAAGACGTTTCGAGGTTAACCTTAAAAAATATCTGGATATTTAATGGGTTATGAAATTTAGTAACCGAATGGTTAACTAAAATATCTTGTTACAGCGAGAAATATTCCGTAATATTCGCGCCGCGTTCACCACCACGGTTTATGCATTTTTAAATCCCGGGCTTCCATCAGCTGCCCGGGATTTTTTTTGCCTGAAATTGAGTATCGAGGGTTCGCACAGGGTTGGGAGTGATAACTGATATTCCTTAAAGGTATAAATAGATAATTATATATTCCTTTTAATCTTGGTAAGCTCGGTTCATTTTGAAGGCCTGCACATCCATGGGGATGTACTCGACATCAGACAGGAAGCCTCATCATGACCATCAAAGCGATCAACGTGCGCAACCAGTTCAAGGGCGTCATCAAGGAAATTCTGGAAGGCGAGGTGGTCTCCGAAATCGACGTGCAAACCGCCTCGGGCATCGTGACCTCGGTCATTACTACCCGTTCGGTGCGCGACCTTGAATTGAAGGTCGGCAGCGAAGTCATTGCCTTTGTGAAATCCACCGAAGTCTCGATTGCCAAACTTTAAGGCTTGGCTGAAACGACATCGCCCAGGTAAAAAGCTATGAAAAAACCCGGCTGATCAGGCCGGGTTTTTTGTGGAGGACTGCGGTAGGGCAGTTGGGTTTATGCGACGCGGTTGCCTTGCAGGTGGTCGGAGCCATCGGCGGCGACGCGGTTGCCTTGCAGGTGATCGGAGCCATCGGCGGCGACGCGGTTGCCTTGCAGGTGATCGGAGCCATCGGCGGCGACACGATTGCCTTGCAGGTGATCGGAGCCATCGGCAGCGACGCGGTTGCCTTGCAGGTGATCGGCGCCATCAGCCGCCACAGCGCGTTTTTCGATCAGTCGATCCGAACCACCTTCAGCCACACGGCTTTCAATCAGACGATCCGAGCCGCCTTCAGCGACTACAGGTTGAGCCGAGGTCGCGGCGAAAGCGTTCACTGCGAAGATCGAGAAAGCGATGCTGAGGAGGGTTTGGCGTTTCATGATCGTGTGCTCCAGGGTGTTGTCGGTGGGTATGGAGCTGATGTTACGCCGCACAGTTTTTAAGAGAACTTCATTGAGTCAATGGTGACTATTGATGCGGTCAATGACCCGGAGAAACCTGTGGGAGCGAGCCTGCTCGCGAAAGCGGTCTGCCTGTCACCCTCAATGTTGATTGATAAATCGCATTCGCGAGCAGGCTCGCTCCCACATGTATTGAGGCATCAGCGGGAAATGATCCCGTGATCGATGGCGTATTTGACCAGGGCGGCAGGCTTGTCGATGTTGAGCTTGCGACGGATGCTCAGGCGATGGGTTTCCACCGTGCGCACACTGATGTCCAGTTCCCGGGCCATTTCCTTGTTGTTCAGGCCCTGGGCCATTTTGTACAGCACCTGGCTTTCCCGGGGCGTCAGCTCGTTGTCGGTGCTTTTGTCGGCGATCAGCCGCTGGGCGATTTCGGCGCTGTAGAAGGTGCCGCCGCTGGTGATGGCTTCGATGGCTGCAATGATTTCCCGTGACGGGGCATTCTTCAGCACATAGCCGCTGGCCCCGGAGCGCACCGACTCACTCACGTACTCGTAGTTATCGTACATGCTCAACACCAACACCTTGAGCGAGGGGTACTGGCCACGCAGCACGCGGGTCAGCTCCAGGCCGTTCATGTCCCGCAGGCTGATATCGACCAGCAGCAGGTCCGGCTGGCAGCGCCCGACCATCTCGATCGCCTCGGCACCACTTTCGGCTTCGCCCACCACTTCCAGGGGCGCCATGACGGACAGCAGTGCCTTGATTCCGTCACGGACCAGGGAGTGATCGTCGACCAAAGCGACGCGGATCGGGGAGGGCAGGTTCATGGCAGGCATTCACTCTTGTTGTTTTGGACGGCGTCAGCGTTTGCCGCCGGGCAGTTTCATTGGCAGCAGTACGTCCAGTTCACTGCGTCCCGGCATCGATACCAGGTCGAACCGGCCGCCAAAATGTTCGACGCGTTCGCGGATATTACGCAGTCCAATCCCCGCGTGGCGACGTTCGACCTGGGCGACGTTGAAACCGATACCGTCATCGACCACGGTCAGGCGCACATTGTCTTCAGAACCGTGCAGGGTAATGGAAACGTTTTTGGCATGGGCATGACGTTCGATATTGGTCAGGCCTTCCTGCACGATTCGGAACAATGACACCGCTGCGCCATCGACCAGATGGCAGTCGAATTCATTGTCGTTGTAGGTCACCGTGAGCCCGCTGCGCTGCTCGAATTCCGCGGCCAGTTGGCCGATGGCCGCTTGCAGGCCGAGGGTGTCGAGCAAGGATGAGCGCAGGTCGTGGGACAGGCTGCGAACCTCGCCAATTGCGTCCCCGAGGCGTTCGGTGGCGTCCCTTAAAATACCCAGGCCCTTGTCCTGGCCATTCTCCAGGACATGGCTGGCCAGTTCGAACTGAAATTTGATCGACACCAGCACCTGGCTGATGCCGTCATGCAGCTCACGGGAAACCCGCGAGCGCTCTTCCTCTTGCAGGCTGACGATGCGCTGGGTCAGGCGCTGCAATTTCTTGTCCGCCAGGCGATGTTCGCTGACGTTCAGGGTCATGCCGGTGGCAAACACGAACAGCACCGCCACCAAGGCGACCACGGCAATCGCCATCATCGTCTTGCGGATGCCCATGGCCACTTCGGCGCGGGCCTGCTGCGTCGCGCGTTCAACGTCTTCCAGGTAAATGCCGGTGCCGAGCATCCAGCCCCAGCGATCCAGCATCACCACGTAGGCGAGTTTGTCGGTCACCTGGCCGGAGGACGGTTTGTTCCAGGCATAGCGTTGAAAGCCTTCGCCCGATTGTGCGCTTTTGAGCAACGCCTGAATCACCGGCAAACCGTGCGGGTCTTTCATGTCCCACAGGTATTTGCCCACCAGCTCCGACTGCCGCGCGTGCATCAGGCTGCGGCCTTCGTGGTCGTAGACGAAGAAATAGCCGTTGATACCAAAGCTGAGCTTGCGCAGTTCCTCCAGCACCTGTTGTTGGGCGTGCGCGTCACCGTGGCCGTCGTCGTACAGTGGCTCGATCAGGCTTTTGGCCATTTCCACGTAGTTTTTCAGTTCCGCGCGTTTGCTCGCCAGAATGCTGTCTTCGATCAACTGCGCCTGTTGATCACCCAACTGACGGTTCAGGGAAATCACCAGCGCGCAGATAACGGCAATGGCCAACACCAGCGGCAGTATCCCGAGGGCGACGATCTTGTGTTTGAGCTGCATCAGTGCTCCTGGCCGGAACGAGGGATGGCGAAGGCCCGGCATCATATGCCAAACATACGCCCGCGCTGTAGCGCTGCTGGACGGAATGACCGGTGGCCTGCACATACCAAAATCCGTAGGAGCAAAGCTTGCTCGCGATGGCGGTGTGTCATTCGACAATGATGGTGACTGACACACCGCTATCGCGAGCAAGCTTTGCTCCTACAGGGTTTTGTATTTTCCAGGAAGGATCAGCGTGTTCTACGTAGAACTACGTAGACGCCACGTACGTAGTAACGCGGATTTATTTGTGGACGGCATGCGCGGATATTGGGCCAGCTCCGCACCGCGGACACAATTATAAAAATTACCGCCGCAGTCACAGGCTGTCGGCAGGAGACCCTCTATGCCCCGTCTGGCTAAACACCTCGCCTGGTTTGCCGTGGCTGTTCTGGGAGCGTTTGCGCTGAGTGTCGTGGCCCTGCGCCGCGGCGAAGCGATCAACGCCCTCTGGATCGTCGTCGCAGCCGTCGCCATCTACCTGGTTGCCTACCGTTACTACAGCCTGTTCATCGCCAATAAAGTGATGCAGCTCGACCCCAATCGAGCGACCCCCGCTGTGCTCAACAACGATGGTCTGGACTACGTTCCAACCAACAAACACGTGCTCTTCGGTCATCACTTCGCGGCCATCGCCGGTGCGGGTCCGCTGGTCGGCCCGGTGCTGGCGGCGCAGATGGGCTACCTGCCCGGCACGTTGTGGCTGATCGCCGGCGTGGTGCTGGCCGGTGCCGTGCAGGACTTCATGGTCCTGTTCATGTCCACCCGCCGCAACGGTCGCTCGCTGGGTGACATGGTCCGTGAGGAAATGGGCCGCATCCCCGGCACCATCGCGTTGTTCGGCTGCTTCCTGATCATGATCATCATCCTCGCGGTGCTGGCGCTGATCGTGGTCAAGGCCCTGGCCGATAGCCCGTGGGGCATGTTTACGGTGATGGCGACCATCCCGATCGCGATGTTCATGGGCGTCTACATGCGCTACATCCGCCCAGGCCGCATCGGCGAAATCTCCGTAATCGGCGTGGTGCTGCTGCTGGGTTCGATCTGGCTGGGCGGGCAGATTGCCGCCGATCCGGTATGGGCCAAGGCCTTTACCTTTACCGGTATTCAGATTACCTGGATGCTGATCGGCTACGGTTTTGTCGCTGCGGTATTGCCGGTGTGGCTGATCCTGGCACCCCGTGACTACCTCTCCACGTTCCTGAAAATCGGCACCATCGTCGCCCTGGCCATCGGCATCCTGGTGACCATGCCCGAGTTGAAAATGCCGGCCCTGACCCAGTTCATCGATGGCACCGGCCCGGTATGGAAGGGCGGCCTGTTCCCGTTCCTCTTCATCACCATCGCCTGTGGCGCGGTCTCGGGTTTCCACGCGTTGATCGCTTCGGGCACCACGCCGAAGTTGCTGGCCAGCGAAGGTCACGCCCGCTACATCGGTTACGGCGGTATGCTGATGGAATCCTTCGTGGCGATCATGGCCATGGTTGCGGCCTCGGTGATCGACCCGGGCGTGTACTTCGCCATGAACAGCCCGGCCGCCGTGGTTGGCGCCGATGCCGTGGCTGTCGCACAAACCGTGAGCAGCTGGGGTTTTGCGATCACCCCGGAGGCGCTGCAAGCGGTGGCCCATGACATCGGTGAAACCACCATCCTGGCCCGTGCCGGCGGTGCGCCGACGCTGGCGGTCGGTATCGCGCAGATCCTGCACCACGTACTGCCGGGTGAAAACACCATGGCGTTCTGGTACCACTTCGCGATCCTGTTCGAAGCCCTGTTCATCCTGACCGCGGTGGACGCCGGTACCCGTGCCGGACGTTTCATGCTGCAGGACTTGCTCGGCTCCTTCGTGCCGGCACTGCGACGCACCGAGTCCTGGACCGCCAACCTGATCGCCACCGCCGGTTGCGTGGCCATGTGGGGTTACCTGCTGTACCAGGGCGTGATCGATCCATTGGGCGGCATCAACACCTTGTGGCCGTTGTTCGGCATCTCCAACCAGATGCTGGCCGGTATCGCGCTGATGCTCGGCACGGTCGTGCTGATCAAAATGAAACGCCAGCAGTATGTCTGGGTGACCTTGCTGCCGGCTGTGTGGCTGCTGATCTGCACCACCACCGCCGGCTTCATCAAGCTGTTCGATGCCAACCCGGCGATTGGTTTCCTGGCCCTGGCGAAGAAGTACAGCGATGCCCTGGCTAACGGTCAGGTGCTGGCCCCGGCCAAGGACATCACGCAGATGCAGCACGTGATTTTCAACGCCTACACCAACGCCACCCTGACCGCGCTGTTCCTGTTCGTGGTGTTCAGCATCCTGTTCTTCGCGCTCAAGGTCGGCGTCGCCGCCTGGGGCACCAAGGAGCGCACGGATAAAGAAGCGCCATTCCAGGCAGTGCCTGAGGCCTGATTGAGGACTGCAGCATGTTCAATGACCTGAGTCGCCTCGGCAAGTACCTCGGTCAGGCCGCGCGCCTGATGGTGGGGATGCCCGACTACGACAACTACGTCGAGCACATGCACAGCAAGCACCCGGACAAGCCGGTGATGGACTACGAGGCGTTCTTCCGCGAGCGCCAGGAAGCCCGTTACGGCAGCAAGGCGGGGCCGAAGTGTTGTTGATCCGACTGTCGGATTAACCGCTGTACCTGTGGGAGCGAGCCTGCTCGCGATGACGGACTGTCAATCAACAATGATGTTGAATGTAAGGCCGCTATCGCGAGCAGGCTCGCTCCCACAGTTGTTTTTGTGCCTACATGGCAATGCGTTTTTGGCGCAGGGCTATGGGGGAGTCCAGCAACATCCCCTCAAGATGATCCAGGTGTCGATTGAGCAGGGTTACGGCTATCGCCGCCTCTCGACGTTCAATCGCATCGAGCATCCCTTCGTGCACCTGCCAATCGCAATAGCCCTCGACCTGCGCGTCAAACTGCGCGATCGCCAGGGATGTCAGCGGCACCAGGCTGTCCAGAAAATGGACCAGCGGTGCATTCCCCGCCAGCTCCGCCAACGCCAGATGAAACGCTCCCGACAGCCGAAGCGCCTGGCCGCGCTCGCAGCAGTGGCGTTCGTTTTCGATCATTGCGCGCAGGGGTTTCAGGTCTTGAGGACGCTGACAGGCCAGGCGCACCAGCGTGGTCTCGGTCAACCGCCGGGCATGCAGCGTTTGGCGGGTTTGTTCGGCATCGGGTGTCGCGATGCGAGGACGGTGATGGGTGCGCAGGATAACGATTTGCTGATGGGACAGGCGCGTCAGCACGCTACGAATTTCACTGCGTCGAGCGCCGAACATCTGTCCCAGGCTGTCCTCGGTGAAGCGACTGCCGGGCAGGAGGCGCTGGTCGAGGATGGCGTCGAGGACCCGCGAGTAAAGATCATCCGCGGGCAAAGGGAAGGGCAGGTCAACAATAGTTTGCGGTGACGCGAAGCTGTTCATGGCCTGTCTCCAGTTCCAAGAGGGTTCAACGGCTGAAGTTGTCGTCCGGAATGTTCAATTCGATGCCCATCCGCTGGCCTTCGCGCAGAATGTGCCGGCGCATCTCGGCACTGGCCTGGGCGCTGTTCTTGCTGCGGATCGCGCGGACCACGGCTTCGTTTTCGTCGAGGCGCTCGGCCAGGTGTTCGGGTGAGTTGCGCAACACGTCGGCGCTTTGCTTGAGGGCATTGCTGGTCTGCTGCACCACGCTCTGGAAAATCGGATTGGACGTCAGCGTGAACAGCTCTTCGTGGAACGCAATGTAGGCGTTGACCCCGGCTTCGCTGTCGCCGGCTTCCAGGGCCTCACGCATGTCCATCAGCGTCAGGCGCAGTTGCCCGACTTCCTTGCTGCTGATCGACTGCGCCACCAGGCCGACGATAAACGGCTCGAGGGTGTAGCGCAGTTGCAGAACATCTTCCAGGCTCGCACCGGCTACTGCGCTGTCGTGGCTTTGGCTGTCGCTCAGGTTGGCGTCCAGCACCACCACGCCTTTGCCCGGCATCGAACGCACCAGCCCGAGGGTTTCCAGCACGATCACCGCTTCGCGCAGGCTCGGGCGGCTGATGCCCAGTTGCTCGGCCAGTTCACGCTGGCCCGGCAACATATCGCCGGAGCGCCACTGACCACGGGCCAGGGCGGCCCGAAGTTTTTCTACCACTGAATTGACGACGGTTGACGAGGTAATCACTGTTCGCTCCAAGTCGCGATAAATGTGCCCGCCCGTGGGGCAGGCACAGTCTGTTTAAAATTCCTGCTGATGCGCTGGAACACCCGGTTTTCTCGGCTGGAAGGTATACCCCACCTGACCGGAAAGCACTTTGTTTGCCCGCTGGACATCGATGTCTTTTTCCCAGCGGGCGATGGCCACGGTGGCGACGCAGTTGCCGATCAGGTTGGTCAGTGCCCGGCCGATGCCCATGAACCAGTCCACTGCCAGCACCAGCACCAGGCCGACCACCGGAATCGCCGGGATGGCCGTCAGTGTCGCCGCCAGAATCACCAGCGCCGAACCGGGAATCCCGTGGGCGCCTTTGGACGTGATCAGCGACACCAGCAGGATGGTCAGCAGGTCGGTCATGGCCAGCGGTGTGCCGGTGGCATTGGCGATGAACACAATGGCCAATGTCAGGTAGATCGAAAAACCGTCCAGGTTGAACGAGTAGCCGGTTGGAATGACCAGGCCGACCGTCGAACTGCCAATGCCCAGATGCTCGAGCTTGCGCATGATTTGCGGCAGTACGGCGTCGGAGGAGGCCGTGCCCATGACGATCAGCAATTCCTCGCGCAGGTATTTGAGCAAAGGCCACATCCGCAAGCCGGACAGACGCATCACCAGGCCGAGAATCAACGACACGAACGCCACGCAGGTCAGGTAAAACAGGCCGACCAGGCTGCCCAGATGCTGCAGCGAATCCAGGCCATATTTGCTGGTGGTGAACGCAATGGCCCCGAACACACCAATCGGCGCCAGGCGCACGATCATGCCCATGATGCGGAAAATCACATGGCTGAGCTCATTGATCAGCCGTGAAATGCCCGACGCCGCTTCGCCCACCAGATTCAGGGCACTGCCGAACAGCACCGAAAACAGCAGCACCTGCAGGATGTTGTTGTCGGCGAACGCACCGATGACTGAAGTGGGGATCAGGTCCATCAGGAACTGCGTGGTGGTGTGCATATGCTGGCTGCGCTGGGCGATGTCGCCCATATCGGCGGCGGACAGTTGCTCCAGATGAATGTTGGCGCCGCTGCCAATGCCTGTACTGAAGGCGAACACCAGGCCTATCACCAGGGCGACGGTGGTCAGCACTTCGAAGTAGATGACCGATTTGAGGCCGATGCGTCCGACCTTCTTCAAGTCGCCGGCGCCGCTGATGCCGCTGACCACCACGCAGAACACGATCAGGCCGATGAGCATCTTGATCAGTTTTATGAAGCCGTCACCGAGCGGTTTGAGCTGGGCGGAATACTCGGGAAGGGTCAGCCCGCAGACGATGCCGAGCACCAGTCCGAGAACCACTTGAAGGAAGATTGAACGCGAGCACCATTTGAGCATGGGAGGAATCCTGGTCGGTGTCCTGGCAGCCGTGCGCAACGCGCATCAGCATCAGGACTTAATTATTGTGGTCTTACCGGTATGTCCAGTGCAGGCGCAGTTTAGGCTGGGATTTTGGATGATTACAAGGGGGAATGGAAAAATTGGCATGACCGGTCTGACCAGTTGAGTGGGTCAAGACGGCATTGGAAGGTCGGCGCGAAGGCCGAAGGTCGATGCAAGGGTCGTGGGACTATCGCCAGCCATTGATCCAGGGCGCTCGGCGATCCGAATCATTGCCTGCACGATCAATCACCTTGGCCTTGTGGATCAGGCGACAGAGGATCGCAACGATGGCGACTGCCAGCAGTGGCCAGTAGATCAGGGCTTTCAGGAACATGGCGTTTCCTCATACGGCAAACACGTTTCATGAACGCCGGCGTCCTTCCAGCAGAGAATCGGTTTGATTATCGTACGCTTTCATGACAATTCCGAATGAGTAACCGAAGCACCGTAAGTTCTGTGGGAGCGAGCCTGCTCGCGAAAGCGGTGTGTCAGGCACTAGAAATGTCGAATGTGATGCCGCCTTCGCGAGCAGGCTCGCTCCCACAGGGAGTTACGATTATTGCGGATTGCTTGTCGGGTCGAATCAGAGCAGGGGAATGCTGTAGCTGACGATCAAGCGATTCTGGTCCTGATCCCGGGATGCCTGGCTGTGGGACTCACCGTTGCGCCAGCCAAATCCTACCCCCTTGAGCGCGCCGGATTGCAATACGTAGTCGAGGCTGATGTCCCGTTCCCATTCCTTCTGCGTCGAACCGGTCGTGGTCTTGATGTTGTCGCCGCTCAGGTAGATGACCGAAGCCTTCAGGCCCGGCAGGCCGAGGGCCGCGAAGTCGTAGGCGTATTGGCCGAACGCAGTGCGCTCGCCGGCGCGGGTGAAGGTCTGGATCAGGCGGTCGGTGTACAGGTACAGGCTGGCGCCCCCGGCCCCCTTGTCCGGCAGGCCGCCCTGGTTGAGTTGGGTGAAACCGCTGCCGCTGGACACACTCTGGTAACCGGCGGTGAAGGCGTGGGCACCCAGGGCGTAAATCAGCGCGGCGCTCCAGGTGCGGTTGTCGATTTCGCCGTCATTGCCCTGGGTGTAGCCGCTGATCCGGTAGCCGGATGTGCCGCTGCTGTTTCTACCCGACGAATCGGTCTTGAAATAACGCAGGTCAGTTTTCAGCGATTGATTGTCTGCGATTGCCAGTACGTGGATCAGGCCGAAAAACTGTTGCGAGTAATAGTCGTCCAAGTGGGCGTAGTAGTACTGCGCGGTCAGGTCCCTGGTCACTTTCCAGTCACCACCGGCAAAGTCGAAACGGTTGCTCTCCCGGGTACCGCCAGTGGCCGCAAGGCCGGTCTGATCGCTGGAACCGCGGCCCGTCGCGTGCTCGATGCGCCCGCCGATGAGGGTCAGGTCCTTGAACTCGCTCGATGTCAGCTGGCCGCCTTCGAAGGTCTGCGGCAACAGCCGACCGTCGTTCGACACCAGGATCGGCAGCTTCGGCATCAGCGTGCCCAGGCGCAGTTCGGTTTTCGAGACCTTGGCCTTGCCGGTCAGGCCCAGGCGACTCCACTCATCGACGGCGCCGTTGTCGCTGTCGGACGGAATCATGCTGCTGCCGACGTGGCGTCCCTTACCGCTGTCCAGCGTCACCCCCATCAGGCCCAGCGCGTCGACGCCGAAACCGACCTGGCCATCGGTGTAGCCCGATTTGTAGTCCAGCAGGAAACCTTGCGCCCATTCTTCGGTTTTCGAAGGGGCGGCGGTGCCGTCGCGGTTATCGTTGTTGAAATAGAAATTCTTCAGGCCCAGGGTGGCTTTGCTGTCACTCAGGAAGTCTGCCTGTGCCTGGCCGCCAAGCACGATGCCGCCCAGCGCCAGGGTTGCCGCTATGTGTTTACTGCTCATGTATATCGCCCGTTTTTTATCGTTGGAAGTGGGGAGCTCCCACCGTGGTGGTGGGAGAGGCAGCTGTATCCGCTAAATACCCAGCACGTTGGCGCCGATGCACGGGTCGATCCCGCGTTCCAGGCGACGGGGGTGCACGATGACGGTGATTTCCATCGAGCCGGTGGTGACCTCGAAGTCGAGGATGTGGCCACCATAGGCCTGGAATGTGCTGTCGCCGGCGACGCCGTGCATATGAATCGAAGGCTGGTCGTTCTTCCACGCCACGGAGCCGGTGATGCTGGCCATCTCGACACTGTTGAAGACCCTGGCGTCGAAGTCTTTTTTGTCTTTGTTCCAGAAGCCGAACTTCACGTTGCCGAAACCGATGCCGCTGATCGAGGCACTGGGGATTTTTTCGGCGATGGCCAGTTTGGTCAGCTCCTTGAAGGCGTTGTCACCCATGCGCAAGACCATGAGATAGCCGGTGGCGGTCTTGGTGTAGCGCGGGGTGGCTTCGGTTGCGCATTGCATGGGCGTAGTCGTCGCGGTGGGCGTGGTGTCGGCCAGGGCCGATTGGGAGAGACTCGAACTGATCAGGATGGCGGCACTGATCGCCAGCATCACTTTGGACAAGCGGAGTTTCGGTTGACGTTGCACTTGCATGGGACTTCCTCTGTTGTTGTTTTTGTAGGGATGAAGCGTTTTTCAGACGCAGCGATGCCCGGCGCCTGTGGGAACAGGCGCGGCTGTCATGGGATTAACAGTGGGCGTTGGGTGGTCGCGGGCTTACAGCGCTTCGCGACTCATGACACCGTCCAGCAACCGGGCAATGCCCAGTGGGTTGGCGTTTTTCAGGGCGTCCGGCAGCAGGCTGTCGGGGCAATTCTGGAAGCACACCGGGCGCAGGAAGCGGTCGATTGCCAGGGTTCCCACCGACGTGCCCCGCGCATCGGACGTGGCCGGGTAAGGGCCGCCGTGGACCATGGCATCGCAGACTTCAACCCCGGTGGGGTAGCCGTTGAACAGCACACGCCCGACTTTCTGTTCCAGCAGGGCGAGGACATCGCCGAGGGTGTCGAGCTCGGTGTCTTCGACCATCAGGGTCGCGGTCAACTGGCCACGCAAGCCGTGCAGGGCCTGGATCAACTCGGCGTGGTTCGCCACTTCGACGACGATGGTGGTCGGGCCGAAGACTTCTTCCTGCAACAGTTCGTCGCCGTTGATCAGCAGGCTGACATCGGCCTTGAACAGTTGCGGTCGCGCCTGGTTGCCCTGTTGTTCGGCGCCCGCCAGGCGGGTCATGCCTGGATGAGCACCGAGGTTTTCCAGGCCGTGGCAGTAGCTTTTCAGCGCGCCGCTGTTGAGCATGGTTTGCGCCGGTTGCTCGGCCATCACGGCGGCAAAGCGTTCGAGGAATGCCGAGAACTCCGGCGAGCGAATACCCAGCACCAGACCCGGATTGGTGCAGAACTGCCCGGCACCCAGCACCACCGAAGCGGCCAAATCTGCAGCGATCTTGTCGCCGCGTGCCTTGAGGGCTCCGGGCATCAGCAGCACCGGGTTGATGCTGCTCATCTCGGCGAACACCGGGATCGGCTGCGGACGGGCCGCCGCCATGTCGCACAGCGCCCGGCCACCGCGCAACGAGCCGGTGAAGCCCACGGCCTGAATCGCCGGATGCTTGACCAGTGCTTCACCGACGCTGCCGTAGAGCATGTTGAACACGCCCTTGGGCATGCCGGTCTGCTCGGCGGCGCGCAGGATCGCGCCGGCCACGCAGTCGGCGGTCGCCATGTGGCCGCTGTGGGCCTTGAACACCACCGGGCAACCGGCGGCGAAGGCCGCGGCGGTATCGCCGCCGGCGGTGGAGAAGGCCAGCGGGAAGTTGCTGGCGCCAAACACCGCGACCGGACCCAGGCCGGTGCGGTATTGGCGCAGGTCAGGGCGGGAAAGGGGTTGGCGCTCTGGCAACGCACGGTCGATGCGCGCGCCGTGGAAATCGCCGCGACGCAGGGTCTTGGCGAACAAGCGCATCTGGCCGCTGGTGCGCGCCCGTTCGCCTTGAATGCGCCCGGCGGGCAGGGCGGTTTCCCGGCAGACCAGGGCGACGAAGGCGTCATCCAGCGCGTCCAGTTCAGCGGCGACCGCATGGAGGAATTCGGCGCGGCGTTCGGCCGACAGATGACGGAAGGTCGGGAAGGCACTGGCAGCCGCTTCGGCGGCGGCATTCACTTCCTCCACGGTCGCCGCGTGGAAGCGATACGGCAGCGCTTCGCCGGTGCTGGCATCAAAGCTTTGCAGGGTGACGCTGCCATTGGCGGAACGGGTGCCGGCGATGTAGTTGTGGCCTGAAACTTCAAACATGGGAACTCCTGAAGGGCTGTTCAAATGAGTCGGTAGAGGCGGCGGGCGTTGTCATGGAACAACGCCAGTCGATCGGTGAGGGGGCGGTCGCGGACGATGGTCTTGAAGCCGTCGAGAATCTCGCTCATGCCGTTGACCACGCCATCGACCGGGTAATTGGTGGCAAACGCACAGCGGTCGACGCCGACAATCGAAATCGCGTCATTGACCACCACGCGGTTCGCTTCGACGGGCCATGGCTCGCCGGGAATGCAAATGCCGGAAATCTTCAGCGCCACGTTTGGCTCCCGGGCCAGCTGTTCAAGGTTGCTGCGCCAACCCGCCAGACCTTGTTCGGAACGATCCGACGGCAACGCCGTGTGATTGACCACAATAGTCACGTCGGGAAAGTCCCTGGCCAGCTCGGCCGCTTCCGGCAGGTGCCACCAGGGCGCCTGCAACTCGAAGTGCAGGCCGTTGTCCGCCAACAGGGCGTAGCCGTCCCGCCAACGGGGATCGCGCATGGAACCGGGCGCGGCGAAATCTTCGCGCCAGGCTTCATGGCGGGTGACCGTAGGCTTGTGGCGTATGCCGCGCACCAGCGGGTGTCGGGCGTACTGGCGCAACAGGTCGGGTGCGTCTTCGCGGTCCAGCCAGGCCTGGGCCACCATGGCGGCCAGGGTCGGTTCATGCTCGGCCAGCGACTCGACAAAGCGCACTTCATCCAGCGGTGTCGCCGGGTCCCACTCGCCCTCGATCAGCACGGTCTGGACGATCCGGTGAGCGCCGGTCAGACGGCGATAGTCCGAGGGCAGGAAGTTGCGGCAGATCGACGAGTAGTCGCCATAGCGAAACGGGCGCAACGGGCGGTCGTTCAGCCACGGGTAGTAATGGGCGTCGATGTCGAAGTAGTGCTGGTGCGCGTCGACGATAGGCAAGTCGGCATCAAGGCCACTGGCGAGGAAACGTGCGCGCCAGTCAATGTTGCGCTGCTCATCCATGGGCGTTCTCCAGGCGATAGAAACGTTGGGCATTGCCGGCGAACACCGCTTCCTGAACGCTACGACCCAAGGGCGCGAGCATCGCGGCCACGCCATCGGCGAGGGTGTCGTAGGAGGCGCGCAGGCCAGCCACCGGGAAGTTGCTGGCGAACATGCAGCGCCCGGCGCCGAAGATCTCCAGCGCGGTGAGCACTACGATGCGGTTGTCATCAAGGCGCCACGGCGAATCCTTGAGGCCGAACTCCGAGAGCTTGATGTGCACGTTGGGTTGCGTGGCCAGGGCTTCCAGGCCCTTGCGCCAGCGCGCCATGCCTTCAGGGCTGCGGTCCCAGGCGAAGCCGGTGTGGTTGAGGGCAATGCGGATCCGCGGAAACATCGCCGCCACTTGCGCGGCTTCCACCAGATGCCACGGCGGCACGCGCAGGTCCCAGGACAAGTCGTGCCGCTCCAGCAGGGCAAAGCCTTCCAGCCACTTGGGGTCCTGCATCGTGCCGGGGGCTCCGGCTATCGAGACGTCCGGCGAGGCCGAAGTCAACGGCTTGGAGCGGATGCCTTTCACCAACGGCCGGGCGGCCTGGGCGGCGAGAATCTCGGCGCTGTCTTCGCGATCGAACCAGGCGTGGGCGACGATGGCATTGGGAAAACCGTAGCGGGCGTTCACCTGTTCCAGCCAGCGGGTTTCGGCCACCTGCTCGTCACGGGCGCGCTCGGCCTCGACATGTACGGTGCCGATCAAGCGCTGGTTTTGGGTCAACGCGAGAAAATGCTCGGGCAAGAAGTCGTGACACAGGGAGTGGTAATCACCGAGAAAAAAATCCTCGTGATACTCATCTTGCAGCCAGGGATAGCGGCCGCTGCCGAGGTCCCACAAGTGATGGTGGGCATCGACCATCGGCAGCGCATCCCCGGCCGCGAGGTTGGGCAAGCCGTTGCGTTCGTGCAGGGTGATCATGGCAACGTACTCAGCGTGACGCAGTGAGGCGTGCAGGGCTGAGCGCGTCGTCATCGACGTCGCCGGCCTCCACCGCCAGGGCCTTGGCCTGGACGCGGCTGCGCAGCTTGGCAACATTGACCACCACCCGCGTGTGCGCCGCCGTCGCCACCAGTTCCACGTCATCGCGCACTTCGACATTGAAGGTGACGCTGCGGCCTTCAATGCGGGTGACGGTGGCGACGATGCTCACTGACATGCCCAGCAAGGTCGCGCCGACGTGGCGGATATCGACCGCCGCGCCCACGGTGTTTTCGCCGTCGTCGAGGAAGGTCAGCAGGTAGTCCAGGCAGGTCTGTTCGATGTCATCCACCAGGCGCGGGGTGGCGTAGATGCGCAAGTCCTCGCCGAGAAACGAGATGGTGCGCGGCGAGTCGACGATCAGCCGGCGTTCGGTGGTGGCGCCGCTTTCCAGTGTGGAGAAATTCATAAGCAACCTCGTGTTTGAGTGCCGGCAGTCGAGATCGCGACCACCGGCAGGAGTGTCAAAAGGTGATTCAGGACGGCAGGAAACCGATGGAAATCCAGGGCACGGCGATCAGCACCCCCAGCGCTACGACCAGCGCACCGAGGTACGGCCAGACCCGACGCATGGCGCCGCTGGGGTCGACCTTGGCAATGGCGCAGGCGGCATAGAACCCCACGCCGAACGGTGGCGCGAACAGGCCCAGGCCCATGGCGAAGATCGCGACCATGGCGTAGTGCACATCATTGATGCCCATGGCCCTGGCAATCGGGAACAGCAGCGGCCCGAACAGCACGATGGCCGGGATGCCTTCCAGGAAACTGCCGAGCAGAATGAACGCCACGGCGGAGATGATCAGGAAGCCCAGTGCGCCCCCGGGCACGGTGGACATCACCTGCGCCAACTGATGAGAGAACCCCGACTGGGTCAAGGCCCAGGCCATGGCCGTGGCGCTGCCGATGATGATCAGGATCGCGCCGGACAGCGACGCGGTGCTGACCAGGATCGGGTACAGGCGTTTCCAGTCAAAGCAGCGGTAGCACAGCAAGCCGACGATAAAGGTGTAGGCCACGCCTATGGCGGCCACTTCGGTGGCGGTGGCGACGCCTTCGACCACCGCGGTGCGGATCACGAAGGGCAGGGCCAGGGCCGGCAGGGCGACCAGCAGCGAATGGCCGATTTCCTTGCCCGAGGCGCGTTTGCCGGTAGAGGCCTCGCCTTTGCGGTTTTTCCACCAGATCACCACGGCCATGGCAATCGCACCCACCACCGCCGGCATGAAACCGCCGGTGAACAGCGCGGAAATCGACACGCCGGTGACCGAACCGATGGTAATCAACACCAGGCTCGGCGGGATGGTTTCCGACATTGCTCCGGAGGCATTGAGCATCGCCACCAGTTCGTTTTCATCCTCGCCGCGTTTCTTCATTTCCGGAAACAGCGCCGGTGCAATGGCCGCCATGTCGGCCGCCTTCGAGCCGGAAATCCCGGAGATCAGGTAGATTGCACCGATCAATACGTACGACAGGCCGCCACGGACATGGCCGATCAACGAGCACAGGAAGCGGATCATCGCCCGCGCCATGCCCATGGCCTCGATCAATGCGCCGAGGAACACGAACAATGGAATCGCCAGCAGGATCAGGCTGGCCATGCCTTCGTCCATGCGGCCCACCACCAGGGTCAGCGGTGTGCTGGTCATGGTCGACAGGTACGCCACGGTGGCCAGGCCAAACGCGACCATGATCGGCACGCCAATGACGATCATGCCCATCACGCCGATCATGAAGAACACGATCAGGTTCCAGTTGCCCATCAGCAGCAGGGTGGCTTCACCGGCCCATAGTAGCGCTGCCAGCGAACCGAGCATCGCCACCGACACGGTGAAGTCGATCAGCCGTGCGCTGGTCAACAGCCGCGCCACGCAGGTCAGCAGCATCAGACTCAGGCCGACGGCAATGGCCGACACGCGAAAGGCGTTGGGGATTTCCAGGGCAGCGGTGGTGATGATCCATTCATCGCTGACGAACTCCCAGGCCGGCGAGAACAGCATCACGATAAAGGTGATGACGATCACCGCGCCGAAGGTGTCGACGAAGGCGCGTTTTTCCGCCGGCAGGCGGGCGATGAACGAGGTCAGGCGCATGTGCTCGCCGCGTCGCATCGCCACCACCGAGCCGAGCATCGCCAGCCACAGGAACAGCAGCGACGCCATTTCGTCGCCCCAGACAATCGGCTGGTTGAGCACGTAACGGGAGAACACGTTGCAGAACAGCAAGGTGACTTCCAGGGTCACCAGCAACGCGGCGCTGCCCTCGGTCGCCCAACGCAGGGCGGTGTCGAGGGTACGGCCAAGGCGCAGTGCGGTGTGGCGTGGGCTGAGTCGTTCAGCAGGGGAAACGTCCGTCATCGGTATCGGGTTTTTCATGACTGTGTCTCCGGCTCAGGACAATTGACCCGCGTACTGCTCAAGCAGGTTCCAGGCTTCGTCGCCGTACTTCTGTTTCCACTGGGTGTAGAAACCTTTCTTCTGCAGGTCGGCGCGGAACAGCGAACGGTCGACCTTGTTGAAGGTAATGCCGTGGGCAGTCAGCGACGGTTCCAGGCTGGCGTTGAGGTCGATCACTTGCTGGCGCTGGACCAGGGCGGCGGCGTTGATCTGCCGGGAGACGATTTCCTGCACATCCTGGGGCAGTTTCGGGAAGGTCTTGCCGGAGCCGAGGATCCAGAAACCGCCCCAGATGTGGTCGGTCAGGGAGCAGTATTTCTGCACTTCATAGAAGCGCGCTGACTCGACCACCACCAGCGGGTTTTCCTGGCCGTCGACAACCTTGGTCTGCAACGCCGAGTAGGTTTCGTTGATGCTGATGCCGGTGGGGGCGGCGCCCAGTGCGCTGAACATCGAGGTCCACAACGGGCTGACCAGCACGCGCAACTTGAAGCCGGCGAGGTCTTCGGGGGTGTTGATAGGACGGGTCGAACTGGTGATCTGGCGGAAGCCGTTGTTCCAGACTTTCTCCATCGGAATCAGCCCGACCTTGGTGGTCTGGGCGCGCACGTACTCGCCCAGTTTGCCGTCCAGCGCGGCCCAGACACTCTCGTAGTCCTTGAAGGCGAACGGCATGCTCTCGATGGACATCGCCGGGACCAGGGTCGAGAGAATCGCACCGGGCAGGGGAATGAAGTCCACCGCGCCGGCACGGACCTGGGACAGCATGTCGGTGTCGCCGCCCATGGAGGCGTTGGCATACACCTGCAGGTCCACGGCGCCATTGGTTTCGGCCTTGATCGCCTCGGACGCGGCCTTCATCTGTTTGTTCAGCGGGTGGGTGTCGGGCAGGCTGCTGCTGTAGCGCAACACGATGGGTTTGGTGGCGGCAAACACGCCGCTGGTGGGCAGCAGGCTGGCGGCGAATGCACCGCCAACGGTGACGCCGGCACCGACCAGGAAAGATCGGCGGCTGACGGCTTCGGTCAAGATACGGCTCATGTTGTTCACCTTTTTGTTTTTGTTGTTGTTCTAGTTTTTGTGGGAGCGAGCCTGCTCGCGATGGGGCCGGGTCAGTCAACATTTATGCTGAATGACACACCGCATTCGCGAGCAGGCTCGCTCCCACAGGTCTCGATTCGGCGGTTCAGGATGCGAGTGCCAGCACCGCCTTGCTGCGAATCAGGTCGTCGATTTCGTCTTCGGCGTAGCCGCTTTCTTTCAGTACCTCGCGGGTGTGTTCACCAAGCAGCGGCGCCGGGCGGCTGGTTTGTGGCGGGGCGTTGTCCATGTCGGAAAAGTGAATCGGCAGGCCCATGCCGCGCACGCGGCCTTCGGTCGGGTGTTGGGTTTCCACCACCATGCCCCGGGCCTGGGTTTGCGGGTGGGCGAGGGCGGCGGCGATGTCCAGGACCGGTCCGGCGGGCAGGCCGAGGCTGTCGAACAGCACCATCCATTCATCGGTGGTGCGGGCCACCAGCACTTCGTTGAGGATTTCCACCAGGGCCAGGCGATGCTCCATGCGCAGGGCGTTGCTGGCGAAGCGCGGGTCGGCCTTGAGTTGCGGGACCGCGAGGGCTTCGACCAGGCGTTCGTAGTTGGCCTGGTTGGCGGCGCCGATGTTGATCCAGCCGTCGGCGGTGCGGAACACCTGATACGGCGCGCTGGTGGAGTTGGCCGAGCCCATTTTCGGCAGGATGGTGCCATCGGCAAAGTACGCCGCCGCCGGCCAGAACATCTGTTGCAGACCGGCCTCGAACAGCGAGGTGTCGACCATTTGCCCCAACCCGGTTTTCTGTTTGGCGGCGAAGGCGGCGCAGATGCCGAGGGCGGCGAGGATACCGGAGTTGATGTCGGCCACCGGCGAACCGGCCTTGACCGGCTCACGCCCGGCTTCACCGGTCATGCTCATCATGCCGCTCATGCCTTGGGCGATCAGGTCGAAACCGCCCTTGTCGCCGAACGGGCCGCTGCGGCCGTAACCGGAGATCGCGCAGTAGATCAGCCCCGGGTTCAGGGTTTTCAGGGTGTCGTAACCCAGGCCGAACTTCTCCATGGTCCCGGCGCGGTAGTTTTCGGTGACCACATCGGCGTCCATCAGCAGGCGGCGCAGCACATCGCGACCGCCGTCGGTCTTCAGGTTCAGGCCGATGCCGCGCTTGTTGCGGTTGACCACCATGAACGAGGCGGACTCGCCGCTGGCCATGATCGGCGAGAAGCGCCGGGAGTCATCGCCGTCGGGCACTTTCTCGACCTTGACTACGTCGGCCCCCATGTCGGCCAGCATCATGCCGCACACTGGCCCGGACATGATGTGAGCCAGTTCTACTACGCGCATGCCTGTCAACGGTCCCATGTTATTTACCCTCGAATTGTGGTTTGGCTTTCGCGATGAACGCGTTGAGACCGATCTGAAAGTCGTCGGTGTCGTAGCAGAAATAGCTGTGGTCGATCTGCGCGGCAGTAGGCGCGTGACCGGCTTCGAGCTGGCGCGCGGCCTGGCGGTGCCAGCGGGCAACCAGCGGTGCGCCATTGGCGATGCGTCGGGCGGTGGCGAGGGTTTCGCTTTCGACTTCGGCATCGGCGACGACCCGGGTCACGAGGTTTTTCACGTAGGCATCCTGGGCATCGAGGATGCGCCCTTCGAGGAGGATTTCCAGGGTGGTCGAACGCCCGGCCAGCGCCACCAGTCCGGCCATTTCGTCATAGGACATGACCAGGCCCAGCTTGCCGACCGGCGCACCGAAACGGCTGGACGTGCCGCAGATACGCAGGTCGCACAGCGCCGCAATCTCCAGCCCGCCACCGACGCAGACGCCGTGGATCATCGCGATTACCGGGTGCCGGCAGTCGGCAACCGCACGCATCGCCGCCGAGGTGATTTCGGCATATACGCGGGCTTGAGAGGGATTGGCGCGCACGGTCGGAAACTCGCCGACGTCGGCGCCGGCGGCAAAGGCCTGTTCGCCTTCACCGCGCAACACCACGCAGCGCACGCTCGGGTCGGCGGACAGTTCGCTCATGACATCCCCCAGGTCCTGCCACATCGACAGGTTGAGGGCGTTCATTTTTCCCGGGTTGCTGAGGGTGACAATGGCAAGGCTGTCTTGCCGTTCGAAAAGGACGGTGGGCTTCATGGTTGTTCTGCCATCGCCGCACCACGAAAGCGTGATTGCGGCGACTTGGCGGCCTCCTGAATTTTTATTGTTGGAAAGCAGGGTGCGGCGATGTTCTAAAGCGATTGCCGCAGCATCGTCAGGTAGTCCGCACTGGATGCTTCGCGCGGGTTGGTCTTGTGGCTGTGATCGTGCAGCGCGCCCTCGACGATGTGGTCGAACAGGCTTTCATCGACGCCGATTTCGCTCAGGCGGGTCGGCAGGCCCAGGCGACGGGTCATGTCCTCGATGGCCGAGCCGATATTGGCGCCGGCGGCCAGGCCCATGGCGTGCCGCAGGCGTTCGAGTTTTCGCTCGTCGCGCACGGTCGGGGAGTCGGCGTTGAAGTGCACCACCGCCGGCAGGAAAATCGCGTTCAAGGTGCCGTGGTGCAGTTTCGGATTGATCCCGCCCAGGGCATGGGACAGGCTGTGCACGCAGCCCAGGCCTTTCTGGAACGCCAATGCGCCCTGCATCGATGCGCTCATCATGTTCAACCGCGCTTCGCGATCGCCGGGTTCGGCGGTGGCGCGTTCGATGTGGCCCCAGGCACGCCACAGGCCGTCGAGGGCGATGCCGTCCGCGGCCGGGTTGAAGGCCGGCGCCATGAAGGTTTCGATGCAATGGGCGATGGCGTCCATGCCGGTGGCAGCGGTCAGCATCGGCGGCAGGCCGAGGGTCAGTTCGGGGTCGCAGATGGCCACGCGGGGTACCACATAAGGCGAGATCACGCCGACCTTGCGACCATCGTCGAGGATCAGAATGGCACCGCGGCCGACTTCGCTGCCGGTGCCGGCGGTGGTCGGGATCGCGATCAGCGGCGCGGTGGCCGAGGTGATGCGCTCCAGGCCGCCTTCGATGACGGCAAAGCTTTGCAGCGGGCCGTCATGGGTGGCACACACCGCCACGCCCTTGGCCAGGTCGATGGATGAACCACCGCCGACTGCGATGATGCCGTCGCATTCACCGCTGCGGTATTGCGCAACCGCTTCACGCACGGCGTGCTCGTTGGGGTTCGGTGGGGTCGCGTCGAAAATCGTATAAGGGTGGTGGGCGCCGAGGGCGGCGATGACCTTGTCGACGATGCCGGCATTGCGCACGCCCTGGTCGGTGACGATCAGTGCACGGGTGATGCCGGCACGCCCGGCTTCGGCGGCCAGGTGCTCCAGGCTGTCATAGCCGAACTGGATTTTGGTGACGTAATTGATGAGGGACATGATTCACCACAAGTTATACAGGATTGTTATTGTCGCGATCGGTTCGTGGCAGCAGCGCCGTGGCGCTATGGTCAAACCCATTGCATTGCCTGACTGTGGAGCGGACTATAGGGCCGTCGGGGTGACCCCGATACTGACAACTTTCGATACCTCTATAACTTTTAGTTAACCCTGATGACGCCCTCACTCAACTCGATCATGTCCCGTTTGCACATCAAGCAACTGCGCTTGTTGATAGCCCTCGATGAGCACGGCTCCTTGCTGGGCGCGGCCAAACAGGTGGCCCTGACCCAGCCCGGCGCCAGCAAGGCGTTGCAGGAAATCGAAACCACCTTCGGCACGTCGCTGTTCACCCGCACTAACCGTGGGCTTGAACCTAACGATGCCGGGCGCTCGGTGATTCGTTACGCCCGGTTGATCCAGACTGACCTGGCGCACCTGCGTGAAGAGATCATCGGCATCATGAGCGGCGAGGGCGGGCGGGTGTCGGTGGGCACCATCATGGGCGCCGTGCCGCTACTGACCACCGCGATCAGCCGGGTGATCGCCGACAACCCGAAAATGTCCGTTGAGATCGTCGAAGACACCAGCGCCGCGCTGCTCAGCCAGCTCGACGCCGGGCGGCTGGACCTGGCGATCTGTCGCACCACCATCAGCACCACGCCGTACCTGTATGAGAGCGCGACATTCGTCGAGGAAACCCTGGCGGTGATCGCCAGCACCCAGCATCCATTTGCCTATGCCAGGCGGCTGACCCTGAAGGACCTGGTGGATTACCGCTGGGTGGTCTACCGCGCCAACATGCCCATGCGCCTGCTGCTGGAACGGGAGTTTCACGAGGCCAACCTGCGCTTTCCGGTGCATCTGCTGGAAACCACTTCGGCTTTCGCGACGCTGTCGTTGTTGCAGGAGAACCCGACGCTGGTGGCGCTGGTCTCGACGGACGTGGCCAATTTCTGTTCCGGCTACGGCTTCACCACCACGCTGCCGCTGCCCATCACCTCACGCAGCGAGCCCTATGAACTGGTTTCACGCAAAGGCGTGCCGGATTCACCGGCGGCCAGGTTGCTGCGTCAGGCGTTGTTGAACCCGGGCTGATCCGCTGTTTTTTGCGGCAGCTGCCCCTTTGCGCAGTGAAGGGCGTAGCTCTAGAGTCAGGCAGGCATCTTCAGTGGACGTCAGGTCATGTACAGCGCGCTGGAAACACCGGGCAGCGCCCGGCAGTTTCACGACCGGATCTATGCCGGCGAGATCATTCGTTTCAACGATTTGTCGCCCATGGCGTCGCTGGTGGCATTCACCCGTGAGTGGCTCGAAGAGGCGTTGCATCCGTGGTCGCCGCAAGAAATTCATCGGCACCTGAGCCACGGCGAACAGACCGAACGTTTTTCCCAATGCCAGAATGCTTTCGCCAGCGCCGCCGAAATACGGCAGCGCTGGCAAGTCGTTGTCGAGAGCCTTGGAATTGACCCTGATGCCCTGGCCTGCGATCGCCTGCACCTGCGTTTTCAGCCACACCGTGAGCCGCGGCATGTCGCGCCACGCGCCCGCACCACGGCCACCATCGCTTTTCACCGCGACACCTGGGGCTCGAATCTGTATGCGCAGACCAACTGGTGGGCGCCGATTTACCCGATCACCACGGGGCGGACCTTCGCCCTGTACCCGCATCTGTGGCGGCGCCCGCTGCTCAATTCCAGCGCGGATTTCGATATGCGCGCGATTTTGCAACGCTCCCATCGCGACGGACGCAACGCGGTGGATGCCGATGAAGCCATCCCGCATCTGCTGGAGGCGGTTGATCCGCAGCAGGGCGTTGCTGTCGATATCGCACCTGGCAGCCTGATTGCCTTTTCCGGGGCGCACGCCCATGTCGGCGTCGGCAACAGCACCGGGTTGACGCGGATCTCCTTCGAAACCCGCTCCGTTTTCATCGATGACCTGTTGGCTGGATTGGGGGCTCCCAACGTCGATGGCCGTGCGCCGTGGATGACGCCGGGGCTGTTTCGGCGGATGAGCGATGACAAACGTCTGAATGAGATTCTGGGGTGTGGGTTTATCGAGCCCTATCTTTCTCCAGGAAACAACTAGAACCCTGTGGGAGCGGGCTTGCCCGCGATAGCGGTGTGTCAGCCAGGATCGATGCCGTCTGACACTGCCTCATCGCTGGCAAGCCAGCTCCCACAGGGTTTTGCTGTGCTCTCAAATTTCCCTCTAGAACAAAACCGGGATAGCCGATTGCCAGCTGTATCGGTATGCTCGGCGCACTGTACAAACGCCAATGATTAACAACCACAGTGAATCCATGAGCCAATCAGACTCGCGTGCGAATGTTCTAGCGCTTTATCCGGAAGACTCCCGCGAGGCGGCGGCGCTGCTCAAGCAAGCCGTACCCCTGATGGTTCGCCACAATATCCCGCCCAATCCGGTGCATTACGCGCTGTGGTACACCTACAGCAAAGGCCAGGACCCGGAACTCAATCGCCATCTGGACCGGGTGGTCAGAGACTTCGACGGTTGCCCGCCAGAGTCCGCGACACGGCTTTTTCGCGAGTACATCATCCGTGACGAGCTGGAAGATGCCCGCGCCGGACAGCAGCAGGTCATCAGCCTGGTCGATGGCATGGAGCGCGACGTCTCGCGCAGTGTGAAGGGCAGTGCCAACTTCCAGCACCGTCTCGGGCAGTGCCTGGAGATGCTCGAGGAGCCGGTCAGCGAGCGCTTGCCGGGTATCTTGAACGAGCTGCAGCAGAGTACCCGGCTGATGCAGAGTCAGCAGGAGCAGTTCCTTTCCCAGCTGCACTCGGCGCAAAACGAGATCAAGACCCTGCGGGACAAACTGGAGCGCGCGCAACAGGCGGCGACGCTGGATGGCCTGACCGAGCTGCTGAACCGGACGGCCTTCACGCGGCTGCTGGAGCAGGCCTTGGCCAAAGGCTCCCGGAGTGTCGCGCTGGTGATGCTGGATATCGACCACTTCAAGCAATTCAACGATCAATACGGCCACCCGCTGGGTGACCGGGTGTTGCAGCACGTCGCTCAGGTGCTGCGCAGTGCGCTGGCCCCCAACGCCTTTGCCGCGCGTTATGGCGGCGAGGAGTTCTGCGTGGTGCTCGAAGACTGCGTCAATCTCGACAGTGCCTGCGCCTTCGCCGAGCTGTTGCGCCTGAAGGTCCAGTCGTTGCGGATCAAGGCACGGGGCACCGATACCGTACTGGACACCATCACCGCGTCCTTCGGCGTGGCCTTTGTGCAACCCGGTGACAACCTGGAAAGCCTGTTGACCCGCGCCGACGATGGGCTGTACCAGGCCAAGCGCAATGGGCGGAACCAGGTGTGTGCGATACATAAAACCCCGGAACTCCAGCGCTGACCTCGATCACCTGTGGGAGCGAGCCTGCTCGCGAAGGCGGTATCACATTCAACATCCAGGTTGACTGACCCACTGCTTTCGCGAGCAGGCTCGCTCCCACATTTGGATGTTGTCAGGCGCGATATCGTTTATTGACCCTCCACGCTGCGTGGCAGTCCCAGTGGATTGAGCTCACGCAGCGCTTCGGGCAGCAACGCATCCGGAAACCCCTGGTAAGTCACCGGGCGCAGGAAGCGTTCGATGGAGGTCATGCCCACCGAGGTGAATCGGCTGTCCGACGAGGCCGGGAAGGGGCCGCCGTGAATGGTGGCGAAAGATACTTCCTGCGGGTGGGCGAAGGCGTTGACCACGATCCGCCCGGTGCGCCGCTCCAGCACCGGCAACAAACGTCGGGCCAGGTCCAAATCCGCCTCCTCAAGGTGCAGGGTTGCGCTGAGCTGGCCGCGCAACGAGCGGGCGACCGCGAACATTTCCGTCTCGTCCTTGACCTTCACCAACAGTCCCGCCGGCCCGAACACTTCATGGGCCAGTGCGTTTTCGGCCAGGAAACGCTGGCCATCGACTTCAAGCAGCGCGGATCGGCCATCCAGATCGGCATGGGCCACCGAACCCACGGCAACCAGGTTGGCACCGGTGCTTTGCAGGCGGTCGAGGCCGCTGAGGTAAGCCCCGTGAATCCCCGGTGTCAGCATCGGACGCGCCGGTGCATCGGTCACACGCTTGACCATGGCGGCGCGCAACGCCTCGAACCCTGCGCCGTCGACCGCGATCAGGATCGCCGGCTTGAGGCAGGCCTGGCCGACATTGACCAGCATGCGCTCGACGAATCCGTCACCGATCTGCGCACCGCGCGCGGCGAGTGCCTGGGGCAGGATGAACGTGGGGTTGACGCTGGTCATCTCGGTAAACACCGGGATGGGGTCGGGTCGCAGCTGCGCTCGGCGATACAGCGCCATGCCACCCTGTTCCGAGCCGGTGAAGGTCACGGCCTTGACCAGCGGGTGATCGACCAGCGCTTCGCCGATGGCATTGCCGCCGCCGCGCACCATCGAGAACACACCTTCCGGCAAACCGCTGTCCTGCACGGCCTGACGGATGGCCCGGGCCTGGATTTCCGAGGCGCCAGGGTGCGCGTTATGGGCCTTGACGATGACCGTCGCGCCCGACGCCAGCGCCGAGGCGGTGTCGCCGCCGGCAACCGAGTAGCTGATGGGGAAATTGCTCGCGCCGAAAACAGCCACAGGGCCGATGGCGATTTTCTGCAGGCGGTGATCCATGCGCGGCCGTGGCTGGCGGTCAGGTTGTGCCGGGTCGATGGCCAGTTGCAGGAAACGCCCTTTGCGCACGACATCGGCGAATTGGCGGAACTGGGTGGCCGCTTTGGCCGCTTCGCCCTGGAGTTGGGCTTCGGGCAGGCCGGTTTCCAGTGCTGCCCGTGCCGCCAGCTCCTGGCTCACGGCATCGAGATTGTCGGCGATGCGCTCAAGGAACGCCGAACGTTCGGCCAGCGAGGTATGGCTGTAATGGTCGAATGCCTCGTCGGCCAGTTTCGCCGCCTTGTCGACATCCGCGACACCACCGAAGGCGAAGTCCGGTTCGATGAGTTGGTTGGTGGCGGGGTTGAGCGCCTTCATCGTCCCTTCGCTGGCAGGGACTTCGCTGGCGCCGATCAGGAGATTGCCGGTCAAATTCATTTCGCTTCTCCCGATGGGTTCAGGGTTCCGATGAGCTCAGCGGTGGTCGTGATGGCGTGGGCGAACGTGGGGCCGTTCAGCTCATGGGCGGCGTGCATCATTTCCGGCTTGAACGCGGCGGTGGCGTCGCGCACCAAGGTGACGTGGTAACCGAGTTCCTGGGCGTAGCGAGCGGTGGCTTCGATGCAGGTATTGGCCAGCAGGCCGACGATGATTACGTGGGTGATGCCTCTTTGCTTGAGGCGAAAGTCCAGGTCGGTGTTGGCAAAACCGCTCGAGCCCCAATGCTCCGAAACGACAATGTCGCCTTCCTTGGGCGCGAAATCGGGGTGCCATTCACCGCCCCATTCGCCGCGGGCGAAGTGGTGCATGTGCTGGATCTTGCATTGGCTCGGGCTAGGGTGGTCCCAGTTTTCGTAATCGCCTTTTTCCCAGCGACGGTGCGGTACGATGACCACCGGAATGTCCAGGGCACGGACCGTGCGGTCCAGTGTGCGCAGGTTGTCGAGCAGGCCGACTTGCTCGGCGATCGGTTCGATCAAGGGGTAAACCTTGCCGCCTTCGGAGAGGAAATCGTTGTAGGGATCGACCAGCAGATAGGCGGTGCGATCAAGCGGATAGGCAGCATTCGACATGACGAGTTCTCCAGGAATGTGGGCTGACCCGTGCCATGGGCTTGCCCCGGCATGGTGTAGATATGATAATCATAGTTACTGTGAAAGAGGCAAGCCTGCATGGCAGTAAAAAAGAGTAGTCCTGAAACTTTGTGCCCGATTGCACGGGCCGAGGCGGTCGTCGGAGACCGATGGACGGTGTTGGTGCTGCGCGAATTGTTCATGCGCAATCATCGATACGACGAGATCCAGGCGCAGACCGGAGGAACGCCGCAGATGGTCGCGGCACGCCTGAAAAGCCTGGAGGCTGACGGGATGGTCGAGCGCCGTGCTTACAACGAACGACCCAAGCGCTACGAATACCACCTCACCGCCAAGGGCGAGGCGTTTTATTCGGTGGTGCTGGCCCTGCGTGCCTGGGGGGAAGCCTGGTGTAAATCGGCAGAGGAAGGGGTGGCCGTGCGCTTCACCCACCAGACCTGCGGGCACCCTGCCGGACTCGGGCCGCTTTGCGAGCATTGTGGAGAGCTGCTGCGTCGGGAAGAGATGATCAGCGAGCCTTCGGCGGCTTATGCCCAGGAGCGGTTGGCACGGCGAGAGGCCTTCAAGGCGTGATCGCGCGGCGAACCCTGTGAACGGGAACCTGTAGGAGCAAAGCTTGCTCGCGATGGCGGCGTATCAGGCGACATCAATGTTGACTGTACCGACGCCATCGCGAGCAAGCTTTGCTCCTACAGGTAATCGTCTACCGCGAGCTCATAACTATTCGTTCGAGTAATAGTGACAATCACCGATCACAAGTTCTGTTGTATCCGGGAAACAAGGAAAATCGCACCCACCTAAAACGCTCTTAAGGAACCGGCGCGATGAACCTTCATGCCCGACTGGCTATTGCCGCATCCCTGCTGTTGTCGGGCTGTGCCTCCACGCCAAACGACCCGACGCTGACCTTGCAGACGAAAAAAGCCCCCGCGGATTACGCGAATTGCGTTCTCCCCAAGCTGCAGGAAAATTCGCTGCACGCGACGCTGTCGGAAACCCAGCGCAGTTACCGGATCGTGGTTTCAAGCAAAGTCGCTGCAAACGATGTGCTCGAGGCCTACAAGGCGTCGAACGGCGGCAAGGTGTTTTTGTACGAACGCGCATTGCTGGCCTCGACGTTCGGGCCTTCGCGACTTGAACGCGCTGCCCAGGAATGCCTTTGAACAAGAGCCGAAAAGGTTAATGGCGGTTAGTTAGAAGATGCGAACAACCTGTGGCGAGGGAGCGTGCTCCCGTTGGACTGCGCAGCAGGCCCTTTTTTTGGGGCCGCTTCGCGGCCCAGCGGGAGCAAGCTCCGTCGCCACATTTGTAGGGTCACGCCTGGCTGATCGGTAATAGCCGAAAGACCCGCTTCCATCCCCCCGACACTCGAACCGGACGTGTCTGCGTGGCGCTCGTAGCCGCATTCTCCCCTGATTGAACAAGTGTTCATTTAGGTTGCATCGAGGCCTTGCGCCTCGATATAGTGGCCAAATAATATCAACTATAAATCACTTGCCAGCAGGGCTGCTGCACTCACATTTTTGCGCGGGCTGTGCTGGCTGACGTATCGCTCATTCGAGAATGCTCATGCCCAATCGCTCACTGCACTTCAAGCTGTTCTGGACGGCGCTGACGGGAACTGTCGTCGTCATGGCGCTGCTGCTGGGTTCCATCGCCTACATCGCCTATGGCTCCTCCGTCAAAGAAACCTTTGCCCTGGTCGATACCATCGTCAAGGCCAATGCCAAGCAAGTGGAAGTCG
This sequence comes from Pseudomonas sp. WPR_5_2, assembly GCF_003634475.1. NCBI lineage: Bacteria > Pseudomonadati > Pseudomonadota > Gammaproteobacteria > Pseudomonadales > Pseudomonadaceae > Pseudomonas > Pseudomonas sp. WPR_5_2. Next base: position 1,088,822 of record NZ_RBLA01000001.1, on the reverse strand, counting down.
AACTCGGTGCCGGTTTTACCGTGGCTGAATCCCTGGCCAGTGTCGCCACGGCGATGCAGCAACAACAGGTCGACCGCAAGACCGCCGATGCCCTGACTCGCCAGCTGTTCGAGGCCAATCCCAAGCTGCTGGGCCTTGGGCAGTATTGGGAGCCCAACGCGTTCGATGGCAAGGACAGTGAGTACGCCAACCAGCCCAATCATGACGCTACGGGCCGTTACCTGACCTACTGGAACCGTGCCGCAGGCGCGGTGAAGTCCGAGGCATTGAGCGGATACACCCCGGAGAATGCCGACAACCAGTATTACTACCGGCCACTGCACACCCGCCAGCCATGGGCGTCCGAACCCTTTGCCTACAGCACCGGCAGCGGTCAGCAGGTGATGATGGTGTCGATCATGGTGCCGCTGTTGCAAGGCGGCAAGGCGGTGGGCGTGGCGGGGGTCGATATCCCGCTGGAAAGCATCAACCATCAGCTCTCGACCATCGATGCCTACAAAGGCTACGGCGCGCTGGTGTCCAGCGATGGCCTGTACGCCAGCCATCCCGACACCAAGCGCCTGAGTCAGCCGGCCAATGAGTTGCCGGCCGCCGCCAAGGATGCGATCAAGGCCGGCCAGCCCTACAGCTTCGAGCGCGATGGCTGGGGCTATGTGCTGCAACCGGTGCGTATCGGCAAGGCGCCGAACAACTGGGCATTGATGGTGGCGTACCCGTTGGCCGAAGCCATGGCCGGCATTAATCATTTCCTCTACACCGCCGTGATCATAGGCCTGGTGGCGTTGCTGGTGCTGGCCATTGTGCTGTGGCATTTGCTGGCATGGCAGATTCGTCCGTTGTCGGGCCTGACGGTCGGCATCCAGGCCTGGGAGGGCGAGTTGGGGTTGCGCTTCGAGCAGCGTAGCGGCGATGAAACCGGCAAGCTGGCAGGGGCGTTCAACCAGTTCATCCAGCGCCTGGGCGATCTGGTGGGCTCGATTCGCCATAGCAGCACGGCGTTGATGCAGATCTCCAATCATCTGGGCGATACCACCCAGGCCGTCGCCGAACGGGCGACTTCGCAGCACACCGCCACCGAGGAGATGGCCAGCGGCGTCACGGCACTGGCGCACTCGGTGACCGAGATGTCCCAGCAGGCCGAAGATGTGGAGCAACTGGCGCGCAACACCGAAATGCTGACTACGCACATTTCCGGGGACATGAGCCAGACCCTGGCCGGCATCACCCATATCGACCAGACCATGGACGTGGTCGCCGGCGCGGTGGGCGATCTGGAAAAACGCTCGCAACAGATTGCCGGGATTATCGCGGTGATTCGCAGCATCGCCGACCAGACCAATCTGTTGGCCCTCAACGCGGCGATCGAAGCGGCGCGGGCAGGGGAGCAGGGCCGTGGTTTTGCCGTGGTGGCCGATGAAGTGCGGCAACTGGCGGAGCGCACCAGTCGCTCGACCGGTGAAATCGGCGAGATGATCGGCGCCATCGGTTCGGACGTGCGCAACACCGTGGCCAACGTCCAGCAGGTCGGCGAAGCGGTGCGCCAGGGCGTGGTGCAACTGACCACCTCGGCCCAGGGCGTGGATCAGATCCGCCAGCATGCCCAGGATATCCTGACGCGCATCAGCGAAGTGGCACGCCAGACCCAGAGCCAGGCGGCGACCGGTGAGCAACTGTCCGTGGCCATCCAGGGCGTCAGCCGCATCTCCGAACAGAACGACCAGGCGATCCGCAGCCTGCTCGATCAGTCAGTGCAATTGCGCGATCAGGCCGGCTCGCTGAGCCGGCAACTGACGCAATTCAGGGATTGAATACATCCCTGTGACCTGCTCCTCCTGTAGGAGCGAGCCTGCTCGCGAATACGTCGGTACATTCAGTATTTGATGTGACTGATACGCCGCCTTCGCGAGCAGGCTCGCTCCCACAGGGGAATCATTGGTGCCCGCGCATTCATGAGGCCCAGGCATCGATCACCGACGTCAAAAACTGCTTCGACAATTCAGGCTTGTCCACCGCGCGGGCAATCATCATGGCCCCTGCGATCGAGGCAATGACCTGCAGCACTTGCTGGTGTTTTTCCTCCTGGGTTTCGCCTTCCACCAGTGGCATCAGTATCTCGATCAAGCGCTCGAGGCCCTGGGTGAAGGACTGGCTGACGGTGCCACCGGTGCGGGCGACATCGACCGCCAGCGCGGGGATCGGGCAGCCTCCGGTCCAGTTGTCCAGGTGCTTCTGGGTCAGATACTTCTTCACCACCTCCGGGATCGATTTGGCGTCTTGCCAGTTTCGTATGGTGGTCTCGAACGTCCGGGTCACGGCCTCCGACGCCAATTGTTCCTTGCCACCGGGAAACTGACCGTAGAACCCGCCATGGGTCAGCCCGACCGAGCGTGAGAGCTCGCCGATGCCGATGCCGTCGATGCCTTTTTCCCGGTACAGCCGGGAGGCGGCGGTGAGGATCGCTTCTTTGTTCGCCGCGGCTTGGTCTTTCGTCACTTTCATGAGCTGCTCCTGAGGCCAGGTATGCCTGCCGTGTGCACGTCGTCGCCAAATGTCTTGTAATGATTATGGTCGTAATATATCGTCGGCGCAAATACCAGGTGGACACGTTATGAAACGTAATGATCTGCGCAGAATCGACCTGAATCTACTGGTGGTTTTCGAAGTCCTCATTCAGGAACGCAACGTCACCCGTGCGGCGAGGCGGCTCTCAATGGGCCAGCCGGCTGTCAGTGGCGCACTCAGGCGTTTGCGAGCCTTGTTCAACGATCCCTTGTTCGAGCGCGCCGGGCGGGAAATGCAGCCCACGCCCCGCGCCATCTCGGTCGCGCAGGCACTGGGCCCGGCATTGGATTGCGTGTGCAGCGTGATCGGCAATACCAAGGCTTGAGCAGGACAGTTGTGTTTTTTTGCTCTTATACATGACGCTCATCATTAATAGTAATACCCAAGTTCACCCTGTTCGATTCGTCGACGCCTCGCGCGAGGCCGAGACTTCGCAAATCCTTCAACCGTCTGGCGGACACCACCCATGGCACAGTCACTCAAAGCTTTTCGTTACCCGTTTGCCGCATTGGCCCTCACGATGCTCACCGCCTGCGACCGCGCGCCAGTAGCCGCCAACGCGCCAGGGGCACCACACGTCACGGTCGCCAAGGTCATCGAGCAGCCCATCACCGAGTGGGACGAAGTGACTGCGCGCCTTGAGGCCCCGGAAACCGTCGAAGTCCGTCCACGGGTGTCGGGACAGATCGAACAAGTGGCCTTTACCGACGGCGCGTTGGTGAAGAAGGGTGACTTGCTGTTCCAGATCGATCCACGGCCGTTCGAACACGAAGTGCATCGTTTCGAAGCCCAGCTGCAACAAGCCAGGGCCACGCTGGTTCGCACCGCCAATGAAGCGCAGCGCGGACAGCGCCTGCTGGGTAGCAACGCGATTTCCGCCGAACTGGCCGACACCCGCACCACCACCGCGCAAGAAGCCAAGGCCGGTGTCGATGCGATCCAGGCGCAGCTCGATCTGGCCCGTCTGAACCTGAGTTTCACCCGCGTCACCGCGCCGATCAGCGGTCGCGTCAGCCGCGCGGAAATCACCGCCGGCAACATCGTCACCGCCGACACCACACCGCTGACCAGCGTGGTCTCCACCGACAAGGTCTACGCCTACTTCGATGCCGATGAACGCCTGTTCCTCAAGTACGGCCAGCTCTCCCGCCAGGGCCAGCGCAGCCAGACCACGCCGGTGTACATGGGCCTGTCGAACGAAGAGGGCAATACGCACCTGGGGCAGATGAACTTCGTCGACAACCAGGTCAACCCGAAGACCGGCACCATTCGAGGCCGTGCGGTGTTCGACAACGCCGACGGCCAATACACCCCGGGCCTGTATGCCCGTCTGAAGTTGGTGGGCAGCGCCGCCTATGCCGGCCTGTTGATCAAGGACGAAGCGGTGGGCACCGACCTGGGCAAGAAGTTCGTACTGGTGCTCGATCAGGACAACAAGGCCGTGTACCGCAGCGTCGATCTGGGGCCGAAGCTTGAGGGCTTGCGCATCGTGCGCAGTGGCCTGCAGAAAGAAGACCGCATCGTCATCAACGGTCTGCAACGGGTCCGTCCCGGTGCCGTGGTCGCCCCGCAGGATGCGCCCATGGCCGACCCTGAAACCGTCGCGACCCTGACTCGCCAACGGCAGGCAATCGAAGCCGGCAATCAACCGGCAATCCAGGCCCCAGCCTCCGTCAAGTCACCCGCACTGGTGAAGACGGATGCTGCGGTTTCTCCTCGCGGATAAGGGAACACCGACATGAAATTCTCTCAGTTCTTTATCACGCGACCGATCTTCGCCGCGGTGCTGTCGCTGCTGATCCTGATCGCCGGCGCCATCGCGCTGTTTCAGTTGCCGATCAGCGAATACCCCGAGGTCGTGCCACCCACCGTAGTCATTCACGCCAACTATCCGGGTGCGAACCCCAAGGTGATTGGCGAAACCGTGGCTGCACCGCTCGAACAAGCCATCACCGGCGTCGAGAACATGTTGTACATGTATTCGCAGTCCACGGCCGATGGCAGGCTCACCCTCACGGTGACCTTCGCCCTGGGCACTGACCTGGACAACGCCCAGGTGCAGGTGCAGAACCGTGTGACGCGGACCGAGCCGAAGCTTCCCGAGGAAGTGACCCGCATCGGTATCACCGTGGACAAGGCGTCACCCGAACTGACGATGGTGGTGCACCTGACCTCGCCGGACAAACGCTACGACATGCTGTACCTGTCCAACTACGCGATCCTCAACGTCAAGGACGAGCTGTCCCGCCTGAACGGCATCGGCGACGTGAAGATGTTTGGTATCGGCGACTACTCGCTGCGTATCTGGCTCGATCCGAACAAGACCGCTTCGCGCAACCTGACCGCAACCGATGTGGTCAACGCGGTACGCGAGCAAAATCGCCAGGTCGCCGCCGGCCAACTGGGTGCACCTCCGGCGCCCAACGCCACCAGCTTCCAGATGTCGATCAACTCCCAGGGCCGTTTGGTCACCGAAGAAGAGTTCGAGAACGTGATCATCCGCAGTGGTCCGAACGGCGAAATCACGCGCCTCAAGGACATTGCCCGGATTGAACTCGGTTCCAACCAATACGCCCTGCGGGCCCTGCTTAACAACCAGGAAGCGGTGGCGATGCCGATCTTCCAGCGCCCGGGCTCCAATGCCATCGACGTCTCCGATCAGGTGCGGGCGAAGATGGCCGAGCTGAAGAAGAACTTCCCCGAAGGCATGGACTACGAGATCGTGTATGACCCGACGATCTTCGTGCGCAGTTCCATCGAGGCGGTGGTTCACACCCTCTTTGAAGCACTGATTCTCGTGGTGCTGGTGGTGCTCCTGTTCCTGCAAACCTGGCGCGCCTCGATCATTCCGCTGGTGGCGGTGCCGGTGTCGCTGATCGGTACTTTTGCCGTGATGCACCTGTTCGGCTTCTCGTTGAATGCCTTGTCGCTGTTCGGCCTGGTACTGGCCATCGGGATCGTGGTTGACGATGCGATCGTGGTGGTGGAGAACGTCGAGCGAAACATCGAGACCGGCCTTGAGCCAGTTGAAGCGACCAAAAAAGCCATGGGTGAAGTGACCGGTCCGATCATCGCCACGGCGCTGGTGCTGTGCGCGGTGTTCGTCCCGTCGGCGTTCATCTCCGGCCTGACCGGCCAGTTCTACAAGCAGTTCGCCCTGACCATCGCCATTTCCACGGTGATCTCGGCGTTCAACTCGCTGACCCTGTCGCCAGCCCTGGCGGCGGTGCTGCTCAAGGCCCACGGTGCGCCGAAAGACCGGTTCTCCAAAGTGCTCGATCGCCTGTTCGGTGGCTGGCTGTTCAAACCCTTCAACCGATTCTTCGAAAAGGCCGGGCGCGGCTATGTGATGACCGTCGGCAAAGTCATTCGTGGAAGCAGTGTGGCATTGCTGGTCTACGCCGGCCTGATCGCCCTGACATACATGGGCTTCAGCACCACGCCGACCGGCTTTGTGCCGACCCAGGACAAAAAGTACCTGGTGACTTTCGCGCAATTGCCGGACGCCGCCAGCCTTGACCGCTCGGAGTCGGTGATTCGCCGCATGAGCACCATTGCCATGAACGAGCCGGGTTTCGACAGCGCCGTGGCATTCCCTGGCCTGTCGATCAACGGCTTCACCAACAGCCCGAACGCAGGGATCGCCTTCATCGGCTTGAGTGCTTTTGAGGAGCGTAAGGATCCGAGCCTGTCAGCCAAGGCGATTTCCGCTTCGCTCAACGCCAAGTTCGGCAGCATTCAGGACGCCTACATCGCCGTGTTCCCGCCACCGCCAGTTCAAGGGTTGGGCACCATCGGTGGTTTCAAACTACAGATCGAAGACCGGGGCAACCTGGGCTATGAAGCGCTGTACAAAGAAACCATGAACATCATTGCCAAGAGCCGCAGTGTTCCGGAACTGGCCAACCTGTTCACCAGCTACACCGTCAACGTGCCGCAGGTCGAAGCTGCCATCGACCGGGAAAAAGCCAAGACCCACGGCGTAGCGGTCAACGACATCTTCGACACCCTGCAGGTGTACCTGGGGTCGCTGTATGCCAACGACTTCAACCGCTTCGGTCGCACCTATCAGGTCAACGTGCAGGCTGACCAGCAATTCCGCCAGGAGCCGGAGCAGATCGGTCAGTTGAAGGTGCGTAATGACCATGGCGAGATGATCCCGCTGGCGACCTTCGTCAAGGTCAGCCCGACCTCCGGCCCGGACCGCGTGATGCACTACAACGGCTTTATCAGCGCGGAAATCAACGGTGCGGCCGCCCCCGGCTACAGCTCCGGCCAGGCCCAGAAGGCCATCGAAAAACTGCTCAAGGACGAACTGCCCAACGGCATGACCTACGAGTGGACCGACCTGACCTATCAGCAGATCCTTTCCGGCGATACCGCGTTGCTGGTGTTCCCGCTCTGCGTTTTGCTGGCGTTCCTGGTGCTGGCAGCGCTGTATGAAAGCTGGAGCCTGCCACTGGCGGTGATCCTGATCGTGCCCATGACCCTGTTGTCGGCGATTGCCGGGGTGATCATTTCCAAGGGCGACAACAACATCTTCACCCAGATCGGCTTGATCGTACTGGTGGGCCTGGCCTGCAAGAACGCCATCCTGATCGTCGAGTTCGCCAAGGACAAACAGGACGAGGGCCTGTCGCCCCTGGACGCGGTACTGGAAGCGTGCCGCATGCGTCTGCGGCCGATCCTGATGACCTCCATCGCGTTCATCATGGGCGTGATCCCGTTGGTGACCTCCACCGGTGCCGGCTCGGAAATGCGTCGGGCCATGGGTGTGGCGGTGTTTTCCGGCATGCTCGGGGTGACCTTCTTCGGCCTGTTGCTGACACCGGTGTTCTTCGTCCTGATTCGCCGCTACATCGAACGCAAGCAAGCGCGCAAACAAACCCATGCGCTGAACCTGGAGGTGCAACCATGAATGCTCTGAAGCTTTTTTTACCCAGCCTTCTGGTGACCGCGCTCGCCGCCTGCACGGTGGGGCCGGACTACAAGGCCCCGGACACCGCACCGGCCAATAGCGTTTATGCGAAAGCAAGCAACTACGATCAATCGCGATTTGAATCGGTGTGGTGGCAGCAGTTCGACGACCCCACGCTGAACCAGCTGGTGAGCAAATCCCTGGAAGGCAACCGCGATTTGCGCGTGGCTTTTGCCCGCTGGAAAGCGGCGCGGGCGATTCGTGACGACATCAGCAACGACAACCTGCCAGTGGTCACCAGTCGCGCCAGCAGCCAAATCGGCAAGGCGCAGGAACCCGGTTTGACGGACAAACGTGTGAACATCGAACGCTATGACCTGGGCCTGGACATGGCCTGGGAAATCGACCTGTTCGGACGCATCCAGCGTGCACTTGAGTCGAGCGATGCCCAGGAAGGCGCGGCAGCGGCGGATCTGTATCAACTGCGGGTGACCATGATCGCCGAGTTGGTGGACGCCTACGGGCAACTGCGCGGTGCGCAACTGCGGGAAAAAATCGCCCTGGCCAACCTCAAGAACCAGAGCGATTCACGCGCTGTAACCGTCAGTCTGCGCGATGCCGGAGTGGGTAACGAACTCGACGTGGTACGCGCCGATGCGCGGCTGGCTGCCGTCGAGGCCAGCGTGCCGCAACTGCAAGCGGAACAGGTCCGGCAGAAGAACCGCATCGCCACCTTGCTCGGTGAGCGTCCGGATCAATTGAGTGTGTCCCTGAGTCCGAAGGACCTGCCGGCCATCGCCAAGGCACTGCCCATCGGTGATCCCGCCGAACTGCTGCGTCGCCGCCCGGATGTGCTGGCGGCCGAACGCCGGCTCGCTTCCGCCACGGCGGATATTGGCGTTGCCACCGCCGACCTGTTTCCCCGGGTTAGCTTGAGCGGCTTCCTGGGTTTCACCGCCGGGCGCGGTTCGCAAATCGGCTCCGCCGCCGCCAAGGCCTGGAGCCTGGGCCCGAGCATCACCTGGGCAGCCTTCGACCTGGGCAGTGTGCGAGCACGTATCCGCGGTGCCGACGCCAACGCGGAAGGCGCCTTAGCCACCTATGAACAGCAAGTGCTGCTGGCGCTGGAAGAATCGGAGAATGCCTTCAGCGACTACGGCAAACGCCAGCAGCGGTTGTTGTCGTTGATCAAGCAAAGCGAATCGAGCAGGGCGGCGGCGGATCTGGCGCAGACGCAATACAAAGAAGGCGCCGTGGACTATCTGGTGCTGCTCGATGCCCAGCGTGAACGGCTGAATGCCGAGGATGCGCAGGCCCAAGGTGAAATCGATCAATACCGGGGTATCGTCGCGATCTACAAATCGTTGGGAGGCGGGTGGGACAGCGGTGGCAACAAGGTGGCAACCAGAAACTGAAATCGGTCTCTACATTGTAGGAGCGAGCCTGCTCGCGAAAAACCAACAGGCGCCGAGGGGCATCTGGTTTTACGCGTTATCGTTCACGACCATCGCGAGCGGGCTCGCTCCTACAGGAGGGGGCTGTTGCTTTTCCTTGTAGGAGCGAGCCTGCTCGCGAAAAACCAACAGGCGCCGAGGAGTCTGTGGTTTTACGCGTAATCGTTCACGACCATCGCGAGCGAGCTCGCTCCTACAGGTGGGCGAAACAGGGTTTTGTCAGTCTTTAAACGTTTTTTGCAGTGTGTGTTTAAACGCCCTCAAGATTACTTCCTGAAAGCCACAAAACCTTGCGCCGCTGCCTACCGTTACGCCAGAATCCGCCGGCTTGTGCGCCCTGGGGTCGCTCGGTAACTTGATTCGTGTCACTGCTCATCAGTGATCGGGATTAGCAGCCCGTGTTAACTCAGCTGTGCGTGCGTCTGTCATGCAGGTGTTTCATTGCCTGTATTTGATGGTAGCTGTACGTGGGGCGCCTTCGGGCGCGCCGGATTGCTGAGTTTTCCGGTCTGCTAACCCGCGTGCAGTTGCCACCCCTCTTTGTTTAGCAGCAGGTGGGTTGGCACATCATCAGGACAACTCAGCCATGAAAAAGCCTTCACCGAATCCGCCGAACACCGATCCCGCATCCCCCTACGAACCCGATTCAAACAAACTCAACGAGGCCGCCGAACGTACCCTCGACTACCACTTCCCTTCGACGGCCGACATCAAAGCCACACCGCGTACACCCAGCACAATGTTTACCGTGGACCCGGAACTCACGACCGAAACCCTTGTGGTGTATCTGGTCGAGACGCTGGCGTCGGTCGATGTGATGGTCCACCAGTTGGTGGATCATCTGGACGGTGGATCACGAAATGCCCTGCTGGGCATTTCCAACAGCATTATGCTGGCGGAGATCACGGCGAATCGGGTGCTGGATCAGATTGATCCGGCTGAGTAGCGTGTTTGTCGTGATGCTCCTCTGTGGCGTGGGAGCAAGTTTCCGCGCCACAGGTATGTGTTTAGAAGTAGAAGAGAGACGGATCTATCTAATGCGTATGAACGACTGTGAACTCGCTTCAATAAGGAAATCAGAATGATCACTGCACATGTTTTCATCGCCACCAGCCTGGATGGCTTCATCGCTCGGCCCGATGGTGACATCGACTGGCTTTTGCAGCGTGACGATCAGGCCGAGGATCATGGCTACTCAACCTTCATCGCCGATAAAGATGTGATTTTGATGGGGCGAGGAACCTACGAGAAGGCGTTGACTTTCGATACATGGTTCTACGAACTGCCCGTCGTGGTGCTGTCTGAACAACTGGCCGACTCGCCAGTACCCGAGGCGTTGAAGGGCAAGTTGCGTTTCTCTAACCTCGCACCCCGGGACGTGATGGAGGAACTGGCGGAGCAAGGCGTGCGCCGGGTATATGTCGATGGCGGGCAAGTGGTGCAGTCATTCCTGCGCGACGGGTTAGTCGCCGATATGGTGATTACCACAGTTCCTGTCCTGATCGGATCGGGAAGGCCATTGTTTGGCTTGCTCAGGCAGGACATTGGATTGACCCTGGTATCCAGCCGCAGCTTCCCTTCGGGATTGGTGCAGTCGACTTACGCAATAGAGGTCATTAAATAAAGGATCGCAACCTTCGACATCTCCTGTAGGGAACCGAGTAAACCTGTAGGAGCTGCCGAAGGCTGCGATCTTTCGGGACCGCTGCAAAGTCAAACGGGGCGGTACGAGGTTTCGCTATATCCCCTTAAACCCTCACCACAACTTTCCCCACCTGTTGGTTAGCCTCAATAAAACGATGTGCTTCCTGAATCTCGTCAAGCGTGAACGTCCTGGCGATGATCGGTGAAAGCGCGCCCGATGCCAGGCCGTCGAGAATGAATGCCTTAGCCCGGGACAGGGTGGCCGGGTCCGAGACGATTTCCGCGTACAGGTAGCCCTTGAGGGTCAGGCACTTGCCTAGCACCGTGAACAACGGGAACGGCGTGGGCTCCGGGCTCAACGCGCCGTACTCCAACAGAATGCCGCCCTTGGCCATGCTCTGGGTAAGCGGTTCGAAAGAAGGCCCACCGACCGGATCGAAAACCACACGCGCCCCTTTGCCGTCGGTCAGGGCCATGACCCGTTCAACCATATCTTCTTCATCGCTGACGATGACATGCGCGGCACCGGCGTCCAGCAATGCCTGTTTTTTAGCGCGGGTGCGAGTGATGCCAATCGCAGTGGCGCCGACCATTTTGGCAATCTGAAAGGCAGCCAGGCCGACGCTGCTGGAGGCGGCGGTGACCAGCACCACGTCGCCCTTCCCAAGCCTTGCCTGTTCGACCAGGGCGCCCCATGCCGTGACGTATTGCATCCAGGACGCAGCGGCTTGTTCAAAGGAAAGGTTTTGCGGGTGTCTGACCGTGAGGTGGGCGGGAACGTTCGACAGTTCGCCATAGGTGCCCCAGCGGGCAATGTCCAGCGGCGGAATCACACTGACTGCATCGCCGGCACTGAAGTCGGTGACGCCGGCGCCGACGGCAACCACGACACCCGCCGCCTCGTACCCCAGTCGGCTGGGAAATTGCGCTTCCTGTAGATAGGCGTGATTGCGGAACATGACTTCTGCCCGATTCAACCCAATGGCTTTGACTTCAATTTGCACTTCGCCAGGTCCAGGCGCAGGCACATCGACCGCCTCCAGTTTCAAAACGCTTGCGTCACCGTATTCATGAATTCTGACAATGCGTGCCATGGTTACCTCTTCTTTGATTGATCAGGCCGTCAATTTAGGCTTTGGCCAGCGTTGGATAAAGGCCTAGGATGGCGCAACACTAGAAACAAAGAGTTTCCAATGGATCGCCTCACGTTGATGGCCACATTCGTCAAGGCGGTGGAGTTGGGCTCCTTCAGCGCGGTAGCGAACGAGCTCAATCTGTCCCCGCAACTGATAGGTAAGCAGATAAAAATGCTAGAGCAGCATTTGGGCGTGTCTCTGCTCCATCGAACGACCCGCAAGCAAAGCCTCACCGATTTTGGCCGTACGTTCTATCAGCGGGCAAAGATGATTCTTGCCGACATGGAAGCCGCCGAGGAAATGGCCGCCGTGACCCGGGGCGTACCCAGCGGCCGGCTCAGAATCAATGCCCCGGTCACATTTGGCGTGAGTACCTTGTCACCCCGCTTGCTGGAATACATGGTCAGGTATCCGCAGGTGTCCGTGGATTTGACCTTGTCGAACGAACTCGTTGATCTGGTCGATGGCGGCTACGACGTTGTGTTTCGAATAGGCGATCTTGGGGACAGCGGTTTGAAAGCGCTGCCGCTGATGCCGTATCAGTTGGTGCTGTGTGCTGCGCCATCCTATCTGGCACGTCGGCCTCCCATCACCACACCTTGGGACCTGCAGGAGCACGAATGCCTGGCCTTTGCCTATTCGGACGGGCGGTCGCACATCAGCCTCGAAGGGCCGCAGGGCTGTATCGATGTGCCGATTAAAAGCAGATTGACGATTAATCAGGGCGATCCGTTGCTCGCCGCAGCCGTGGCGGGACTGGGAGTGGTGTTGTTGCCGTCAGAGTTGGTCAAGGACGCGCTGAGAAGTGGAACATTGGTGAATCTTCTGCCGCAGTACAAAGTACCGGTCTCCCCGATGAACCTGTTATATGCGCCTGACCGTCGGCTGACGCCCAAGCTTCGTAGCTTCATGGATTTTGCAAAGTCTGCGTTTGGCCCAAAGGCGTGATCCGGATATCAATGCACTCGACTATCGATCCAATAAAGGCGCCAGCAATGCACACATGCCGCGCCAGTGCGAACCCTCCCAGTAAATCCGTTGGCAGCCGTCACAGCGCAGGAACTGCGAATAGAGGTCGGCAACCCGTGGCGGTACCTGCGGGCGGGCCAGTTCCGGGCTGATCTCGTGCAGCGGCAGGTTGCAATGAAGGCACAGGCTGAAGGGTCGCGCGCTGCGCGCCAGGTCGAGGCGCTCGTAGATTTCGCGCAGTTGCAGCGACGGTTTCAGGGCATGCACGTAACAGCCGTGGCTGATGATCCGCCGCTTGAGCAGTTCGCGGTCGCGGGTCAGCACGATGCGTCCTTGCTGCGCGGCGATCTCGGCGATCTCGCCATCTTCGAAGCCATTGTCGTAGAGGGTGTCGAAGCCGCTCATGCGCAACAGGCTGGCCAGCCCGCCAAGGTGCGCATCCGCGACGAAGCGCAGTACCCGCAGAGGTTGCGTGCGAACCTTGAGCAGCGGGCTGATGTCCAGTGATTCGAACTTGGGGTACACCGCCAGCCGGTCACCGTCGAAGATCACCCGCTCGAAACCCGCCGACTCGCCGTTGAGCAGCACCAGTTCGACCTCCGTGTGCGGCACCCCGAGCGCCTCGATCATGTGCTTGACCGTCGCCCCTTGCGCGCACTCGCAGGTGAAGGACTGCCGCCGCCGGTCGGCCGGCAGGAAATCGTTGAGCTCCTCGTAGAAGCGGAAGGTTGCACGAGTCATGCTTAACAGTATGGCAGGGCTTCGGGATGTGCGAGTCCGGTCTGGAGATCGACTCCGGCAGGTATGAATGCGATCGGCACCGCACAACCAAAACAAAACCATTGAAAAAAACAGCTATAACCTTTACACGGAAAGATCGCTGGCATATTGCTAGTAATTGGAAATGAGTATCGCCAATTCTTGGCTCAGGGAGCGCTGATGAGTTTTCGTCCATTGACCGACTTCCCGCGGCAATCGAACGATTGCGACGTTGTCGCATCTCAACCAAAAGGGAACCTGGATACGGTCAATATGGCCTACGCTGGCAATCAGGACGCGATCGAGCAATTGCTGGACTCGGCACGCCGCTGGGCGCACACCACGTCGTGGGTGGTTTATCGCGCCGGTGAGCAAATGCACTTGGTCGGGCAGGGCGACCCACGGGTGCAGTGGCCGTCCAGCGTTGCCAATGAAGAATTCGAAGCCTTTTGCCTGACCCGGCGCTTGCACCGCTGGCCGACCGGCAGAGGTGAAAGTGTACTGGGTTGGCTGCTCGCGCCCGTCAACGATGCGGCGCAGCCGGCGCTCGCCGAGTTTGCCCGGCGCCTGGGCATCGAGGTGCAGACCAATACTCTGGCCCGTGCGCAGTTTACCCAGCGTGTGCTGTATGAAATCACCTACCTGGCCAGTTCGACCCGCGACCGGTCAGTGTTTCTGGTGGGGGTCCACAAACTGCTCGCCAGCCTGATCGACGCCGAGAACTTCTATCTCGCACTGTATGACCCGCACAGTGGCAAGATTGACTACCCGTATTACGTCGACATCATCGACGTCGATGCCCTGGAGTCGGAGAACTACGAATACCTTGACCCGTCGCACCTGTCCTTGACCGGCCAGGTGTTGACCAGTGGCCAGCCGTTGCTGATCGACGCCGCCGGCATTCTCGCGGCCCAGGCCGAGGGCCGTTTCTATTGCATCGGTGATCGCCCCGAGTTCTGGATGGGCGCGCCGTTGAAAAATGCCTCGGATGAAGTGTTTGGCATGCTGGCGATGCAGGTCTACGACGTTTCTCGTACCTACAGCGCCGAAGATCGCGCGTTGTTTCTGGTGGTGGCCCGCCACGTGGCCATGGCGCTGGACCGGCTTCTGCACCGGGCTGACCTGGAAGAGACGGTGATGCGCCGCACCCTGGAACTTTCGGCACTCAACGACGCATTGAGGCAGGAAGTGGCAGACCGGGAGCGCGCCGAACATCTGCAGAGTGCGCTGTTCCAGATTGCCGAGCTGTCGAGCCAGCCGGGCGACATGGCGGAGTTATTCCAAACCCTGCATGGCATCGTCGGTGATTTGCTGTTCGCGCAGAACTTCTACATTGCGCTATTCGACGACGCGACCGGTGAGGTGACCTTTCCGTACTACGTCGATGAGCGGCAGACCACCTGCCCGGCGGCGCGACGTGGGCGCCGGGGTTTGACCGAGTACGTTATCCGTCAGCGTCGTCCCTGCCTGATTGACGTCGGCGAAGCGGAGCGACTGACGACGCACGGTGAAATCGAAATCGCCGATGAGTACTACCGATCCTATTCCTGGCTGGGCATCCCCCTGTTCGATGGTGATGTGGTACGCGGGGTGCTGGCGGTGCAAAGCTATACCTCGCAGGTGCGCTATACCCTGCGTGACCAGGAACTGCTGACGTTCGTATCGCGGCACATCGACACCGCGTTGTCGCGACGTACCGCCGCCGAAGCGATCCATGCCGCCAACCTCAAGCTCGAAGCCCGGGTGCAGAGCCGTACCCGCGAGCTCGATCACGCCAATGCCAAGTTGCAACACGAAAACTCCCACGATGCACTGACCGGGCTACCAAACCGCACCTACCTGCAACAGCGCCTCAATCAGGCCTGGTCGCAGTTCGGCAGTGAAGGCGGGCATCTGGCGGTGATGTTCATCGACCTCGACCGTTTCAAGATGGTCAACGACAGCCTCGGCCACCATTTCGGCGACCTGCTGTTGATGCAGGCCGCCCACCGTCTGCGCGGTTGCCTGCGCGAAACCGACATGCTGGCGCGCCTGGGGGGCGATGAGTTTTCAGTGCTCGCTCCCGAGGCGCCGCTGGACGTCGTGATCGATATCGCCGAACGGATCCTGGTGGCGTTTGACCTGCCGTTTTTAATCAATGGCCATGAAGTCTTTTCGTCTTGCAGTATCGGCATCGTCAGCGCCGACACTCAGTTCCATCTCGAGCCGGCTGACTTGCTGCGCGATGCCGATGCGGCGATGTACCGGGTCAAGTCTGCCGGGCGCGACAGCTACGCGGTGTTCAACCAGGAAGTGCGCCGTGAAGTCTCGGACCAGGTCGAGCGGGAAGGGGCCTTGCGCAACGCGCTCAAGCGGACCGACGAACTGCTGCCGTATTTCCAGCCGATTGTCAGCGTCGAAAGCGGCGAGCTGTTGGCCCTGGAAGCGCTGATCCGCTGGCACCCGCCTGGCGGCCGGGTGATCGCGCCGGGCGAGTTTTTGCCGGATGTCGAGGGTTTGCGCCTGATCGGTCGGCTGGACCTGTACATGCTCAACAGCATCGCAGCGATCCTCGCACAGCCCCGGCACGCCCACTGGCCTGCGGTGCACGTCAATTGTTCCAGCTACAGCATGACGCGCCCGGATTTCGCCAGCGATGTGTTTGCACTGTTGGCGCGACACGGTGTCTCGCCGTCAAGGATTTGCCTGGAGTTGACCGAAGGCGCGCTGGTCGCCGAACCGGCGATTGCCCGGCAGACCATGCAGCAATTGGCCGACAAGGGCATGTCGGTGGTGCTCGATGACTTTGGCGCGGGGTTTTCATCCCTGAGCTATGTGCATCAATACCGCTTCAGCGGCTTGAAGATCGACAAGTCGTTCATCCTTGAACTGACCACCAGTCCCCGCAGTCGCGCAATCGTCCGGGCGATTGTGCGGATGGCCGAATCACTGGACCTGAGTGTGGTCGCCGAAGGTGTCGAGGATGAAGCGACGCTGGATTTGCTGCGCGAAATGGGCGCAGGGCAGGCTCAGGGTTACTATTTTGCCAAGCCCATGGGGTTGGAGGCCTTGCTGGCGAGTTCGCTGGTGGATCGCCAGGGTCTCGGAATACCTGTACAACCGGATTTGTAGAAAGCTGAATGGATCAGCTCTCAGGGGTGATGATCGAGTCGAGACTGGATTCGGCAGCCAGTTTCAATCGGTCAGCTTTACAAATGTATTTAGGCTTGCTTTTCGGTGCCAGTTTGGCACTGGCCTTTTTGGCATTAGCCTTTAGCAACTGGTTTATTTTTTTGCGACGATTCATGTTTTTCTGCTCGGCCTGTAAATTCTTGAATGATATCAGCTTGAATATTAAACCGGTTCCCTGTCCGCTTTTTGCCGGGAACTGATTGATTCAAGCGCCCGCGCTGCATCAAGTGTGACCCACTGCTTGCGCTGCTGGCGTCCCTGGAGGGCCCAATGCCGGCCATCACCGCGCGCCTGGTGGCGCTGTTTGTTCTTTGCCTGACGCTTGAAGTGCCGGCCCAGAACAGCACCTGCCCGGCTGGCCAGAAACAAGTGTGCCTGGACAGCTGCATCTGCCTGCCGGACCTGGGACCGCTGCTGGGCCCCCTGCCTGATGACATCCACCAGATCGCGGCGCCGGCCCTGGCGCTGTGGCTGACCCAGGCCCGCGCTGAAGCCGCCACTACCGACCTCCAACCCATTCCACCGCACATCCGCGAGCAACTGTTGCATTGGTACGACCCCGGCGTCCTCGATGCCGCGCGCTACAAAGTCAGCGACAACGGCCAGTTAAGCGCCGCCACGGCCATGCTGCAAAACCCCGATGTCGGTGCGGTGACGCTGATCGATATCATCCTCTTCCGGGACACTCAAACCGCAGAGCAGGACATCGCGCTCTGGGCTCACGAGCTCAAGCATGTGCAGCAGTTTCAGGGGTGGGGAGTCGAAGGCTTTGCCCAGCGGTACACTCAGGATTTCAATGCCGTGGAGTCACCGGCTTATGACATACAAGCCGAGGTCAGACGATCGGTGCGGCAAGGGACTCATTGAAGGGCCGCCTGGGCCTGCGGATTCAACCCGCCTCATGCCTGGCTGCCACACTCACTGTTTGTCTGGGAGATTCGCATTGCAGACTATCCGCCGGGCTCGACAGGAAGATGCCGAATGCATCGCCTTGCTGGTCACCGAAGCCTACACGCCCTACATCTCCAGGATCGGCAGAAAACCGGCGCCCATGCTGGAGGATTATCGGCAGGTACTGGTTGATACCGATACGTTCGTGCTGACGGAAGGGGCTGAAATTGTGGGGGTACTGGTGATGAGCCGGGAGCACACGGAACTGCTCCTGATCAATGTCGCGGTGTCGCCTCGCTACAAAGGCCAAGGCTTCGGAAAAAAATTGATGGCGTTCTGTGAGCGCCATGCACTGCGCTCCGGATGCGAAGCGGTTCGGCTCTACACCCATGAGCTGATGATCGAGAACATTGAGATCTATAAAAAACTGGGCTACCAGGAAACCCACCGAGCCACTGAAAATGGCTTCTCCCGGGTGTTCATGCGCAAGGTGCTGGAGGTGCGATAATCAGGTCGAATATCCCACTCCGGATCGGGAAATTTGACGGTCAAGCCACACGCTATAGAGGTGATCAGTCATGAAAGGTTTTCTGGTGATTTTCTTCACCCAGCAGAACCGTCGTCATCACGGAAAAATGCTCGGTGACTGGCTGGTTGATCTGGCCAAGGAAATGGGATTGCGCGGAGCCACCCTGGCAACCGGAATCGAAGGCTTCGGGCATTCCGGGAAACTGCATTCCGCGCATTTTTTTGAGCTGGCCGATCAGCCAACCGAGGTTCGCCTGGTATTGACCGAAGAAGAATCCATTCGGCTGTTCGAGCGACTTGAGGGCGAAGAGATCGCCTTGTTTTACACAAAGACAGCGGTTGAGTTCGGTGTCATCGGCAAGCTCGCCGGCGGTCCGCCTCATCAGCCTTGATGACTGAGGAGGCGGCTTGATGTTATTGACTGGAACGAACGGCCCCGCCATCGATCAACAGGTTCTGCCCGGTCAGGTAGCCCGCATGGCTGCTGCAAACGAAGGCGCAAAGCGCCCCGAACTCCTCGGGTGAGCCGAAGCGTTTGGCCGGTATTTCGTGACGGCATTCGCTGAGAAAGGCCTCACTGTCCAGCCCCGACTCTTCGGCGGCCGCGACCAGGTTGTCACGCAGTCGATCGGTGTCGAATGAGCCCGGTTGCAGGTTGTTGATCGTCACATTGCGACTGGCAATGCTGTCCTGCCGGGCAAGCCCTGCGATAAACCCGGTCAGGCCACTGCGCGCGCCATTGGACAGACCCAGGCTTTCGATAGGGGACTTCACGGCACTCGACGTGATGTTGACGATTCGGCCAAATCCGCGTGCCGCCATCCCGTCAACCGTTGCCTTGATCAACTCGATCGGGGTGAGCATGTTGGCGTCCAGCGCCTTGAGCCAGGCATCACGGTTCCATTCGCGGAAATCCCCGGGAGGAGGGCCGCCGGCATTGTTGATCAGAATATCGAAATGCTCGTGGGCCTCGAGCGCTGCCGCCCGACCCTCGGGCGTCGAAATGTCGCCGGCCACGGCAATGACCGTCACTTGAGGATTGATCGCCCTGAGCTGACGGGCCGTTTCATTCAGCGTCTGTTCGCCCCGTGCGGTAATCACCACGTTCACGCCTTCGCTGACCAGTGCCTGTGCGCAGGCTTTACCCAGGCCTTTGCTGGCGGCGCACACCAGCGCCCAGCGTCCTGCTATTCCAAGATTCATGCGTGTTTTCCTGAAAGATCGAAGCTCAAAGAAAGGGGTTGCCTATTCATGCGTGATCCACCGTTGCCGACAGGTTTGGCGATCGGGCAGCGATGCCCATGAAGCGCCGCACTCGCTCGCCTTCGGCCTCGCACAGTATGGTTTCAGGTGCAGCATCCAGTTGGATATTACCGTTCTCCATGAACACGACCCTGTCGGAAATCGACATGGCAAAGTCCATTTCGTGGGTCACGATCAGCATGGTCATGCCTTCCTTGGCCAGGTCGCGGATCACGTTGAGCACGTCGTTGACCAGTTCCGGATCGAGGGCCGAGGTCGGCTCGTCGAACAGCATGACCTGCGGCTCCATCGCCAGGGCCCGGGCAATCGCCACGCGCTGTTGCTGGCCACCGGAGAGCTGGTGCGGGTACTTGTGGGCATGGGCCAGCAGGCCGACCTTGTCCAGCAGCGCGTAGGCGCGGTGTTCACTCAGTTCGCCAGGCTGGCCATGGTAGCGCGGCGCCAGCGTGACGTTGTCGAGAATGGTGCGGTGCGGGAACAGGTTGAAGTTCTGGAACACCATGCCGATGTGCCGCACGCCTTTGCGCAGGCGGGCGCTGTCGGGTTTGTCCGACGCTTCGATGAACTTTTCGCCGAACAACAGAATGTTGCCCGTATCGATGCTTTCCAGGCCATTGACCGTACGGATCAGCGAGGTTTTGCCGGAGCCGGATGGCCCGATGATCGAGACCACCTGGCCGTATTCGACATTCAGGTCGATGCCCAGCAGCACCTTGTGCGTGCCATAGCTCTTCTGGATGTTCTTGAGTTGCAGGATGGGCGTCGTGTTAATGCCCGCGGCTTTGCGCGCATTGTCGGGCAAGGCTTCGGCGCTGGCCTTGAATTTGGCGATGGTGGCCGCGTCGAGTGTATGCGGCTTGCGGAAGTTCAGGTCCAGATAACGCTCCAGACGCTGCAGGAAAAAGCCGAACACGGTGACGATCAACACGTAGTAGACGCCTACCGCCGCCAGGGTTTCCATCACCAGGAAGTTGGTGGCATAGAGGCGCTGGCCGACCGTGAGGATCTCGGTCAGGGAGATGACCGAGACCAGCGAAGTCAGCTTGACCACCGTGATGTATTCATTGATCAGGGTGGGCAGCGAAATACGGAAAGCCTGGGGGATGATGATCAAACGTTGCATGCCGAACAGGCCGACACCCAGCGCGCGCGCGGCTTCCTTCTGGCCCTTGGCCACGGAGATCAGGCCGCCACGATGGATTTCCGCCATGTACGCCGCTTCGGTGACCACCAGGGCCAGCAAGCCGGAGTAGAAGGGGTTGGACAGAATCGGTCCGCTACCGGGAAACAATTGCGGCAAGTTGTAGACGAAGACCACCAGCACCAGCAATGGGATGCTGCGGAAGAACCAGATGTAGACCGCTGCGGGAATGCGCAGAAAGGGCGAGTGGGACAGCTTGGCCGTGGCCAGGACAAAACCCAGCAGCATGCCGATGAACCAGGCCAGGGCACTGAGCTGGATCACCGTGACGCAGGCGTGCCAGAAGTCTGGCAGGGAGAACAGCGAGAGAAAGTACGACCAATCGAATTGCATAGGGCACCTCCATCTGCCGCACCGTTGCAGGGGCGGCAGATGACCAGACTACAAGGGCAGGTTCTTAGTGGGCGGTCGGCTCTTCCAGGCCATATTTCTTAAGGATAGCGGCGTATTCACCGCTCTTTTTCGCCTCCTCGAAGGCCTTCTGCACGGCCTGGAAGGTTTCGTCGTTACCTTTCTTGACGAAAATGCCCAGGGTTTGCTGATAAATCGGGTGCTCGGTAGTGATTACCACCCGGCCATTGGTCTTTTCCGCGATCATTTTTGCGGCACCGGCGATTTCTACCTGGGCCTGGATGTTCTTGGACAACAGGGCCTGGGTCACTTCGGGGGCCGAAGGGTACTCACTGACGGTGATGGCGCCTTTGTTGTTCGGCACGCAGTATTCATCGGACAGCTTGCGGAATTCCTTGACCCAGGTCGTGCCCTGTTCCAGGCCCAGTTTCAAGCCGCACAGGTCTTCAGGTTTTTTTGCATTGATCTCGCTGCCCTGAGGCACCATGACGGCGGCGCCGGTGTTGGCATAAGCGATGGTCTGGGCCTGGGTCTGGCGCTCCGGCGTGATGTACATGCCGGAAATGACCGCGTCGTACTTGCCGGAGTTCAGGCCCAGGATCAGGCTTGGGAACTTGGTGTCGACGAACTCCACCTTGGCGTTCATGTGCTTGGCCAGTGCTGTTGCCAGTTCGGGGTCCGAACCCACCACGTTCTTGTCCTTGTCATAGGACTCGAAAGGCGGGTAGGTGATTTCCATGCCGACCTTGAACGTGCCTGCCGCGGCCATGCTTGCCGAAGCAGCGAGCATGCCGGCTGCCAATACAGCCAAGCTCAACAGGTTTTTTTTATTGTTTTTCATTATTTACTGACTCCGGCGTAGGTAAGGGTGTAGCTGAAAACTTCAATCAGGATGGTTGAGCCTGATTTTTCAAATGTCCGAAACTGGCGGGCTTGCGTGCCTTGCCTGGCAGTTGAACGTCCCCGTTGGCCACTCTCTGGCGCAGATACTGATAAGTCTGCAACGCCTGGCCATACATGTGTTCGCCGATCGTGATTTCTTCGTAGTCGTTGCCTGTCTGGGCGAACCCGGGCAGCGGTTTGATCTGGGTGTGATAATCGCAGGCATAAAACAGCGGGAAGGAATAACGCTCCTCCTTCACGCTGCGCACCCGGTGCGCAGTGGCAACGAATGCGCCGGCAGTCATCACTTCCAGCATGTCGCCGATGTTGACCACAAAGGCATCGGCAATCGGTGGTGCATCGATCCATTGGCCAAGGTTGTTCATCACCTCAAGACCTGGTTTGTCGGCCAGCAGGATGGTGAAGCACTCGTAATCAGTATGGGCGCCAAGACCCGGTGCGTCATGGGCCGCACCGTCGTAGGGGTAATGGATCAGGCGCAGCTTGGACGGCGGACGGGTGACCAGGCTGTCGAAATAGTTTTCGTCCAGGCCCAGGGTCAGGGCGAAACCGCCGAACAGGCGCCGGCCCAAGGCGAAGATCGCTTCATAGTAGGCCTGCACCGACGCCTTGAAACCTGCCAGCTGCGGCCAGTCGTTGGGGCCCAGCAAGGGGGTGTTGGCCAGCACCAGCGGGTCATCGGCCGGGACTTCGAAGCCGACGTCGAAGGCTTCCTTGTGGTCCGGCTTGCCTTTGGAATAGACCTCTTCGCCTTCGGGTACAAAGCCCTTGTGGGTTTGCGAGGTGCCGATGTAGTGCCGCATCTTGGTGTCGAAGGGCTGGTCGAAAAAGTCCTTGGCCGCCTTGCGCAAGTTCGCGATCAGTTGCGGGTCGATACCGTGATCGGTGATGTAGAGGAACCCGACCTCGCTGGCGGCGCGCCCCAATTGTTCGGCCACGGCCAGGCGGTGTTCCAGTTCAAAGCTGAACAGGCCGGCGATGTTGACTACCGGAATGCTGTTGAAGTTGGCTTTGTGTGGGTCAGTGCTGACGCTGTTATTTTTATTGTCTGGCATGACGCATCGGCTCCTTAAGGATGGCGTGAGTGGTGGAAACGCTCGAAGTGTTCGCGCTCGGTCTGGCCCATCCACACGTTCAATGACCACAGGTCGGCGACCGGGACATTGGTGAAGGGCAAATGATGCAGGTAGCCGTCGGCGCCGAATTCCGGGGTCAGGGTGCTGACCTGGTAACCGCGGGCTTGCTGCGAGCGCCAGATGCTTTCCCAGTGCTGCTGGTGGAAAGCCAGTTCTTTGGCATATTCAGGTGCCGCCGGGTGCGGAACCTGCGGCCCCTGGTCGTAACCGACACGGGCCTGGATATGGTGAACCCGTTCGACGAAAGCGCTCAGGTCATCGGCCGGGTCATTCAACAGACGCTCGCAGGTCACGACCCAATGGCTGATGTCACTGGTGAACAACAGATCGGGCAGTTGCCGGATCAATTCCAGGGTCACCCAGGGGTTGAACAGCGAACGCGAGCGATGGGTTTCGAAACTGCAG
Organism: Pseudomonas sp. WPR_5_2; assembly: GCF_003634475.1. Lineage (NCBI taxonomy): Bacteria > Pseudomonadati > Pseudomonadota > Gammaproteobacteria > Pseudomonadales > Pseudomonadaceae > Pseudomonas > Pseudomonas sp. WPR_5_2. The sequence goes on along the minus strand of NZ_RBLA01000001.1, from coordinate 1,065,531 downwards.
ACCTGGCCGTGCTTGCGCGCCAGATCCAGCGCCTGGCCAAAAAACTCCACTTGCTGCGGCAAGGACCAGCGGTCATTGCCCGCCAGCACGTTGACGAAACGTGGACCGAGTTCGGTGGCCCAGGCAAGTTTGCGGTCGAGGTCATCGAGATGGACGGCAGGTGTTGCCGACTGCTCCGGCAGCACGTCGTAGGCGGTGAAGACGGTGCTGATATAGCCCAGGCGGTTGGCCTTGAGAAAGGCACCGAATTCAGCCCGCTCGCGGGCGTCCAGTGGCAGGCGTGCCTCCATGCCATCAAAGCCCGCTTGCAGCAACTCCTCGAGCGCCTGAGCCTTGCTGGCGGTGTAACCCCACAGCGTGCGAAAAATTTCCAGCTTCATCGGTGATCCTCAAAAATCCCAGGGCCTACTGCAAAAGCACGTCGACGGCACCCAGCTGACAAGCGATCAATGGTCAGCGGCGGCAAGGGACTCTGGATCCGGATTTCTGCGCCATCTGATCCCACTGAGCAATACCGAAGCGGGTTCGCTGTGGAACCGATGTTAATCACAGGTTGCGCGGCGAAAGAATCTGAAAGTTCAAATGAATACTTCAGACTTTCATTAACAAATAGCTAGCTATTTATTCAGCTTGCAAGGCGGGATTTTAAGGGCGAGTACGTGTCTACGTTGGGTATTAGCAGGAGGTGCCAGTGTTACGGCATCATTTTGAAGAGTCCCAAGCGACACTGGATTGCTGAGGGGGCCGTTTTGGAGGGGAACGCATTGTCAGGCGTATTCAACGGAATGTTCCATTTAAAAATTTTCCGCCTCGGGCGCACGGAAGGCCTTACTGTAATAGCCGGACTGGTCGAAACAGCAAACCTGCTTCTTGCCGGTTGCAAGCATATCGCAGGCATCACCAATTCGCTTTTCGCGCGTCTTGAGTTGCTTGGCTGAAGTAATCCAGTGGATCCAGTCGACTCGCGCGATGGTCGTTGTATTGTTCCAGACTTTACGAGCCTCGGGAGTGGCTGCCAGTGCTGCCTCAAAATCCGCCGGGATGTCAGGCTCGGGCTCCTTCTTCACAGGGGTTAGCTCGAGCGTGACGATATCCCCAACGGCCACACCGGCGGCGTCGAGTAACTCGCTACTGACCTTCAGCCAATGGCTCAACTGACCATCGGGCTCAAGGGTTGCCTGGAAAGGGTGCCCATTGATTGTGCCTTCAACTGTCGTCCTTCCTCGCCGCGGAAGCGGTTCACTCGCGTCTCTCGGCAGGACTGCGAACGCCCATGACGTATCCTTACCGGGCTTTGCCGGACGAAGAAGCTTTGCTTCGAATCGGGATTTCACATCGATTGTTGTCATTGCTACTCCTGCAACTCATACGTCTAACGACTTTCTGGCGACATCACTGTCGCGTTTGAATGCGACAGTGATGACGCCAGGATGAGCGCTTAGTTAACCATCACCTCCTCCAGTGCCTGCTCGAGGGTGCTGACCGTGCGTTCGATATTGTGCAGCTTTTCGAGTCCGAACAGACCGATGCGGAAGGTCTGGAAGTCGGCCGGCTCGTCGCATTGCAACGGCACTCCGGCGGCGATCTGCAGGCCGTGGTCGGCAAATTTCTTGCCGCTCTTGATATCGGCATCATCGGTGTAGCTCACCACGACGCCAGGGGCCTGAAAGCCGGCTGCGGCCACGCTTTTGATGCCTTTGCCGGTCAACATTGCGCGCACCCGATCGCCCAGAGCCTGTTGTGCGTCGCGGACCTTGTCGAAACCGTAGGCTTGCGTCTCTTTCATCACTTCGTTAAATCGCGCGAGGGAATCGCTGGGCATGGTCGCATGGTAGGCATGTCCACCCTGCTCGTAGGCCTGCATGATCTGAAGCCACTTTTTCAGGTCGCAGGCAAAGCTGCTGCTCTGCGTCTTCTCGATGCGCTCGAGGGCCAACGAGCTGAACATCACCAGGGCGCAGCAAGGGGAGGCGCTCCAGCCTTTCTGCGGTGCGCTGATCAGCAGGTCGACTGCGCACTTCTGCATATCAACCCAAATCGTGCCCGAGGCGATGCAGTCCAGCACGAACAGGCCACCCACCGCATGCACGGCGTCGCCGACGGCCCGCAGGTACTCGTCGGGCAGGATAATCCCGGATGAGGTTTCAACATGGGGGGCGAAGACAATCTGCGGCCTCGAAGCCGCAATCGCTGCCAGCACTTCGTCCAGAGGGGGTGGGGTGTAGGCAGCCTGGCGACCCGTGTCGACCGGTCGGGCTTTCAGCACCGTGGTGGCCGCCGGGATGTTGCCCATCTCAAGGATCTGGCTCCAGCGATAACTGAACCAGCCGTTGCGTATCACCAGGCATTGCTGGCCGGTGGCAAACTGTCGCGCCACCGCTTCCATGCCGAATGTGCCGCTGCCCGGGACCACCGCAACAGCCTGGGCGTTGTAGACCTGTTTCAGGGTCCTGGAAATGTTCTTCATCACGCCTTGAAAGGACTGTGACATGTGGTTGAGCGAGCGGTCCGTATAGACCACCGAGTACTCGACCAGCCCCTCGGGATCGATACCGGGATATAGCTTTGACATGGGTGACTCCTTTGGCAGAGATGTCAGTGGTATCGACCCTGCCCTAAGCCTTGGCAAATGACAAGAATGCTCGGGATTGAATGGCGACTTCTGAGTAGGAGCGAGCTTGCTCGCGATGGTCGTCAACGATAATGCGGGAGTCCTGATGCCCCTTGGCGTTGTCGAGTTCATCGCGAGCAAGCTCGCTCCTACAGGCTTGGTTGCTGCGAACATCTGCATAGCATTTGACCAATCACGTATCAGGATTAAAGTCTATTGTCTGTGAGTGGCGACGCAATAAAGGTCAACCCCGTCAGTCTTTGATCCGCAGCGACTGTCACCACTCAGGCTCCTCAACGGCAGGTGCAGAAACGGAGTATTTCTCATGATCAAATACCTTCGAATGATGGCAATGATTTCAATCCTCGCAATCACTGCGGGCTGCCAAATGGATCAATCAACTTCCGCCTCTGGCACAAAGGCTGCGGACGCTGCGATGGACCAGGAAGCGAAAGCGGCGTTACAGAGTTTGTACACCAGTACACCGAAATCGCGCGCCCTCGCGCAGAAAGCCAAGGGTATCCTCGTTTTTCCGGATGTGGTGAAAGCGGGGTTCATCGCCGGCGCTCACCATGGCGAAGGCGAATTGATCGAGAACGGCAAAGTCACGGGGTACTACTCGACTACAGCAGCCTCATACGGCCTTCAGGCAGGCGTTCAGAGGTTTGGGTACGCGATGTTCTTCATGAGTGATTCTGCGCTGCAAGATCTGAAAACTGGCAATGGGTTTGAGGTCGGCGTGGGCCCAAGCATCGTGGTCGAAGATGCAGGCGCGGCCAAGTCGCTGACTACTTCAACGATTCAGTCTGATATCTATGCGTTCATTTTTGATCAAAAGGGCTTAATGGCTGGGGTGGGATTGCAGGGTTCAAAGATTAGCAAGCTCAGTCGCTGAGACTGTCGGCTATGCACCGAGCTGATTTTCGGGAGGGTGTTGGTTCGGCAGAACGCCGGGGATGGCTGGGCCAATTCTCCAACCCTCACTGGACGAAATCCAGCGCAGCCTGACCAATATCAACCAACTCGCTGATCTTCACTGCAGGATAGCCCGATGGCGATATGGCCAGCAGTGGCGCCCAGCGTTCAGCTTCTGAATAGCGGCCGTGCTTATTGCCCATGCCCCCGTGATCGCTGACAAAAACGACCAGGCGCTGAGGCGTTGCACCCTGGGGGGAGGGGGATGCAAATGCCTTCTCCCAGAGGCGACGAATGCGGGCATCTGTTTCTCGCACGGCCGCCGCGTAGCCCGGATCAGACGGATCGAAAGCACCGTGATGGCCCGCGTCGTCTACTGCATCGAGATGAATGAAGGCCAGATCGGGCTGGCATGTACGCCAGGTGGTCAATACTTCCTGTTCGACCGCTGTATCGTTTTTGCGCAAAAACGCCGCATGGTGTAACCCCGGCAAACCCCGCAAACGCCCCTCGACCAAATCGTACAGCGGCTTCCAGGAGGTAATGAGAAGGCTGCGGCTATCGGCCTTGCCGGTTTGCAGACGCTCAAACACGGTTTGGCTTTTGACGGGGCCCGGGCTGTCGTTATCGACAACGCCATGTGCGCTTGCCCAACTGGCGGTGAGCACACTGATCCAACCAGGCGCGGAATAAGTCTGTTGGGTGCGGCCGTTGCTGACATCGACCTTCCCCCAAGCCAAACCCCTGGACTCGGCCAACCGGGACAGGAAGGGGGTCAGTGCCGGGCTGACCGCGTCGGTACGCAGGCCGTCGATGCCGATGATGACCACCTGTCGAACAGGCGCTAGCGGCGCCGCATGACATTGCCCTGTCTCCTCGCTACGTGAACAGCCAAGCAGGCTTATCGCGCATAGCGTCAGCAACAGCTTGAGTCCCGAGGACAGAGTGAAATTCCGGGTGTTGAAGGCCAATGCTAAATATCTCCAATGAAATCTGGCGAGGGCATATCAACATTGCCCCTTGATGCATTGCTACCAAGTAGATAGCGCGGGACAAACCAAATCGATCTTTGTATTGCACTGTATCAGTCCGCAGTAGAGATACGTGTTCCGACAAAATCAGCCTTCACGCGATACACGCACGATACATAGATTTCCTTAACTACAAATGCGTTCTTGGCCCGTAGGTGAAGCGCTACGTTGCGATTGCCGTCGGTGTGATGATCAACGAACGCATCAGAAGGTTGTTCTGATCTGAACTCAAAACTGAGGAAACTGTTATGACCAAGCTCGAAAAAGTCATTTACTCGGGTTCGACCCACACCACTGTCAACCGCGACCCAAGTGCCCAGCGTGGCGATTACGGCGTCGTCGACATCAGACTGTCTGCGCCTGGCGGTGATAGCCGTGAAATAATCGCGGCCGAACCGCACCCGACCGCCGAGCAGTTGTTTGCAGGTGCCTGGTCGGCCTGCTACATCACTGCGCTGGGGCTCGTGGCCGCGCAAAAAGAGGTCGAGCTGCCACCGGACTATTCCGTGGATATCCAGATCGATTTGGGCCAGACGGGGCCGGGCTGGTTCTTCAATGCCCGGTTCACTGTCCGCATGCCTGGCCTGGCACAGAATGTCGCCGAAACCATTGTGCACGCGGCGCATCAGCTGTGCCCTTATTCGAAGGCAGTGCACGAAACCGTTTATCTCGAGCAAACCATTATTACGTCTTGATGAGCTGCCGGATGGGTGACCAGTCCAGCCTGGGTCGCACTGGCCAGCGGTTGTGGCGAACGCCAGTCCGACTACTGAAGCGACCCACGCTTTCGCCTGCGACAAGAGCCGCTGGGTGGTGGGTCGCCGTAATCGCCGCAGGACTGCCGGCCTATGTCATGCCGACTAACGGAGTCGTGTTATGAATGATCTTTTGAAGCGAGTGATTGTTGCCCATGGCGGCCTTGAGCGCTGGAATGCCTTCGGGACGGTAAGTGCCAGAATCGTTACCGGAGGTGAGTTCTGGGCGACCAAGGGTATTGTCACGGACGCTAACCCGCGCAGCATGACTACGAAGACACAGGAAGAATGGGTGACCCTCACGCCCTATGGAGCTGCGGGGTTTGTCATGACTTTCGTTCCGGACCGGGTCGTGATCAGCAACAGCCAGGGCGAGACCATTGCGCAGCGCGACAATCCCAGGTCAGCGTTTGACGGACACGGCGCGGACACACCCTGGGATCCACTGCACCGGGCCTATTTCAGTGGCTATGCGCTGTGGACCTATCTGTCGACGCCATTCTTGCTTGCCATGCCAGGGGTTGCCGTACAAGAGGTCGCACCTTGGTACGAGCACGGTGAGATGTGGCGGGTTCTGCGCGCAAAGTTCCCGTCGGCTATCGCCACCCACAGTGTGGTTCAGGATTTCTATTTCGGGCCTGATTTCCTGCTGCGACGCCACGACTATCAGGTGGACGTGTCCGGTGGCCTGGCGGCGGCTCAATATGTTTATGACTTCATTGACGTACAGGGCACCCGCTTTCCGAGTCGCCGGCAGGTGCACCCACGTGGTGCTGACTTGCAACCGGATCGCAGTCGCACTTTGGTCTGGATTGATCTGTCCGATTTCGAGTTGCGCTAAGCCAACAGCAGCTACGGCTCAGTATGGTTCACCGGTACCATTCGGTGACGCTTCGCCGCCCAGACCACTCCACCCACCAACAACACGATCGAGATCACTTCCATCATGCCAGGCACCCGCTGGCTGAACAGAAAACCGTACACGCAGGCAAACAGCGTTTCGAATACGATCATCTGGCCGCTCAACGACGTGGCCATTCGACGCGAGCAGGCATTCCACAGCCCATTGGCCACCCACGAACCACAAAGTGCAAGGAACAGGCAGACCCACAACAAAGCCATCCAGCGGCTGCTTTCTACCTGGGCGGGTACCAGGTTCGGAAACAGCATCAAGGCAGCGAAACCGAACACGACCGCTACGATGCCCGTCACGATACCCAACAGTGTCGACCATTCGCTGCTGTTGAAATGGCTTTGTTTGAGATAACGGGCATTGTGGGTGGCGTACCACGACCAGCAGACAACACCGCTGAACCCGCAGGCCAGGCCCAGCATCTGGGAAAACACCGAGGTGCCGGCCGCCTGTGCGCCTGAGTGTTCCAGGCTGACCGATACGATGCCCAGGAATACCAGCAACAGGGGCAGCTTGAGCTTTGTCAGGGGCAGGGACCCTGCGTCGCCACGCCCCAGGAAGGTAATGGCAACTGGCATCATGCCGTTGATCAGGGCGGCCGCCGTCACCCCGCTCAGTTGTACGGAAGCGCCCAACAGCGCGTAGTTCAGGACATTCCCGGTCAATGACAAACGCAGCAGCATCAAGGCATCGCTGCGCGTCAATCGTGAGAGCAGGCGGGATGCAATCGGCAGAGCCACGAGGAGCGAGATCAGCCCGTACAAGGCAAATCGCACACTGCTGATCAGCACGGCATTGAATTCCGGCAGCAGCGAAGGGGCGAGAATCACCCCACCCCAGATGGCACCCGCCAATATCGCAAATACAATCCCACTATTCATCATCTCGGCTCTGACAGGCTGTTTAGCGGCATTCTAGCCATGGTATATAAGCGCCACCTGCGATAAATAGTTGGCCACCCATTCCTGTCGGGAATGTCGCGTCACAGTCATCAGCCCCGGAGAATCCTCATCAACCGTTACCTGCGTACCTTGCCCCCATTGGAGACCCTGATCACGTTTGAAGCCGTGGGACGACACGCCAGCTTCACGGGGGCAGCGGGCGAACTGTTTCTGACCCAGAGCGCCGTGAGCAAACAGATGCGCCAGCTTGAGGACTGCATGGGCGTTGCGCTTTTCGAGCGCAAACCACGGGGTGTCAAGTTGACCGGCGCAGGCGATGAGTTGCTGATGACCGTCAACGTGCTCCTGACCACGATGTACCAAAGCGTCACGCGCATTCGTAATGTCCATCAGTCCAACGCCGTCTCGGTCCTGGCGACCCATGCCCTGGCCCAATTCTGGTTGTTCCCCAAGCTGATCGAATTCAACAAGGCGTACCCTGACATCGCCGTGCACGTTCATGCGATCAACGAATTCGATGAGGCCAGCCTCAATGATTTCGACGTGGGCATTCTCTACGGTTCTGGCGAATGGCCTTCGCTGGACAGCGATTTCCTGCTGCCGGAAATCGTCTATGCGGTGGCTCATCCTTCACTGGATGTCGCGGGGATCAAGACGCTGGAGCAATTGGCGCAGGCCAACCTGGTGCAGATCGACACATGTGCCTGGCAGTGCCTGGACTGGCATCAATGGTTCGGCCACTTTGGCATTGATTACGCAGCGAGGGACAAAGCCCCGGTCTTTAACCAGTTGACGTTGGCGTATCGCGCCGTTCAGCAAGGGATGGGCATCGGCCTGGCGTGGACGTTCATGGGGGATGAGGCGCTGGCCAAGGGAGAGTTGCAACGGGTGACGTCTTTCGAATGCGTGACAGGCAATGGAGAATTCCTTGTCTCGCTCAAGCATCGCAAGCGTTCTGCCGCTGCCGAGATTTTTCGGCAGTGGCTCCTGGGGTCGATGGGCGACTGACTCCCCATAGTTGCAGGACGGCCTGTGTCGGCTAGTTTGCGGCGAGAAAATTCCAGCGGTAGACCAAGCACTTCAGCGACAGTAAGCCCCAACTATTGATTACCCAATGTAATAAGTGAAATTCAATTCAGGGTTTCTATCACCTTCTGCTCTAGTAATAAGATGGCTACATCAAACCATTCCTACTGGAGAATCGCGTGAAAAAAACCATTATTGCCGCCTTGCTAGCCGCTGCCGCCAACTATGCCAACGCCGGCACGGTCTTGGTTGTACTGTCGGATCAGGCTCAACTGGACCTCAAAGACGGCAAGGTCATGCAAACAGGTTTCTTCCTGAACGAACTAATGCAACCGGTGCAGACCTTCATCGCGGCGGGTCAAACCGTCATATTTGCCACCCCTGGCGGCAAGGCGCCAACCGCGGACCAGAAATCCAATGATGTGAGCTTCTGGGGCGGCGATGAAAAGGCCCGTCAGGAAAGTCTCGCGCTGCTGGCCACGCTGAAGCTGACCTCGAAGAGCGACTCGCCGGCAATCAGCTTCGCGCAGGTTCAGAAAATCGGCTTCGACAAGTTCGATGCCGTATTCGTGCCTGGCGGCCATATCCCGATGCAGGATCTGCTGAAGGACAAGCAACTGGGCCAATTGCTGACCAACTTCCATGAAAAAGGCAAGATCACCGGCTTCACCTGCCATGGCACCATTGCCATGTTGTCGGCGATCCCGGACGCGCACGGTTTTGTCTCCGCGCTGGAATCGGGCAAACAGCCGGCAGCGCCAGCCAATTGGATTTACAAGGGCTACAAAGTCACCGCCTTCACCGACGCGGAAGAGGAGCAGGCCAAAGGTTTCCTCGGCGGCGGTCATATGAAACTGTTCCCGCAGGATGGCCTCACGGCAGCCGGTGCTGACTTCTCCGAAGCCAAGCCATGGAGCGAGAACGTGATCGAAGACCGCGAAGTCATTTCCGGCCAGAACCCACAGTCGGCCAAGGCAGTCGCCGTGGCCATGCTGGCGAAACTGAAGTAATCCTGGGCGGCCGTTCGGGGCAAGCCGGGTCGTAGGTGCTGCGGGTCGATCTGCTTTGGCCTGCCCTTGACAGGGAGAACGACCGATCGGGTCGGTTGCAGCCCCTTCGCGACCGACAACAATCGTCCAAAAGCAAGCACCAACATTCAAGGGGCGATCTTCTGATCGCCTCGCTTAGATATGCAACCAGGCCAGCGAACCCAACATGACGCCAACACCGGCGGCACCAAACGAGACCCGCTTGAGCCATTCCTTACGCGTCAGCAAGGTAATGGCTGCCAGCGAAATGGCTATTTGTATCGCCACCATCGCCTGGGCCCAGCGGTGATGCTGATGTAGCACCTGCTCTGACTTCTCGTCCCACTCGCGCGCCCCTTGTTCGAGTGCTTCAGCCTTTTTGCGCGCCTCCTCTTTCTGTTCGCCGTACCGCCGCGCCTCAGAGGCATAGTGGGCCGAATCCAGCCCTGGGAGATGGCTCGCCAGGTCCGACAGGCTCTGCCGGCTGGACTTTGCCTGGTAGTAATTCCACTCGTTGGCGGCTTCGGTTTTCTGGATGGCGGCGTTGTTCTTGTCCATGGCCGCCTCATTCTCCGTTGAGCCGGCCTGGTAGCTCATCAGGGCGCCGACGGTCGCCATGATGGCCGTCATCACCGCAACCTTGCTGGCAAAGCCGTCGCCTTGTGCATGCGCATGATGGGTGGTGTGCTCAATGTGTTGCTCGTGTGGGCTGGGAACTTCGAACTCTTCAGGCATGGATGTCGATCTTGGAGAAATGAGTAGTGGGGGGGACAGTATGAATGGCCCCTGATTCTTTAGACACACATGACTGGCCGCCATGGGTCCAGGCTGGTTGAAAACGCAGGCAGCGTGATCTGGCGAGCCCAATGCTCGCCAGAGATTGCTGATCAACGGGTGCTCTCTAGCGCAATAGATGCACTGCCAAGCCCACGAGCGCACAGGCCAGCAACACCTGGATAACGCCCCGCTTGAAGCGAAACAGGGCAGTCGCGGCGGCAATCGCGATCAACGCTGAAGGCCAGTCGAGGCTGCCGCTGAAGCCCTTTGGCCAAAGCACGTGATAGCCGAAGAAGCACGCCAGATTGAGGATCACGCCCACCACTGCGGCGGTAATGGCGGTCAGTGGCGCAGTGAACTTGAGTTCGTTGTGGGTCGACTCCACCAGTGGGCCACCCGCGAGGATGAACAGGAACGAAGGCAGGAAGGTGAACCATGTCACGAGGGAGGCAGCCACAGCCCCCGCCAGAAACACCTGATCAGCCCCGAATAATTGCGAGACATAGGCCCCGACAAAACCGACGAAGGCCACCACCATGATCAGTGGCCCAGGTGTGGTTTCGCCCAGCGCCAGGCCGTCGATCATCTGAGTTGGGGTCAGCCAGCCATAGTGACCGACCGCGCCTTGATAGACATACGGCAGCACAGCGTAGGCGCCACCAAAGGTCAGCAACGCCGCCTTGGTAAAGAACCAGCCCATTTGGGTCAAGGTGCCTTCCCAACCAAAGAGGGCGGTCAAAATCCCCATGGGCAACGCCCACAGTGCGGCGCCGATCAGGGCCAGTGTTGCCAGTTTCAACCAACCGAACCGGGCGTGTGCCGGGGACGGCGTGTCATCATCAATCAAGGCCGGGCCGAAGGATTTTTCCGAAGCGCCATGGCCACCGGCCCTGAACTTCTCGGGCGCCAGGCGTCCGCCGACATACCCGATCAATGCGGCCCCCAGCACAATCAGCGGGAATGGCACATTGAACGCGAAGATGGCGGTGAATGACGCCGCCGCTATCGCCCACAGCCAATTATTTTTCAAAGCCCGAGAGCCGATTCGATGGGCCGCCTGCACCACGATGGCTGTCACGGCGGGCTTGATCCCATAGAAGAGCCCGGCCACCACGGGTACTTCGCCGAACGCGATATACATCCACGACAAGGCGATCAGGATGAACAATGAGGGCAGCACAAACAGTACCCCCGCAATCACGCCACCCCAGGTTCGATGCATCAGCCAGCCGATGTAGGTCGCCAACTGCTGGGCCTCCGGCCCAGGCAGCAACATGCAGTAGTTGAGGGCATGCAGAAAGCGGCGCTCGGAGATCCAGCGCCGCCGCTCCACCAGTTCCTGGTGCATGATCGAAATTTGCCCTGCTGGCCCACCGAAGCTGATAAAGCCGAGCTTCAGCCAAAACCAGAATGCCTCACGCAAACTGACGGCTTGCGGCCTCGACAGCTCTTCTTCAACCATGGGTGCCACAACCTTATTCATTGGGTTGTTCCTCTTTCACAAAACCGGTGAGCAGGCCATCGAAGATAGCGCTTGCAGCCGCCAGCAAGTGGTCGTCGTTGCGAATGGTTTCGCGTAGCCCTGCGAGCACACGCTCGATGCCGGCAGCCTCCACCGGTTGAATGCCTCCGATATCGAGGTAATGCACCAAGGCCGCAATACGGTTCAGTCCAGGCGCTTGAAGCTCAAAACTGGCTTGTAAAGTTTCGAAGCTCACGCGGTTGCCGACATGACTGAACGCCGCGTCATCGAAGTCGAACCCCAGCGCATCGGCCGGACAGTCCTGTGGAGAGTCCAGCCAGAGGATCTGAGCGTCAGGGTCTATGAAGCGACGGATTAGCCAGGCACAGGCCAGGCGGTCAACCCAAGGACGCTTGCGGGTTGCCCAGACACGCCCCTGATAATCACCACGGTTGAGTGCCGCTATGGGTTGGTTGCGGCTGTGTGGCTCGTCTGGGGACAAGGCTCTGTTGATGGCGATCTCAAACGCCTGCAAGGCTGAATCAATCTGCTGCTTGGGCTTACCTGGGAAGTAATCGATGCTGGCCAACTGCTCGTAGGCTTTGCGCAGCTTGCGAACCTGTTTCGTGATAGCCAATGCGTTTTCGGGATTGAGTTGTCCACGGCACTCTTCGATCTCTGCGCGCAGCTTGCAGTAGTCATCGCTACGGTCGAACAACTCGACAAAACGCTCACCATCAGGATCGACCACGGGCAGGATTAATGCGGTGCCATTGATGGCCAGGATGTCGCGCTCGATAGCTGCGAGCGCTTCACGGCAGGCATCGGTATCAGGCAACAGATAGGCACCATCACGCAGAACTGCCGCACCCGCCGCTTTCAAAGCACGCCAGGCTCGCATGCGTTCGGTGGCATTGGCGGTGGGTAATCCAAGAACCAGGGTTAGCCAATTTTTCATGTAGAGTGAGCTATTTATTATGTAGTAAATACTACATTACGCTTGATCTTTACGATTGGAAAGCTGCCCGCCAGGACTTTGGCGAGACCGTTTGGAGTAGGGGGGGCGCAAGCAGGGTCAATAGGCGCAGAGCGATGTGGACGGTGTCAAAAAGACAGTCCTCATGCCGTAGGCGTGCCCGAGGCATGAGTCGCCTGCAACGCACCCTGAAGGGTGCTCATGACCATTTCATGCAGCAGCTTGCGGCGTGCCCCCTTGTTTGCCTGGGACTCTGCCACCCAGGCCGGCAGTTGGTTGAGCAGGGAGACGATGCCGCTCAAGGTCGAGCGCCGGGTGATGCTCACCGGTGTACCGGTGAGTTGCTCTATCGTTTCCACCAGGTATTCCTCGTAGCGCCGGCGCAAGTCCAGGATCAAGGCATGCTGTTCGTTGTTCAGACAATGGAGGTCGTACTCCGCCAGGCGAAAATGCGCTCCCATGCTCTCATGCAACAAGAGGTGCGCCTCAAGCAGACCGCGCAGTCGTACGGCGGGTGTGGATTTGCGACGGTTCACCAGGCGGGCGCCATGAAGCAACTGTTCGTAGAGCTCCTCAATCAGTTCGAACAGCAGTGCCTCCTTGCTATCGATGTGGTTGTAAATGGAGCCGACCTTGATGCCCAGATAATCGGCCAGGTCGCGCATGCTGACCCGGCTGAAACCGCATCTGGCAAATAGCTCAAGTGCCTTGTGGCGGGTTTCCAGATAGCGCGAGTGGTGCACTTGTCCGATGGGCGCCGCCAAAAGAGCCTTCGGGCTGACGCAATGGGGCGTGACTGGCCGGGAGGCCGGCATGGCATCAATACCCCGATCGTTGCTCATCCCTCTCATACGCGAAACTGGCCCAACAGCCGATTGAGCTGGCCCGCCAATTGGCCCAATTCCAGGCTGGCGTCGTTGGACCGGTCTGCCGCCAGGGCATTCTCTTGGGCCAGCGTGGCTGCACGGGTGACATTCTGGTTGATGTCTTCGACCACATGGGCCTGTTCCAGGGTGGCACTGGCGATCGAGGCGTTCAGCTCGGTGAGGTTACGTAGCGCCGTGATGACCTGGTGCAGGCTCTCGCCGGTTTCGCGCGCCTGTTCCACGGTTTGCTGCGCGGCCTGACTGCTGGCAGTGATGACATTGACCGCCGCCTCCGAGTTGCCCTGCAGGCGTTCGATCATGCCCTGAATCTGCGCAGTGGATTGCTGGGTGCGCTGGGCCAGCAGACGCACTTCGTCGGCCACCACGGCGAAGCCGCGACCCTGTTCGCCAGCGCGCGCCGCCTCGATGGCGGCGTTCAGCGCCAACAGGTTGGTCTGCTCGGCGATGGCGCGGATGACTTCCAGCACACTGCCGATCTGGGTGCTTTCCTGGGCCAGGCTCTGGATCACTTCGACGGCTTGGCCGATGGTCTCGGACAATTGATCGATCTGGCGCAGGCTGCTGTCGATGTTGTGCTGGCCCTTGCAGGCTTGCTCATCGGCCTGGCGGACTTCGTTGGCGGCGTGCTCGGCGTTCTTCGCCACTTCCTGCACCGCATAGGAGACCTCGTGAATGGCGGCGGCCACCAGTTCCATCTGCTGCGACTGCTGCTGGCTGTGGCGTTGGCTATTGCTGGCAATTTCACCGAGCGATTGCGAGGCCTTGTCCAGATTGCCGGCAGTCTGCATGGACTGGCCGATCACCGCGCGCAGCTTGCTGGTGAACGCGTTGAAGTGGCCGCTCAGAGCGGTCAGCTCATCGCGCCAGCGGCTGTCCAGATGATGGGTCAGGTCGGCTTCGCCGCTGGCGATGTTTTCCATGGCATTGACCACCTGCGTCAGTGGCGAGGCGATGCTGCGGGCGATCAGCAGGATCAGCGCGCTGAGCAGCAGGGAGATCGTCACCAGTATGACGAAGGCCTGTATCAGCTGGCGGCGGAACTCGATTTGCACGTCGTCGACGTAGATGCCCGAGCCCACAATCCAGCCCCAGGGCTTGAACAGTTCGACGTAGGAAACCTTCTCCACCGGCGCCTCGGAGCCCGGCCTTGGCCAACGGTAGTGCACCAGGCCGGAACCGTCGCGCATGGCCACGGCCACCATCTCGTCGAATAGTGCCTTGCCGTCGGGGTCGCGGGTGCCGGCCATGCGCTTGCCTTCGAGCTTGGCATTGGGGTGCATGACCATCCGTGTGTCGAGGTCTTCGATCCAGAAGTACTCCTCGCGGTCATAGCGCAGGTCGCGTATGACCGCCCTGGCCTGTTGTTGCGCCTGCTCACGATCGAGACCCTGGCCTTCCAGGTTCTGGAAATGGCGCAGGATGCCGCTGGCGGTCTCGACCACGTGACGGGTTTTCAGCGCCTTGGCCGCATAAAGGTCCTCATAGTTCTGTTTGAGCATCAGGCCAGCGAGAATCAGCAGCATCAGGATGGACGTCAGCAGGATCAACCAGAGGCGACGGCTGATGGGAATATTGCGCAGGCCGGGCATGGGCAACTCCAGAAGGGGCGGAAGAGGGGAAGCCGGACGCAGTGGACGCTTCCGGCCAACGGGTCAGAGCGCGTAGTGGGCCAGCTCGCGGGCGATCAGCAGGCGCTGGACCTCGCTGGTGCCTTCGTAGATCTGGGTGATGCGCGCATCGCGGTAATAGCGCTCTACCGGGTAGTCCTCCAGGTAGCCGTAGCCGCCATGGATCTGCAGGGCGCTGGAGCACACGCGCTCGGCCATTTCCGAGGCGAACAGCTTGGCCTGGGACGCTTCTGACAGACACGATTGCCCGGCGCTTTTCAGGCGCGCGGCATGCAGCACCAACAGGCGCGTAGCATTGAGCCGGGTATGCATATCGGCGAGCAGGTTGGATACGCTCTGGTGTTCGATGATCGGCTTGCCGAACTGGACGCGTTCGCGGGCGTACCCCAGCGCGGCCTCGAAGGCGGCGCGGGCAATGCCCAAGGCCTGGGCGGCAATGCCGATGCGACCGCCTTCCAGGTTGGACAGGGCAATGGCCAGGCCCTTGCCGCGCTCGCCCAGCAGATTGGCCTCGGGGATCGTGCAATTGTTCAGAGTTACCGCGCAGGTATCGGAGGCCTTGATGCCCATCTTGTGTTCGCTGCGGTCGACCACGAAGCCGGGGTTGTCGGTCGGCACCAGGAAGGCCGACAGGCCCTTCTTGCCCAGCTCCGGATCGGTGACGGCGAAGACAATGGCCAGCTGGGCGCGCTTGCCGTTACTGACGAACTGCTTGGCGCCGTTGAGTACCCACTGGCCGTCGCGCAGTTCGGCGCGGGTGCGCAGGTTGTGGGCTTCGGTGCCGGCCTGTGGCTCGGTCAGGCAGAAACAGCCGATCGCCTGGCCACTGGCCAGAAGCGGCAACCAGCGGTCTTGCTGGGACGGGCTGCCATATTTGAGCAAGGGGCCACAGCCTACGGAATTGTGGATGCTCATCAATGCGCCGAGGGCGCCGTCGCCGGCCGAGATTTCCTCCACGGCGAGGGCGTAGGCCACATAGTCGGTGTAGCTGCCACCCCAAGTGTCCGGCACCACCATGCCCAGCAGACCCAGCTCACCCATCTGCGCCACCACGGCGTCATCGATCCAGCCTGCCTTCTCCCAGGCCTGGGCCTGCGGTCCGACTTCGCTGCGGGCGAAGTCCCGTGCCATGTCGCGGATCATGCGTTGTTCTTCGGTCAATTCGATATCGTGCATTGCGTTGTCTCCTGTCGATCAGGCCGTGCGAAGAGGGGAGGCGCAGGCTGGCTGGAAGCCGCTGAAAAAGGCCTGCACCCGAGGGGGTGCCAGCTCTGCCAGGGTGGACGGATTCCAGCGGGGGCTTTTGTCCTTGTCGATGATCAGGGCGCGTATGCCCTCCATCAGATCGCCCTTCTCGAACCACTGGTAGTCCAGGTGCAACTCCAGGGCAAAACAGTCGGCCAGGCTCAGGTAACGGCCGCGACGCAACAGCTCCAGTGTCGTGGCCATTGCCAGCGGCGAGCGGCTGTCGAGCAGCCCGACCGTCTGTTCGGCCCAGTCGCGCAGCTCCGGCCGCTGCTCACGCTGCAGCGCGGTGCGAATCGCCGGCACATCCGGCAGGGCGAAATACTCATCGATCACATCGCGATAAGCCTTGAGTTCCGACCCCGCAATACGCTCGGTGGCCAGACCGTCGAGCAGGTCTCGCAGGTCTTCTTCAGGCGCAGGGGTCCAGTTCAAGTGATCCAGGGCGGCATCCAGTTCCGCCAATCGCTCGCTGGCCAGGCAGTAGTCCGCCAGGTTGGCATAGAGCGCATCGGCGGCCCGTACCTGGCAGCCTGTCACCCCCAGATAGGTACCCAGCTCACCCGGAAGGCGCGGCAGGAAATAGCTGCTGCCGACGTCGGGGAAAAAGCCGATGCCGACTTCCGGCATGCCCATCCGCGTGCGCTCGGTGATCACCCGCAGCGAAGCCGCCTGCGCCAGCCCCATGCCGCCGCCCAGGACAAAACCGTCCAGCAGCGCCAGCACCGGTTTTGGGTAGCCATGCAGGTACTCGTCAAGGGCGTACTCCTCTTCGAGGAACAGCTCGTGCAGGTTGTCACCGGCCGTGTGACTGTCGTACAGCATGCGGATGTCGCCACCGGCGCAGAAGGCTTTTTCCCCGGCGCCCCGCAGGGTCACGGCGACGATCTCCGGGTCCTGTTCCCAGACCCACAGGTACCGGCAAAGCAGTTTCACCATGGGCAGGTCCAGGGTGTTCAATGCGCTCGGTCGATTCAGCGTCAGGTGGCCGATGCGGTTGCGCACACTGGCCAGCACCGGGGCTTGCTGCTCGCTCATGCTCAGGCTTCTCCACGGAACAATTTGATGATGGCGGAGAAGTCCAGGCTGCCATTACCTTGCAGGCTGAAGGTCTGGTACAGCTGCTGGGCGGCAGCGCCGAGCACCACCGGTTGACGCGCATGCCTGGCGGCTTCGGTGGCGAGGCCGAGGTCCTTGAGCATCAGGTCGGTACCAAAGCCGCCACTGTAACCACGCGAGGCCGGCGCGTTTTCCAGCACGCCGGGGAACGGATTGTTGATCTCCGAACTCCAGCAGCGACCGGTGGAAGTACCGATGACACCGGCCAGCACCTTGGCGTCCATGCCCAGGGTCACCCCCAGGGCCATGGCCTCGGCGACGCCGACCATGGAGATGCCGAGCAGCATGTTGTTGGCGATCTTGGCCACCTGGCCGTTGCCTGCAGCACCGCAGTGCACGATGTTGCGGCCCATGGCCGAGAGAATCGGCAGGGCCTGGTCGTACACGCTGACCGGGCCGCCGACCATGAAAGTCAGGGTGCCTGCCGTGGCGCCGCCGGTGCCGCCGGATACCGGTGCATCGAGCATCGGATTGCCTTGGGCAAGGGCGAATTTGGCCACCTCGCGGGCGCTGAGCGGGTCGATGGTCGAGCTGTCGATCAGCAACACGCCCGGGCCAATGTTGGCCAGCAGACCGTCCTGGCCGCGATAGACCTGTTTCACGTGGTCGGCGGTCGGCAGCATGGTGATGATCACCTCAACCCTGGCTTTGGCCACGGCGGCGGGGGAGTCGGCGGCGCTGGCGCCGGCTTCCACCAGGGCGGCGACCGCCTGGGGGAAGGGATCGAAGACGGTCAGGCTGTGGCCGGCCTTGAGCAGGTTGCGGGCCATTGGGCCGCCCATGTTGCCGAGTCCGAGAAATCCGATATGCATGATGACTACCTTTTGCGAGTGGGGGGCACGCTATTGCGCATCGCCCGGTAATGGCGGGTACTGCACCGTTGAGCGTCTGGCGGCCGATGCCGGGCACCGGCCGCCAGGGATCATTTCAGGGTGATGGTGGTGTTCACGGCGCCGCCGGTGTCATCCTCGTCGAACCAGCGCTGGGTGATCGTCTTGGTCTGGGTGTAGAACGTCACCACTTGCTTGCCGTAAGGGCCCAGATCGCCGAGCTTGGAAGCGCGCGAACCGGAGAAGGAGAACAGCGGCACCGGTACCGGGATCGGCACGTTGATACCCACCTGGCCGACGTCGATTTCTTCCTGGAAGTGACGGGCCGCCGCGCCGGAGCGGGTGAACAGGGCGGTGCCGTTGCCATTCGGGTTGGCGTTGATGATCTCGATTGCCTCGTTCAGGGTGGCGGCGTGCATGACGCACAGCACCGGGCCGAAGATTTCTTCGCGGTACACGGACATTTGCGCCGTGACGCCGGAGAAAATGGTCGGGCCGACGAAGTTGCCGTCCTGATAGCCAGGTACGCTCGGGTTGCGTCCATCCAGTTCGAGCCTGGCGCCTTCTTCGATGCCACTGGCGATCAGGCTGTTGACGCGATCCAGGGCTGCGCAGGAGATTACCGGACCGATATCGGTACCCGGTTCGGTGCCGCCATTGACCTTGAGGGTTTTGGTCCGCTCGATCAGGTCCGGCAACCAGGCCTGCGCTTCACCCACCAGGATCACCACCGGCAGGGCCATGCAGCGCTGGCCGGCAGCGCCGAAGGAGGCGCCCAGCAGGTTGTTCAGCGTCTGCTGTTTGTTGGCATCGGGCAGGACGATGGCGTGGTTCTTGGCCCCCATCATGCACTGTGCGCGTTTGCCGTTTTGGGTGGCGCGGTTGTAGACATGGGTGCCGACCTTGGTCGAGCCCACGAAGGACACGGCCTTGATGTCCGGGTGGTCGCAGATCAGGTTCACCGCATCGACGCCGCCGTGGATGACGTTGAGCACGCCCTTGGGCACACCGGCCTCCACCGCCAGTTCCACCAGGCGCATGGTCACCAGCGGGTCTTGCTCGGACGGCTTGAGGATGAAGGTGTTGCCGGTAGCGATGGCCATCGGGAACATCCACAGCGGAATCATCGCCGGGAAGTTGAACGGGGTGATACCGGCACACACGCCCAGCGGCTGCATCAAGGTGTAGGTGTCGACGCCGTTGGCGACGTTGTTGGCCAACTCGCCCATTTGCAGATTGCCGATGGCGGTGGCGTGCTCGACCACCTCCAGGCCACGGAACACATCACCTTCGGCATCGGGCAGGGTTTTGCCCTGTTCGGCGGTGAGCAGGGCGGCCAGTTCCTTGATGTTCTCGCGGATCAGCTGCTGGTATTTGAAGAAGATCCGAGAGCGGGCGCCGATCGGTGTCTTGCGCCAGGTCTTGAAGGCTTCCTTGGCGCTGGCCACGGCAGCGTCCATTTCCTCGGCGGTGGCGAAGGGCACGCGAGCCAGGACTTCCTGGGTGGCCGGGTTGACCACGTCACGCCACTGGGTGGTGCGCGATTCGACGAACTCGCCGTTGATCAGGAGCTTGACGCTTGGAACGATGGAAGAGGTCATTTTCGGGTCCTGCCTGCTTTCTTTGGGTCGAGTTAAGCCCCTCGGCCAGATTGGCCGAGCGGTCGGATTTGAATTCGAAAGGGCCGGCGTACCGGCCCGGATTCAGCCCTTGAGCTGTGGGAAGTCTTCTTCGAAGTACTCGTGAGCGCCGCGCGCGTCGCTCTGACGGCGCTGTGCTTCCATCTGCCGCAGTTCTACCCGGCGGATCTTGCCGGAGATGGTTTTGGGCAGCTCGGTGACGAACTCAATGCGTCGCACCCGCTTGTAGGGCGCCAGGTGCTCACGGGCAAAGGCGAGGATGTTGCCGGCCAGCTCGGCGCACCCGGGTTCGTCATGGGCCAGGATCAGAAACGCCTTGGGTACGGCCAGGCGCACTGGGTCCGGGCTTGGCACCACGGCCACTTCCATCACCGCCGGGTGTTCGATCAGTGCGCTTTCCAGCTCGAAGGGACTGATGCGGTAGTCGGAGGCTTTGAACACATCGTCGGCGCGGCCGACAAAGGTGATGTAGCCATCATCGTCGATCTGCGCGGTGTCGCCGGTACGGTAGTAACCGTCGCGCATCACCTCGGCGGTTTTCTCCGGGCTGTCCTCGTAGCACAACATCAGGCCCAGTGGTCGCACGTCCAGTGGCAGGGCCACTTCACCTTCATTGCCGGGTACGCCATCGGGGTCGAGCATGGTCACCCGATAGCCCGGTAGCGGACGGCCCATGGAGCCGGGCTTGAGCAGTTGGCCGGGCGTGTTGCCGACCAGGGCGGTGGTTTCCGACTGGCCGAAGCCATCACGCAGTGGCAAGTCCCAGGCATGCAGGATCTGCTCGATGATCTCCGGGTTCAGCGGTTCACCGGCGCCCACCAGTTCGCGCAGGTTCAAGCGCGCCTTGTAACTGGCCAGGTCTTCCTGGATCAGCATGCGCCACACGGTGGGCGGGGCGCACAGGCTGGTGACGCCATAGCGTTCCAGAGCGGCGAGCAGGGCGGGGGCGCTGAAGCGCGCGACATTGTGGATGAAGATGCAGGCGCCGGCGTTCCACGGTGCGAAGAGGCAGCTCCAGGCGTGCTTGGCCCAGCCGGGTGACGAGATGTTCAAGTGCAGGTCGCCCGGCTGCAGGCCGATCCAGTACATGGTCGACAGGTGGCCGACCGGGTAGCTCTGGTGACTGTGCAGCACCATCTTCGGCTTGGAAGTGGTGCCCGAGGTGAAGTACAGCAACATCGGGTCGGTGGCCAGGGTGCGGCCCTCGACTTCGAACTGTTCGGAGTATTCGCTGGCGGCGCTGTGCGGGGTCCAGTCGGCAGGGCCCGGGCCGACGCAGACGCGGCTGCAGCCTTCGCCCAGACCGGCGAACTTGTCGACGTGGGCGCCGCCGACCACGAGGTGGCGAACCTGGCCGCGTTCGATGCGGTCGCGCAGGTCATCGGGCGTCAGCAGGGCGGTGGCGGGAATGACCACGGCGCCGAGCTTGAAGGCAGCCAGCATGGTTTCCCACAGGGCGACGTCGTTGCCGAGCATCAGCAAGATACGCTCACCGCGGCGCACGCCGAGGTCACGCAGGTGATTGGCCACCTGGTTGGAGCGCAAGGCCAGCTGTTCGAAGCTATAGCGCTGTTCGCTGCCGTCTTCTTCGACGATCCACAGGGCGTTGGCCTGGTTGCCCTCGGCCATCGCATCGAAGTAATCCAGTGCCCAGTTGAACTCGTTCAGCTGCGGCCAGCGGAAATCACGCGCGGCAGTGGCGTAGTCGGTACGGTGGGTGAGCAGGAAATCCCGAGCGGCGAGGAAGGGTTGGCAGTGGCTGTTCATTGGAGTCTCCCGAGAGCCGTGCGGGTACTTGATAGCGGGGAGACGGCGGCAAGCATGAATGTCTTCACGGTGGGTGCCCTTGGTTGTTTTTGTTGGGTCTGAGCCGGTTCATGACCAGGCTGTGGAACCCAGTATAGGCATGCAAAAATCAATTAAGAATGCTCATAAAAACCGGTGCGTTGTGCAAAAAAATCATGGATGTTGCGCGCCGGTCGGGAGCCGTCCGCACCGTCAGGCGATGCGAGCGGCCCCCGTCTTGCGGGGGATTTACCAGAGCGCCAGGGTATAGCTGAGGATCAGGCGGTTCTCATTGAGGTCGTTACCGAAATGGCTGGTACGCACGGTTGCGTTGCGCCACTTGAGACCGACGCTCTTCAACGGGCCGCTCTGCACCACGTAGCCGATGTCGGTGTCGCGCTCCCATTCGCGGCCCTCGGGTTTGCCGGCGCCCAGATCGATGTTGTCGCCGGACAGGTAGCGGGTCATGAAGGTCAGGCCGGGAACGCCCAGCGCGGCGAAGTTGTAGTCGTAGCGCGCCTGCCAGGAGCGCTCGTCCCTGTTGGCGAAGTCACCGATCTGCACGAAGTTGACGAGGAAAGCGTCGCTGCCGTTGACGTAGGCGAAACCGGTATCGCCGCTCATGCGCTGGTAGCCGAGACCAAAGGCATGGCCGCCGAGTGCGTAAGTGAACATTGCGCCCAATGCCGTGTTGTCGATGTTGCTGCTGCCGTCGTCGGTGGAGCGGGCGTAGCGCAGGTCGCTCTTGAGCGACTGTCCCTCGGCCAACGGCAGCACCTGGACCAGGTTGAGTTGGTGCTGGTGGTAGAAATTGTCCAGGCCACCGTAGCTGTAGCTCGTGTTCAACCGCTCGTTCCACTGGTAGGCCAGGGTGGCGAAATCGAAGGCATTGCTCCGCGCCTGGCTGCCGACGATGCCTTTGGCGCCGGTGGTGGTGATGCCCATTTTTTCGTCGTCCGAGGAGTCACGCTGGTTGACCCGATCCAGGTGTCCGGCATCGATGGTCAGGCCCTTGATCTCCTGCATGTTCAACTGGCCGCCGCGAAAGGTTTGTGGCAGCAGGCGCGAGTCATTGGCCAGCAGCACCGGTAGCTTGGGTGCCAGGGTGCCGAGTTTGAGCACCGTGCTGGAGGCCTTGAACTTGGCGGTCAGGCCCATTTCGCCGTATTCGTCCTTGGCGCGCCGGGGTGACTGGTTTTCGCGTTTGAGCAGGCCGGACCCGGCGCGATCGGGGCTGGAGTCGAGCTTGACGCCAAGCAGGCCGAGGGCATCGACGCCGACGCCGATCATGCCGTCGGTGTAACCGGACTCGTAGCGCAGCAGGAAGCCCTGGGCCCATTCTTCTTGCATGGACTGGGTGGCACCCGCCTGACGGTAGTCACGATTGAAGTAAAAGTTGCGCAACTCCAGTTTGGCCTTGCTGTCTGCGAGGAAGTCCGCATGGGCTTGGGTGGCAAGGCTGCTGCCTGCCAGGAACAGGGTAAAAAGAGTGGGTTTCATTGCATGCCTCTTGTTGTTATAGGCAAGCCGTTCCCGCACTGGCCGGGACCAGTGGAGGGAAGGCTTGTTGAAGGTGCCCGGCGCGGGGTGGCGCAGGGCGGGAGTAAAAAAGCGCGACGCTAAGGGGTGAACTCGCGCTCAGGGCATAGACCCCGTAAAACGGCGGCGTTAGTGACTGCTGGCCATGGCCGCGCCCAGGCCGGTCTGGGCGCGGACGAACTGATCGGCATAGGCGGCGCGCTCACGGTCGGCGCGTTCGCTGCGGTCCAGCCGGGACACCACCACGATGACCAGGAAGGCCAGGGGCATGGAGAACAGCGCCGGCTGATCGTAGGGGAAGATCGCCTTGGCATGGCCCAAAACACCGACCCATACCGATGGCGAACCGATGACCAGGACCAGAGCGCTGATCAGGCCGGTGAGGCCACCGTAAAGGGCGCCACGGGTGGTCAGGCCCTCCCAGTACATGGCCATGATCAACACCGGGAAATTCGCCGAGGCCGCTATACCGAACGTCAGGCCGACCAGGAAGGCAATGTTCTGGCCCTCGAACAGAATGCCCAGGGCGATCGCGACAATGCCCAGACAGACCGTGGCGATGCGCGACACGCGCATTTCCTGCTTCTCGTCGGCCTTGCCCTTTTTCAGCACCGACGCATAAAGGTCATGAGAGATCGCCGAGGCGCCAGCCAGGGCCAGGCCGGCCACCACGGCAAGGATGGTGGCGAAGGCCACGGCGGAGAGGAATCCGAGAAACAGGTTGCCGCCCACGGCCTTGGCCAAGTGCATGGCTACCATGTTGCCGCCGCCGATCATCGCGCCGCCGAGCTTACCGTCCACGTAATACTGCGGGTCCGTGCCGACGATGACGATGGCGGTGTAGCCGAGGATGCAGACCACGAGGAAGAAGAAGCCGATGAACACCGTGGCGAATAGCACCGATTTACGCGCTTCCTTGGCATTGGGCACGGTGAAGAAACGCATCAGGATGTGCGGCAGGCCGGCGATGCCGAAGACGAGGCCAAGGGACAGTGACACCGCGTTGACCGGGTCGGCCAGCAAGGTGCCCGGGCCCATGATCTGCACGCCGCTGGCATGCACCGCCACGGCTTGGGCAGCCAGCGTCTCGAAGCTGAAGCCGAAGCGGCTCAGGGCCATCAGCATCAGGGTCGTGCCGCCCGCCAGCAGCAGCACCGCCTTGGTGATCTGCACCCATGTAGTGGCGAGCATGCCGCCGAAGATCACGTAGACCAGCATCAGCAGGCCGACCACCACCACCGCCGTGCGATAGTCGAGGCCGAACAGCAGCTTGATCAACTGGCCGGCACCGACCATCTGCACCACCAGGTAGCAACACACCACCGTCAGCGAGCCGAGGGCGGCGAAGCTGCGCACGCGGGTTTGATCCAGGCGCAAGGAGACGATGTCGGCGAAGGTGTAGCGGCCCAGGTTGCGCAGGCGCTCGGCCATCAGGAAGGTGACGATGGGCCAGCCGACGAAGAAGCCAATGATGTAGATGAAGCCGTCATAGCCCTTGGTGAACACCAGGCTCGAAAGGCCCAGAAGCGTGGCTGCCGACATATAGTCACCGGCGATCGCCAGGCCATTTTGAAACCCCGTGATACCGCCACCGGCACTGTAGAAGTCGGCAGCGGAGCGCGTGCGGCGGGACGCCCACCAAGTGATCAACAACGTGGCGAGGACGAAGACGAAGAACATGCCGATGGCATGCACATTGAGCGGTTGCTTCTCTGCGGTGATGGGGTCGGCGTTGGCCAGCAGGGGGCAAAGGGCGAGAAGGGCGGCTATGCGTTTCATGCGCGGGTCTCCTGGAGGATCTGCACGCTGAGCGCGTCGAAGCGGGTGTTGGCGGTATGCACGTAGCTGGCGGTCAGCAACCAGGACAGCAAGATAATTGCCACGCCAATCGGCATGCCGAGGCTGAGGTGACTGCCCTCGTACAGTGGCCGGTGCAGCCAGGCAGGGGCGAAGGCCACCACCATGATGAAGCTGTAATAGACGGCCAGGACGGCGCCGCTCAGTGACCACGCCAGCATTGAGCGCTGGCGTGTGAGGCGCTGGAACTTGGGATTGGCCCTGACCTGGTCGCAGGTCCGGGCGTGGTTCGGATGGTCGGTCGTCATGGTGAGGCTCCGCTTTTAATTGTTTTTGTTGGTCGGCCTTTTTAGGGGCGTACGGGTACCCGAGCGACGTCCCGAAGCGGGACGTCGCCTGAATGCTGTTGCTGGAGTCATAGCCTCTCTGGTGATCTTCCCGAGACGAGGGGAAGGTGGAATGTCGCAGGGATTGCGCCGACAGGGTGCTCGCTGCATGAGCCTTCGGCTGGCAAAAATATGGCCGTGATTTCGCTGCCGCGCAGCTGCCTGTTTTCGGTTTGAAAGCTGACGTTCCGCCCTGCATTCATGCTGTTAGCCCTGATTGAGTTTGGGACCTCCCTGGCCGAGAAACGGTGCTGGTCAAATCACGTTGAATGCGAGTATATGGTTGCAAATTTCCAATATGTATTGGCAGAAAAGCCTGATGAATATGCAAAAACGCACAACGCAAAATCATGTGAATTGGGACGATATGCGCTTCTTTCTCGAAGTCGCCCGTGCCCGCACCGCCAGTGGTGCAGCACGCCGCCTGGGGGTGGACTACACCACGGTGTCGCGGCGCATCCGCGCGCTTGAGCAAAGCCTGGGTGCCCTGTTATTCGAGAAATCGCGAACGTCGGGTTTCGTCCTGACGGTGGAGGGGCAGCGCCTGATCAGCCACGCCGAAACACTGGAAAGTACGCTGCTGGCAGCCTGCGAACAGGTTTCCGGAACCACCGGGGGGCTCGCCGGGCACCTGCGCATCGGTTGTACCGAAGCCTTCGGCTCCTGCTTCATCACCACGCAGATGAGCCACTTCATCATTCACTATCCGCATATCTCAGTGGACATCCTGCCGGTCCCGCACTTCGTCAACCTGTCGCGGCGCGAGGCGGACATCGCCATCACCCTGGAGCGGCCCGAGCGCGGTCCGTACGTGTGCTCGCGCCTGTGCGACTACCGCTTGCGTCTGTATGCGACACCGGAGTACCTGGCCAACCATCCACCGATTACCAGCAGCGAGGATTTGGCGAGTCACCCGTTCGTGACCTATGTCGAGGACCTGGCCTTCAGCTTCAAGCTGCTCTACTTGAACGACCTGCTGCCCGGCGCCCACAGTCGCCTGCGCAGCACCAGCGTCGTCTCCCAGTACCACGCAGCGCTGGAAGGCCGCGCGCTGGCCATCTTGCCCTGCTTCCTCGCCGGTCCCGACCCGCGCCTGTGCGAAGTGCTGCCGGACCAGGTGGAGGTCACTCGACAGTTCTGGATGTACTACAGCGAGGATCTGCGAAAGCTCAAGCGGATCACCTTGGTAGCCGACTACCTGCGCGCCTGTGCGGAGCTCAATCATCCGCTGCTGATGGGCGAGTCGCGCGCGATGGCCTATCTGCCGTCGCCATGAGTTGCATTGATCCCAAATTGGGAGGGGGCGATGGTGGCCGTCATGGGCTTTTCTTGTGTTGGCTCCCCATCGCCTCTACTGGCGTTATCTCGCCCATCTGCTGCGTATTGAATGAAGGGGGGATACGAAAATGAGTCGCGGTGTCATTTTCACAACTTTTGGCAGTGGGTTCTTTTCCTACCGGTGGCTGTCAGTCATATCTTTGCCAGCGGATGAACTATTCTCCCAAAACAACACCGCAGATCGAAGAAACAGTGCGCAAGGTCGATACGACCAGAATGCTAATGGATACCAACTGACCATTCTTCGGGATCCGGCATCCCTGATCGCCATCACCCGGAGTACGCTCCGTGAGAATCAAACAGCCCCTGCTTGCTCTTCTATTGCTCGCCTTGCTGTTTGATGGCTGTACGACACTCAATGTTCCTCACGAACCCAGCCAGGCGTTACCTGCGAGCGATTCGGCGTTCGGTCGTTCCATCCAGGCCCAGGCAGCCCCCCATCAGGGCCAATCGGGTTTTCGCTTGCTATCCGATAGTGCCGAGGCTTTCACCGCACGCGCCGAGCTGATCCGTAACGCCCAAAGCAGCCTCGACTTGCAGTATTACATCGTCCACGACGGCATTAGTACGCGGATACTCGTGAGCGAATTGCTCGACGCCGCCGACCGCGGAGTCCGCGTGCGGATTCTGCTCGATGACACGACCAGCGATGACCTGGACCGAATTATCGCGACGCTGGCTGCCCACCCGCAGATTCAGATCCGCGTGTTTAATCCACTGCATTTGGGCCGCAGCACCGTCGTGACGCGAACGATGGGCCGCCTGTTCAACCTATCGCAGCAACACAGGCGCATGCACAACAAATTGTGGGTGGTGGACAACAGCGTGGCGATCGTCGGAGGGCGCAATTTGGGGGACGAGTATTTCGATGCCGAACCCAACAAGAATTTCACCGACATCGACATGCTCAGTGTCGGCCCGGTTGCAGAACAGTTGGGGCATGGTTTTGACGAGTACTGGAACAGTGCTCTGAGCAAGCCGATCGAGCAGTTTCTCTTCACCATGCCGACAAACAAGGACCTGAAAAATACCCGGACCCGGCTGGACGAATCCCTGGAGGAAACGCGTAAACAGAATCATGCTCTCTACCAACAGTTGATGTCCTACACCACTCACCCACGTCTGCATGTCTGGCGCCGCGAGCTGATCTGGGCCTGGAACAAGGCGATGTGGGATGCACCGAGTAAGGTCTTGTCGAAAGGCGAACCACCCCCGCACTTGCTGTTGACTACCCAGTTGGCACCCGAGCTTGACGGGGTCAACAAGGAGCTGATCATGGTCTCCGCCTACATGGTGCCCGGACAACCGGGGTTGATGTACTTGACCAGTCGTGCCGACGCTGGCGTGTCGATCAGCTTGCTGACTAACTCACTGGAAGCCACCGATGTGCCCGCTGCGCATGGTGGTTACGCCCCTTATCGCAAAACCTTGCTGGAGCATGGTGTGCAGTTGTTCGAGTTACGCCGCCGGTCCGGTGACAGCGACAGCAGGCCACGCCTGTTTCACAGCGGATCTTCCAATAGTTCCGATTCCAGCCTGCATAGCAAAGCGATGATTTTCGACCGGCAGAAAGCTTTTATCGGTTCGTTCAATTTCGACTCGCGCTCATTATTGTGGAACACCGAAGTCGGAGTGTTGGTGGATAATGCGCAACTCGCCGGCCGGGTGCGCGAGCTGGCCCTGGAGGGTATGGCACCCACTCTCAGTTATCATGTCGTGCTGGAAAAGTCTCAGTTGGTCTGGGTCACCGAGGATGACGGCAAGCAGCATACGTTGACCAAGGAGCCGGGGAGTTGGTGGCGACGTTTCAATTCGTGGCTCAGCAGCACGATCGGGCTGGAGAGGATGTTATAGCTAAAAAAGAGGCCAGATCTTGCTGTTGGAGGTCACTCCATTCATTTCACTTTCAGGACCGGGATGAACCATGCGAATGTGGATAGGGGTCACGGCACGGCTTATCAACCCATTGATTATGGCTGCGGGTATTAGCCTTTTCGCAATTGTCCCTAATGCGCAGGCTCAGGCCACACCTCAGGCCAATCAAGAGATAAAGGGCTTGCTGGACTTTGTCGAACACAGCAAGTGTCAGTTTGTGCGCAACGGGAGCGAATACCCAGGTCCCCGCGCTCGGGCGCATCTGGAGAAGAAGCTGAATTATCTCGAAGGCAAGAACATGGTGAACAGCGCAGAAGACTTCATCGATCTTGCTGCCACTAAAAGCAGCATGAGTGGCCGCGCCTATGAGGTACGATGTTCGGAAGGCGTAGAACCGGCAAGCATCTGGTTGAAGCGGGAACTCCAGAGGCAACGGCAACTTCATTGATGTTGTGCCATGAAACGCATACTTGAACGACTACGTGGCCGGGCTGGAAATCTAAAACGGCTAACTGGGGTCTTATGGTTTTGCTATCAGCATCCGCAAACGCCTTGGTTACCCCAATGGGTGTCGATTTTTATCAGGCATAGGTGTATGGCTTTAATGCATAACGCCTGCTTGAACCACTAGTGAGGTGCGTGCAGATCGATCTGGAGTACGGGCGCATCGTTCCCAACTTCACCTATCTGGAGTCCTACGTCGGTGACATTATCTGGAATTACAAATTCCACCGATCCTTCCTTTGAACTATGGCTGGCTACCAGCTCGTTAAGATCGTTTTCCGGTGCGCGCAGTACGCCGCCTATCAGCAAGCGGAAAGAAGCCGCCCAAAAGTTTGCGTCGTATCGGTCATTGTTGGTCATGCGCACTTCGAATCTCAACGAAAGTTTGCTCGGAGAATGACGATCAAGCCGCGCTGATAATATTTTGTAAACGGCGTCCCCGACTCTTACCTCTGCGCCGGACGAAAGAGTTATAGGGTAGGGCTTCGTCTCTTCAATTGACGACGGCATTGGCGCCTTGGCGGTTGTGTCAGCTCGGCTTTCACCTCCCGTCGCCTGCGTGACGGTGCCATTGGGAACCTGCGTGGCCTTTTTGGTTTGCGTTTCAAAGAAGCCAGCTTGGTTGAGAGCAACAATCAAAGCCGCTATTGCCGTAATAATGCCGGCGGTTGCCGTCAAAATACCGGGAATGGTCTGCCACCATCCTTTGGATCCTGGCTCTTCGTTCATCGCTTGATTTCTCGGCTTTTCAAGTTTTGGAATTTGCGAGCAGACATCGCCTCTTACTAACCAACGACTATTGAATGACATGTGATGTTGCGATGGAGTGTCTATAACGTTCCTTGTCGTCCTGTAAGTCATTGTTAGCTTAGAGGTAGTCGCGGCAAACGCAACATTGCTCAGGCTGGCGCAAAGCGCAGCGCATATTCCTTGGGGCTTACACCCAGGCGTCTGATAAACGCTTTGCGCAGCACATCGACATTGCTGTAGCCGCATTGACGTGCAACCTGCTCCATTGAATGTCCGCCCAGCTCAAAAGCCCGACAGGCGGCTTCGAGGCGAACGTCTTCGACATACTTCGCCGGCGTGGTCCTCAAGTCCCGCTGAAAGGTCCGGATCAACGTTCTGACACTGGTCGACATCCGGTCTGCCAGTCTCTCGACCGTAAGGTCGGTGTGCAGATGCTCACTGATCCACAGGCACAGCTCATCCAGACTTGAACCCGGCGCACGCTGCGATTGAAGCGTGACACTGAACTGCGCCTGTCCCCCCGGACGCCGCAGGAACAGGACCATGTTTTTCGCAATCTCCATCGCGACGTGATCGCCCAGGTCCTCGCTGACCAACGCGAGGGTGAGATCGATTCCCGCCGAGATGCCTGCCGAGGTATACACGTTGCCGTCTTTCACCCAGATAGGGTTTGCGTCGACCTCGATTAGCGGAAAACGCTCTGCCAGCTCGCGTGCCATCTGCCAGTGGGTGGTTGCCCGACGACCCTCCAGCAGCCCGGCCTCCGCCAAGGCAAACGCGGCGACACAGATCGAGCACACGCGCCGCACGCTGGTGGAACGCGCCCGTATCCACTCGATGGCCTCTTCGTTCAAATGACCCACTGACTGCTGGCCCGCCGCGACAATCAAGGTGTCAATGGGCTTGTTCGCCTGGCGCTCTTGCTCAAGGGTTTTATGCGCCGTGAGGTTGATGCCCGTGCTGCTGGCCAAGTGAAGGTCGTCGTCCGATGAAACCAGGTCCAACTGGTAGGGGACGGTTTCGCCGTCGTGCAGGCTATTGGCGAAGGCAAACACCTCGGCAGGGCCGATCACATCGAGTGCATCGACCGGGGGCATCCCCAGAATCACCACGCGTTTTTGCATCTGCCCGGGGCGCAGAGGGCGGGTGTTCGTTTGTTTTTTCACGGTTGTCCCCTGTGGGTGTCCGACGTCAATTTGGCACGAATCAACTGAAAATAGTCAATTTGGACAAATCAGAATCATTAGATTGGAGCGAGGTCAATCTCAACCCTGGGAAGCAAGCATGAACACACCCGTTACAGTCGGCGGCATCATCGCACCGGATTCAGAACTCACCCGCAAGGCCGCTTCGCTGGTTGAGCGGGTCCACTCCAGGGCGCTCCTGAATCACGTACATCGCACATGGTGGTTCGCCGATTTCCTCGGCAAGCAGCGCGGGCTGAAGTACGACCGGGAAACCGTTTACCTCGCTGCGCTGTTGCATGACTTGGGGCTTACCGACGAGTTCTGTGCCGACCAGCGTTTTGAAGTCGATGGCGCCGACGCGGCCAGCCGATTCCTGTTAGCGAACGGGTATTCGGACGCGAAAGCGCAACTGGTCTGGGATGCGATCGCTCTTCACTCCAGTGCCGGCATCGCGGACCGCAAGCAACCGGAAATCGCCCTGATCTACATGGGGGCTCATGTCGATGTCATGGGCCTGTTCATGGAGGAAATCACGCCATCACTGATTGATGAAACGCTCGCCCTTTACCCACGCGTCGGAATGAAGGCCGCGTTTACTCAAGCGGTGGCCGAAGTTGCCCGGAAAAAACCGCATACCGCCATTGGTACCGGGCTGGGGGATGTTGGACGTCGCCACATACATGGTTTCGATTGCCCGAACGTGTGCGACCTGATCGACAACGCTCCATTTGAAAGCTGAGAGGCCGTTGCATTGTTCTGCAGCGACGAGAGGCTTCAACCCGCGAGCCGGTGGTTGAAGTCAATTGACAGTCGGAGCACAGGCTCCAATTGCTTGAGAGGAATACAGTCATGAGCGAAGTGGACATTCTTGTAAGCGGTGCAACCGGACGTACGGGTGGGGCTGCCATCGATGAGCTGCTCAAGATGGGCAAGCGTGTGCGGGCTTACGTACGCACGGACGATGAAAGGGCGGCGGCCCTGCGCGAGCGCGGGGTTGACATTGCGATTGGCGATTTCACGAATATCGATGATATCCGTGCGGCGATGGAAGGCATCCGTTCGGCCTATTTTCTTTATCCGCTGGCACCGGGAATCATCGACGGTGCGGCCTATTTTGCCCAGGCAGCGAAGGAGGCGGGGGTACAGGCGATCGTGAACATGTCGCAGATCTCCGCACGGCGCGAGTCCAGGAGTCATTTGGCACAGGATCACTGGATTTCCGAGCGCGTTTTCGACTGGTCGGGGGTACCGACAACGCACCTGCGCCCCACATTCTTCGCGGACTGGCTCGTCTACCCGCACTTCGCGAAGGAGATCCTGGCCAGGAAAAAAATCGAGTTCCCCTTCGAGCATGGCCGTCACGCGCCCATCGCGACCGATGACCAGGGGCGGGTGATCGCCCACCTCCTGGCCAACCCTGCGGGGCACGAGGGCAAGATTTACAGCCTGCATGGGCCGGTCGAGATGAATCACACGGAGATCGCCGCTGCCATGAGCGAAGTGCTTGGCGTGCAGATCCAGTACGCACCGACATCGATCGAGGCGTTCGAGCACAAGATGGAGCACGAGTACAGGTTTCCGCCGGCCTTGGTACAGCACCTGGTCGAAGTCGCTCAGGATTACCGGGAGGGCGTCTTCGCGGGGGTGAACGATGTCGTGGAGAAAGTGACCGGCACGCCCGCGTTGTCCGTGCAGGCGTTCATCGAAAAATACCGGGACGCGTATGCGTGACGAGGTGAAACACACTGGAGTCGGTGGCGCTCAGTAGGTGTGGCTGAACAATAGTCCAGCCTCACCATCCGGGCTGGCGTCGGTAAACCCCTTGACGGCATACAACTGAAACTTCCAGTTCTGATTGAGCTTGTGGGTGAGGAAGAGTGTGAGCTCCTTGATCGGGTCGCCGGTGGAAATGACCTTCTGCCGCCAGTCGTAGGACACGCCCGCGGAGGTGCGTGCGAACACGGGGATGGCGAAGCCCAGGCCGGCGAATATCGGATTGTCGAAGTTGGAGCCCGACGGATCGCCGTACTTTTTCCAGCCCAGGGTGGCGAACCCGGTCAATCGGCCGAAGGCCTTGGCGACATCGACCTGGGCGGAGAAGTCGGTTTTGCCGGTGCCCAGGCACTTGTCTTCGTCGGCGGTGGGCAACTTGACCTTGCCGATCAGGTCCACGAAAAGTCCGCTGATGCTACCGTCAAGCACGGCATAGTCGGCACCGGCGACGGTGTCGCCCAAACCGCTTTCCACTTTGCCGCAGCCACCGGGCAACGGCTCGCCGTCGGGGCCGACCGAAGGATTGGTGATGCGCAGCCAGGGCACCGTGAGCTTGTAGGTCATGGGACCGGTTTCGTATTTGCTCACCAGTGGCACGTACCAGGTTTCAGACGTCGTACCGGTGCCATAGTCGCCCCGTGAGTAGTCGGTTCCAATCGAAGTCGTGAAGGTATCGGCCAGGGCTGGCAAGGCCAGGCTGGCAAGCAAACCGACGAGCAGGGCGTGCCTGGGGTTCATGTTCACCTCGTGTGTTCCATCATCGAAGTTCACACGCATGCTTTGTTGCGTGACTTACCCAGCCTAGTTACTTATGGCAATTGTGCATCATGCCTGCACGGTTTAACTCCCTTTGCCGGAGCGATCGACTCTTTCAATCTTCTCGACCTTTTCGACTTTCTCGACCTTCTCGACTTTTTCTGGCCGTTCAACTTTCTCGACTTTCTCCGGGCGTTCGACCTTGTCAACTTTCTCCGGGCGATCGACCTTTTCGACTCTTTCTACCTTCTCGACTTTCTCTACCTTTTCGACCCTTTCGACTTTCTCGACTTTGTCGGGTTGCTCGACCCTCTCGATACGCTCTGACTTGCCGGACTTGTCCACGCTTTCCAGCCTGTCGCTGCCGCCATGACTGTCATTGCCCCCGTGGCGAGTGTCGTCGCGCACGCTGTCTTCGCTCTCGGAACGGCCACTCCTGTCACTGCCCGAGTTTCCCGAACTGCCGGAGTTGTCGGAGCTGCCGGAGCTGCCGGAACTGTTGGAATCGCTCGAATTGCTCGAACCACTTGAGTCGTCCGTGTTTTGCTCGTTGGTTCGCAGTTGTCCGTGTTGGTTGCTCGCGGGTGAATCGGAGTGTTCTCGGGGCAATTCGATGCGCGTTGCCCGCACGTCCCGCGCACCACTGAACACACCGCTGACCCGCACGCGTCGATCCAGCGCCAGCTCCGACGGCTGCACACCGACGAACACGGTGTCGCGCGCCAGCGTCACATTAAAGCCACCCACCACCCATTGACGGTCGTTCCGGCCCTGTACCAGGCCCTCGATCACCGCATTGTGTACCCGGCCAATGAAAGGCAGGCTCGGATCGGGTCGGCTTTGGGTCACGTTCAGCTCACGGCCGGACCACTGGCCGCGTACCAGCATTTCCTGCGCCGGGCCCGGGTTATTGCCGAGTTTGATCCCCTGGAGATAACCGCTGCGATCCACCGGGCCGATAGCGCTGGCCTCCTTGAGGTCGGGCGCCCGGTCGATACGGCTGGCGACCACTTCACCTCGGGCATCGCGCAGCCCGCTGACCCGTACGGGATCACCGGGGCGCAGGCCGGAAGCGACTTGAGCACCGCTGGCCAGGCGTACCGGTTGCCCCATGACACGCATGGGCATGGAATCTCTCGGCAGGGCAGTCAAGGGACCTTCGTAGACGTGCAGGATGGAAATGCGTCCGGCCTCCAGGCCGCGCCGGGAATTGAACGCTTCCACGGCAACCACTTGGCCTATCGCCAGGTGGGTGCTGGTGGCGGCAGTGCCATTCTCGCTGACCGGAACGTTTTTGTTGAAGTGCACTTCCAGGCCATTGACGCAGATCGATGCGAAACCGGTGATGGTGCCGACAATGCCGGTGCCACCGATCCCGCCGTTGTCGTTGCTGATGCCCGTGCCACCCACGCCGCCTGCAACGTCACCTGTGCCGCCCATGCCGCCAGGGCGTTTTTTAATTGGTGCGCCGGTACCGCCGACTCCGCCGTTATCGGTGTCGATGCCGGTACCGCCCATGCCACCAGGCGCCGCGCCCGTACCGCCGGTGCCGCCCGGTGCCTGGATGACCGGCTCTCCACTTATGCCCGCATTATTCTGACTGACACAGGCGGGGGCGGCTTGCAGCACAATGGGAAGCCCGAGGCCCAGAATGAGGGCGATTGCACGGATCAGGCGCAAATGGAGGGTCATGGCTTAGGGGCCGTCGGCGAATTGGGATCGGACGCTTCGGTGTAGAAATACAAGCCGACCGTGATGCGCTGGCGTGGTTCAGGGCTGGGCAGGTCCTTGAATTCCAGTTCGGCGGCGAGTCGGTTGAAACTCAGCAGGGCTTGCATCCCCTCGCTGGCAACGGCCTCGCGCAACACCTCGACGCTCATCGGGGCCAGTGCGTCATAGTGGACGCTGCGCTCAAAAAAGGCCGGACCTTCGCTGGTCAGGTTGTGCACCGCAGCGCAGGCATGATCATGCAGGTTATGCCCCAGGTAAGCCGTTTTCTCATCGAAGCCCTTTTGCGGCACGAAGGCCTGGACTTCGAGGTGCACGCACTCTTGCTCGTCAAGGCGCACGACGCCCAGGCGCAGCCACTCATCCAATACCACCCGCGCCCTGATATCGGTGCTGACTTTCGCCACCAAGGCGTCAAAGGAGCGGTCGCCGCCGACGCTGGCCAGTCGAGGCAGCGGCAGTGGCTGGCCGGCGTTGTCGCAAAAAGGCGCGTTGGTCCAGGCGTTGACCAGTTGCGCACCGAAGGTGATGTTTTCCGGAAGGGTGGAAGAAACAGGGTCGCCGGTATCGCGCAAGCGCCGTACATCCTTGCGGTGCACGCCGGTGAGCAGACTGATGCGGCTGTCGGTCGGTACCTTGTCGTCCAGGCGGAATTCACGGTCCGCCACCTCGACGAAAACCTCCTTGAGCAGGTCGGCGAACACCAGGTAGGTGACGCCTTTGCGCAGCATCAGGCGTACCAGCGGCCGCATGACATGCCGCAGGGCTTTGAGGAGGGAGGCGGGCAGGGTGGACGATTGCATTCAGCGCATTCCTGGATAGACAACCCCTAGTATAGCTGTGTGGGAAATAATCCCATGAATGCTGGCATGTGTTTTTTGCCGTGCCTCATACAAAACCGGTCCCAGGGTTTTGTATGAGGCCATCAGGTCGCCGCTTCAAGTCCGGCTGTTGTCGTCGCCGGGTTCGCCACCTGCATGGTTGCCGTTGTCGTCACCAGGCTCGCCGCCGGCGTGGACGCCATGATCGTCACCGGGCTCGCCGCCAACGTGGACGCCATGATCGTCACCGACCTCGCCGCCGGCGTGGACACCATGATCGTCACCGACCTCACCGCGGGCGTGGTTACCGTGATCGTCACCGACCTCGCCGCGGGCATGGTTACCGTGGTCGTCTCCTGCCTCTGCATGGGTACCACTGCGACCGGAGTTCGAGCTTCCAGATCCGGCATGGCCGGAATTCCCATTGCCATGGTCGCTGCCGCTGTGACCACTGTTGCCGCCATCGCCATGCCCACTGTTGCCGCCGCCACCGCTGCCACCGCCGTTGCCACCGCCGTTGCCGCCACCGCCGCCGTTGCCACCGCCGCCGCCGCCGCCGTTGCCGCCACCGCCACCGCCGCCGTTGCCGCCGCCACCGCCGTTGCCGCCACCGCCGCCGCCGCCACCACCGCCGTGACCACCACCACCGCCACCACCATCCTTGGCATAGGCGCTCGAGTCATGGGAAATGGAGTCAGGTATCAAAACAGTGGAAGCCGAGAGGACGCCACCGATTGCCAGCGCCAGTAAACCTCTCTTGAAAAGCGAGTAAGTGTTCATCGTGCATTCTCCTGGTGATTGACCGCGAACAGTGCAAACGCAATCAGGTTGCAATCCGGGAGCAGCATGGGAGCAACCCCTGAGCGTTACAGTGTCTTCTGAAATATCGGCGTGGGAAAATTTCCCACTTGTTGTAAGTTAGCCTTTTCTGGCTCAGGGTCAACCCGCGCAGGAGAAAGCCGACCGCCGGTTGGGGAGATGGAAGGAGAGGGGGCTGAATAAACGAACGCGAAGGCGGGAGAGTGCGACACGATTTCGAAAAAAAAGTCGCAAACCCCCGTGGCTTATCAGGGCTTGCGACTCTTTGCCAATACGTCCCTCAAGCGCCCGGGACGTTTTCCATGGGTATGCTTGCCGTATCCATTGCGGAACGTGCGGGCCTAATTCCGTACCTCAGCCGCGTCGACATCCGGTGCGTCCGGGGCGTCCGCCACATCCTCTCTGGCTGCGTTCGCCTCAGCTTTGGCGGCGTCCCTGGCGGTATCTGCAGCAGCCCTGGCGGCGTCTCTGGCTGCATCCGCGTTTGCCTTGGCGGCGTCTCTGGCCGCATCTGCCGCAGCCCTGGCAGCATCCCGGGTTGCATCTGCGCCCGCTACGCCAGCCGCTTTTGCAGCGTCCCGGGCTGCATCCGCCTCAGCTCTGGCGGCATCCCTGGCGGCGTCTGCAGCGGCCCTGGCAGCATCCCGGGCGGCATCTGCATCAGCTCTTGCAGCGTCTCTGGCTGCGTTCGCATCGTTTCTGGCAGCGTCCCTGGCAGCATCGGCGGCATCGTTGTCCGCGTCGTTGTCATGCGCATTGCCCGGGCCTCTGTTACCGGCCATACCACCATGGTCAGCGTCGCCGCGTCCCGGGCCGCCATGACCGTCACCGTCATGGCCTGCAGCACCATGATCGCCACCCTCTCCGTGGCCGCTGCCGCCATCACCACCGTGTCCACTGCCTCCGGAGCCGCCGTTGCCGGAGCCACCGTGACCACCGCTGTTGCCACCGCCATGGCCGCCACTACCGCCACCATCCTTGGCCTGCACACTGGAGAAACTACTGATGTAATCGGGCACCAGCACAGTCGATGCCGACAGGACTGCGCCAATTGCCAGAGCCAATAAACATTTCTTGAGCAGCATGATGCACCTCCGCTTGACGTTGCGTACCCATCTCCATATCGAACGCAACGTCCAGTGAGTTCGCAGCCGCCCATTGGAGCGGCCAGCCAACCGGCACGGCCATCAATCTGCAGCGATAACAAGCGACTGCGGTTCCGTACGATCCTTCAGAGCCAGTCAGCATCATATTGTGGGAAATATTCCCACATAAATAGGTTATTGCTGTCAGCCCGGGTGTCAACGACTTTTCGCCTGATTCACCGAATATATGTGAATTTGGTATCAGTGCTATGTGATTGGCGCTGTTTATCGATTAATTCTTGAAAGGTAGTTTGTTTCTCGGCGATATCAGCCAGCGCCTCCACAAACATCGAAATGTCAGGAATTTTTCCATGATGCGAACCACGTTGAAGGCCACGTTCATGGCCGCCATGATCGGCATGTCCGGTGCCGAAGCCGAAGCGGGCGACTACAGGCAGAATCCATTCACGTTGACCTACGGTGGCGCGCTGACCAGGAACGAACCGGGCAAGGTCAACATCCATCCGGTCACTTACACACTCAATGGCCTGGACATTGCCGCCAACGTTTACACCCCGGCGAACTATGACGCGGCGAAAAAGTACCCGGCCGTCGTTGTGGCGCACCCCAATGGGGGCGTAAAGGAGCAGGTCGCGGGCCTGTATGCCCAGCGTCTGGCGGATCAGGGCTACATCACGATCACGGCGGATGCGGCCTACCAAGGGGCCAGTGGCGGTGAGCCGCGCAATGTGGACAAACCGGCGCATCGCATCGAAGACATCCATGGCATGGCGGACTTCATCGCCGGCTATCCCGGCGTCGACAGCAAGCGCCTGGGCTTGCTGGGGATCTGTGGCGGTGGTGGTTACTCATTGGCGGCGGCGCGAACCGACAAGCGCTTCCAGTCGATTGCGACCTTGAGCCTGTTCAACTCCGGGCTGGTTCGGCGCAACGGCTACCAGGATTCGCAGCTGTCGACGATTCAGGAACGCTTGCAACAGGCGTCGGCGGCCCGCGCGCAGGAGGCGGCGGGAGGGGAAGTGCTCTACGTCGGTGATGCCAGGCTGACCGATGAACAGATCGCCAAGCTGCCGTTTGATCTGTATCGACAGGGCTTCGAGTACTACGGCAAGACCCACGCGCACCCCAACTCGACCTTCCGTTACACCCAAAGCAGCCTGATGGACCTGATGAGTTTCGATGCCACGGATCAGATCGAACTGATCGACAAACCGTTGCTGATGATCGCGGGCAGCAAGGCCGACAGCCTGTACATGTCGCAACAAGCCTTTGCCAGGGCCACCGGTACCCGGGACAAAAAACTGTTCACCATCGAGGGCGCGACCCATATCGACACTTACTGGGTGCCTGCGTATGTGGACGTCGCCATGGGCCAGTTGACCGCGTTTTACGCCAGAACGCTCTGACTTGAAGGGATATCTCATGCTGAAAAATACCTTGATAGGCATCGCCGTGTGTGCGGCGGCCCCCTTTGCCGACGCCGCCGGTGCAGACAATGCCGGTGAATCCCGCCGGACCGGGCAGCAGATCAGCCGTGCGGGCACTCAGGCTGCGGTGGCGGGACCTGCGGATTTTTTCACCGGGCGGGTTCGCGTCGATCCCTTGTTTCCCGCCACGGACGAAATCAATGCTTCCGGCGCTTATGTCAGCTTCGAACCGGGCGCGCGCTCGGCCTGGCATACCCACCCCGCAGGACAGCGATTGGTGGTGACTTCCGGCGTGGGACGGGTCCAGGAATGGGGCAAGCCTGTGCAGGAAATCCACCCGGGCGACGTAATCGTCTGCCCGCCGGGCGTCAAGCACTGGCATGGCGCCGCTCCGTCGAGCGCCATGACGCACCTGGCCGTGACGGGGTCGGTGGATGGCAAGAGTGTGCAATGGCTGGAGAAAGTGACCGACGAGCAATACAACGCCCAGGTTTCGATGGCACCGAAAGCCGAGCCTGCGACCCCACCGGTGTCCGAGACGCTGTCCGCCAAACAGCGGGCTATCCCGTTGATCGCCGCCGCCATGGCCACGAGCAACCTGTCAGCGCTCAATGCCGCTTTGAATCAGGGGCTGGATGCGGGCCTGACGGTCAGCGAGGCGAAGGAAATTCTGGTGCAGCTCTATGCCTACAGCGGTTTTCCTCGCAGTCTCAATGCACTCGGTGAACTGATGAACGTGGTCGAGGCACGCAAGCAGCGCGGCGTTCAGGACGATCCGGGACGCGAGCCCGGTCGCGTTATTCCCACCGGCGACGAACTGCTCGCGGTGGGCAAAGCCAACCAGACGCGAATCGCCGGAGCACCTGTCCAGGGCCCGCTGTTCGACTTCGTTCCCGTTATCAACCAGTACCTGCAGGCGCATCTGTTCGGCGACATTTTCGAACGCGACAACCTGGACTGGCAAAGTCGTGAGCTGGCCACCGTTGCAGCGCTTGCCGTTACCCCCGGTGTGGAGTCACAACTGCGCTCGCACATGGCGGCCAGCCTGCGGGTCGGCCTGACCACTGCGCAGTTGCATCAACTGGTTAAGTTGCTGGCTGACCAGGGTGATGCCGCCGCGGCCAAGCGTGCCGGTGAAGCGCTGGAGAGCGTCCGGGCTAATCAACCCAAATAGCGCAAGGCTTCGCGCAGCATGGTGAAGGCCGGTGAGCTCTGGCGCCGACTCGGATAATAGAGGTGGTAGCCAGAGAAGGGTTCGCACCAGTCTTCAAGCACATGAACCAACCGGCCTTGCGCGACGTGCTCCAGCACCAGGTCCTCCGGCATATAGGCCAGTCCCAGTCCCTGGAGGGCCGCCTCCAGGCGCATGGCGATGTTGTTGAATACCAACTGGCCTTCGACCCGTACGTTCAGTTCTTGCCCGTCTTTTTCGAACTCCCAGAGGAGCAGGCCGCCGTAAGTCGGCATGCGCAAGGTGATGCAGTTGTGCACCATGAGGTCACTCGGGATCACGGGCCTTGGGTATCGAGTGAAATACGTCGGGGAGCCCACCACCGCCATGCGCATGTCAGGGCCGATGCGCATCGCGATCATGTCCTTGGCCACTTGCTGACCCAGCCGTACGCCGGCGTCGAACCCCTCCGCCACGATGTCCGTCAGGCCATAGTCGACAATGATTTCGATATTCAGATCGGGATTGTCCGGCAGCAGTTTGGCGAGCACGGGGTGCAGGATCGTGATCGCCGAATGCTCGCCCGCAGTGATGCGCAATTTACCGGCGGGTTTGTCGCGAAATTTGCTGAGTAACGCCAGCTCACTGTCAATTTCTTCAAACCGGGGGGCGATCACCCGCAACAAGTGCTCGCCGGCTTCGGTGGGAGAGACGCTGCGAGTGGTGCGGGCAAGCAACCTGACGCCCAATCGCTCCTCCAGCTGACGCATCGCCCGGCTCAAGGCCGGTTGAGACATGCCAAGCCTGGCGGCGGCGCGGGTGAAACTGCGTTCCTGGGCCACAGCCGAGAAGATCGCGAGTTGGTCGTAGCTTTCGACGGTCATTTATCCGCCCCTGTTATAAACAGTTTGTGATTATGCCACCTATGCAATTGATCGTCCTTTCCCTCGGCCCGCGTCATGCCGTTCTGTAGGAGCGAGCTTGCTCGCGATGGTCGCTAACGATTACGCGTGTTCACTGGTTAAACGCAGCGTTCTTGAGTCCATCGCGAGCAAGCTCGCTCCTACAGTTTCCTTACCGGGGGCGTGCGGCGGATGAGTTTTTTTATCATGCAAAGGAGAGCAAGATGAGCTACTTGACGTTCGAACGATAGGTCGCAATCGGCTGGCGTGAATGCAGGGGCCGGAGGAGGCGTTTTGAAACCGTTCCCGCCTGGCACTTCAACGCTGGACCTGTTCCTTCAAGCATGCCTGCCACGCCGTGACGCGGTTCCGCCCACCTTGACGGAAAGAGCAGTCATCCCGGGCATTCCCAATGCGCGTTACAGGCTGGACCACGACCTGACCCCGTTCATGCAGGATGCAGTTGAGTCCAACAAACGGGAGAGCGAGGTGCTCGCCAAGGCCGGAAAGCCGAACGACATCCTGCCGCTGGCAAATATGCTGGCCGTTTCGGGCGGCGGCGATGCCGGCGCATTCGCGGCGGGACTGATTGCCGGATGGACCACCCATGGGACACGGCCCATGTTCAAGGTTGTCACGGGCATTAGCGCTGGCGCCCTGGTCGCCCCGTTCGCTTACCTGGGGCCTGAGTACGACGGCGTGATTCGGTATGTTTCCAATGCAATCGGTCCAAAAGACATTTTTCATTCGCGAAGTGTGCTGACCCGTCTTGCCAGCGACGGGATAGCGGACAGCAAGCCACTGGCGCGGCTCATTGCAAAATACGTCACTGCGCAGATTCTGGCGGCGATCGCCACGGAGTACGCCAAAGGACGGATTCTGTTGATCGGCACGACTGACCTTGATTCAGGACGGCCGGTTACGTGGAACATGGGTGCCATTGCCTCAAGCAACGCACCGGGAGCGCTCGATCTCTTTCGCAATATCATGCTCGCGTCGATGAGTATTCCCGGTGCAGTCTCACCCGTCATGATCGACGTGGACGTTGATGGCAAACAGTTCCAGGAAATGCACGTGGACGGCGGGGTCATCACTCAGGTGTTTCTTTACCCACCCACCACCGTGATGTCGCTGAGCAAAGCCGTCGGAGCACCGTTGCGATTCGACCGCCACTTCTATGTCATCCGTAATGGAACACTGGAGCCGCAGTGGTCCGGGACCAAGCGCCGGACCTTGAGCATCGGCGGTCGAGCCATCAGTGCACTGATCCAGACTCAGGGGATCAGCGACCTGGAGCGGATCTACCGCATGGCGCAGCAGGATGGTGCGGATTTCAGTCTTGCGTACATAGGCTCCGACTTTTCCTTTGCGCACACTCGCAAGTTCGATGGCGAGTACATGAAGCGTTTGTTCGATTACGCCTTTCAACTCAGCGCGAAGGGGTATCCGTGGCATAAGTCGCCGCCCTCGGAAAACACTCAGCCACGAAACCCTCGCTGAAGACGACGCTAGCCTTTACCCCCTGGAACACTGCTGCTGTTATCTCCCTGGTTATTGTTGACCTTGACCTGAGGGCCGACGCCGTCTCCCGTACGGAATGTCGGTAACGCAACCGAGTCCACGAATTTCACGCCGTCCCAGCTGGGCAAGGGTGTGGGCATCAACTGGAATTGGCCCGGGTGCTCGGAGTCCCAGCGCAGCAGCATCGACGTGTCTTCATGTTGTGTGTTGTGGCAGTGCTCCATGTAGGTACCGGCAAATTCACGGATATGCATGGCCATTTCGACGTTGTCGAGGCTGTCAGGATCGGGGCCTATACGAAAGATGTCCTTGCGCGCCCCTTTTTCCCATTCTGGGGGTGCTTTGCCGCCTCGACTGAGAATGATCCCTTCCTCGAAGTGCACATGCACCGGGTGATTCCAGCCATTGCCACCGTTCTGGATCTTCCAGACTTCCAGTGTGCCTTCACCCTTGAACCCGGCCGGTGTCGGGCCAGTGGCCAATTGTGGCGCGGCTGAAATCCGCCGCGGGTCCATGTTGAAGCCTGGGCCGCCGTCGGTCT
This sequence comes from Pseudomonas sp. WPR_5_2, assembly GCF_003634475.1. Classification (NCBI taxonomy): domain Bacteria; kingdom Pseudomonadati; phylum Pseudomonadota; class Gammaproteobacteria; order Pseudomonadales; family Pseudomonadaceae; genus Pseudomonas; species Pseudomonas sp. WPR_5_2. The sequence continues at coordinate 1,022,060 of NZ_RBLA01000001.1, read as the reverse complement.
TGATCGTCCAGGGCGCAAAATCGGTGCCGTCGGAACGGCCAAAGATAAAGGTGCGGTGCCGCGCCTGGGCAATCCGGGCGATATCGGCGGGGTCATCACGGTGCAAGGGCAGCGGGATCATGAACTTGCCCTCGGGCTTGCCAGGCTTGGCGGGCTCGAAGTCAACCGGATTCATGCTGACATCCTGGCCGGTGTAAGGCTTGACGTTCAGTTGCATGAACCTGCCCACGCCCGGGTCACCCTTGTCCCACTGTGGTCCGTGGCTGGTTTGCCTGACGACGGGCAGGTACTTCTCGGAGAGCACATCGGCCAATGGAATGTCACCTTTGGGACGCTTGCCGTCTTCATGCTCCTCGATATTGACGAAGAAAATCTTGTCGCCCGGCTTGATGCCGTTTTTCGCGAAATCGATGACGATGTCATAGCGTTCGGCGATGCCCTGCATCGGCAAAATGCCATCGTGGTCCTGTTTGTCGCCGTCGCCATTGAGGTCCAGGCTGCCATCGAACGGCACCGCGTGTTCCATGATATTGCCGTCGTTGGCAATCATGTGGAACGGCACCCGGTTATAGGAAACCCCGGAATTTTTCGGGCCGGGAAACTCGCCGCCATTACCGTTGACCTGACGCACCACCGCCAGCTTGAAGAAGCGCGAAACCGATCCGTTGAGAATCCGGAAGCGGTAGCGGCGGGCACGTACGTCCAGGAAGGGCTTGTACTCCCAGTTGACCAGTATCTGGTCACCGAGAAAACCGTCGGTGTTGAAGGGGTTGAACCACAACTGACCGGCCTGATCCCAGGCCTTGTCGGCGATGGTCAAGTTGATGTCATAGTCACGGTTACCCCAGCCCAGTCCCGAACCGCTGGGCAAGCGCAGGTTGACCCCGTCGTTCACCGACTCGTTGCCACGGTCCACGGCGCTGTAGTAGTTCATCATCGTCGCATTGCCCTTGTAGACATTCTGCGCGGTGAAATCGAGCATGTGGTCGTGGAACCAGTGGGTGCTCATGGTTTCGCGCCAGTCACCGCGGATCTTGATGGTGCCGTGGTTGCAGGTCTTGAGGCCGGGATTGGTGTCGTTGACGAAAAGGGTTTCGCCAGGGTCGCAGGGGAACGCTGCCCGTGCGTCCTCGGCCTTGGTATTGATGGAGTCGTAGCCGGCCAACTGGATCGGCCAGCGATAGTCGTAGTACTGCCCGGGGAAGAAGAACGCGTTGGTAAAACCGTCGCTTTCCGCGGGTGAGTGGCCGTTATGTTCATGGGTGGTGATGGTGTGCAGGCCAAAGCCGCGGTTGGCCGACGGGTCAATGGGCAAGGCATCGTAATGACGCATCAGCATCGCCTGGCCATAGCGTACCTGAAGCAGTTTGGGTGGAAAGGTGCCGTCGAACGTCCACAACGCGTTATGGTCCTGGACAGGGAAGTTGGGGTGAAACTGCACCTGAATGCCCTTGGTGGTGCCCTCATTGGCCGGGTTGCCGTTGGTGTTGTGATAAAGCCCGCCTGGCGCGAATTCCCCCACGGCGTAGTTATGCCGTTGCATGCGATCACGCAAGCCACTGTTGACGTGCGCACCTGCTTGCACCGTCTTGAAGGCGTTGCGCGGGAAAAACTCGTTGTAACGCTGGTGCGACCAGCCTTTTCCCGGTGGCCGGCCTTCTGCGGGCGAACTGACCCGGCGATTGAGGAAATCCTCGATCTGCGCCTTCCAGGGGTTGTAGTCCAGCACGTTGGAGTACTCGGTCGGGAAGGGCGTCAATGCCGGCTGCCTGAGAAAGGCATCCAGCGCATCCGGCGACGGACCGCTGCGCGCCACTTTCAACGGATCTTGCGCCGGTGCCGGCCCCACCGTCGGGACCGGAAACGGAACGGGTGATGGCGGGTCGGCCGCATCCAGTTTGTTCGAGCCGAACTCCTCGAACAGTTCAAGCTTCTGTGAGAACGGTTGAGCCCCGAACACCGGGCTGGCATTGCCGTTGGTGGGGATATTGAAGCCGGTTTGCAGATTGGGTGGCAGCGCATTGTCGGCCAAGGGTGTCTTGCGGTCACCGGCCACGCCATTGGGCAAGTCGAAGGCGCTGACGTTTGCGCGAGGCTGCTTGAGCAAATTATTCAATGCAGCCTTGGGGTCGGCGGGTGGATTGGTGAGCGCCGATGGGTCGGTAGGCGGCGGTGGATCGGTGTTGTCGAGGGGGACTGCCTGGGTCTGGGACAAACCCAGCCCCAGCATGATCGCGGCCGCAGAAATATTCAGCGCCAGCCTGGTTTTGGACAATGGGCCAGGTTTCAACCCTCCGGTATCCGGTTTCATCGCACACACCTCTGAGGGGTTCCTCGGAGTTTGATTCCGAGCCTGGAGGGTGACGACGCAACTTTCTTGCCAGAAGTGACAGGAAGTGAGAATTAGTTCCAGCACCGCGCTTCCTGGTGTGCCGGCGTTTAACGAGCGCATGAAAAACCGGGTTTAAAGCCCCTGTGGCGGGGAGTATCCCCCCCAAAACAGGGTGTACATATCCATTCCTACGGTAACGGACTTTTGTTTCGCGGAAGTACACGGGGCCTGACTGTAGGCGCTGGCTTGCCAGCGAAGACGGCGGTTCAGTCAATAAAGATGGCACCTGACCCAACGCCTTCGCGGGCTACTCCATGACCGGCGCCGGCTCTTCACTGGCCTGGATTTTCGGGGGGTTGATGATCAGCAACAGCGGCATCACCGCCAGTGACAGCACCATCAGCAGCTTGAAGTCATCAAGGTAAGCGATCCAGCTCGCTTGCACCGTGACCATGGCGTCGAGTGTTGCGCGCCCGGACGCGACTATCGGGTCCAGGTAACTTTTTATCGGCCAGGCCTCGAAGGCCCGGTTGAAAGGCGTGACGTAGGCACCGATCTGCTCATGGTTAGCCTGGATGTTCTGGGTCAGCAGCACCGTCACGATGGAGATCCCGACGCTGGAGCCGACATTACGCGCGAGGCTGTAGAGCCCGGTGCCTTCTGCGCGCAGGGAAGCGGGCAAGGTCGCGAAGGCCACAGTGGTCAATGGCACGAACAGCAGGCCCAGGCTGGTGCCTTGAATGAAGCCGACATAGATGATGGTTTGCATCGACACATCAGGCGTCCAGCCGGTCATCAAACCCATCGACAGTGCCGACAATCCCAGGCCCGCCAGCAGCAACAGGCGGGTATCGACCTTGCCCAGCAATTGACCGGCAAGAAACATGGTCAACATCGTCCCCAACCCGCGCGGGCCCATGACCATGCCAGCGGTCAGCACCGGATAGCCCATCAGGGTTTGCAGGTAGGGAGTCATCAGCGCCAGCGAGGCCAGGTAGGTAATACCGACGATGAAAATGAAGATCACGCTGATCGAAAAATTACGATCCCTGAACAGTTTCGGGCTGATGAAGGGGGTGTCGGTGGTAAAGGTATGGACCACAAACACATACAGGGCGACGGCGGCCACGATGGCTTCGATCAGGATTTCACCGGAAGCGAACCAGCCCAGTTGCTCGCCTCGATCGAGGAACAGTTGCAGGGCCATGATCGCTACGCTCAACGAACCAAAGCCCAGCCAGTCGAGGCGTGACGAGGTGTCGGTCGAGGTTTCGCTGACGTAATAGACGATCCCGGCCAGTGCCAACAGGCCAATGGGCAGATTGATGAAGAACACCCATCGCCAACTGAAATGCTCGGTCAGCCAGCCACCGAGCATCGGGCCCAACACCGGGCCGACCATGACTGACACCCCGAACAGCGCCATGGCCGATCCGCGTTCCTTGAGGCTGTAGATATCCAGCAGGATGCCCTGGGACAAAGGCACCAGGGCTGCACCGGCAAGTCCCTGGAGCAGGCGGGCGAGGATGATTTCTTCCAGCGACTGCGCCAGGCCGCACAGCATCGACGAGACGACGAAGCCGATGATGGCCCAGATCAGTACGCGTTTGCGCCCGAAGCGCCGGGCCAGAAAGGCCGAAGGCGGTGTCATGATCGCAGCCGCAACAATGTACGACGTCAGCACCCAGTTGATCTGGTCCGAACTGGCCGAGATGCTGCCCTGCATGTAGGGCAGGGCGACGTTGGCAATGGTGGTATCCAGCGCTTGCATGATCACCGCCAGCACGACGCAGGCGGTGATCATCCCGCGATGGGCCACCGGTTCTGTCGCCGGTGCATTACTCATGGGCGGCGGTCTTGCTGGCCAGCAGCCCCGAGAACGGCAGGCCTCGAGCCGAACCGGTATCGATCTGTGCCTGCACACTCATGCCGGTACGCAGCGGCGGTTTCTCATCGGCATCGTCGATGCTGATGCGCACGGGAATCCGTTGCACGACCTTGACCCAATTGCCCGTGGTGTTTTGCGCAGGCAACAATGAGAAGCTTGAACCCGACGCCGGGCTGATGCTTTCCACGGTGCCGTGCCACTCGACACCGGGGTAACTGTCAACGCTGATCTCCACAGGTTGACCGGGCTGCAGATGGGTCAGCTCGGTTTCCTTGGGCGACGCCGCGACCCACAGGTGATCGGCCGACACCAGGCTGATACCCGATTGCGGTGGTTGCAGGTAGGAACCGACTTGCAGCGAATCAACGTTGGTCACGATCCCGTCGAACGAAGCCCTGACCACCGAGTTGTTCAAATTGCGCCGGGCTTCGTCGACGGCAGCCTGGGCCTGTAGATACGCGGACTGTTGTTCGACCGGGGTTTCAATATGTCCACCCAATTGCGCCAGCACCATTTGTGCAGTGGCTTTGGCCACGGTGATTTTTTGCCGGGTGCTGTCCAGCGCATGTTTGGCATCGTCGTAATTGGTTCTGGACACCGCGGAAACGCCGAGCAGGGTTTGCTGGCGCTGGAAACTGGTCTGGTAGTACGCGAGGTCGATTTGTGCCTGATCGATCTCGGCCAGCGCCTGGTTGTAATTGGCCTTGAGATTGAGGATCTGATTGCGCACGTTGCCCAGTTGCGCCTGGGCACTGGCCAACGCAATCTGGAAAGGCTCGGGCTTGAGGGTGAACAGCACCTGCCCCTTGACGACCCGCTGGTTGTCTTTGACGTCGACCGAAGCGACGAGGCCCGAGACGTCCGTGGATACGCCGACATGATCGGCTTGTATGTAGGCATTGTCGGTGGAAATGATTTGCCCGCCCGTGACATACAGATAGCCGCCGACCAGTAGCGCGAGGGGCAGCAATGCAAAAAGCGCCATTCGCAGCCGCCGGCGTTTCGGGTGGGCAGGGGGCACATCGCTTTGGTCGTTCCCGGTCTGCCCGAGGTCCGGTTGACGCGCCTCGGTCGAGGCAGGGGATTCGAGTCGTGACGTCGCCGGTTTCACGGATGGCCCGGCAGGGGACTTGAGACGTTGATCAGTCATGACGACGCGACTCCTCATCGATGGGAAGGCTGCAAGCCTGAATCAGGTTGGACCTCATCCGCTTCATCATCTGCAGCAGCAGTTGTTGCTCTTCTTCAGAGAATCCGTCCGTGGCTTCCATTCGGGTGGCTTTGCCCATCTCACGCATGAGCTGCAACAGCGGATGGGCCTGCTCCGTCAAAAACAGCAAGGACAGGCGCCGATCCGTGGGGTGACGGCGTCGCTCCACCAGACCGCGCTCCGCCATCTTGTCCAGCAGGCGCACGAGGGTGATCGACTCCAGCTCCAGCAAATCCGCCAGCCCTTTTTGATGGATGCCTTCATGGGTCGACAACATCGCCAGAACCTGCCACTGCGAGCGAGTCAGGCCCACATGCCGCGCGCGCTGCTCGAATCGTTTGCGCATCAACCGGGCGCTGTCGTGCAGGGCAAAGCCCAGTGTCAATGTGTCTGTCATGTCGGGGCCGATGGCTAAGAAGTTAGCTCATGATAGGTTAGCTTGTAATTAGCAGGCTATCTAAAAATGCGAAAATTTTAATGTATTTGACCCATTGCAGCCTTTCGGGCTTAGCCAAAAGCCAGGGCTCTGGTCGCACACATTTGAAATGCACGGCAATGCTCGCCACAATCGCGCCCCGATCCGGCCACAGGTGCCGGACGTTCGTGGTGAAAAGGGGCAGCCGTTGAACGAACAGACATTGTCCATGCGCCTGGAGCGCGTGGCCGGGCATGTGCCAGCCGGTGCGCGTCTGGCCGATATCGGCTCGGATCACGGCTACCTGCCGGTGGCGTTGATGCGTCGTGGCGCCATCGCGGCGGCGGTGGCCGGCGAGGTGGCATTGACACCGTTCCGCGCGGCCGAACGTACCGTGCGCGAGAACGGCCTGGAGCCACGGATCACCGTGCGCCTGGCCGATGGCCTGGCGGCGATCGAGCCGGCAGACGGGATTACGGCGATCAGTATCTGCGGCATGGGCGGCGAGACGATCCGCGACATCCTCGACAGCGGCAAGGCGCATCTGAGCGGGCAGGAGCGCCTGATCCTGCAGCCCAACGGCGGCGAGCAGCCACTGCGCCAATGGCTGATGGAAAATGGCTACCGCATCTTCTGCGAGGAACTGCTGCGGGAAAACCGATTCGACTACGAAATCATTGTCGCCGAGCGCGCCGGGCCGGTGACGTATACCGCCGAGGAACTGTACTTCGGCCCGCTGCAGATGCAGGCCCGCAGCCCGGCATTCCTGGCCAAGTGGCAGCGCCTGCTGCGCCAGAAACAGAAAACCCTGACCAGCTTCGCCCGGGCGCGGCAGGCCGTGCCCGAGGAAAAGGTGCAGGATGTTGCGCGGCAGGCCCGGTGGATCACCGACCTGTTGGCTTGAACCCGGCCCAGGGAGAATCCACGGCGCTGTTCACTGCTTGTAGCCAATCTGGCGCAACAGGTTCCTGCGCCACAGGATGTCATCGTCGCCTTCAATGTCCTTGGCACAGAAGCCATCCACGACGCCCAGGATGGCTCGCCCTTGTTCCGTCTCGGCGAGAATCACTTCAGTCGGATTGGCCGTTGCACAAAAAATACGGCAGACCTCTGGCACCATTTTGATGGTGTTCAGCACGTTCAGCGGATAGAAACCGTCGCCCAGGAAAATGATGAAGCTATGACCTGCGGCGATGGCTTTCGCATTTTTCTGCGCCAGTTCGATCATTGAAGTATCGGTGCCCGACCATCGCACCAGGCACTTGCCGGAGGCCTCGCAAAAGGCCACGCCAAACTGGATACCCGGCACCGTATTGACCAAGGCTTCGTGGATATCCTCGACGGACTTGATGAAGTGGGTCTGACCCAGAATGAAGTTCGTCTCATCCGGCTTTTCGATTTTCCACGTGATGAGTTGCATCTCGAACGCCTCCTTTCACAATGTGGCTGCCAGAGTCGGGTAACAGAGCAAGCATAGCTACTCAACGGGCCACTGATTGCCTTCGGGCCGCCTTATCAAACCGGCCGGTTGAGCACCAGCAATCGTGCTGCCAATGCCGTCTAAGGGCTGGATTTGATAGCAACAGTCCGGTGTGGGGAGGGCGCCCCTATGCCTGGAAGAATCGGTCAGGACGGCATGGACCAAGGTCAGAAGAGGCCTTGTCGTCGATGATCTCTTCACTGGCAAGACGGCCCACGATTGCCGCCAGCGTGACTCCCGGATGCATTGCGCACACATACACGCCGCCGATATCGGGTAGATAGCCGATGATGGGGGTGCCATCGACAGGCATGGGTCTGAGTCCGACGCAGGCCAATTCCGGTTCAATGGAAATGAACCCATGGAGTTCGCTCCGGATGGTTCTGGCGGTTCGTAGCGCTATTGCTGCTGGACGGTTTTCCAATGCGTCGTCCAGGTAATCTTCCGCCGCCAGCAACGTACCCTCCGCACTTTGCCTCACTTCCATTTCAGGGCTGGAGATGAGGGTACGCACAAGATCAGGTTGTGACGGGTAGCGGATGAAGATAGCCGGAGAGGCCTCTATGGGCAGGGACACGTTTAGCGTCTCCGTCAACCTGGAAATGCCGGTCCCGGCTGCCAATACGACAGTGTCGGCCTCGATGATGCCCTTCGCGGTTTCGACGCCGGTCACCTTTGTGTTCTGAGTGGTAAAACCGAGAACCCGAGTCTGTGTGAGCACCTTCGCCCCATGAACCCGGGCACCTGCGATCAAGGCATGGGTGGCTTGCACCGCGTCAAGCGCGCCTTCTTCGGCTGCATACACAGCATGTTCAGGGGGATTCTTGAGGTTTGGCTCAAGGCCGAGAATTTCAGGACGGGATACCCGGGTTAGCGAAGACTGATTACCTGAGGCTTGCAGCACTCCCTCCAGGTTCGTGCTGTAAGACAGGGCGCCTGTCCATCGTACCTTCACGTCAGGCAGCTCCGTTTCCAGTCGGCGGTACTCATTGATGGCTGCACCGCGTAATGACGCGATGGGATCGGGCCCACTGTGCGAGGTGTTGATCCAGGCGAATGAGGTTCCAGTCACGCCGGACGCAATACCTTCAGCCTCGACCACGGTGACATTCGCGCCTTTAGACGCCAGGTGATACGCCAGGGAGGCGCCGACTATGCCTGCTCCAATCACTATGACTCGTTTGTCTACGACATTCGCCATATCAACCTCCCTATTGTCGATTCGGCTGCCATTGTGAGTATTTTGGGAGACCTTCCCCCTCCAGCCACGCTACGTCATGCTCTGTCCAGATGTGATATTCGGGTCTGGAGCCAGGTTCCTCGTCCAACGTAGCTACGCGCACGATCATTGCGCTTGAGCCGTCGCGCTCAGCTGCAAGGTGCGATCCGCAGTGGGAGCAGAAGTGTCGGGTCTTCCCGGGAGATGACTCGAAAGCCCTCAATGCGTCTTGGCCTTGAGTCCATCTGAAATGCTTTCTGAGCACGCCAGCCGTGGAGACGTAGGCAGCGGCATGGGTCTTGCGGCAGGTGATGCAATGACAATGGCTGATAGGCATATCGATGCTGTCGATCTCATAACCCACGGCCCCACAAGCGCAGCTTCCTTTCATTCATCCTCCAATGTCGTCACGGTGCGAACATGATGGTCGCCATCGTAAACCGATCCAGGCAGTGGCTGGAACGCTGCGTGGAACCTGTCCCTGCGACATCATGCTTTGGATAACTGATCTCGCTGCTGAATCAGATTTTGCTGACACACCACTCGTGGCGAGGGAGCTTGCTCCCGTTGGACTGCGCAGCAGGCCCCTTCATTTTAAGCAGAGAGTCGGGTAGCAGACCAAGCATCGCCACTCAAAAAACGCCTGGCGTGTGAACCAGGACTAACCATTAGCCGTTGGGCGCAAGCAGATCCAGTGGGGCGGGGTGTGATAACTACAGCTCGCTTCACTCCAACAGCGAAGCTTTCTTGAGCAGGTCGTAAAGCCCTTCAGGTACTAGCGGTGATTCAGCGGTGAAGCTGGAACTGGAGCACCACGTCGCCCTGAACAATGCCCCGTCGCTTTCATGGCCTTGCAGCCAGGGTTTCTCATAGGCGTCTGCGTCGTCAAACCTTGCATCGTAGACCTGGACGATCTCGTGTCCCGGCTTGCCCGCGTAGGTGAAAATACTTTCCAGAGTGCCAATCAGTCGAACGTCGCTGATCGAAAGGCCCAATTCTTCCTGAACTTCCCGGACGATGGCATCGACACTCCTTTCGCCGAATTCAATGCCGCCGCCAATGGGGCGAAAGAGCGTGCGCTTTTCGACGGCATCGGTGAATCGGTTGACCAGTATTTTTCCGTGGTGGTGAAAGATGCACAGAGCGAGGGGGCGTATGCGGTGTTCAGGCACGAGTAAAATTCCCTTTTGACGTGAGGGCGCAGAGGGTACTGCATACCACCCGTCGTTGGGGCCAGTCGCGAGAAAATGGATTAGGATTCTCCGAGACCGTAATGGAACCCCACCACTCAAGGACGCGACATTTATGGAAACTCCCTTTTCTCAAATCAGCGAGCGTTTGCACAACCGCCGATTCACGGTAGCGGGCAATGCCCAGGGGCTGTCCGGTGCGGGCACAGTCTTTCATTACAAGGTCGAGCAAGATGCCATTTCGGGCACTTACCAGGGCGGGCGGATCCGCATCGGCAATCAAGTCGGGCGGGTGACGGGCCCCGATACCATTGAGCTGCTTTTTCAGTGTTTGACGACGGAGGGTGAGATTCTTTCCGGTTGGTCGCGTGGCACGGTGGGCGTTGATAACGCGGGACGTACCACGCTGAGCTTCGTATGGGGGTGGCTGTCGGGTGCGACTGGCGGAGGGGAGTCGAGCTACGTTGAGCTTGTCGCTTAGCGTTGATCGTTGCGCGAACATCTTTCAGGAGAAAAAACAGGGCATGTGTATCGCTGTGTATCCGAACCCCCTGTACGGAGACTCGCTTACAAATGCCCCTCGATCCGGATACATCCGGGATACACGGTTGCAGTCAAATAGCCCTGCCTCAGCGAGAAAGCAAACGCACTCGCACCACGGCTTATCGCCCTTGTGGCATGACCCTTAGCGGCCTGGCCGCACACTGTATCCGGAGTAATAACCATGTCCCGTATGTCGAACAAATCCCGTATTGGCCTGATCGCAGTTGCACTGGCCGGCAGCTTGAACCTCGCTTCGTCGGCCTTCGCTGCTGACGCACTGCCACAAGGCTACCAACTGGCCGCGGCGGAAAAGACCAGTGAAGGCAAGTGTGGCGAAGGCAAGTGCGGTGCCAGCGAAACCGGCGCCAAGGTCACCAAGGCCGGTGAAGGCAAATGCGGTGAAGGCAAATGCGGCGACGCTTCCTTCGCCCGTACCGACACCGACCACGACGGCCGAGTTTCCCTGAAAGAACTGCTGGCCGTGGCCCCACAGGGCGGTGAAGAATTCAAGGCGATGGACACCAACGGCGACGGCTTCCTCTCCGAAGGCGAGGTCTACAAGTTCCGCACCAACCAGTACATCTCCAACGGCAAGAAAGTACCGACCGAACTGTTCACCAAAATGAGCAAAGCCCAGGGCTGATGGTGCTGAGTGAATCCAACCTCCCCAGGTTCGAAACCGGGGAGGTTTTTTTATGCCTGCACAAATACCCGATCAGTCGAAAGCACGGCGGTAGGCAAAAATCCCGGGTAGCCCACCCGTCATTACAAACAGCAGGTTGCTGCCCGACGGGTAGTCACCCCGGCGCACGGCGGCGAGCAAACCGGCAAACGCCTTGCCGCCATAGACCGGATCGGTGAGCAGGCCTTCATGGGATGCCAGCAGGCGCACGGCCTCGAGCATGGCTTCGGTCGGTGCGCCGTAGGCTTCGCCGCGTTGGCTGCCATCCACCTTGATCGCGTTTTCGGCCAGCGGAGTGGAGCAGGTGAGGAGCTGCAGCACCTGCCGGGTTTTTTCCAGGGTCAACGTCGACGCTTGTTCTTCGGTTGCCAATACCGAGTAGCCGGTGATTTTCGTGGATGACCGGGCCAGCGTGACGCCAGCCAGCAATCCCGAATGAGTGCCGGCGCTGCCGTTGGGAACGATGATTTGGTCGAACTGGATGTCGAGGGCATCCGCCTGGCGCAGGATCTCGGCGGCACAGGCGGCATAGCCGAGGCTGCCCCGGGGGCTGGAGCCGCCCAAGGGCATGACGAAGGGTTTTTTGCCTTGGCGTTTGAGTTTTTCGAGCAACTCGGCGGCGTAGGCATCCGGTGCGGCGCCGGCGGCCAGCCGATGAATTTTTGCGCCAAACAGGGCGTCCAGTACCACGTTGCCGTTATGGCAGAAGTCCTCGTCGGTACGTACGGCCGAGGGGGTCAGAATCAGTTCGCAAGCCAGGCCCTGGCGCGCCGCGACGGCAGCGGTCAGTCGTGCATGGTTGGATTGCAGGCCGCCCCAGGTCACCAGGGTGTCGGCGCCCTCGGCCAGTGCTTCGCCGAGGAGGAATTCCAGTTTGCGCAGCTTGTTGCCGCCACCGCCGAGACCGGTCAGGTCATCGCGTTTGACGTAGAGGTTGCAGCCGTTCAGTTCGGGCAACTGGCTCAATCGCGACAGCTTTTGGATCGGTGTCCGGCCTTCGAGCAAGGTCGCCCGGGGGTAGGCGGCGAGAGCGGCATCGAGGAGGGTCAAGTCGTGGGGCATGAAGGAGCACTCTTGGCGTGAGGGGACGGAGTGGATCGATCACTGTAAGAAGCCGTGGTTTGAAGATATACCGTCCTCCCGGAATTACTCTTGATACACCGTGTATCAAATGTCCCCAATCCCTTGTGGGAGCGAGCCTGCTCGCGAAGAGGCCGGTACATCATCACATTCTCTGTGGTTGGAATACCGTCTTCGCGAGCGGGCTCGCTCCCACGAGGGATTAGATACAGTTCTACATATCCAATTTACAGATAACACTTGTCTATTTAATTCGTTTCTTTAGATATCACGCTCGCGCGTAGAGTCAGCCCAACTGAAAAACAGAAGGGATGGACAGCGTGAAGAACTATGCCGATCGTAATCTTCCCTATTGGCGCCGAAACCTGGCCGTTTGCGTGTTTGGCTCATTCACCACGCTGGTGAGCCTGAGCATGCTGCTGCCGTTCCTGCCGCTTTACGTGCAACAACTGGGCGTCACGGCTCAGGCCGACGTGGTGCAGTGGTCGGCGGTGGCCTTCGGTGCGACGTTTTTTGGTACAGCGATTACCGCGCCGTTGTGGGGCCGGCTGGCTGATCGTTACGGTCGCAAGCCGATGCTGATCCGCGCGGCCATCGGCATGGCGATTGTGATGTCGCTGATCGGGCTGGCGCGGGACGTCACCGACCTGGTGGTGCTGCGCCTGGTCGCCGGGCTGATTGGTGGTTACGCCTCGGCGTCCATTGTGATGATTGGTTCCCAGGTGCCGCGGGAGAAAGCGGGTTGGGCGCTGGGCATACTCTCGACCGGCGCCTTGTCCGGCAATTTGATCGGGCCGCTGGTGGGTGGGTTTTTGCCGCAACTGGTCGGGATTCGCGGCACTTTTTTTGTCGGTGGCGCGATGATCGCCGTGGCGGCGATCACCACGATTGTGCTGATTCGCGAAGATTTCGAGCGCGGGGTGGACGGGGCGCGGCGCGACAAAAAAACTCAAGGGGAGGGTGCGGGTTCACGCTGGCCGATCATTGCTGCGTTGCTGATGACAGCGATGATGGTGCTGCTGGCCAACATGTCGATTGAGCCGATCATCACCGTCTATATCGGTCACTTGGGCGTGGCCCTCGACGATCAGGCGCGGATAGCCGGGGTGGTGATGGCCTGTTCGGCACTGGGAAGCATATTGACCGCCGCCAGACTGGGGGCGCTGGCTGATCGTGTCGGCAGTTGGAACGTGATCATCGGTTGCCTGGTGTTGACCGGTATCGTCATGGTGCCTCAGGCCTTCGTCACGCAATGGTGGCAACTGGCGGTGTTACGCGGCTTGATGGGCATGACCATCGCCGGGCTCTTGCCCGCGATTGCCAAGTTGATCCGGCAGTCGGTGGAAGAACACAACACCGGGAAAATCCTGGGCTACCTGCAATCGGCGCAGTTTTCCGGGCAGGTAATCGGGCCGCTGATCGGTGGCCAGATCGGCGCGCATTTCGGTTTGCACCACGTGTTCCTGGTGACCGGTGCGTTGCTGATGCTGTGTGCCGGCATCAACGGCTGGGTGAAGCGCCGGTTTTTCACTGTAACGCTGTCATGTAGGAGCGTTACAGGGTAGCGGCGGGCAGGGCAGAGACGGCATCAAGCCTTACGCTGTGCAGAAATGTGGCCAGCGCGCTGGAGAAATAGCCGTCGATGCGCCGCACGAACACTGTCTCCACTTCCGCCAGTTCCGGCGCAAGCTCATGCACCGCCACCAAGCCCTCGCGGGCAGCGATGGCCACGACGCCCCGGGGCAACAGCGTGACCCCGACCCCCGCCGATACACAGGCAATGATGGCTTCGATCGAGCCGAATTCCAGCGGCTCGGGGGCGACGATACCGAGGCTGGTCAACAGTGTGTCGAGGCGTTGGCGGTAGGAGCAGCCGATGCGAAACACCACGGTCTTCAGATTCTCGACCGCAGCGACATCATCCAGGCTGCGCAACGCAGGCGAGGTGACCAGCACCAGCTCTTCGCGAAACGCCTCTTCGCTGTGCAGGTCCGGGTGATTGACCGGTCCCGCGACGAACGCGCCTTCGAGCTTACAGTCGATGACACCCTGGATCAGGCTGCACGTGGTGCCGGTGCGCACCACCGGGCGAACCTCGGGGTAAGCCTTGGCGAACTGGGCGATCAGACGTGGCAGGCGCAGGGCCAAGGTGGTTTCCAGCGTACCGATCTCCAGCACGCCTTTGGGATGGCCGTCATCCCGGGCGGCGCTGGAGGCATCGAGCAGCAATTTCGAGAGCCGTGCGGCGAAGGGCAGGATGCGGCGGCCGGCGGGTGTCACCTGCACACCCTTGGCGCTGCGTTGAAACAGCGTTACCCCAAGTTCGTCTTCCAGCGAGCGAATCCGCGCCGAAACGTTCGACTGGACAGTGTTCAGCTCGCTGGCGGCCTTGTTCATGCTGCCGTGGCGCGCGACGGCATCCACCACCTTCAGATCCGCTACATCCATCGAACTCACCTATCTCTAAAAGTAATAACTGATGCTCAGGCTAAAGCTTCATTGAGATTAGTGTCAGAGGGTCGGGAAGGCAAGCAAGAAGGGGATGCTGATTCACCAAAAGCGATCAACTGAATCACAAATGATCATTTTACATGATCAATAGCCGGGCATAGGTTGAAGGGGCACAGATACCGCAGCCAGTGGCGGATCGAGTCTTCGAGTCTGAGGCTGTGGAACAACAATAACGTCACCACTGCAACACGGAGTCAACGTGAACCATGCAACCGAATCAGCCAGAATTCGCAATCATCCCCGTTACAAGGAGCTGGTCTCGCGGCAGCGACGATTCGTCGCCGGCCTTACCGCCGCCACCCTTGTCCCGTACTTCACGTTCATCCTCGTCGCCGCTTTCGCCCCCCACCTGCTAGCGACGAAGCTTTCCGCCACCAGCATCATCAACATCGGCTGGCCGCTGGGCCTGGTGTTTATCGTCGGCGCCTGGTTGTTCACCGGGCTGTACATCCTGCGGGCCAACGGCGAGTTCGATGAGCTGACCGCACACATCCGCGCGGGGGCGATCGTATGAAACGCCTCCTGCGAAACCTCATCCTTCCTGTTCTGCTGAGCACATTGGCGGCGCGTGCCATGGCCGGCGACGTGCTGCAGAGCGTCGAAAAGCAACCGATCAACATCACCGCGATCAGCATGTTCCTGGTCTTTGTCGTAACGACCCTCGGCATCACCTGGTGGGCCGCCTCCAAGACCAAATCCATGGACGATTTCTACAACGCCGGCGGTGGCATCACCGGCTTCCAGAACGGCCTGGCGCTGGCCGGTGACTACATGTCGGCGGCGGCGCTGCTGGGCGTCACCAGCATGATCTTCTTTAACGGTTTCGATGGCGTGCTGTACTCGATCAGTTTCTTCGTCGCCTGGCCGTTGCTGTTGTTCCTGTTCGCCGAGCGCATCCGCAATCTGGGGCGCATCACCCTGTCCGACATTGCGTCTTTTCGCCTCGATCAAAACCGAATCCGCACCATGACGGCCTTCGGCTCGCTGACGGTGGTGTGCTTTTACCTGGTGGTGCAGATGGTCGGTGCCGGGCAACTGATCCAGCTGTTGTTCGGCCTGCCTTACAACTACGCGGTCGTCGCCGTCGGTTTGTTGATGGCGGTCTACGTCACCTTTGGCGGCATGGTCGCCACCACTTGGGTGCAGATCATCAAGGCCGGTTTGCTGCTGTTGGGCGGAACCTTGCTGGCGTTCCTGGCGCTGAGCAAGTTCGGCTTTTCCTTCGACCTGTTGTTCGAGAAAGCCGTGGCCGCGCACCACGATGGCGAGAAAATCCTGCTGCCGAGCAAACTGGTGGCCGACCCGCTGTCGCTGATCTCGTTGTCACTGGGCCTGGTGTTCGGCACGGCGGGATTGCCGCACATTCTCATGCGCTTCTTTACCGTGCCGGACGCTAAACAGGCGCGCAAATCGGTATTCGTCGCCACGGGCTTCATCGGCTTCTTCTACTTGATCGTCGCCGTGCTGGGCCTGGCCGCCATCGTGATCGTCGGGCAGGATCCGGCCTTCTACGAGTCGGGCAATCTGGCCGGCAAGCTCATCGGCGGCGGCAACATGCCGGTGATGCACCTGGCCAAGGCCGTGGGCGGCGATCTGCTGCTCGGCTTCATCTCCGCCGTGGCGTTCGCGACGATTCTGGCGGTGGTGTCCGGGCTGACCATGGCCGGCACCTCGGCGATTTCCCATGACCTGTACGTGATGGTGGTCAAGAAGGGCAAAGCCGATGCCCGGGACGAGCGCCGAGTCTCGCGGATCGCCTCGGTGGGCATCGGCATCGTCGCCGTGGTGCTGGGGATCCTGTTCAAGGATCAGAACATCGCCTTTCTGGTGGCGCTGACCTTCGGCGTGGCAGCTTCGGTCAATTTCCCGGTCCTCGTGCTCTCGATGTACTGGAAGGGGCTGACCACCCGTGGTGCATTGATCGGCGGTGTCGCCGGCCTGATCAGCGCGGTCGGCCTGGTGATTCTCTCGCCTGCGGTCTGGGTCAAGGTGCTGGGCAACACCGACGCAATCTTCCCCTACGACTACCCGGCGATCATCTCGATGAACGTGGCGTTCTTCTTCACCTGGCTGGGCTCGGTCACCGACCGCAGCCACAGTGCAGGGCTTGAGCGCGAGCGTTTCGACGACCAGTTGATCCGTGCCCGGACAGGGCTCGGGGCGGCGCAGGCCGTCAATCACTAAGACCTTCGCTCCCAATTTTTTTGCGACCTCTGCAAAAGGAGTCAGCCATGCAACTAAGAGACAATGGCCTGAGATTTTCACCCATCACCATCGCATTGCACTGGGTCGTGGCGTTTTTGCTGCTGGCAATTTTCATCCTTCAAGTGTTGATCGGCCACGCGTCCAGTGCGGCACTGCAACAGGAACTTGGCAGGGTGCAAAACCTGCTGGGCCTGATGCTGTTCCTCGTTTCGATTTATCGATTCTGGGCGCGGATCAGCGCTTACCATCCGCTGCCGGTGGGCACTCCCAACCCCATCGAAGTGATCATCAGCCGCTCGGTGGCGGTGTCGCTGGCCTTGGCGATGGTGCTGTTGCCCATTGCGGTGTGGGCATCGCGCGCTGCGGCCGGGGACGTGGTGGAGCTGCCCGGCGGTTGGTGGATTCCAGGCCTGCTGCCCGCCAATGAGGCGTTGAAGCAGGTGGTCGATGGGCTGTTCGATATCGGCGCCACGGCGTTTCTCGCCGGGCTGGCGCTGCACATCTTCGGCGCGGTCAAGAATCACTTTCTCCTGAAGAACAACACGCTCAAGCGGATGCTTGGCAAACATGTGGAGCTGTGAGTCATGAGCGAATTCGATTTTGCGGGTAACGCCGTCACCCGGCTCTGCGGCGTGAAGTACCCGATTTTTCTCGGCGGCATGGCGGCGATTTCCGGTCCGCAACTGGTCGGGGCCGTGGCCAATGCCGGGGGCATGGGCGTGATTGGCGGCTTGCGTTTGCCGCCCTTGGCCTTGCGTCGCTGGATTCGGGAAACCCGTGCGCTGACCGACAGGCCTTTCGGCGTGAATCTGGTGCCGCAGTTCGGCGGCCCGGATGTCTTCGAAGCGCAGTTCCAGGTGATCCTCAAGGAGAAGCCCAAACTGCTGTCGCTGTTTTATGCCGAGAAGTATTCCGCCGACATGATCCCCCGGGCAAAAGACGCCGGGATGGTGGTCATGGTGCAGGCGGGGTCGGTGGAGCTGGCCCACATTGCCATCGCCCAGGGTGCCGACATCATCATCGCCCAAGGCAGTGAAAGTGGCGGTCACCTCAATCGCGGCACCATTGGCATCATGCCGTTGTTGACCTCGATCCTCGGTGTTTGCGAGGGACGGCCGGTGCTGGCTGCCGGTGGTATTACCCATGGCGACGATGTTCGGGCGCTGATGTCGCTCGGTGCCTCGGGGGTGGTGGTGGGCACGGCGTTCATTGCCACCGATGAGTCCAACGCGCATCCGCTGTACAAGCAGAAGATCGTCGAGGCGACCACCGATGACACCGAGTACCGCACCGGCTATTCCTTCGGCTGGACCTACGGCACACCGCACCGGGTGATCCCCAACCGGGACAAGTGGAACCTGCTGCGCTTCATCGGTGGCGGCGCCCGGGCCATCGACAAGCCGCGGATGGCTGAAAAGCTGTCGCTGTATGCGGGGCAGGGCGTCGGCAAGATTCACAGTGTGGTGCCGGCCGCCGAGCGGGTGGCGGAGCTTGCTCGAGGCCTTTCGATAGCACCGGGTCGGTTGGAGATTGGCGTCACCGACTATGCCGCGACGGGGCGAATTCTGAACGAGCAACGAAGAACGCTCGGCTGGCAATAATCCCCTGTGGGAGCGAGCCTGCTCGCGAAGACGGTGGCACAGTCAACCTCGATGTCGACTGACCCGGCGCTTTCGCGAGCAGGCTCGCTCCCACAGCTTTGATCTTCAGTGAGCGCGAATTCTGCGGCCAACAGAGATCCCCTGTGGGAGCGAGCCTGCTCGCGAAGACGGCGGCACAATCAACATCAATGTCGACTGAGCCGGCGCTTTCGCGAGCAGGCTCGCTCCTACAGTTTTGATCTTCACTGAACGCGAATTCTGCGACCAACAGAGATCCCCTGTGGGAGCGAGCCGCTCGCGAAGACGGCGGCACAATCAACATCGATGTTGACTGACCCGGCGCTTTCGCGAGCAGGCTCGCTCCTACAGTTTTGATCTTCAGTGAACGCGAATTCTGCGACCAACAGAGATCCCCTGTGGGAGCGAGCCTGCTCGCGAAGACGGCGGCACAATCAACATCAATGTTGACTGACCCGGCGCTTTCGCGAGCAGGCTCGCTCCCACAGTTTTGATCTTCAGTGAGCGCGAATTCTGCGGCCAACAGAGATCCCCTGTGGGAGCGAGCCTGCTCGCGAAGACGGCGGCACAATCAACATCGATGTTGACTGACCCGGCGCTTTCGCGAGCAGGCTCGCTCCTACAGTTTTGATCTTCAGTGAACGCGAATTCTGCGACCAACAGAGATCCCCTGTGGGAGCGAGCCTGCTCGCGAAGACGGTGGAACAGTCAACATCAATGTCGACTGACCCGGCGCTTTCGCGAGCAGGCTCGCTCCCACAGTTTTGATCTTCAGTGAACGCGAATTCTGCGACCAACAGAGATCCCCTGTGGGAGCGAGCCGCTCGCGAAGACGGCGGCACAATCAACATCGATGTTGACTGACCCGGCGCTTTCGCGAGCAGGCTCGCTCCCACAGGTTTGATCTTCAGTGAACGCGAATTCTGCGACCGACAGAGATCCCCTGTGGGAGCGAGCCTGCTCGCGAAGACGGTGGAACAGTCAACATCGATGTCGACTGCCCCGACGCTATCGCAAGCAGGCTCGCTCCCACAGTGGTTATCGGTGTTACTCAAACCGTCGCCGGTCGCGCAATCTGCTGTTGCGCCAAACCAATGAACGCACTCATCGCCGAGGTGATCATCGAGTCGTTGCGGCGGATGAACACGGTGGAGACGTTGGCGAACTCCGGCGGTAGTGTGTGCCAGCGAATCCCGTGGCGCACACTGCAGTTTTCCGCAATGGCCTTGGGCAGCAAGGTCACGCCCATACCCGCCGCGACACACGACAGGATGCCGTCCAGAGTGCCCAGCTCCATGATCTGGTTAGGCACCAACCCCACCTGATAGAACCAGTTTTCCAGGGTCGAGCGATAGAAGCAGCCCGTGCGGAACACCAGCACCGTCTGCTGGGGCATTTTTTCCATCAGCGCGGGCAGGGAATCGAACTGGTTACTACTCACCAACACCAGCTCTTCGCTAAACACCTCTTCCTGGGTCAGCGCCGAGTTCTGGTGGAAGCCACCCACGAAGGCACCGTCGAGCCGGTGCGCTTCAATCGCCTTGATCAGCTCCACCGTAGTGCCGGTCAGCAACGACAACTGCACGTCAGGATATTGCTCGCGGTACTTGGTCAATACCTGCGGCAAGCGTATGGCCGCGGTGGTCTCCATCGAGCCCAGCCGCAATAGGCCCGTCGGGCTGCCGGTGTCCATCAAGGCGCTGCGGCTTTCTTCGGTCAACTGCAGGATGCGTCGCGCATAACCGAGGAACGTCTCGCCCGCCGACGTCAGCACCACCCCCGACTTCTTGCGGATAAACAACTCGCGATTGAGTTCCGCTTCCAGCTCTTTCACGCGCATGGTCACGTTGGACTGCACCGTATTCACCTGCAACGCCGCGGCGGTGAAGCTGCCCAGCTCGGCCACGGCGCAGAAAATCTTCAGTTGGCGCATTTCCATGATCGTCACCATCCATCATAAAAAGTGATTATGGGTATATTTAACGATCACTTTACGACCAGCGACAACGATTAGTAAAGTGACCGAAACCGGATAATGAGCGCCGTTCGATCCATGACACTGACTTCGAAAATTGACCACGTCTTCGCCGGTGGCCTGGGGGTATTGCAGCCCGAGGGGCAATGCACGGGCATCTTCAAGCGGCGTCACGAAGGTCCCGTCCGCGTAGAGCTGCACGGGATCGTCGGTGACCAGCACGGCGACACCCGGGTACACGGCGGTCCGGAAAAAGCCGTGCATCAATACGCGGCGCAGAACTACGCGCGCCTGGCCCAGGCTTTTGCCCACAGCGCCCCGCAACTGGTGGCGGGCAGCCTGGGGGAGAACATTTCCGCGTTCGGTCTCTGTGAATGCAACGTGCACATCGGTGATGTGTTCCAGGTCGGCAGCAGCGTGTTGCAGGTGTCCCAGCCGCGCAGCCCGTGCTGGAAGATCAACCACCGTTTTGATGCCGAGCACCTGTCAATGTTCGTTGCCAGGGAGCGCATCACCGGTTGGTATTACCGCGTTCTTCAGCCGGGCTTCCTGCAAGCGGGGGACGGGATCGAACTGCTGGAACGGCATACCGAGCATTTTTCCATCGACCGGTTCTGGCAGGTGCAGCTGTCGCACCGGCCGGTGATCGATGATCTGCTGGCGCTGGCGACCACCCGAGGCCTGGCCGAGGACTGGAAGCGGCGATTGTCCGAGCGGGCGAAGTATCTGCAAAAGCGCGTCGCAAGCGGATCCTGATTCTGCTTGCGGGTATCAATCGAAACGGCGACCTGGCTGTTCTATCCCTGTAGGAGCTGGCTTGCCAGCGAGGCGGCCTGACAGCCGACCTGTCTTTTGTTGACTGAGTACATATCCATTCCTGCGGTAACGGCCACTTAGGGTTTCGCCCTTACGGCGAGTCACTTGGAAAAGCCCCAAGTAACCAAGG
The DNA here is from genome assembly GCF_003634475.1 of Pseudomonas sp. WPR_5_2. Taxonomy (NCBI): domain Bacteria; kingdom Pseudomonadati; phylum Pseudomonadota; class Gammaproteobacteria; order Pseudomonadales; family Pseudomonadaceae; genus Pseudomonas; species Pseudomonas sp. WPR_5_2. The sequence continues at coordinate 1,000,765 of NZ_RBLA01000001.1, read as the reverse complement.
GCTCTTGCCCCTTTCGTTCGGTGCCTCGCTGTGGCTCGGCATGCCCTTGCTCCGGTCCTGCTCCGTGGGCCCGCCGCGATCGGCCATCCTTGGCCGTGCGCGGCTAACCCGGCATCCATGCCGGGTTGCCCACTGCGCAGAACCTCCACTCGGCCTCACGAGGGGGCGAACACCGCGAAAAGCCAAAGCGAGGCGGCCTGACAGCCGACCTGAATGCTGTTGATCGAGTACATATCCAATCCTGCGGCGACGGCCACTGACGGTTCCGCCCTGACAGTCTGTAGGAGCGATGCTTGGTCTGGGCGGCGTTCCGATGAAAAACGTTCGGAAAACGCGGTACACGCCCGGATGATGGGGCGGGAACTTCAAGGGGCTCGCCAGGTCGATTGGAGCCCCGAGCACTGTGTTCTGTTTTTCGGCAGTGCTGTGCGAGATCAGTCGAGTCCGTCCCTGATGCCAACCAAACGTTTTTTACCGGGTTTGATCCTGGTGTGCTGTGCCGTTGCGCCGTTTTGTTCGGTTGCTGCCGAGCGAACCGCTGCTGCTCAAAGCAACAGTGCATCAACCACGCTGATCGAAACCGCCTCGCGCCAGTATGAAAATGGCCAGTTGGACCAAGCCGCTGCCACGCTGGAGCGGGCCCTGCATATCCAGCCGAACAATCCCGCGACGCTGCATTACCTCGGTGTATTGCGTCTTCAACAGGGGCAGTACCAGCAGGCTGAAACCCTGGCGGCGCGCTCGAACATGCGGGTTGGTCGCAACGTTGCGTTACGCAACCGCAACTTCCAATTGATTCAGGCGGCGCAGCAGGCCCAATCCACGGGTACCCCACCCAGCGCCAAAGAGGATCTGGTCGCCGTACGCCAGGGGGTGGAAATGGAGACCCAAAGGCGCAACGAAGCAGAAATGGACGTGGCAGAACAAACCACTGCGGACAACGGGCGCGACGTTGGCAACTTCACTCACGTAAAGGCAGACCGGCTATCGGACTCACCGACCATTGGCAGGCTTCCCACAGGAAACTTGCGAATGGCTTCCGACGAGCCAGAGCCTGCATACGATGAGGTCAGGATTCCCCGCGGCCATTTACCGCCTCCGGGTCGATGCCGAATCTGGTTTCCTGACCGCCCGCCGGGGCATCAGCCCGCACCCGGCAAATGCAAGAAACTGCGACATCGGGTTCCGGCAGGGGCCTACCTGGTGCACGGGTGAACGACGCTCGACAAAAAGCGCCTCTGCCTGGCGCAAATCTGATGGATCGCATTGAGTGCTGCGATAACTGAGTGTGACCATCGCTTGTCTGTATTTCCCCGCGCGGGTTCCCCACCGTGCACGGTGCAAAATAGCATTCACCATTTATGATCCATAAGATCATTAATCATCATTTTACATGATTATAAGGCTGGCCTACCTTGGCCCTGCCAGCCGCATCCACATCCCGCCTGGCACTCTCCCGAAAACAAAAAGAGATGGCTCTTATCCACCAGCAGGGGACACCCGCCATGAGCAACCAGCCAGCAGAGATCGCACACTACATTCACGGCCGCGTGACGCCGGGCATTTCCGGCCGTGGGCAGAACGTTACCAACCCGGCCACCGGTGCGGTCACCGCCAAGGTGGCCCTGGCCAATGCCTCTGAAGTCGACGCGGCGGTGCAAGCGGCAGCGGCCGCCTTCCCGGCCTGGTCGGCGACGCCGCCACTGCGCCGTGCGCGCATCCTGTTCAAGTTCCTGGCGTTGCTCAACGAGCATCGCGACACGCTGGCGCAGATGATCACCCGCGAGCACGGCAAGGTGTTCACCGACGCCCAGGGTGAAGTGACCCGCGGTATCGAGGTGGTGGAGTTCGCCTGCGGCATCCCGCAGTTGCTCAAGGGCGACTACACCGAGCAGGTCTCGACCAACATCGACAACTGGACCCTGCGCCAGGCCCTGGGGGTCGTGGCCGGCATCACGCCGTTCAACTTCCCGGTGATGGTGCCGATGTGGATGTTCCCGGTGGCGATCGCCTGCGGTAATACCTTCGTGCTCAAGCCCAGTCCGATCGATCCTTCGCCCTCGCTGCTGATCGCCGAACTGTTCAAGGAAGCCGGATTGCCGGACGGTGTGTTCAACGTGGTGCAGGGCGACAAAGAAGCGGTGGATGCGCTGCTCGATCATCCGCAAGTCCAGGCCGTGAGCTTTGTCGGCTCGACGCCGATTGCTAATTACATCTACGAGACCGGGGCCCGCCACGGCAAACGCGTGCAGGCCTTGGGCGGGGCGAAGAACCACATGGTGGTGATGCCCGACGCCGACATCGATCAGGTGGTCGATGCACTGATCGGCGCAGCCTTTGGTTCTGCCGGCGAGCGTTGCATGGCGATTTCGGTGGCGGTGTTCGTCGGTGATGTCGCCGACAAGGTCATGCCGAAACTGGTGGAGCGTACCCGTACGCTGAAAATCCTCGAGGGCATGAACCTGGCCGCCGAAATGGGGCCGATCGTTTCGCAAGTGGCGCATCAGCGCATCACCGGCTACATCGAGCAAGGCATCGCCGAGGGTGCCGAGCTGCTGGTCGACGGACGCGGCTTTGACGGTTCAGAGGCCGGTGCCAACTGTGCCGGGGGTTTCTGGCTCGGTGGCACGGTGTTCGATCACGTCACCCCGGAAATGAAGATCTATAAAGAGGAAATCTTCGGTCCGGTGCTGGCGTGCATGCGGGTGAAGGATTTTGCCGAGGCAGTCGATCTGGTCAACGCCCACGAGTTCGGCAACGGCACCGCGTGCTACACCCGTGACGGTCACATCGCCCGTGAGTTCGCCAGCCGCATCCAGGTGGGCATGGTCGGCATCAACGTGCCGATTCCGGTGCCCATGGCGTGGCACGGTTTCGGTGGCTGGAAGCGCTCGCTGTTCGGTGACATGCACGCGTATGGCGAAGAAGGCGTGCGCTTCTATACCAAGCAGAAGTCGATCATGCAGCGCTGGCCGAACAGCATTGCCAAGGGCGCTGAATTTGCCATGCCGACGTCCAAGTAATCACTGAGTTTTTCGGGTGGGAGGGCGTGTTGGCGCGGGCTGGCACGTTGTCCGTTTTCCCGGGGGGGCGACTCCATGCTCCTCATTTTTTCGCATGACATTCAGGTGTTCTCATGTCCAACCCTTTGTTGTCCCTTTTAGACATTGAACTGCCCATCATCCAGGCGCCCATGGTGGGCGTCTCCACCCCCAGGCTCGCGGCCGCGGTGTCCAACGCCGGCGGGCTCGGCTCCATCGGCATCGGGGCGAGCAACGTCGAACAGGCGCGGGCCATGTTGCGTGAGACCGCGACGCTGACGGACAAGCCGTTCAATGTGAACCTGTTCTGCCACGCGCCTGCGGTGCAAGACAGTGTGCGTGAAGCGCAGTGGCTGAGTTTCCTCGCGCCGTTTTTCGCCGAGTTCGACGCCACTGCGCCGACCTCGCTGCGTGAGATCTACACCTCGTTCGTCGAGGACGTCGGCATGCTGCACATGCTGCTGGAAGAAAAGCCCGCGGTGGTCAGCTTCCATTTCGGCTTGCCAGCGCAACCGGCCATCGATGCACTCAAGGACGCCGGTATCGTCCTGCTGTGTTCCGTGACCAACCTGGCCGAAGCGCAGCAGGCGGAGCAGGCTGGCGTGCATGCGCTGGTGGCGCAGGGGTACGAAGCCGGGGGACATCGCGGGGTGTTCGATCCGCAGCAGGACAGCGAGATGGGCACCCTTGGCCTGGTGCGTGTGCTGACCGAAGCGTCCCGACTGCCGGTGATCGCGGCGGGCGGCATCATGGATGGCGCCGGCATCAAGGCCGTCATGCAGCTGGGCGCCAGCGCCGCGCAGTTGGGTACGGCATTCATTCTGTGTCCCGAATCCTCCGCCAATGCGGTTTATCGGGAAGCCCTGAAAGGCCCGCGTGCTCATCAAACCAGGGTCACCAGCGTCATCTCCGGCCGACCTGCCCGGGGCATGGTCAATCGTAACTTCACCAGCCTTGAGGCCAATGCCCCGGCGCTGCCGGACTATCCCATCGCCTACGACGCCAACAAGGCGCTCAATGCCGCCGCAGCGGCCAGGGCCAACAGCGACTTCGCCGTGCAGTGGGCCGGGCAGGGCGCGCCACTGGTACGGTCCATGCCGGCAGCGGCAATGGTAAATGTGCTGGCCGCCGAAATGAAGGCCTGACACCCTCGCAGGGGGGGACGCCGGGCGAAACCGCCTTGCACGCCAAGGGCGACCAATCAGGCCCTTGTATCTGAACGTATCTCCCTCGCCGACAGCGACTTGCGCATACAAAAACAGTCCCTGCGCGACACGAACGCGATACATGACGACCGCGTAATGGCGTAGCCCCACAACGGCATCCCGCGCTTTTTACCCGGCGCTCATTGGAGAACTGCGATGTCCCGAAATAACCAGACCAACGCCACCCGCCTGCTTGGCGTCGCCTTCGTCACGGCCGCGTTGACCGCTTTTGCCGGCCTGTCCCAGGCCCAGGAAACCCAACCATCCGCCGATGCTGGCCAAGCCCCTGCCAAGAGCTGGCAGACAGGCATCAAGCGCACCGACCTGGTCCATCGCGACCTTGATGTAGAGGGGCGCGAAGTCATTCAGGTGCGCGTCGATTTCGATCCGGGCGTGGTGTCGCCCAAACATGCCCATCCTGGTGTTGAAGTGGCTTACGTAATCGAAGGGACGTTCGAGTACGAACTCGAAGGGCAGCCGAACGTTGTACTCAATGCCGGCGAATCCCTGTACATCCCGGCAGGCACCGTGCATGTCGCGAAGAATATCGGCAAGGGCAAGGCCTCGGAACTGGCGACCTACGTCGTCAAGAAAGACACGCCGCTGCTTATCCTCAAGCAGTAGCAGGCCGCCGTCCCGCCCAGTTCGACTGCGAACCTGTGGGAGCGAGCCTGCTCGCGAAAAACGCCCGGACAACACGGTCAGTCAGGCAGGGCGCGTTATCGTTGACGTCCATCGCGAGCAAGCATCGCTCCTACAATGAACGCGGCGCCGATCAGGCCTAACGCCACGGCAAATGTTATGCGCATGCCGTGGGCAACAGCTTGCGGGGGCGCGGTAACGACCGTCGCCGAAGCCAACGCAAACACCGCCCCCAACACCGAAGCCCCGGTGATCAACCCCAGATTACGCGACAGGTTGAGCAATCCGGACACCACCCCCCGTTGTTCCGGCTGGACATCGGCCATCACCGCCGTGTTGTTGGCGGTCTGGAACACCGCATAACCCAGGGTGATCACGACCATGGGTGCAAGGTAGCCGCCGATACCCAAGGTGCTCGGCAACACCGACAACAGCAGGCAGCCGAGCGCGATGGCGACCAGCCCGGCGAGGGTCATGCGCCGGGCACCGAAGCGGTCGGCAATGCGCCCCGCAGGCACCCCGGTCAGTGCGGCGACCAAGGGCCCGACCGACAGCACCAGCCCGACCTCGACGGCACTCAAGCCAAGGGCCTGCGCCAGATAGAACGGCCCGACCACCAGCGTGCCCATCATCACCGTGGTCACCAACAGGCTCATGAGAAGGCTGCCACTGAGCGGCCGATCGCGAAACATCGCCAAGCGAATCAACGGCGCGGCGACACGCTTCTCCACCCACACAAACGCCCCGACACCCACGCAAGCCAACAGCAGCAGAGCGATATTCAGCGCGCCAAAATGGCCACGTCCGAGGGTCATGGCCAGCGCATAGGCGGCGAGCGTCAGGGCCAGCAGCAGGGTGCCCAGTGGATCGAACGCGGCCCGAGCGGTCTTTGCCCGGTGCTGATCGGCAGGCAAATAGCGATGGGCGAGCACAAGGGTCAACAAGCCCAGGGGCACCGTGATCAGGAAGATCGCCCGCCAACCCGACCCGGCGATCAGCACACCGCCGAGCGACGGTCCCATCGCCGTACCGATGGCCGACATTGTGCCCAGCAAACCCATGGCGCTGCCGGTCTTGTCCTTGGCCACCGTCTCGCCCACAAACGCCAGGGTCAGCGCCATCATGATCGCCGCGCCGAGACCTTGCAGCGCCCGCGCGCCGATCAACAGTTCCAGGCTCGGCGCCAGGCCGCACAAGGCCGAAGCCAGGCTGAACAAAGCGATCCCGGTCAACAGCAGGCGCCGCCGACCCATGAGGTCACCGAGGCGACCGACGCTGACGATCAGGGTGGTGATGGCCAGCAGGTAGGCGAGGACGATCCACTGCACCTGTTGAAAGGACGCATTGAAGACCTGGGCCAGTGTCGGCAGGCCGACATTGGCGATGCTGGTGCCCAGGGATGACAACAACATCGACAGCGACAGGCTGGCCAGCGCCCACCTGACAGACAATGTCCGTTCCCTGCTTTCTGTGACAGCTGCTGTGGAATCCATGGGGGTCCTCTTTTCTGGCCACTCCCGATTGGAGCTACCGCAAATCTACGCCCGCGCCTAACATGGCGGAAGGCGCATCGGTTGCACTTGATACGTGCGTCTGACGCCATCTCACTGAGCCACGGTGCCCTTCATGTCGACGCCCGATTTCAACTTGCTGCTCACACTGGATGTCCTGCTGACCGAGGGCAGCGTGGCGCGGGCCGCCAAGCGCTTGGGCCTGAGTCCGTCGGCCATGAGCCGGGCGCTGGCGCGCTTGCGTGAAACCACGGGCGATCCGCTGCTGGTCAGGGCCGGGCGCGGCCTGGTGCCGACGCCGAGGGCACTGGCGTTGCGTGAGCGGGTCAGTCAGCTTGTGCTGGAGGCTGAAACGGTACTGCGCCCGGCCGAGCAGCCTGACCTCCAACAGCTGGTGCGCACTTTTACCCTGCGCACCAGCGAAGGTTTTGTCGAAAACTTCGGTGCCGCGCTGATCGCACGCATTGCCGAAGAAGCGCCGGGTGTGCGCCTGCGTTTCGTGCACAAACCCGACAAGGACAGCACGTCACTGCGTAATGGCACGGTCGATCTGGAAACCGGTGTCGTCGGCCACGCCGCTGGCCCGGAGCTGCGGACCCAGGGTTTGTTTCGGGATCGTTTCATCGGCGTAGTGCGTGCCGGGCATGCGCTGGGGAAGGGTGAGATCACGCCTGAACGTTATGCAGCGGGCAGCCACATCAGTGTGTCCCGCCGCGGGCTGGACAAGGGACCGATCGATGAAGCCCTGGCGCCCCTTGGTCTAGCGCGACAGATCGTGACCATTGTCGCCGGCTTCTCCACTGCACTGGCGCTCGCCCGCGCCAGCGACCTGATCGCCAGCGTGCCGGAACGCCACACTGCCAACCTGCGCGCGGGCATGCACAGCTTTGCGCTACCGCTGTCCCTGGCGGAGTTTACCGTGGCCATGCTGTGGCATCCGCGGCTGGATGCCGACCCGGTGCATCGCTGGTTGCGCGGCTGTCTCAGGGAAGTTTGCGCATAAGGACGCACCCATAAACAAGTTGCATGATCTATCGAGTGCCATGAACTTGATATTGAAATAATGGCTGATAAGCTGATGATAATAGTGATGGGTATTACTGTTTGGTTTGGTAATAAAAGACTGTTATTTTGATATAAAAATAATTTGAACTTATAGTGTGTTGCATTGTATTTGCGGCCGTTGGTCGTAAATGAAAAGAGCCGAGTGCAACTGGTTTCGAATTGCAGGTACTGCCAAATGGCGCAACGCTATCAATGATGTCAATTTGATTGGCAATCATTTATGGGTGAGGTTATTAGTTGGCTAGTTATTTTAACTGATTGAAAAATAAATAATTTCAAATTTGTCTCGTTTTTACTTTCGATCAAATTGCCCCGCGCTAAGATTTACAAAAATTCATTGAATTGTCTGAAGAGTTTTCGGCGGTCGGACTGTCAAAAAATAACTTCACAATTAAGCATGCGCTTCTCTGATGCGGTGCTAGTGTTGGTATCTCCTGTCAATCGCACTTCTCGGTCTCCTGTAGAGGGCGTATGTCATGCCGATTTCAAATCCGCGAATCGCGATACTCGGTAATAGAGTTCCCAGCCTGAATCTTCCCGAGATTGCACACTTTGCCGATTTTGCCAGCCTGTTGGCTGTCGCCGCATTTGATGTACTGCTGCTGGATATGCCCGGCACCCATGCGGGAAAATTCCTGCGCAAGTTGCGCTCCATCCGCCCCTATCGTTACACCCTCATCTACTGCTGCCGCGATCAGGATGCCTGGTGCGAAGCCCTGGGGGATGGCGCGTGCCCGGTCGACTCCAACGAAATCAAAACCAATTGGCGGAGCTGGCTGGAACGCTTCCGCCTGTTCAATAAAGAGGCCGCCCCGGAGCGCTTCGAAAGTCGGGTGCTGTCCTGGCTTTGGCTGCGCGACGATGCGCGCATCTATGCCCTGCGCGACCCGGAAGTGCCCCAGCATTATCGCTATCCGTTACTGGACGCGCTGGCGGACAACGAGCAAGTCAACTCGTTTGTCTGGTTGAGTCTGATGGCGCAACAGGACTGGCTGGAAGAGGGCGTTCTGGTCGACCGGGTTCGCCTCTGTGCGGACTGCGGCTCGGGCCGGCTCAATTACATCGATGTGTGCGCCGAATGCCAGGCCCTGGACATTTCCCGGCAACCTTCATTGCATTGTTTCACCTGCGGTCACGTCGGCCCCCAGGAATCCTTCCTCAAGGACGGGGTGTTGTTGTGCCCCAATTGCCTGAACCGTTTGCGCCACATCGGCAGCGATTACGACCGCCCGATGGAGAACTATCGCTGTCGGTCGTGCCAGGCGTTCTTTGTCGATGCCGAAGTGCAGGCCCGTTGCCTGGACTGCGGCCTGTCGCACACCCCCGACAAGTTGCGGGTGCGGGAGATCAGGGATTTCCGCCTGACCGAGGCCGGTCGTTTCCGCTGCCGCCAGGAGTTCAGTGATCGCTCGGCCCAGCACTTCGGTCGACTCACGCTGCTGGGCGGCAAGGATTTCTATGACCTGCTGACCTGGCAAATCCAGCTTGTGCGCCGCTACCCGGAGCCGGCCTTTTCGTTGATCGGCCTGCGCTTCGTCAATCTGAGCGGGGCCTTGTCGCGCCTGGGTGAACAACGCGGTCACGCGTTCATCGACAGCGTGACCGATCGGCTGAAGGAAACCGTCCGGGAAACGGACCGCTGCTCGCGAAGCACCGAGGAGTTCTTCTGGATCATGCTGCCCCATACCGATGCCAAGGGCCTGGCCATCGTCAAGCAACGCCTGGGCAAGGTCGCGGAATTGTTTTCCGCACCGGAGATCAGCGACATTTCCCTGCGTGTCATCAGCATCACGGCGCCCGAGGAACTGCTCGATCAGGAAGATGGCGAACTGCTTCTGGCCCGTCTGGCCAGTGAGCTGGGGTGACGCACCATGAGCCCATTGATGGAGCAACTCTACAACCTGATGGTTTCGCTCATGGGCTCGGATGGATTGAGCCGCTTGTTCTACATGCTTTTCCCCTTGTTCCTGATGTTCGAACTGCCGCTGATGATCATGGTGATGCTCGGGGTCTTGCGCTGGTTCACACGGCGACGCAGCCAGGTGCCGAAGATCAGCATTTATCGACCGAGAGTCTCTTGCATCATCACCTGCTACAGCGAAGGCATGGATGTGCAGACCACGCTGCTGAGCTTGTGCGAGCAGACGTACCAGGGCCACATCGAGATGATTCCCGTGGTGGATGGCGCCACGATGAACCAGGCGACACTCAGCGCCGTGCGCAGTTTCGACGTCGATCCGCAGTTGTACCCCAGGCGCCATTTGCGGCCGATCGCCAAATGGCAGCGTGGCGGAAGGGTGTCGTCATTGAACGCCGGCCTGTCGCTGGCCAGCGGTGAAATCGTGATGGCGCTCGACGGTGATACGTCCTTCGACAACAACATGGTCACCTCCATTGTGCGGCATTTCGAGGACCCTTCGGTGCCGGCGGTGGCCGGCAGCCTGCGCGTACGCAATGCCTGGTCATCCTGGGTCACCGCGATGCAGGCGCTGGAATACCTGTTGTCGATTCACATGTCGAAAATCGGTCTGTCCGAATGGAACCTGGTCAACAACGTCTCGGGAGCCTTTGGCGCGTTCCGGCGCAGTTTCCTGGTGAAAATCGGTGGCTGGAACACCCATACCGCCGAAGACCTGGACCTGACGTTGCGCATCAAAAGCTATTTCAAACGCCACGACCTGCGAATTCCTTTCGAGCCCGAGGCGGTCGGGCACACCGACGCGCCGGCTACGCTCAGGCAGTTCCTGATGCAACGATTGCGTTGGGACGGCGACCTGTATTTTCTCTACATCAGAAAGCACAACCACAACATCAACCCGCGCTTACTGGGCTGGCCGACCTTTGTGATGATCCTGCTCACGGGGTTCTTTTTTCAGTTGGTACTGCCATTCCTCATCTTCAGCTACACCTTGCTCGCCTTGTTCATTCTGCCGGGCAAGACGCTGCTGTTTCTGTTTGTGCTGGTCTATCTGCTGTACCTGATGATCACCGCGCTGTTGTTCTTCGCCATGTTGCTGATGGTCTCCGACCGACCCCGGCAGGACATGACCCTGGGGTTACTGGTGCCGGTCTTTCCGCTGTTCATGCTGATCCTGCGGTGCTGGAGCGCGGTGGCCATGCTCAACGAGATGTTCCGTCGCGGGCATGAAGAAAGCTCGATGGCGCCCTGGTGGGTACTCAAGCGAGCCACGAGGTTTTGATATGCGATCGATACTGTTTGCGCTGGCGCTGTGGTTACCGCCCGCGTTGATGGCGCAGGCGGCGCCGTCGACATGGTCCCAGGCCAGTTACGTGTGGGACAGCGAAACGCTGCTCGATCCCGGGCAGCGGGCAACTGAACTGGCGGCGCTGCGCAAGGCCGGGATGGACAAGATCTACCTGGGCCTCAAGTCGGCTCAGATTCGGGATCTGGGCACCACCCGCCAAGGGTTGGAGCAATTGCTGCGGGACGCGGCCAGAGAGGGGGTTCAAGTGAGCCTGTTGCTGGGCGATCCGCAATGGATCGAACCCGAAGGGCGCCATCAGCTCACCGATCTGCTGGCGAAATTCAAGGGTCTGTCCTTCACCAGCCTGCACCTGGATCTGGAAGTCGAGCAGTTGGGCGTTCCCGTCCCCGATCAACGCTTGAAAAACCTGCTTGAGACCTTGCGCATGGCCGCCGCGCAGAGCCCCTGGCCGGTAGAAATGTCCAGCCACCCTCGCTGGTTCGCCGAGCCGAAACCCGGACAAACCTGTGTGCCCTGTGCGCTGCCCGACACGGGGGTGCGCCAGGTCAGCCTGATGATCTACACCCGCAACCCGAAAAACAGTGCGCGAATGGCCGAGCAGATCGCCAAACGCTGGCCCGCGCTGCAATTTCGCCTGGCACAGAGCACAGAGCCGCAGCTGGACGCCACGGAGTCCTGGGCCGGCGCGACCACCGAACAGTTGCAACACCAGACCAACGCCTGGCGTGAACAACTGCAACCTTTGGGGATTGCCGGCATCGACTGGCAGGCCTGGCGAGACTTTCCAAAACGGTGAGCCGTGATGAAGATTCGTTTCGATAGTCGCAAGGAGTTGAACCCGACTCAAGAACAGGGCTTGAGTGTGCTCTACGCTCCCAGCAAGCGCGCGGCGTTTCGCGTGCGCTGGTATCTGATCCTGTTGCTGGTGGCGAGTCCGTTGATCTGGCTGGGGGGCAAGCTGGTGTACGGCATGCTGATGATCGACGCCCCGGCGCAATTGCGCTTGCCGATTCTGGAGGTGCGCGCCCGGGATGCCGGACGGGTCGAGCAATTGTTCGTCAAGGCCGGTGACCAGGTGCGGGTCAATCAACCCCTGGCCAATCTCGATAACCCCGAATGGCGAGCCCGGCTTGCGCAACTCGCCGCCATCCCGCCGGACACCGCGCGGGCGAGCAATGCCAAACTGGGCGGCCGTGAGCGCCAGTTGCTCCAGACCCGGATTGCCCGTTCGCAGGATCGCATCAGGGTGCTTGAGGATCTGGTGATACGGGGCGCCGTGTCCCGTGGCGAAGTGCTGGCGGCCCAGTCCGAACTCGACAGTTTCAAGGCCGACTTGCTGGCGTTCGAGCGCCGCGAGCAACTGGCCAATCAGCCATTGAGCGAGGAGCGCGACAAGGTTCAACGCAACGCCGAGCAGAAGTGGTTGCAAACGCGCCTCGCCGCGCTGCCGGTCACGGCCGCGCAGAGCGGGCGGGTGGCGGAAGTGCTGGTCAACCCCGGCGAAAACGTCGGCGCCGGCACCTTGCTGATGCGCATCGAACAGATGGAGGAGCCGCTGCTGTGGATCTATCTGGAACCGCTCAATATCAGCCATGCCGGGATCGGCCAGCCGTTGCGCGTGCGTATGCCCGACGGCAAATGGTTGACGGCCCGGGTGGTCCAGTCCGTGGACAGTGCCGGTCGTACGCCGACGGTGTTGCGGAGGCCATTTGCCGCCAGCGAGATGGGTTTGCAGGTCGCCGCCCGGTTCGATCACCCATTGCCGCCGCGCTGGCGCATTGATCAATTGCCGTTGAATGTCCGCTTTCCGACTGATTGGGATCAAATGGTCACCGACAGCCGTGAGTTCATTGAAGAGTTGGGCGACTTCATTGCCATGTATCGACCCGACACCAACGTGCAGGGGAGTAAATAGTCATGACAGAGCGAATTCTGGTGACGGGCGGTGCCGGTTTCATCGGTTCGCACCTGGTCGAAGCACTGCTTGAAAACGGCTACGGCGTGCGGGTGCTGGACGACCTTTCCACAGGAAAACTGTCGAACTTACCGATTGATTGCTGCCACTTGTCCCTGGTGGTGGGGGATGTCGCCGACGCGCCGACGGTGACGCGGGCGATGAAAGACTGTAGCGCGGTGGTGCATCTGGCGGCGGTGGCGTCGGTGCAGGCGTCGGTCGACGACCCGGTCGCCACGCACCAGAGCAACTTCGTCGGCACGCTGAACATTTGCGAGGCCATGCGTCAGGCGGGGGTCAAGCGGGTGGTCTATGCCTCCAGCGCGGCGATCTATGGCAACAACGGTGACGGCACCGCCATCACCGAGGACACGCCCAAGAATCCGCTGACGCCCTATGCGGCCGACAAGCTGGCCAGCGAACATTTTCTGGACTTCTATCGCCGCCAGCACAGCCTCGAACCGGTCATCCTGCGATTTTTCAATATTTACGGACCCCGTCAGGACCCGTCATCGCCGTACTCCGGCGTCATCAGTATTTTCAGTGAGCGAGGGCAAAAAGAACTCCCCATTACCGTTTACGGCGATGGGGAGCAAACGCGGGATTTTGTGTACGTCGGTGATCTGGTCAAGATCCTGGTAAAAGCGGTTGCTGAGCCGAAACCGGGCATCGAGGCGGTCAATGTCGGGTTCAACCGATCAACCAGCCTCAATGATCTGGCGACGCTGTTGAGCGAGCTGTTGGGGCGGCCGCTGACACTGAACTACAGTGCGGCGCGTCCCGGTGATATCAGGCATTCACGGGCCGATAACCGCCGCCTGCTGGAACGTTTTTCCCCGGCCTCGCCGACCTGTGTTGCCGACGGCCTGGGCCATCTGCTCAGGAGTATTGATTGCGGCAGGCGCTAGCGGCGAACTCGCTCGCCAGCAAATGCTCGGCCAGCACATCGTTGAGGAAACGGAACTGATCGTTGAGCCCGACCACTTCGTTGTTGAAGTGCTGGCCGGCGGATGGAATCAGCATTGCTTCGAATTTTTTGTCGAACACCAGGGTCAACACTTTACGAGACTCGAATGGCTGCGAGTAGTAGTTGTTGCCGAATACCGGGAAGCTCACGGACAGGGTGACTTCGTTGATCATGACGTGCGCTCCTGGGAGAGGACGAACCAGCCAAATACAGTCAACGTGAAGGCCGTCAGGGCCAAGCAGGTCAGGAGATGGATCAGCATGATTCGACCCTCCGCTACAGGTTTCGTGTTGGGTTGAGATTGATCCTACGCTGACGGTCGTCAGGCGGAAGGCATTCGTGGCGATGTTGAATATCGATGCAAGTGATGGTCGGTTTTGTGGGTGATCTCCCGGGCCCCATCGCGGGCAAGCCCGCTCCCACAGTGGTCAGTGGTGGAATACAGAGTTGTGAACACCCTTGATCCCTGTGGGAGCGGGCTTGCCCGCGATGGCGCCCGAAAGACCACCGCAAAACCAAATGGGCAACGGCCCGCACCTATACTCAAATCAGGGCCTTTCAAGCACCGGGCATTCGGTTCGGTGCAGACTTTCAGGAGCCGCGATCTTGAACCTGCGTTCGTTGATCGTCGCTGTATTGCTTGTGTTGGCGGGTTGCGTCACGGCGCCTCGCGCGCCGGTGGAAACGCCGCAGATCATGGTTGCGCCCAGCACCTGGCAGCAGGTGGACCGGGAGATTGTCGAGGCGTCGCAGTCGGCTACCGAGCAGACCAGAATCTACGCCCGCGGCGCCATGGATTACTGGCGCACGCGGGTCTACGAACTGACCGAACAAAACTTCATTCCCTGGTTCAGCAGCTACTGGACCCAGGAATGGCTGTCGATGAAAGTCAGCTGGTACACCATCAGCGCCAAGGGTGAACAGGATGCTTCGGAAAAGCGCCTGGCCGCTTATCTGCTGGAGCAATATCAGGAAAAAGTGCTGGCTCCGGCGGCGCTGGAGGTTGATCCGGATGCGATTCTCACCCTGGCGGCTGCCTTCTATGTGGACATCCTCAAGGAAGAACTGCAAAAAATCTCCCAGCGCCACGGCGTACCCATGGCTCAGCTCAATGGCCGCATCCAGAAAATCCCGGCGATTGCCCTCGGGCCACCACCGGCGCGCAACGCCTCGCTGTACCAGATCGTGTACGCCGAACCGCTGAACAACCTGCCGGCCTACGCCGCGCTGATCGACAAAATCCACAAGGCCGGGGGCGAAAAGGGCGTCGGTTCAACCGACATCGCCATGGCGCCGGTGGCCAGGCGCGCCAGCCGACGAATGGAAGCTGAAATGGCCCCACGAGGGGCGGCCAGTGCCGTGGCGGCGGCCGCCGGGAAACTCGCGGGCGGCTTGATTACCGTCGGGGTCGCGGGGGTTCGTGCCTTGATTCAATCCGCCGACCGGCCGGACAGCGAAGCGCTGATTCGCAGCAGTCTGGGCAACACGTTCGACAAGGCCTGGACCAAGCTGGTGCAGAACCCGACCACCGGTGTCATGGCCGGGACCCTGTACATGGCAGGGCAGATCGAAGGCAGCCTGGCTGCCAGCGCGCAACCGCCGGTCGGCCTGCCCGTCGATCATGTCGAATCGCAGCCGAGCCAATCGACTAATCAGCAGATCAACCCATGAACGTATTTACCTGTGAGCTCAAGGAGAACACCCATGTCTTACGTCAATGCTTTTGCCGCTGCGGTGCCCACCGCCAATCGTGAAAAATTCAAGAAGCACGCCGAAATCGCTGCCGGGATTTTCAAGGAGAACGGGGCTCTGAGCGTGGTCGAGTGCTGGGGCAATGATGTGCCTGACGGCAAGGTGACGTCGTTCCCGATGGCCGTGAAACTCAAGGCAGACGAAACCGTGGTATTCGGCTGGCTCATCTGGCCGGACAAGGCCACCAGCGATGCGGCGATGGAAAAAATGATGGCCGACCCGAGAATGCAGCCGGACGCCAATCCGATGCCGTTCGATGGCCAACGCATGATCTTCGGCGGTTTTGAAACGATCGTGAAGGCGTGAACCACCACCGCAGGATCACTCGGATGAAGGGGTGATCCTGCAACTCTTGCGGTTGCGAATCTCGCTGTCCGTGGGCCGTTCCCTGACGAACTCGAAGCGCGGCTCACCTTCGTTGTAGTGAACCAGCCAGCCCCATTCCAGCTCGAACTCGTCCTGACCGGGTTTCGGTGGCACGGCCCACCATGGCTCTTTGCTGATGATTTCTCGCATGGCCCCCTCCAGTTTTAGCGTTTGCATGAACTATAACTTGGATGTCAGGAGGTGCCACGCATGAGCGACGAATCCCGTGAGCCATTCAAACGGCTGTTTTTTGCCCTGGACTGTGCGCCGGCGCAACGCAAGGCCATCGCCCAATGGCGTAGCGCGCTGCAACTGAGGAACGGGCGGCCAGTACCGGCGGAGAACTTCCACCTGACCCTGAAATTCCTCGGGTCGGTCGGTACGGCGCAGATTGCCGATATCTGTAAGGCGGCCGCGTCCATCCGTACCTCGGGCGAGCGATTGACCGTTGTGCTGGATCGGCTCGATGTATGGCGCAGAGCAGGGGTGTTGGTCCTGGCGCCGGAGCAGGCGCCGCCGGCATTGTTGCGGCTGGTGTATGACCTGGAACAGGCCGTGCTGCCGTTTGCGCCGCAAGATGCGCCACGGGAGTTTCGCCCGCACCTGACCCTGGCGCGTGACTTTCGCGCACCGGTGCCCGAGTCCGCCACGCCACCGGAGTTTTTCCTGCGCGCCGACCGTTTCGCTCTGTTCGAATCCCACAAGGGCCGCTACCTGGCGCTGGCCTCGTGGCCGCTGGGTAACGCGTAAACGAAAAAAAGGCGCCCAAGGGCGCCAAACTTCACCTTAACCGAGGAGCCAGGTGAGCGACGCAGCGGTGGTAAGGCGCTGCGTGAACGGAAAAAGTTAAGCCTGATTTCTATGTTGAATGTTCCGGCCTCTTCGCGAGCAGGCTCGCTCCCACAGGGGAATGCATTTCATTGTCGGAGCGAGCCTGCTCGCGAAAGCGGTGTCAGATTCAACAGCCGTGCTGAGTGAACTATTTGCCGAGTTTTACCTTGGTCCAACCCCGGGTCATCACCCGCTGCACACCGATCGGCATATCAGGAATGGCATACAAGGTCGCCATGGTTTCCTGCGACGGGTACGAGCCCGGATCGTTGCGAATCGCTTCATCCACCAAGGGCGTTGCCGCCGCGTTGGCGTTGCTGTAGCCGATGCTGTTGGTGATTTCGGCAATGATGTCCGGGCGCATCAGGAAGTTCATGAACAGGTAGGCGTTCTCGACGTTGGCCGCATCCCGCGGGATGGCCACCATGTCGTAGAAACTGCCGGCGCCTTCTTTGGGGATGCTGTAGTCGATCTTCACCTTGTCGCCGGCTTCCTGGGCCCGGGCCTTGGCTTGCAGCACGTCGCCGGAATAACCGACGGCCACGCAGATATTGCCGTTGGCCAGGTCAGAGATGTACTTCGAGGAATGGAAGTACGCCACCGACGGGCGAATCTTCATGAACAACGCTTCGGCTTCGCTGATGTGCTGCTTGTCCTGATCGTTCACCGGGTAGCCCAGGTAGTGCAGGGCGGCCGGGAGCATTTCAGTTGGCGAATCGAGGAAACTGATACCGCAGGCTTTCAGTTTTTCCGCGTTTTCCGGCGTGAACAGCAAGTCCCAGGAGTTGGTCGGGGCGTTGGCGCCGAGCACTTCCTTGACCTTGTCCGGGTTGAAACCAATGCCGATCGAGCCCCACATGTACGGGAACGCATGGGCGTTATCCGGATCACTGGCGGAGGCGTTCTTCAACAGCACCGTGTTGAGGTTTTTCCAGTTCGGCAGTTTGGATTTGTCCAGTTCCCGATAGACGCCGGCCTTGACCTGCTTGGCCAGGAAACTGTTGGACGGCACGACGATGTCGTAGCCTGATTTGCCCGCCAGCAGGCGAGCTTCAAGGGTTTCGTTACTGTCGAACACATCGTAGGTCACCTGGATCCCGGTCTCGTCTTCGAATTTCTTGACGGTGTCCGGGGCAATGTAATCCGACCAGTTGTAGACGCGCAGAACCTTGTCATTGGCCTGGGCGCCGGTGGCAATCGCGCCCAATAAGGACAGTGTCAGCAGAGTCCTGCCAAACATTTTCATCGGTACAACTCCATTTCTTTTTTATTCAAATCACACTTCGTGTAGGAGCGAGCCTGCTCGCGAAAAACTCAAGGACGACGCGTTCATTCAGGTAGCCAACGTTATCGTTTACGTCCATCGCGAGCATGCTCGCTCCTACAGGGGGTGGTGCTAGGCCGTTGCTTCTACCATTTGCTTCTTAGGTTGCTGCCACGATTCGCTGGCGGTCTGGTCCATGGCTTCCTGAATCGCCCGTTTGCGGCTGGCTTCGGCGCGGCGGCTGAAGTACCAGACCATGAAGGTCACGATCGACACCGCCAGCAGAATCAGGCTGGCCACGGCGTTGATCTCGGGCTTCACGCCCAGGCGCACCGCCGAGAACACTTCCATCGGCAGGGTCGTGGAACCCGGGCCGGAAACGAAGCTCGCCAGTACCAGGTCATCCAGGGACAGGGCAAAGGACATCATGCCGCCGGCCGCCAGTGACGGCGCGATCATCGGGATGGTGATCAGGAAAAACACCTTGAACGGCTTGGCCCCGAGGTCCATGGCCGCTTCTTCGATGGACAGATCCAGCTCGCGAAGGCGGGCGGAGACTACCACCGCCACGTAGGCGGCACAAAACGTGGTGTGAGCGATCCAGATCGTCACGATGCCGCGTTCCATCGGCCAGCCGATCAATTGCGCCATGGCCACGAACAGCAGCAACAGCGACAGACCGGTGATCACTTCCGGCATCACCAGCGGCGCGGTCACCAGGCCACCGAACAGCGTGCGACCCTTGAAGCGCGTCACCCGAGTCAGGACGAACGCGGCCAGTGTTCCCAGTGCGACGGCGGCAACCGCCGTATAGCAGGCGATTTCCAGCGAGCGCACCACCGAGCCCATCAGTTGCGAGTTGTCGAGCAGGCCGGCGTACCACTTGAACGACCAGCCACCCCACACCGTCACCAGCTTCGAGGCGTTGAACGAGTAGATCACCAGAATCAGCATCGGCAGGTAGATGAACGACAAGCCGAGCCACAGCATCATTTTCGAGAAACCGAAACGTTTCATCCCCGTGCCTCCATTTCTTTGGCCTGGCTGCGGTTGAACAGCAGAATCGGCACAATCAGGATCAACAGCATGACCACCGCCAGGGCGGACGCCACCGGCCAGTCGCGGTTATTGAAGAACTCTTGCCACAGCACGCGACCGATCATCAGCGTCTCCGGGCCGCCCAGCAGTTCCGGAATCACGAACTCGCCCACCACCGGAATGAACACCAGCATGCAACCGGCGATGATGCCGTTCTTGGCCAGCGGCACGGTGATCTTCCAGAAGCTGTTGAAGGTGCTCGAACCCAGGTCCGATGCGGCTTCCAGCAGGCTCTGATCGTGCTTCACCAGGTTGGCGTACAGCGGCAGGATCATGAACGGCAGATACGCATACACCACGCCGATATAGACGGCAGTGTTGGTGTTGAGGATCTCGATCGGGTGATCGATCAGCCCGGTCCACAGCAGGAAGGCGTTGAGCAAACCGTTGTTGCTGAGGATGCCCATCCACGCATAGACGCGGATCAGGATCGCCGTCCAGGTCGGCATCATGATCAGCAGCATCAAGACGTTTTGCGCTTCCTTGCTCGCCTTGGTGATGGCGTAGGCCATCGGAAAACCGATCACCAGGCACATCAACGTACTGAACAGCGCGACCTTCAACGAACCGAGGTACGCCGAGATGTAAAGCTCATCTTCGCCCAGCAACGTGTAGTTGCCGATGTTGAGCAGCAGATTGAATTTCTGCTCGGCGTAGGTGTAGATCTCCGAGTAGGGCGGAATGGCCAGGGCTGCTTCGGAAAAGCTGATCTTCATCACCAGGAAGAACGGCAACATGAAGAACAGGCACAGCCACAGGAACGGAATGCCGATGACGATCTTGCGACCGCTGGGCACCAGGCGCAGGAATTGCTGATTGAAGGTTTTCATGCGCGCAGTACCACGCCGCTGTCGTCTTCCCACCACACGTAGACCTGATCGTCCCAGGTCGGACGTGCCCCACGGCGTTCGGCGTTGGCCATGAACGACTGCACGACTTTGCCGCCAGGCAGTTCGACGTAGAACACCGAGTGACCGCCGAGGTAGGCGATGTCATGCACTTTGCCGCTGGACCAGTTGTAGCGGGTGTCGGGCTTGGTGGTGCTGACCAGCAGTTTTTCCGGGCGGATCGCGTAGGTGATCGACTTGTCCTGCACCGAGGTGCTGACGCCGTGACCGACGTAGATCTTCTGCTCCAGGTCCGGGCTGTGAATGATCGCGTGACCTTCCAGGTCTTCCACCACCTGGCCGTCGAAGGCGTTCACGTTGCCGATGAATTCGCAGACCATGCGGCTGACCGGTGCTTCGTAGATATCGACCGGGCTGCCGATCTGGGCGATCCAGCCCAGGTGCATGATCGCGATGCGCTGGGCCATGGTCATGGCCTCTTCCTGGTCGTGGGTCACCATCACGCAGGTCACGCCGACGCGCTCGATGATCTCCACCAGTTCCAGCTGCATTTGCGAACGCAGCTTTTTATCCAGTGCACCCATGGGTTCGTCGAGCAACAGCAACTTCGGCCGCTTGGCCAGGGAGCGGGCCAGGGCCACGCGCTGACGCTGGCCGCCGGACAACTGATGGGGTTTGCGCTTGGCGTACTGGGTCATGTGCACCAGACGCAGCATCTCGTCCACGCGGGCGTCGATTTCAGCGGCGGGCAAACGGTCCTGCTTGAGGCCGAAGGCGATGTTCTGCGCCACGGTCATGTGTGGGAACAGGGCATAGGACTGGAACATCATGTTGATCGGCCGCTCGTAGGGCGGCATGTCGGTGATGTCCACGCCGTCGAGCAGAATCCGCCCTTCGGTCGGGCGTTCGAAGCCGGCGAGCATGCGCAGCAGCGTCGATTTGCCGGAACCGGAACCACCGAGCAGGGCAAAGATTTCGCCCTGATGAATCTCCAGGGACACATCGTCCACGGCGGTGGTCTCGTCGAATTTCTTGGTGACGCGATCGACTTTCACCAACACCTTTTTCGGTGCCTGGTGACCTTCAAGGGCCTTCCTGTAAATGCTGGAGGCGTTTGCCATGTGAAACTCCCAACAGGTTTCAGTCGCCAGGCCAACGCGGCCCGACTTAATAGTTGTTTGCAAACCCGGCTCTGGCTCTTGTGGGAGCAAAGCTTGCTCGCGATGGCGGTGCATCAGGCGACATCAATGTTGGTTGATCCGTCGCCATCGCGAGCAAGCTTTGCTCCTACAGGGTTACCGTTTCAGCCGGGTTTATCCGGTGCCGCCTTCCTGGCTGCGGTACTTGTTTTTATTGCAGTGTGTTGTTGTCGCGGGCGACGGGCGCGCAAAGGCACGCCCGCATGACCCGCGGGGGCAGTAAATTGATGTTCAGTGCTTTACGTCAGCGCGCGTTCCGCAGCGCCGCCCGTTGCCGGCACGCTTCGCCGAACGCCTGGAAAATGCTCAAGTAAGGCGGATTGTCCAGGACCTGCCATTCCGGGTGCCATTGCACGCCGAGGGCGAAGGCCTTGCTGTTCTCCACCGAGACTGCCTCGATCAAACCATCGGGAGCCACGGCTTCGGCGCGCAGGCCGGGGGCCAATCGGTCGATGCCCTGGCTGTGAATCGAATTGACCTGGAACACCGCAGGCAGATCCAGGGCTTCGAACACACCGCCCGGTTGCACCTTGACCGCATGGGCCGGTGCGTATTGCACGGCCAGGTCCGGGTGGTTGGCTTCGCGATGATCGAGGAAGCCGGGAAGTTCATGGACTTTCTGATGCAGGCTGCCACCGAACGCCACGTTCATCTCCTGAAAGCCACGGCAGATACCGAGTACCGGCACGCCGGCGGCGATGGCCGCACGGATCAGGGGAAGGGTGGTGCGATCCCGCTGGGGATCGTGTTCCGTGCCGGGAGCGCTGTCGGGGCCTTGATAGTGGAAGGGTTCCACATTCGATGGCGAGCCGGTCAGCAACAGACCGTCGAGCTGCGGCAGCAGATCCTCGATTTCGGTCAGTTCAGCCAGGGAAGGAATGACGACGGGCAACCCCAGCGCGGCAACGCTGACAGTACGCAAGTACTTGTCGCCGCTGACATGGTAGGGGTGCAGGCCAATCTGTTTGACGCACGCAGTAACGCCGATCAATGGCTTGAATGCCATTTTTATCACCTCGAAGTTTCACACTTGAACGAGCTTTTCCGGAGCTTAGCCTTGTTGATTTTAATTAACAACTCTCATGTAAAAAATTCTAAACGCCGCACGTCCGATCTTCAGGGTTTACGCGTGTTTGGCGGCCAATCTGGCACTCTCGTACTCCTGAGAGGCCCGAAAATAAACGCTGAAAGGCTGAGTGTTCGCTATTGACTTCACTTTGCCTTTCGGATTGACTGGCTACGTGAAAGGGCGGTGAACATAATAATTAACAGCTTAATAGGTGCCTCATGTCGGTCCCCTCGCGTGCCGTTCAACTCAACGAAGCAAACGCATTCCTTAAGAAACATCCTGAGGTTTTGTACGTCGACCTTCTGATTGCGGATATGAACGGCGTGGTGCGCGGCAAGCGCATCGAACGCACCAGTCTCCACAAGGTTTACGAGAAAGGCATTAACCTGCCGGCGTCTCTGTTTGCTCTGGATATCAATGGTTCCACGGTGGAAAGCACCGGCCTGGGTCTGGACATCGGTGACTCCGACCGGATCTGCTACCCGATCCCCGGCACCCTGAGCATCGAGCCGTGGCAGAAGCGCCCGACTGCACAGTTGCTGATGACCATGCACGAGCTGGAAGGCGAGCCGTTCTTCGCCGACCCGCGTGAAGTGCTGGCCAATATCGTGCGCAAGTTCGACGACCTGGGCCTGACCATCTGCGCCGCGTTCGAACTGGAGTTCTACCTGATCGACCAGGACAACGTGAACGGGCGTCCACAATCGCCACGTTCGCCGGTATCGGGCAAGCGTCCGATGTCGACCCAGGTGTACCTGATCGACGACCTCGACGAATACGTCGACTGCCTGCAGGACATTCTTGAAGGTGCGAAAGAACAGGGCATCCCGGCTGACGCCATCGTCAAGGAAAGCGCCCCGGCGCAGTTCGAAGTCAACCTGCACCACGTGGCCGACCCTATAAAGGCCTGCGATTACGCGGTCCTGCTCAAGCGTCTGGTGAAGAACATCGCCTACGACCACGAGATGGACACCACCTTCATGGCCAAGCCGTATCCGGGCCAGGCGGGCAACGGTCTGCACGTGCACATTTCGATTCTCGACAAGGAAGGCAACAACATCTTTGCCAGCGAGGATCCCGAGCAGAACGCCGCGCTGCGACACGCGATCGGCGGTGTGCTCGAGACCCTGCCGGCGCAGATGGCGTTCCTTTGCCCGAACGTCAACTCGTACCGTCGTTTCGGCGCGCAGTTCTACGTACCGAACTCGCCGAGCTGGGGCATCGACAACCGCACTGTGGCGGTGCGTGTACCGACCGGTTCGCCGGACGCCGTGCGCATCGAACACCGTGTAGCCGGTGCCGACGCCAACCCGTACCTGCTGCTGGCATCGGTGCTGGCGGGTGTGCACCACGGCCTGACCAACCAGATCGAACCGGGTTCGCCGGTGGAAGGCAACAGCTACGAGCAAAACGAGCAAAGCCTGCCGAACAACCTGCGCGATGCACTGCGTGAGCTGGACGACAGCGAAGTCATGGCCAGATACATCGACCCGATGTACATCGACGTGTTCGTGGCGTGCAAGGAAAGCGAACTGGCCGAGTTCGAAAACTCCATCTCGGACCTTGAGTACAACTGGTACTTGCATACCGTCTAAGACGAACAACACCGATCAACTGTGGGAGCGAGCCTGCTCGCGAAGATGGCGGCACATTCAACATGGATGTCGCCTGACACTCCGCCTTCGCGAGCAGGCTCGCTCCCACAGTGCCAGACACAAAAACCTGTAGGAGCAAAGCTTGCTCGCGATGGCGGCGGATCAATCAACATTGATGTTGCCTGGCACACCGCTATCGCGAGCAAGCTTTGCTCCCACAGGTCTTGCGATCACTTATTCCCCTGCGTCGAGTCACAACCATGACAATCACTCGCAGCGACTGGGAGCAACGCTTCCAGTCCCTCAACATCGAAAGCCGTGCCTTCATCGACGGTCAATATTGCGCGGCCGCCAGTGGCGCCACGTTCGAATGCGTAAGCCCGGTAGACGGCCGCTTCCTGGCCAACGTCGCCAGCACTGACGAAGCCGATGCCAACGCCGCTGTTGCCGTTGCGCGTCGTACCTTCGAGTCCGGCGTCTGGGCCAACCTGGCTCCGGTGGAACGCAAGCGTATCCTGATCCGCTTCGCCGATCTGATCCTGGAAAACCGGGAAGAGCTGGCGCTGCTGGAAACCCTGGACATGGGCAAGCCCATCAGCGACTCGATGAACGTCGATGTCCCGGCGACCGCCAACGCGATCCGCTGGACCGCCGAAGCCATCGACAAAATCTACGATGAAGTCGCCGCCACGCCCCACGATCAGCTTGGCCTGGTGACGCGCGAACCGGCCGGCGTGGTCGCGGCCATCGTGCCGTGGAACTTCCCGCTGATCATGGCCAGTTGGAAATTCGCCCCGGCGCTGGCAGCGGGTAACTCGTTCATCCTCAAGCCTTCGGAAAAATCGCCGCTGACCGCGATCCGCATCGCGCAGCTTGCGCTGGAAGCGGGCATTCCCAAAGGCGTGTTTAACGTCCTGCCAGGCTACGGTCACACCGTCGGCAAGGCCTTGGCGCTGCACATGGACGTCGATGTGCTGGCCTTCACCGGCTCCACCGCGATTGCCAAGCAACTGATGATTTACGCCGGGCAAAGCAACATGAAGCGCGTCTGGCTGGAAGCGGGCGGCAAGAGCCCGCACGTGGTGTTCGCCGACGCACCGGACCTGCGCGTGGCCGCCCAGGCAGCGGCCAGCGGCATTGCCTTCAATCAGGGCGAAGTCTGCACCGCCGGCTCGCGCCTGCTGGTGGAACGTTCGATCCGCGACCAATTCATCCCGCTGCTGGTGGAAGCCTTGCAGGTATGGAAACCGGGGCACGCGCTGGATCCTGCAACAACGGTTGGCGCGGTCGTCGATCAGCGTCAACTGGATAACGTGTTGCGCTACATCGACATCGGTCGCGAGCAGGGCGCCGAGCTGATCGCCGGCGGCCAACGCACCCTCGAGGACACCGGCGGCCTGTACGTGGAACCGGCGATTTTCGACGGCGTGACCAACGCCATGACCATCGCCCGTGAAGAAATCTTCGGCCCGGTGCTGTCGCTGATCACCTTCGACACGGCTGAAGAAGCCCTGGCAATCGCCAACGACAGCATCTTCGGCCTGGCGGCAGGCGTGTGGACCAGCAACCTGAGCAAGGCCCACACCTTCGCCCGTGGCTTGCGCGCCGGCAGCGTCTGGGTCAACCAGTACGACGGCGGCGACATGACCGCGCCGTTCGGTGGCTACAAGCAATCGGGTAACGGTCGGGACAAATCGCTGCACGCGTTCGACAAGTACACCGAGCTCAAGGCGACCTGGATCAAGCTCTAACAACAATAAAAGCGGCGGCCGCCGGTTGAGCTGGTGGCCATCGGAGAATCTTATGAAACATGTAAACAGCTACTACGCCGCCACCCGCAACTTCACCGGCGACTTCCCGGTACTTGAAGAACTGGTGGAATGCGACGTCTGCGTGATCGGCGCCGGCTACACAGGCCTGTCCTCGGCTCTGTTCCTCGCCGAAGCGGGCTACAGCGTCACCGTGCTGGAAGCGGCCAAAGTCGGCTTCGGCGCCAGCGGTCGCAACGGCGGTCAACTGGTCAACTCCTACAGCCGCGACGTCGATGTCATCGAAGAGCGCTATGGCGACAGGACCGCAGAAGTGCTCGGCAGCATGATCTTCGAAGGCGCCGACATCATTCGCCAGCGCATACAGCACTACGACATCCAGTGTGATTATCGTCCGGGTGGCATCTTTGCCGCGCTGAACAAAAAGCAGTTCAAGGGCCTGGCCGAGCAGAAGAAAAGCTGGGAACGCTACGGCAACAAGAACCTGACCCTGCTCAGCGAGTCGGACATCAAGCGCGAAGTGGGTTGCGACAACTACGTCGGCGGCCTGCTGGACATGCAGGGCGGGCACATTCACCCGCTGAACCTGGCGCTGGGCGAAGCCTCGGCGATCATCGGCCTGGGCGGCAAGATTTTCGAACAATCGGCGGCGGTGGAAATCACCTACGGCGAACCGATCACCGTGCGCACCGCCAAAGGCGTGGTGCGGGCCAAGTACCTGCTGATCGCCGGTAACGCCTATCTGCCGCAAGGCCTGGACAACCGTGTCACCAGCAAGAGCATGCCGTGCGGTTCGCAGATCGTCGTCACCGAGCCGTTGACGGAGAAACAGGCCAAGAGCCTGATCACCAATAACTACTGCGTTGAAGACTGCAACTACCTGCTCGACTACTTCCGCCTGACCGCCGACAACCGTCTGCTCTACGGCGGTGGCGTGGTCTACGGCGCCCGCGAGCCGGACGACATTGAACAACTGATCCGCCCGAAAATCCTCAAGACCTTCCCGCAATTGAAGGACGTGAAGATCGACTACCGCTGGACCGGCAACTTCCTGCTGACCATGTCGCGCATGCCGCAATTCGGCCGTATCGAGAAAAACGCCTACTATATGCAGGGCTATAGCGGCCACGGCGTTACCTGCTCGCACCTGGCCGGCAAGCTGATCTCGGAAATGATCCGCGGCGACGCTGAACGCTTCGACGCCTTCGCTTCCCTGCCACACATGCCGATGATTGGCGGGCGCACGTTCTCCGCGCCGCTCACCGCCATGGGCGCCGTGTACTACTCGCTGCGCGACCGTTTCGGCATCTAAGCGTTACCTCGCCGGCGGTCGCCCCAAAAGGTACCGCCGGCTTTTTATTTACTTGAAACACCGCAACAACCCTGTGGGAGCGAGCCTGCTCGCGAAGAGGCCATATCAGCCACTATCGATGTCGCCTGACACACCGCTTTCGCGAGCAGGCTCGCTCCCACAGGTGGTGCAGTATCAGAACTGGCGGAAGTTTTTTTCTGCCGTTTATCGAACCTGCTTTGCAACACCAACAAACGTGATTTAATAGCCGCCTTTCACGTTTCCGGGACCGGAAAACGGCGTTATCCGCGCCTGCTCTCCACCCTTCCATTATCACTGCGGGAGCGAGCAATTTCGTTCCTGCAGGTTGGCACATAAGGCTGTCATGGATACGGGCTCACGACTCAAATTAGTACGCGAAAGCTACAAACTCTCCCAGCGCGAGCTGGCCCGGCGTAGCGGCGTCACCAATGCCACCATCTCGCTGATCGAACAGAATCGCGTCAGCCCCTCGGTCAGTTCCCTGAAAAAGCTGCTCGAAGGCATCCCCATGTCCCTGGCGGACTTCTTCACCTTCGACCAGCCCCCGCGCGAACACCAATACGTCTTCCGCGCCAGCGAACAACCTGACCTGGGCCGCCATGGCCTGCGCCTGCTGTTGATCGGCGCCTCCGTCCCGAGTCGGCAGATGCGCCTGCTGCGCGAGCAATACGCGCCGGGCGCCAGTTCCGGGGAAGAGCCGATCGTGCACTCCGAAGGCGAGGAGTGCGGGCTTGTGACCCGTGGCACAGTCGAGTTGACCGTGGATGGTCAGATCAGTGTATTGAACGCCGGAGACGGGTATTACTTCCCGACGACGCTGCCGCACAAGTTCCGGAATATTGGGGCGGATGAGGCCGAGATTATCAGCGCGAATACGCCGGCGAACTTCTGACGGCGGGCGTGAACCGGCTATTTTGCCTTCCATTGCCCGCCCCCTGATTCGCAATCGATCCTGGCCTGATCCATGTGTTCCGCGCCGTAATAATAAGTCGTGACCTGAGCATTATCCGGAATGTTCAGGGCATTGCTGTTCTTGTCCTTGCTGGTGGCGTGTGGGTTGGCCAGGGATTCTTGCGTCAGCGTGGCGGTGCAGGTGGCCTCATACAGATCGGCACATTTTTCGACTTTTTTCCGGGTGCTGGTCAGCATATCCCTGCCCTCGTTGCTGCACGACCAGTCAATCGCGTTGACCGGCATGCCTTCATATTCGTAGCAACTGTGGGTTTCGACGACGGGAACCGAGGGACTTTGGGATCGGGTCAGCACGTCGCAGCCTTCTGCGAATACCAGTGTGGGGCCAAGGCTGACGAGTAAAAGCAGTGGTCTATTGTTCATCGGGATTTCCTCTCCAATGGCGCCCTGATTGATCAAGGATCGGCGCTGATAGAGTTTCGAAAACGTGAACAAGTGCGCGGTTCCGTCTTCAACAACGTCTAAAGTTCACAGCAATTGGCCTGCCTTGAAGGAACGACTCATGCACAGATCCCGCTCATTGATCGCAGCTGTTACATGCCTTGCAATGGTCACCGGCCCAGTGACCGCATGGGCCGATCCCGGCAATGGAAAGGGCCAGGGTAATGCCAAGGGAAACCCGCAAAATACGCAGGACCACGGCAACCAGGGCGGACATGGAAATAAAGGTAAAAAGTCAGGGGGCAGTGATTGGGATCATGGCCCGAGTATCGATCGCGCCGGCGTTCTCGGGATTGTCGGTGGCTATCGCGACTATTGGACGCCTGGTCCGGCCTTGCCTCCCGGCATTCAAAAGAACCTCGCTCGAGGCAAACCGCTGCCACCGGGGATTGCCAAAAAGCTCGATGGTCGGTTGATCGGCAGATTGCCACATTATGACGGGTACGAATGGCAACAGGCAGGCACGGACTTGATTTTGGTCGCGCTGGCCACCGGGCTCATTTATGAAGTGCTCAACGGGGCTTTTGATTAGCGTTTGAGGGGCGAGGCGATTCGACCACATTCTCGAAAGCGACGTTTGGGCACCGGCTGTCGCGAGCGTTTGAACTGTCAGGGGGTTATCGCGTCATACAGCACGCGAAATCAATCCTACGGAAGCAATCATGCTTTTAAACAAAAAAAGTCTCGCCGCCGTCCTGTCCTGCGCCCTGATGCTCGCAGCCGCTCCATTACTGCCCGCTAACCTGTCCATCATCAATTCCGCACACGCTAAAGATGGTGGTGGTGGTGGTGGTGGCCACGGCGGAGGCAATGGTGGCGGAAACGCTGGCGGAAATGGTGGTGGTCATGGTGCAGGCGTGGGTGGCGGGCGCAACGGCTCGGATCACGCCGGCAACTCCACCAGCAATGGTCATGGCAAAGGACTGGCCAGCGATCACGCCGGCAAGGCTACTCGCAACCACGGCATCAGCGGCAATCACTTTGGCAGTCAGCGCAATGACGATAACGGGCATGGCACAACGACGTCCGGTATCGCCCATTCCAAAGATACCCGCGGCCTCTCCAAAGCCCGCGCCATTGCGGCCACGACCCCGGGCGACCACAATGCGAAAGGGTTGAGCAAGACTGGCATGACGGGCACGAAGAAATCCCATTGAGCAAGTGCTTGTTACGTCTTTGAGCAAGTGCAGCAACGCCCGGATGAACAGCGTAGGCAACCAAAAAAAACCGCAGCGATGCGGTTTTTTTGTGCCCGAAATGCCCCGAAAAACCCACAGCCGGATTTGTTCGGGCAGATGGCGGAAAGCTATAGGGCCCGCTGGCCTTGGCTCAGAATTAAAACGACATGAGTGGGGATGAATTATGGCGATCAAGGCGTAGTCGCAGGCGCCTGACCAGCAATAAAGTTACGAATCGCCGCAATAGTCTGTGTCGGCGCTTCTTCCATCAACCAATGCCCGGCCCCCGGTATTACCACCTCCGTGACCTTGTCCGCGGCGTTACGCATCACGATCGCTTCATTGCTCCCAAAGGACTTCTCCCCGCCGACTGCCAGCACCGGCATCTTCAACCGCGTCGCCATCGACGCCTTGTTGTCGACCTCATCCTGACGAATGCTGCGAAATTGCGCGAAGGCTGCGTGCATGTAGCCGGGGCGGGCATAGAGCTTGGCGTAGTGCTGGCGGATCTCTGCATCGACCTTGGCGGGATCGCCCGCGAACTCGTTCCAGAAGCGGTCCAGATAAATCCGCTCCCGGCCGGCTACCAATCGTTCCATATCCGGTCCACCGAAGTCGAAATGCCACAGCATCGGTGAGCGGACAATCTCGTTCCACGGTGGAATGCCCGGCACTGGCGCATCCATCACCACCAGACGATCAGTACGCTCCGGATAACGCGAGGCATAGGCGAACGCGACCATGGTGCCGATGTCGTGACCGATGACCACCGAATGCTCGATCTTCAACGCCGCCAACACCCCACGAATATCGCCGGCCTGGGTCTTCTTGTCATAACCGCCGTCGGGAATCGACGACAAACCCATTCCGCGCAGGTCCGGTACCACCACCGTGTGATCCCGTGCCAGATCGGCGGCCAGCGGTGCCCACATATCGCCGGTGTCGCCGAATCCGTGCAGCAGCACCACAGCCGGGCCTTTGCCGCCGATGCGTACGTGCATGGTTGCGCCTTCGACGGGGATGTCCTGGGTGCGAAAGGAGGTAGGGAAGGGGGTGACCGCAGCGTGTGCCGGAAGGCTCAAAGCGAACAGCGTCAATGCGGTCAGCAGGAGGCGGGGCATAGTGAGTTCCAGTGTGTGGAAATAGTCGGGTCTTGCGGCAGGGAGTTGGATCCTGTGGGGTGAGCGTAGACGGTCTGGTTGAAAGCGTTGCCTCATAAAGGGGGGCAGATAGATTCAATAAAGGATGGTGTACATATCCGTTTCTTCGGTTTCAGATAATAAGTTTGTCGACTGAGCCACCCTTTTCGCTGGCAAGCCAGCTCCTACAGTTTGGTCCGAGGTATATCCACAACAGCCAGGTCGGCTGCCAGGCCGCATCGCTTTGGCTTTTCGCGGTGTTCGCCCGCTCGAGAGACCGAGTGGAGATTCTCTGTAGGAGCAAGCTTGCTCGCGATGGACGTCAACGATAACGCGTGCTGTCTGAATGATCGCGTTGTCCAGACGTTTTTCGCGAGCAAGCTCGCTCCTACATGAAGCAGAATCCGGGCGATGCTGGTGACGGTGTTGATGTCGTTTTCGGCGTTACGGATTTTACAGCCCTCCAGATTTGAACGTTCGTCGGATGTCAGGTTGCTATCAGTGCAATCGCCTCCCGATCCCATCACGGCTGCTACGCTTGCTCGTTGCAACGCCCGAGCCTGTTTCTGGCTCACGTTGCAGGTGTATTCACGGAGTACGACATCTATTCCTGTCGGCAACCTGCACGGAGGCAGGCGATGGAGATCAAACGAATGGTCGATTCGAGTGCGGCTGAAATTCCCGAGCCCCTCGATCGCGAAGAGATGGAGCGGGTGCTGGCGTCGTTGCTGGCCAGCCCCTTGTT
The DNA here is from genome assembly GCF_003634475.1 of Pseudomonas sp. WPR_5_2. Lineage (NCBI taxonomy): Bacteria > Pseudomonadati > Pseudomonadota > Gammaproteobacteria > Pseudomonadales > Pseudomonadaceae > Pseudomonas > Pseudomonas sp. WPR_5_2. The sequence goes on along the minus strand of NZ_RBLA01000001.1, from coordinate 969,554 downwards.
TGCCAAGTCCAGGCGGATGGGCGGTCTGTTGCGTTTTCTGGTGGAGCACGACCTGCAGTCTTCCCATTCACCGCTTACCGAGCACGCCATCGGCATCGCGGTGTTTCGTCGTGATCCGGCGATTTACTGCACCGGCGACGATCCGGTGGTGCGGGTGCAGGTGGGGCGATTACGGCGCAAGCTCGCGGCGCATTACGCCACCAGCGGTCAGCAGGACCCGGTGCGCTTGAGCATTCCGCTCGGTTGTTATCGCCTGGCGTATCAGCGGCTGCGACCTAAGGGGATCGGCGTACGCCATCCGGTGCTGCAGATCCAGCCGTTTACTTGCATCACCCGCGATGGCGATGACTTCACCCGTGGCTTGTGCGAGGAGTTGAGTTGTCGCTTGTTCGAGTCGTTCGAACAGGCGCAGACCGGGAGCAGCCATGTGTTGATGCGGGTGGCACGCAACAGCGTGCAAGCGCCGGACCCCAAGCGTGGCGGTCGCTACAGCTATTGCCTGGAGGGCAGCGTGCGGGTGGAACCGGCGCGGGTACGGGCATCGTTGCGGTTGGTGGATGTGTCGCAGGGGCGGATTCGCTGGTCGGCGCAGTTCGATCGCAATCAGCCTTATGGCATTGCGACCCAGGAGGATTTGGCGGAGTCGATCTGTCGCTCGCTGACAGGGTATTTCGCTGGCAGCGCAATGGACGACAACTGAAGGGAAGGGGCAACCCTGTGGTTGCCCCCCCGGTGCTTGGGTCAGATGGTTTTCCACTTACCGTCTTCGTAAAGGCGACCGGCGGTGTTTTCGAAAGTCAGGTCGATTTCGATCGCCTTGGAGCGTGAGGAACTGAACATGGTGCTCGTCTGCACGTTTTGTTCGAACCACACGAGGATGGTTTCGACCGGGGTCAGCACGGTATTGCCGGTCACCACTGGATTGACCGCCACATAGATGGGCGTGCTGACCTGGTTGCCATCGATACCGGTGGACAATTGGTTGACCCCTGGGTGAATCGGCGCGTAGTTGTTCACGAATGTAAACGAAGTGTCTGGCCCCCCCGTCACCGCCTGGCTCAACAGGCCCGAATCGGCGAGCGTCGAGGTTTGACCCAGACCGATGTTGACGATGTTGGTCGAGACTTTGACTTGCACGTTTTCCTTGAACACATTGGACGCGAACAGCTGATATTGCGGAGTCCAGCTGAATTCGTTGTTGCTCAGGTAAGCGACATAGGACTGCCAGACCACGTTGTAGTCTTCGTCACCCACTTTCTTGGCAAAACACAGTTTGTAGCCGGACTTCTTGAGCAAAGTCAGATCGCCGGAGGCAATCTCGATGGTGACGACTTTTTGTGTCGCCGCAAGGGTGGACCTCAGTACCTTGTTGTAATCCTGCGCCTTCAGTTGCGTTGCACCCATGATCGACTTGACGGCTTCTTGCACATCATTGTGAAGCTGCTGGCTGTGTTGGCTGACAGCGATGGATTTGCTCATGGTTTCCCTCTTCCTTGGTGGTGTGTTGGGCAATCAATGGGCGGTGGGCAGTCAGCCCTGTCGATCCATTGAGGGCTTCACTCTAGGCGCAGGGGGCAGGGTGGCTAAGTGTCTTGGCGTTACAGGCAGGTAACGCGGTTGTATCAACGCGCAGAAACAGCAGGGCGGTTGTTCGACCGCCCTGCTGGGATCATCAGGCAGCCGAACTGTTGGCCGCCGCGTCGGCCCAGACGAAATTCCAGCTGTTTTGCTTGCCGTCCGCCACCTTCCTCAGATTGTTCTGATACGTGTTGTGGTTGACGGTACCGGTAAACGTCAGTTTACGGGCCGCGTTGTCCCCGGTTACCTCAATCGGTGTACCGCCAGAATCAGTCATGGCTTTTTTCATGTCTGCCCCCGATGGGGCGCTTTTGTCGTTTTTCTCAACGGTTACGAAATGCATGATTCACCTCTTCCGTGATGGGGGGATCGGCGCAGGGCAGGGCCGGCAGGCCGTTAACCCTGAAAACCCACCGAAGGCCCTACTGTATTGACCGGTCCGGCGGTGCAGAAGTGACAACAGGGGCGCTGAGGTAACAAGCGGGAAACAGTGACGTATCAAGCGCGGTTCGTTTCAAGAGGAGCTATCCTCATAACTACCATTCATTCCATCGATACCCATCATTAAAGAATGCAAGTTCTGTTTTTCTGTCATCAGAGGAGGATAGGGTCATACCTATCTCGCCATTGAAGGAATCAGCGCGATGAGAATGTCGACCTTGCTGGCTTTTATCGCCGTGTTCAGCGGCAGCGTGGCGGCTACCGCACCGGCGGTGGCTGCCGATTTGTCCTGCCGTTTCCTGCCGATCGCCGACAGCGCTGCGAGTTTGCAGCAGGCGAAATCCGTGGCGGTGCTGTACAGCGAAAACACCCTCAATACCCAGCAATACCTTGAGAGCTACCACGCGGTGGCGGTCAAGGGGGCGCAGAATCCCGAGATGAATTCGCAGATCGCCAAGGCGTTCGTCGACAGCTCCGATCCGCAGCGGGCGATCAATTGGTTGATGGGGTCGTTACAGAAGGAATTCGCTTCGGTGACGGTCTACGACAACCTCGACGCGGCGGTGCAGGCCCATCCGGATGTGGTGGTGATGCTCGACACCTACAACCGCCTGGTGTCCAAACGCAACAACCAGGTCGAAGCGCGGTTTATCGCCAAGTTCTACGATGCCGACCTGCAATACATCGGTCAGGCCGAAGGCGCGCAGGCACAGCAGATGCCGTCGGTGTGGGTGCATGGCAAGGCCGCGCCGCAGATCGCCGCGCAGATCAATCAGCAAACCGAATTGCAAGTGCATGCGCTGAAGCAGTTCGATGCGTCGTTGAAGGCACTGGTCACCGCCGGTACTGTCGCTCACGTCGCCAGCAATTAACCTGCGATCCAGTCCCCGGCGACTAATTACCGCGCCGCCAGACCTTGATGTAGTCGATGCTGAAGGTCGAGGGCAGATCAGCATCGTTGACCACGCCGAACCAATCCCACATGGCTTCGCTGTCGAAGACGATTTGCATCGGGAAGAACCAGTGACTGTTCTTCGCTTCCCTGACCAGCACGCCATCGACGTACCAGCGCAGGGTGGTGGGCTGCCAGTCCAGACCATACACATGAAAGGCGGCGGCGAAGCGCCAGGGGCTGGTCCAGCTGCCGCCTTCGCTGAAGTGCGCGGTACTGGTCGGCGTCGCCCAGACGTGGGCGTTCATGTTGTACAAGCGGTCGAATCTGGCGTCTTTGGTTTTGCCGCCGATCTCGAAAATGTCGATTTCCGTGGCGTTGTCGGCAAGCCCCGTCCATGCCAGCCAGAATGCGCTGGAACCCGCCGAATTCATGGGCCTGGCCCGGGCCTCGTAGTAGCCGTAATCGCCGCGTTCAATGGTGCGGACCATGGCGCTGGTGTAGTCCTTGAAGCCCAGGCGCAGGTATTTGTCGGGCAAGGCCTGCTTGCGGAAGGTGATGTTCAGATAACCATTGCTGACACGGGCGTTGTCGGGGGTGAAGAGTGCCGGTTTGCGTCCCAGTGAATCGGTGCCGGTGGCGTCGTTGACGTGCCAGCGTTTAGGGTCGAGGGCAGTGCCGTTGAAATCGTCGGTGAAGCGCGTGTCCAGTCGCCAGTGGCCGGCATTGGCCTGATCGGACAGTGGCAGGTTGGGGTGGGTGTGCTGCGGCACCGGGCCGAGCGGACCGGTTCGGGTCCAGGCCTTGGCTTGCGGCGGGATGGCGACCGACCATTTTTTCGCCAGGTACTCAAACGCTGCCTGACGCTCGGCCTGAGTGGACAACGGGCGGTCGTACACCAGCACTTCAGCGATGTCGCCGCGCAGGATTTCAGAGGTGCCCACCACATTGCGGCCCACGGCGAGGGGGCCGATCGGCACATCGCTGCTTTCGAGGAAGGCAAGCGTGGGCTCGTAGGCGGTGGTCTGTTGCACGCTGATGCCGAAGTTCGGCGCCACGTTGTCGTTGTCGGCCCGGTGCGGACGCGAACTGAACAGGCGCTGCCAGGCCTTGCCACCGGCCTGTTCCGGCAGTCGCCGCGACACGATCAACAGCGTGACCGGACCTTTTGCCGTGCGCAACGCCTTGGCGCTGAACGCCGCCGAACCCTTCAATCGCACCACGGCATGACCGTTGAGGGCATTGCTCACATAGTCGGGCCGTGCGCTGGCCGATGCTTCGTCCGTGGTCACAGGGTTGTTCCGGGCGGATTTGTCCTTCCAGCGCAGCACGCGGTGATGTTCATCGAGGCTGATGCTCGAGGCATCGGCCGCGTCGAGCCACAGCACCAGGCCATCGGCGGGGGGGCGGGCGGGCGCCGCTGTCGCCTCGAACATCATGGTTGCCAGAATAACGATGAGTAGACACTCCCTGATCATGTCCAGGCTCCCTTACTTCATGGCCACCGTTGCCGGCAGCTCGAGCCGGGAATGGTACCCATAGGGGTTGCGTGACTGCCATCGCCAGGTGTCCATGATCATCTGTTCCAGATTACGTCGTGCGCACCAGCCCAGGTCGCGTCCGGCCTTGCTGGGGTCGGCCCAGCATTGGGCAATGTCACCGGCACGGCGCGGGGCGAAATGGTAGGGGATGTTGATGCCGGTCACGTCTTCGAAACTGTGGATGATCTGCAAAACGCTGTAACCGGTGCCGGTGCCCAGATTCCAGATATGGATGCCGGGGCTGTGCTGCAGTATCTGCAACGCCTTCAGGTGACCTTCGGCCACATCGACCACATGGATGTAATCGCGCACGCAGGTGCCATCGACGGTGGGGTAGTCGTTGCCGTACACGATGAGTTCGGGGAGCCGCCCGATGGCGACCTGGGTCAGACAGGGCAACAGGTTGTTGGGCCGGCCATGGGGGTCTTCGCCGATCAAGCCGCTTTCGTGCGCGCCGATCGGGTTGAAATAGCGCAACAGCGCGATGCTCCAGCGCGGGTCGGATTGCGCCAGGTCTTCGAGCAGTTCTTCGATCATCAGCTTGCTTCGGCCATAGGGGTTGACCGGTTTGCCCGTGCCCAGGTCTTCGGCAATCGGTGTGTGCACGGGGTCGCCGTAAACCGTGGCCGAAGAGCTGAACACCAGTTTGAATACGTGCGCCCTGGCCATGGCCTGGCACAGGTTCAACGTACCGACCACGTTGTTGGCGTAATACTCCAGCGGTTTTTGCAGGCTTTCGGCAACGGATTTCAGGCTGGAGAAATGCACCACGGCATCGATGTCGTAATGATCGAAAATGTCTTCGAGCAAGGCGCTGTCGCGCACATCGCCTTCGATGAAGTCGACATGTCGATGCGTCAGATGCTCAAGACGGGTGATCGACTCCCGACAACTGTTGCAGAGGTTATCGAGCAGCACCACCGGGTGGCCGGCATCAATGAGGGTCAGCGTAGTATGGGAGCCGATGTAACCGGCCCCGCCAGTAACCAGCGTGGTTTTACGCATGATGGGGCGTTCCTGTCACAGTGGGATTTCGGGGGGAATGGGTTCAGCGGGTGGTAAATACCGATTTGAATTCCTGGGGCCAGCGCGGGTGCAACAGGCTGTACACCAGCCCATAGGTCAGCGCGCCGATGCCGATGCTGCAGATCAGGTGCACAACCCCGTGCACCTGCAGCCGTGGCGTCAGCAACAGCACCGCTGCGGCCATGACCAGCGAGGCGCTGACACTGCGGTAGCTGGAGGCGAAAAACGTATCCCAGCCATAGCCGATGGCAGTGTTCAGGCCGCGGATCTGCAACGGCGTGACGATCACCATGCGCAGCAGTAGCGCCAAGGCCGCCGCCATGCCTTCATACAGTGGCCCCAGGCCGTAAACCAGCGCCAGCGCCAGCAAGGTGGTGCCCACCTCCGCCTTGAGGGTCAGGTGCGTGCGGTTGACGGCTACCAGCGCGGTGGTGGCGTACATGGCGGTATTGCCGATGGCGGCAGTACAGGCCAGTACTTGCAGCAGGGGAATCGCGTCTGCCCATTTGGCACCGAAGATCAGCAGGATGATGTCCGCTGCGGTGACGGCGATACCGATGAACACCGGGGTAAGCAGGAAGCCGCTGACGGCTGTCGAGTCGCTGATGAAGACGATCAATCGCGGCGGTTCGGCGCTGCGCCTGGCGAATGCCGGCAGTGCGTAACTCATCAAGCCGTTGTAGAACGCCGTGCGCGGCAAATCGATGATGCGCAGTGCCAGGTTGAACATGCCGACGGCGTGGGTGCCGGCCGTGATGCCGAGCACCACATTGACCCCGCGCTGAAGGGTCTGCGAGCTCAAGGTGTTGATGGCCACCGGCAGGCCGGCCGCCAGCAGCTCACGCAGGAACGGCCCGTCAATCACCCATGGGATGCGACGTCGGTCGCCGACCATCAGCACCACGATGGAAACGAATTCCATGACCAGTGCCTGGGCAATCACCGCCCAGGCGCCCCCTCCCCAGAGCGCCACGGCAATGCCGACTACGCCGCCGAGCACCTTGCCCAGCAGCGTACGCGAAGCCAGCATGCGGAAATTGCTGCTGCGGCGCATTTGCGCGACATAAACCCGCGCCATCATGGTGAACAGGATTTTCACTGACGCCACTGCCGTCATCCATTGCAGGGCGGCGGAATCGAGCCATAGCACCGCCACACCTGTAATGATTGCGATGGATACGAGGCTGGTCAGTACCGCCACCCAGAACGCCGTGGCGATGCGTCGGTCATCCAGGCGCTCGAGCCGCACCAGCGGGTCTTCCAGCACGGAGGAATAGAGGATGCCGATCATTTCGACGCTGGCGATGATGACGGTGCCCACCCCCAGTTCTTCCGGCGACAAGAGCCTGGCATAAACGACAAAGGTGAACATCGACAAGAAAATAAGGCCGAATTTCTCGGTGAAGATCCAGGTCAGTGTGACGAGACGTTGATTGGCCATGGGGTAAACCCGGGCAGACGTTCGATAGAGGGGTAATCGCTTCAGGACACCTTGCGCAGCGTCTTGAGCCGCGCATAAAGGTAGCGCAGGGTCGGCTTGCCATTGAAGAAAATCAATGCCTGCCAGGAGTGCCCTAGCATCTGTCGGAACACCTGGATCACCTGCGCATGGTCGCCGCGCCGGGAGAAGGCATTGAGGAAGTCGGCATGGTTGGCCAGCACGAAATGGATTCGCTGTTGCCGGGTCATTCTTGCGCCGTAGCGCGCCAGGAACAGCTCGATGAATTTGACTTTGTACGGGTAGTATTTTTGCGGCTGGGCGGTGATGTTGCCGCTGTCGACCCCGCGCCGGTGCAGGGTCTGCGGCACGGTGTGGATTTCCCAGTGCTCGGCAATCCGCGTCCACAGCAGGCGGTCTTCGGCAAAGCGCAAGGAAGCATCGAAACCGCCCAGGGCGCAGACCACTTCACGCACCACCAGCACGCCGGAGGTCCCGTTGATGACATTCTCGCGCATGAAATCGGCAAAGTGATGACCGCATTTACGCCGTTCTTCCCGTTGCTGTTTGCCGTCGCTGAACACACTCAGCTGGTAGCAATCGATCAATCCGACCGAATGCCCCTGGGCCGTCAACCGCTCATACAGCGCCAGCTGCATTTCCAGTTTTTGCGGATGCCACTGGTCATCGGCATCGAGGAAGGCAATGAAGGTTTGCTCGGCGGCGAAGATGCCAGCGTTGCGTGCGCAGGCGGGGCCCTGGTTGGTTTGCTGCAACAAGGTCAGGCGAAAAGGTGCGACAAAGTCCCTGACCCGTTGTGCGCCGTCATCGCTGGAGCCGTCGTCGACGACGATCACCTGCTCGGGTTGACGGGTTTGCTGGATCAGGGACGCGAGGGTCTTTTCAATGGTGCTGGCGGCGTTGTACATCGGAATGACCACGCACACCGAAGCCGGTGAGGAAGGCGCGTCTTTCAACATGGGTCTTTCTCCTTGGCGACGACCCTGGCACTGGCGCCACTGTATACGCTGCGTTGTGCCTTCGGCTGCAACTCTGCGCTCCGCCTGGCAACGCTGCGTCCGGCGTGGTGATGCCGGAAGGACAACGCCAGGATGCAGAACACCAGAAACTCCGCGGAGCGGTAATTGGGGATCACATACGCCACGTAGTTGGTGACGATGAACAGACCGATGATCACCAGGGCACTGGCGCGGTACTGGGCCGACTGGCCCGCCGTCACCGCGCGATATTGTTTGACCAGCGCTTCAGCCAGCATCAGGCCCAACGCTGTCAATTGCACCACGCCACCGTTGAGCAGGGTTTCCATGTAGCCGCTGTGGGCGTTGCCGATGTAACCCCAGCGAGTGATGAACGCGTCGGCGTCGGGACTGGACCAGAAGGCACCAAAGCCGTAGCCCCTGACAAATTCGGCATCGATGAACGGGGCCAGCAGTTCCCAGATCTGCAGGCGGTCGGTCAGTGACGGATCGCGTCCGACCATCTCCAGCAATAGCGTGTAATTGCCGTAGAGAAACAGACAGATCAGCAAGTAAAGAACGGTGGTCGCGAAGAACGCCAGCAGCGAGCGGTTGATACGCAGGCGGATCATCGTCAGAAAGTACCAGTAGCTCGCCGAACCGGCGCAAATCAGCGCCAGCCCCGTCGCGGATTGAGCGAGTCCGATGGCGACCAGCGAGCACAGTGCACTGAATATGGCCCAGGGATTGTGTCGGCGGATCATGGGCAGCAGCAGCACAATGGCGATGGCATTGATTCGCGCCCCGGCATTTTTTTCCGGGAAGATCCCCTTGAACGCGCCGTCGCGAATGCCCCCGGAAATGAAGGCGATATCCGGCAGGATCAGGGCGCAGATCAACCCGATGAGCGCCGCAACGCCGAGGGTGCAGCCGAGCATGAAGCTGATTTTTTCGAGGCTGTAGTTATAGGCGACGTACCCGCCGAAAAACACCACGCTCATCAAGGCTACAAAGCGTTTGAGGCTGAGCACCGGGTCCTGGGACCAACTGATCGACGCGGCAACGCAGAGCACGAACAGCAGCAAAAAGGCGTTCTGACGGTAAAAGCTCTTGCTGAGGAATACCTTGTGGCGGATGAAAAAAAACAGCGGCACCAGCAGGGTGATCAGGCCGCAGACCTGATTCACGACGTTACCCTCAAGGTCACGCTGGGCATCGTCCAGGCTTGAGGCGTTGCCCAGACTGGAAAAAAAACTGATCACCTGCATGTAAAACAGCACGCCGAACAACGTGAACATGTCGCGCAGGGTGGTGAGCCGGACTTGCAATGTGTTCATGGCGGTGCACTCCCGAGCAAGGCGTTCAGGTAGGTCTTCACCGCCCGGGCATTCATGAAGCGGGCGGCGGCATCGATACGTGTCTGGCGCCGGGTGTCGCTGGTGGCGCTGAGTTGATCGCTGATTGCCTGCGCCAGGGCCGCGGGGTCATCGACTGCCACCAGCGGCGCGACTGCACCGTCGTCGAGAATGTCCTGCGGGCCATGCGGGCATCGAGTCGCTATCACAGGTGTTCCGGTGGCCAGGGCTTCGACCAGCGCATTCGGGCTGCCTTCGAAACGCGACGACAAGACAAAGCAATCGGCCGCCGCGACTTGCGCCATGGGATCAGGGGTGTAGCCCGGCAAGTCGACCCGATCGGCCACGCCCAGCGCGCGGGCCTGATCGAGCAATTGAGCCCGGAGCGTGCCGTCTCCGAAGATAATCAATCGCACCGTGCGCTGCGGCAGTCGGGCGAACGCATCGATCAGGGTGTCGAAACCTTTCTGGTGGGCCAGGCGCCCCACGGCGACGATCACCGGCATGGTTTTTACCCGCAGCCAGTGATGTTCCGGAGCGGGCAGCAGCCTTTCGCGAAAATCATTGTCCAGCACCGGGTTGTCGGCAATGGTGACGTCGCGCCGGCGGGCCAGGGTGGTCTGCACCAGATCCTCGGCAACCCCCCGTGACACACAGATCACCGGATTGGGGATGAGCCGGTACAGCAGCGGCGCCACCCAATAGGCCAGCCGTACCCGCAGAGACGGGTTGACGTGTTTGTCGTGGGAGAACGCGTTGCGTTCGCTGACATGCAGGCGGGACAGGGTCCCGGACAGCGCCGCAGCGGCAATCGCCACCACGTTGACATGGGTGAGGGCGGCCAATTGCGCATCGAAACGATTGTGCCGCAGAAATTGCGCCAGGGCCGGCACAGCATTCGCGCTGCGACCGCTGTGCAATTCGACCTGCTTGACCCGCGGGTCGAGGCCCGCGGCATTTATACCGCCGCCGGTGAGCATTAACAGGGTCACGTCATTGCCTGCATCGACCAGTGCACCGGCGAGGCGCGTCATCATCTTCTCGGCACCCCCTGCGCCGAGGTCATGCAGAATGATCAGCAGTTTCTTCATTGATTCCAGACCTGGTAGTACGCCTCGGCGGCCTGATGACTGCTGTACTGTCGAACCGCCTCCGCCGCGCCGCGACCGGCCGGGGCGTCCTGGCCATCCGCAGTCAGGCTGTGCAGCATGCCTTCTGCCAGGGCCGCCACATCATTGACCTTCACCAGGCGCCCGAGCCGGCCGTGATCGAGCAACTCCCGGGGACCGCTGCCGCTATCACAGGCCAACGTCGGCGTACCCAGCGCCAGGGCTTCGATCAGCACCGTTGGCAACCCTTCATGAAAGGAACTCAGGATCAGCAGTCGGGCGTGCCGGATCAGTGGATAGGGATTGCTCAGAAAACCGGTGAAATGCACACGGTCGGCAACGCCCAGGCGTAGTGCCTGAGCGGTCAGGGCGGCACGTTCCGGGCCGTCCCCGGCGATCACCAGATCCGGCAACGGTTGTGTGCCGGTCAACGCCAGGGCATAGGCATCGAGCAACAGATGAAAGCCCTTGGGTTGCACCAACCTTCCCATGCCCAGCCAATAGCTGGAGGGCAAACCGTCCGGCAAGGGAGCCTGTGCGGCATTGAGCATGTATTCGGTGATCACGGCATTGGGGCAGTAGCGAATGCGCTGGCGTCCCCAGGGCATCAGGTCGGCGAGGCCCTGGCGCAGGCCATCGGATACCGCGACGACCTTGCCATTGCCGCACAGGTACAAAGCGTAGAGCAGGCGCAGACTGACGGGCCCGGTCTTCTGTTCCGCACAATCAAGTGCCGCGTGACGGGCATAAATGACGCGGCACGGACTGTTCAATGTGGCGAACCAAGTGCAGAGGTTAGCTTGCTCCTTGGCGGCAATCAGATGAGTGATGCCTTCACGGTCGATGATCCGACGCAACTGGAGGATGGACTTGAGCAGGCCCTTGAAACCCTTGCCGCCGCCCTGGAACAGCGTCGCGCCTTCCTGCTCCGGTGTATCGCCGTTCATGACAAAAAAACCGACCTGATGCCCCTCCTTGAGAAATTGTTCGGCCAGGCGCTGCTGGACACTCTCGACACCGCCGCCGGGGGTGAAATCCTTGAGAATGAACAGAATCTTCATGCGGGCTTCGCGGCAATCAGGGGGCAGCAGATCAATGGCCACCTTGTGCCGGGCGATCATTGCCCACAGGTGCAGGAAATTGCCCGGATAGTCGATGAGGTAGCGTTTGATGGTGTGCGGCTCGCGATACATGCGGTAGAACGCGCGCAGGTGCAGGCGGTTGATGACGTCGGGATAGTAGTTGTGGGTGGCCGTGGCTTCTTGCCGGATGAAGCCACCGCAGGTGAATGCCACCCCGCCATAGCCCTGGCTCAGGGCGTCCTCGACGAATTGTTCTTGCAGTCCCGCGCCCAGGCTGGTGATCAGGATGTCCGCGGCGCTGTCACGAATGTCGGCATGAATTTGCTGTGCCTGCGCCGTATCGAAGTAACCGTCGTGAAAACCGGCGATTTGCAAGTGCGGATAACGGACCCTGATCTTGTGCAGGAACAGGTCCAGTTCCACTTGTCGGGCACCGACAAAATACACGCGACGACCTTGTTGTTCGGCAAGGCGCAGCACCGGGTCGGCGATGGAGGTGAAGTCGAAACTGACCCGTTCCACAGGCCGGCCGGTGATCCTGGACATGAACGCCGACAACAGCATGCCGTCGCAAAAATAGCTGACGTTGCTGCCCTCGGCACGATGGAAGAGGCTGCCGATGGAGGCAAAGTTGATGAAGGAATAAGCCTTGTTGGTCTTGAGCAGACCGGGAGTGAACCGCTCGACTAAATTGAGCCTGATCATTGCCTGACGCCTTCATTATTATTGGGGAGTCTGCCGGCCTACTGAGCATCAGGTGGAACCACGATGTTTCAGACGGATCGATCCACGTGGACACAACGTCAGTAGATGTCTTTGGAGAACAGGGTGAAGGGCGTCTTGGCCAGAATCTTGATGTCCAGCCACAACGACCATTGGTTGATGTAGTTGAGGTCCTGGGCGACGCGCAGCTGCATTTTCTCAAGGGTCTCGGTTTCACCCCGATGCCCGGTGATCTGCGCCAGCCCGGTAATGCCGGGTTTGAGCCGATGACGGGCCATGTAGGCGCGCACCTTGCCGGTGTAGTAGACGTTGTGTGTGACAGCATGCGGGCGGGGGCCGACCAGGGCCATCTGGCCGAACAGCACGTTGAACAATTGCGGCAATTCGTCGATGGACGTGCGGCGCAGAAAGCGTCCGAGCGGGGTGACGCGGTCATCGTCGCGCGTGGCCTGGCGCACCTGTTGATCGTCGTGCACGCGCATCGAACGAAACTTCCAGACCGTGATGATCTCGGCGTCGTGACCGTGACGGTTCTGCTTGAACAGCACAGGGCCGGGCGAAGTGAGCTTGATGGCGATGGCCACGCCCAGCAGCAGCGGGCTGAGCACTACAATCGAGATAGCCGCCAGGCTGCGCTCGAACAGATCCTTGCAAAGCAGGCTGCCGGGATGCGAACTGATCAGGCTTTCATTGAGGTAGATCGCCGGCATGCGCTCGATTTCGGAGATCGATTGGTTGAGCAATACCATGCTGCCCAGGTCCGGGATCCACACCACGTCGACGTTCATGTCCAGCAGGTCGATGTACAAGGCTTCGATGATCGCGGCCTGCGCCATTGGCAGGACGATGTAGACCCGGCGAATCTCCATCTGCGCGAGGATGTCGCGGATCTCGCTGATGCGGCCCAGTAGCGGCAACACGCTGGGTGCGGGACCGTCGACGTCATCGGTGGCGATAAACCCCAGTACCCGCGCATGCTCCGGTTGAGTGAGTTTACGCGCCAGCTCGGCGGCGGTCGGGCAGGTACCGATGATCACCGATCGGCGCGCGTTGCAGACTTTGCGCATATACCGACGGGCGAACCAGTGCAATGGCAGGAAGATCACGGCCTGGGCCAGAAAGCCCGCCACGGCCCAGACGATGATGACCTGGCGCGAGAACCTGACGCTGGTCTGGGTGACGAACGCAATCGCCATCAACACTGCCAGCAGGATCAGCCACGCGGCGAGCAAGTGACCGAGACCGGCCAACAGGCCAAACCGTTTGTGATAAACCTGCATCGTGCTGTAAATCGGTATGGAGCCAAGCACGGTGAGGATCATCAGCACGCGGTAGTCGCTGGTCAGGCTGCCGACGCGCCAATGCACGAGCAGCATGAGCAGCAGGTTGATCACAAGCATCGCGCACAGCCACTGACCCCAAAACAGCAGGCCTCGGCGATGCGCCATTTGAGTGGTGATTTGCGGAGTCATGGCCTCAATCTCCAGACATGAGTGATGCACCATCGCCGCTACGGGTGTGGCTGATGCGATCTGACAGAGATGAACAGCAGGCAAACAAGCGGTGCGCCTGGTCGTTACCTGGGCACGTAGTCGTAGTTGTAGAAAGTTTCCGAGTGGCTGTAGCCGTACTTGCGCGCCTTGCGCAGATCGACCTGGTTGAGCACGGCGCCGAACATCGGCACGTGGCTTTGTTGCAGTATGGCGAGGTACTTCTGCACCTGGCCGACAGGAGTGCTGTCGGCCTTGACCACGTAGATCACGGCGTCCGAGTGTTGAGCCAGCAATAACGCATCGCTGACCATTTCTGCCGGCGGTGAATCGATGATGATGTGCCGGTAACGTGTCTTGAGCACTTCGAGCATGCGCGCCAGGCGCGGGGAGCACAGCAAGTCCTGGGGCGGCGGCTGGCGTGATGGATCGATATGCGTCAGTCGGGGTGGCAGGCGCGGTGAGCTGAACAGATCCAGCGACGGTGACGAAATGTTACCGGCGGGCAACATGTCGAGATTTCCCACGGTGCGAATGCAGTCTTCGAGCCGTGCCGTACCGGCAATCACATTAGCCAGGCCGAGGCAGTCCGGTGGGAAATCGAAGTTCAGCGACAGGGTGGGTTGACGCATGTCCGCATCGATCAGCAGCACGCGCTCCAGCGGCGTGAGCGAGCACGCGAGGTTGTTGGCGATGGTACTTTTGCCTTCTTCGGCGACGGTCGAAGTTACCAGTACGACCTGCAATGGGGTTTCGGTTTCACTGCTTTGCAACATCAACCAGGCGCGCAGGTTGCGAATGGTTTCGGAAAAACGCGGGTTGACGTTGTCATCGAACAGGCGCGCCAGTTGCCGACGGCTTTTCTTCGCCACCAGCGGCACCACGCTGAGCAGCGGAATGTTGAGGGTGCTTTCGATGGTTTCATCGGTTTTGAAGGTGTTGCTCAGCGACTCGAACAAGAAAGCCAATACCACGCCGACCACCCCGGCCAGCAGGGCGACAATCGCCACAATCAGGGTCTTGCGCGGTTTGCTGGCTTCCAGCGGCACGATAGCGGGGTCGACGATGCGCGCCTTGGTCGAGTCCATGTCCGCGGTGGCCGCGGTTTCCTTCAGGCGAGTAATGAAGGTTTCATACAGCGCCCGGCTGCTGTCGACTTCACGCTGAAATTCGCGCAACTGGAATTCCTTGCGCGAGATGTCCTGGATCTGCGACTTGTTGGTGTTAAAGGATTTACGCAGCGCATCTTCACTGGCCACCGCCAGTTGATATTGGTGCTCGATACCGGAAATCACTTGCTTGACCTGGAGGCGCAGGCTTTCTGTCGCCGTGCGTAGCTCCGAGCGGGCGGAGATCAGGGACGGGTGTTTCGGACCATACCGCACCGACAGCTCCTCGACCTTGGCTTGCGCCTTGGCCAGCTCGGCCTGGAATTGCTGGACCAGCGGGTTGGCAAGCACCGCGGGGACACTGGACAACTTGTTCAAGTCACCGTTACTCAGCCCCTGCACCTGACGGTACTGGCTTTCGGCTTCCGCCCGGTTACGGCGGGCGTCGATCATCCGGTTGCCGGTCATTTGCAGTTCGTTGGCACTGATGGTGGCAACCCCGTCGACATCCACCAGACCCTGTTGTTCACGGTAGGCCTGCAGTTTGTCCTCGGCCTTGCGCAGGTTGTCGCGCAGCTCTATCAGGCGAGTGTTCATCCAGCTGGTAGTGGTCTGCGAAGATTTCTGGCTGGTATCGGACTGACTGTCGAGAAAGCCCTGGGCCAGCGCGTTTGCGGCGGCTGCGGCCAATTGGGGGTCTGGCAGTTCCACGTCGATCTCGATCAACTGACTCTTGCCGACAAATTTGACGCTGGTATGGCGCATGAGGTCTTGCGTGACCTGATTGAAGATGTCTTCTTCAGTGGGCGTTGTCGTCGCCGGTATCAGGAAATCCAACCCCGGCAGCCACTGGTCGCGATTGAGATCGGCCAGCCACTGCCGAGGGTTGAACAAGGGTTGTGGCTGCTGGCGGGGGTCCGTCACCGGGTTGGTCGTCAGCTTGAGCGTCCTGACCGCCCGCTCGGCCAGGTCCCGCGATTGCAGGAGCGCCAGTTGCGTCTGCAGATAGTCGGGTGTCGGGCTGCCCTTTTCGGTCGTTTGCTGGAAGTTCAGCAAGGGCGGTGTGGGGTCCTTGATCAGCAGGGTGGTGCTGCCGACGTACTGCGGGGTGATGGTCATCACCACCGCGATGGCCAGTGCGACGCTCAGCAGTACCCATAATCCGATGTTCCATTTGGCACGCCAGATCACCCTCCAGAGTTTGAGCAGGTCAATGGTGTCCTTTTCTTCACCGTGTTGCACGGGGGCAGACGCTTGAAGCGGACGTTCGACGTAAGTGCTAGGGCTGTTGTCCATGATTAGAAAAAGCCTTGTGCAATGGAAATGGTGTCACCGGGAGCGATCGCGGTGTTGCGGGTTATGTTCTCGGTCAGCGTCTGGCCGCCGTCGCCGCGCACGATCGTTACACGCTTGATCGACGCTCGTTCGGTCAGGCCGCCTCCCAGGGCGATGGCCTTGTCCAGGGTCAGCCCCGGTACGAACGGATAACTGCCGGGTTTCTGTACTTCGCCGTTGATGTAAAAGGCGCGGTATTCGATTTGGCTGAGGCTGACTTTGGGATCGACCAGATAACCTTGTTTAAGCCCGTCGACGATGATTTTTTCGACCTGGTTGGGGGTCAGGCCCTTGGCAGAAATTTCCCCCAGGAACGGGTAGGAAAAGGTCCCCGCGTCGTTGAGGCGAATCCGTTTGAGACTCAATTCCGGCTCGCCGAAAACGGTAATGCGCAGAACGTCGCCCGCCGCCAGTTTGTATTCGGTGCCGGGTTCGCCGGCGTGGGAGACGGGCGTCAGACAAAACACGAGCAACAGGCCAAAGATGCGTGTGTTCATGGGGAATCTCCTCAGAGACTTACATCGAACCCGATCTGGAATATGTTGCGTTGGTAGCTTTTGTTGTCGGCATCCGAGTTGTCGTCCAGGTAGCGATAGCCAACTTCAATGTCGAGCCAGCGACGCATTTTGTACGCCAGAGCCAGGTGGTAATCGCGCAGGTCATCGGTACGGCTTTGTCCTTCGTAGACGTCGCGACCTGCACCGATTTCGGCGATGGAGGTGATGCGTTCAGTCCAACCGTGACGCCAGCCAACCTGGGTAAAGGTGGTCTTGACGGCGTCGGCACCATCGTCGCCCTCGGCCATGGCCTGACGAGCGAGAAAAGTGAAGGTCGAATAGGTACGCGGCTTCCATTGCAGATCTACTTGCCAGGTTGGGTTATTCAGATCCTTGGAATTGCTGTCATCGAAGTTCTTGTGTTCATAGCCGACACGGAGCTTGCCGGTCGTGCGGGCGGTGAAATCCCATTCGGCGCCGGCGAGCAGGGCATCTGATTTGCTGCTGCGGGGGCTGTTGGCTTGCAAGTAGTCGAAGATCGTATGGTCGTATTCCAGCAGGCCACGGGTGTTGCTGCCAATGCGGTGGTACCAGGTGGTGGTCAGCGCGGTGGTATCGCGCTCCTTGTCGTCATTGATTCCACCGGAGTTGTCATAGCGAAGTTGTGCGTAACCGGCCCCCAGATCTATTTGATTGTCGGCACTTCTAGCGCCGTAGGTATAGAGACTGTTGACCCGACTGTTCTGGATCTTGTCATTGACGCCTGGGACTGCCGTTGAAGTCGTACGCTCGTATTTGTGCCATTCCCCTTCGAGTTTCAGGCGATGGCGGTCGGTAAACTCCATGATGCTGTCCAATTGCACCCGTTGTGCGGTATTCGAGGCGTCCGGCTCATCATGATAAATGTTGCGGGTTGGTTGCCAGGTCAGCCGGGTCGCACTGTTGCGGTCTTCAGCCTTGAGCTCGAAGGAGGGGGCGATGCGCGTGATCATGGACGACTGGACATTGTGCTCGAACTCGCGAAAGTTATCGTCGTAGCTTTCTGAAAACAGCAACCTGGGGGTGAAGTCGAAACCGTAGACATCGATACTTTGCGGGTTGGTGCACCAGACGTATCCAGGGTACAGACTGGCCATAATAAGCACGAAGGGATGGTGGGGCTTTATGGCCATATCATTGCTCCTGGAAAGTGGGTGTTCAGGCGCAGTTTGCGCTGGACTGAACACTGTCAGTGCAAGACTGGTATAGAAATATTAGGCGTGAGTTCTAACCCGTGCGATGTTCTTCGGTCGTGTGGTTTCGGCAGTAGGCTTTTCTTGTTTTATTGGGGGACGAGATCGCTCAGCGGAACGCAAATCGACTGCTCCCGATTCAGGAACTGAAGTAACAACATGACGCGTTCGGCACCCATCATTGACAAAAAAACGCCCTCCAGGGGTGCTAGCGGCCCCCGGACTATTTGCAATGTCTGGCCAGGTTGAAGTTCTGGAATGTCGGGTGTCGCCGGTGTCAGGCATCGTGCACGCAGGTGCTCTATCACCTCATCGGCCACGACAGCCGGGCCGTGATTGAATTCGACAATTCGGCTGACCCCACGAGTGGAGCGGATCGGCGACCAGTTGTCCTCGTTGCTCAAATGAACGAAGAGGTAGCCGGGAAAGAGTGATTCGGACACCCTTCGGGGTTTGCCGCGAATCAGGCGTTCGGTGGTGAGCTGCGGACGAAAGATGTCATAGCTTTGTCGCAACAGATTGATTTGTGCCCGGTCGTCCTGACGCGGTTTGCACTGTAGGAGGTACCAACTAGAGCCGTTGGTGCAAGTGGTCAGCATGTCGACAAACTCCGTACTTAGCGAAAATATGAGCGTCGTTGTTCGTTCTGAAATCAGGACGCCTTCATGCTTGCTAGTAGGCAGTGTTGGAGGCTTGGCGCCGGCGTAACTGTTTTTTGTTTTTGTTTTGACGAAAAGGGTGTGTCAAAAATGAAGCACTCTAAGCTCGGGTCTTTTCGACTGACGAGAGTGTCTGTTCAATGAAATTGAGTTGGCACTAAGATAGTTCCAAGAGTCAAAGCTACCGCACGACCCGTGTATCGGGCCTGCAAGTCGATAGTTACTCTAATGTTTCCATGTGATCGGCGAACGCCGACTAGTACTCCGATGTTGGCCTACTTTTGATAGGTCGACTTAGTTATCTGCCAGTCTTGCGAAACTGTCAAATGCTGTCAGTCAAAATGCACGCCTTTTATCCAAAAAAATCAGGGAGTTAACAGCAAGCGCTTGTTTTGAGGGGTAATTTTTTTTTCGTCGATTGAATTAAACTTTTTCTGCGGCGTGAAGTCGTGCTGGGGAGATTGAAGAGGGGGGTGTAAAGTTGCCGATACTGTAAATTTATACTCGTGTAAATGACAGGAGAACTCATTAACTACTTGGGCCTGGCATAAAACGAAGACTAATATGTAATCGTCTTGCTCTATTGTTTCAACGATGGAACAGGTGTTGCAGCGGGAGTTGAGATGGATCCAATACTGGTCCTCTCTGAACGTGCTTGCGCATCAAGTACAACTGGCTTTCGCCCAGACAGCCCTGTGGCTGCCTGGGTGAAAGACCTGGCCGGGGTCAAGCCTTGATCACATACCCATAAACACGAATACGCCCACCGTCCTCCTTCAAATACACACCTTGCAGTTCCGGGGTAAACCCGGGCAAGGCATTGATGCCTTCTTCCAGCGCCAGGAAGTATTTCAGCACCGCGCCGCCCCAGATTTCACCCGGCACCACGCAGAGCACGCCAGGTGGGTAGGGCAGTGCACCTTCGGCGGCGATGCGGCCGTCTGCGTCGGCCAGCGCCACCAGTTCGACGTTGCCACGGATGTACTCGATTTGCGCGGCCTGGGGGTCCATGGCTTTTTTCGGGAAATGCTCTTTGCGGAACATCGCCTTCTGCAATTGCTGCACATTGTGCTTGCGGTAGAGGTCGTGCATTTCCTGGCAAAGTTGGCGAATAGTGTAATTGCGATACCGCTCTTGATGTTGCGCGTAGATGGCCGGCAACACCCGGCTCATCGGTGCGTCGTCACTGACGAAACGCTCGAAACGAGCGATCTGCGAAGCGAGGTGAGTCATCTTCGCCCAGTCTTCCGCCGGGGTGAGCAGGAACAGGATCGAGTTCAGGTCGCACTTTTCCGGCACGATGCCGTTTTCCCGCAGGAAGTTGGCAAGAATCCCGGCGTGAATGCCAAAGTCGGTGTAACTGCCGTCCACCGGGTCGATGCCCGGCGTGGTGAACAGCAACTTGCAGGGGTCGATGAAGTATTGTTTTTCGGCATAACCGGCGAAGGCGTGCCAGCGATCCTTGGGGTGAAACTCGAAGAAGCGCACATCGGCGGCAATCTCTTCGGTCGGGTAGTCCTCCCAGGCGCGGCCTTCGATGGTGTCGGGTACGAACGGACGGATCATGGTGCAGGCTTCGAGGATCAACTTGCGCGCATCGATACCGAACTTCACGCAGTCTTCCCACAGGCGCAAGCCACTGCGGCCGGAATGTATGCGCGCATTGACGTCCAGTGAGGCAAAAATCGCATAGAACGGGCTGGTCGAGGCCTGGGCCATGAACGCATTGTTCAAGCGGTGATGGTTGCAATAGCGCGCCTGGCCCTTGATGTGGCGGTCTTTCTTGTGGATCTGCGAGGCCTGGGAAAAGCCGGCCTGCTGTTTGTGCACCGACTGGGTGACAAAGATGCCCGGATCGTTCTCATCCAAATCGAGCAACATGGGCGAGCAATCCCGCATCATCGGGATGAACTGTTCGTAACCGACCCACGCCGAGTCGAACAGGATGTAGTCACACAGTTTGCCGATGCGATCGACCACCTGCCGGGCGTTATAGACAGTGCCGTCGTAAGTGCCCAATTGAATGATCGCCAGGCGGAACGGCCGTGGCAGGTTGGCTTTTTCCGGCGCGACTTCACTGACGAGTTCGCGCAGGTAAGCTTCTTCAAAGCAATGGGCGTCGATGCCGCCGATAAAGCCGTAGGGATTGCGCGCGGTCTCCAGGTACACCGGCGTGGCGCCGGCCTGGATCAGCGCCCCCTGGTGGTTGGATTTGTGGTTGTTGCGGTCGAACAGCACCAGGTCGCCGGGGGTCAGCAGGGCGTTGGTGACGACTTTGTTCGCAGCCGAGGTGCCATTGAGGACGAAGTAGGTCTTGTCGGCGTTGAACACCTTGGCCGCGTGCATTTGTGCCCTGAGGGCCGGGCCTTCGTGGATCAGCAGGTCGCCGAGCTTGACGTCGGCGTTGCACATGTCGGCGCGAAACACGTTTTCACCGAGGAAGTCGAAAAACTGCCGGCCCGCCGGGTGCTTGCGGAAAAACTGGCCGCCCTGGTGACCGGGGCAGGCGAACGTGGCGTTGGCCGATTCGGTGTACCGCTTGAGGGTGTCGAAAAACGGCGGCAGCAGGCTGTCTTCATAGGCTTTGGCCGCCGTTTCCAGTTGATTGCCATGGTATTGGGCGTTTTTGCTGGAGGGATCGAAAATTCCGGTTACCTGCAACAGTACGTCTTCCAGATGCTTGTACACGTCGCGGGCGCGGGTGCCGTGGGCGGCGACCAGAAAAATCGGAATATTGAAACCGGTGCGTTGCAGGTCTGCCAGGGCACCGCCCATGACATCATTGACGTCAAACACGGCGGCGGCGACGTCGGTGTAGTCGGTCCGTGTGATGGGGATGACTTCGCGGGTCGTCAGGAAACAGTCGAGTACGGTGTCGCTCGCGGCAATCTTCAATGCTTTCATGCTGGGAAATCTCCTGGCAGACATCCATTTGTCCACCGTTGTTCAAGAGATCATTGTGCTGTGGCGGCGCGCTCAAGCGCCTTGATCCAAAGCAAGCCAACACTGGGTATAGATCAAGTTCGGGAATCGCCAAGGTTTTACCGGCTAACGGTCAACCACAGCGATACACACAAGCCGCGCCGCTCCCGCTCGTCCGTAAAGCCCAGGCGCACCCGTGCCCCGGTACGATCCATGATGGCCTTGACGATCGAGAGCCCCAGCCCCGAGCCGGACACCTGGGTGCCCAGGCTGCGATAAAACGGATCGAACACGCGCTCCTGTTCTTCACTGGCGATGCCTGGCCCGGAGTCCTTGATCTGCAACAGCGCTGCGCCGTTCTCAAGTGTCACCGACAGGTCCACCCGCCCTCCCTCCGGGGTGTAGCGGATGGCGTTGTCCACCAGGTTTTTGACCACGGCCAACAAGTCCGCGTCATGGATCATGACCCGCACGTCTTCGCCGGCCTCGACGCCGATGTCCAGGTGCTTGACCTCGGCCAGCGGCCACAGATCCTCCAGGACACGTCGATAGACGTCATGGACAGAGACCGCTGTCGGGAGCGCAAGCCCCGAGGCTGATTGCACCCTGGCCAGGGTCAAGAGCTGATCGATCAGGTTCCTGCCACGTTCGATTCCACGCCGCAACTTCAGCAGCCGCTCGCGCGCCGGGGCCGACATGTCGGCGGCGGCCAGGCGCTCGGCTTGCAAGGACAGGGCCGTCAGGGGCGAGCGCAGTTCATGGGCGGCGTCGGCGACGAAACGGCGCTGGGTTTCCATGGACTGTGCCACGCGCTTGAGCAATCGATTGATGGCCACCACAAAGGGGCGGATCTCGACGGGCAGGTGCTGTTCGTCGATCGGGTGCAGTTCCTGCTCGTCGCGCCGGTCGATTTCAGAGGACAGCGTGGCGATGGGGCGGAACAGTTTGCGCACCAGGTCGCTCACCACCAGCAGCAGGACAGGGAGCAAAATCAGGAACGGCAGCACACTGCGCAGCGCACTGGCGCGGGCATCCGTGTCACGGGCGCCGGTTTCTTGCGCCACGGCGATGCGCTGACCCTGGCGGGTGGTTTTGACCAATACGCGAAACGCCTCGCCGGCGATGGGCACGGTCGACAAGCCGTCCGCCAGCGTCGTCGGGAAGGGCAAAGGCGTGCCGACGTCGTCGTTGCCGGACGCTTGGCTGCCATCGGCCAGGTACTGAACAATGATCCGGGTTTCGTCATCTTCTTCGACGGGATTTTCCGGATACTTGAGCGTCATTTGCTGCCGATCGAACAATTCGGCCATTTGGCGCAGGGTGTCATCCTGCATTTCGTGGGCCTCATCGAAGGCTGAAACGTAGGCGAAAACCCCTGCCACGAACGCAATGATCAGGATGGCCAGCGACAGGGCAACGGACAGCCTGAGCTGCACCGACTCCCCTAAACGTTTTTTGAAACCATCCATCCCATACCCCTGACGTTTTTGATCACATGGTTGCCCAATTTGCGGCGCAGCGCATGGATCAGGTACTCCACCGCGTTGCTTTCCACTTCATTGCCCCAGCCATAGAGACGGTCTTCGAGTTCACTGCGCGAGAGAATCGCGCCAGGTCGGATCAACAGGGCTTGCAACAGGGCGAATTCGCGGCTGGAAAGCAGGACATCAGGGTATTGTTCGGTGCTGGCTTCCTTGGATACCAGGTCCAGGGACACGATGCCATTGTCGAGCCGCGACGAGGCGTTGCCGTTGTGACGGCGCAGGACGGCCCGCATGCGCGCCAGCAGTTCGGCCATTTCGAAGGGCTTGAGCAGGTAGTCGTCGGCACCGCCGTCGAGGCCACGCAATCGATCATCGAGGTTGTCCCGGGCGGTGATGATGAGCAGGGGCACCGGGTTGTTCTGGCCGCGAACGCTGTTCAGTACCCCGAGCCCATCCTTGCCGGGCAAACCGAGGTCCAGCAGCACCAGGTCATAGTGCTGATTCTCCAGCGCGGCCAGGGCGACGAGGCCGTCTTGCACCCAGTCGGTGGTGTAGCTCGCGTCCTTGAGGGCGCCCTGGATCGCGTCGCCGATCATCGGGTCATCTTCGACCAGCAGTATCCGCATAGCCCGCTCCAGAAAAAAGAGGCGCGACGGTAAACACCGTCGCGCCTGTATTGAAACACCTGTTCAGGGAATTGTCCGCCGCCGTATCAGCGTGCGTCGGTCATGCTTTGCTTTTCATCGAATCGAAGGCTTTCATCAATTCATCCATGGCTGCCTTGCAGTCGGCCTGGACCGGGCTGCTTTTACGCAGGGCGGAGAGGGCATGGTCGATGGCCTTGTCTACCACATGCCAGTCGGCGGCAGCGCGGGGCTTGATGCCGGCTTCGGCTTCATCCCAGGAGGTTTCCAGGTCCTTGATCCGGGCTTTTGCACCGGGCAGGTCACTTTTGTCGACAAGGCCGGCGACGTCGGCGGCGATGTTGCGGAATTGGGACAGGTCGCCCAGTTTCGAGCCCGCGTTAGTTTGGGTGGTCACCGCACCCGTGGCACCGGCACTGGGTTTGTCGGCGGGTTTCGAACAGCCGGCGGCGATGCTCAGCAGCGCAATGGAGGTGACGATGGCGACGTGGCGGATGGCGTTATGGAAATAGCGCATGGCGATGGATTCCTTGGATGGCTCTTGAAAATTTACGAAGTGACTTGTTTGCGGTTGCCGACGCTCATTTGCGCGACCGCAACCAGAATGACAATGACGGTCAGGAACAGGGCGCTGGTCCAGGTCGCGCCCATGCCGAGCCCGCCGTAGGTTTTGGATTGAGTCAGCAAGTCGCCCAGGGACGCACCAAAAGGGCGGGTGAGGATGTAGGCGATCCAGAAGGTCAGCACGACGTTGCCGCCCAGGCGCCAGGCGACGAGTGTCACGGCGATCAAGGCGCCAAAGATGACCGCGCCGAGGGTGAAGCCCAGGCCCAGTGCTTCGGTGGCAAGGTCACCCGCCGCTGTGCCCAGGGCAAAGGTGCACAGCACCGTGGCCCAATAGAAGAGCTCGCGCCGGGGCGTGACGATTTCGCGGATGGAAAGGTTGTGCTCGATCCGGTACCAGACCAGAAAGTTGATCACCAACAGGACCGAAAACACTACCGTGCTGACGTAGAGACTGACGTCCAGCATGTCGGTGAGAATATCGGTGATCTGGGTGCCGACGATGCTCACCAGTACCACGGTGAGCCAGTAGATCCAGGGCGTGTAGGCCTTGGTGCGAAGTTGGCAGGCCAGGGCGATGGCCAGCAGCACGGCCATGCCGATGCTGGTCCAGCCAGCCCCGAGGCCCGCGTCGACGGCGAGGAAGTCGGCGCCGGTTTCACCCACCGTGGTGGACATGATCTTGATGACCCAGAAGGACAGCGTCACTTCGGGCACTTTGTTGAGCCAGCCGGCTATGGTCGGGTTCATGTCGAATCTCCTGTGCAGCGCTATAAAGTGCGCAGGAGAAAGGCTACCGAGCGAAACTTAGCTGAAACGTAGGAGTGGACGCCGTGCAACCATGCTGCTGATCAGGCGTGCACCAGCGCGATGGTGAACGAGACCACGATCATGCAGGCAAAAGCGAAATTGAGATTCATGAAGTTTCCATCCAGAACATGAGTGACGGCGCCATTCTGAACAGGCCGGGAGGAAATAAGAAATTCGCCTTAATGATTTGAAAGATCGAAGGAATTGATACTTGGCGTGGTTGCCAGGGGTTTGTATTTGCGCGGTGGTTTGTCTAATCTCGCACAAACACGCAACTACGCGCACAAACAGGCAAAATCATGCACGACCATTCTCCCGCCGAACTCCCTCACCTGCGCCGACAGAAAATTCTCTTGATCCTCGAGCGCGACGGCAAGGTCATGGCGTCCGAGCTGAGCCAGCATTTCGCAGTCTCCGAAGACACCATTCGCCGCGACCTGTCGGAGCTGGCCACGGCCGGTCTGGTGCAGCGGGTGCACGGTGGGGCGTTGCCGCGACCCAAGGACACCGGCAAGGATTACTTCACCCGCATCAGCGAAACCGATGAGGTGAAAACCCGCCTGGCGCAGCTGGCGGCCAATCGGGTCGAGAACGGGCAGATCGTGATGTTCGACTCCGGGACCACGACCTTGCAGATCGCCCGGTCGTTGCCGCCGGACATTTGCATCACGGCGGTCACCGCGTCGCCGATGACGGCGATTACCCTGTCCGAAAACAAAGGCATCAAGGTGATTCTGGCCGGCGGTCAACTCAATCCCGCGACGATGTCGGCCAGTGGCCATGAAACCCTGCGCTTGCTTGCCGGCATCAAGGCCGACCTGTTGTTCACCGGGGTGTGCGCGATTCACCCGCAAATCGGCATCAGTTCCCTGCACTTTGACGAAGTGCCGGTGAAACAGGCGATGCTCGACAGTGCGTCCCACGTGATTGCGGTCACCACCGCGGACAAGCTGGGGGCCGTGGAACCGTTCGTGGTCGCGCCGTGTACGCGCTTGCACACGCTGATCACCGAGCGCCATGTGGCGTCGGGCAATATCGAGGACTACCGCGCGCTTGGGATCGAGGTGGTGCAAGTGGAGGCTTAAGCCTCGATTTTTGGTCGACCTCGCCCCCTGTGGGAGCGAGCCTGCTCGCGAAGGCGGTGTAGCAGCCGACACATATATTGAATGTGCCGGCCTCTTCGCTAGCAGGCTCGCACACAGGTCTTGTGCCGATAGCTGATCTCAACGCAACCGCTCAAGCATCTGGTAGTACCACATGCCCGCGGCGAGCATCGGGTTGCCGAGCAGGTCGCCCATGGGCACGCGGATGTGCTGGCACGCGGCGAAGGTGTCGTACTGCTGCAGTTGCCCGGTGATCGCCCGACCCATGATTTCGCCCATGATGTGCGTGGTGGCGATGCCATGGCCGGAGTAGCCCTGGCAATACCAGACGTTGTCCGACAGCTTGCCCAGTTGCGGGATGCGGTTGATGACGATACCCATCGCGCAACTCCACTGGTAATCGATGGCCACGCCCTTGAGCGCCGGGAACGTCTGCTCGATGCACGGGCGCAGTTCGGCGGCGATGTCGCGCGAATCCTTGCCGCTGTAGTTGGCGCCGCCACCGAACAGCAGGCGACCGTCGGCAGTCAGGCGGTAATAATCGAGCACGAAGCGGCAGTCATACACGGCCAGGTCTTCGGGGTTGATCTGTTTCGCCAGATCGCCCAGCGGCGCGGTGGTGACGATGCCGCCCATGGCCGGGAAGATCTTGCCCTTGAGCTTTCCCGGTTCCAGCTTGTGGTAGACGTCGCCCGCCAGCAGCACCTGATTGGCGTCGATGCGACCCTGGGCGGTGCGTACGCCGGGCGTGTCGCCGTGGATGATCTCCAGCACTTCGCTGTTCTCGAAAATCAGCGCACCCAGGCTCTCGGCCGCCCGCGCTTCACCGATGCACAGGTTCAGCGGGTGCAGGTGCATGTTGCGGGTGTTTTTGATCGCACCACAGTACAGGTCGCTTTGCAGCAGGTCGCGCACCTGGCTGCGGTCGAGCAGGCTGACCTCATCGCCCATGCCACGGCGCACGGCCTCGTCGTAATCCTTGCGCAAACCGTCCATGTGGCTGGGTTTGTATGCCGCGTGCAGGTGACCGTGCTTGAGGTCGCAGGCAATGCCGTATTTTTCCACCCGTTGCTGGATGATCCGGTGCCCGCGCCAGCGCAGGTGCCAGATGAAGTCATCGACTTCATCACCGAGGGTGCGGCGCATCTGCTTGCGCATCGCTTCGTCGCCCGAGAGGCTGCCGGTGCCCCAGCTTAGCCGACTCAGATAATGTTGACTTGCTGAATAGTCAACAGTGGCATCGGGGGATCGCCCACACCATCTACGCCGTTTGCGCTGGAGTCTAAGCTAACTCACTATGGTTTCTAATATCGGAATGAGCTATGTCGACGCCGACGCCCCCTTTGTCACTTGGTGATATAGCCATGCCAGATTTAATTTGACTGCAGGACAAACGATTTATATTGAAATTTAGGTCATGAACTCACACCTGTATGGCGCCACCATTGATCATTCTTTCGTGTGAGTTAACGGGTTTGAGAAACCAAGATTCTCAAACCCCATGGTGTTTTTTGGGGCGATGGCCATGGTGGACGGTACGTCTAGGAGACGCGTGGCCCACCCTGATTAACGTGAGTGGTCCCTTTGGAGCAACGAGCGTGGGGGCGGGAGGAGTCCCAAGGCGGTCCGCTCATGGCTCAATGTCTGTCGGGAGTAGACGTTCGTGATTCACTTCGAGAGCCGCGATGAAAGGTAAGCGCAAAGTCAAAACGAAAAAATGGCAGGTCGCTGAGCATTTCAAGGCCGCGGCGCAGGCGGCGCTCAGGGCGCGCTCGGCCCGTGCGAATCGATTCTTGGACGCCGCCCTGTTGGCGGGTAGAGACTTGGAACCGGTCGGATTACTGGCGGGAATCCACCGTGCTGTCACTGCAGGCAAGGCTGTTTCACCACCAGTTGGGTTTACCCGGCCGCCATCACACACCGGCTTGCCGCCCAAGCGACCTCCGGACTAGCCATCCAGTTGCCACGCCACCTCTTTTTCAGCCGCATCGCGCACGCGCTCCGGTGTCGATCGCAGCAGGTCTTGGGGGCGGTTGCCGCCCAAGAAGTGATTGCTCGAGGCGAACCAGAACGCCATGCCCCAGCCGTCCTTTTTTTCGCGCAGCACTGTGACCACTGCGGCGAATTCGGGGCTGGGCCGCGGTTCCGTTGCGTCGCCAAACGCGAACGCTGGAAAGTACTCCTGGCTCCGGTCGCTCACGCTGATGAGACGGCCGTCGCGCAGCCACGCCCGGAGGCCGGCGGCGAGCGCTGCAGGTTCGAGCCCGGTGAGTTGGGACAAGCCTGCCGCGGTGACCCAGTCGCCGCCTTGCAGGATCAACTGCCGCGCCTCCGCCAGCATGACCGCCTCCCTGAACAAGGTGCGCGGGTTCAGCGTGCGGGGCGCGCTGAGGCCTGAGGCAAGCTCCTCTGTATCGGCCGTCTGGGGCAGGGCGCCGAGAAACACACAGTTCAAGACCTCGAGGCAATCGAGGTACACGTCTGCTGCGTGCCCGCTCATTGCCGGCAGCTCAATGTGGAGCTGGATCCCGTCCGCCTTTTCAGACGCCGGCGTGTAGCCGTGTGAACCGTGGCGGACCTCGATTTTCTTTGCTGACATGCTGCCTCCTTGAAGAGCGGCGTTGAAGCGTACCCACCGTATTGAACGATAGGCGTTTTACCTGCAAGGTGCGTTGGCGCTGAGGCAATGTCGACCAGGGCCGAAGCAGCGAATCAGTGGGCGGCGGCACTCGGATCCTGTCGTCAGCCGGTGTTAGGTTGGCCTACCCCTACCGCTGAGGCCGCCAGCGCTGGTACGCACGAGGGAATCACCCGTGCCAACGAGCTGAGCCGTCAGCGATCGCTCGCCATCTTCGCCGGGAAACCGTCGATGGATGTTACTGCTTCGGTCGCGGCCACCGACGGTCTTTTGGTCTCCATCCGACTGACACCTCTGTTCTCGATCTTGGCGTCTCCGCCCGCTGCCGCGGTCGAGCTGATCTGGCGACTCGTTAGTCCAGGCTGCCAACGCCATCCTTACACCCCGTGGCTCGGACACTTGCCTATTGGCCACTTCGCAGGCGCATGAGGGTCGAAGACTAAGTCGGACGTGTTGAAACTGCACTGCGGTGGGCCATTGTGTGGCGTGGCCATACGGCATTTTATATGCTCGGGAGGCGCTGAAAAAATGTGCAGGCCTTGAGTCTTACGTGTGTTAAACGCAGCTCTGTAAGCCTTGTGGTTGTAGAAGCGTGGTCAGCAAAATATGTGAAATAAAATGTGAAGGGTGTGGTGGTTTCGACCCCCGTGCTTTCGTCGAAACTCCACCAAAGGAGAGGGTTCGTTTCAGCGCCACCCTCGTCGGTAACCAATGCGGGTTTTCCAGCATTCTGCGCGGTAGCTCGACCATCGTGCGACCAACCACTGCATTGAGCTAATGCCTAGGTTTTTAGGCGCAACGCCAGATTTACCCCGGTAACGCCTAGAATTTTAGGCGTTATCAGTCCTCAAATTGGGGGGGCATCCCCCTCGCGTTGGGCGGTGCCGTCGGTGCACTCAGGTCGCAGCATGGGGGGTGAAAAGGCTACTCTAAATCGAGATCTAGTCAGGGGTATCGGCCATGCGCACCACCTACAGCAAAAGCTAGGCTCGCCGGCGGATGCGTCGCCTGCTGGTGTTAGTTGCGCAAGGGCATACGTTCGT
This sequence comes from Pseudomonas sp. WPR_5_2, assembly GCF_003634475.1. Taxonomy (NCBI): domain Bacteria; kingdom Pseudomonadati; phylum Pseudomonadota; class Gammaproteobacteria; order Pseudomonadales; family Pseudomonadaceae; genus Pseudomonas; species Pseudomonas sp. WPR_5_2. The sequence continues at coordinate 939,862 of NZ_RBLA01000001.1, read as the reverse complement.
CATCACCCGGCAGGGGCAAGCGGCTTGCTTGCTGGTACAGGTCGAAGCACAAGGGCGTACACCTTGAAAAAGTGACTCGACAGTCCTTAACCCACCAACGGGCTGTGTCTCGGGGCCGCGCCCCCTCCGCTGTGCATAAATTCATCAGCGATCATCAGTCTTGCAGGTGTAGTTTTGAGGAGATGCCCATCGAATCTTGAGGACAGGAGCCAAGAAGGGCAGATACCGATTTTGATAGGCGGCGTTGCCCGTCTGGCCGACAGCCAATTGGGCGGCTGACGGGCGAGGACCATCGCATTCCCCCACCCAACCTTAGGGCATCCCATCTCGTGCAAAACCTCAACCTTGTACAACTGCTCACCCAGACCATCGAGGTCGTTGTTCGCGCCGGCCAACTGCTGATTGCCGAGTGGGCGAGAATGGACGGGCCACGGGGTCAAGGTGACAAGGCCGCCGTCGACGAAGAGATCGAACAGTTTTTACATCAACAGCTGCCGAAGCTCCTGCCTTGCGATTTCTGGGGAGAGGAAACTGGTCATCGTCTGACCGGCCATCCATGGTGTTGGGTCGTTGATCCGAACGACGGGACCGCGGACTTTCTTAAGGGGCTCAAAGGCTCAGCCCTTTCCATCGGTCTGTTGCACCAACAAACGCCGGTATTAGGTGTGGTGTATGCCCCCGTCACCGTGGAGGGCGTGCCTGATTGCATTGCTTGGGCCGAAGGTATGGCCGAGGTGAGGCGTAATGGGCTGCCGATCGTGTCACCCCTTTCAACCAAAACGTTGTCGAGCGACGAGTTCGTAATGGTCAGTGCCGCGGCGATCAATAAACCTGAACTTAACAGCGAGCTCTGCCAACCCAGCACCTTTGTTGCAATGCCATCCATTGCCTACAGGCTCGCCAAAGTCGCCGCCGGGGAGGGGGTCTGTGGCGTCTCTCTTTATCCAGTTTCTGCGCATGACGTGGTAGCCGGCCACGCCCTTTTGAGAGGCGCAGGCGGCGTTTTATTCGATGAGCGAGGACAACCGATTACTTACGTTACTGAGGCCCACATGCAAACGGTCTCACAACGCTGCTTCGGTGGTTCAGTATCGGCATGCCGCGTCTTGCTGGCCCGTGAGTGGGATCGTATTTTCACGTAATCCCCAACCAACCCGTTGCCCAACTTACTTGAGCAGTTGGTATCGTTTGTATTTGACCGCTGCAGCGGCAAACAGTCCGTGAGCACCCGACCGGAATCCTTTCGAATGAGATTTCGTTCCTGGCTAGAGGACGTGCCCTCCAGGGCCGGTGCGTTCGGGCTAGCCATTGAATCAATCGGCGTTTCCACTTTTGGCGATGTGTAGATGACTGGGCTGGAGGTCTCGGCTATCCAGCCGATGAAGCTTTCATGTGCTCTGAAAACCCGGGCGCCGAATTGCAGCCACTCTTCTGTCGAGACGTCAGCAAGTCCAACACTGCCCAAAGTGAATAGCGCCGAAGGTTGACTCCATTCGAGACCAGTGTTGGCTCAAAATGCGATGCCTTCTACTGTCTGTATCAACATCTCCTCAACTAGACGGGTACCCAGGAACGTGGAGAGCATCGCAAATGGGGGCTTTCCCGAAAAACGATCCTTGGGTTTGGAGAGCCAACGCTTCGCCTTCTCGTTGCTCCCGAAGAGCGTCACGGCCATGGCTATGATGTGAGCAAATCGGAACATCCGATCACTCTCGTGCAGCGTGAGTCGCTGATGTGTTGCCAATCGAGCTTTGAGGGTTCTGAGCGGAATAATCTGATTGCGCTCGGATGGGCCTATCACGCCTATGTCGCAAAGAGCCATGACGCTATCCGTCAAGAAGCCAGCCTCAATGAGCTCGTGGATTTCCTGCTCTGACGCATTGGCAGGAATATGCAGGAGCAACTCCAACCGAACCCGGTAGTCACGGTAAGCATCCTTGTGCATAGCGCCAGCAATCATGGTGGAGCCACCGTCGGAAAGTGTATGGAACGGGTTGATCCCACAGCCCATAGCTGTCTTTTACGATTGTTTGTCTCTACGGAGTGTACTTCGTCTCTGAGCCGCCCGCCCGGTGCAGTTCGGTGGTAACTGCGGTACCGCACTCACTTCGCGAGGCACGGGCTACCGGAAAGAGCTTGTCTTGATGGAAGGGACGGTGCGCTCGTTTTATCTTTGGCAGGTGAGATCGCTGCACCGAGACAACACCTTTGACAGGTTCAGCCAAACGCTGACGGTGGGAGCCATGTTCGTCTAGTTTTCTGAAGGTCGTTCTGATTCGTCTGTCGACGCAGCGGGCAAGTGAGATCACGGAGCTGCTGCCGCATAAATGGCCGCCCGTTCAATTACGCAAGGTATGTCTGCCGGACGCTTATCTCTATCTACGTCCAATTTGGCGGCGTCCTGGCAGACCTCGATTTCTTGACTCGTCAATGCAGTCTTTTCGGACGCGTCTTTCTCAGGTAAGCCAATTACCTTATCTGCGTGTGCTGGCCACGGTGTACGTTGAGATATTTCGTGGTTGCGCCTGGGCGTCACCTACTCGACACCAGTCTGATTTCGGAAGCTGGATGCACATGAAGGCATCATATCTGGGTAATTGCACAGACTTGCCCAGCCATTTGCATTCGACCAGACCAATTATTTACATCGGATTTGACCATCACACTGCGTGGCCATGACCGGCAGAGAACGACCCTTTATAGATAGTCCGTCCCACCTTCATCGATACTGGTAACGGTTGGCAGGTAGCTGTCAGCGAGGGTGGAACATGCACCTGTAGACTACGAATAAAACGACCCAAACGCATGACGTTTGCAGCTTTAGTTCCGAGTCTACAGGTGCGCTTGCGCTCGATAACGAATACTCAGGGTTCGCCGTCGCACCGGCTCACTATATTGCCTTCGCTGAACGCAAGCATGCATGTCCCTAGCAGCTATTTTATCGCTTGCGGAGGTTCACGTGACAGCGTCCTTGAGTCAGCACTTCACAGCCTATGTCGGCATTGATTGGGCAGATACCAAACATGATATTTGCCTACAGGCTGGGGATGACAATCATCGTCAGTTCGACTGTATTCCGCACCAGGTTGATCGCATTGATGAGTGGGCCAAGGCATTGCACCTGCGCTTCGGTGGCCCTATCGCTGTAGCTCTGGAGTTGGCCAAAGGGCCTATTGTGTCGGCTCTGCTGAAGTATGACTTTTTCGTGCTGTTCCCGATCAATCCCTCGACGCTTGCCAAATATCGCGTGGCGTTCAAGCCGAGTCGCGCCAAGGATGATCCCACCGATGCGGAGTTAGCACTCGATCTACTGCTTCGCCATCCTGAACGGTTCACCGCGCTCAGGCCGCAGAGTGTGGCCATGCGTTCGCTGCTTAGCCTGATCGAACAGCGCCGGGATCTGGTCAACGACAAGACGCGTTTTACCAACCGTTTATGCAACACCCTCAAGCAATATTACCCGCAGGCACTGGAATGGTTCGAGCAGCGAGACACTCTGTTGTTTTGCGATTTCCTCACTCGCTGGCCGACACTCCTGTCAGCCAAACGGGCGCGTAAAACCACGCTTGAGGCGTTCTTTTATGCCCACAACGGGCGTCGCGCCACATTGATCGAGGCGCGTTTGGCGTCGATTCGTGCGGCATCTGCGCTCACAGAAGATGCCGGCATTATCGAGCCTTGCCGCTTACACGCCCTCGCGTTGGTGGAGCAACTACGCACCGTCCTCACGGTGATCGATCGCTTCGATAAGGAAGTCGAGCGGGTCGCTTCTGCACTACCGGATTACGCATTGTTTCGTGGCTTGCCGGGCGCAGGCCCGCATCTAGCGCCACGTTTACTCGCAGCCTTCGGAGAGCAACGTGAGCGTTTCCATGGCGCGGACGAGTTGCAAAAATACTCAGGCATTGCCCCGGTGACGGAACGGAGCGGTAAGAAGAGCTGGGTGCATTGGCGCTGGCAATGTCCAACATTTCTTCGTCAGACCTTTGTGGAATGGGCGGGGCAGACCATCAATAAATCCTTTTGGGCTGGAGCTTTCTACCGGCAGCAACGCGCCAAAGGGAGCACCTATCAAGCTGCTGTACGCGCACTCGCGTTTAAGTGGATTCGGATTCTATATCGGTGCTGGCAGACCAGGACGCTCTACGATGAAACGACCTATTTGAATGCCTTGAGGAAGCGCGGTTCACCGCTCCTGAAGAACCTCGATTTAGGTTGACTGACTTCCTCAGGGCGTGAAGCAGCCGCTCAGCATTGGCAGAAATTGGCCGATTTCTGCCTGCCACGACTGACCGGTTTTGATTGCAGCCCTTCGTGAAGGACAGCTATAGGCCCTGAGCGTGTAAAAACACCTCCGCGAGCCCTTGCTATGATTTCTGAGGGTTTCATCTTAGGGATCGCCCATGAAGCGCTTCATCCAAGGTGAACATCGAGGCCAAGGCACCTTACTTCCCGAAAGCGTCGACGACTACGTCAACGATACCAATCCGATTCGCATAGTCGACGTCTTCGTCGATGAACTCGACAATCTGGGTTTTGACGGTGCTATTCCTGCTGACACAGGCCGGCCTGCTTACCATCCTTCAATCCTGCTGAAAATCTACATCTACGGCTATCTCAACCGCATTCAGTCGAGCAGGCGGCTGGAACGAGAAGCTCAACGCAACGTTGAGCTTTTGTGGTTGACCGGGCGTTTGATGCCGGACTTCAAGACCATCGCGAACTTCCGAAAAGGCAATAGCAAGGCCATCCGAGGCGTCTGTCGCTAGTTCGTTGTGCTGTGTCAGCAGTTGGAACTGTTTGGAGAGAATCTGATCCCCATCGATAGCAGTAAATTCTAAGCAGTCAACAACCGCGACCGCAATTTCACGAGCGCCAAACTGTAGCGGCGAATGGGAGAAATTGAATAGAGCATCATCCCTTCGGGACGCTCAAACAGTAGATGGGTGCAACGCACTTCCTGACGCGAAAGCTGGCCGGGGTCCTCCCTCAACGTGGAGGACAAACCATGAAGATTATTGAACCGACCGGGAAGTGCAGACCATCGAGCAGGTTGTGCCCGGCGACAATGAGCAGTCCAAGAGCAAACAGGGTTGGACTTGGCAGCCAGACCAGTATGGCGAGGGCAATCATGCTTACACCGATGGCCCAGATCACCTGCATGTTAATCACACTGGGTGGGAACTGGAATGTCCAAGCGAAATTCACCGAGGTGAACTCCAGCAGGGCAAGGAATAGGCCACGCTTGAACAGGAAGGCGTAGATCAGGCCCTGCAGCAGATATATGAAATCCAAGCGGACCGTCCGACCGAGGTCTGTGAAACACCGCTGTTCGAGCCAAGCGAGGAGTAATTGCGCCTGAAGTCTGCATCCTTACGCCGGCACCATAACCGGCGAATAGAAGTCTCTCAGATGACTCTGAAAAAAATCAGAGGCGATTCAATCTGGAGACTTCTAAGGACGCAGGATCAGCGTTTAGGCTGGTTTAAAGCAATAAACAGCCAATTTATTGCCGTCTAGGTCGCGGACATAGGCGGCATAAGCATTCGGCGCCCAATCGCGAGTTCCTGGCGCTCCTTCATCGGTACCACCGGCCGCCAGTGCTGCTGCGTGGAAAGCATCAATCGAGGCGCGATTCGGAGCTGCGAAGCTGACAGTAACCCCGTTACCTACGCTGGCAGGGGCGCCATTGGCTGGTTTTAAAACGAAGAAAGAGGGGGCGTTCTCACCCCAGATCGAACCATTGTCGGCCAGATCGGCGATGCGCTTATGGCCCAACTGACCCAAAGCACTGTCATAGAAAGCACGGGCTTTGTTCAGATCGTTGGTGCCGACGGTAACGTGGGTAAAGATGCTCATCTATTTACTTCTCCGAGTGTAAACACAGTGGGTGGTGCAGTTATGTCAGGGCAACCCTGACGAACGTCGCTGCGCCCAAGCTCAGCGATCAAAATGAATGACGGTGCGAATGCTTTTGCCTTCGTGCATCAGGTCAAAGGCGTTGTTGATGTCATCGAGCCCCATGGTATGGGTGATGAAGGTATCCAACAGGATTTCGCCCTTTTGCGCTTTCTCGACATAGCTGGGTAGCTCACTGCGCCCCTTCACGCCGCCAAAGGCCGAACCGCGCCAGACGCGACCGGTCACCAGTTGAAATGGCCGCGTGCTGATTTCCTGGCCAGCACCGGCGACGCCGATGATCACCGACTCGCCCCAACCCTTGTGGCAGCTTTCCAGCGCCGCGCGCATCAACTGAACGTTGCCGACACACTCGAAGGAGTAGTCGACGCCGCCTTCGGTCAATTCAACGATGACATCTTGAACTGGCTTGTCGTAATCCTTCGGATTGACGAAGTCGGTGGCTCCCAGTTGTTTGGCTATCTCGAACTTGGCCGGATTGATGTCCACAGCGATGATCCGCCCCGCCTTGGCCATGGTGGCGCCGATGATGGCTGCCAGGCCGATGCCCCCCAAACCGAAAATCGCTACCGTAGCGCCTGCTTCGACCTTGGCGGTATTGAGCACTGCACCGATGCCGGTCGTGACACCGCAACCGAGCAAACACACCTTCTCCAGCGGCGCTTCCCTTGGGATTTTCGCCAGCGAGATTGCTGGTAGTACGGTGTATTCAGAAAAGGTCGAACATCCCATGTAGTGATAGATGGGCTCGCCTTTGTATGAGAAGCGACTGGTGCCATCAGGCATCAGGCCTTTGCCCTGAGTGGCGCGGATTTTCTGGCAAAGGTTAGTCTTGCCGGACAGACAGAACTTGCATTCTCCGCACTCAGGGGTGTAGAGCGGGATCACGTGATCACCCACCGCTACTGAAATAACGCCCTCGCCAATCGCCTCAACGATACCGCCGCCTTCGTGACCGAGAATGGTTGGAAAGAGGCCTTCCGGGTCAGCACCGGAAAGGGTAAAGGCATCGGTATGGCAGACCCCGGTAGCGATGATCCGCACCAGTACTTCACCCGCCTGGGGCGGTGCGACATCGACTTCAACGATTTGCAGGGGCTGGTTGGCTGCGAAGGCAACGGCGGCTCGCGATTTGATCATGTTCTTGATTCCTCAGTGCAACGAAGGCGGTAGCGGTGTTGATCGTGATTGGGCCGATTACTGCCGCAGGTCCACCGTCACCGCGGTGGTCGGGCGGGTGCAACAGAGCAGAATTCGGCCGCATTCAGGGGTATCCAATGGCTCTTCGAAATACTCGACAGAACCTTTCCGCAGGGTGACCTGGCAGGTGTTACACAGGCCTGCGCGGCAATTGAATGACGGAGTCAGGCCGTTCTGTTCGGCAAGTTCGAGCAGTGATTGGCAACTCTGATCCCATGCCACGCGCCTACCCGATGGCAGAAACTCCACGGTCAGGGCCCCTTCAATCGACGCGGTCGGCGCTTTGAGTACAGGCGACGCGCGAGGAGGGGGCGCCACTGGTACGACTTCATCCTCTTCGAGGATTGTCGCCGGGCCGAAGAACTCATAATGAATGCGTTGGCTGGCAATCCCGAGGTCGCGCAACAGGCGCCAGTTCGCCTGCATAAAGAACCGGGGGCCGCACAGATAGACGTCGTAGTCGTCCAGTGGAAGAAGCCTTTGCAAGGTTTCTCGGCTTACCAGACCCTGGCTGTGAAAGGCCGCGCTGGCCTGATCGTCGGCATTCGGGTTGCGATAGCAGAAATGCACGCTGATCCCTGGGCGACGGCTGGCCAGTGCCAAAACCTCATCGCGAAAAGCATGTACCGCTCCATTTTCGCAGGCATGGATGAAATACACCGGGCGCGACGAATGTGTACTCAGTTGATGGAGCATACTCAGCATCGGAGTGAGTCCCACGCCACCACTGAACAACACCACTGGCCTGGGGCTTTCTTCGTCCAGCACGAAGGTGCCAGTGGGACCGGCGATCTCCAGGAAATCGCCAATCTGCACATGGTCGTGCAGGTGGTTGGACCCTTGACCCGGTGGCAGTTCTGGCTGGTCGAACGGTGCAGGCTCACGTTTGACCGAAATGCGGACGCGCGCAAGGTCATTGGCGTCTCCGGATAGACTGTAGTTGCGTAGCACCTTGACACCGCCGTCCAGGGCGAGGCGAACGATGAGGTACTGCCCCGGGCGAAAGCACAGGTTGGAAACGCCGTCGCTCGCCGTCAGGACGAAGGAGGTGATGACTGCGCTCTCTTGTTTTTTTTCAATCACCCGGAAGGTCTTGAAACCTGCAGAGGAGGACAGCGTTTGCAGTTGAGTGCCCATCTCATGCCTCCGTCTTTTGTTCCGCAGTGTGCCGTTGGGTGAGCGGAATCAAGCTGCCAGCCTGTTCCTGGGCAATCAACTTATCGAGGTTACGGCGAAAACGTAGCGGCCCCGAGTCGGAAGCCAGATCGATGTTGGGCGTGCTTTTACTAGCCATGCCCTTATGCACAGCACTCAGCACTACCCGATCTTCGGCAAAGGCGTGTCGGACGTCTTCGTCGAACTGGCGTGATACATCTTCATTCTCGGTATCGAAATTACGGACCTGGAACCAGTAGTAACGCGTGTTCGATTCGTCGATCGGGGTCATGAAATTGTAGGAGTTCATCAGGAACACAAGTTCGTGCAGTTCACCTTCATCGCTACCCGTTCCAGCTGGCGTGAACAGCGCCTTGATAATGGCCTGGGACGGGTAGTGCACTTCGTAGTGCTGCTTGCGATCACAATGACCACTGAACTTGACGAACTTGGCATAGAAAGGTGCCACCTCGACATCGCGCATCCAGCGCGAAACAATTACACCGACATCGGTTACCGTGGTTTGCAACGGTTCCTCTGCGCAGGCTGCGTTACCAAAGGAAGATTGATGCACCCACGCGACATGTGCGGGGTCCAGCAGGTTGTCGGTCATGTACAGGTAGTTGCACGGGATAACCATGCTGTCGCCGCGATTGAGCCCCCACGCGGGGTCACCCCATTCAGGCACGTGACAAATTTTCGCTTCGTCTGCCAGTTCGAGATCACCCATCCAGATCCAGATCAAACCGTAGCGCACGGCCAGGGGGTAGCTGCGAACCCTGGCGCCTTGGGGAATGCGTTGACTACCGGGTGCGCGGACGCAGCTACCCGAGCAGTCGAAGGTCAAGCCGTGGTAACCACATTCAATGTCATCACCTTTGCGACGCCCCATTGACAGTGGCAGCTTGCGGTGAGGGCAGGCATCTTCGAGGGCTACCGGGGTGCCGTCACTCTTGCGGTAAAGCACCACAGACTCACTGAGAAGAGTCACCGGGAAGAGATCCTCACCCAACTCGGCTTCACTGGCGGCTACATACCATGCGTTTCGCAAAAACATGGGCATTTCTCCTTATTATTTTGTTGTTCGCCCTGTGCTGGCGAACGTTGGCTAACAAGGAGGACAGGTTACGAGGATCTGCTTGAGTAAGAATAGATGTCTAAATCTGTTTGTTAGTTTAGATCTACTAACGGGTCATAGGATTGAATGAGTGCGCGGAACCTGGACTTGAACTTGCCTCAGGCAACGCATTCAAGACCGCGCAAGGCAGTCTTGAATGTGGGGTATCGCGATGGATTTCGGCCGTTGTGGTGGGCCGGGATTTATGGGTGGGATGGAGGCTGAATGAGTGGCAGTGCCACCAAGGCACGCTCCCATATTTGTCGAGTGCGCTGCCAGACGACGGCTTGCCAATCAAGATCGGCTGGGTAGAACTGTTCGAGCAGCTCCCGTTTGATTTGCCCGGCAACTGGATCCGTGAAATCCCCGTGCAGGTGCAACCAATGGTCGTTGCGCAAAACGGTATGGATCTGTTCTCCCGGATACGTGCCGCATTCAATGACGAATGGCATCAAGTGTACGTGCGGTAGCGCGTCAATGATGGCTTGTGATGTGTAGCCAGTCGCTGTTGCGGCTACGCCCGTATCACTCTGGCTGCCAGGTCCGGTGATCAGGGTGTACAGCCAAGGCCCATAGATCGCTTGAGCATCGGCAAGCGCTGGATAGGAGGACTGGGCAATCGTCATCAGCATGGGGTGGCCATAGTCCCCGGCGCCGGTGTGAAGGTCAAAACTCATGACCGTGTCGCAGCGGTGCAGGTGCTCCTGCAAAATCGTATGCAGGGTTTTGTTCGTCCAACTTGCAGTTTGTCCGCCGTAGTAAAGACCGTCAGGGTGGTTGTACTGGCCGGCCTCGACAATCGACATCACCGCTGCCCAGCCTTCTGTGCGAACGCGATCGTCGAGCAGGGCGTCGGCCTTTTCGCGCGATGGCCCCGACAGCTGTTCGCAGGCATAGATAGCGTGTAGTGACTCGTACTGGCGGTTATCGGGCAGTCCTGGAGTGAAGTCCGGATAGTTGCGATTGATGTCGATGTTGTCTTCATTGACGCGGCGCATCCAGGCCGTACCCCAAGGGTTGATGAGGTGGATCATCAGCACCGCGACATCGGCAGGCAGGGTCCTTTTGTTGAATTCCTGTAACCATCTGATCTGACAGTTCGAGCCATAGTAACCTTCAACACCGTGGGTGCCACTGAGGGCGACCAGCACTTTGCTGGCGCGTGGATCGCCAAGCCAGGCAACATCGGTACTCAGTGGCTCGCCAAAGGGCCCGTTCAATGGGTGGGGGTAGGTTGTCAGGCTGGCATCTGCCGCTTTAGCGGCAGCCAGAAATTGCTCGCGTTGGCTGTTGTAACTCGGATGCGTGGGAAAACCTATGCTCATGGTCATCTCTTGTCGATCGCTGGCACCGGACGCTCATGGAGCGTCCGGTGCGAGGGTTTTGAACGAAGCGCTATTTCAAGCGGCCGGAGAGAAATTGGGTCAATCGTTCACTTTTCGGGTTGACCAATACTTCGCCGGGATGTCCTTCTTCTTCTACGCGACCTTGATGCAAGAACATGACGTGGTTGGAAATGTTGCGGGCAAAGCCCATCTCGTGGGTGACCACGACCATGGTTCGGCCTTCCTCTGCAAGCGCTTGCATCACTTTCAACACTTCGCCGACCAGTTCCGGGTCGAGTGCTGACGTCGGTTCGTCGAAAAGCATCACTTCCGGTTCCATCGCCAGCGCACGCGCAATCGCCACGCGCTGTTGCTGACCGCCCGAGAGATGCGAGGGATATTTACTGTCCACGCTTGAGTCCAGGCCAACCTTGCGCAGGTACTGGTGGGCTCGCTGCACAGCTTCCTTGCGCTTGATGCCAAGGACATGAACGGGCGCTTCGATGATGTTTTCCAGCACCGTCATGTGCTGCCACAGGTTGAAGTGCTGGAACACCATCGACAGTTTGGTGCGTATTTTTTGCAGTTGGCGCGGATCGGCCACACTCATGGCGCCGTTGATATCCTGTTTCGTGCGAATTTCCTCGTTGTTCACGGTAATTCGCCCGGCGCAGGGCTGTTCGAGGAAGTTGATGCAGCGCAGGAAGGTGCTCTTGCCCGATCCGCTCGAACCGATGATGCTGATGACATCACCTGCTTTTGCTTTGAGCGATACACCCTTGAGGACTTCATGAGGGCCGTACTTCTTGTACAACTCATCTATTTTCAGTTTGTACATTATCGATGCTCTCCAGGTAGCGGCAGATCAATGAGCTTGAGGTTTCAAGAAAGCCAGCCAGCGGATTTCGCAGCGACGAAAAAGCCAGACCAGGGTAAACACCATCAAGGCATAGAGCACCGCCGCTATCCCGAATGCCTCGAACGAGGAGTAAGTGGCCGAGTTCACATCACGGGCGACCTTGAGCAGATCAGGAACGGTGGCGGTGAATGCAAGGGTGGTGGAGTGCAGCATGAGGATCACCTCATTGCTGTAGTACGGCAGCGCACGACGTAGCGAAGACGGCAAAATGATTCGTCGATACAAGGTAAAGCTGGACATGCCATAAGCGCGTCCGGCTTCGATTTCACCGTAAGGTGTGGCGCGGATCGCACCGGCGAAAACCTCTGTGGTGTATGCGCAGGTGTTGAGGGCAAAAGCCAGTAACGTGCAGTTGATCCCTTCGCGAAAGAAGGCATTCAGTTCCGGTTGGGAGCGGACCATTTCCAGGCTGTAGACGCCGGTGTAAAGAAGCAGCAACTGGATATACAGCGGCGTACCCCGGAACACATAGGTATAGAACCAGACGGGCCCACGGATGAACGGATTTCTTGAGACGCGTGCCACTGCCAGTGGCACAGCGAAGACGCCGCCGATGGCGATGGAAACCACCAGCAGCCACAACGTCATGGCAACGCCGGACAGTTGATAGCCGTCGAACCAGAGGTAGGATTGCCAATACTCCTGGATGATTTCGATCATAGCTGCGCCCCTCTGACACCGGCAGAGTAGCGGCGCTCCAGCCACATCAGGATGCCGTTGGACAGGGTGGTAATCACTAGATAAATCAGAGCGCCGATCAGGCTGAAGTAGAACAGTTGCATCGAGTGTTTGCCGGCATCCTGCGTGACCTTGACGATATCGATAAGACCGATAATCGAGACCAGCGCGGTCGCCTTGATCAGCACCTGCCAGTTGTTGCCGATGCCTGGAAGTGCGAAGCGCATCATTTGTGGGAACAGGACCCGCACAAATAGTTGTCGACGACTCATTCCATAAGCGATAGCGGCCTCAAGCTGGCCGCCAGGTACGGACTGAAAGGCGCCACGAAACGTCTCGGTGAAATAGGCGCCGTAGATGAAACCAAGGGTAAAAACCCCGGCAACAAATGGATTGAGATCAACCTGCTCGAAGTGCATCCGTTCGGTAAAAACATTCAACAAAATTTGCAGGCTGTAGAACAACAGCAACATGATCACCAGATCAGGAACACTGCGGATCAACGTTGTGTAACCTGTTGCCAACACTCGCAAGAGGCGCCGGTTGGAAAGCTTTGCCGACGCACCGATTAAACCGAGCGAAACAGCCAGCAACATCGAGAGCAACGCCAGTTTGATGGTTGCGAAAGTACCTTCGAGAATCAACGCACCATAACCCTGTAAAAACATGTTCTGTCTCTCCTTCGGCAATAGTGGTCCGTAAACCGTCTATTTAGAGGCTTTGAAATCAGGGGGAATCGCGGGGGGGCATGGCCAGGGCTCTTGATCACCCATGCATGGAGATCAGAGCCCGCCAGGACAAGGACTCAGTTATAGATATCGAAGGTGAAATACTTTTTCTGAATCGCGTCGTAAGTTCCGTTCTTGTGTATTTCTGCAAGCGCACCATTGATAGCCTGGACAAGTTTTTCGTCATCCTTGCGCAGCCCAATCGCAATCCCTTGGCCTAGTAGCTCTTCATGCTGAACAGTGTCGCCGGCAAAGGCGAACCCATTGTTTTGCGGTGTTTGCAAAAAGCCGATATCCGCGACGACCGCGTCTGTAAGGGTGGCATCGATACGGCCGCTGACAAGGTCTGGGTAGAGAAGGTCTTGATTGGTGTAAGACACAACGGTAACGCCGTGTGGTGCCCAGATTGCCTTGGCGTAAGCTTCTTGAGTGCTGCCTTGGGCGACGCCGACACGCTTGCCCTTGAGCGACTCCACGGTGGGGAGCAAACCACTGTCAGCCTTGGCGATCAGACGATTGGGTGAGTTGTAGAGCCGGTCAGAGAACGCGATATTTTCTTTGCGTTTTTCGTTGACCGTCATCGCCGAAAGGATGCCATCGAACTTCTTCGCCTTGAGTGCCGGGATGATGCTGTCGAAAGCGACTTCGACCCAGACGCACTTGACCTTGAGCTGAGCGCAAATGGCATTACCCAGATCAATATCGAAACCGATTAATTGACCACTGGGCTCCTTCGATTCGAAAGGCGCGAAGGTCGGATCTACGCCGAAGCGAAGCGTGTTCATGTCGTTGGCGAACGCGTAAGTCGAAGCGAGAGCAAATACTGTGGCGAGAATTATTTTTTTCATTGTTCTTTGCCTTTTTTAGTCATTGGAGTGTGCGCAGGGCTAATGCAAGGTCAGGGTGCAAGGCTCATCGTGTTGCCCTCGCTGCCTGCAATCAGCAGCGCTGGTAGGACCAGAATACGAGAGTCTGAACATTCGAAAAGATGCCTAAAACTGTTGCTTTGTGTAGCTGAGCTAAAGTATTAATTCGCACTCGCTTTTCTGGAGGTGCCTATGAACAACTTGCCTTCTCTACGGGCCATACAGGTATTTGAAGCTGTTGGACGCTTCGGCGGGATTGTCGAAGCGGCAAGGCGATTGGGCATTTCGGCAGGGGCTGTCAGTCAGCAAATGAGATTGCTGGAAGACAGTCTGGGGATGAGCTTGACCTTCAGGGTGGGCAAGCGTATTCGCCTGACTGCTGCGGGGCAGCGATACCACGATAGCTGCGTGGCGGCGTTTGAAGTGCTGCGTATTGCTCAGGTAGAGGTCGAGCGAGCGAAGAGTGCCACCAACTTGCGAATCAGTGCCTTGCCATCGCTGCTTTCAGATTGGCTGGCTCCGCTCATCTACACTTGGCAGAGCGACCACCCGGATATTAATCTGTTCCTTGATGGCAGCCATGCGGAACCCTCACCTGACGGCTATGAAATCGATTTTCGGGTGACATACGGAGATTATGCAGCAACCGAGCACGCCATCGAGCTGTTCCGCGATTGTGTCGTTCCGGTCTATAGCCCTCACATGTTGCGTGCCGATATGCCGTTACGGACTCCGGCAGATCTGTTGGCTTATCCGCTATTGTCTATCGATTGGTTGCCCAAGTTCGCCTCCCCACCTTCCTGGCGAGATTGGTTCAGCACGCAACAAGTCGACTGTTCTCAGATTTGTGACGGTTATCGTGTCTATTCACTGTCGTCAATGGCAATCCAGGCGGCGATCCTTGGGCAGGGCGTGGTATTGGCACAATACTCAATGATTGCCGATGCCGTGGCGGATGGGCGTTTGATCATGCCGTTCGCGCAGGGGCTGCAAATGCCTTCGTCGTATTTTTTAGTGGGTGCCAAAGATGCTTTCGATAAAGCCCACTGTCGCGACTTCCATCGATGGCTGGTAGCCCGTGGACGGGATCAAATGGCAGTAAGTGAGCGACTATTGACCTGACCATAAGTGAAAAGAATAGTTACCACTTGACCTCCCGTTTGCATTCGATCTGACCACCGATTGCATCGGATTTGACCAGCACGCTTCGTAACCATGACCGGCAGAGAGTGACCCTTTATAGATAGTCCGTCCCACCTTCATCGATACTGGTAACGGTTGGCAGGTAGCTGTCAGCGAGGGTGGAACATGCACCTGTAGACTACGAATAAAACGACCCAAACGCATGACGTTTGCAGCTTTAGTTCCGAGTCTACAGGTGCGCTTGCGCTCGATAACGAATACTCAGGGTTCGCCGTCGCACCGGCTCACTATATTGCCTTCGCTGAACGCAAGCATGCATGTCCCTAGCAGCTATTTTATCGCTTGCGGAGGTTCACGTGACAGCGTCCTTGAGTCAGCACTTCACAGCCTATGTCGGCATTGATTGGGCAGATACCAAACATGATATTTGCCTACAGGCTGGGGATGACAATCATCGTCAGTTCGACTGTATTCCGCACCAGGTTGATCGCATTGATGAGTGGGCCAAGGCATTGCACCTGCGCTTCGGTGGCCCTATCGCTGTAGCTCTGGAGTTGGCCAAAGGGCCTATTGTGTCGGCTCTGCTGAAGTATGACTTTTTCGTGCTGTTCCCGATCAATCCCTCGACGCTTGCCAAATATCGCGTGGCGTTCAAGCCGAGTCGCGCCAAGGATGATCCCACCGATGCGGAGTTAGCACTCGATCTACTGCTTCGCCATCCTGAACGGTTCACCGCGCTCAGGCCGCAGAGTGTGGCCATGCGTTCGCTGCTTAGCCTGATCGAACAGCGCCGGGATCTGGTCAACGACAAGACGCGTTTTACCAACCGTTTATGCAACACCCTCAAGCAATATTACCCGCAGGCACTGGAATGGTTCGAGCAGCGAGACACTCTGTTGTTTTGCGATTTCCTCACTCGCTGGCCGACACTCCTGTCAGCCAAACGGGCGCGTAAAACCACGCTTGAGGCGTTCTTTTATGCCCACAACGGGCGTCGCGCCACATTGATCGAGGCGCGTTTGGCGTCGATTCGTGCGGCATCTGCGCTCACAGAAGATGCCGGCATTATCGAGCCTTGCCGCTTACACGCCCTCGCGTTGGTGGAGCAACTACGCACCGTCCTCACGGTGATCGATCGCTTCGATAAGGAAGTCGAGCGGGTCGCTTCTGCACTACCGGATTACGCATTGTTTCGTGGCTTGCCGGGCGCAGGCCCGCATCTAGCGCCACGTTTACTCGCAGCCTTCGGAGAGCAACGTGAGCGTTTCCATGGCGCGGACGAGTTGCAAAAATACTCAGGCATTGCCCCGGTGACGGAACGGAGCGGTAAGAAGAGCTGGGTGCATTGGCGCTGGCAATGTCCAACATTTCTTCGTCAGACCTTTGTGGAATGGGCGGGGCAGACCATCAATAAATCCTTTTGGGCTGGAGCTTTCTACCGGCAGCAACGCGCCAAAGGGAGCACCTATCAAGCTGCTGTACGCGCACTCGCGTTTAAGTGGATTCGGATTCTATATCGGTGCTGGCAGACCAGGACGCTCTACGATGAAACGACCTATTTGAATGCCTTGAGGAAGCGCGGTTCACCGCTCCTGAAGAACCTCGATTTAGGTTGACTGACTTCCTCAGGGCGTGAAGCTGCCAGTGGCGAAAAGCAGAGATCGGCCAAAAGCGGATATTGCACTCGGTCCGCTTTTGGCCGACAGCTGCCTGTCGCGACGGACAACAATCGTCCAGGGATGCTATTTCCGGGCGACAACGTTCAACACGTAGCAAACAAGATTCGACCGATTCGGAACATCAGAGGGCTGCTCCCGCTGAGCCATACCACACGGCCAATCAGCCTGATCTACAAGGCATGTACACCTCAGTAGCCAGAGATAAGGTCGTTGCTGGACAAGCTTCGCAGACCCAGCGACAAGAACTGCCGAGGCGGCATTGCGCTGCTTGAATCGGTTATCGCCCTCCGTTCGTCAGCCAGGTTCGGTAACCCTTCTTGACAGAAAAATGCATCAGGAGAATACTCGCCTAAAATTCATATACATGACTAGATAACAAGATGAGTAAAGTCGATGAATTCTCTATCCAGTGATGCCCGGCTACCGCTTTATCAACGCCTGCGAGATCAGTTGGCCGAACAGATTGCCAACAATCGTTGGCGTCCGGGGGAGGCCATTCCCACCGAAGCCGCACTTTCTGCGGAGTACCAACTGTCGACTGGCACCGTACGCAAAGCGGTCGACGCGCTGGTCAGTGAGGGCGTTCTGGAGCGTCAGCAAGGTCGGGGCACCTTCGTTCGCCGGCCGCAGTTTCAATCTTCACTGTTCCGGTTTTTCCGCTTCCAGACGGCCGCGGGCGAACGCCAGGTGCCGCAGAGCCGCATCTTGTCGATTGAGCCGGTGGTTGCACCTTCGGCGGTGGCCCAAACGTTAGGCCTGGCAATCGACGCACCGGTTATTCGCATTGTTCGCGTACGTCTTCTCGATGTTCAGCCGGTACTTGCCGAAGAAATCTGGCTGCCTCGCAACCGTTTTCAGCCGCTGCTGGAAATTGATCTGAGCCGAAAAGGGCCATTGCTTTACCCGATTTATGAAGAGGTCTGCGGTCAGGTCGTCGCCTCTGCCGAAGAAACGCTCACCGCCGAGTCTGTAAACGACGTGCATGCGCGATTACTGCAAGTCCCGGTCAACAGTCCCGTGGTGGTGATCGAGCGTCTGGCGCGTGACTACGCCGGGACGCCTCTGGAATGGCGTCGCTCCCGTGGGCATGCCGAGCATTTCCGTTACAGCGTGGATATTCGCTAGCGCCTTGCCTCAATAGCGGATCGCTCATCGGCGCCTGATCTGCGCCGGCTTCATCGTCTTGCTCGCCATGCCTGGCCTCGTAGCGGCGCGGTTCGCTTTCGGCTGCCTCACGTTTCACTTATAAGGATAAGAAATCATGTTCAGCTGGTATCGCCAAGTCACTCCTCGGGAGCGCAAAACGTTTTGGGCCTGCTTCGGCGGATGGTCGCTGGATGCTCTGGAAGTACAAATGTTCGGCCTGGCCATTCCGGCGTTGATCGCTGCGTTCGCCCTGACCAAGGGCGATGCCGGGCTGATCAGCGGCGTCACGCTGGTCACTTCGGCCATCGGCGGATGGGTAGGGGGGACGTTGTCCGACCGCTACGGCCGGGTGCGTACGTTGCAGTGGATGATTTTGTGGTTCTCTTTCTTCACCTTTCTGTCCGCCTTCGTCACCGGGTTCCATCAGTTGCTGATGGTCAAGGCACTGCAAGGCTTCGGCATTGGCGGTGAGTGGGCTGCGGGTGCGGTACTGATGGCCGAAACAATCAACCCGAAATATCGCGGCAAAGTGATGGGCACCGTGCAAAGTGCCTGGGCCGTCGGTTGGGGTCTGGCGGTCGGGGTATTTGCACTGATTTATACGTTCGTACCGCAAGACATGGCCTGGCGTGTGATGTTTATCGTAGGCCTGCTGCCGTCATTCCTGATCCTCTGGGTGCGCCGCAATGTCGAGGAGCCCGACAGCTTCCAGCGTTTGCAGAAAGAACACGCCATTCCTCAGAATTTCTTCAAATCCCTGGCCGGTATTTTCCGTCCTGAGCTGATCCGCGTAACGCTGTTCGGCGGGTTGTTGGGCCTGGGCGCACATGGCGGATACCACGCCGTGATGACGTGGCTGCCGACATTCCTCAAGACCGAGCGCAACCTGTCGGTGCTGAACTCCGGCGGCTACCTGGCCGTGATCATCATTGCCTTCTGGTGTGGCTGTGTCGTCAGCGGATTCTTGATCGATCGTATTGGCCGCCGCAAAAACATCGTGCTGTTCGCCCTGTGCTGTGTGGTAACCGTGCAGTGCTACGTGTTCCTGCCCCTGACCAATACCCAAATGCTGTTCCTCGGTTTTCCGCTCGGCTTCTTCGCGGCGGGCATTCCGGCCAGCCTCGGTGCACTGTTCAATGAGCTGTATCCGGCGGATGTGCGCGGTGCTGGCGTGGGGTTTTGCTACAACTTCGGCCGAGTGCTCTCTGCGGTGTTCCCGTTTCTGGTCGGCCATATGAGTGACTCCATGTCGCTGGGCTCGGCCATTGGCATCGACGCCGGGATCGCCTATGGCGTGGCGGTAGTCGCGGCCCTCTGCCTGCCGGAAACCCGTGGTCGCAGTCTCGAAGCCACAACCCCATCCATCCCGGTTAACGGCGAGAGCGCCCGAGCGTGATGATCCTTACTTGCGATAGATGAAACCCATGTCTGATACCTGTTCAACATCGATCACTGGCATCGATTCCCATGCGCATGTCTTTAGTCGGGGACTGAGCCTGGCCGCTACACGGCGCTACGCCCCTGACTACGATGCCCTGCTTGCCGAGTATCTGAACCATCTGGGTGCTCATGGTTTGAGTCATGGCGTACTGGTGCAGCCGAGCTTTCTCGGGACCGACAATAGCTACCTGCTGGCGGCGTTGAGACAAGCGCCGGAGCAGTTGCGAGGCGTGGTCGTGCTGGAACCAGGCGTCAGTCGCGCCACGTTGGATGAGATGGATCACCAGGGCGTGGTCGGCGTTCGCTTGAACCTCATGGGCAAGGCGTTACCTGATTTTCGTAACAGTGCCTGGAGAGAGTTTTTCAGCCACATCGCTGATCTTGACTGGCATGTGGAATTGCATCGGGAGGTAAAGGATCTGCCGGGACTGATCCATCAATTGACGCCGTTCGGCTTGAAGTTGGTGATTGATCATTTCGGCCGGCCGGATGCCCGTTCGGGCGTCGATCAGCCGGGGTTTTGCGAGTTACTGGAATTGGGCTCGAAAGGGTCGATCTGGATCAAGGTATCGGGAATCTATCGCTTGGGAGGTACGCCGCAACAGAACATCAATTTCGCTCGAATGGCATTACCGCTGTTGGAACAAAGTTTCGGCCTTCACCAGCTTGTGTGGGGCAGCGACTGGCCGCACACGCAGCATGAGCAAAGCATCGGCTTCGGCACAGTAATCGATCAGTTGCAAGCCCTGGAGTGTTCGACGCAGCTTAGTTATTCGTTGCTGGTGCAAGCACCTCGAAGGTTATTCGGTTTTGCAAAAGGCGAACGCTAAAACTGACGCGTGTATTTGCAGATAACCATTCATCTCACCCATTAACGAAAACATACAGAACGTTTGAAGTGTGACGTTGCAGTCAAACCTCTCGTGCCGCATCGAGAAGTTCTGCACAGGGTCAGCCTATTCCAATTACAAAAGAGGGGTTTCCATGAACAAGCCTTCCAATGCTGAAATTGAAAGTTCGACGATGCGCAAGTTGGGGTTTCGCCTGATTCCCTTTCTCGTGCTCTGTTATTTCATCGCCTACATTGACCGGGTCAATATCGGCTTTGCTGCCCTGACCATGAACCAGGACATCGGCCTGACGGCCAGTGCGTTCGGATTCGGCGCCACGCTGTTTTTCGTTGCTTATGTACTTTGCGAAATGCCCAGCAACATGGCCATGGAGCGTTTCGGTGCCCGGCGGTGGATCGCGCGCATCATGATCACCTGGGGAATCGTCGGCTTCTGTTCGGCATTTGCGGTCGGGCCGATATCCTATTCGATTTCCCGCTTCCTCTTGGGTGCAGCCGAAGCCGGTTTCTTTCCCGGCGTCATTCTTTACCTCACGCAGTGCATCCCCAAAGCGTACATGGCTCGAATAGTTGCGCTGTTCATGGTGGCAATACCACTCTCCAACTTTCTCGGCTCACCTGTGTCGGCCCTGCTGTTGCAACTGGACGGTGTGGCAGGCTTCAAGGGATGGCAATGGTTGCTTATGCTTGAAGCAATTCCCGCCATCACGCTGGGATTGCTCGCGCTGAAAGTGTTGCCAAATCGGCCAAGCGAAGCGAAATGGTTGACTCGGCAGGAACAGGATTGGTTGAGCGAGCAACTGAACAGCGATAAGGCCACGCGCGAAAGCACAATTCCTCAGCCCGTTCATAGCGTAACCAGCACCCTCAAGGCTGTATTTACCAACAAATATGTATGGGTACTTTCGATTATCTACATGGGCAGTTCGGCAACCAGCAATACGCTGTCGCTGTGGATGCCGCAGATCCTGAAATCCTTCCAACTGTCCAACATGCAAACGGGTCTGCTGAACATGATTCCGTTCGGCATAGCCGCCGCTTTCATGATTTTCTGGGGACTGCGTGCGGACAAGAGCGGGGAACGGATCAAGAGCACTGCTATACCGCTGGCCATTACTGCAGTGAGCTTCGCGGCCACGCTGTTCACGGACTCCCTGACCATCACGCTGATACTGCTGACGCTCGTATTGATGGGTAACTATGCGATCAAGGGACCGTTCTGGGCGCTTTGCTCCGAATCCCTGCCGCCGGCGACTTTGGCCACGGGAATTGCAGCGATCAATACCTTTGCCCATTTGGGTACGGGCGCCATGAGTTCGGTGATCGGGGTACTGCGTGATCAGACCGGGAGTTTTCCTATCGCACTGATGCCGCTCTGCGCCTTGACCGCAATCGGTTCACTGTTGGTGTTTCTGATTGGCAAACAGAACCGTCGTGCGAAGCGAATCGCTGCGGTCAGCAGTTAACCCATTGCCGCTGAGGAGGCTCGGAAATGGTGGGCCTCCTCGTTGCATTAGGTGCGACCGGCTGTAGTGGTTTTATAGATGCATCGCCCTTCAACGCTCCGCATTTGGGGAAGAAAATAAGTATTCGGATCAGCATGATGCAAAACCTAAAGACGGACGCTGGCAAAGGTTGATTCGTCGCGGGCGTCGTTGAGCGTCGACAGCGCCCTGGACAACGGTGACAGCACCAGGGTTTGCGGCAACGGAATCATCGCGACGTGTTTCGCGGTGTTGGAGCTGACTCGCTCGTCGCGTGGTGGAGTACCGTAGTATTCGCGGAAGCACTTGGAAAAGTGTGGTGTAGATACGAAACCACAGACAGACGCCACTTCGATGATCGACATCGGCGTTTGCTTAAGCAGTAGCCGTGCGCGAACCAGGCGTAGTTTCAAGTAGTACCGCGATGGCGAGCAGTGCAGGTACTTCTGGAACAGGCGCTCGAGTTGACGGCGCGACACCGAAACGTAGACGGCCAGCTCATCCAGATCAATCGGCTCTTCCAGGTTGGCTTCCATCAGTGCGACGATTTCCTGCAGCTTCGGCTGGTTGGTGCCGAGCATGTGCTTGAGCGGCACGCGCTGATGATCTTGCTCGTTGCGGATGCGCTCGTAGACGAACATTTCCGAGATCGCCGCCGACAGTTCACGACCGTGATCGCGACTGATCAGGTGCAGCATCATATCCAGCGGCGCGGTGCCGCCGGAGCTGGTGAATCGGTTGCGATCGAGGGTGAACAGCCGGGTGCTCATGTTCACTCGCGGGAAGGCTTCCTGCATGGCGGCCAGACATTCCCAGTGCACGCTGCAATCGAATCCATCAAGCAAGCCGGCGCTGGCCAATGCCCAACTGCCGGTGCACACCGCGCCGAGGCGCTTGGACTGACGCGCCTGGCTCTGCAGCCAAGTAATGTGCTCACGGGTAACGGTGCGTTGAATACCGATGCCACCGCAAACGATCACAGCGTCCAGGGGCGGGGCCTTGTGCATGGCGGCATCGGGGGTGATTTGCAGGCCGTCACTGGCCCACACCTGACCGCCATCAACGGTCAGGGTAGACCAGCGATACAGCTCACGACCCGATAGCTGGTTGGCCATGCGCAGCGGTTCGACCGCCGAAGCCAGGGAAATCAATGTGAAATTATCCAACAGCAGAAAGCCTATGGATTGTGGCGTGCGGTTCTGGGGCTGGGCCCCGGAGTTGAGCGTCGTCATCGCGGTATCTCCTCACACAAAGCGAGTGGCGGCCCTAGGCGCGGGCTCTTTTTATTACCCATCCAGCAAATGGCGGGCTACTGGTATTGACCCAATTAGGCAGTGCTAGTGGCTACTTGGTGATTTTCTGGCTTTAGTCGAGCCGGATCTCCCAGCCACACCATCAAGCATGTCCCAACCAAAAGTATTGCCGCCACTGCGAAGAAAGGCATCGAGTAGCTATGGGTGGCATCTTTGATCAGGCCAATCATGAAGGGGCCGGTAAATCCGCCGAGATTGCCGATGGAGACAATCATTGCAAGGCCACCAGCGGCGGCCCGACCAGTGAGGAAGGTTGATGGGATTGCCCAGAACGTCGCCTGGAAGGAAAGGATGCTTGCGACAGTTAAAGAGAGGCAGGCAATCTTCAAAACGGGATGCTCAATGAATGCCGCAGCGACAAGCCCCGCGGCAGCCATCGACAAAGCGCCCACAACATAAGGTAAGCGTAGTCGGCTTTGATTGGCCAAGCGAGCCCATAGAGTCATGGCAATCGCACCTAGCAGATAGGGGAGGGCCACGACCAGTCCTACCATGCTGCTGGCGATACCGAGGCTTTTGATGATTTGCGGGAGCCAGATACCGATACCAACGGAGCCTACGATGCAGCAGAAATTAACCGCTGCAAGCGTGAAGACCTTTGGATTTGTCAATGCAGCACGCAGGGTATTGCCGTGGGAAGCACTGATGTCCTTTTGTTCTTGAGACAAACGATTGTTCAGCCATGCTTTTTCCCGAGCGGACAGCCACCTGGCCTTTGCCGGGGAGTCGATGAGTAAGAAGAGGCAAGCAATGCCAAGGAATACGGCGGGTATCGCTTCGGTAACTAGAAGCAGCTGCCAGTTTTTCAGGCCCATCACCCCATGCAATTCGAGTAACCAGCCCGATAGAGGCGAACCTACAATATTGGCGGCCGGTATTCCGAGCAGGAAAGCGGCAGTCGCTTTGGCTCGCCATTTACCTGGGAACCAATAGGTAAAGTACAAGTACACGCCTGGGGTGAATCCGGCTTCAGCGAGCCCGAGCAGGAAGCGCACGATGCTGAAACTGATCGGGCCAGTGGCGAAAGCCGTGGCCATGGAGATGAGTCCCCAAGTGATCATGATGCGGGCTATCCAGACGCGAGCGCCGAAGCGTTGCATCAGGAGATTGCTGGGTATTTCGAACATGAAATACCCAAAAAAGAACAAGCCGGCGGCCCATCCAAACATCGTCGCAGTCAGCCCCAAGTCCTGGTTCATGCTGATCGCGGCAAAACCGATGTTTGTTCGATCGAGATAGCTGATTACATAGCAAAGAAAGATGAAAGGGATGATTCGCCACAGTATGCGGCGCATCAAGCGTTCGCCCTCGGCTTCGCTGAGTGGCGCTAAGCCAGTCGAATTGTCGTTAGTCATGTCGTCACGTCTTTTGTAGTTGTTGTGTGAGCTGCAATTGGTTTCAGCTGTGGGAGTACATCGTTAATCCCGGTGTTGAGGTGCGTACTTGCAGAATGCTTCCTGTCTCGGACTCGGTGATGAACAGTGTTCGGCCATCCTCGCCACCGAACGCCAGGTTGGTATTGCTGATGCCGGCACAGGAGACGATGCGCTGCAGGGGTTCTGCGACTTTCGAAAGCTTCCAGACTGAGCCGAAACCGGTATGGGCAATGTAGAGATTGCTATCGGCATCGAGGGCAAGACCATCCGGGCCACCGAGGCCGCCGTGTAACTGCGCGAACACCCCGACTTTGCTGACGATCGAGCTGTTGCCCAGCGGGATTCGCCAGATCTGCTGAGCACGAGTGACGGCGATAAGGAGGTGATTCTGCTTAGGGTCGAAGACGATCCCGTTGGGGCTAGGAATAGTGTTGAGCAGGCAAGTCAGGTTGCCGTGGGTATCGAGCTTGTAAACCCGACCACTCGCGTCTTGTAGACCGGTCTGGCCCTGATCGGTGAAGTACAGATCGCCGTTGGGCGCAAAGACGAGGTCGTTCACTCCCTTGAATCCCTCGGAGCCCGCTGATTCCAGAAACGGCTGAATATCGCCACGTTCCGGATCGAGCACCATGATTCCCCGCTTGTAGTCCGTGATGAAAATTCGCCCGTCTTGGTGAATTTTCAGGCCGTTCGGCCAGCCGTCATAGGTACAAACCAGTTCCCATTCACCTTGAGGCGAGATTCTAAAAATCCGTCCATTCGGGATGTCCGTTACGTACAGACGGCCTTCGCGATCAAACGATGGGCCTTCCAAAAACGAGTCGATCGCGCGTCCCTGGCGGTTGGCATTCGCCCAAGCCGTGGGTCGGGCGTTTCGGAAATGATCCGGCAGGCGGGTAAAGACGGTCGTTTCGAGGGTCGGTGGGGCGGCAAAAAAGCTCATGTCTGCTCCTGGCTGGGAGTCGGGGGTTTTGGCCCGATAATTATTTTTGTGCTGTTGTAATGCAACGTCGTTTCAAAATAAATCATCATGCGACGAAAGGCGACTCTATTTTTTCTCGCGAAGGAAAGATTTTATGGGGATAAATTGGGGTCTTGACGGGGTGTGGTGTTTTCTGAATATCTATAAAAAGAAATGGCGTTTCAAAAATAATAAAAGCGGAGTTCTTTGCATGTTCAACTTTCAATGGCGCACACCCTGCCTCCCTGAGGTGCTCTGCGATTTCGCGATCATGGCCGGAGGCGCTTTGCTGCTTGTGCTCCCCCAGGGTCGGTTTGCTGAACGCATGGCGCAGGATTGAGCTCAATTGCGGCTTTGCTTGCAGTGCTGAATCGCAAATATTTTCCACAACAATGAAAAACGGGCGTCCGCCAACGGGCGCTCGCGGGGAGCGTTTGTTTGAAAATTACCTCCATGTATCGCATTGCCACAGCGGTTGGTTGTGGGCTCGCAGGCACCGTTGCTCAGGCTGATTTTTTGAAGGACAGCCATGCCGATCTGTCGATGCGCAATTTGTACTTCAACAGCGACAACCGTGATGGTGCTGCCAATCCTTCAAAAACGGAGGAGTGGGCTCAGGGTTTCATCCTCGATTACCGCTCCGGCTACACACCCGGGCTTATCGGAGTCGGTGTCGATGCCATGGGCATGCTTGGCGTTACGTTGGACAGCGGAAAAGGCCGGCACCTCGGTAGCACGATGATCCCTTCCGATGGCGACAGCGCGGCGAGTGAGTGGAGCAGTTTCGGCGCGACTGCAAAGGCAAGGTTGAGCCAGACCGAGCTGCGATATGGTCAATTAATGCCAAAGATACCGGTGCTGGTAGCGTCTGATGGTCGATTGCTGCCGCAGACGTTCCAGGGCGTGCAGCTGCTATCCAGGGAACTGGATAATTTCACGTTCATGGGTGGTGCGCTGAACCGTGCGAAGGGGCGAGCCTCGACCGATCGCACAGGCCTGGCGGTAAACGGCGGAACCCAGGAAAGTAACCGTTTTTACTATGGTGGCGTCGACTACCGCGTGAGTCGCTCCTTGTTGCTTCAGTACTATGGAGGACAGCTGGAGGACTACTACACGCAACATTTCTTAGGACTCAACCACAACTGGAATCTTGGTGAAGAAGGCTCTTTAACTACCGACCTCAGGTATTTCAGAACCCGTTCCGACGGCGCCAATGGCACCACCTCCGGTCGTAGTCAGGGATTTGTGGCCAGTGGATTTACCTCGGATGGAGACGGTGAGATCGACAATAATCTCTGGAGCGCTGCCTTCACCTATCGCTTCGGCGGCCATGCGCTGACCCTGGGTTATCAAGACGTATCCGATGACAGCAACTTTGTGCAGATCAACCAGGGCTCAATCGATAAGGGGGCTGGTGGTAGCAGTCTTTATCTATTGACGGACAAGATGCTGCTTAACTTTACACGTGCTGGGGAGCGCACTGGGTTTGCGCAATACGCTTATGACTTCGCCCCTCTTGGTGTGCCTGGGCTCAAAGCTACTGTGATGTATCTGAAGGGGGATCACATTCAGACAAAGAGTGGCATGGAGCAGTCGGAATGGGAGCGGGACATCTCCCTGGATTACGTAATCCAAAGCGGCACTTTCAAGAATCTGGGCTTTACTTGGCGCAATGGAATGTCGCGCAGCGAGGCGACGCGCAACGGTGATCAGAACCGTCTGATCGTCAATTACACATTGCCGCTGTTCTAACTCACACTCCGTAAAGACTTATCCCTTCAAGGGCAAGGCATGCGACCGTCGCTTTGAGGTTGCTTGCCGACTGCCATCCTCTCTTTTTCTGCTCAGCGGTACTTTTCAGCATCGATTGAGCCATCAGCGTGCTCGAACTCCCGACTACCATTCTAAAGTGCATCAGAACCCGGTCGTTGGCTTCGATCGAGGTGCAGCAAATCTTGGAAATGGTTGAGATTGTTCGCGGCCTCAAACCGGTTGTCTGTAAAAATAGAACGTCGTTGCATTTTTGTTGTGGTGAAGGCACTGTATGTTCCGCGCCCTGTCTTGAGTCATGGGCTGGTGCACTGATTCAAACGGCTTCATGGAATTGAGCGCAATACAAATTTAAAAAATTATCGGATTTCCGCTAAGCGTAGGTGAGACAAGAAAATGGCCAAAGCTGCCGATGTAGTTGTGCAATGCTTGGAAAATGAAGGTGTCGAGTATGTGTTCGGCATTCCCGGTGAGGAAAACCTCGACCTGCTTGAATCTCTACGCAAGTCGAACATCAAGCTTGTGCTGACTCGTCACGAGCAATCCGCCGGCTTCATGGCCGCCACCTATGGCCGCCTCACGGGTAAGACCGGCGTTAGCCTTTCAACGCTCGGCCCAGGCGCGACCAACTTGGTAACTGCTAGCGCATACGCCTATCTGGGCGGCATGCCGATGATGATGATTACGGGCCAGAAGCCGATCAAGAAGTCCAAGCAAGGCCGTTTTCAGATCATTGACGTGTGCGGCATGATGGCCCCCATCACCAAGTACACACATCAGTTCGCCTCGGCAGACAACATCCCGGCGCGGATGCGTGAAGCGTTCCGTCTCGCTGAAGAAGAGAAGCCCGGAGCCGTTCACCTGGAACTGCCGGAAGATATCGCCGCCGAGCAAACCGATAGCATGCCGATCCCGCCGAGTCTGCACCGCCGTCCATTGGCCGAGCACAAGGCAGTCGAGGCCGCTGTCGAGAAACTTCAGAACGCTCGCAGCCCAATCCTGGTGATTGGTGCAGGTGCCAACCGCAAGATGACCGCCAAGGTTCTGAAGCAACTGATTGACGATACCGGCATCCCATTTATCACTACCCAGATGGGCAAGGGCGTTGTTGATGAACGCCACCCGCGTTTCCTCGGCAACGCCGCCCTGTCGTCGGGAGACTTTGTTCACCGCGCCGTCGAGGCTGCCGACCTGATTGTCAATATCGGTCACGATGTGATCGAGAAGCCACCTTTCTTCATGGTTCGTGGCGGCACCGAAGTCATACACATTAACTTCCGTTCCGCTGAAGTCGATGCCGTGTATTTCCCGCAGATTGAAGTAGTTGGTGACATCGCCAACGCCGTCTGGCAGATCGGCGAAGCACTGAATGACACCAGTCATTGGGACTTCACACGTTTGATGGCGATTCGTGAGGCGAACGAAGCCCAAATCATTGAAGGTGCGGACGACAACAGGTTCCCGGTCTACCCACAGCGTTTGGTTGCCGACATTCGTCGCGTATTGCCATCCGAAGGCATCGTTGCTCTGGACAACGGAATCTACAAGATCTGGTTCGCGCGAAATTACAAGGCTCACAAACCCAACACCGTGCTGCTGGACAACGCGCTGGCAACTATGGGGGCAGGGCTGCCGTCAGCTATGGCCGCGCATTTGGTGTACCCGGATCGCCCGGTGATTTCAGTGTGTGGCGACGGCGGATTCATGATGAACAGCCAGGAACTGGAGACAGCTGTTCGCTTGAATATGAACTTGACCGTGGTAATCCTGCGTGACGATGGCTACGGCATGATCCGTTGGAAGCAGGCCAACATGGGCTTCACCGACTTCGGTCTGGACTACGGTAACCCGGACTTCGTTAAGTACGCAGAGGCATATGGCGCCAATGGTCACCGCGTGGAGAGCGCCGAGGGCTTCTTGCCGCTGCTGGAGCACTGCATCAAAACGCCGGGCGTACACGTGATCGACTGTCCTGTCGATTACAGTGAAAACGATCGCATCCTGAACATGGAGTTGCGCCAGCGCAGCGCGGCCATTTGAGGTATGTCGGGCAACCGAATACCTGTCGTAATTTCATTCAAAGGCTTCGGGCCCTGGCCGTGAGGGCTCAAGGTACGGGATGGAGGGCTATCTCGCCATCAGGTATTTGCGCATCAGTGCGCTGATCGTGAGTCGCGGCTTTAACCTCTGCCAGTGTGGTGCGATGGCGCACCTCACTGGTTTTTTGCTTTTCGAGCACCGTAAAATCTGGAGCAGTAGTTTCCATTCCTGTCGCGTTTTTTTGGGTTGAAAGTGGTTATGCCAAATGCTTGTGGCGAGTTCAATTACCGCAAGGATGGCGAGGATATCGTCCTTGTCGGATAATCGACGTTCCGGCCCTTACAATGATTTGTTAACGGGCCCAATAGGTGAGGTTTTTCTGATGGCGAATGCGCGGCCGCGTCCAGCGGTAAATGGTGTGGCTTCGGCTGACCGTGTCTTGACCGTGCTCACGGCTTTTCGAATCGGCGATACGGCGTTGAGCCTGGTAGATCTGGTTGAGCGTACCGGGCTAATCAAAAGCACGGTCATGCGCTTAATGGTCTCCCTGGAAAATCATGGTCTGATCAATCGAATGGCGGATGGTCGCTATCAGTTGGCTAGCGAAGTCATGAGGCTCAATGCTGTTTACCAGGAGGCCCTGGATCTTGAGCGGCATGTGATGCCCAGGCTGCAATACCTTTCCGAACAGTCCGGCGAAACCGCATCGTTCTACGTTCGCCATGGCGCCTATCGGATGTGCCAGTACCGGGTGAATTCCTTCCACAGCCTGCGGCTCAACCTGCAGCCGGGTGATATGCGTCCCATGGACGAAGCGGCCGGTGCCCAGGCGCTGCGTGCACCTTTCCAGGTAGGCATTGCACTGGCAAAACCTTATTACTCGCGCGGTGCAACGGATCCTCACGCGGCCTCGATGGCCCTGCCTATCTATGGCGCTCAGCAAGAACTGATGGGAGCGCTGGTCATTTCAGGGCCTGCAAGCCGATTGACTGAAGAGGCCGCAGACAGCATTAGAGCCATCTTTTTCGATACGGCTCGTGATCTGATGCGAAGCTTGGGCTTTAAACCAGCGGACAGTACGCCCGCCAGCAACGAGCTGGAAGCCGTAAAGTAATACCGGGTTGTCGCCACGCAACAGAGCCCTCTCTTTTGGTAATACCAAAACAACGATGCCCATGTTCCGCCAAGGGAAAATGGGCATCGAACGTTGAGTGAGGCAGTTTCTACTTGGCGGTGACTGTCTCGACAAGACCCGCTTGTTCAAGCTGGCGTTTGCGACCGATGACCAGAACCATGAGCCCGGCAACCGTGCAGAGTGTTGCCAGCGGCATCAATGCCAGTGCATAGCTGCCCGTTGCATCGTGAATTGCGCCGTACGCATTCACCATCAGGCCTCCACCGATCAGGTTGGCCATGGCGCCAATCGCTGCCAGTCCCGCTGCAGCAGTAGAGGACGACAACCAGCCGGATACCAGGGCCCAGAATGGCCCTTTCATCGAATACGCTCCGACCAAAACCATGGTCAGCATCACGATAGTGGCAGGCAAAGATGAGGTGAACAGCGTCATGAGCAGACCTGCGGCAATGAGCAACAAGGTCATTGCTGTATGCCAACGACGTTCCCCAGTGCGGTCGGAGCTGCGGCCCCAGAGAATCATCAACACCGAAGCGACGCCATAGGGAATGGCATTAACCAGGCCAATCTCCAAGGAGGTCAGGCCAAAGGTTTTGAGCAACTGAGGAGCCCAGACGCTCATGGTGCTACCGGCGGCAGATGCTCCCGAGTAGATGAGTGCAAGCACCCAAATATCCTTATGGCGTAGCAGTTTCCACAACGAGATATGGCCGATAGCGGTTTTCTTCGATGATTCCTCAGCCAGGCGCTGAGTCAGCCAGTTACGCTGTTCATCGGTAAGCCATTTGGCATGCTCGGGACGGTCTGTGAGTACAAACAGGCAAGCAATGCCTAACAGTACTGCCGGGATACCTTCGATGATGAAAAGCCAGTGCCAGCCGCGCATTCCCATCCACCCATCAAGGCTGAGAAGAAGCCCGGACAAAGGCGAACCGATGAAGTTGGCGGCAGGAATGGCAACCATGAAAATTGCGACCATGCGGGCACGATAGGCCGATGGCAACCAGTAGGTGAGGTACAGAAGCACGCCTGGGAAGAAACCAGCCTCGGCAGCACCAAGCAGGAAGCGCATCACGTACAGAGAGTTTGCCCCCTGAACGAAGGCGGTTCCCGCTGAAATGATGCCCCACGTGATCATAATCCTTGCGATCCAGATCCGAGCACCAAACTTTTGCATGGCCAGGTTGCTGGGTACTTCCACAAGGAAGTAAGAAAAGAAAAACAGGCTGCTGGCAAATCCGAATACTTTTGCAGTTAAGCCCAGGTCTGCGTTCATCTGCAGTGAGGCCATCCCGATGTTGCCGCGATCAATGATCGCGATCAGATAGCAGATGATCAGGAATGGCAGTAAGCGCCAAGCGACCCGGTGCATAGTGCTGCGTTCGAGTTCACTTACGGTGGAAGTTGGTGAAGTCATAAGGCTCTCCAATTGTTTTTTTTCTGGAGTGTCGCGTTACGGAAGCGCTCCTTCTCATAGCGGAAGGAGCGCGCAATCATGCGATCAGCAGTCGAGCAAGTGCCTGTTGACCACGCAGCGTGGATCCAGTGGCTGGCCTGCCCAGACATCCAGGATCTGTCGCAACGCGACAACACCTACGCGATCACGTGCCTCGGTGGTATTGGCGCCGACATGAGGAGTCGCCACGAGCGTCGGAAGGCCCCACAAAGGGCTGTCAGCTGGTGGAGGCTCGGGATTGAACGTATCCAATCCAGCGCCGGCGATTTTACGTTCGCTCAGTGCTTGTACCAGTGCCTGGGTATCAATCAGTTCGCCACGAGCGGTATTAATCAAGATGCTGCCTGGGCGCATGAGTTCGAGTTGTGCAGCGCCGATCAGGTTGTGGTTGGACTCGGTCAGCGGGCAGTGCAGGCTAATGATATCGCTCTCAGCCAGTAGACGATTGAAGTCCTGTTCGCGTTCCACATGATCGCGCTCCGGTAGCTGTTGGAGATAGGGGTCATAGACCTTCACTTTCATCCGCAGTGGGGCGACCAGGTCCATCAGGATGCTGCCGATCGACCCTAGTCCTACCAGACCGAGCGTCTTGCCAAACAACTCTATTCCGTTCGCCTCGGACTTATCCCAATGACCGTCGCGCATACGTGCGTCCAGCAGGGCGGTTTGTCTCGCAACACTGAACATCAAGGCGAAGGCGTGCTCGGCTACGGATTGAGCATTCGCGCCTACGGCAATGCTTACTGGAATGCCGCAAGCGGCGGCGGTCTCGATGTCGATGGTGTTGTAGCCAACGCCATGTTTAGCGATCGCTTTCAAATTTTTCGAGGCCTTGATCATCGATCCGGTCAGTTGGCCTTGGCGAACGATGATCGCGTCAGGCTGCTCCGCACGAATGATGGCTTCCAATTCCTCAGCGGGCAGATAGGGAGTCGTTGGAATGACTCTGACGCCCTCTGCGGCGGCCAGGTTCATGGCATCCGCAGCTAGTTCAGGGCCTGTTAGCAGAATGGTTAGGGACATCGTAGGTACCTTGTTTTTATCGTGGAGATAAACGCTGGCGCATGCAGCGACTGCGATGGCATAACCCTACCATAATGAAACGGCGTTGCAAAAACATACTTGTAACGCTCGTCGGGTCGAGGTCTTCTCCGGAAAAATCCCCGTTGCGTTTCAATAAATGAAATGCAATTCTAAAAACAGGCTTCGACGACAGTCGATATGATCGAATAAAACCAAACAGAGGTATGTCACATGAGCATTGGATTTCAGGTGCTAGAGCGCGCACGCAAAGTCAGCGCAGAATGGGTCGCACGTTATCGTGAACTTCCGGTAGCCAACGTCAGCGACTCCATGAATCGCATGACCGCAGGGGGCTCTCGCCTGCGTCCTATGCACAGTGAAGGTGTACTCGCTGGCCCGGCAGTGACGGTCAAGGCTCGTCCGGGTGACAATCTGATGCTGCACTACGCTATCGACATCGCTGAGCCTGGAGACGTCATTGTGGTTGATGCGGGTGGTGATCTAACCAACGCGCTGATCGGTGAAATGATGGTTGCCTACGCGGTGAAGCGCGGCGTAGCCGGAATCGTCATCAATGGCGCAATTCGTGATGCCGCTAATATTGGCGGTGGTGACTTCCCACTGTTTGCCGCCGGTGTATCGCACCGGGGCCCTTACAAGGATGGGCCAGGCGAGATCAACGTACCGATTGCTATTGATGGTATGGTTATCGAACCAGGTGATCTGGTCATTGGCGATGATGATGGCTTGCTGTGCGTGCCGTTTGACCATGTCGCTGAAGTCTATGATCGTGCGACGGCCAAATATACCGCCGAGCAAAAACAGATGGAGCTCATCGCCCAGGGCAAAAACGATCGTTCTTGGGTGTTGGAATCTTTGAAGACGAAAGGCTGCCTGCTGCCACTCTGATCCAGGACACTACCGCGCATCAAACTTTACGGTGCGCGGTAGATAATGGATCGATCAGGAATGGCGTGGCCTTTTAAGGAATCTCATTCTTGCCCAATCCATACTCCTCTCGTCCCACACATTGGCCTGCTCCAGTTCGGGCACTTGCCAATCGAAACTTCCAAATCTATTTCGTCGGCCAGGGCATCTCTACTCTAGGCAAATGGGTTCAACAGGTCGCCTTGGCTTGGCTGGCCTATCATTTGACTGGCTCAGCCGTTCTGCTTGGTCTCATCACGTTTCTTTCACTTGCACCGCAACTTCTCATCGGGCCGCTCGCGGGTGCCTGGATAGATCGTCATGACAAACGACGGTTGTTGATCGGTGTGCAAGTGGTGCTGGTTTTCCAATCACTTACGCTTGCCGTCATCACTCAGCTCGGCTGGATTGATGGTGCGTCGATTGCCGGCATGGCGCTCCTGCTAGGGCTGCTGAATGCCGTGGAGACACCGTTACGCCAGGCGCTTATCGGTAGTTTCGTCGACGACCCTGAGGATCTGCCGAATGCGTTAGTGCTAAACGCAATGTTGATCAACGCTGCGAGGTTTGTCGGGCCACCCCTGGCGGGCACCTTGATAGCGGTGACGAGCGAGGCGGGTTGTTTCCTTCTGACTGCATTTGCCTACATGGGTCTTATGTTGGGATTGGTTAAGGTCAAGGCGACAGCATCACCAAAAGCAACCGGTTCGACTTCTCAAGTTTTTCGGGAAGGGGTGGCTTATCTCTGGCGGACAGTGAGTGTTCGGCAGTTAATGATCAGCGTGATCATGGTGAACCTGCTGGCGTCTTGCTATGCAGCGCTTTTGCCAATTCTCGCAAAGACTGTGTATGCGGGTGATGCGAGGATTCTCGGCTGGTTGTGGGGCGCTGCCGGTGCTGGTGCCTTCATGGCAACCCTGATTTTAGCCTTCAGTGGATCGCTGTCTCGTTTGCGATATTTCACCGATGGCGGAGCGCTCGTCTGCGGCTTCGCGCTGCTGGGAGTGTTCCTCGCCGGAAGCTTGCCGATGGCATTATTTGGATTGGTGCTGCTTGGCTTCGGCATCACGATGAGCAACGTGAGCACAAATATGCAGTTGCAAAGCGGCGCACCAAGCGCGCTACGTGGTCGTGTAGTCGCATTCTATATCGCCATGCGATTCGGATTTGAGGCGATAGGCGGGATGCTGGCGGGGTTGGTCGCTTCGCGATCTGGAGCGCCTGCGACTCTTGGTATCGCAGGAGGTATGTTGCTTCTGTACCTGATCGTAAGTATGGGTGGGCGCTATCTGGAACATCGATCACTCGATAGGTAGCCATCGTCAATCACCTTGGTTCAGCGTGATTGCGCCAAGCGTTTTTGCCAATCGCCACCATGAATACGTTGGCACTCCTCCTCAGAGTCGAACCGGACAGTCTGATCCGATGGACTCAGATCGGCGTTTGCCTCGTTTAGCGCGATCGCAGTTAGCTCAAAGATCCGCGCCTTTGCGTTAGGCTTCCCGGCCAGCGACTTGCTCGGGCAACAGATAAATACCGTCGCGTAGCACTGCCCCCGCCGCAAGACTTGAGCGCTCTCCAGGCGCGCATACGCTCGGTCGCGTTGGCGGTTGGGAGGCCGAGCACCAGAAGCAGTTACATACTGTAACCAGTATTCAAGTTACTAATGCACGTTGGAGGTTTCGCAATGACTCTCCTCCCCAAACGCCTCTCATCAACACTCGCTCTAGTGGGCGTCGAGGCTGGCGTGTGGCGGCTGCTTGTGGCGAGGAGTCTGCGAGGCTTTTGTGATGGTTACATTGCGGTGCTGCTTCCGGCCTATCTTCTCGCACTTGGCATGTCGACCCTATCCGTCGGGCTGATCAGCACATCAACGCTTCTCGGTTCCGCGATCGCCACGATGCTGATCGGAATGCTGGGCAATCGCTTTTCACACCGGTCACTGCTGCTGATCGCTGCCTTGATGATGACGGCAACGGGCATTGGTTTTTCCAGCTTCTCGACGCTATGGCCCCTGCTCGTAGTGGCGTTCCTCGGCACGATGAACCCCAGTGCGGGCGATGTCAGCATGTTCCTCCCTATCGAGCACGCGTGCCTGGCCCAAGCGTCTGAAGCGCAGGCACGTACGTCACTTTTTGCGCGCTACAGCCTCGTCGGAGCACTCTCAGGTGCTCTTGGGGCTCTGCTGGCTGGAGCACCTGATTGGATCGCTGCTCATCTAGGCGTCGCCTCGCTCTCGGCCATGCGTGCCATGTTCGCCCTCTATGCACTGTCGGGGCTGGCGATCCTGGCGCTATACCGGAGAATGCCTACGCATCAGCCCGCGTCGACCATGGCGCGCGCGTCGCTCGGGCCGTCGCGGTGGATTGTCGTTCGCCTTGCGCTGCTCTTCAGCATTGATGCATTCGCTGGCGGACTGGTCGTCAACGCGTTGCTGACGCTTTGGCTCATGGCGCGGTTTGACCTCTCAATCGGCGCTGCCGGACAGTACTTTTTCTGCACGGGCTTGCTGAGCGCAGGGTCTCAACTGGCAGCGGCGCCACTTGCGCGCAGGATTGGACTGCTGAACACGATGGTCTTCACGCACATCCCATCAAGCTTGTGCCTGATCGCAGCGGCCTTCATGCCGTCATTGCCGCTCGCATTGCTCATGCTGTTGCTCCGCAGCGCGCTGTCGCAGCTCGACGTGCCCACGCGCAGCGCCTACGTCATGGCCGTTGTAACGCCGGCGGAGCGAGCGGCTGCCGCGAGCCTGACAGCGGTGCCGCGAAGTCTCGCCGCCGCTATTGCCCCGACTATCGCCAGCGTATTGATCGGGCTGGGTTGGCTCACGGCGCCGCTGCTCGCATGCGGTGTGCTCAAGATCATCTACGATTTGGCGCTGCTTACAGCGTGCCGGAATGTCCGGCTTGAGGGAGACTCCTCATGAACTCACCGGGAAATAGACCGCTACCGGCAGTTCTTGGCCGATTTCTGCCTGTCGCGACGGGCAGATCTCGTACTGCGATGATGATAAAACGACCGTCTCGGGCGCTTTTGGAAAAGCCGCACCCCTGCTTCGGAGCCCCTGATCGAGTGGGATCAAGGGCCACATATTGATAAATCATTCGAAATATCTTTCTCTGCCCAGTGAATGGGGTCTTTAGGCCGATTACTGCCCTGACGAAAGGCTGTAATCGGCCTCATGCGACTCTAATTCGGTTCCCGCCGTTGATCGACGCGCTGTAAGCGATCTGCGATTAGGGAACTAAACGGTTCTGACTGCCGAAGCTTTTTGCCGACGATACAGAATTGTCGTCGCCGTGAACCCGCACACCGCCGCGAACATGAGCCAGTAGGCCGGTGATGCCTTGTCGCCCGTGGCCTGTACAAGCAGCGTCGAGATTGCCGGGGTAAAACCGCCGAACACCGCGGTGGCCAAACTGAAGGCCAGTGAAAACCCGACTACCCGCACGTTCTGTGGCATGACTTCGGTCAGTGCCGCGACCATGGCGCCGTTGTAAATACCAAAGAAGAATGAGAAGTACAGCAGAACAGCGAGTAGTCGTTCGAAACTCGCCGCCTCTGCTAGCCAGTGCATTGCGGGATAGGCGGTGAAGATGCACAGCAACGATATCGCCAGCAACAACGGCCGCCGGCCAATACGGTCGGAGAGGGCGCCGCCGATAGGCAGCCAGATAAAGTTGCTGATGCCGACCAGCAGTGTGACCGCCAGGCTGTCGGTGGTACTTAAGTTCAGTACTGTCCTGCCAAACGTCGGTGTGTAGACCGTAATCAGGTAGAACGTGGTGGTGGTCATGGACGCCAGCAAGCCGCCCGCCAGTACGGTGCGCCAGTTGTCACGCATCGAGCGAAAAACTTCGCTAGTGGTTGGGCGATGGCTGCGAGCAGTGAAGGCAGCGGTTTCTTCCAGTGAGCGGCGAATAATGAAAATGAACGGGATGATCACGCAGCCAATGAAGAACGGAATACGCCATCCCCAATCGGCGATTTCTGCGGCTTGCATCGTGGCATTGATCGTGTAGCCCAACGCGGCCGCGACGACGATTGCCACCTGTTGGCTGGCCGATTGCCAACTGGTGTAGAAACCGGTGTGACCGGGGGTGGAAATTTCCGCCAGGTACACCGAAACACCGCCCATTTCCGCGCCGGCGGAGAAGCCCTGTAGCAGCCTGCCCAATAACACCAGAATCGGTGCCGCCACGCCGATGGCGGCATAACCCGGCACCAAGGCGATCAATACGGTACCGGCGGCCATGATCGACAGCGTCACGATCAGGCCCTTGCGACGGCCCACCTTGTCGATGTACGCCCCCAACACAATGGCGCCTAACGGACGCATCAGGAATCCGGAGCCGAATACCGCGAAGGTCATCATCAGCGAGGCAAACTCGCTAGTGGCTGGAAAGAAGGTCTGAGAGATGTAGGTCGCGTAGAACCCGAACAGAAAGAAGTCGAACTGCTCGAGAAAGTTACCGCTGGTGACCCGCAAAATGGCGCCCAATTTGGACCCCTTGGCTCGGGGTGTTGCCGTTGTCGTTTTCATCATGGCTACCGTTATGCTCACTATTGTTTTTGGAATGAGTGCTTTAAACGTCAGTCGCTGCCGGCGTTGATCGGGTTGGGTTGACGCTTCTCGATGGCGTGCTTGAGCAGCGCTGCGCTGCGGAATATTCCATGGGCGAATTTGCTGTAGGGCATGGTCAAGAAAAACGCCATGACCAGGCCGAGATGAATAGCCAACATCAAACCCAAGGCGCGGGTTTCACGGAAAGCCAGTAGCGCCAGGCCGCTTGCGCTGACCAGAAACAGCAGTGCGATGAAGCCGCGATCCATGGGTTTTTGGTTCTCATCGCCGTGCGCAGGGTTGCGACGCAGGTTCAGCCAAAGAAGACCCGCCGGGCCGATCAGCAGGCCGATGCCGCCGGCAATACCCAACATCACCGGCAAGCTGAAGATCGGATAAGGCGCCGACCACTTCAGCAGATAGTGAAAGAGCGTGGCGACGCCGGTGGCGGCGAAGCACAGCATGAAACCGTAAAAGGTGAGGTGGTGGAATCGGCGTCGCCACAAGGTGAATTGATCGTCGGCGTTGTTGCAGCCTTCGCCATGGCCGCCGTCCAGGTATTTGAGCTTCGCGACGTTGGCCGTTGCCTCCAATGCAGCGGACGTTTTCAACGGCAGTGGCACTGCGACCGGTGAAACGTTGCGCCAGAAGCGCCGTACACCCATGGTCAGGGCAAGTACCGCAAAGCCGAACACTGAGCCGAACATCAGCGCCAGGGTGTTATGCGGGAAAATCTTGTAGAAGTTACCCCCGGGAATGGCCGTGAACAGGTTGCCCATGAGCATCAGGGTCAGGCATAAAAACAACGCCAGTCCCCCACCGGAAGCCAGTGCCAGGGTCAGGCCGTTGCGCTGATACAACTTGCCCATGGCTTGCGGCCAGGCGTATTCGGCGTAAGTATCCAGGCGCACTTTGGCCATGGCATTGGGTATGTTTACATCGAATTCGTGTGGGGCGGCGTACTGACAGGCGTGCAGGCACGCGCCGCAGTTATGGCACAAGTTCGCCAGGTAATGGATGTCGGCCTGAGTGAATTCCAAACGCCGGGTCATCGCCGGAAATACCGCGCAAAAGCCTTCGCAATAACGGCAGGCATTGCAGATGGTCATCTGCCGCTGGACTTCTCTTTCGTCAAGATTCAGCACCGGGATCAACCCGCCCGACGCTTGGGGATCAAACAGTTGCATATCGAGACTCCGTGTTTGCAGATGAAACGCCAAAGCCCACCGCAGCGGCCGCCTGCACACCGGCGATGCGGCCAAACGCGGTACCGATGGCCATGCCGATGCCGGCGGTGTAGCCCTTGCCCAGAACATTGCCGGCCATCATTTCTCCCGCGACGAACAGGTTGGGGCTCGCTTTGCCGTTGAAATGCACGGCAGCGGTTTCGTCGGTGGCGAGGCCGAGGTAGGTGAACGTGACACCCGGTTTCAGCGGGTAGGCGTAGAAAGGTGGTTTCACCAATGGCCGCGCCCAATGGGTTTTGGCGGGCAACAGTCCTTGGGTGTGGCAGTCGTCCAACGCCGTGTGATTGAACGTGCCAACGCGGCAAGCGCTGTTGTAGTCCTCGACAGTCTTGACGAATTTTTCTTCAGGCAGCTTCAACTGACGGGCAAGGTCTTGCAGAGTATTGGCGGTAGTTCCGGGAAACACCGGCGGCATGAAGCGGCCGATGGCTTGTTGATCGATGATCGAATACGCCTGCTGACCGGGTTGTCCGGCCACCAGACGCCCCCAAATCGCATAACGTTTTGGCCAGAAATCCTCACCTTCGTCGTAGAAGCGTTCGCCATCACGATTGACCACCACACCGAGAGATACGCAGTCGATTCGGGTGCAGATTCCGCCGTCGTAAAGTGGCGCGCGGGCATCAATCGCGACCATGTGTGCTTGCGTCGGATCGCCGATCACATCTGCGCCAAGGTCGAGCATGCGCCGTAGCAAAATTCCGGTGTTGAATCGGGTGCCCCGGATCAGGAAATTGTCCGATGGCCATTCACCGCGCTCGTTCTGACCCCAGGCTTCGCGCAGCCATTCACGGTTGGATTCGAAGCCGCCGGCCGCCAACACGCAGGCCCGGGCTTCAATGCGTTCTGCGGCGAAACGCTGACCATCGACCTCATGTTCGCCCACATGGGCGGCGACAAATTTACCCTCGTCCAACTCGATGTTGGTCACTTGCGTGTTGTAGCGAACTTTTACACCCAGTCGCTCGGCGCTGCGAAAATACGCATTGACCAGCGCTTTGCCGCCGCCCATAAAAAATGCATTGGTCCGCGCCACGTGTAGTGCGCCGGACAGCGGTGGCTGAAAATGCACGCCGTGTGAACGCATCCAATCGCGGCATGAGGACGATGCCCGAATGGCTATGCGTGCAAGCTTTTCATTCGTAAGGCCACCGGTGACCTTCAGCAGATCTTGCCAGTATTCTTCTTCCGGATAGGCATCGATCAGCACGTCCTGCGGTTCTTCGTGCATGCACCGCAGGTTACGGGTGTGTTGGGAGTTGCCACCGCGCCAGATTTTCGGAGAGGCTTCCAGCAGCATCACGCTGGCGCCCGCTTCTCGCGCCATCAGAGCGGCGCACAAGGCAGCGTTGCCACCCCCTATGATTAAAACATCGATCATCATCGCTCCTCGATTTGCAAGGAAGCGGGAACGAAGTGCTCCTTGCGAGTAGGGAGAACGATAGGGTGAGGAAGGAGTGGCCGAAAGGCTGCGTTTGACGCGGGGTGTTTAGTTTTTCTAAAGGCTTTGTCGTCAAGAGAGTCTAATGTGTCCGGGTGAAGGAGGATTACGCGTCTACACCTTCTATCCATGTAGCTCCAGGCCACTGTTTGTCGACGACCAGCTGGCGCGCCACATCGACGATGACCAACCGCGTTGCCAGCGCCGCCGGAGAGAGTTCGTCGTCGGCCAGCGTCGCCAGAAGATTACGCCGGCCTACATGGGGATCAGCAATCCTGATCAGTGAGAGTCCGGACCCGTCTTTCAATGCAGCGGCCGCCCCCGGTTGTATCGTTGCCGCATGACCTGCCCGAACGGCGTTCATCAAAACAGCGAGACCGTCGACCTCCATAATGACATTGGGTGTTAGCCCGACCCGCTCGAACGCACTCATCAATGCCGAGCGCAATCCATGTTGCGCGCTGGGCATCACCAGCGGCAGGCCGCCGAGGTCTGCTAACTGCACGCTATCACCAGAAGGCGCTTGAGGCAGACTGGGCGAGGCAATGACAAACAGCTTTTCATCCAGCAGCGGAGTCACGCTCCAGCGTTTACCCCCTTCGAGCTGGAACAGGATGGCCAGATCAATTTGCCGTGCGTTGAGCTGCGCCGCCAAGTGGCCGGAAAGCATTTCCACCAAATGCAGTTGTATGTCCGGATAACGCGCACGCATTGCGTTGATCAACGGCAACGCGAGCACCGTTGCGGTAGTCGGCGGTAAGCCGACGCTGACATAACCGCTCATTCGCCCGCGATGGGCAGCCATGATTGCGTTTTCCGCCTGGCGTAGCGTCAATTGGGCATGGTGTAAGAACGCAAATCCGGCGCTAGTGGGCGTCACGCCGGTAGAGGTTCGATTCAGGAGGCGGGTGCACAGCTCGCTTTCCAGCTTGGAGATTTGCTGACTGAGGGCTGACACACCCACGTCCAGTTCAAGTGCCGCCCTCCCCAGGCTGCCAAGCTCGATGATTTTTACGAAATAGCGCAGTTGTCTCAATTCCAATGTGGCGGCTCCTCGCGAATTTGTTATTCAACTGCCTGAACGTTCGCTACACAAGTTGCGAAGCCCGAGGAGGCAGCATTCTCACAGGTTGGGGTTGACCGTTGAGCGCGTGCGCTTTGTCGTAACTAAATGGGTCAATTTAACGGTTGGCACGGGGAGTGTCGAATGACTGCTCCTGGCCCAGAGTGTGTAAAAACGCCTCCGCGAACCCTTGCTATGATTTCTGAGGATTTCATCGCAGGGATCGCCCATGAAGCGCTTCATCCAAGGTGAACATCGAGGCCAAGGCACCTTACTTCCCGAGAGCCTCGACGACTACGTCAGCGATACCAATCCAGTGCGCGTAGTCGACGTCTTCGTCGACGAACTCGACCTGGTCACACTAGGATTTGAAGGTGCCATTCCAGCCGATACTGGCCGGCCTGCTTACCACCCCGCGATCCTGCTGAAGATCTACATCTACGGTTATCTCAAGCGCATCCAATCGAGCCGACGTTTGGAGCGAGAAGCCCAACGCAACGTCGAACTGATGTGGCTAACCGGGCGTTTGATGCCGGACTTCAAGACCATCGCCAACTTCCGAAAAGACAACAGCAAGGCCATCCGAGGCGTCTGTCGCCAGTTCGTTGTGCTCTGTCAGCAGTTGGGACTGTTCGGAGAAAATCTGGTCGCCATCGATGGCAGTAAATTCAAAGCAGTCAACAACCGCGACCGCAATTTCACCAGCGCCAAACTGAAGCGGCGAATGGAAGAAATTGAATCGAGCATCAACCGTTACCTGACGGCACTCGATGCTGCCGATCGGCAAGAACCAACAGCCTCCGAGCCCAGCGCTGTGCGGCTGGAGGAGAAAATTGCCAAGCTGAAGACGCAAATGAAAGAGCTTCAGGCGATCGAAATCCAGCTCAACGAATCGCCGGATAAACAGGTCTCACTAACCGATCCAGACGCCCGCTCCATGATGACGCGCGGCACGGGAATCGTCGGCTACAACGTGCAAACAGCGGTTGATACCCAGAACCATTTGATCGTTGCTCATGAGGTCACCAACTTCGGTTCCGACCGCGATCAACTCAGCTCGATGGCGAAGCAGGCTCGCGATGCCATGGCGTCCGAAACGCTGGCGGTGGTAGCTGACCGAGGTTACTTCAAGAGTGAAGAAATCCTTGCCTGTCACGACGGGGACATCACTGCCTACGTGCCAAAGCCGATGACTTCAAGCGCCAAACCAGTAGCAGTTTGCAGTTGCAGGGGCTGGAGATCGAACAGGCTGCTGCGGCGGTCAATCAAATGACGGCGGCCGTCGACGAGGTCGCACGCAACGCGGTCAGCACCAGCGAGGCGTCCCAAGTGTCCGAGCAAACCGCGCAACGCGGCCGTGAGCAGGTTCAGGAAACGGTGTCCTCGATAGGCGCGCTGGCGGACGGCATGACGGATACCTCGGAGCGTATCCAGCAATTGGCCAGGGGGGTGCAAGATATCAGCACGGTGCTGGACGTGATTCGCAACATTGCGGAGCAAACCAATTTGTTGGCCCTCAACGCGGCGATCGAAGCCGCGCGTGCTGGCGATGCCGGACGGGGTTTTGCGGTGGTCGCCGACGAGGTGCGGGCGTTGGCCCATCGCACTCAGGTGTCGACCCAGGAAATCGAACAGATGATTGGCACTATTCGTCTCGATACCGTGCACGCTGTTAACGCCATGCAAAGCAGTAGTCACCTGGTGCACTCGACCCTGGAAGTCGCGCAACGCTCCGGCGATGCACTGGAAGAGATCGCCCGGTCGATCTCGCAGATCAATGAGCGCAACCTGCTGATCGCCAGCGCCACGGAGGAGCAGGCCTTGGTAGCGCGAGAGGTGGATCGCAACCTGGTGGGGATTCGTAACGT
The DNA here is from genome assembly GCF_003634475.1 of Pseudomonas sp. WPR_5_2. Taxonomy (NCBI): domain Bacteria; kingdom Pseudomonadati; phylum Pseudomonadota; class Gammaproteobacteria; order Pseudomonadales; family Pseudomonadaceae; genus Pseudomonas; species Pseudomonas sp. WPR_5_2. The sequence goes on along the minus strand of NZ_RBLA01000001.1, from coordinate 896,026 downwards.
CTCCGAACAGGTCTTAGTGGGGGCCCAGCATACCCATGCAGCAGGTCTGGAGCTGGCGCAGATGGCAGGAGCACTGCACGAGAGAGTAGCGCGTTTTAGAATCTAGACAGAATAGACTCAGGTTGTGGTTTCTTACTGTATTGATTAACGCCTCAAACAGCAGTTTCTTTTGAAGGAAGACCGAAGCTGGCGATGAGACATGTCGCCGCTGGAGTGCACATCACAACGAGCAAAGGTGTTGACAGCGAACTGATTCAGTATGAGCGCCGGGTGTTGGGAGTTTCATGCGATGCTCGCCTTCTGACTAATGTCAGCGTTTAAGTGAACTGGGTTCTGCTTCTCGTCTTACTGCCCCTAAGTAGGTGAGAACGTGCCATCTCCGTGACTCAAATTATTGGTCGAAAGATGACTCAAGACACTTATCCTAAATTAAAACTGCTGTTTTTGGTGTATTGTTAGGAGACTAACTACATAGAGATCTATCATGTCCAAGCTTGCAGAATTCCGTCAGCTCGAAAAACATCTGGCCGAGCAGCTTCAGGCTCTCGAAGCTCTCAAAGACGATGCTGGCCTCAAGAAAGAAATCGAATTTGAAACGAAGCTGCGTGCATTGCTTGCCGAATACGGTTACAGCCTGCCGAACGTGATCAACCTGCTTGATCCGCAGGCGGGCCGTCGCGCTCCAGCTGTTGAGTCCAAAGCTGGCAGCCGCAAGCCGCGCCAGGTGAAGGTTTATAAAAACCCACACACCGGCGAAGTAGTCGAAACGAAAGGCGGCAATCACAAGACGCTGAAGGAGTGGAAAGCACAGCACGGCGCCGCGACCGTTGAGTCCTGGCTGACCAAGTGATTTTGGTTTGAATACAAAAGGGCCCTTCGGAGGCCCTTTTTAGTTGGCGAGGAGGAGGGGGCACTAACGAGGATCGGGAAGCAGAGCGTTTTCTTTGGAAGCCTCGGCAATGACTACACCGGTAGTTCAGCGCGTTGGGACTATCGATTAAAGCGCTCGGCCAACGAATATTGAGTTACAGCTAGGCGATCACCGCCAGGGCCATTGCCGCTTTCGCTCCTTCTAGTTGTCGAAGCAGGAGCCGAAACGTTCATCCAAAGAGTTGGCCGTTAGTGATATTTGACGGCCTTCGCTTGCAGCTTTTCGACCGGCAGGTGCCCCACAAATGCCACGTCGCTCAAGGGACACGACTCGCTATGGCTCTGGCTAATTCCATTCTTAATGAAAAGAATTCCAATCGAAGTGAAAAGTCATGGCTGGTTCGCATGCCCGGTAGGGACCATGCCGCCCTTGCCAAAGGACGCTGCGCAATTGAATCAGTAATTTGTCCGTTCTGGTCATCGAGTACCGACTAATTTTGGTTCAGTCGCTTGCTGCCAGATCAGAAGCCAACTCATGGAGAGAAAGCGTTTCAGGCAAGAGGTACTGAGGCTCGCATTCCAGAACGTTGGCTATGCGGTATAGCTTTTCTACGGTGATATTCACTTCGCCGCGCTCAATACGCCCCATATAGCTACGATCGACAGTGCAGGAGTGCGCCAAGGCATCTTGGGAAAACCCTTTGGCTTTCCGTTGTGCCCGTATTCTTTCGCCCAATGCCTTTGCAAGCTGATGCATATCCGCCTCGGTCTCCACTGAGGCGGCACTATCTTGCGTTTGCGGATGAATCGGCCACGGACTATAATCCGCATTTTGACCGTTCCGCGAATTTCCCTTCCAGGTGCCTGCATGAAACCCGATTCATTCATCTTCGACAGGCGGTTGTACGACCTGTTTCAGCAGGAGCACCTACGCCAATTTACGACCAACGACTTACGTAACGCTTACGCCAGTCAGCTGGGGGGTATTTCGTTCAACAGCAGCGACCTGCGCAGATATGTCTATGAGCAAATAAGACGGATGCTGCGTACCGGATGGGTCATTCAGGATGAAAAACGACAAAAGCGTGGTCAGATCTATCACTGGCAGTGTATCCCAGCGAATCTACAGGTGGAGCTCATCGATAATGGGTACGAGAACAGTCTCAAGTCGGTGAATAAACCGCTGCAACAGTCCGCACAAAGTATCGACTCAGTGCAGCCTGGGCCGGATGTGGTCGAACACTTGGAATCTATACTCAAAGAGATTCGGCTTGACTTCCTTTCCTCCATGGGAGAGACGGAGCGCTATAAGCAACTGCTCGACGAAATGCCGCATCTGAAAGACCAGGTCGAAGGTGATTATCTTGAAGCTCGAGACCGAAGCTCTCGTCTTCTAGGGCATCTCCGGGCGGTCGAAAAGACACTCAAGACAGTTATGTCCGCACGATGAATGCGTCGCTGAGAAAATGGCAGAGCCAATGCATTGAAATAGCGCTGGAGCACTACACCACAACGCCGCACTTCTTCTGTCAAGCAACTCCAGGGGCCGGGAAGACACGAATGGCAGCAGAGCTTGCGAGACAACTGTTGGAGCTAGGCAAGATTGATCTCGTGCTTTGTTTTGCTCCGTCATGCCAAGTCGTCGACGGCTTTCGCTCGACTTTCTCTGCTGTACTTGGGAAGCGTCTGGATGGGCTTATCGGTGCCGTAGGAGCCGCAAGTACCTATCAATCGATGGAGCATCAGGATGAAGCTTTCTGGAGGCTTTTCGATGACTACCGCGTGTTTGCAGTCTTCGACGAGATTCATCACTGCTCAGGAAACGATCCACTTTTGAGCAATGCTTGGGGGCAACAAATTCTTTTGAAAATGCAGGACCGTGCCGCTTTTACCTTGGCGCTATCGGGCACGCCATGGCGTTCCGATGACAATAGCATTGCTCTGGCTCGCTACTCCAATCCGGAAGGCCGATTGATTTGCGACTATCGTTACGGGCTCAAGGAAGCCATTTCCGATGGCGTGTGCCGGACACCTCGCATAGTTTTGCTAGATAACCAGATGGTGAGATTCCAAGAGGGTTCCGCCAATGATAGCACCATCAAACTTTTTCCCAGCATTGCTAAACTGCTACGTGAATCTCCGGTCTCTTACCAGGATCTGGTTTATCATGAAGACGCGCTCAACCAATTGCTCGATTTGGGAAGCAGGAAACTGGATGAGTTGCGGATGCTCAAGCCCAATGCTGCAGGTTTGATTGTAGCTACTAATATCGAACATGCCCAACAAGTATCGTTGGCGCTAAAGAGCAAGGGTGAAAGCTATCAAGTCGTAACTACGAGAACACCAGATTCACAGCAGGTAATCAACAGTTTTAAAATGAGCGATTGCCGTTGGATAGTTGCTGTGGGAATGATCAGCGAGGGAACAGATATACCAAGGCTACAGGTTTGCTGCTATCTCAATCGAATTCGAACTGAACTGCATTATCGTCAGGTCCTAGGGAGGGTCCTTCGCCGAGTAGGCGACATTGACGATCAAGCATGGTTGTTTGTCCTGGCGGAGCCGACGCTGAAGCGGTTCTCACAGCGTATCGCCGATGATCTGCCGGAGCATTTCGCTGTCGTGTACGAAGTAAGTGTACGTGCACCTGATGCCAGCTCAACAGACGGCCATTTGGATAGCTCGGTGAACGGAGAACTAAATAAGCCAATCAGCCAAGCTCCCACCGCCTCAGTGAAGCAGAACTTAGAGTTTTCCGATCTGACCTCCGAATCGACCTATCGAATATATTTTTCGAAAAGCTATCGCCAGCAACTGCTAGCAGTTTTGTAATGGGTTTTTCCAAATCAAGAAGTAGTCTTTGCCGTCGCCAGAATGCAATGTCCTCCAATAGATATGTTTCTAGCCAACGATGATGTCAAATTGGTTTCGCGAGAAAATGACCAAGGGAGCCTCGTCCGGCGATGAGTTCGAGGAATAAATTGGTCTCGCAATATCTCGCCATTTGAATGGTGTCCAGTGCAGGTGATAAACCTCACGATTCATCGAGCTCCGGTACTATATCGTTTTCATACAATAATTTTAGATACATAGCGTGTAATTGAAGTAAGCTGAGGTTTTCGGCGCGTAATGTGTCAATCTCACCCTTCAATTTGGAATGTGCTAGTAGTAAATTCTTTCTAGACATCGAATTTCCCTTCGGCTTTGTTTCTGTTCTTATTTGGGTTTTAGCAGTCTCAAACTCTCTGTAAACCGCTCCTTCTTTTGTTTTGTATAGTGAGGTTCTTTCATATAAGTAGCCCGTTATTACCTGAATGCTGGCGATAAAACTATTCCAGTTTAGTTCGCCGTCTTTATTGATATCCCAATTTTTGAGGATGCTAATAAATGTCGTGGCATCGGCGTCGGTGATTCTTCTGCGCTTCATTTAGAACCCTCATGCAAGCGAGTTTTCAATTTTTTCAGGAAATCGCGTTCGCTGAGCTTAATACCCGGGAAGAGAAATATAATGTTGTTATACATTTTATTGATGTGATTGGCTTCTAAGGATTCATTAGTATTGACAGAGTAAGAAAACTATATGGTCTACATTCCAAGAGGGTACATTTGATCTACCGTAGTTTACGTAGCCCGTATTTAGAGCGCTTTCTTTAATTTTGTTGAGGGTTTCAAGAAGTTTTTTATCAGAAAAAAGATATGATTTTCTAAACGTAAATCCAGTTTTCTCCGAAAATTTCTTTAAAATAATGTCCACGGAAGGGAGTCCATCCTTGACTCCCCAGTCTTCCGCAAAAATAGCGAAAGATTCATAAATGTTCAAGTCTGTACTATTTTGTGAAGTCGGTTTGCGCTCACAAATTACCCGACCATTGGTAGAAAGATATATTATTCCCTTGGCATGTAAATCCATTAACTTGTCTGAAAGAAGCTTTCGTGTTTTGAGATTTTTTTGAAGAGCCGTAGGGGCTGTTTTTGCAAATGGATATTTCTCTTGTATGCACCGTGTAACTTTAGAAAGAGAGGGCGAGCCAAGAGATTCAAAGTGCCAGTTGTCCAAAATTTGTGAAACTATGTATTCAATATTCCAAAACCATCTTGAAGAAGAGTCTCGCTTTGCTAAGTTGCTCTCTAGTAGTTGTTTGCTCATGATTTCGTAGGATCGTGCCATTTCCTTATTGCACTTAATAAAGCTATGCTTTATCTGTATTTCGTGTTCATCCCTGAAGATCTCACAAACATTATCCCAAGTAGGAAGCCCTCTATCCACCGTCCAAGACGTCATTAATGAATTGAACAAATTCACAGTTTCGCTGTCAATGTCGCAATGACCAATTCTGCCCCTTTCATACAAGTTTTGTCTCAGTTGCTTTGTGTTGTTTAGCGCTTCACTGGAGATTGTTGGATCAGAACAAATATCTATTTGCTTTTCGTATCTGGAAATCTTTCTTTTATGAGAGTTAAGAAATTTTTCCGCACCTGGTTCTCCAATATTTACTGCTATTTGAGCGGCTTCAATAACAGGCGTTAATTTTTCGATCATTCTGTGCGCAACTGCCAATGATCTCTCATCTCCTTTTTTAAAACAGTGTTCTGAGCAATCTATGCACTGAAATATATTGGGGCAGGGTCCAGAATTGTAATCGTGCCGGCATAGACCTAGCTCGGTGACATGAAGAGATCCAATGACATTCTTGAAAAAATCCTCCGTTGACACTCCCGTCGGCTTGTACTCATCTTCATATAACTCATCGAGAAAGCCTCCAAACTCAAATCCTGATCCGTTCGCATTCTCATCGATGAGGTCGATTTTATCTGTGGGCGTACGATGATCGTAAGAGATGTTTTGGTCTACGGAGCTCCTGCCAGACCATATGGCAATTAAGCGTTGATCTATATGTTTGCTTTGCGCCAAGGTATTGAGTAAATGTCGCATTGCGTGAGTGCCTAATGAAAGGTCCTCTCTGTTACGACCGCGGAAAAAAAGTCTGCCAAACCATTGCTGAAGTTTCGTAGTCGTAAAAAAACATGGTACGTTGTCACATTGCCAGTATGTTTTTGTGTAGGGAGTTCGAGAAGCATATGGATGTACAAATAAACAATCTTCGTACTCAACCTGAGAGACACCGTCAATAAAAGGAAATGTGGGTGATAGATTGTTTGTTGCCCATTTATAAAGATTAGAGGCGCTTATGAAGCATTCGTCATCCAGTCGTATTTTAGTATCTCGGTAGTAAACCCCGCTTTTTGATTGAAATAACCGATTTAGTCCCGGCGGCATCATTGCAGCAGGTGGAGATTTGGGCCTGTTAAAATACAACGGTTGTGAGTAATTATTGTCATTCCTTATATAGCCTATTATTGCTAACGCTTCCTGAATACTGTATTCCTCCTTGCCTTTCAAATATTCGAGGTCTTCAGGTATATAGATGCTTTTATTTTTTTTGTACCACGCTGAAGCATTTCTTGCCGATTCACCAAATTTGTTAAGTTTTCGACATGCCTCCGTTACCACTTTCTCAAATTCGATACATGGCGCTCTTTTAACCGTCGATTTTCCGTTCTTTGCCGGCCTAGGAAAACACAGTCCAAAACCATTAAGTGTAGTTATACAATCGACATCTAACGTCAGTATTTCTGATCCTCTGGACGGTGCATAGTTCAACAGCGCAAATGCCGATGAAACTAATGTTTCGAAACCGTTCACTGGAGATTGAAAAGATTCGGCGAGAATTTTACATGCCTCAAGGTTTGGTAGAGGAATTTTGGCTGAGCGTTGAGGCCTAATGTGAGGGTTTTGAAGATATCTTATTTTCTCCGGTGAGAGATTATATTTTTTTAACGTCCTGCCTATACACGCCAAGCCGGCTCCTAATCGATAGGTAAGTCCAGGTGATAAATCAGTTCTGTTTGATGCTCTGGCAAAGTCTGAATTAACTAATTCCCAAGGTTTTTTGAATTTTGGGAGCGTGTCAATGAGAAAATAAAACCCAGTAGCGACGTCACGACATTTTTTTTTGTTCTCGAGTGACCGTATTAGGTGAAATAATTTGAGGGCGATAATCCAGTCTTCATCAGTGCAGACTTGTTCGAATATAGGAGTCTTTTTTTCGTAAGTAGAAGGGAGCGCATGCGTAAAATCACATGGGTCGGCTTTTAACAGCATTTTGTGGGGTAGTTTATATTTTAATGACATATTAATATTGTTGTTTTTGATGATCTGTTCTCTGAATTGGGGGGTGAAGGTGTCTTTGAACCACGCAAAATTTAGTTGGGGGTTTTCTTTGTTCATGAAACATGCTCCTATTTAATGCTAAGTTTGGTAATCCACATATCGCAAGCATCGATATATTCCATAACAGTTTTTTTTACTTTAATGTCAGGTTGATTTTGGTGTTCTTGAACTAGATACTGTTTGTATTCCCCAAATGGCGCATCACGGAAAGGTTCAAATTTAGAACAAAGTAGGCATGCAATTGGTGCATGATCCGTACAGTTTTTCATACTGCCACAAACGCCTATTGGTTTAGCTTGAGCAATTCCGTAATGGCGCTGTATTGAGTCGGGCATTTCCATAATTGCCCGTTCATATCCACCCTCATAGGGTCCGCCAAGAAATAAATTCGCGATAGATGCGAGCGCGGAGCCTAACTCCTCTTTGATTCGGGCCTGAGATTCTGGAATGGAGTCAATGTATGAACTGGCTGACGAAGCATCGCTGTGTAATCCTAAAAACATCAACTCATGTATACTTGCTCCGTGGACAGCTGCACGCGTGAGTAGTGTATGTTTGAATCTGATGAAGTTTAAGTTAATTTTTCCGTCAGTAACTCTGTCGCTCCTAACGCCAAGATCGTAAACAACATCTTTCAATCTTGTCATTATTACAGAAGCATTGCATGGGATATCAGGTAGTTCTTTGATTTTTTCTTCGGGAATCACAAGTCCAGCAGCACCCACGGATTTGTGAATTAAGTAAGTTCTATTTCTGCTGCGGCAGATTGGTATCATATAATTGATAAGAGTGTTTACTAAGGGTGGGAGTCTTATACTTCTATAAATAGATTTGCTTTTAAATTTTTGTTTGATGATCTCGATTTTTAATATCCAGCTTTTTTGAGCTTGACTGTAAGTCAGGTCGTCTAGCTTAATCTTGAGAATTTGACTTTGCCTATATCCAAGTACTAAGGCAAGAAAGAATATCGCTAGATGCTCAAGTTGGAGCAGGCCTCTTTCGTATCCACTGCAGATCGCAAATGTGACATCTCTAACTTCAAGCTCAGTCAGGGCGCCATTAGTTGGGTCTGCCGCTCTAACAGGACTTAATTTTTTGTAATTTGCGCTGCTGATCATATCAATTGCTAAGTTGTACTATTCGCTCCATAACACTCCATCCTCACCATTGCATGAAGATAAAAAACCTTTTAAGTTCTGGTTTTTATTTAACCATTCTATGAAGATTGACCATAGTTCGTTAGTTTGACTTATTTTTTGTATGATTTTGTTTTGCGGTAAGCAGAATTCTTCAAGCTTTCTACAAAGTTCGTTTAGTTTGGTGCAGTAAGATTCAATCGACGAAAGGGAATAGCTTTCTGCAATCCTTGAGCACAGTTCGTTGCGAAATGATTCTATAATTTCGAAATCCAAGTACTTTCGCATCGGCTCGAATTCAACATGTACTTTTCTACGAAGAGACTCGTGTATAACAGTGAATGTAGGCCCAACATTAAAAGTGAGTTGAGTTTTCTGGTGGTAAACGGTTATTTCTTCGAAAGTTTCGCTTTTGCAGTCATGTTTATTAGATGTTTTCATGAGGAATATTCATCATTAGTTTTGTATTTAATATGTTATCCTCTGTAAATAGACGGTCGTTCCCGATTTTTTGAAATGCGTATCTGGCATAGTGATCTGGCATCTTTGAACGCAAGCTCCACCCCATCTGAACTCGTAGAATACTTAGAGCGTTGGAAATAATTCTCTCTCTATCGCGTCCCGTGTATCCATCGGCCTTTTCATATTCTCGAAGTATAAAGTTGCATGCCCACGAATGCCGAAGACTGTGCGGATTTATTTTTCTTTTGGTTTTGTTGCTCAATAGATTGAATATTTTACTAACAGCATCATTCGATAATGGAGCGCCAGATATTCCAATTATCAAAAAATATGCTTTATGCATGATTTTATTTTGTTTCTTTCGATAATATATCTTTCGATAAGGGTCCATAAGGCGTCAGAGATTTTTAATTCTCTGTTTAATGTTTTTACGGTGGCAGGCGAAGATCTAGGGTCCGTGCTCAGATCTGAATTTGACTCTATCTTTACTGTTACATATCCGTGCTTTTTTCGATCAAAGCAATCAGTGGTTATACCAAGTAGTTCACTATTTCTGACTCCCAGTTCTCGTAGTAGATGAAATAATACTAGGTCCCTATGCAATAAAAATTTAGATTTTCGATTAAAGTTGTGTTTAATGGCACGATCCATCATCGTGTAATCATCTTGTGTCCAAGGCTCTACACAATTATCATCACTAGAGTTACTGCTTCTCAATTGCTTCTCAAGTCGATTTGAAAATTCAACAATTGCCGTTCCTTTCTCTGCCCTGGTGTCAACCAATAATTCTTCGGCCAAAAATAGTAAAAAGGGTTTTGCGAGTCTACATCTTCTATCGTACGCTGAGTTACATACCTTGTTTTGATAGATGAAACCTAATCCTGAAATTCGGCGTTCGATAGTGTTCTTGGTTTCCATCAAGCAGTTACGTAATTTTGACAACTCTCCGTTGGTAAGAAATTTTCCTTCTCTAAATCTTTTTATGTAGTTAATTTTTTTATATCTAAAAAACAACATTACTATGCATATGTCGTAGCTATATGTGATTAATGATTTTGGTCTGACTTGTCTTTTTAAATTTATAAGCCAATAGTTGGCCCAAAACACAGGTTTGTTGTCGTCGAAGATTAGTGCTGTGGGTATTCCGTCATTAGTTTTAAACTCACGGACTTTCATACTGCTTTCCTCAATATATATGTTGAGGGAAAGCATGATTTTGAAAAAAATCTTTGTGGTTTGAGCTGGTTAAGTTTGTCCCAAAAAACTAATCGTCTGGCTGCAGTTTTTTTTAGCGGGATAAGCGAGCGATAACTCACAGGGGGAACGGGTGCATTAGGCATATCAACGATTTCCTTGATTAAGAAACATCAAAGTCAACGCTGATCACCCGTACACGGCCGAATTATTGATTGGCTGAAGTGTATCAAGCCGAACTAGCTGATGGACTAAGCAGACCTTCGCTGGGTCTGCTACTTCGGCTAATTATGCACAAAACCTAGACTGATGCAACAGTGAGTTCGTGAGTCGGATAATTAAAGCAGTAATCAACACGTTGTATATTCCTAATAATTGTAATGTTGACTATGCATTTTTTCATGTTTTGTTGACTCACTATCCCATCGGTGCTGTTGGAGGTGGGAAATACATCAATAGTCAACAGAACGCTCTTTGGTCGGATAATACCTGGCCACCGTTACGCCCGGTGGCGCCCCAACCGATCTTGTGGCTTTCGACGATGGCGACTTTCAGGCCTTTTTCCGCCAGCTCGACGGCCGTGGCGACGCCGGTGAAACCGCCGCCGATGATTACCACATCAACCCGGTGTTGGCCTTGCAGGGTCGGGTAATCGGTGTCCTGGTTGAGGGTGGCGGTGTAGTAGGAGTTAGTTCGTTGAGTCATGACTGTGTCCAGGAAAAAGAAGGCAGAGACGTACCCTGTGGGAGCAAGCTTTGCTCCCACAGGTTTTGGGGTGGATGACCGGGCGCGTCACGCCTCAGTCAGATACCAACGCCAATCCTGCTCACCCACTTGCGCCATGAACTGCCGGTACTCGGCACGCTTGACCGCCAGATACACCCCAAGAAATTCCTGCCCCAATGCATCCCGCGCCCACCCCGAATTTTCCAGCGCCGTCAGCGACGTCAGCCAGTCGGTCGGCAGCAGTTGGGTGGCTTGTGCATAGCCGTTGCCTTCAACCGGCTCGCCCGGATCGAGGTTTTCGCTGATGCCTCGATGGATGCCGGCCAGAATCGCTGCCGCCGCCAGATAGGGGTTGGCGTCCGCGCCACAAATGCGGTGTTCGATGTGTCGACTGTTGGCCGGACCACCGGGAACCCGCAGGCTGACGGTACGGTTATCGACGCCCCAGGTCGGTGCCAGCGGCGCATAACTGTTGGCCTGGAAACGCCGGTAGGAGTTGGCGTTGGGGCAGAACAGCAGCAACGAATCGAGCAGCGAGGCGAGCATGCCGCCGACGGCTGTGCGCAGCAGCGGTGTGCCCGCCGGGTCTTCGGAGGCGAACAGGTTGCGGCCCTCGGCATCGGCAATGCTGACATGCATGTGCATGCCGGTGCCCGCCAGATGATCGAAGGGTTTGGCCATGAAGGTGGCTTGCATGCCGTGCTTGTGCGCGATGGCTTTCACCAGTCGCTTGTAGCGCACGGCCTGATCCATTGCCTGCAAGGCATCGCCGTGTTCCAGGGTGATTTCCACCTGACCCGGGGCGTACTCGGAAATCGCCGTGCGCGCCGGAATATCGTGGAGTTTGCAGGCCGCATAGAGGTCGGCGAGGAACGGCTCGATCTGCTCCAGTTCGCGCAGGCCATAGACCTGGGTGTGCCTCGGTCGGCCGCCGTCGGCATCCAGCGCCGGTTGCGGGCGGCCGTGGTGATCGCGCTTGGCATCCAGCAAATAAAACTCCAGCTCGCACGCCATCACCGGGTGGTAACCCTCGGCTTTCAGGCGCTCGATCACCTTGATCAGCAGGTGACGCGGGTCGGCGATGCTGGCGGGCATGCCTTCTTGCGGGTGCATGCTGACTTGCACTGCCGCCGTTGGAATCTGCCGCCAGGGCAAGCGCACCAGGCTGCCTTCCAGCGGGTAGGCGCGGCAGTCGATATCGCCGACATCCCACACCAGCCCGGAGTTTTCGACGTCGTCGCCCTGCAACGTCAGGCCGAGGATGGTGCTGGGCAGCGGACGCCCGCTTTCATACACCGCCAACAGTTCTTCGCGGTGCAACAGCTTGCCGCGCGGCACGCCGTTGGCGTCGAGAATGAACAGCTCGATCATGTCGATATCGGGATTGTTCGCCAGAAAGGTTCGGGCGTCTTCAAGGGCTGCGAATTTCATTGTTCGTCACTCACGTTGGCGCCACGCAGGCGCACGGATTCAGGCCAGGGCACAACGACGGGTACAAGCCCGGTGTGTGCTGGCAGCGATAGCGAAAAGAGGGAGGGCTCTACGCGTTGGGGGCGCGATCAGGCGAGCAGGGGGCTATCCGGCGGACGTGCGGAGTGACGCAGTTTTGAGCGGCGCAGGGCCATGGGCAGGTTGACGATGCGTTTCATGAGGCAATGCCGTCCACGGCCAGCAGCGAGGTGGCGTGAATCGAGACATGTTGCTCTGACGGCAATTTGCTCATGCATCTTTTCCAGCAAGGGAAAACGTCGGTGGCCGATGACAGGCCATCCGGGGGTGACTGGATACTAGGGGTGAACGGGACGCCTGTAAACTTCTGTTTCAACGCCGCGATTCTGGAAAAGGGTTATTGCTCCGCCACCCTCCAGCGCTGGACCGCTGATCGGTCGCTGTCACGGGCATCAACCCAATGCGAGCCAGAGACCCCGTCTTCACGCTTCCAGAACGGCGCGTCGGTTTTCAGAAAATCCATGATGAACGCGCAGGCCTCGAAGGCCGCTTGACGGTGCTGACTGCTCACGCCGACGAACACAATGGGATCAGTCACCGACAATTGGCCGATCCGGTGCACGATCACGACCTTCTTCAGCGGCCATCGAGCCATGGCACTGTCGATGATCGTCTGCAGCGAGCGCTCGGTCATGCCCGGGTAGTGCTCCAGGAACAAACCGGCGACCGCTTGGCCGTCGTTGATGTCACGCACGTAGCCGACAAAATTGACCACGGCGCCGATACCCGGGTCGTTCGTGCGCAGGCTGTCGATCAACTGAGCGATGTCGAACGCTTTGTATTGGACGCTAACGCTCATCTTCAGCCCCCGGTGACCGGTGGGAAGAAGGCGATCTCGTCGAAGTCTTCGATCACCTGATCGGTCTGACACAGCTCTTGGTTCAACGCGCACATCAGGTTGCTTTCGCCGAGGACTTCGCGCCACGACTCACCGCGAGCCATCAGTAGTCGGCGCACGTCTTCGATGGTTTTGAGATCGGCGGTCAGGGGCAGTTTTTCACCGCCCAGATCGAGCTGTTCGCGGTAGCGGGCGAAGTAGTTGATCAGGATCATTGGGCATCCTCGTATTTGAAGTGACCCGAGCGGCCACCGTGTTTGCTGAGCAGGCGGACATCGTCGATGACCATGCCACGATCCACTGCCTTGCACATGTCATAAAGGGTCAGCGCGGCGACGCTGACGGCGGTCAGCGCTTCCAGCTCGACGCCGGTCTGGCCCTCGACGCGGCAGGTGCCGACAATTTTCACACTGTCCGGCGCGCAAGCCTTGAGTTCGATGTTGATCGAGCTGAGCAGCAAGGTGTGGCACAGCGGGATCAGTTCACTGGTTTTCTTCGCCGCCATGATCCCGGCGATCCGCGCCACGGCGAACACATCGCCTTTGGGATGGCCATCGCTCTGGATCAGCCTCAAGGTTTCGGGGCGCATTCGCACCCAGGCTTGGGCTTGGGCCTCGCGCTGGGTCGAACGCTTGTCGCTGACATCGACCATGTTGGCGCGGCCCTGGCTGTCGAGGTGGGTCAAGCCATTGGGCAAGGAATCTGAAGGGGGTGTCACGGGTCACTCCTGCGCCGGTCAGCGCGATGATCATTGGTCGGTATCAAGCCGGGCTGTAGAGGCGAGGCGCGTTGCGATGGGGCACGTGGATCAGGTTGAGGCGATGCTTGATCGCCCATTGCACGGTCAGTGCGGTGGGCGCGGACAGGCTGACCAGCGTGCCGAGTTTCGCCCTGACCGCTTTGTGAATCAGTTCCAGGCTGCAGCGACTGGTCACCACCGTGAACCCGCAGCGGCTGTCGATGCCCGCGTGTTGCAGGGCGCCGATCAATTTATCCAGCGCGTTGTGGCGACCGATGTCTTCGCGGCAGATCAGTGCTGAACCCTGGTTATCGAAGTACAGCGCCGCATGCAGCGCACCGCTGCTGCGGGCCATCTGCTGCGCGTGTTCAATTCGCTCGCGGATGCCGATGAAATGTTGTGCCGGGGGCAGGGCCACCGGGTCGAGAATGTCCAGTTTCGGCAAGGCCTGCTCCAGCGCTTCGACGCCGCAGAGTCCGCAACCACTGGTGCCGGCCATTTGCCGGCGGTGGTGCTTCAAGGCCCAGAAGGCGCGGCTGGAAATCTGCACGTCGGCTTGCACCGCCTGGTCAAAATAGCTCAGGCGCAGGTCGTAGATTTCGCTCTGGTCCTGGACGATGGCGTTGCTGACGCTGAAACCGCGAATGAAGTCTTCGAGGTTGCCGGGCGACACCATCATCACCGCCTGGTTTAAACCGTTGTAAGTGATCGCCAGGGCAATCTCCGCTGCCAGCGCCGTCTGGCCCATTGCCGCGCCGCTATCGTATTCGCGAAAGTTCACATTCAACGGTGTTGGGGCGGGGGCGTTGGTGTCACTTCGATCAATGCTTTGTTCAACTTGGCACAACATGTAAAGAACCTCGAAGCGCTGAATTGAGTTCAGGCTACGGGTAACTTCTTAGTGCGTCCAATCGCTTGTTCCGATGCGCCGATTGGTGATGTCTATCGCTCCGTTCAACGTTGTATTTATATTCCGGTTAATTAGCGTTCAGTTCTTCGATGGAAATAACAGTCGCGCTTCGGCGAAACACTTTTCGGCAATCGCCGAGCGTGGTTCGGTCTTGCGCATGACCAGCCCCAAGGGGGCGAGCACACTGGCATCCGGCAGGTCGATGAACGCCAGATGTTCGATGGGCTCTTCCAGCCCGCTGTTCAGCGGCATGATCGCGCAACAAAAACCTTCGTGGATCGCCTGGAGCAATTGGTAAGTCGAGTCGCTTTCCAGGATCGGCTGCGGGTTGAGCCCACGGCTGCGGAAACTGAGGTCAATGGATTTGCGGTAGTGCATGCCGTTGCTGATCATCCCCAACGGCAGTTCGGCAGCGTCTTCCCAGCTCATTTGCGTGCCCTCGAAATGGAAGTGCCGGGTGTCATACAGCAGCCCGACGCGGGTCTCGCCGATCTCGAAAAACTCGAAGTAGTTCGGGTTGACGTGATCGAGGTAGCACACGCCCAAGTCCAGTTGGTTATTGCCCAGGCTTTCGATGATCTGATCGGAACTCAGGGAAGACAGGCTGAACTTGAGCTCCGGAAAGCGCTGGGACAACCCTTTGATGTAGGTGACGGGGTTGAAGCTGCTCAGGGGCACCAGGCCCATGCGCAAGTTACCCACCAGTTGACCACGGCACGCGGCGGCTTCGGCGAACAGCCCGTCGTGTGCGGCCAGCAGGGTTTTGGCCCACGCCAACACACGTTCACCGGCCTGGGTGAATCCTTCGAAGCGCTGGCCACGGGTAACCAGTTCCAGGTCCAGTTCATCCTCCAGATTGCGCAGGCGCATCGACAGGGTCGGCTGGGTGATGTGGCAGCGCGCGGCGGCCTGGCCGAAGTGGCGGGTCTGCTCCAGGGCGATCAGGAACTTGAGTTGTTTGATGTCCATGACGGCACCTGCTGATGGATAAATGGAGAGGTAAGTATTGACGCGGGTGTGCAAGACACAAGGTGTGTAGACGATCTCATTGTTGTAGGCGAGCGTCCAATCACTGGTGTTTACGAGGTTATCGATCAGCTCTATTGCAGAGTCGATTCCCCTGTGGGAGCGAGCCTGCTCGCGAAGAGTGAGTGTCAGTCGAAATGGCCGGTACCTGACACATCGCCTTCGCGAGCAGGCTCGCTCCCACAGGGGTTCAATAGGTATTTTTAGATTTGTTAATTATCGATAGATGCGCTCGATAGTGCAGTTGGTTAGAGTGATTAGACAGTGCTCGTTTCTGCGCTTTAGTCTCTGGAAGTTATTTAATTGATATCGGCCGGAGAGTCCCATGAGCGTTAAACCGGATGCATTGTTTATACCGTTGAATATTGCCGTGCTGACGGTGAGTGATACCCGTGAATATGCCAATGACACTTCCGGGCAACTGCTGGTCAGTCGCCTGCTGGAGGCCGGCCACACCCTCCGCGAGCGCAACCTGCTCAAGGATGACCTGTACAAGATCCGCGCGCAGGTGGCGACCTGGATTGCCGATGACGGCATTCAAGTGGTGCTGATCACCGGCGGCACCGGCTTCACCGGACGCGACAGCACTCCCGAAGCAGTGGCCTGTTTGCTGGATAAACAGATCGATGGTTTTGGCGAGTTGTTCCGGGCGATCTCCATCCTCGACATCGGCACCTCGACTGTGCAAAGCCGGGCCCTGGCCGGATTGGCCAACGGCACGCTGGTCTGCTGCTTGCCCGGATCTACCGGTGCCTGTCGCACCGCGTGGGAAGGCATCCTCGCCGAGCAACTGGACGCCCGCCATCGTCCGTGCAATTTCGTCCCGCACCTGAAACCTGTGCAGGCTTGCGGGCCTAGGGGATGAGCGGCTCGCCGCTGTTGCCGTTGGAAGAAGCCATCAGTCGGTTGTTGGCGATGGCTGAAACGCAGCGGTTTCAAGACAGCGAAACGGTGCCGCTCAGTGTCGCCCGGCAACGGGTGTTGGCCAATGACCTGGTGGCGACCCTGGACCTGCCGCCGTGGCCGAACAGCGCCATGGACGGTTATGCGCTCAATCTTGAGGGGTGGGATGGTCAGCCGCTGCCCGTGTCGCAGCAAGCGTTCGCCGGACAAGTTCCCGAAGCACTGACGCCAGGAACTTGCGCACGAATCTTCACCGGCGCTCCCGTACCCAAGGGGGCCAATGCTGTGGAGATGCAGGAAAACACCAAAGTGCTGGACGACGGGCGCATCCGTTTCAAGCAACCTTTGATCCCTGGCTGCAACATCCGCGCGCAAGGCCAGGAGAACCGCGCCGGTGATGTGTTGCTGCACGCCGGCAAGCGCCTGGGGCCATTCGAGTTGGCGGTCGCGGCGGCGCAGGGCTGCCCCCATGTGCAGGTGGTGCGTCGGCCACGGGTGGCGTTGCTGTCCACTGGCAATGAACTGGTCGAGCCGGGCATTCCGCTCAGGCCCGGCAGCCTCTACAACAGCAATCGCACTTTGTTGAACCACTGGTTGAGTGCCTTGGGGTGCGAGGTCATTGATGCGGGTATTCTTCCTGACGATGCACGGCAGACGCGGCTCAGGCTCGACCAATTGCAGCACGGGACGGACCTGATCCTGACCACCGGTGGGGTGTCCGCCGGTGACGCCGATTGCCTTGGCCAGGTGTTGCGTGAATGCGGTAAACCGCTGCTCTGGAAACTCTCGATCAAACCCGGCAAACCCCTGACCGTCGGCCAGTTCGGCAAGGTGCCGGTGATTGGCCTGCCGGGTAATCCGACCTCGGCGTTGGTCACTTTCGGCCTGTTAGCACGGGTTTACCTGTTGCGGATTCAGGGTGTCGAAGACGTCGAGCCCTTGAGCTTCGCGGTCACCGTCGACTTTGCCTGGCCTAAACCGGGAAGCCGACGGGAATACCTGCGGGCCCGACTGGAGGGAGGACGTGCCGTGCTCTATCCGAACCAGAGCTCAGGCGTGTTGCTGGGGGCATCCTGGGCGGATGGGTTGGTGGAAGTGCTTGAAGGCCGCACGTTGCAGGCCGGCGAAACGGCACGGTTTATCCCGTTCAGCGAATTGTTCTGACACCGCGCAATCGTTGTAGGAGCGAGGCTTGCCCGCGAAGGGGCCGGCACATCCAACATCGATGTTGACCGACCTGACGCCATCGCGGGCAAGCCACGCTCCCACAGGGTTTGTGTCGTCCACAACAATCGCCATCGGCACAAAAAACTGTGGGAGCGGGCTTGCCCGCGAAGGGGCCGGCACATTCAACACTCGTGTCGACTGACCTGACGCCATCGCGGGCAAGCCACGCTCCCACAGGGTTTGTGTCGTCCACAACAATCGCCATCGACACAAAAAACTGTGGGAGCGGGCTTGCCCGCGATGAGGCCAGCCCATTCAACATCAATGTTGACCGACCTGACGCCATCGCGGGTAAACCCGCTCCCACAGGGATTGTGTTGTTCTTGAGAGTGTCAGTTCAGCACGAAATCCACCGGTTCCAGTTGCGGAGGCAGTTCCGTCACCCCCAATGCCTCCAGGACATCGCGCTCGATGTTGCGCACGATAGCGTCGGTGGGCAGGTCGTTTTCGTCGCGGCCGAAGGGGTCTTCGAGTTCATCGGCGATCGCATCGAGACCGAAGAAGGTGTAGCTGACAATCGCGGTGAACACCGGCGTCAGCCAGCCCAGGGGTTCGGCCATGGCGAACGGCAACAGGATGCAGAACAGGTAAATGGTCCGGTGCAGCAACAGGGTGTAAGGGAAGGGTAGCGGGGTATTTTTGATCCGTTCGCAGACTGCCTGGGCATGGGTCAGGCCGGTCAGATGGTTGGCCATGAGCGTGTAGCGCCATTCGCTGATCGTCCCGGACTCGTTGAGTGCCGAGCACTGTTGACCGACCTGCAGCAGCACTTGTCCGCTGATGTCCATTGCGCTGCTTGTGGGTAATGGCTGCAACCAGTCACCGCTGGCAGCCAGTTCGTTTTCCTTGCGCAACCGGGCGTTGAGCGCATGGGCGAACCCGCACAGGTTGCTGAGGATGGCGTGTCGTTCACTCGCGTCCTTGATGATCTGGGTTTCGCGAATCATCGAACGGATCCCGACAATCACATCGCCCCACGCCTTGCGTGCTTCATACCAGCGGTCATAGCAGGCGTTGTTGCGAAAGCTCATGAAGATCGACAACGACAAACCGAGCAAGGTGAACGGCGTGGCGCTGACCTTGGAAAAGTAGCTTGGGTGCAAGGTTTCGATGAACACGATGGCCGAAGCGAGCAAGGTCACCATCAGGCTGCGCCTGGCAATACGTTTGGCAATCGAGCCCTTGAGCGAAGTCAGCACGCCGATCAGGTTGGGTTTGGGTCTGACGATCATGGTTTCAGCCGCCTGTCATGTTCATGAAGCGAACGACCTGGACATCGTCGTTCACTTGAAAATTATGTCGATAAGGCTTGAGTTTCATCGCCTCGATAATGGCTTGTTCCAGGCGTTCGGGCTGACCGGGATGGCTGCGCAAAACCGCCTTCAGATCGACGGAGTGTTCGTTGCCCAGGCACAGCAGCAGACGACCTTCCACGGTCAGCCGCACCCGATTGCAGGTGCCGCAAAAGTTGTGACTGTGGGGTGAAATGAACCCCAGGCGTATCTGCGGCGACTCGGCCAGCCGCCAGTAGCGCGAAGGACCCTGGGTCGACTCGGCGGAATCAATCAAAGTGTAGCGTTCGGCAATTCGCTCACGGACCTGGGCGCTGGAATAAAACGACTCTGCGCGGCTGTGTTCATGGATGGTGCCCAAGGGCATTTCTTCGATGAAGGAGATGTCGAGGTTACGGTCGATGGCGAAGCTCACCAGGTCGTTGATCTCGTGATCGTTGCGGCCCTTCATCACCACGCAGTTGAGCTTGGTGTTGCGAAAGCCGGCCTGGTTGGCAGCGTCGATGCCCTTGATCACCTGTGCCAGATCGCCGGTGCGGGTCAGTTCGCGAAAGCGTTGCGGGTCCAGGCAGTCGAGGCTGATGTTCAGACGCTTGACTCCGGCATCGAACAGGGGCTGCGCAAGCCTGGCCAGCTGCGAGCCGTTGGTGGTCATGCACAATTCGCGCAGGCCGGGCAGGGCGGCGATCTTCTCGCACAGTTGCACCACGCCCGGACGGATCAGTGGTTCGCCCCCGGTCAGGCGAATCTTGCGGGTGCCCAGGGCGACGAAGCTTTGCGCCACTTGGTAGATCTCTTCCAGGGTCAGCACCCGTTGGCGTGGCAGGAACTGCATGTCTTCGGCCATGCAATACACGCAACGGAAATCGCAGCGATCGGTGACCGACATCCGCAGGTAGTCCACGCGCCTGGCGAACCCATCGATCAAGACTTGTTCCGACATGACAACCTCGCTTAAGCCTGTGTGGTCCTTTGCAGGAGCGAGCTCTGCTCGCGATGGTCGTTAACGATGACGCGTGCTTACCGGGTACACGCGGCGTTCTTGAGTCCATCGCGAGCAGGGCTCGCTCCTAGAGGAATTTCATTGATTATGGGTTTGTTGAACGCAGGCTAAGTGCAACTTGTGAGGTCGTCCAATCACTATTAATAACCGATTGATCGAGTGCATCTATGATGGATTTAGTTGCTGCGTAAAAAGCTGTTTAAGTTTCATAACTATTTGAATAATAACGATAAAAAACAATGATAAATATCCTCGATCACATGGTCATAAATAGCGATTAGACAGAATTTAGCCGCCATTCATATGCTTTCTCCGTCAACCGATCAATGACCTGAATCGGGTCCAAGCCTGTGTGCATCGTCACGGAGAAGCAGCATGTCTCAAGTCGACCGTTATAAACCCTACAAAGGTGCCGCCGCTGGTTGGGGCGCGCTGATCGCCGTTACCAGGAACTGGTTGGGCAGTGAAAACGCCCTGAAGAACATCCGTGCAATGCTCAAGACCAACCAGAACGGCGGCTTCGACTGCCCGGGCTGCGCCTGGGGCGAGTCGCCGGAAAACGGTATGGTCAAGTTCTGTGAAAACGGCGCCAAGGCCGTCAACTGGGAAGCCACCGGCCGCCTGGTCAACCCGGCCTTCTTCAACAAATACAGCGTCGCAACGCTGTCGGAACAAAGTGATTACTGGCTGGAGTATCAGGGCCGGCTGACCCATCCCATGCGCTATGACGCCACCACTGACCGTTACGTGGAAACCACCTGGGATGAAGCCTTCGCGTTGATCGCCAGGCATCTCAATGCGCTGGAGTCGCCTGATCAGGCCGAGTTCTACACCTCGGGCCGGGCCAGCAATGAAGCCGCGTTTCTCTACCAATTGTTCGTCCGCGCCTATGGCACCAACAATTTTCCTGACTGCTCCAACATGTGCCACGAAGCCAGCGCCGTCGCGATGATCGAAAGCCTGGGCGTGGGCAAAGGCACGGTGGTGTTCGATGATCTGGAGCATGCCGACGCGATTTTCGTCATCGGGCAGAACCCCGGCACCAACCACCCACGGATGCTCGAACCGCTGCGCGAAGCGGTCAAGCGCGGGGCGCAGGTGATTTGCATCAACCCGCTCAAGGAGCGCGGGCTGGAGCGTTTCCAGCATCCGCAGCACCCTATCGAGATGCTGCTCAACGGCTCCGAGCCCACCAACACCGCCTACTTCCGTCCGGCCCTGGGTGGCGACATGGCGATCATGCGCGGCATGGCCAAGTTCCTTCTGCAGTGGGAGCGCGAAGCCCAGGCCACCGGTGGCGAGCCGGTGTTCGACCATGAATTCATCGCCGAACACACCTCGGGAATGGATGCCTACCTGGCGCAAGTCGATGCCACCGCCTGGGAGCATATCGAGCAGCAGTCCGGCATGACCCTGGCCGACATCGAACTGGCCGCGCGCATGTACGCCCGGGCCAAGCGCGTCATCATGTGTTGGGCGATGGGCCTGACCCAGCACACACACTCGGTGCCGACGTTGCAGGAAGTCATCAACCTGATGCTGCTGCGCGGCAATGTCGGTCGTCCCGGTGCGGGCCTGTCACCGGTGCGTGGTCACAGTAACGTGCAAGGCGACCGGACCATGGGCATCAACGAACTGGCGCCCACCGAGTTGCTCGATGCCCTGGAAAAACGCTTTTCCTTCAAGCCGCCACGGGAGCATGGCCACAACACGGTGATGGCGATTTCGGCGATGGAGCAGGGGCGTGCGAAGGTGTTCATTGGTCTGGGTGGCAACTTCGCCCAGGCCACCCCTGACACCCCGCGCACCCATGCTGCATTGCGCAACTGCGAGCTGACCGTGCACATCGCCACCAAGCTCAATCGCAGCCACCTGGTGACCGGCCGTGAAGCGCTGATCCTGCCGTGCCTGGGCCGTACCGACATCGACATGCAGGCCGAAGGTCCGCAGGGCGTCACCGTGGAAGACACCTTCAGCATGATCCATATCTCCCACGGTCAGCTCAAACCCAAATCGAAGCACTTGCGCTCCGAACCGGCGATCATCGCCGGCATTGCTGCCGCGACCCTGGGTAATCACCCGATCGACTGGAACTGGGCCATCGGCGACTACGGTCGCATCCGAAACCTGATTGCCGACACCATTCCCGGCTTCGAAGACTTCAACCGCAAGTTGCTGCATCCGGGCGGTTTCCACATGGGTAACAATGCGGCGGACCGCATCTGGAAAACCGCGAGCGGCAAGGCGCAATTCACCCCGAGTGTGTTGCCCGAGCACCTGATCAGCGAAGGCGTGCGCAACCTGGCGGTCAAGCCCCATCTGATCTTGCAGACCATGCGTTCCCACGATCAGTACAACACCACGCTGTACGGTCTGGACGATCGTTATCGCGGGGTCTACGGCATGCGCGATGTGGTGTTCGCCAACGAGCAGGACATCCGCCGGCTCGGTTTCGAACCGGGGCAAAAAGTTGATCTGGTGGCGCTGTGGGACGATGACCGCGAGCGCAGGGTCAGCGGTTTCACCCTGATCGCCTACGACATTCCGGCCGGGCAGGCCGCCGCGTACTACCCGGAGACCAACCCGCTGGTGCCGCTGGAAAGTTACGGTGATCGCACCTACACACCGACCTCCAAGTTCGTCGCCATCCGGCTGGAGCAGGCGAAAGTCAGCGGCCTGATTTCCACTACCGCGGCGTAGTGCCGTAGCAATCTTTGTGGGAGCGAGCCTGCTCCGGGCGGCGTTCCGACGAGGAGGCCGGCACCTTCAACATCCATGGTGCCTGACACCCTGCCATCGCGAGCAGGCTCGCTCCCACAGTTTTAAAGCCTCAATGAGGATTTCGACATGTTTAACCTGCAGGCACTGGACCTGGCGCGGATGCAATTCGCGTTCACGGTTTCGTTCCACATTATCTTTCCCGCCATCACCATCGGCCTGGCCAGTTTCCTGGCGGTGCTTGAAGGACTCTGGCTGAAAACCCGCAACGACACCTACCGTGATCTCTACCATTTCTGGTCGAAAATCTTTGCCGTCAACTTTGGCATGGGCGTGGTTTCGGGGCTGGTCATGGCCTACGAATTCGGCACCAACTGGAGCCGTTTTTCCGACTTTGCCGGCAGCATCACCGGACCGCTGCTGACCTATGAAGTGCTGACCGCGTTCTTCCTCGAAGCCGGGTTCCTCGGCGTCATGCTGTTTGGCTGGAACCGGGTAGGGCGCGGCTTGCACTTTTTCTCGACGGTCATGGTCGCCATCGGCACCTTGATCTCGACCTTCTGGATTCTGGCTTCCAACAGCTGGATGCAAACGCCCCAGGGCTTCGAGATCGTCGATGGCCGCGTCATGCCGCTGGATTGGCTGGCGATCGTGTTCAACCCGTCGTTCCCGTACCGCCTGGCACACATGGCGATTGCCGCGTTCGTGGCCACCGCGTTTTTTGTCGGCTCTTCAGCGGCCTGGCATCTGCTGCGCGGCAACGACACCCGGCAAGTGCGCAAGATGCTGTCGATGGCGTTGTGGATGGCCTTGATCGTCTGCCCGATCCAGGCGGTGGTCGGTGACGCCCATGGCTTGAACACCCTGGAGCATCAGCCGGCGAAAATCGCCGCCATCGAAGGGCACTGGAAAAACCACGGCAACGAAGCGACGCCGCTGGTGCTGTTCGGCATTCCCGACATGCAGGCCGAGAAAACCAAATATGCCATCGAGATTCCGTACCTGGGCAGTCTGATCCTGACCCACAGCCTCGACAAACAAATCCCGGCGCTCAAAAGCTTCCCGAAAGAGGACCGGCCCAACGCGACCATCATCTTCTGGAGCTTCCGGGTCATGGCGGGGCTGGGCATGTTGATGGTGCTGGCCGGCGTGCTGGGCCTGGCCTTGCGTCGCAGCGGCGCGATCTACCGTAACCGCTGGTTCTTGCGCCTGATGCTGTGGATGGGGCCCAGCGGCCTGGTCGCCATGCTGGCCGGCTGGATCACGACCGAAGTGGGGCGTCAGCCGTGGGTGGTGTATGGCCTGCAACGCACCGTGAATGCCGCGTCCAACCACAGCGTCACGCAACTGAGCATCTCGTTGGCACTGTTCGTGGTGATCTATTTCTCGGTGTTCACGGTGGGCATCGGCTACATGATGAAACTGGTCGCTAAAGGCCCGAAACCCCATCACGAGCATTCGCCGGCGGTTCATTCCGATCAGGTGATTACGCCGCGCCGGCCCCTGTCGGCGGACGCCGAAATCCTCAAAGCCGACGCCAGCGTCAATTGAACAAGGGGAGTTGAGACATGGGTATTCAAGGTATCGATTTATCGCTGATCTGGGGCGTGATCATCGCCTTCGGCGTGATGATGTACGTGATCATGGACGGCTTCGATCTGGGGCTGGGCATCCTGTTTCCATTGATTCCGGATGCCAGGGAGCGGGATGTGATGATGAACACCGTCGCACCGGTCTGGGACGGCAACGAGACCTGGCTGGTGCTGGGTGGCGCGGCGCTGTATGGCGCGTTTCCGCTGGCTTATTCGGTGATTCTCGAAGCGTTGTACCTGCCACTGATCCTGATGTTGTGCGGCCTGATTTTCCGTGGTGTGGCCTTCGAGTTTCGCTTCAAGGCCAGCCCGGAAAAACGCCATATCTGGGACATGGCGTTCATCGGCGGCTCGCTGCTGGCGACGTTCTCCCAGGGGGTGGTGATCGGCACCTACATTGCCGGCATCCCGGTGATCGACCGGCAGTTCGCCGGTGGTTCGCTGGACTGGCTGGCGCCGTTTCCATTGTTCTGCGGTGTCGGGCTGATCGTCGCTTACGCGCTGTTGGGCAGTACCTGGTTGCTGGTCAAGACCGAAGGCATGCTGGAATCGCGGATGCGCCTGTTCACGCGGCCCCTGGCCTGGCTGTTGCTGGCGGTGATCGGCGTGATCTGCGTCTGGACACCCATCCTGCACCCGGACATCGCCACGCGCTGGTTCGGCCATGCGCACCTGGCGGTGTTCGGCACATTGGCGCTACTGGCCTTGCTGGCGCTGTTCGGGTTGCTCAAGACCCTGCGCCAACGCCACACCCATTGGCCGTTCGCCTTCACCTTGATGCTGGTGTTTCTGGGCTACATCGGCCTGGCCTTCAGCCTCTGGCCAAACATCGTGCCGCCGTCCATCAGCCTGTGGGCCGCGGCATCACCGGCCACCAGCCAGTTGTTCATCCTGATCGGCGCACTGTTCATCCTGCCGATCATCCTGATGTACACGGTCTGGAGCTACTACGTATTCCGCGGCAAAGTGAGGATTGGCGATGGCTACCATTGATACGCGGCAACCGGCATCCACGCGTTGGTATAAGCGGCTGGGTTGGCTGGTCGTGATCTGGTTGGGCAGTGTGGTTGCGTTGGGTGTGGTGGCGGGGGCGTTGCGAATGTTGATGCATGCGGCGGGGATGAGCAGTCACTGACAGTCACCCGGAAATACCAGGCTTGGCGAAAAACTGTGGCGAGGGAGCTTGCTCCCTCGCCACAGGGATAGTGTCATCTTGTGGTTATTGCGCCCCGAACATCACCGTCCAGTAAATCCCCGCATCGCTCTTCGGATCAACCGCATACGCCGCGCCCATATCGCGGAACTGCGGGTTCATCAGGTTGGCACAGTGACCGGGGCTGGTCAGCCAGCCATCGACCACCTTGCGCACGCTGTCCTGCCCGGCGGCGATGATTTCGCCTATCTGCTGGAAGTCGTAGCCGGCCAGTTCCGCCCGGTCACCCGGCGTGCGGCCGTCGCGGTCCTTGTGATCGAAGTAGTTGTTGTTGGCCATGCTGCGCGATTGGGTTTCGGCCGCGGTCGCCAGGGTGGCATTCCAGGTCAGTGGCGTGGTGGCGGCGAAGGATTGTGCGCCGCATTGGCGTGGTCGGCTGCGGGCGACGTTGAGTTCGATCAGCAGCTTCTGCCCTTCAGTCTGCCAATCGCCCAGGCGTGCACTCAACAGGGGGCGGGCGACGACGATGCGCCATTCGCGGTCTTGGCGGCTGACGCCGATGTCGACGAATTGCGGGTCCAGTACGATCTGGCAAAAGCTTTCCTGGATCGCCTTCATCGCCGACGGCGCATCACGGGGGCCGGACAGGCTGATCGCCTGCACGTTTTTCATCGGGTAACCGGCGGTGGCCATGGCCTGTTGCAGATTGCCGATGCTGGGGGCCGTCAGCGCCAGTCGCGGATCGGCGGCCAGTGGTGGCAGTTCCGATGAGACCTGACCGCCACACCGCTGCAACTGGCTGCGGTAGAGGTTGATCGATTCGATCAGTTGCGATTCGTCGCTTGCCACGGCGTTGGCAGCGAACAGCAAACCGAGTGATAAACCGGCAAAGCGCATGGCGGACGGTGTGAAGCGCATGGAGATCCCCTTTGGCTGACTGCGCCCATGATGCTCGAAGTTGTTCCTGTTAAGGCAGCGGATTTTCCAGAATTTCGGGACGCGTGTGCAATCATTTCACTACTACACTAAAGCGATCACTCCACCTGAGTCATTCCGACCATGCGCCTCGACTGGATAGCTGTCTGTCTTGCATTGACAATGCTAGCCGCTCCGACCTTCGCTGCGGATCAGGAGCAAAAACAAAAAGTGGCCGAAGACAAGGCCCAGGTGCTGGAGAAAAAGGCGGCGGAAGATAGCAGCCCCGCACCGGCGCCCAAATCCGAAGCCATTACCCAGTCCGAAGTCCAGGCCGTCGACCCCGCGGGCACCGCGCCGATGGACGACGCCATCACTTGCCTGGCCCGTTCGATCTATTGGGAGGCCAAGGGCAAGGATTCTGCCGACATGGAGGCGGTGGCCAATGTGGTGATGAACCGCCTCGGCCACGAGGGATTCCCGGATACCGTGTGCCGTGTGGTCAAGCAGGGCTCGGAAACCAAGAGTTGCCAGTTTTCCTGGTGGTGTGACGGCAAATCCGACTCGGTGCAGGAGGAGGTGCCTTATGCAATGGCCAAGGAAATCGCGCGCAAGGCGCTGAACAAGCAACTGCCGGATCGCACCGGGGGGGCGCTGTATTTCCATGACCGCACGGTGAAGCCGGAGTGGGCCAAGGAGTACGTCAAAACCGCGGAAATCGGTTTGTTCAAGTTTTACAAACCCCAGGGCGGGGATGCCAAGTAGCTGGAACTTCGCATCGGTGTCAAACGCAGAATGTGTGAACGACACCAGCCCACTGTGGGAGCTGGCATGCCAGCGATGACGATTTGGCAGTCAACGTTGAACGCTATGACCTGACGCCACACCTGACCTAATATTTGGTTATGCCATTTTTACGGTCATTTCAGGTCAGTCTCCATGCACCCCATCGGCCTCATCGTTTACCCCGGTTTCCAGGTCCTCGGCCTGGCCATGTGCGCCACCTTCGAGCTGGCCAATAGCGCCGCCGACGAGCCGGTGTACAGTCTCCAGCTGCTCTCCGAAACCGGAGGCCTGGTGGCGACCTCCGCCGGATTCGCCGTAGAAACCACGGCATTCGATCAGCGTCCCTTCGACACGCTGTTGGTGATGGGCGATAACGTCATCCGCCCGGTATCCGCGGGTCTGGTGGCGTTTTTGCGTCGAGCCGGCCAGCGCACACGACGCCTGGGCTCGATCTGCACCGGCGCCATCGCCCTGGCCGAGGCGGGATTGCTCGATGGCCGAAGGGCGACCACTCACTGGTGCCATGCCGCTTCGCTGCAACGGACCTACCCGAAGGTCAAGGTCGAAGAGGACCGCATCTTCATCAACGATGGCCACATTTGGACCGCCGCCGGCATGAGTGCCTGCGTCGATCTGGCGCTGGCCCTGGTGGAAATGGATCTGGGCGCCGACGTCGCGCGGCGGGTAGCCCGGCAACTGGTGGTGTACCACCGCCGGGCCGGCGGGCAGTCGCAGTTTTCGGTGATGCTGGAGCTGCAACCCAAGACCGACCGCGTCCAGGCCGCGTTGACCTATGCCAGGCAAAATCTCAAGTCCGCGCTGTCGGTGGAGGAGTTGGCCAATGCCGCCAATCTCAGCCCTCGCCAATTCAGCCGGGTGTTTCATGCCGAAACCGGTCAATCGCCGGCCAAGGCCATCGAACGCCTGCGGGTGGAGTCTGCCCGGCTGATGATGGAAATCGGCCGGCATTCCATAGACGTAGTGGCGACGGACAGCGGTTTTGGTGATCGCGAACGCATGCGCCGGGCGTTTATCCGGGCGTTTGGCCAACCTCCGCAAGTGATTCAGCGCGCCAATCGAGACGGATAACACGATCTGTAGGAGCAAAGCTTGCTCGCGATGGCGGCATTGAAGACGCTATCGCCGGTAAGTCATGCAATGTCCTAAAAGGTGGTATATACGACATTTGAGCCTAAATATTATTGTCGTAATCTTGATCTCGCCAAAGCCCACTCCTTGAATGAGATCACCATCATGACCCTCGTAAAAGCCGCCGCCGTCCAGATCAGCCCCGTGCTCTATAGCCGTGAAGGCACCGTGAATAAAGTCGTGGGGAAGATCCTCGAACTCGGGGAACAGGGCGTGCAGTTCGCCGTGTTCCCGGAAACTATCGTCCCGTACTACCCGTATTTCTCCTTCGTCCAGGCACCGTTCCAAATGGCGGCGGAGCATCTCAAGCTGCTGGACCAGGCCGTCACCGTGCCGTCGGCCGCCACGGACGCCATCGGTGCCGCCGCCCGGGAGGCCGGCATGGTGGTGTCCATCGGCGTCAATGAACGCGACGGCGGCACGCTGTACAACACGCAGTTGCTGTTCGACGCCGATGGCACCCTGATTCAGCGTCGCCGCAAGATCACCCCGACCTATCACGAGCGCATGATCTGGGGCATGGGCGATGGCTCGGGCCTGCGCGCCGTCGACAGTGCGGTAGGGCGCATCGGTCAGCTGGCGTGCTGGGAGCATTACAACCCGCTGGCCCGTTACGCCTTGATGGCCGATGGCGAACAGATCCACGCCGCGATGTACCCCGGTTCGTTCGCCGGCCCGCTGTTCGCCTCGCAAATGGAAGTCAATATCCGCCAGCATGCGCTGGAAGCGGCCTGCTTCGTGGTCAACTCCACCGCCTGGCTCAACCCTGAACAACAGGCGCAGATCATGGCCGACACCGGTTGCCCGATCGGCCCGATTTCCGGCGGCTGCTACACCGCGATCATCGGCCCCGACGGCGTGGTGCTGGGCGTGTTGACCGAAGGCGAGGGCGAGGTGATCGTCGACCTCGACATGGGCCTGATCGACAAGCGCAAACGCATGATGGATTCGCGGGGCCACTACAGCCGCCCGGAACTGCTGAGCCTGCTGATCGACCGTACACCACATTCGCAGGTGCACGAGCGCAGCGCGCATTCGAAGCTGGGTGAAGTGGCGTTTGTGGAAGAAGTCAGGGCGTAATGCCGTTCGCTTAATGAAGTCTTCAGCCGAGCAGTAAACCTGTGGCGAGGGAGCCCGCTCCCGTTTGAGTGCGTAGCACTCACAAGATCGCTCGCCACAGGTACCGGTAAGACGCAAGAGCCGATCCGCGTTGCATAATTGCAATTGTAGGAAACATTACCCGCAGCTAGACTCCTGCTCCATGAAACGTTATCTGCGGTTTTGCCTTGTCTTCCTGATCAGCCTCGCGCTTCCCTTCAGCGCGATGGCGGGCGTTCAGGCACCCGCAGATCCTTGCCCGATGAAAACCATGGGCATGTCGATGATGGGCGATATGGGCATGGACTGCTGCCAGGACATGAGCACGGCGCCAGACCACGGCAAGCCCTGCAAACCCGGTCAGGAATGCAAGACCGGCGGCATGTTGCAGGTCTCCATCGTCAAACCTCCCGTCACCCTGTTCAGTCCTGTCGTCAGCGCATTGTTCGTCGACGTGCTGCCCGTCCCGACCCCGTCCGGGGTATGGCGACCCCCCCGCGCCTGATTCCTGTTCCACGTTGAGCTCCGTTGCGCCTGCGCGCAATGGCGTTGCTGTGCGCTTTGAAAAGCGTGCAGTGGATCATTACAGGAATTTTTTCCATGAACTCCACGTGCTTTCGCACGGGGTGGCCGCTGACGGCTGCCCTGGTGGCAAGCGTACTGGCCTTGCCGTGCGTTGCTGCCCCATTGACCCTTGATGAAGCCTTGCGCCTGGCGGATGACAATGCACCGTCGTTGATTGCCCAGGCGAACAAACTCCAGGCGGCCAGGAGCGCCGCGATCCCGGCGGGTGAGTTGCCCGACCCCAAGCTCTTGTTGGGTGTGCAGAACTTTCCGGTGGGCGGTCCCGATCGCGGGACCCTCGATCACGATTTCATGACCATGCAGATGGTCGGCGTCATGCAGGAAATGCCCAACGGCGACAAACGCCAGGCGCGAAGCGCCGTGGCCGACGCCGCCGTCGAGGTGGCCGCCGCGCAAGGTCGTATCGAGCGCTTGAATGTGCGGCAATCCACGGCGCTGGCCTGGATTGCCAGCTATGCGGTGGCACTCAAGCAGGCGCTGTTCCAGGAGTTTTACCGCGAGAACAGATTGCTGGCCGAGACCGTTCGCGCACAGATCGCCAGCGGTCGCGCCCAGCCAGCCGATGCGGTCACGCCGAAGCAGGAAGCGGCGCAACTGGACGAGCAGCAGGATCAATTGATCCAGCAACGCGCCCAGGCCCGTGCGGCACTCAAGCGCTGGATCGGCCCGGCCGCCAATGAGCAACCCGACGGTAACTGGCCGCAATGGCCCATCGACAGGCCGGGTTACCTCCATTCGCTCGCGCATCATCCGCAGCTGGCGGCGATTGCACCCATGACCCGTGAAGCCCAGGCCAGAGTCCGTGAAGCCGAGGCCGATAAAAAATCCGACTGGAGTTGGGAGCTCGATTACCAGAAGCGCGGGCGTGAATTTGGCGACATGGTCAGCGTGCAGTTCACCTTCGACCTGCCATTGTTCCCCGAGACCCGGCAAAACCCGAAGATCGCCGCCAGGCGTGCCGAGCTGAATCAACTGGAGGCCGAACGCGACGCGCTGGTGCGTGAACACACCGAGCAACTGGAAGCGCAATTGGCCGACTACCAGCGCCTGGACCGTGCGGCGCGCCGCACACAGGAGAGTCTCTTGCCGCTCGCCAGGGAAAAAACCGAGTTGACCCTGGCGAGTTACCGCGCGGGCAAAAGTGATTTGTCGGCAGTCGTCGCCGCCAGGCGCGAATGGATCGAAGTGCGCTTGAAACAGATCGATATCGACGAACAGAAAGCGTTGACCAGCGCCCGGCTGTATTTCGCTTACGGGGAGGCTGGCCAATGAACGTTGTTCAACGTGTGTTATCAGTCGCTTGCCTGATCGGGCTGGGCGGTCTGGGGGGCTATTGGCTGGCTCGCGGCCCGCAACCCGTCGATCAAGGCAGTCAGCCAAAGGATGAGCCCAAGGTCCTGTACTGGTACGACCCGATGGTCCCGCAGCAGAAGTTCGACAAACCCGGCAAGTCGCCTTTCATGGAGATGGAACTGGTGCCGCGCTATGCCGACGGGGCGGCAGAACCCGCTACGGTTCAGATCGATCCGGGTATGACGCAGAACATCGGCCTGAGGCTGGCCACGGTCACGCGCGGCCCCTGGGTATCGAGCCTCGACGCAGCGGGCGTGCTGGCTTTCAACGAACGGGATGTTGCGCAGATCCAGGCGCGTACGGCCGGTTTCGTCGAGCGGGTCTATGCTCGCGCACCGGATGATGTGCTGAAGGCCGGTGCACCCCTGGCGGATATTCTGGTGCCCGAATGGGCGGCGGCCCAGGAAGAGTTTCTGGCCCTCAAACGCATGGGCGACGCCGGATTGCTGGCAGCGGCGCGCCAACGCCTGCGATTGACGGGGATGCCCCGGGACTTGATCGCCCAGGTTGAACGCAGCGGCAAGGTGCAGCTCACACAGACCCTCACCACACCGATTGCCGGCGCCTTGCAAACCTTGAATGTGCGGGCGGGCATGACCCTGGCCGCCGGTGAGACCCTGGCCCGGATCAATGGGCTGGCCACTGTCTGGCTGGTGGTGGCGGTGCCGGAAGCGGTCGCCGGGTCGATCCGGCTCGGGCAAACCGTCGAGGCCAGGCTGGCGACGGTGCCTGACGCCGTTCTGCAAGGCACGATCAGTGCGATCCTGCCACAGACCAATGCCGACAGCCGAACGCTCAGTGTGCGGGTTGAACTGCCCAATCCCGATGGACGCCTGCGTCCCGGTCTCACGGCACAGGTGCGGCTGAACAGCGGTGCGGGACAAAACGTACTGCAGGTGCCGAGTGAAGCCTTGATCCGCACCGGCAAGCGCGTGCTGGTGATGCTGGCCGAAGGAGGCGGGCGTTACCGTCCGGTCGAGGTGCAGGCCGGGGTGGAAAACGCCGGGCAGACCGTAGTCCTCAAGGGGTTGCAGGAGGGGCAGCAAGTGGTCACGTCGGGGCAGTTTCTGCTCGACTCCGAAGCCAGTCTCAAAGGCATCGTGGCCCAGCCCGCGGAAACCGCCGGAGGCCAGCCATGATTGCCGCATTGATTCGCTGGTCTGTGGGCAATCGCTTTCTGGTGCTGCCGGCGACGCTGTTCGTCACGGCCTGGGGGATCTGGTCGGTCCAGGGGACGCCGGTCGATGCGCTACCGGATCTGTCCGATGTGCAGGTGATCATCCGCACGCCTTATGCCGGCCAGGCACCGCAGATTGTCGAAAACCAGGTGACCTACCCCTTGGCGACCACCCTGTTGTCGGTGCCCGGCGCGAAAACCGTGCGTGGCTACTCGTTCTTCGGTGACAGCTTTGTGTACGTCCTGTTCGAGGACGGCACCGATCTGTATTGGGCGCGTTCGCGGGTGCTGGAATACCTGAGTCAGGTTCAAAGTCGCTTGCCGGCCAGCGCCAAACCGGCATTGGGGCCGGATGCCACTGGCGTCGGCTGGATCTTCCAGTACGCACTGGTGGATCGCAGTGGCCAGCATGACCTGGCGCAACTGCGTGCCTTGCAGGACTGGTTCCTCAAGTTCGAGCTCAAGACGCTGCCCAACGTGGCGGAAGTGGCCACCGTCGGGGGCATGGTCAAGCAGTATCAGGTTCAACCGGATCCGCTGAAACTGGCCAGTCTGGGTATCACCCAGGCACAGGTCATTGAGGCGATCGGCAAGGCCAATCAGGAAACCGGTGGCGCGGTGTTGGAAATGGCCGAAACCGAGTTCATCGTGCGGGCTTCCGGCTATTTGAAGACCCTCGATGACTTGCGTGCCATTCCGCTCAAACTGGGCGTCGGCGGCGTGCCCGTCACCCTCGGCGACGTGGCGACGATTCAACAGGGACCGGAGATGCGCCGCGGTCTCGTTGAACTCGACGGCGAAGGTGAGGCCGTGGGCGGTGTGGTGATCCTGCGCAGCGGCAAGAATGCCCGGCAAACCATCGCCGCGGTGAAAGCCCGACTCGATGAACTCAAAAGCAGCCTGCCGGCCGGTGTGGAGATTGTGACTACCTACGACCGCGGCAAATTGATCGATCGTGCGGTGGAAAACCTCAGCCACAAATTGATTGAAGAGTTCATTGTCGTCGCGCTGGTCTGCGGGATTTTCCTCTGGCACCTGCGTTCGGCGCTGGTGGCGATCATCTCGCTGCCGGTCGGGGTCCTGATCGCCTTTATCGTCATGCGTCATCAAGGGATCAACGCCAATATCATGTCCCTGGGCGGAATCGCGATTGCGATCGGTGCGATGGTCGATGCCGCCGTGGTGATGATCGAAAACGCGCACAAGAAAATCGAGGCCTGGCACGCCGCGCATCCCGGGGAAGTGCTCAAAGGTGAAAAACACTGGCAAGTCATGATCGACGCGGCGGTGGAGGTGGGGCCGGCGCTGTTCTTTTGTCTGTTGATCATCACGCTGTCGTTCATTCCGGTGTTTACCCTCGAGGCGCAGGAAGGCCGGTTGTTCGGTCCCCTGGCCTTCACCAAAACCTATGCCATGGCCGCTGCGGCCGGATTGTCGGTGACGCTGGTGCCGGTGCTGATGGGCTACTGGATTCGCGGAAGGATTCCCGATGAACGACAGAACCCGTTGAGCCGCGGGTTGATCCGGCTCTATCAACCGGTGCTGGACGCCGTGTTGCGGTGGCCGAAAATCACCCTGTTGGCAGCACTGCTGGTGTTCGCCAGCGCGTGGTGGCCGATGTCGCGGTTGGGGGGTGAGTTTCTACCACCACTGGACGAAGGCGATTTGCTCTACATGCCCTCGGCATTGCCGGGGTTGTCGGCGCAGAAAGCGGCGCAGTTGCTGCAGCAGACCGATCGCCTGATCAAAACGGTGCCGGAAGTCGAACACGTTTTCGGCAAGGCCGGCCGCGCCGAAACCGCGACCGACCCGGCACCGCTGGAGATGTTCGAAACCACCCTCCAGTTCAAGCCCCGTGAGCAATGGCGCCAGGGCATGACCCCGGAAAAACTTGTGGAAGAGCTGGACCGGGTGGTCCGGATACCGGGGTTGACCAACATCTGGATCCCGCCGATCCGCAACCGCATCGACATGCTCGCCACGGGCATCAAGAGTCCGATCGGGGTGAAGGTGGCCGGGAACGATCTGGCACAGATCGATGCCGTCACCCAGGGCATTGAACACGCGGCCAAAGGTGTAGCCGGTGTCAGCTCGGCGCTGGCCGAGCGCTTGACCGGAGGGCGCTACATTGATGTGGACATCGACCGCCAGGCGGCGGCCCGCTACGGGCTCAACATCGCAGATGTGCAGTCGATCGTGGCCGGTGCCATCGGCGGTGAAAACGTCGGGGAAACCATCGAGGGTCGGGCACGGTTCCCGATCAATGTGCGTTATCCGCGGGAGTGGCGCGATTCCCTCGGCGCTCTGGAGCAGTTGCCGATCTACACACCGCTGGGAAGTCAGATCACGCTCGGCACGGTGGCGAAGGTCAAGGTCACCGAGGGGCCACCGATGCTCAAAAGCGAAAATGCGCGGCCGTCCGGGTGGGTGTACATCGATGTTCGGGGGCGGGACATCGCTTCGGTGGTGGCCGATTTGCGCCGAGTGGTCAGCGAACAGGTCAAGCTGCAGCCCGGCATGAGCCTGAGCTACTCCGGCCAGTTCGAGTTTCTGGAACGGGCCAATGCGCGCCTCAAGCAGGTGGTGCCTGCCACGTTGCTGATCATCTTTGTCCTGCTCTATCTGACATTCGCCCGGTTTGACGAAGCCTTGCTGATCATGGCGACGCTGCCATTGGCCCTCGTCGGTGGCGTGTGGTTCCTCTATTGGCTGGGCTACAACCTGTCGGTCGCCACGGGCGTCGGGTTCATCGCGTTGGCGGGTGTGTCCGCCGAGTTTGGCGTGATCATGCTGCTGTATCTGAAAAACGCCTGGGCCGAGCGAATCGATATGGGTGATAGCACCGAGTACGGCTTGATGGCGGCGATTCGCGAAGGTGCCGTGCAACGTGTCCGCCCCAAAGCCATGACGGTCGCCGTGATCATTGCCGGTCTGTTGCCGATCCTGCTGGGCAGCGGCACCGGCAGCGAAGTCATGAGCCGCATCGCTGCGCCCATGGTCGGCGGCATGATCACCGCGCCGCTGCTCTCGCTGTTTGTCATTCCGGCGGCGTATCGCCTGATGCGCCGTCGCCCGTTATCCCAACCCACCTCATGTCCACAAGGAAACATCCAATGAAACTGACTCGATTCGCGGTAACAGGCACGCTGTTGGCACTGTCATTTTTTGCCCGTGCAGAAGAAATGCCCGGTATGAACATGGGCGCTGACGCCATGGAGGGCACGCCCATGAAACAGCCGGCAGCCTCGACACCCGTGGCCAGTGCCTCGGGAACGATCAAGGCGATCGACAGTGCCCGGCACAAGGTCACCATCGCCCATGGGGCGGTGCCTGCACTGCAATGGCCACCGATGACGATGGGGTTTCAGGCGACGGAGGCGCAATTGGCAACGGTAAAAGTGGGGGATCAAGTGAACTTCAAGTTTCAACAGGAGGGCGCGGCGGCGACGATCGTATCGATTGATGTAGCGAAGTAAACAAAAGGGCGGTGCGAATCGGATTCGCACCGCCCTTGTTCTGTTTTTTCAGGCCGGCATTCAGGCGTGACTGCGACGCCAGAAGAACCGCGCCAGCAGCGCATCGAGACTGAACTTGCCAGGACCCGAGAGCACCAGGGGCACCAAGGCGGCCAGGTAGATCAGCGGCAGCTTGAAGTTGCCGTAACCCTTGTTGGTGATGGAGTACCCCTGGGCCAGTTCGCTCAAGCTCGACCAGTCGGCGGGCCAGTGAACGGCGGCGGTCGCGACAACGGTGACGACGATCAGGCTGATCGCCGAAAACCGCGTGGCCAGCCCCACCAGCAGGGCGAGGGCGCAGATCAATTCCACCCACATCGACAGCTCCCAGTTCAGCGTGGCCGGAAGGTGGTCGAACGGAAACGGAAAGCGGTTCTGGATGTCGGCAAACCAGTTCTCGCCATTGAATTTTTCCAGGCCCGACTCGAAGAATTCCCAGGCCAGGAATACCCGCAGCGTCAACGGCGCGATCCAGCTACCGGCACGGTCAAGGTTCAGGTGCAGGCCTTTGACGGCCGATGAAATCAAAGTGCTCATGGACAGGATCTCCTTCAAGTCAGGGATGTCGGGCAACGGTGGGCCCGCTTAGCGCAAGGATCGGCTTGGCCAATCGACAGGTGAATTTCATCAGGCGGGTGTATCTGCGATGTGTCCCTTGCGCGGGGCTTTGAAGGTTTGTTGTGTCAGGGGCGGGGCTGTACACACTTTGATACGTAACCGCCCCCCAACACACCGCCCACACCCACGGTGATTTGGGGGGGTGTTTGCCTATGATTCTGACCAACCCAGGCCCTGTGGGAGCTGGCTTGCCAGCGAAAGCGGTGTATCAGGTATCGGCGATGTTGGATGTACCGGCCCCATCGCTGGCAAGCCAGCTCCCACAGTGATT
>NZ_RBLA01000001.1:806869-859021 GCF_003634475.1 Pseudomonas sp. WPR_5_2 | reverse complement strand
CTGTGGGAGCTGGCTTGCCAGCGAAAGCGGTGTGTCAGGTATCGGCGATGTTGGATGTGCCGGCCCCATCGCTGGCAAGCCAGCTCCCACAGTGATTTGGGGGTGTTCGCCTGGTTTCCTGACCAACCCAGGCCCTGTGGGAGCTGGCTTGCCAGCGAAAGCGGTGTATCAGGTATCGGCGATGTTGGATGTACCGGCCCCATCGCTGGCAAGCCAGCTCCCACAGTGATTTGGGGGTGTTCGCCTGGTTTCCTGACCAACCCAGGCCTTGTGGGAGCTGGCTTGCCAGCGAAAGCGGTGTATCAGGTATCGGCGATGTTGGATGTACCGGCCCCTTCGCGAGCAGGCTCGCTCCTACAGGGGATGTGTGCAGGTATTGCGGGTCAGAGCGGCAACGCCAGGATGTTACTGCGCAAGCGTTCCAGCGTCTGGTCATCCAGCACTGTGGTCAGGTCCAGGCCCTCTTTGGCCTGGAACAGGTTCATCGCGTCCCGGGTCTGTTTGCCGACGATGCCGTCAATCGGGCCGGGGTGCCAGCCCAGGTACGTCAGATAGGCCTGGGCCATGCGGATCCTCAGGTCCGGGGTGCCGCCATAGGAAAACTTTTGGTAGGCGGCACTGAGCCGCAAGTCGTAGTTGTTGATGGCGTAATTGGGGCCGTTGTAGCGTCGGGCGAAATTCGCCCAGTCCTTGGCTCGCAACGCCGCCACCGATCCACTGCCGATCAGTTCGCCGACGGTGCACAGCAATTGCTCGTTTTCGGACATCACCATGCGCTTGACCATTGCCTCCACGTCCGCCGAGCCGGTGGTGGTGTAGTTGAATCCCATGGTCTGCCCCAAGCCCCATGAAGCACTTTGCAGCGCCGCATTGCGGTTCAGGCGGATGGCCTGGTTCAGACGGTCGTACTGATGATCCCCCGTAGCGCCATAGTTACCGGGGGTTTTACTGCTGATATCAGGGTGTTGCGCGTCAAACATCTGGTGGGTCAAGCGGCTGAATACGTGTCGCTCGAAGAGGATTTTCGGACGGCGATCGGAAAAGTATCCGTTGCCGGAGGTTTCTACTGCCAGAACAGCCCACAATTGCGCAGCGCTGACTTTGGCCAGGTCCAATGCATTTTCCAGACCTTCGTCGTCAAGGGCCGCGCCATGGCTTCTGAATTCATCGCTCATGACGGCCTCCTTCGAAAATGGAAACGCGGGTGCACGGTTTAAGCGTAGGTGCGCCGGGGCGGTGCCGGCGCTTTTGCGATCATCGGCGCAGGCCGGTGGCGGGTGACGCTCAGGGACTTTTGCTATACATTTTCCGCCCGCCCATTGCATGGTGATACCGCTTCATGTCTCTTGCGCTCGAACGTCTAGTCGCTGGCACGCCGATCCCTTTCGCCGGTAATCGTGTCACTGTGGTCAGCCCCGAACTGGCGGCACGCTTCCAGCCCGGAGATCACCTGCTGGTGGAGCAGGTCAGCGGCGAATTGCTGTTGATTCCGGTGGCCGACCAGCAGGCGGCGGCGGTCGCGATCGAACGCGCCGAAGCGGCGTTCAGCGCGATGTCGGCGGTGTCGGATCAGGCGATCAGCCACTTCTTCGACCTGTTCGCCCAACGCCTGGAAACCCCGGATTGCTGGGCCTTGATCGAAGCGGCCAACCAGGCCGACATCGAGCGGGCCAAGACCCGTGGCCGTTCGACCACGCGCTTGCTGGCCGATGAGCGCATGCGCCGGGACATGATTGCCGGGCTGCGCGCCTGGCGCGATGCGTCGGCCACTCGCGGCAAAGTGATCAGTTGCGTCGAGCACGATGGCTGGAAAGTCGAGCAAGTGGTATCACCGTTGGGCATCGTTGCATTCGTCTTCGAAGGCCGGCCGAATGTGTTCGCCGATGCCGCCGGCGTGTTGCGCACCGGTAACACGGCGGTGCTGCGCATTGGCAGCGATGCGTTGGGCACGGCTCAGGCGATCGTCACCCATGCGTTGAATCCGGCGCTTGCCGACGCCGGTTTGCCGAGCGGTGCGGTGTCGCTGGTGGAAAGCGTCAATCACGCCGCCGGTTGGGCGATGTTCGCCGACCGGCGCCTGTCGCTGGCCGTGGCCCGTGGTTCGGGGCGTGCCGTCAGCCAGTTGGGCAGCATCGCGCAACAGGCCGGCACCGCCGTCAGCCTGCACGGCACCGGTGGTGCCTGGCTGATCGCCGATACCGATGCCGATGCCACACGCTTCACCTGCGTGGTGCGCAACTCCCTTGACCGCAAGGTCTGCAACACCCTGAACGTCTGCCTGATCCACCGCGACCGCGCCGCAGAGCTGGTGCCACTGTTTCTCGATGCGCTGCAACAGGCCGGCAAGGCCCGGGGCCAGGGCTGCAAACTGCACATCGTCGAAGGCAGCGAAACGTACCTGCCCGCCGATTGGCAAAGCACGACCGTCGAGGTGTACCGCGCCGAAGGCTACCGCACCGAAGCCCTGGCCGAACCGCTGCCGGAAGATCAGTTGGGCCGCGAGTGGGAATGGGAGGAAACCCCGGAAGTCAGCCTGAAAATCGTCGACGACCTGGACAGCGCCATCGCCTTGTTCAATCGCTACAGCCCGCAGTTCACCGTGTCGCTGATCAGTGAAGACGCGGCGGCTCAGGAGCGTTTCTATAACGCGGTCAATGCACCTTTTGTCGGCAACGGCATTACCCGGTGGGTCGACGGCCAGTACGCGCTCAACAAGCCGGAACTGGGCCTGTCGAACTGGGAGAGCGGGCGTTTGTTTGCGCGCAGCGCGATTCTGTCGGGCGACGGTGTGTT
Source organism: Pseudomonas sp. WPR_5_2 (assembly GCF_003634475.1). Lineage (NCBI taxonomy): Bacteria > Pseudomonadati > Pseudomonadota > Gammaproteobacteria > Pseudomonadales > Pseudomonadaceae > Pseudomonas > Pseudomonas sp. WPR_5_2. The sequence goes on along the minus strand of NZ_RBLA01000001.1, from coordinate 856,228 downwards.
CACCATTCGCAGCCGCATGACCCAGACGGATCTATCGGTCAAACGTTGAGTCGGCTCCCCGTCCCCGGGGTGCCGGCCGCACTATACTTAATGAGTGTCTGTATTGCCGTGGCGAGCACTCCAAAACGAATCAGATGTCCCAGACGCTCGCCTGAGAGGCAGAGGGCTGTACAGCAAATGGGAAGGACAGCGCATCTGATGACGTGAAGAGGGTTGCAGCATGAAACTTCATTCGTTTCAACATTACTCTCAGGATCTGGAAAGGGGCGTTCACGACACGTGGATCACCGCCCGGGTGAAGTCAGCCCTGGCAATGGCCGAACCCAGCTTTGGCCTGCAAATCCATGTCAAGACCCATGGGGGCACGGTGGCGTTGAGCGGGCGCGTCAACACCCATAAACAGTGTGAGCAGGCGGTAAGCCTGGCTCGTTCGGTTCAGGGTGTCACCGAAGTCGATGCCCGGGACTTGCTGACTCACGTGTTCACGCCGGGCAGCATTCCAGAACCACCCAACGCTGAAGAGGCCCCTGAAAAACGGTCACAATCGTCAACGAGGATGGACGATAAATAACCCTGTCGATCGTGTCGGTGCAGCGCTCCCGTGAGCCGGGAGCGCTGGGTCGATCGTCTCGCTGTCAGTGGGTTCAAACGTCAGGCTGCTGCTGCGGGTCGTGCTTGAATGGCACAGGTGTCCGGATACTCGGCGAGCGCCACGAAGCGGTGGCTGTTGGCATCCAGGGCATCGACTGAACCGGTCTCGATGTCGTAAACCCAACCATGCAAATTCAACAGGCCTTTCTCCTGAGCCAGGCGTACGCTCGGGTGCGTCTGGATATTGGCCAGTTGCGCGATGACATTCTCCCGGACCATTGAACTCACCTTCGCCGCGTCACTCCCGTGAGGGCGGGATTCGTTGATGACTTTTGCCGACTCGGCGTGTTGCAGCCAGCCGCTGACGGCAGGCAGGTGATCCATGCAGGTGCACTTGGCGACAGCGGTCATCGCGCCGCAGTCCGAATGGCCGCAGATCACGATATCGGTCACTCCCAGCACGGCGACAGCGTACTCGACCGTGGCGGACACACCGCCAGGATGGGGGCTGTAGGAGGGCACGATGTTGCCGGCGTTCCGGATCACGAACAGCTCACCGGGCTCTTGCTGGGTCAGCAGTTCCGGCACGACTCGGCTGTCGGAACAGGTGATGAACAAGGTGCCTGGGTGTTGGGTAGTGGCCAGGTGCTTGAACAGATCGGTACGTTGTGGAAAGGCTTCTTTCTGGAACTTCAGAAAACCTTCGATGAGCGCTTTCATGGATGTGTCCTCATGGATATGCCGGGTTTGGCCCGCACGGCGGTGCGGGCCGCTATCAACTCAGAAAGGACGCAGGGGCAGGAATTTGCCGTCGAGGGTGATCACCGCGCGGGAGCCGCCTTCCGGATCTTCGACTTTCTTCATGTCGAGCTTGAAGTTGATTGCGCTGATGATGCCGTCGCCAAACTGCTCATGGACCAGGGCTTTCAAGGTGGTGCCGTAGATCTGGATCATTTCGTAGAAACGGTAGATGGTCGGGTCGGTCGGGACACCCGAGAGGCTGCCGCGCAGCGGGATGATCTGCAGGCGGGCCACGGTGTCGGCATCCAGGTCGAGTTTTTCGCCGATCACTTTCGCCGCGCTTTGCGGCAGAGGGTGCTGGCCGAGCAGGGCCGCGGTGACGTAAGCCAGGCCCAGGCCAGTGCCTTGCGCCATGTCTTCGAAGGACAGGTTTTTGCGAGCCTTGGCGTCCAGGATTTTGGCAGTCAGTTCGAGGCTGGTGTCGTTGTAAGCGTGGGAGTGTTGCATGGCAGATCTCCTGTTGCAGTGGGTAGCGCTTGGGTGTGGGCTCATCTTCTGCCGATCAACTCATAGCGTCCAAGACCGATATACAATGCAATGTATAAGCACTGCCTATAGATGGAGGTCCCATGTTGCTGCGTCATTTGCGTTACTTGCTGGCCGTCGCCGACAACGGCGGGTTCACCCGCGCCGCCGAAGCCTTGCACGTGTCCCAGCCGACCCTGTCGCAACAGATTCGGCAATTGGAAGAAACCCTCGGTGTCAGTCTGTTCGACCGCACCTCGCGCACGGTCAAGCCGACCGATGCGGGCCAGGCCTACATTGAATGCGCCCGTCGGGTGCTGGTGGAACTGGAGGCGGGCAAGCGTGCGCTGCATGACGTGAAGGACTTGTCCCGTGGCACCTTGCGCCTGGCCATGACCCCGACGTTCATGGCGTATCTGGTGGGGCCGCTGGTGCGCGATTACGCGGCGCGGTACCCGAACATCCACCTGGAGATTTTCGAACTGTCGATGGACGACATCGAGGTCGGGCTGGCGGGTGATTCACTGGATATCGCGATCGCGTTCGATCAGGTGAGAAACGCCGAGATCGAGTCGCTTCCGGCGTTTACCGAGACCCTGGCGCTGATGGTCGGTCGGGCGCATCCGTTGTATGAACGCGAGGAGGCATTGACCAGCGAAGAGGTGGCGCAACTGCAGTTCGCGTTGTTGACCCCGGGTTTCGTCACCCGTACTTGCATTGATGAGTACTTCGCTCAGGCACAGATCACGCCGAAGGTGGCCATCGAGGTCAATTCGGTCAATACATTGCTGGAAGTCATTCGTCACACAGCCATTGCGACGATTCTTCCGGAACCCATCGCCACGGGGGAGCGGGCATTACGCAAGATTCCATTGGTGGGACAGGCGCCCAGGCGTGGGGCGGCACTGCTGCGGCGTAAAAACAACTATCACAGCGCGGCTTCATTGGCGTTTTTGGAATTGGTGTTGGATAACCCGCTCTCATAGACAACACAAAACCTTGTGGGAGCGGGCTGGAGTGATCTGATCATTTGTGTATTAGATTCAATAAAAAAGGCCTGCTCCTATTGGGAACAGGCCCTTTTCATTAATAAGTCAGTAATGACTCATTTCAATTAGTACAACCGGTCAATCACCCGAACTTCATTCTGATTCTGCAACGAGGCCCAAGCCTGTTTCAGCGTTTGTAGAACATTACCAATGAAGTCCTTGTCGGCCGCGGCTTTCTTGCCGACATAGCCCTGGCCGCGACGGTACATCTTCAGTCGGGCCAACAGGTTCTGGTTGTTCTGGTCGAACTCCGCTTCATGGGTGTGGGGCGACAGGCAGTCGATATGAACGCTGCCCGATTTGCTGATCCAAAGAATATGGTTGTCGAGCGTATCTTTTTTCGCCGCGAACAGACGAGCCAGTTCTTCGATAGTCGGTTGATTGTTCAGATTCATCATAAAGCTCCCTTGACCAATTGGTGATCTTTCAAAGTTGATTCGCTAATACAAGTAGCCCATCGGTTAGTTGATCCCTGGCACCGAAACCAGGACGTCAGCAGTCGTCCGCCGATAGAGGCGAGGTCCTGCGTCTGTTGCATGTAGTCGTGTTGAATAACTGCTACGCAATAGCGTCACAACGAAGAGAAGCGGCGAAAACCTTCTGGCCCTGCCGACGTTTTCAAGGTCGGCCACAAGCTTCATGAGGATGGATCGCCAGCGCTTCTCGCCCTTGTACTGGACGTTCAGGCCAGGTCAGCTTCTTCAATCTGCCTTGTGGGCAGCGTGTATCCGGAAAAAACAGCTCGGCGGTCAGACGAGCTTGCTCAAACGTGTTGCCTGTACTCCCGATCGGGGAGACGTCTGCATCATGCAAGGGCAAATCGCAGGCGTCAACGGTTTTGTAGTGATTATTTTTGGTCACTACATATTGTCGGACAAAGCTGTGTGGAATTAGGGAAGGGGGCTAGAAAAGCACCCATCGAGGGGGGTGACGACTACATCGAAAATCGGTAAAGGGTGCAGGGTAGACCCTTGATTGACTGTTGATGCTGGTCAAAACCGTTTGGGCAAAAGTCTGGCATTACCGTGGTCCAGAACGCCCGAGCGCCAAGGTTCGCATCAAGATGTAAAATCTGCCATTGACCGGGGAAGCGACTCAAGAGGGTGGAAACGACAAACCTCGCGACACCCTGGCCACGAAAGCGCCGCGCAATAAACAGGTAGCCGATGTTGTACCGGGCGCCGGGCAGGTGGGTCTCGTTGTCTACCGTTACGAAACCAGCCAGTTCACCGTCGACACGGACCAGGAATGGTCGGGTCGCGGGGTTTCGCCAATAGTCTGGCAGGGGCTGAATATTGAAAAAGCCATGTTCCCCCAGCTTCAGTGGCAGCCACTCGCTGAAGTCATAGGTGTAGAACTGCATCAGGTTTTCGAGGGTTTCCAGTTCGTCGCGCTGGGCGGCGTGCAGTTCGATTGACGACATGGGAGGTGGCTCCTGAGACGCGATACCCCTCAGCCAAGGATAGATCGAACCACAATAACCCTGTGGCCTGATTCGCTTCAGACCTTGCTTGTCGGTTTCGCCGTTCGTTTGCTACCGGTTGACGTTTTGCGTTTCGCCGGTTTGCGCTTGTTTTTCCACGGTGTGGCGCCACGCCCGGCAGGGCTGGCCGGGCCGCTGATGGTCAGGCTCAGGCCGGCGCAACGGCTGACCTGCTTGCTCATCCAGGCGGCCTGTTTGGTCACGAATTCTTCGAGGCTCATTTCTCCGCTTTGCACCATGTCCAGTGCCTGCTCCCAGATTGCGGTGGTACCCGGATCGGCAATCGCCCGCGGCACGGCATCGATCAGGCTGAACGCGGCCGGGGTTGCAGACAGTGCCTTGCCGTTCTTGACCAGATAACCGCGATCGAGCAGGCCCTGGATGATCGAGGCGCGGGTCGCTTCGGTGCCGATACCGGTGGTGTCCTTGAGCTTCTGCTTGAGCAGCGGATCTTCCACCAGCTTGGCCACGTTTTTCATGGCCTTGATCAAATCACCCTCGGTGAACGGCTTGGGTGGTTGAGTCCACAAGTCCTTGAGTTGCACGGCCGCTACCGCGCAGTCAATTCCCTCCCTGAGGTTCGGCAAGGTTTGCGGTGCCGGTGCCTCACGTCCTTTGGCCGGGGCAAGGGCTTCGGGCAAGGCCCGTTTCCAGCCGGCTTCGACGATCTGCTTGCCGACCGCGCGCAAGGCTTCACCGGCGCAGTCGAAGTCGGCCTGGGTGCGGTCGTATTCATGATTGGGCAGGAACTGCGCCAGATACCGTGCGCGGATCAGGGTGTAGACCGCGCGCTGCTTGCCCACCAGACGATCGAGGTTTTTCGCGGCAGCGGTGGGAATGATGCCATGGTGCGCGCTGACCTTGGCATCGTTCCAGGCCCGTGAGCGGCGTAGCGGTTCGAGATGACCGTGCAAGGCGTCCAGCGCCGGATCGGCCTGGCGCAATGCCGCCAGAATGCCCGGCGCTTCGCTGTGCTGGCTCAACGGCAGGTAGCCACAGTCGCTGCGCGGGTAGGTGATGACTTTATGGGTTTCGTAGAGCGCCTGGGCAATATCGAGGGTTTCCTGGGCGCCGAGCCCGAGTTTCTTTGAACAGACTTCCTGCAGCGTGCCCAGGTCGAACGGCAGCGGGGCCACTTCGCGCATCCGCTCGGTGCGCAGTTTGATGACCCTGGCGCTCGCAGCGCCCGTCATCGCCGCGGCTGCCTGCCGGGCCAATGCCTGATTCAGGCAGCGATCCTGATCGTCGCAGGCATCGGAGGTCGCCCGCCATTGGGCGGTGAAGGTGGTGCCGTCATGCAGCAGTTGCACGTCGATGGCCCAGTAGGCGACCGGTACGAAATCGGCAATGCTGCGGTCGCGGTCTACCACCAGGCGCAGGGTCGGCGTTTGCACCCGGCCGACCGGCAATACGCCTTGATAGCCTGACTGGCGCCCCAGCAGGGTGAACAGCCGGCTCATGTTCATCCCGATCAGCCAGTCGGCCCGGCTGCGCCCCAATGCGGAATGGTAAAGGCTGAAGGTCTCGGCCCCCGGCTTGAGCGCGGCCAGGGCCTTGCGGATCGAGGCATCGTCCAGTGCCGACAGCCACAGGCGGCGGATCGGACCGCGATAACGGCAATGCTCCACCAGTTCCCGGGCGATCATTTCACCTTCGCGGTCGGCGTCGGTGGCAATGATCAGTTCGCTGGCCTCGCCGAGCAGGCGCTTGACGGCCTTGTACTGGCTGGCGGTGCGGGGTTTGACGGTCATTTTCCATTTGTCCGGAATGATCGGCAGGTCGGCCAGTACCCAGCGTTTATAACGTGCGTCATAGGCATCCGGCGGCGCGGTTTCCAGCAGATGGCCGATACACCAGGTCACCGTGACGTCCGTTCCCAGCCAGCAGCCATCGCCGCGACGTTTGGCGCCGAGCACGGCCGCAATGTCTTTGGCCTGGGAAGGTTTTTCACAGAGGTACAGCCGCATAACCACCATCGTCGATCAGTGTCCGGGAGGTGCACAGAATGGCCGGAGATGAGCGTGGGGGCAATCTTTATCTGTATGAATATACAGTTGCTGCGTTGCCATTTCAGGTGGTCCATACCTCCAGTGTGATGGCACCTCGGTTGTTGAAGTACATCAACCTCGCGTCGTTGGCGAAGCAGAACAGTCGACCAGACGCCGGCGCAATCCAGCCCGTCGGCCAACGGCGACCGTCACCGATGGCAAAAAAACTGGCGGGATCCTTGTTGATCGTTCCCACGAGCGTAAACCAGGTGGCGTCCGCCTCCTTGCAGCGGATAAAGCGCTCGAAAAGCCGCAGGTTTGCCATGGGTGATCCGTTGGGATCATGGACCTGTGTCCAGTCGGTCCACGATCCCGATGCGCGGAAGAAATAGCGCTCGGCGGCAGTTAACTCCACCGATGTCTTGAACCAGGGGTCGCACGCCTGGATGTCCCCGCGATAAAGCAGCGTGCGAGCGCCTGGCGGTGCGATGGGCGAGTCCGGCATGTCATTCTCCTGGATCCGTCAGTAGTTGAGATTGACCACCGGCTGCTTCAGCTTCGTACCAGGCACTTGCCGGAGAATAGTCAGCAATGCCGTGGTAATGACGTTTACGTCATTGTCGAACCCACCATGGGAGGTGTCCGCTTTGGTGCCCGCACCATAGTTCATTTTCTGGTCGTTGAAGATATGCAGGGTATTGGCGAACTCGTCGGCAAGCCCGTTGCCCGTCGCGGCAAAACCTGACGGAATGTCTTTTGCCGGTTTCCCGTCCTTGCCCCAGTAGAAACTGTTCCACTGTTCGGTCATGTTCCTGGCGGCAATGTTCCACTCCGCCAGGGCGGGATCGGCGAAATTCTGGAAATCCTTGTCCAGGCTCTTGGCCATGCCCAGCAGCGGCATGCGATGCAGTTCTTCATAGGCCCGGGACACGAGGTACAGCAGTGACTTGTGGTACACGCCGACGACGTTGTCACTTTGTTCACGGTTATCGGACATCATGTGGATATGGAAATCCTTGCGCTTGAGGCCACCGGTCTCGATGACTTTACGGAAGGTCTGGTTGGCGAAGTCGAGGGTGCAGGCGGGGGCCAGCAGCGTCGACGTTTCAACGGGCAAACCTCTGGCCCACAACAATTGAATCAGGCGTCCATTGATCAAGGAGCCCGCGGAATGTCCGATCAGGTGTAGCTCTACGTTCTTTTGGCCCATGTCACCGATCAGCTTTTTCAGCCAGTCGGCCATTTCCACCAGGCCCCGGGGAGTCAAGCCTGCCACGGCGGCCGCATCGGCATTCTGCTTCATCTGACTCCACTGATCGCCCCCGAGCTTTTTGGTGGCCAGTTCTACCGTGCGATCCAGGCTTTCCAGGGCTTTGTCCTTGATGACTTTCAACACATCGCTGAATCCGCCAGCTTCGGGAAACAGTCCGGGCATCGTGTCATGGACGATGTCGATCAGCGTCTCGAGCACACCGGTGCGCCAAGTGATGAACAAGGGATAAATGCCGTTTTCGAGGAAGTAGGGCGCCATCGCACAAATCCGGTTGATGGAGTCCTGCTCGGAGTTGAGCCCGCCGTGGGTGAAAACTGCGATACGCAGGACGGAGGGTTTGTCCGCCGCGGGCAGTTTGTCGTACCAGGCGCGAGGTGATTCGTAGACGATTCGCCTGACGCCGGCGCTGACGTTTTCCACGTCGGTAAGACGCGGGCCGATGCTGCCATTGTTTTCCATCACGATGGTCAAGCCGTAGGCCTGATCGACGGTTAACAATGCAGGTCCTTTGCGGTCGGCGTCACGATTGCTGGCGGTAAACAGCGAGAAACCTTCGCGCTTGGCGCTGGTACTTGAAAGGGCGCTGCGAAACGCCGATTGCACATCGGCCCTGGAGCGCGAAGGGCGCGCATTGCGCGATATCGCGCCGTGTTCGATCGGCACGCCGAGGGCGACGGTCCACGCGTCGGTGCCGTTGGCGAGCCAGTCTTCGAAGGTCAGGATGGCGAAGCCTGCGAATCCCCAGTCGGTCGACCAGGAGTTCTGCACGATGAACCCTTGGTGGGTGTAGCCGATCAATGCAAAGGCGTGTCCGCCCTCAGCCTTTGAGGGCCATTGAATGACCGGAAGTTGAGACATGTCCTGGAACTGCACCACCGGTTTTTTTTTGCTTTGAGGCTGCATCAATGCCCAACCCTGATGCACATTGGCCGAAACGTAAATCGCGTTGGCTTCATGCAACGCCGCCATCATGGCGGTGATGTCATCTTTCTCGACGCGGTAGTAAACCCCTAGCGGGCGGGTCACGGCGTCGGCTGCCCACCTCGGGTCCGGCGCTTCAAATGCCGGAACCGAGCCGTCGGCCTTTACGGTATAGGGCCACAGTTCCTCGGCGCAAACGCCATGCTTATGCCATCCCTTCAAGGCTCCGCGACAACTGGAACCCGTGTAGTCTTCGCCCGGCCATTCGTCATACAGCTTGGCCAGGTGATAGAGCTGGCGCGGACTGGTCTTGGGGGACGCACGGTCGTTTCTCCACAATAAATAGTTCACCACGGCTGCCAGTCCGAAGCCGGTGCACGCGCCTTCGTTGCCTTGATTGAGTACCAGGCCCCGGCCCAGATAATCCGAAAATTGGCTGACAATGTCGTTTTGCGCAGGCCAGGTTGCCGGCAGTGATTGGACCCGAGGCGTAAACATGCGATCGCGCAGGTCCAGGCGGTCCGGCCGGGCGTCCAGGGTGATGATTTTCTGATTGAGAGAAAAGGTTGTGGCAGGCATGTGGGGATCCTCAGCGACTGAGATTCGCAACCCCACGCCACGACTGCGTACCTGCGCAGTAGGGATGTAAACGGTTTATAAATCGTAGACGAAATTCCCCCGGGGCCAGGATTCAAGCGTTCAATCCCGCGCAAAGTCCCGTTCGGCTGCGAAGCCGTTGTGAATGCGAAACTTGGGTTATACCTGATACATCGTGGTCTCAGGTTTTGGGGCTGCTGCGCAGCCCATCGCTGTAGGAGCGAGCTTGCTCGCGATGAACGATAACGCGGTCAATCATCGTCATGAGGAACGTATTCCATGAAAAGCACCGGTCCTAGTCCTGTCATCACCATTGCCGAGCAGCCCGGCTGCCTGTTGGTGAAATTTCACGGTATCCAGGTGGCCGCGTCTTCGCGGGCACTGGTGCTGCTGGAGGCCAATTACCCGCCGGTGTATTACGTACCGCGAGAAGACATCGACGAAAAGTATTACGCCCGGACCGATCACACCAGTTATTGCCCCTACAAGGGCGATGCCAGCTACTTCAGTCTGCAGGTTCCCGGGCATGAAGGCGCCAATGCGGTGTGGAGCTACGAGAATCCCAAGGTGTCTGTCTCGCAGATTCGCGAATACATGGCGTTTTATCCGGATCAGGTGAAGTTCGAGATCGTCGAACTCGAGGAGTGATTCACAAACCACTGTGGGAGCGCGCCGGCTCCGGGCGGCGTTCCGACGAAAGCGGTGTATCAGGCGACATCAACGTCGACTGACACGGCCTATTCGCGAGCAGGCTCGCTCCCACAGTTTTTTCCAGCTCGCCTCAGTTTTTGTCCAGATCCACGTTCCGCGTCTCACGCAGGCAAATCATCCCCACCACCAGGCTCACCCCGGTAATCAGCACCGGGTACCACAGCCCGTAGAAAATATCCCCGGTGTACACCACCAGCGCGAAGGACACCGTCGGCAGGAAGCCGCCGAACCAGCCGTTGCCGATGTGGTAGGGCAGGGACATCGAGGTGTAGCGAATGCGGGTCGGGAACAGTTCGACCATCAACGCCGCCAACGGGCCGTAGCACATGGCGGAGATGATGATCAACGCGACGATCAGTGCCACGATCATCGGTTTGTTGATCTGCTGCATGTCGGCCTTTTGCGGGTAGCCGGCGAGGGTCACCGCACCGCGTAGGGCAGCCTCGTCGAAACCGTCGATCTTCACGTCGCCGACACTCACCTGCACGCCGCTGCCAGCCGGGGCGGCGGCGCTGTTGTACGGCAGACCCTGCTTGACCAGGAAGGTCTTGACCTTGTCGCAGGGGCTATCAAATTTCGCCTTGCCCACCGGGTCGAACTGGAAGGTGCAAGTGGCCGGGTCGGCCAGCACGGTGATCGACGCCTGACGGCTGGCCTGGTCGATGGCCGGGTTGGCGTAGTGGGCCAGGGTCTTGAAGATCGGGAAGTACAGGGCAGTGGCCAGCAACAGGCCGAGCATCAGCACCGGCTTGCGCCCGACCTTGTCCGACAGCCAGCCGAAGAAAATGAAGAACGGCGCGCCGATGGTCACGCTGACGATCAGCAGGCCGTTGGCCACGGCCGGGTCCATTTTCAGGAACTGGGTGAGGAAGAACAGCACGTAGAACTGCGCCGCGTAGAAGGTTACGGCCTGCCCGGCGTTGATGCTGAACAGGGCGATCAACACGACCTTGAGGTTTTCCCATTTGCCGAAGGAATCGCGGATGGGCGACTTGCAGAGTTTGCCTTCCTCTTTCATTTTCACGAAGGCCGGCGACTCATGCAGGCTCAGGCGAATCCAGGTCGAAATGCCCAGCAGGATGATCGAAAAAAGGAACGGAATGCGCCAGCCCCAGACCTCGAACTGGTCGCCGGTGAAGTAGCGGCAGCCGAGCACCACCAGCAGCGACAGCAACAGGCCGAGGGTGGCGGTGGATTGAATCCAGCTGGTGTGGAAGCCACGTTTGCCGATGGGCGCGTGTTCCGCGACATAGGTCGCGGCACCACCGTACTCGCCGCCCAGGGCCAGGCCCTGAAGCATACGCAGCGCCACGAGGATGATCGGCGCGGCGATGCCGATGCTGGCGTAGTTCGGTAACAGGCCGACGCAAAAGGTCGCCAGGCCCATGAGGATGATGGTGGCGAGGAAGGTGTACTTGCGTCCGATCATGTCCCCCAACCGGCCGAACACCAGGGCGCCGAACGGCCTGACAATGAAGCCGGCGGCGAAGGCCATCAGGGCAAAGATGAAGGCCGTGGTGTCGTTGACCCCGGCGAAGAACTGCTTGCTGATGACCGCCGCGAGGGCGCCATAGAGGAAAAAGTCATACCACTCGAAGACCGTGCCGAGTGACGAGGCGAAGATGACTTTCTGGGTTTCCTGACTGGTGCCCGCGCTACGCAAGGCTTCCAGGGGCTGAACATGTTCTGACATATCGGTATCCCTCACAGTGATTGTTTTTGTTGTTCCACTGGTGTTGCGTGTCCGTGAATCAGATGTAAATCCCTTGTGGGAGCGAGCCTGCTCGCGAATGCGGTGGGTCAGCCACCATCAATGTTGAAGATCCGCCGCCTTCGCGAGCAGGCTCGCTCCCACTGGGGGAGTGTCTACAGCAAGATTTAGAATCAGTTGCGCAGCCTTCTCCGCGATCATCAGCGTAGGCGAACAGGTATTGCCCGAGGTGATGCGCGGCATGATCGAGGCGTCGGCAATGCGCAAGCCAGGGATGCCGTGGACGCGCAATTGGGCATCGACCACCGCGTCCGCATCGTTGCCCATGCGGCAGGTGCCGACCGGATGGAAAATCGTGGTGCCGATCCGCGCGGCGGCTTCGTGCAGTTGTTCTTCGCTTTGCAGGCTGTCGCCGGGCAGGTATTCGACGGGCTTGAACGCTTGCAGGGCCGGCGCGGCAACGATGCGCCGGGTCAGGCGAATGGCGTCGGCGGCAACGCGCAAGTCTTCCGGATGGCTCAGATAGTTGGGCTGGATCAACGGTGCTTCTTGTGGATTCACGGAACGGATTTCCACCTTGCCTCGACTTTGCGGGCGCAAGTCGCAGACCGATGCCGTGAACGCCGGAAAGGCATGCAGCGGTTCGCCGAAGCGCTCCAGGGACAACGGTTGCACGTGGTACTCAAGATTGGCCGAAGCCTGCTCCGGCCCCGAGCGGGCGAAGGCGCCCAGTTGGCTTGGCGCCATGGACAGCGGGCCGCTGCGGTCGTACAGATAACGCAGGCCCATGCCCATCTTGCCCCACAGGCTGCCGGCGATCTGATTGAGCGTGCGGGCATTTTCCAGTTTGTAGATCAGCCGCAATTGCAGGTGATCCTGCAGATTGCCGCCCACGCCAGACAGTTCATGAATGACGCCGATACCCAGGCGTTGCAACAACGGGCGAGGGCCGATCCCTGATCGTTGCAGGATGCTCGGCGAACCGACGGAGCCAGCGCACAGGATGATTTCCTTGCGCGCCTTGAAGGTTTTCGCCTGACCCTGCCAGCGGACGCTGACCGCCGAGGCCCGGGCGTTTTCCAGTAGCACGCGGTCGACCTCGACCCCGGTCAGCACGGTCAGATTCGGACGGTGGCGGATCGGCTTGAGAAACGCCTTGGCCGCGTTCCAGCGGATACCGGCCTTCTGGTTGACCTGAAAGTAGCCACAACCTTCGTTATCGCCCTGGTTGAAGTCATCGATGCTGGCAATGCCGCTTTGCTCGGCAGCACTGCGGAAGGCATCGAGAATCGGCCACGACAGGCGCTGGCGTTCCACTCGCCATTGGCCGTCGGCACCATGAAACTCGGACGCCCCGGCAAAGTGATTTTCGCTTTTCTTGAACAACGGCAGCACGTCCTGCCAGCTCCAGCCGGGATTGCCATCGGCGGCCCAGCGGTCGTAATCGCCGGCCTGGCCGCGCATGTAGATCATGCCGTTGATCGACGAGCAGCCACCCAGCACTTTGCCGCGCGGATAACTCAAGGTACGGCCTTGCAGGCCGGGTTGCGCTTCGGTCTTGAAGCACCAGTCGGTGCGCGGGTTGCCGATGCAAAACAGATAACCCACGGGGATGTGAATCCACGCATAGTTATCGCGGCCACCGGCTTCGAGCAGCAGCACCCGATGTTGAGGCTCGGCCGACAGTCGATTGGCCAGCAAACAACCGGCCGGCCCGGCGCCGACCACGATGTAGTCGTATTCATCAAGGGCGGTTTGCATCCCTGACCTCGTGTTGTTGTTCTTGTTGTGTTCCATCCTAGTTGTTAGCTTTCGTTTAAAGAATGTTAGTTTTTACCCAGCTGCTGTGCGTTTTTAAACAGCGTCTTCAACCGCCAAGCCTCAAGGATGATTCATGTTCGACTGGAATGACCTGCGGTTTTTTCTGGAGTTGCAGCGCAGCGGGCGGTTGCTCACTGCGGCCCGCCGCCTGAACACCACCCATGCCACGGTGGCACGGCATATCGAGGCCATTGAAAAGAGCCTCGGCACCGCGCTGTTCGTGCAGCATGCCCAGGGCTATGAGCTGACACCGGCCGGCGAGGCGCTGCTCAAGCACGCCGAAGCCATGGAGAACGTTGCGCTGCTGGCCCAGGAGGAAATCACCCAATCCACGGCGCCGCTGGGCAAGATCCGCGTCGGGGTCACGGAAGGGCTGGGCATCATGTTTCTCGCCAGCCGCATGAATGGCCTGTTCGAACGTTATCCGGGCCTGGAGGTGGAGTTGGTGGCGGTGCCGCGCTTCGTCAGCATCCTCAACCGCGAAGCGGAAATCAGCATCCACCTCGAACGCCCGGCCGCCGACATGCTGGTCACGCGCAAACTCACGGACTATCGCCTGGCGCTGTATGCCAGCCAGGATTATCTCGACAAGGCGCCACCGCTGGTCAATCGAGATGACCTGGGGCGGCATGCCTGGATCGGTTACGTCGACGACCTGCTGTTCAGCCAGGAACTGATGTTCCTCAACAGTTTCTGCCGCAACCCGCAGGTGGTCTTTCACAGCACCAGCGTCATCGCTCAGCAACAAGCGGCCCGCGCGGGCCTGGGCATCGCCGTGCTGCCGTGCTACATGGCCAGCGCCGACCCCGGGCTGGTGCCGCTATTTGCAGATGAAAGCATCCTGCGCAGCTATTGGATCAGCACCCGCCGCGAGCTGCACAAATCCGTGCGATTGCGGGTGATGTGGGATTACGTGGTGCAGTTATGTGAGCGTGAACAGGATCTTCTGCTGGGCGCACAACCCTTGTAGGAGCAATGCTTGCTCGCGAACAACGATAACGCGGTGTGCCTGAATTGACGCTATCGCGAGCAAGATTTGCTCCCACAGAGTGCCGGGTCGTGTTTCAAGGAAGGATTTCGAACGCCGTGCTCGCCAGCCGTTCGCCATTCACCAATACATGCACCGCATGCGTGCCAGCGTAGTGCCGGCGAGTGGTGAGTGCCTTGATGTGCTGGCTACGGGCGATGGATTCGGTGGCATTGCCAGGCAAGGTCAGGGCCTTGAGCTTGAACACCTTCGCCGAGGTGCTGCCATTGGCTTTCACGTAATCGATGGCGTAGTCGATCACCAGACGCTGGCTGGCCTCGACCGTGGATTTGACGGCGAAGGACAGGGTGATTTTCTCTCCCAGGCCAATCACTGGCGGGTTGACCTGCACATCGATGATCTCGACTTCAGGCTTGCCACCGGCTCCCATGATCGCCAGCGCCCGCTGATTGCCCTGTTTGATCAGGCTGCGCAGGGCGTGCCGGGCAATCCAGGCGGTGTGTTTGTTGTCCAGTGACCAGCCCTCGATCAGGTCAAGCACCCACTCGGGATGCGCCTTGGTGATGTCGTTGAGGTGGTTGGCCACGGACTTGCGCACGTACAGACTGGTATCGGCCTTGAGGTTGTCGAGAATGCTTGCGGCGAGACTCGGGTCAGCCTGAATCCGCTCCAGGCGAAACGACCACGGCAGGCGCGGACGGCAACCTTCGCTGGCCAGGCGCCGGACATGCTCGTTGTCATCCAGCGACCAGTCGTGCATCAGTTGCAGCGAACGCTCGAAATCGTTGCGCAGGAACGGGCGGACCGCGAACTCCGAAGAGCCGAACACGGTGAAGTACTTGAGCGCCTCCATGGACAACTCGAACCGGTCTGCGCCGTAAGTCGCCACGTAATGCGGCAGGCACATGCTGACGAACCCACTGTTGAGGCGCGGGGCGAGGGCGCGCAACATCTCCAGCGACGCTTCATAGTCCAGCGGCAATACCGCATGCAGGCATTCGCTGACGCGGGCCATGCGCTGCATCACCGACAGATCCGCCAACCCCGCCTTGGCCAGTTTCAGGAACGCCTTGGCGTCGAAGTCGGGATAGACCGCGGTCATCTCGATGGCGATGTGCTCGAGGCGCTCGGCGTTGAAGATTTCCTTCAGGGCGGGGGAGGATGGGTCGGCCAAAGCAGTGTCCTTGAAAATTGGGTTCGTCTGATAAACCGCGTTGTCGTTCATCGCGGGCAAGCCCGCTCCCACAGGGTCAGCGGGTGTACACAAAATTTGTGATCGCCAACAATCACTGTGGGAGCGGGCTTGCCCGCGATGAGGCCATTACAGTCACCTCATTTTTTGCCGGCTTGCTCTTCCAGCTGGTCCGACTCAAACAACCGCGCCAGTTCCGCCCGTGCTTCCTGCGCCGTCTGCATGACTTTCGCCGCATCGTCGTAGATCGCATGCTGGGCTTCGAGTACCTGTTCGTCGTGATGCTTGAAACGCTTGATCCGCGCATCCGCCTGGGCCTGGGTCAAGCCCAGGCCGATCAGCGTCTGCCGGCTCATTTCCAGGCTCGAGTAGAAGGTTTCGCGAACGGCGTGGGCACCCACGTCCACCAAACGATGCACATGCTGGCGGTTACGGGCGCGGGCGATGATCTTCATGTGCGGGTAGAGCTTGTGCACCAGCTCGGCGGTCTTGATGTTGGTGTCCGGGTCATCGGTGGCGATCACGAAGAACTCGGCTTGCTCGACCTTGGCCGCGCTGAGGATTTCCGGGCGCATCGGGTCGCCGTAGAACACCGGCACACCGCCGAAACTGCGGGACAGCTCGATGGTTTCCACCGAGGTGTCGAGGGCGACGAACTTGATGTTCTGTGCCCGCAGGATCCGCGCCACGATCTGGCCCATACGGCCCATGCCGGCGATCACTACGCGGGGCGCATCGGTATCGATTTCGCGGAATTTCTCCGGCACCACCACCGGTTGCACCCTGGGGTTGACCAGACGCGCGCAGGCCAGCAGCAACAAGGGCGTGAGGGCCATGGACAGGGTGATGGTCAGCACCAGCAAGTCGTACAGGCGCGGTTCGAACAAGCCTTGATCGCGGCCAATCTTGAACACCACAAAGGCAAACTCACCTCCGGCCGCCAGGACGATGCCCAGGCGAATGGCGCTGACTTTGCTCAAGCCCCCGGCCAGTCGGCCCACGACAAACAGCAACGGCAGCTTGATGGCGATCAGCAGCAGGGTCAGGCCCAATACCGTGATCGGGGCGCTCAGCAGCAGGCTCAGGTTCGCGCCCATGCCGACGCTGATGAAAAACAGGCCCAGCAACAGGCCCTTGAACGGTTCGATTTGCGCTTCCAGCTCATGACGGTACTCGGAGTCCGCCAGCAGCAGACCGGCGAGGAACGCGCCGAGGGCCATGGATACCCCGACCAGATCCATCAGCCATGCGGTGCCGATCACCACCAGCAGCGCGGTGGCGGTAGACACCTCCGGCAAGCCGGTTTTCGCCACCACTCTGAACACCGGACGCAACAGATAACGGCCGCCGATCACCACCACGGCGATGCTGGCCAGCACCCGCAAACCATGGTTCACATCTTGCGCCGCGCTGGCGTTGTGATCGACGCCGGCCAGCAACGGCACCATGGCGATCAACGGGATCGCGGCGATGTCTTGAAACAACAGAATCGCGAAGGCCAGACGCCCGTGGGGGCTGGTCAATTCCTTGCGTTCGGCCAGGCTTTGCAGGCCAAACGCGGTGGACGACAGGGCCAGCCCCAGGCCCAGCACGATCGCGCTGTTCAAGGGCTGGCCAAACAGAAACAGCGCCACCACGCCAATCACCGAGCCGGTCAACAGCACCTGCGCCAAGCCAACGCCGAATACCGATTTGCGCATCACCCACAGGCGTCGCGGCGACAATTCCAGGCCGATGATGAACAGCAGCAGCACCACGCCGAGTTCCGAGATGTGGCTGACGCTGCTCGGGTTGCCGATCAGGCCCAGCACCGAGGGGCCGATGATCACCCCGGCAAACAGATAACCCAGCACCGCCCCCAGTTGCAGGCGTTTGGCCAGGGGAACGGTGAGGACTGCCGCGAACAGAAACACGACGGCGGCTTGCAATAGATTGCCTTCATGGGGCATGGGAAAAACTCCATTTACTCGGTACGGCGGGGGCGACAAGGATAAAGGCTGCGGCTTCGTGCGTCAGCTTTGACCGTGCATCGTTGATGGCTGACAGACCGTCAGCGCGAGCAGGCTCGCTCCCACAATTGTTCGGTGTCGAGCACGCATTTTTGTGACCGACAACCGTCTCTGTGGGAGCGAGCCTGCTCGCGATGGCGGCCTGAAATGCACAGATGATGTTACATTTTGCATTAATTGCTTACATTCATAGACCAATCGGATCAATCGGATTCGACCCCGGGTGCGCACCATGGCCATCAATTTCGACCTCAACGACCTGCAAGCCTTTCGCGCGGTAGTCGAGCAGGGCAGCTTTCGCAAGGCCGCCGATGCCGTGCGCATCTCTCAGCCAGCCCTGAGCCGACGGATAGAAAAGCTGGAGGACGCCCTCGGCGTGAGATTGTTCGATCGAACCACGCGCAAAGTCAGTCTGACCCAGGCCGGGCGCGGTTTCATTCCCAACGTCGAGCGTCTGCTGGACGATTTGGACATGGCATTGCTGGGCATCAGTGAAGTCGCTTCGACCCGCCTCGGCCACGTCACCGTCGCCTGCGTGCCGTCGGCGGCGTACTACTTCATGCCGCGGGTCATCGCGCACTATCACCGGCAATTTCCACGAATCAAGGTCAAGGTGCTGGATTCCAGCGCCCACGAAGTGCTGAGTGCGGTGGTCAACGGCGAGGCGGATTTTGGCCTGAGCTTCATGGGTACCCTTGAGGCCGAAGTGGATTTCGAGCCGTTGGTGCAAGAGAGTTATGTGGTGGCCTGCCGACGCGATCATCCGTTGGCCGGGCGCACCAGCGTGACCTGGGACGAGTTTTATCAGCAGGACTATATCTCGCTGGGCAAGACATCGGGCAACCGCTTTCTGCTGGATCAGGCGCTGGCCAGAGTGGTGCCGCAGCGTCAGAGCATCTGTGAAACCCTGCACGTAACGACCATGATCGGCCTGGTGGAAGCGGGGCTGGGCGTGGCGGCGGTGCCGTTGATGGCGATGCCGGCGGCGGACCACCCGATTCTGACGCGGGTGCCGCTCACCGACCCGCAGGTGATGCGCAGTGTCGGATTGATCAAGCGCCGGGGGCGCACGCTGACCCCGGCGGCCCTGGCGCTGGAGCGCCTGGTGGTGGAAATGAAAGTCGTGCCGCCGACCCTCAGTGACTGACCGAGTCCAGCCCAGTGGCTTTCACATCCGCCTGAGCCTGGGCCGAAGCCATGAACGCCAGCAGCGCCTTGGCCTCGGCCGGGTGTTGCGCGTCCACCGGAACACCCGCGGCAAAACGGGTGACCGATTGCACCGACTCCGGAATCTTCGCCACAAAAGTCACTCCCGGCACCGGCAGCAATTCGCTGACCTGCTGGAATCCCAATTGATAGTCGCCAGTGGCAACCACGGAGGCCACGGGGATTTTCGGCACCATCGTCGACTTGGCTTTGAGCTGACCCTCGATGCCCAGGCGTTTGAACAATTGCTGCTCGATGTACACGCCGCTGGCGCTGTCGGAATAGGCGACTGACTTGGCGTCGAGCAATGTCTTTTTCAGACTGTCGACGGAACTGATGTCCGGCTTGGGCGCGCCTTCGCGAACCACCAGGCCGATCCGTGAGTCAGCCAGTTCGACCCGGGATGCCGGATCGACTTTGCCTTGCTTGATCAGATCGTCCAGCGCGTAGCCGACCATGATCACCACGTCGGCTCGTTCTCCCCGGGCGAGGCGGTTGGGGATCGCTTCCGGGGCTTTTCCCATCGACGGGCCGAGGGCCGTGTCCAGGGTGTTACCGGTGGCGGCGGCGAACTTCGGTCCGAGGATCTTGTAGGCGGCGGTGAAGCCGCCGGAGGTCATCACGCGAATCTCTTGTGCATGGGCGACAGCGCTCACGCTGATGAGCAGCGCCAGGGCCGCGACATTCAATAGCTTTTTCATGGGCATTCTCGAACAGGGCAGGTTCACGACAGGGCCGGTTGCAGGCGACCACTGACACGGCGATAGAGAAACAGCGTCGCGCACAACGCGCAGAGTGCCGCGAAACTCATCCAGTACCCAGGCGCCGCCTTGTCGCCGCTGTACTGGATCAGCAACGTCGACATCGCCGGGGTGAACCCGCCAAACACTGCGGTAGCCAGGCTGTAGGCCAGGGAGAACCCCGCGACCCGCACCTCCACCGGCATGATTTCGGTGAGCGCCGGAATCATCGCGCCGTTGTACAAACCGTAAATGAACGACAACCACAGCAGCACCAACAGCATGTTGAGGAAGCTCGGCGCTTGTACCAGATAGGACAACGCCGGATAGGTCGAAGCGAGCGCCAGCAGGGCCATGGTAATCAACACCGGACGCCGCCCGATGCGGTCCGACAACGCGCCACCGATCGGCAGCCAGAAGAAGTTCGAGACGCCCACCAACAAGGTCACCAGCAATGCATCGGACGTGCTCAGGTGCAGCACGGTTTTGCCGAAAGTCGGCGCGTACACGGTGATCAGGTAGAACGCCGTGGTGGTCAGGGCGACCATCAGCATGCTCGCGACCACGATCACCCAGTTCTGTGCCAGGGTGCGGAACACTTCGGCCATGCCTGGCCGGTGTTTGCGCGCGGCGAATTCTTCAGACTCTTCCAGGTTACGGCGCAGGAAGAAGATGAATGGCACGATCATGCAGCCGACGAAAAACGGAATCCGCCAACCCCAGTCGGCAATCACCGCTGGCGCCATCCATTGGTTCAGGCCATAGCCCAACGCCGCCGCGACGACGATCGCCACTTGCTGGCTGCCCGACTGCCAACTGGTGAAGAAGCCTTTATTGCCAGGCGTCGCGATCTCCGAGAGATACACCGAAACACCACCCAGTTCCGCACCGGCCGAGAAGCCCTGTAGCAAGCGGCCAATGAGCACGAGCGCGGGGGCGAACAGGCCGATGGTTTCATAACCGGGCACCAGTACGATCAGGATCGTGCCGCTGGCCATGATCGACAACGTCACGATCAAGCCTTTGCGTCGGCCCACATCATCGATATACGCACCCAGCACCACGGCACCCAGTGGACGCATCAGGAAGCCTGCGCCGAATACGGCAAAGGTCATCATCAGCGAGGCGAACTCACTACTGGCCGGGAAGAACACGGCAGCGATTTGCGTGGCGTAAAAACCGAAGAGGAAGAAGTCGAACTGTTCAAGGAAGTTACCCGAGGTAACCCGGAAAATCGCACTGGCCCGAGAGCGTCCGCGTGGGATTGAGGCTGTCATAGATAAGTACTCCACCGCTTTTATGACGTGCGTCGCCTGGACGCGGCGCACGGTTCTTATTGGGGTGGATAGTGGAGCAGGGGGAGCGATATGTTAATTGCATAGTTGGCATGCATTGATGCGCGGGGTGGATCAATGCGGGTGTGTCGTATGGGCGGACGCCATCGCGGGCAAGCTTTGCTCCCACAGAAGCATCACTGCGATCTGTAGGAGCAAGGCTTGCCCGCGAAGAGGCCCTGCCAGTCAGCATTCATGTTGGATGAAACACCACCTGCTCACCCAACCGATACTGATTGTTCCCGCTGCGCTTGGCCTCATACATCGCCAGGTCGGCAATGTGGATCAGCCGGTCCATGCTCGGCGCATGGTCGGGGAATACGGCGACGCCCAGGCTGGTGCCGATGTGGCGCTGGTCATTGCCGATGGTCACGGGCGGGGAGAGTTCGACGAAGATTTTCTGGCAGATGCTGCGGGCTTCATCCTGCAGGCAGATGCCTTGGGGCAGGCCCTGGAGAATCACCACGAATTCGTCGCCGCCGATTCGGGCGACGGTGTCGGCGGTGTTCAGTATTTTTTTCAGCCGGGTGGCGGTGGTGATCAACACACGGTCGCCAGCCGCATGTCCGTAGCGGTCATTGATGGCCTTGAAACCGTTAAGGTCGACAAACACCAGTGCCACCCTCGTGGCGCTGACACGCGCCTGTTCCAGTGCGTCGGACAGGCGTTCCTCCAGCACCAGCCGGTTGGGCAATCCGGTCAGCGGGTCGAAATGGGCCAGGTGTTGCAGGTAGCTGGCCGAGGCTTTTTCCTCGGTGATATCGCGCACCACGCCCATCATCTTGATCGTTTCATCGTGATCGTTCTTGACCACGTTGCCGGTTTCCCGCAGCCAGCGGATGGTGCCGTCGGGCCAGACCACGCGGTATTCCTCGTCGTGGTTTTCGCCGGTTGCCAGGCAGCGCAGCTCGCCGGCCCGGACCCTCGCCCGGTCGTCCGGGTGCACGCAGGCGCAAAACAGGCTGTAGGAGGGGGTCACTTCGCCGATCCTGAACCCGAACATGGCGTAGATTGCTTCGGACCAGTAGAGCTTGTCGGTGTCGACATCCCAGTCCCAGGTGCCGATGCGGGCGAAGTACTGGCTGCGCTTGAAGCGCTCGACGTCACCGTCCTGGCGGATGTTATGGCCCTCGGCAAGTTCATTGATGATCGAGCGATATTCGGCCAGTTGCCGACGCAATCCGCGCTCGCGCAGGATCAACACGACGATCAAAATGAGCATCACCGAGCCGATGGCGGCGCTGGTCCAAAGCAATATCATTCGAAGAAGGCCATCATGGCGTAATGAACCGTGTGGAGTAGTGGTTGTTAGCTTAGTTCAGCCTAACTTCGGCAAATAGCGGCAAACCATCGTCAAGTGGGGGCGATGGTTGCCAATTGGCTGAAAATCTGGGAAAACGGCGCCCATCAAGCCTTTCGGGCGACAAGGATACGAGTGAAAACAATGAATGACGACCTTCAGGTAATCGAACTCCAGGTGGGTGACGGAAAAGCCGCCGTCAAAGGCGCACTGATCACCACGCAGTACCGCGGATGGCTGGAAGACGGTACGGAATTCGATTCTTCCTGGAGCCGGGGCAAGCCGTTCCAGTGCGTGATCGGCACCGGACGTGTGATCAAGGGCTGGGACCAGGGCATCATGGGCATGCAAGTCGGTGGCAAGCGCAAATTGCTGGTGCCGGCACACCTGGCTTATGGCGAGCGCACGATGGGCAAGATCCCGCCGAACTCGAACCTGGTTTTCGAGATTGAATTGCTGGAAGTGCTGACGCGGGATGATTGATTGGGCGAATCGGTGAGTGTTGTTAGTTCGATCGCCTTTGCGAGCAGGCTCGCTCCCACATGGATTATGTGTCGTGCACAAATTCCCTGTGGGAGCGAGCCTGCTCGCGATGAACGATTACTCGGTTTTCAGACCTGAAGATTGGCAAAGATGGGAATCCGCCCATTCACGGATGGTCGGTAGCTCCAGGTCAAGCGATCCAGCGCCGGGTTAGCCGCCAGTATCTGCTCGACAGTGGCGCTCGCAATACTCATCGCCAGAATCTGCCCCGGACATTGATGGCGACCGGCCCCGAACGTAAAACTGCGTCTGTCCGGACGGTTGAGCAGGAAGGCATCAGGGTTGTCGTTGAGTCGAGGATCGCGGTTGGCCGACGCCAGCAGCACCAGGACCACGTCACCTGGGTTCAAGCTGACACCCTCGATTTCACAAGACGCGCTGACGAAACGCCGGGTGTTCTGCACCGAAGGGTCGAAGCGCTGGACTTCTGCCAGCAAGTCGCCCAGTTGCATTGATTCGCTACGCAATGCCGGTTTTTGCATCAGGGCCAGCACAGCGTTACCGATCAACCCGGCCGTGGCTTCAAACGTCTGCGACAGCAGGCCGATCAGGTTGGCAATCAGGGTGTCGGTGTTCGTCGCCAAGCGTTGGCAGAAGCCGGCGAGCAGGGTGCTTCGAGGCGCCTGTTCATCGAGAAGCTCGACAAAATAGCCATGCAACTGTTCAGCGGCGGCATGGGCGGCGCCCAGTTGCGCCGGCGTGCTCAGGGGCGACAGGCAGGCAACGAAGTCTGCGGTCAGCTCACTGATGATGCGGCCCTGCGCCGGGGAAAAGCCCAACAGCGCCGCGACAATACACACCGGCCCGCGGAACATGGCGGCCTGCAACCCTTCAGCGCCCGGCGCAATCAGGCGGGCAGCGACCAGCGCTTCGATTTCCGCCGGCTCGATCCCTTGCAGCCCCGGCTCGATGGCCGAGCGAGGGCAGCGCTGGCGTTCGCCTTCATTCATCCGCATCAACTGACCAAACACCTTGCCGGCCATGCCGTCGGCGATCGCCTTGGGCACAGGCTCATGGACCGGACGAACATGGCAGGCGGGGTGCGCCAGCACCGCGGCGACCGCGCGGGCACTGGTGGCCAACCATAGATTCAGACCTGGATGAAAGATCAGCCCACCCTCGGCGCGCAATTGGGCGTAGTAGGGATACGGATCGGCATGAGTTGCAGCGATGATCGGGTCCATGGTTACAGCCTTTTGTTGTTGGAAAGTGTTGCTACTATCTCCAGTCCGAACAGGCGTTGATTCGTCCGGGAGCGAAATATGAACCTAGAACAACATGACATCGGCGTATCGCAGGTGGCGGCGGCCATTGCGGAACCGGCGCGGACGAAAATCCTCTGTTCGCTGCTGGACGGTCATGCCCGAACCAGCACCGAGCTCGCGGCGATTGCCGAAGTCAGCGCCTCCACGGCCAGCGCGCATCTGGCCAAACTCAAGGAGTTGGCGCTGGTACGCCTGTACGTTCAGGGCCGACATCGTTATTACAGCCTGGCGGACAAGCGGGTGGCCCAGGCTCTGGAGGCATTGATGGTGATCGGCCAGAACGTCGTGCCGACCTTTCATTCGCGCACCCCGGACCGCCTGCAATTTGCCCGCACCTGCTACGACCACATGGCCGGCACCCTGGCCGTGCTGCTGCATGACCGGATGATCGAAGCGGGGTGGTTGCTGGAGGTGGATGAGCAGGTCTATCGGCTGAGCGACAGCGGCGAGGCGCTGCTCGAGGGCCTGGGCATCGAGGTCAGGGATCTGGCTTCGAAACGCCGCCGCTTTGCGTGCCCGTGCCTGGACTGGAGCATGCGTCGGCCGCATGTGGGTGGGGCGCTGGGCGCGGCGCTGCTGCAAATGACGATCAGGCGCAAATGGGTGACGCAGGATCTGGATAGTCGGGCCCTGGCGCTGACCGCCCTGGGTCGCAAGGAGATCAGCGCGCGGTTTGGTGTGGTGCTATCGATGTCGGATGATCGATCGACAAGGGTGTCGAATCAACATCATGTTATGCCTGTTACACATTGATATTTAAAGGTTTGTTATCGAACCTGGTCGCCGCATCGCAGCTACGGGAGCATTTCATTCGCCAGGGTCTGTTTATTGCGACGATTTTTCAGTAGCGTCGCTGCGGTTCACCCGTCTGGAAATTCTGCAAGGAAACCCATGTCGCCATTCAACGAATTCAAGGAGATGGTCCAACAGCTGGATGCCGCTTATCGGCATTGGACCGGCACAAGCTTGCCTACACCGGATTCCCTGGGCGAAGACGAACGTCTGGCCTGGCTGCATGCCCAAGCGCCTTACGCCTTGCTGGCCCATGGCACGCAAGCCGATCCGCTGTTTTACTATGCCAACGAGCAGGCACTGGCGAGTTTCAAGTACCCGCGCGAGCAGTTCATCGGCATGCCTTCGCGGTTCAGTGCGTCGCCGCTGGACAGGGAAATGCGTCAGACCCTGCTGGAACAGGTCACGGCCAAAGGTATTGCCCATGGCTACAGCGGTTATCGGGTGGACCGAATGGGCCAAGCCTTCATGATTCACCACGGCAGCGTGTGGACGCTGATAGACGAGCAGGGCGCTCCTTGTGGTCAGGCGGCCTTGTTCTGGCCGGACCCGGAGCGTGTGGGCCACCTGGTTTAGACCCGCCTTGGCGCCAGGCAAAAAAAATCGCCGCCTTCGACTACCGAGGGCGGCGATTTTTTATGGCGGATTGACGTCAGATCAAACCTTGACGATCCAGCCTGCTGGCGCTTCGATGTCGCCGGTTTGCACGCCGGTCAGCTCTTTGTAGAGCTTCTGGGTGATCGGGCCGACTTCGGTTTCGCTGTGGAACACGTGCAGGTGGTCGTTGTAGTTGATGCCGCCGATCGGCGTGATTACGGCAGCAGTACCGCAAGCGCCGGCTTCCTTGAAGTCCGAGAGCTTGTCGATGAACACGTCGCCTTCGATCACTTCCAGGCCCAGACGGGTCTTGGCCAGCTCGATCAGTGACAGGCGGGTGATGCCCGGCAGCACCGACGGCGAGTTCGGGGTCACGAACTTGTTGTCGTGGGTGATCCCGAAGAAGTTGGCCGAACCGACTTCCTCGATCTTGGTGTGGGTCAGCGGGTCCAGGTAGATGCAGTCGGCGAAGTGCGCCTTCTTGGCCTGGGAGCCGGGCATCAGGCTGGCCGCGTAGTTGCCACCGACCTTGGCCGCACCGGTGCCTTGTGGCGCTGCGCGGTCGTAGGTGGAAATCAGGAAGTTGTGCGGGGTCAGGCCGCCCTTGAAGTAGGCGCCGACCGGGATCGCAAACACCGAGAAGATGAACTCGGGGGCGGTACGCACGCCGATGTTGTCACCCACGCCGATCACGAACGGACGCAGGTACAGCGCGCCGCCGGTGCCGTAAGGCGGGATGAAGCGCTCGTTGGCGCGGACCACTTCCTTGCAGGCTTCGATGAACTGTTCGGTGGACACATGCGGCATCAGCAGGCGGGCGCAGCTGCGCTGCATGCGCGCGGCGTTCTGGTCCGGGCGGAACAGGTTGATCGAGCCGTCCTTGCAACGATAGGCCTTCAGGCCTTCGAAGCATTGCTGGCCATAGTGAAGGGCAGTAGAGCCTTCGCTGATGTGCAGCACATTATCTTCGGTCAGGGTGCCTTTGTCCCACTCGCCATTGCGAAAGTACGACAGATAGCGTTTGTCGGTCTTGATGTAGTCAAAACCCAGCTTGTCCCAGTTGATGCTTTCGTTACCCATGACACCCTCTTTCACTTAACAACCGCCGAAACGGTTCAAGGCTTCTGACGTTTTTCCGGATGGGCACAACAATACTTCATTCCGGGCCTATTTCGCAGCCCGGACTATCGGCTGATGGGCAGATAAATCATGTTGACCTCAAGAATTCGCGAGCAGGCTCGCTCCCACATTTGAAATGCATTCCCCCTGTGGGAGCGAGCCTGCTCGCGAAGAGGCCAGCAACGCAGCCATCAATCGCTTTGAGTTACAGATGCAGTGCGTGGCCAAGGGCCCGCAACGCCGCTTCCTGCACCGCCTCACCGAGCGTCGGATGGGCATGGATGGTGCCGCCGATGTCTTCCAGTCGTGCGCCCATTTCCAGGCTTTGCGCGAACGCCGTGGACAACTCGGAGACCCCAACGCCCACCGCCTGCCAGCCGACAATCACATGATTGTCACGACGGGCGACCACGCGCACGAAGCCGCTTTTCGACTCCAGCGTCATCGCCCGGCCATTGGCGGCGAACGGGAAGCTGGAAACGATGCAATCCAGGCCGGCGGCGTTGGCCTCGTCCGGGGTCTGGCCGACCACCACCAGTTCCGGGTCGGTGAAACACACGGCGGCGATGGCGGTGGGGTTGAATTCGCGGGACTTACCGCTGATCAACTCGGCGACCATCTCGCCCTGGGCCATGGCCCGGTGGGCGAGCATCGGTTCGCCGCTCAGGTCACCGATGGCATACACGTTGCGCATGCTGGTCTGGCAGCGGTTGTCGATCTTGATCGACGAACCGTTCATGTCCAGGTTCAGCGCTTCGAGGTTCCAGCCCTGGGTGTTCGGTTTACGGCCCACGGCGACCAGCACCTGATCGGTTTCCAGATTCAATGTGCGATCATCGGGTGTACTGATTTGCAGGGTATTAGTATTTGAATCAAAGCCTTGCACGCTATGATTCAAGTAAAGTCTTACGCCGAGTTTTTTCAGTTCTTCATGCACCGGCTGGGTCAATTCGGCGTCATATGCAGGCAGGATACGTTCCTGAGCCTCGACCACGCTGACGTCTACACCGAGCTTGCGATAGGCGATCCCAAGCTCCAGACCGATATAACCGCCACCGACCACGATCAACCGCTTCGGAACGGACTTCGGCGCCAGGGCTTCGGTGGAGGAAATGATCGGACCACCCATCGGCAGTATTGGCAGGCTCACGCTTTTGGAACCCGTGGCCAGCACCAGGTGTTCGCAAATAATGCGCGTGTCGCCAACGTCGACGGTTTTGCCGTCAACCACTTTGGCCCAGCCTTGAATGACCTGAACCTTGTTCTTTTTCAGCAGTGCTGCGACGCCGGTGGTCAGGCGATCGACGATGCCGTCCTTCCATTCGACGCTTTTGCCGATATCCAGCGTCGGTGCCGACACGTTGATGCCCAGTGTCGACTGCTGGCTGTGGCGCTGCGTTTGATGGAACTGCTCGGCAACATGAATCAGGGCCTTGGACGGAATGCAGCCGATGTTCAGGCAGGTGCCACCCAGGGATTCACCTTCCACCAGGATGGTCGAAATACCCAACTGGCCAGCACGGATCGCCGTCACATAACCGCCAGGGCCGCCACCGATGATCAGCAGCGTGGTGTGCAGAGTTTGCATGACTTACTCCATAAACAGCGTGGCGGGTTGTTCGAGCAGGCCACGGATGGCCTGGATGAAGAGCGCCGCGTCCATGCCGTCGACCACGCGGTGATCGAAGGAGCTGGAGAGGTTCATCATCTTGCGGACTACGATCTGGCCTTTGATCACCATCGGCCGTTCGACAATCTTGTTCACGCCCACAATCGCCACTTCCGGCAGGTTCAGCACCGGGGTGCTGACGATGCCGCCCAACGCGCCCAGGCTGGTCAGGGTGATGCTGGAGCTGGACAGCTCATCGCGGCTGGCCTTGCCGTTGCGTGCGGCGGTGGCCAGGCGGGCGATTTCCGCCGCGCTGTCCCACAGGCTGCGAGCTTCGGCGTGACGCACCACCGGCACCATCAAGCCGATGTCGGCCTGGGTGGCGATGCCCACGTGCACCGCGCCGAGGCGGGTGATGACCTGGGCTTCGTCGTCGTAGCGGGCGTTGATCTGCGGGAAGTCGCGCAGGGCGACGACCATGGCGCGGACCAGGAATGGCAGCAGGGTCAGCTTGCCGCGGGTCGCGCCGTGTTTCTCGTTGAGGTGCGCGCGCAGCTCTTCCACGGCCGTCACGTCGATTTCCTCGACATAGCTGAAGTGTGCGGCGCGTTGCGTGGCGTCCTGCATGCGCTGGGCAATCTTGCGGCGCATGCCGATCACCGGGATCTGCTCTTCGTCGTTACGCTGGATGTAGGCGCTGCTGACGGACGATGCATTGGATTGGCCCTGGGCCAGGTAGGCATCGAGGTCTTCGTGCAGCACACGACCGGCCGGGCCGGAGCCACGTACCAGACGCAACTGAATGCCGAGGTCCAGCGCATGTTTGCGCACGGCCGGGGAGGCCAGCGGGCGTTCATTGGCTTCGCGGGCGACCATCGGTCCCTGGCATACGGCTGCCGGACGCGGTGCTGCCACCGGTTTGCTTTCCACGACCGGTTCGACTTTCGGCGCGGCGACTGCTGGCGTTGCTTTAACGGGAGCCGCCGCTGGTGCAGCCGATTCCTTCACGTTGCCCGCGCCTTCGACTTCAATGCTGATCAGGATACTGCCAACCGCCATGACTTCGCCGGGCACACCACCCAATGCGATCACCTTGCCATGCACCGGCGACGGAATATCTACCATCGCCTTGTCGGTCATGACATCGGCCAGCACCTGATCCTCGACGACCAGATCGCCGACTTTCACGTGCCACTGAGACAATTCAACTTCTGCGATGCCTTCGCCAATGTCCGGCATCTTGATAACGTGCGTGCCCATTCAGACCTCCATAACCCGTTTCAACGCCGCGCCCACACGGGACGGCCCTGGGAAATACGCCCACTCTTGCGCATGCGGGTAGGGGGTGTCCCAACCGGTGACGCGTTCGATCGGCGCTTCCAGGTGATGGAAACAGTGCTCTTGCACCAGTGCAGCCAGTTCGGCACCGAAACCGCAGGTGCGAGTCGCTTCGTGAACGATCACGCAGCGCCCGGTTTTCTTCACCGACTTGGTGATGGTTTCCAGGTCGAGCGGCCACAGGCTGCGCAGGTCGATGACTTCGGCATCGATGCCGCTTTCTTCCGCGGCGACTTGCGACACATAGACGGTGGTGCCGTAGGTCAGGATGGTCACGTCCTTGCCCGGACGGGTAATGGCGGCAACGTCCAGCGGCACGGTGTAGTAGCCATCCGGTACTTGCGCGGCGGGGTGTTTCGACCACGGCGTTACCGGGCGGTCGTGGTGGCCGTCGAACGGGCCGTTGTACAGGCGTTTTGGTTCCAGGAAGATCACCGGGTCATCGTTTTCGATGGAGGCGATCAGTAAACCCTTGGCGTCGTAGGGATTGGACGGCATCACGGTGCGCAGGCCGCAGACCTGGGTGAACATCGCCTCGATGCTCTGGCTGTGTGTCTGGCCACCGTAGATGCCGCCGCCGCATGGCATGCGCAGGGTCATCGGTGCGGTGAATTCGCCGGCCGAGCGATAACGCAGGCGCGCTGCTTCGGAAATGATCTGGTCGGACGCCGGGTACACGTAGTCGGCGAACTGGATCTCGGCCACCGGGCGCAAGCCGTAGGCGCCCATGCCCACGGCGACACCGACGATGCCGCTCTCGGAGATCGGCGCATCGAACACCCGCGAGGTGCCGTACTTGGTCTGCAGGCCTTCGGTGCAACGGAACACGCCGCCGAAGTAGCCTACGTCCTGGCCGAACACGACCACATTGTCGTCACGCTCAAGCATCACATCCATGGCCGAGCGCAGGGCCTGGATCATGGTCATGGTGGTCGTGGTCATGGCGGTTTCCAGCTGAATATTGTTGTTGTGATCGTTCATGTCAGATCCCCAACTGCTGACGCTGGCGCTTCAAATGCTCCGGCATCTCTTTATAGACGTCTTCGAACATGGTCGCGGCGCTTGGAATCTGGCCCCCGGCGAGGGTCCCGAATTGCTCGGCCTGTTTCTGCGCGGCGATCACTTCGGCTTCCAGCTCGGCGCTGACGGCGGAGTGTTCCTCTTCGGACCAGTGGCCGACCTTGATCAGGTGCTGCTTGAGGCGCGCGATCGGATCGCCCAACGGGAAGTGGCTCCAGTCGTCGGCAGGACGGTATTTGGACGGATCATCGGAGGTCGAGTGCGGGCCGGCGCGGTAGGTGACCCATTCGATCATGGTCGGGCCGAGGTTGCGGCGGGCGCGTTCGGCGGCCCAGGCGGAAGCGGCGTAGACCGCGTAGAAATCGTTGCCGTCGACCCGCAGGGAGGCAATGCCGCAACCGACACCACGACCGGCGAAGGTGGTGGCTTCACCACCGGCAATGGCCTGGAAGGTGGAGATGGCCCACTGGTTGTTGACCACGTTGAGGATCACCGGCGCGCGGTACACGTGGGCGAAGGTCAGGGCGGTGTGGAAGTCCGACTCGGCGGTGGCGCCATCGCCGATCCATGCCGAGGCGATCTTGGTATCGCCCTTGATCGCCGAGGCCATGGCCCAGCCCACGGCTTGTACGAATTGGGTGGCGAGGTTGCCGGAAATGGTGAAGAAACCGGCCTCTTTCACCGAGTACATGATCGGCAACTGGCGTCCCTTGAGCGGATCGCGCTCGTTGGACAGCAGCTGGCAGATCAGATCGACCAGCGGTACGTCGCGGGCCATCAGGATGCTTTGCTGGCGGTAGGTGGGGAAGCACATGTCGTCGATGTTCAACGCCAGTGCCTGGGCACTGCCGATGGCTTCTTCGCCGAGGCTCTGCATGTAGAAGGACATTTTCTTCTGGCGCTGGGCGACGACCATGCGGTTATCGTAGATCCGCGTCTTGAGCATGGCGCGCATGCCTTTGCGCAGGATCTCCACCGGCACGCCTTCGGCCCACGGGCCCAGGGCATTGCCCTGATCGTCGAGCACGCGAATCAGGCCGCGGGCCAGATCGGCCGTTTCGGCGGGTTCAACGTCGATTGGGGGTTTGCGCACCGTGCCGGCATCGGTCAGGTGCAGGTAGGAGAAGTCGGTTTTACAGCCGGGACGGCCCGAAGGTTCCGGGACGTGAAGGCGCAGCGGTTCGTACGCTTGGTTCATGGCTTCTACGCTCGATCTTGTGAATTTCTTGTAGTGAGCTGACAGGCTTCGTTCGGTAAACGAAATCTTGTCCTACAACAATCATAGGCCCGGCCAAGAAGAATATTTCTCTCTGTTTCGTTGCGCTAAAGATCATTTGCAGATAAAAAATCTGCATAAACATAAAAAACAGGTGTTTTTGTCTCATGCGCAAACTGGACCGTACCGATATCGGCATTCTCAACAGCCTTCAGGAGAACGCACGCATCACCAACGCTGACCTCGCGCGATCGGTCAACCTGTCGCCGACGCCGTGTTTCAACCGGGTCAAGGCGATGGAAGAACTGGGCCTGATTCGCGAGCAAGTGACCTTGCTCGATGCCGACCTGCTGGGGCTGCACGTGAATGTGTTCATCCATGTCAGCCTGGAAAAACAGGTGGAGGAGGCGTTGCAGCATTTCGAGGAGGCGATCTCGGATCGCCCGGAAGTGATGGAGTGCTACCTGATGGCCGGCGACCCGGATTACCTGATCCGGGTCCTGGTGCCGACCATCCAGTCGCTGGAGCGTTTCATGATGGACTTTCTGACCAAGGTGCCAGGGGTGGCGAACATCCGTTCGAGCTTTGCGCTCAAGCAGGTGCGCTACAAGACGGCGCTGCCGTTGCCGGCCAACGGCTTGACCTTGGGCACCTGAGGTAAGCAAACCCTGTGGGAGCAAAGCTTGCTCGCGATGGCGTCCGTCCAGTCAACTGCGAGGGTGCCTGATACGCCGCCATCGCGAGCAAGCTTTGCTCCCACAGGTTTGCGCAGGGGGCGGGCTTAGAATTTGTTCAAGGGGATTTTCAGGTAGGTCACGCCATTGTCCTCTGCCGGTGGCAGGTTCCCCGCCCGTACATTGACCTGAATCGCCGGCAGCAATAGCGTCGGCATGCCCAACCCGGCATCGCGGCGGGTGCGCATGTCGACAAAGGCTGCTTCGTCGATGCCGTCGCGCACGTGGATGTTGCTTTTACGCTGTTCGGCCACCGTAGTCATGCAGCCCGGTTCGCGGCCCGCGGGCGGGTAGTCGTGGCAGACGTAGAGGCGCACGCTGGCGGGGAAGGCCAGCAGCTTGTGGATCGAGGTGAACATCTGGTGGGCATCGCCACCGGGAAAGTCGCAGCGCGCGGTACCCACGTCCGGCATGAACAGCGTATCGCCCACCAGAATCACATCGTTGCCGATCAGGTACGCCATGTCCGCCGGGGTATGGCCGGGCACATGCAGGGCCGTGGCCTTGAGGTTGCCGATGTGGAATGACTCGTCGGGGGCGAACAGGTGATCGAACTGCGAACCGTCGATACGGAATTGCGGTTCAAGATTGAACAGCGCCTTGAATACGTCCTGCACCTTGCAGATCGATTGGCCGATGGCGATCTTGCCGCCCAGTTCCCGGCGCAGGTACGGCGCGGCGGAGAGGTGATCGGCGTGGGCGTGGGTTTCCAGCAGCCACTGCACTTGCAGCCGGTGCTCGCGCACGAATGCGATGATCCGGTCGGCGTGCACGGTAGCGGTTCGGCCGGCGGCGGCGTTGTAGTCGAGCACCGGGTCGACGATTGCGCATTGCCCGCCTTCAGCTTCGTAGATCACATAGCTGTAGGTGGACGAGGCGTCGTCAAAAAAGGCTTCAATCAAGGCTGACATGGTGTTTTTCTTCGTGGAGAAGCCATGAGGTTAGTTTCATTCTCGCTGTGCTGACCAGTCCCGCGTCAATTCTGTTAATGAAAAAAAACGTGCGGGCTCTATCCTGTCACTCAATCGATACCGGGCGTTCCCGGCCTTTGTCATGGATTACGAGCGTTCTATGTTGCTGGCGAGTTTTTTTGGTGTGGTCATGGGGCTGGTGCTGGGTTTGACCGGGGCCGGCGGCGGCATTCTTGCCGTACCGGCGCTGGTGCTGGGCCTGGGGTGGAGCATGACCGCGGCGGCACCCGTTGCACTGTTTGCCGTGGGCAGTGCGGCGGCGGTCGGGGCTATCGATGGATTGCGCCACGGTTTGGTGCGCTATCGTGCGGCGTTGTTGATTGCGGCGCTCGGCGCTGTTTTTTCGCCGGTGGGCATCTACTTCG
Organism: Pseudomonas sp. WPR_5_2; assembly: GCF_003634475.1. Taxonomy (NCBI): domain Bacteria; kingdom Pseudomonadati; phylum Pseudomonadota; class Gammaproteobacteria; order Pseudomonadales; family Pseudomonadaceae; genus Pseudomonas; species Pseudomonas sp. WPR_5_2. The sequence continues at coordinate 822,479 of NZ_RBLA01000001.1, read as the reverse complement.
CCCATCAGTTGCCGGAAAAAGTCCTGATGATCCTCTTCAGTCTGCTGATGGTCATGGTGGCCGGGCGGATGCTGCGTCGGGAGCGCAAGGACGAGGGACCCAGTGATCACGGCCATGCCAATTGGGGTCAGAAAAACTGCATGCTCGACCAGCAGACCGGGCGCTTTTCCTGGACGGCCAAATGCACCGCGACCCTCGCGGCCCTCGGCGCGGTGACCGGCGTGGTCTCGGGTTTGTTGGGCGTGGGTGGCGGCTTTCTGATTGTGCCGGCCTTCAAGCAACTGACCGACGTGCAGATGCGCGGGATCATCGCCACGTCCCTGATGGTGATCAGCCTGATCTCGGCCATCGGCGTGATCGGCGCGTTGCACGCCGGGGTGCGCATCGACGGGCTGGGCGTGGCTTTCATTGTCTCCAGCATCGTCGGCATGATCATCGGCCGAAAACTCTGCGCCCGCGTCCCGGCGCGGTCGTTGCAGGTGGGGTTTGCCAGCGTCTGCCTGGTGGTTGCCGGTTATATGCTGCTGAACGCCGTTCTCTAAACCGGAACCAGCTCCTGTGGGAGATTCTATGTTGCAGGGGAACCCTGCAGCTTTAAATTTGGCTGGTATTCGCTCTGATTTTTCATGAGGGCGCTTGCTCCCGTTGGAGCACGTAGCGGTCCTGATTCTGATCGCGCATCGTCCGGTTTCGGGCCTGCTGCGCAGGCCAGCGGGAGCGAGCTCCCTCGCCACAAAAGCGCGTGCATCTCTCCTTTTGCTACAGCCTTCAAGTCCCCATCGCCTCAAACAATCTCATCCCATCGAACCGCCTGACCGCTACCCAAGTAGCATACGTCCCGGTCCCAAGCCTTCGTACACTCGCACTTCATACACACGCACCTGCGGGGGGCGACGATGGCGCAGGTTCAGAACGAAGGTATCGTCAGCGCCATGTCCCTGGCCACCGATCCTCAGCAGGCGGCACAGGACCTGGCGCGGCAGTTGTTGCATCCGAATCTGGGTTTCGTGTTGTTCTTCTGTTCCGCCGGATACGATTTGCAGGCGCTGGGCCGGGCCTTGCAGCAGAGTTTCGGCGGCATACGCCTGGCCGGTTGCACCAGCGCCGGGGAAATTACCCCGCTGGGTTACGGGCGCAATTGCGTGACAGCGGTGGGCTTCGACCATCGACACTTTTCCATTGCTCTGGAACTGATCGATGAAATGGAGCACTTCAGCCTCATCGACGCGCAGCAGATGGTCGAGCGCCTGGTCAGTGGTTGCCGCAGTAACACGCTGGCCCCGATCAAGGGCAATAGTTTTGCCCTGACCTTGCTCGATGGATTGTCCAGTCGTGAGGAAACGGTTCTCGCGGCCTTGAGCGCGGCGCTGGGTGACATTCCGCATTTCGGCGGTTCGGCCGGGGACGACAACTGCCTGACTCACACCCATGTGTATTTCGACGGTGGATTTCACAGCGGCGCGGCTCTGGTGGTGCTGGTCAATACCTGGCTGGACTTTGAAGTGTTCACCACCCATCACATCCTGCCACGGGCGGAGAAACTGGTGGTCACTGGCGTCGACAGCGCTTCGCGACGGGTCTTCGAACTCAATGCCGAGCCCGCTGCCGCCGAGTACGCCCGGCACATCGGCGTACCGGTGGCCGAGCTCGACCACCGGGTTTTCGCCGCGCACCCGCTGGCGGTTCGGTTCAACGAGCAATATTACGTGCGGGCCATTCAGCAAGCTCATTCGGACCTGAGCCTGAGTTTTTATTGTGCCGTGGAGAACGGCATCGTCCTCACCGCCATGACCCCCGGGCCCTTGCTGCCGAACCTGCAAAGCCTGTTCACCGGCTTGCAGGAACGTCTCGGCGATTTGCTGCTGACCATCGGCTGTGACTGTTTTCTGCGGCGCCTGGAGCTGGAAGACAACGGCAGCCTGGAACAGATCGGCAGCTTTTTGCGCGAGCAGCGGGTGATGGGTTTCAACACCTACGGAGAACAGTTCAATGGCACGCACATCAACCAGACCTTCACCGGCGTTGCCATTGCCCGGGGCCGGTCTCTCGGCAAGCGTTGATTTGCAGGCGAAGATTACCGACCTGCAACACGACAACCGGAAACTGCAGCGGATAAACGCCGCGCTGATCGAACGGATCGAGTCCGGCATCACCCGTGGCAACGATCCCTACGCGGCGTTCCAGCATTCGGTGGTGCTGGCCGAGCAGGTGCGCGAGCGCACAGACGCCTTGAATCAGGCCATGGGCGAACTCAAGGCTGGGAACCATTTGCTCAGCGAAGCCCGCCTGCGCGCCGAAACCGCCCATCGACATCTGATCGACGCGATGGAGAGTATTTCCGATGCCTTCGTGCTGTTCGACGCCGAGCAGCGCATTGTCCTGTTCAACAGCCGTTTCAAGGCGTTCTGGAGCAACAGCCGGGTGCGGATCAACGCCGGCATGCGCCTGACCGAGGTCAAGCGCCTGATGATGAACAATGGGCTGTTTACCGAGGAACCCCGCGGGCATGCCGATGAAAACCTGCTGTATCGCCTGCAGGACGGTCGCTGGCTGCAAGTCAGCGAGCGACCGACCCAGGAAGGCGGGCGGGTGATCCTGTTCACTGACATCACTGACGTCAAACTCAGCGAAACCGTGCGCCGCGAACAGGCGGTGGCGCAGAAGTCACACCTCTTGCAACGGGCGGTCGACAATCTGTCCCAAGGGGTGGCGATGGTCAACGCAGAAGGCATTCTGGAACTGTGGAACCGGCGATTCGTCGAGCTCAGCGGCCTGGCTCCGGTGGCGGCTCATCGCCCGTTTGCCGATGTGATCGCCGACAGTGAGTTGACCTTGCTGACCCCGGCCAGCCGTGGTTCGAACGGTCGTCCCATACAGGAGTGCGAACAACGGTTGTGCGATGGCCGGGTCCTGGAAGTACGCACCCATCCGTTGCCCACTGGCGGTTTCGTCAATACCTTCACCGACATCACCGAACGCTACCAGCACGCCGAAGCCTTGAGTGAAAGCGAGCGCTGGATTCGCCTGATCACCGACCATGTGCCGGCATTGATTGCCTACCTCAACGCCGATCTGGTGTATGAGTTCACCAATAAGGTCTACGAAGAATGGTACTGCTGGCCGCGCGGGGTGATGCTCGGCCAGAGCCTGCGCGAAGTGCACAGTGAGCAGCATTACCAGCGGCTGGAGTCCTATGTGAGCAGGGCGCTGGCGGGGGAAAGCGTGACCTTCGAATTCGCCGAAACCAACGTCAACGACCAGGAACGTTATATGTTGCGTTCCTATGTGCCCAATCGTCTGGCCAACGGTGAAGTGGTAGGGATTTTCGTATTGATCCGCGACATTACCGAACGCCGGCGCACCGCCGAGGCATTGCATCAGGCTTATCAGAACCTCGAGCTGCGGGTTCGCGAGCGCACCGCGGAATTGACCAATCTCAACGACCAGTTGCGGCGCGAAATCGAGGAACGTCGCCAGGTCGAATCACGCTTGCGCGAAGCCAAGCTGGAAGCGGAACAGGCTAACTTGTCGAAGACCAAGTTTCTCGCCGCCGTCAGCCACGATCTGCTGCAACCGCTCAACGCCGCGCGGCTGTTCACCAGCGCCTTGCTGGAGCGGCGCGAGCCGATGGCCAGCGAGATGCTGGTGCGCAATGTCAGCAATTCCCTGGAAGACGTAGAAAACCTGTTAGGCACTCTGGTGGATATTTCCAAGCTCGATGCCGGGGTGATCCAGGCCGACATCGCACCGTTCGCCTTGAGCGAACTGCTGGAAAATCTCGCCGGCGAATACACCCAGGTCGCGCGCAGCGAAGGCCTGCAATTGCACTTCATCGGCTGTTCGGCATGGGTGCGCAGCGATATCCAGCTGCTGGCGCGGATCCTGCGCAACCTGTTGAGCAATGCCATTCGCTACACCCCCAGCGGCCGCGTGATCCTTGGTTGTCGGCGCCATCGCCAGCGCCTGTCGATCCAGGTCTGGGACAGCGGCGTAGGCATTGCGGAGAATCGTCTGGAAGAGATTTTTCTGGAGTTCAAGCGCGGGGATGTGCAGCGGCCGGATCAGGATCGTGGTTTGGGTCTGGGGCTGGCCATCGTCGAGAAAATCGCCAGCATTCTCGGACATCGTATCGATGTGCGTTCGTGGCCGGGCAGGGGCTCGATGTTCTCGGTAGAGGTGCCCGTGAGCGCCACCGCGCCCAAACCTTTGCCCAGCCTGCCGATGAGTGAGCCGATGCTCGAACGGCTGCGCGGGGCACGGGTGTGGGTGCTGGACAACGACGCGACCATTTGCGCCGGCATGCGCACGCTGTTGGAAGGTTGGGGATGTCGGGTGGTGACGTCCCTGTCGGAAGACGACCTGGCGCGGCAGGTGGACAACTATCATGCCGACGCTGATTTATTGATCGCCGACTACCACCTGGCCAACGATCAGAATGGCGTCGATGCCGTCGCCCGGATCAACGCTCGTCGTGCTTCACCGATCCCGGCCCTGATGATCACCGCCAACTACAGCAATGAGCTCAAGCAGCAGATCCGTGAACTGGGCCATACCTTGATGCACAAGCCGGTACGGCCGATGAAGCTGAAGATGGCGATGAGTCATTTGCTCGCCAGATCCTGATTTCCCGGGTGTCGATGCGGGCCTCATCGCTGGCAAGCCGGCTCCCACAATGGATGTGTGTTGTTCAAAAAGCCCTGTGGGAGCTGGCTTGCCAGCGATGGGAGCGACGCGCACTACCTGTTTCACCGCCGCAAATAAGCCCCGAAATCGATATCCCCGGCACTCAGTATTGCTTGCACCCGGTTGTGCACGTTGAGCTTGCGCAGGATCGCCGAGACGTGAGCTTTGACTGTGGTTTCGGCGATTTCCAGGCTGTAGGCGATCTGTTTGTTCGACTCGCCCTTGGTCATGCGTTCCAGTACCTGCAACTGCTTGCGGGTCAGGGCCTGGAGCAGTTCCGGTGGGAAGCTCGGCGTGTCGTTGCGCCGATGCGTGCTGCTTCTGGCCGTGCGGATGATGTCTGGCGGCAAGTAGACGTTGCCATTGAGAATCTGCTGGATGGCATCGGTCATTTGCGTCCGGGGCGAGGATTTGGTGATGAAGCCCACCGCGCCATAGGTGATGGCTTGCAGGACGATCTGCTTGTCCTGTTCGGCAGAGACGATCACCACGGGAATGGTCGGTGCTTCGTTGCGCAGGTTGATCAGGCCATTGAGCCCGTGCATGCCGGGCATGTTCAGGTCGAGCAGGATCAGGTCCAGGTCATCGTGGTCCCGGGTCAGTGCCAGGGCGCTGTCGAGGTCGGCGGTTTCCATCACCTCACTGCCGGCAAAACCATCACTGATGACGTTATGTATGGCTTCGCGAAACAGCGGGTGATCGTCGGCAATCAGAATTTTGTACATAGCCTTTCACCTCATTATTTTGATTATGGTGTGGCAACAACGTGCACGCGTAAAGCTCAGGGAAAGGGTTCAGGCTGGGCTCGAGTCACCGGCAGTTTGGCCGCTTGCCAGGCATCCAGGCCATCGCGGTACCAGTACAGTGATGTATAGCCCAGGCGCGCCGCACGCTTGACCGCATTCCAGCTCAGCCAGCAGTCGGCGCGACAGTAGAAGACCAGCGGTCGCGTCGGGTCGCCACGGGTCAGCTTTTTCAGGTTGCCCGCAAAGTAGTCCTGCCATTGTGGCGTCAGCTCGCCATCGCCGGTGTTGGCCAGCCAATGGCTGCCGGGCAGGTTTTCGTGAGGTTGGTCCTCGATGAAGCGACCTTGCAGCCATTGGCGGCGATAGACATCGATCAGCACCGGTGGCGGGTTTTGCTCAAGCAGGGTTTGCAGGACGGGTGTATCGATGATGGTCGCGTCCTGCATGAGGTCCGGCGTGGGGCTGCGGTACAGGTCGATGCGATAGCCATCAGGGGAAAACAACGGAGTTTGCGCCTGCGCGCCAGCCAGCCACAGGCTGAGCGACAACGCAGCGAGAGTGGGACGCAACAGGCGACGTCGGGCACGCGGCATGGGGATTGATCCTTATCGTTATGCGCCCATTACATGCCAGTGGCAGTGCGTTGGGAATGCGACGATAGGTCGGTAAAACCAGTACTAAAGTCGTAATTTTTCCTCGTCCAATGAAGAACCCCTGTGGGAGCGAGCCTGCTCGCGATTGCGGTGGCACATCAAACTCTGATGTGGCTGACAGATCGCATTCGCGAGCAGGCTCGCTCCTACAGGGGATTGGTTTTGTTAGGTGGATTTGCGCAGGGCCGCGTGTTGGGGGTTGAAGGTCAGGACGGCAAGGAGCGCGAATACCAACGTCAGCCCCGCACACACGGCCAGCGCCAGCGGGTTGAACCGCTCATACAAGGCAAATCGCACCAGCTCCACCGCATGGCTGAACGGATTGACCGCACACAGCCAATACAACCATTCGCTGGCCTCGCGCATTTTCCACAGCGGATACAGCGCCGATGACAGGAAAAACAGCGGAAAAATCACGAAGTTCATCACCCCGGCGAAGTTTTCCAGCTGGCGGATGGCGTTGGACAGCAACAGCCCCAGGGCGCTGAGCATCAATGCAACCAGCAACAGGGCGGGCAGCACCAGCAGCAGGCCCATGGCCGGCGGCTGCACGCCGTAGACCCAGGCAATCGCCAGGAAGGCATACACCTGCAACAGCGAGATCAGCGACGTGGCCAGCAATTTGCTGCACAGCAGAAAGGTCCGGGGCAGGGGGCTGGTCAGCAGCACGCGCATGCTGCCCATTTCGCGGTCGTAGACCATCGACAGCGAGCCCTGCATGCCGTTGAACAGCAGGATCATGCAGGCCAGGCCCGGAATGATGTAGACCTCGTATGGGATGTAAGTGTCGTAGGGTTCGATAATGGCGATGCCCAGTGCCGCGCGAAAACCGGCGGCGAACACCAGCAGCCATAGCAGCGGCCGTACCAGGGCGCTGAGAAATCGCGTGCGTTGCAGCACAAAGCGCAGCCATTCACGCAGGACGATGCCGCTGAAACATTGCCAGTAAGCATTCATCAGGCAGCTCCTGTGGTGGTCAGGCAAGTGAAGGCGGTGTCAAGGTCGCCGCCGTGCGCCAGGCTCAGCACATCGGCCTGTCCGCTGGCCACCAGCCGGCCCTGATGGAGAATCAACAAGTCGTCGCTGGGCTGCACTTCATCCAGCAGGTGAGTGGTCCAGAGCACACTGATCTGCTGTTCGCGGCAAAGAGTGCGAATGTGTCGGTTGAGCGCCAGGCGACTGGCCGGGTCGAGGCCGGCGCTGGCCTCATCCAGCAATAACAGGCGCGGTTGATGTAGCAGGGCGCGGGCGATTTCTACCCTGCGGCGATGACCGCCGTTGAGGTTTCGTACCCGCTCGCCGCGACGTTCATCCAGACCCTGGCGGGCCAGTTCCGCGTTGACGCGCAAGCCGGTCTCATGTCGCGACAAACCATGCAGCGCGGCGTGATAACGCAAGTTCTGTTCGACGCTGAGGTCCAGGTCCAGGGTGCTTTGCTGAAACACTACGCCCAGCTGTTTGAGCGCGGGGCGCGGCGCTTGGCGCAATGAGCAATTGCCCACCCGGATATCGCCGTGCTGCAAATCATAGAGCCGGGTCAGCAGGGCGATCAGGGTTGATTTGCCGGCGCCGTTGGGCCCCAGCAACGCGGCGAAACGCCCCGGTGCCAAGTTGAAGTTCACCTGGCGCAACGCTTCCCGAGAACCATAGGAGAAGTTCAGGTCGCTGACTTCCAGGGCGTTCATGGCGTCACCACCACGCCCCAAGGGTAACGCCCGACCTTCACTGACTTGCTGACCTTGAGGCTGTCGACATCGATCACCGACACATCGCCGCTGACGCCATTGGTGGCGAGCAATTGCTTTTGGTCCGGCGTAAACGCCAGTTGCCAGACACGTCGGCCCACCAACAGGTAATCAAGAATCTCGAAGGACTTGGCGTCGATGACGGCCACGTGATTGGCCGGGCCCAGGGCTACGAAGGCGTATTTGCCGTCGGCGCTGAGCTTGATCCCCACAGGCTGCACCTTGTCCGGGTGCACGCCCTTGATCTGGAAGTTCAGGGTCTTGAGGATGTGGCGGCTGGCGACGTCGAGAATCGTCACCGTGCCGCCGATTTCCGCCGAGGCCCAGAGTTGCGAACCGTCATTGCTGAACTCGACGAAACGCGGACGCTGATCTACCAGTGTGCTGTCGGCCAAGGTTTGGGTGCTGGTGTCGATCCAGTGCAGCATGTTGGTGGTTTCGCTGGTGTTCACCGCCCACTTGCCATCGGGGCTGACCGCCATGCCTTCGGGCTCGACGCCGACGTTGATCTGTCCCAGGACCTTGGAGGTCTCGGTGTCGATCACCGTGACCAGCGCATCGTCTTCGTTGGAGACGTACAGCCAGCGGTTGTTGGGGTGCAGGGCGAATTGCTCGGGGTCCTTGCCCGAAGGCAGTTCCTTGATGATCTTGCGGGTGGCAACGTCCATCACCTGAACCCGGTCCGAGTCGCTGGCGCAGATGTACAGCAACGTGTTGTCGTGGGACAGCAGCAGACCCCGGGGGCGCTGGCCGACCGGCAGGGTCTCGGTGACTTGCAGGGTCTGCATGTCGATCAGGCTCAGGTTGTTGTCCTTTTCGTTGGAGACCCAGGCGGTGCTGGCGACCGCGTGGCCGGCGGCAAGCAGCAGGGCCCAAGAGAGTAGGGAACGGCTAAGCAGTGTGCGGCGCATGACAGTGTCCTTGTTGTTGTAGTTGTTGTGGTCAGGGAAAGCGGCAGCTGACCTCGGGTTTGTCGTAACCCAGGCTGTCCATCTCGTTGAAGGGGTGCAGGAAGCCGTCTTGCGGCGAAGTGCTGACCAGCGCCCGGGGTTGCACGATGGGAATCGGTTGGCGCAGCTGGCCGTTCCACGGGCGGTAGCTGAGCTTGCGCCCCTTGAAACCGTCCAGCGGCAACTGATCGCTGATTTCCAGAGCACGAATCGCCATCGGCTCGGTCTGGCGCAGTTTGCTCACGGCGCTGGCAATGCTGCGTACGGCGATCCACGCAGCGAAGTCGCGGTCGTTCATCCAGCGTCCGGCGAGGGCTTCGAAGCGCTTTTGTAACTGCGCGGCGCCGTAGGTTTCCACGGTCTTGTGCCAACCCACCGGCGTCAGGCCCTGGGTGCCGGCGACCGGGCGCGGGTACCAGGTCTGGTATGGCACGTACTCGCCGAAGTCCCCACGTTCGTCCGCCACCAGCACCGCGTCGTATTCGGCGGTCTGGGTGAACAGCGGCATGTCGGCCTGGGCGCTGCGCCGTTGATCGTTATCGAAACTCCAGGGTTTCTCCGCAACCAGCCGCAAGCCGAAGCGCTTGGCCGCCCGGCGCAGGGCGGCGGCGTAGGCCTGGTCATCGGCGGTCGGGCCGACGATCAGCAGTACCCGTTGCCATTTACGTATCACCAGGAACTGCGCCAGTGCGTCGGCGAGCATCGCCCGGCTCGGCAAGCTGTGCAGCACGTTCGCCAGGCAATCGGTGGTGCGCAGGCTGTCGTCGGGGCTGCCGGCGTTGAACAGCAGGCTGTCGGGCAGGGCTGCACTGAGTTGGCGCAGGCTGCTGGCTGGCGCGTTCACCACAAACAGGCGCAGGCCTTGTTCATGCTGGGCTTTCGCAGCGATGAGCAAGGCTTCGGGGCTATCGACGCTGGCGCTGGCCAGGCTGTAGTTGTGATTGAGAAAGCGCCCGGTGCTGTTGCTGTCGATAATCGCCAGTTCAGCGCCTCGCAGCCCGGCGTCGGCGGGTTCGGGAATCACGTTGGACAGCAGCGGGCCGGGATCGGGGCGATAGCCCAGGTAGCCGATGGGTACCTGCAAGGGCGCGTCCGCGGCCTGGCTTTGGGTCGCCAGCCCGGCGGCACAGGCAATCGCCAACAGGTAGATCAGGGCGTATGGGGCAAGCTGGCGCATAGGGCACTCCATTACAGGTAGCGCCAGCATAGGAAGCCCCAGGCATCGTGGAAATATGCAGAAAGTATCGACGAGCCAGTACCAAGGTAGTAGCTGCGGGCGGTCGGCGCGGTTTTAGCATGGGCTCTTGCGGCCATGACTCCAGGGGGGACTGACCATGCGTATCGTCAAGGCACTGCTTTTGCCATTTCTGCTGATCCTGACCCTGATCGGCGTCGACCGGCTCCACGGCGCGCGCCCACATGATCCGGGCGTCCCGCCAAACGCCTTACTACCAAGGGATTAGACGCCGGCCACCAAAGCAGCATGGGACCGCTGCGCCGGGGTTCCTAAGATGGCGCCATAGCCTCTGCCAAGAGGTTTTGCGTGCAACCTGAGGGCATAACAATGACAACGAAACGCAACGCCTTGCTCGTCACCGGACTGTTGGCCGGTCTTATCAGCGCCGGCTCCGTCTGGGCCCACGGTAATGTGGTGCCACAGGCCGTCGAAACCAAAGGACTGACTGCCATCAAGGATTCCGGTGTGCCGGTCAATGCCGATGGTTGGGCTTCGGTGAATCCTTACCGTACGTCCCCGGAGCACGATAAGGCAGTGGAAATCGGCTCATCGGCCTACAACCAGAACTGCGCGGCTTGTCATGGCCTGGAAGCCAAGTCCGGTGGCATCGCCCCCGATTTGCGCATGCTCGATGCCGCTGACGCCGGTGATGAGTGGTTCGTCGAACGGGTGCGCAATGGCGCAGTGCGCGATGGTCGGGTGTACATGCCGAAAATGGCCGACTACCTGAGTCAGGAAGCGTTGTGGGCGGTTCGCACTTATCTGGACACCGTGCACGTCGAGGAGTGACCCCATGCGCCTGCTTGCGATATTGCTCGGCGCGGTGTGGCTGTGCTGCCAGTCGGTGCAGGCGCAGGTGCGCAACTACGACGAAATGATCGCTGCCGGGGAGCTGAAGGTGGCGGTGTACAAGGATTTCGCGCCCTACAGTTTCGAGCAGGATGGCAAGCCCCAAGGCGTCGACGTGGAGTTGGCCCAGGCGCTGGCCAAGGCGTTGGGCGTGCGCCTGACGCTGATCTGGGCGCCGCCCGGGGAAAAGCTCGACGACGACCTGCGCGACTACATCTGGCGTGCCAGTGCCTTGCACAACCAGCAACTGGCCGACCTGATGATGCGTGTGCCTTACGATCGCGACTACGCGCAAAAGCGCAATGAACTTGGCGAACTGGAAAACGGCCATGTGGTGATGTTCGGCCCTTACCAGAACGAGCAATGGCAAGTCGCCTATGATCGTCGCCGCCTCGACAAAGTCGCCAGCGTTGCGGTGTTCGAGCAGCACCCGATCGGTGTCGAAGTCGACAGCGTGCCGTCGTTCTACCTGACCTCAGTATTCAACGGCATGCTCGCTGGCAAGACCCATCACTACCCCGGCGTGCCCCAGGCATTTGCCGCCATGAAGGCTGGTGAGGTCGACGCGGTCATGGCCATGCGCGGCGAGATCGACTGGCAGGTGCATGAAGCCGCCGACCCGCAAATTGCGCTGGCCGAAAATGCCTACCCGAACATGGGCAAGCAACTCTGGGAAATCGGCATGGCGGTGCATGAAAGCAACCGGCAACTGGCGTATGCCGTGGAAGAAGTGCTGGAAGGGCTGATCCGCGAGGGTTCGGTCAGATCCATCTACGGGCATTACGGCCTGCGCTACGACGTGCCCGAAATGTACCAATAGGAGTGGGCGATGAAATGGCAATGGAGTTGTCTGTGGGCCTGCTGTTTAAGCCTGAATGTACATGCCGCTGAAGTTGGTCCGGGCAAAGACCCGGTGCCATCGGTGATGTGGGCCTTTTATCAGAAGCAGTTTCTGGGCGATGCACCGTTTGTGTTCGATGAGCGGGTCAAGCTGCTGGCACCGCCCTTTGCTGAAGATGCGCGACAGGTACCCCTGGAGATCGACGCCCGGGCGTTCAAGGGCGAGGTGGTGAAAATCTTCGCCTGGGCCGAGCTCAATCCCTTGCCGAAAATCGTCGATTTCGAGCCGGTGACTGGCGTGCTGCCGTGGCTGTCGATCCGCATCCGCGTCGAGCAGGCTACACCGTTGCGCGCAGCGGTCCTGACCCGTGACGGGGTGTGGCATGTCGGCTCGACCCTGATCGACGCGGCCGGCGGCGGTTGCACCGCGCCGAGCGTGGTACGCACCGAACCGGGCTGGGAGGAACACGTCGGTGAGGTGCTGGGCGGGCGCTACCCGCGCAAGGATTTCAGTCGCTTGCGCTTGCAGGTGGCGCATCCGATGGACAACGGCATGGTCAGCGGCATCCCGGAGTTTTTTATCAACCAGGCCGAGTTGCGCGGTCAACAGGATCAACTGCTGGCACGCCTCGAACTGTTCCCCGCCGTCAGCGAAAACCCCAGCCTGGCGTTCGATCTGGAGGGGGCAGGGCAGACGCGCCTGCTGCTGCGCGATAACAGCGGCAATCAATTTGATGCGTCGATTCCCTGATCCAAAGGAGCCTGTCATGCGCTGGATGCTGCTGTTGTTCATCGCCGTCGGCCTGCCGGCCATGGCCGATCTCGAATACTCGCTCAGGCCCCGGCAGATCGCCGAAGACACCTGGCTGCTGGAAGGCAGCACCGATAATTTCGGCAAGGACAATGGCGGCAATATCGTCAACACCGCGTTTATCGTGACCGAGCGCGGCGTGGTGGTGATCGACACCGGACCCTCGAAGCGTTATGGCGAGGCCATGCGCCGGGCCATTGCCGCCACCACCGATAAACCGGTGATCCAGGTGTTGCTCACCCATCACCATCCCGATCATGTACTGGGTAATCAGGCCTTCACCGACGTGCCGATCGCCGCACTGGCCGGCACCACCGAACTGCTGAAAAAGCAGGGCGATGCCATGGCCGAAAACATGTATCGACTGGTGGGCGACTGGATGCGTGGCACCGAGGTGGTCTTGCCGACGCAAACGCTGACCCCTGGCGTGGAAAGTTTTGGGAATCATGATCTGCGCCTGATAGGTCTGGGTGGGCATACGGGTGCGGATCTGGCTATTCTCGACCAGCAAACCGGCGTGCTGTTCGCCGGGGACCTGGTGTTTTATCAACGGGCCCTGACCACGCCCAACAGCCCAGGGCTGGCGGTGTGGCTGGGGGATATCGCGACCCTGCAGGGGTTGCCCTGGTCACTGATCGTACCCGGTCACGGACCGGTGGCCAGCGATGCACAACCCTTCGTCCAGATGCACGATTACCTCAGCTGGCTCGATCAACTGATGCGCGACGGCGCGGCCAATGGCAGCGATATGGCCGAGATGATCCGCAGTCCCATCCCGGAGCGATTCGCCGGGATCAGCCTGAGTCGCTATGAGCTGATTCGCAGCATCAGTCATCTGTATCCGCGCTATGAGCGCGCACAGATGACACGGGTTGATTCCACCACGCAGCAATAATCAACACCGCCCCCCTGTAGGAGCGAGCCTGCTCGCGATGGTGGTCAACGATAACGCTGGAAATCTGACACCCCGCGGCGTTCTCGGGTTCATCGCGAGCAGGCTCGCTCCTACAGGGGGAGGCGAACCTGTACCAAGGAACTAGAAATCTCCACATTGCGGCCAATTGTTGGCAGGGCGGCGGCGCTCAAGAATCTGCACCAGACCGGGAAAATTTCCCGGGCATAACAAAAACCGCAGAGGAAGCCGTCATGACTCAACCCGCACGTCGCCAGCCCTTCGTCCTGAGCCTGTTGCTCAGTGCCATGCTGTTGTCCGGCCAGGCGCTGGCCGGCGTTTCCGACCAGGACATTCTCCAAGACCCCAAGAACCCGGAGCAGGTCGTCACCAACGGCCTGGGCGTTCAGGGGCAGCGCTATAGCCCGCTGGATATTCTCAACGTCGAGAACGTCAAGGAATTGCGCCCGGCGTGGGCGTTTTCCTTCGGCGGCGAAAAACAGCGCGGCCAGCAGGCGCAGCCGATGGTTAAGGACGGCGTGATGTACATGACCGGGTCGTACTCTCGGGTGTTCGCCGTGGATGCACGCACCGGCAAGAAGCTCTGGCAATACGATGCGCGCCTGCCCGATGACATTCGCCCCTGCTGTGACGTGATCAACCGCGGTGTCGCGCTGTATGGCGACCTGGTGATCTTCGGCACCCTCGACGCCAAGCTCGTGGCGCTGAACAAGGACACCGGTAAAGTTGTCTGGAGCAAGAAAGTCGCCGACCACAAGGAAGGCTACTCAATCAGCGCCGCGCCACTGGTGGTCAACGGCAAGCTGATTACCGGCGTGGCCGGTGGCGAGTTCGGCGTGGTGGGCAAGATCGAAGCTTACGATCCGAAAAACGGTGACTTGCTGTGGACCCGGCCGACGGTCGAGGGCCATATGGGTTACGTGTACAAGGACGGCAAGGCCGTGGAAAACGGTATCTCTGGTGGCGAGGCAGGCAAGACCTGGCCGGGCGACCTGTGGAAGACCGGCGGTGCGGCGCCCTGGCTTGGCGGCTATTACGATCCGGAAACCAACCTGCTGCTGTTCGGCACCGGCAACCCGGCACCATGGAACTCGCACCTGCGCCCGGGCGACAATCTCTACTCATCGTCGCGCCTGGCGCTCAACCCGGACGACGGCACCATCAAGTGGCACTTCCAGAGCACGCCCCACGATGGCTGGGACTATGACGGCGTGAACGAGCTGGTGTCGTTCAACTACAACGAAGGCGGCAAGGAAATCAAAGCGGCGGCCACCGCCGACCGCAACGGCTTCTTCTACGTGCTGGATCGCACCAACGGCAAGTTCATCCGTGGTTTCCCGTTCGTGGACAAGATCACCTGGGCCACGGGTCTGGATAAAACCGGCCGGCCGATCTACAACGAAGCCAGCCGTCCCGGTGCGCCGGGTTCAGAAGCCAAGGGCAGTTCGGTGTTCGTGGCGCCGGCGTTTCTCGGCGCGAAAAACTGGATGCCGATGGCCTACAACAAGGACACCGGACTGTTCTACGTGCCGTCCAACGAGTGGGGCATGGACATCTGGAACGAAGGGATTGCCTACAAGAAAGGCGCAGCGTTCCTTGGCGCCGGGTTCACCATCAAACCGTTGAATGAAGACTACATCGGTGTGCTGCGGGCCATCGATCCGAAGACCGGCAAGGAAGTCTGGCGGCACAAGAACTACGCGCCGTTGTGGGGTGGGGTGCTGACCACCAAGGGCAACCTGGTGTTTACCGGCACGCCGGAAGGTTTCCTGCAGGCGTTCAATGCCAAGACCGGCGAGAAGGTCTGGGAGTTCCAGACTGGCTCCGGCGTGCTCGGCTCACCCGTGACTTGGGAAATGGACGGCGAGCAGTACGTCTCGGTGCTGTCCGGCTGGGGCGGCGCGGTTCCGCTGTGGGGCGGCGAAGTGGCCAAGCGGGTGAAGGATTTCAACCAGGGCGGCATGCTCTGGACCTTCAAGTTGCCGAAGGATCTGGTGGCCAAGCACTGATCCCGAACTCAACACCTGCCCCCTTGTGGGAGCGAGCCTGCTCGCGATGAGGCCAGCACATCCAACAATGATGTCGCCTGACACACCGCCATCGCGAGCAGGCTCGCTCCCACAGGTTCTTGTGTCGTTCTCGAATTATGCAATCGACACCAAACCCGGTGGGAGCGTGGCTTG
>NZ_RBLA01000001.1:576117-806861 GCF_003634475.1 Pseudomonas sp. WPR_5_2 | reverse complement strand
CTGACACACCGCCATCGCGAGCAGGCTCGCTCCCACAGGTTCTTGTGTCGTTCTCGAATTATGCAATCGACACCAAACCCGGTGGGAGCGTGGCTTGCCCGCGAAGGGGCCGGCACAGTCAACAAAGTTGTCGATTGACACACCGCCATCGCGAGCAGGCTCGCTCCCACAGGTTCTTGTGTCGTTCTCGAATTATGCAATCGACACCAAACCCGGTGGGAGCGTGGCTTGCCCGCGAAGGGGCCGGCACAGTCAACAAAGTTGTCGACTGACACACCGTCATCGCGAGCAGGCTCGCTCCCACAGGGATCAGCGCAGGACCTACTACCAAATAACGAGAGCCCCTCCTGCCAATGATGTATTCGTGTGGTGCGCGGGGCTCTCTAGTATCGGTTCATCGCCTGTCGCCATGGCAGGCATCGACCCAGACAGAGGCCTCATCATGATTTACGCCCAACCCGGAACACCCGGTGCCGTCGTTTCCTTCAAACCCCGCTACGGCAACTTTATCGGCGGTGAATTCGTCGCACCGGTCAATGGCGAGTACTTCACCAACACCTCGCCGGTGAACGGCGAAGTGATTGCCGAATTCCCGCGCTCCAGCGCCGCCGACATCGACAAGGCCCTCGACGCGGCCCATGCCGCCGCTGACGCCTGGGGCAAAACCTCGGCCCAGGACCGCTCCCTGGTGTTGTTGAAAATCGCCGACCGCATCGAACAGAACCTGGAAATCCTCGCCGTCACCGAAACCTGGGACAACGGCAAGGCCGTGCGTGAAACCCTGAACGCCGACGTGCCGTTGGCCGCCGACCATTTCCGTTACTTCGCCGGCTGCATCCGTGCCCAGGAAGGCGGCGCCGCCGCGATCAACGAGCTGACCACCGCCTATCATTTCCACGAGCCATTGGGCGTGGTCGGGCAGATCATCCCGTGGAACTTCCCGCTGCTGATGGCCGCCTGGAAACTCGCGCCCGCTCTGGCCGCCGGTAACTGCATCGTGCTCAAGCCAGCGGAGCAGACGCCGCTGTCGATCATGGTCTTCGCCGAACTGATTGCCGACCTGCTGCCGGCGGGCGTGCTGAATATCGTCCAGGGCTTCGGTCGCGAAGCCGGCGAGGCGCTGGCCACCAGCAAACGCATCGCCAAGATCGCCTTCACCGGCTCGACCCCGGTGGGGGCGCACATCATGCATTGCGCCGCCGAGAACATTATTCCGAGCACCGTTGAATTGGGCGGCAAGTCGCCGAACATCTTTTTCGAAGACATCATGAGTGCCGAACCCGCGTTCATCGAAAAAGCCGCCGAAGGCCTGGTGCTCGCGTTCTTCAACCAGGGCGAAGTGTGCACCTGTCCCTCCCGGGCACTGGTGCAAGAGTCGATCTATGAGCCGTTCATGGCCGAAGTCATGAAGAAGATCGTCAAGATCAAGCGCGGCAACCCGCTGGACACCGACACCATGGTTGGCGCCCAGGCATCGGAGCAGCAATACGACAAGATCCTCTCGTACCTGAACATCGCCCGGGAGGAGGGCGCCCAGTTGCTCACCGGCGGCGCGGCCGAGCGTCTGGAGGGTGACCTGTCCAGCGGCTATTACATCCAGCCGACCCTGCTCAAGGGCACTAACAAGATGCGGGTATTCCAGGAAGAAATCTTTGGCCCGGTGGTGGGTGTCACCACGTTCAAGGATGAAGCCGAAGCCCTGGCGATTGCCAATGACACTGAGTTCGGCCTCGGCGCCGGCCTGTGGACCCGCGACATCAATCGTGCCTACCGCATGGGCCGGGCGATCAAGGCCGGGCGGGTATGGACCAACTGCTACCACCTGTACCCGGCGCACGCCGCGTTCGGTGGCTACAAGAAATCCGGCGTCGGCCGTGAAAACCACAAGATGATGCTCGATCATTATCAGCAGACCAAGAACTTGCTGGTGAGCTACGACATCAATCCGCTGGGCTTCTTCTGATCCTTTAAATCCACCACATTCCCCTGTGGGAGCGAGCCTGCTCGCGAAGACGGACTGACATTCAACATCAAGGGTGAATGTGCCGGCCTCTTCGCGAGCAGGCTCGTTCCCACAATGGTTTTCGTTTGTCCGTCACCCCCCTACCAACGCACCCCTAGACCTCCTTCGAAAGTAGCATTCGGGCGCCCGGCGCCCCGTGCATTAATGGTGCTACCGGAATCGCCCGGCACAAGAAGAGGAATGACCCATGTGGACTAAACCCGCGTTTACCGATCTGCGCATTGGCTTCGAAGTGACGATGTATTTCGCCAACCGTTGATTGTTCACCCGGCCAGCGCTGCGTTGGCCGGGTCTGCCTTCTGGAGCATTGCTCATGTACATCCGTGTACTCGGATCCGCCGCCGGCGGTGGTTTTCCGCAGTGGAACTGCAATTGCCGCCAATGCGCGGGCGTACGCAATGGCAGCCTGCGCGCACAACGGCGCACGCAGTCGTCGATTGCCCTGAGCGACGACGGTGTGGACTGGGTGCTGTGCAACGCTTCGCCGGACATCCGCGCGCAACTCGACAGTTTTACGCCGCTGCAACCGGCGCGCCGGTTGCGCGATAGCGCCATCGCTGGCGTGGTGTTGCTGGACAGCCAGATCGATCACTGCACCGGTCTGCTGAGCCTGCGCGAAGGTTGCCCGCATGACGTCTGGTGCAGCGAGCGGGTGCATCAGGACCTGAGCAGCGGTTTCCCGTTGTTCACCATGCTTGCGCATTGGAACGGCGGGTTGCGCTGGCAACCCATAGGTCTGGACCGCGAGCCGTTTCAGATTCCGGCCTGCGCCCACCTGCAATTTCGCGCGATTCCCCTGGTCAGCAACGCACCGCCGTACTCGCCCAATCGCGGCAATCCGCAACCGGGGGACACCATCGGCTTGTTCATCGAGGATCTGCGCAGCGGTGCCTCGCTGTTCTATGCACCGGGGCTGGGGCAAGTCGACGACGAACTGCTGGGCTGGATGCAGCGCGCCGATTGCCTGTTGCTGGACGGCACGTTATGGCGCGATGACGAGATGCGGATTTGCGATGTCGGCCAGAGCCTGGGCAGCGACATGGGCCATCTGGCGCAGAGCGGGCCGGGCGGCATGCTGGAGGTGCTGGAAGGTTTTGGTCGCCAGCGCAAGGTGCTGATTCACATCAACAACACCAACCCGATCCTCGACGAAGACTCGGCCGAGCGGGCGCTGCTGGAGCGGCGTGGGATCGAGGTGGCTTATGACGGCATGGATATTGTGCTGTAGCTGAGGTCCCCATCGCTGGCAAGCCAGCTCCCACAGGTATTGTGTACACCGCAGATCCCTGTGGGAGCTGGCTTGCCAGCGATGAGGCCGGACCAGACACCGAAGATTTCCCGGAGACCCGCAATGACCGATACAGCGTTGACCCCGACCGAATTCGAAGCCGCCCTGCGCGCCAAGGGCGCCTACTACCACATCCATCACCCCTTCCACCAAGCCATGTACGCCGGCCGCGCCACCCGCGAGCAGATCCAGGGCTGGGTCGCCAACCGTTTCTACTATCAGGTGAACATCCCGCTGAAAGACGCCGCGATTCTGGCCAACTGCCCCGACCGCGAAATCCGCCGTGAGTGGATTCAGCGCCTGCTGGACCACGACGGCGCCCCCGGCAGCGAAGGCGGCATCGAAGCCTGGCTGCGCCTGGGCGAAGCGGTGGGGCTGGATCGACAGCAGATTCTGTCCCAGGAGCTGGTGTTGCCTGGGGTGCGGTTTGCGGTGGATGCCTACGTCAATTTCGCCCGTCGTGCCTGCTGGCAGGAAGCCGCCAGCAGCTCGCTGACCGAGTTGTTCGCACCACAGATCCACCAGTCGCGACTGGACAGCTGGCCTCAGCACTACCCGTGGATCGATCCGACCGGCTATGAGTATTTCCGCACGCGCCTGAGTCAGGCCCGACGGGATGTCGAGCACGGTTTGCGCATCACCCTGGCGCATTACGTCACCTTTGACGCGCAACAGCGCATGCTGGAAATCCTGCAATTCAAACTCGATGTGCTGTGGAGCATGCTCGACGCCATGAGCATGGCTTATGAGTTGGAGCGTCCGCCATATCACACGGTCACCGGTGAAAACGTCTGGCATCGGGGGATTGCCCTGTGAGTGGCATCGGTCGCGAGCAATCGCCGTCATTGCGTCGGAGTTTTCGACTGCAATGGGAACCGCGCCAGGATTGTCATGTGCTGCTGTACCCCGAGGGCATGATCAAACTCAATGCCAGTGCCGGGCAGATCCTCGATCTGCTGGACGGACAGCGTAGCGTGGCGGCGATCATTGACCGGCTGACGGCGAGTTTCCCCGGCGTGCCGGGGATCGACGAGGATGTGCTGGCATTCCTGGAGGTGGCCCGTGCGCAATTCTGGATCGAATGACTCACTACCCGGGCCGCCATTGTGGTTGTTGGCGGAGCTGACCTATCGCTGTCCACTGCAATGCCCCTACTGTTCCAACCCGCTGGATTTCGCCCGACACGGCGAGGAATTGAGCACCGAAGAATGGATTCGTGTGTTTCGCGAAGCGCGGGACATGGGCGCCGCTCAATTGGGCTTTTCCGGTGGCGAGCCACTGGTGCGCCAGGACCTGGCGCAGCTGATCAAGGCGGCGCGGGACATGGGGTACTACACCAACCTGATCACCTCGGGCATCGGTCTGACCGAACAGAAAGTGCGCGACTTCAAGGTCGCCGGGCTCGATCATATCCAGATCAGTTTCCAGGCGGCCGACGAAGCGGTGAACAACATGCTCGCCGGCTCGCGCAAGGCCTTCGCGCAGAAGCTGGCCATGGCCCGGGCGGTGAAAGCCCAGGGTTATCCGATGGTGCTCAATTTTGTCACTCATCGGCATAACATCGACAGGATCGACCGGATCATCGACCTGTGCCTGGAGCTGGAAGCCGATTTCGTCGAATTGGCCACCTGCCAGTTCTATGGCTGGGCCGAGCTCAACCGCGTCGGCCTGTTGCCGACCCGCGAGCAATTGCAGCGCGCCGAACGCATTACCAACGAATATCGCCAGCGCCTTGAGACCCAGGGCCATCCCTGCAAGTTGATTTTCGTCACCCCGGACTACTACGAAGAGCGCCCCAAGACCTGCATGAACGGCTGGGCCAACCTGTTTCTCGACATCACCCCCGACGGTACGGCGCTGCCGTGTCATAGCGCGCGGCAATTGCCGGTGCCGTTTCCCAACGTGCGCGAGCACAGCATCAGCCACATCTGGAACGAGTCGTTCGGCTTCAACCGTTTTCGCGGCGATGCCTGGATGAAGGAGCCGTGTCGTTCCTGCGATGAAAAGCACAAGGACCTGGGTGGTTGCCGCTGTCAGGCGTTCATGCTGACCGGCGATGCCGAGCAGGCCGACCCGGTGTGCAGCAAGTCGCCGCACCATGGCGTCATCCTCAAGGCCCGTGAGGAGGCCGAAGCGCCGGGGTTGGGGATGGAACACCTGACGTTGCGCAATGAGAAGGCTTCGCGCCTGATCTATCGCGGATAGACCAGGCAGCGAAAATCCCCTGTGGGAGCGAGCCTGCTCGCTCCCACAGGGGGGCTGTGGTGAATTAGGGAGCCGGGCAGGTGACCTTGGTCTGATTGCATTCACTGCCGGATGCGTTAGTGTGGCCTTACCTTCCAAAACAATAAAAACAGGCTTTCCAATGAGCCAGAGTCTCAGTCAACTGCGTAAATTCGTCTCGCCTGAAATCATCTTCGGTGCCGGCTGCCGGCATAACGTTGGCAATTACGCCAAGACCTTTGGCGCACGCAAGGTGCTGGTGGTCAGTGATCCAGGGGTGATTGCCGCCGGTTGGGTCGCCGACGTCGAGGCCAGCCTGCAAGCCCTGGACATCGAATACTGCCTTTACAGCGCCGTGTCGCCCAACCCACGGGTCGAAGAAGTCATGCTCGGTGCCGAGCTGTATCGGGAAAACCACTGTGACGTGATCGTGGCCGTCGGCGGCGGCAGCCCGATGGATTGCGGCAAGGGCATCGGCATTGTGGTTGCCCACGGCCGCAGCATTCTCGAGTTCGAAGGGGTAGATACCATCCGCGTGCCGAGCCCGCCGCTGATCCTGATCCCGACCACGGCCGGCACCTCGGCGGATGTCTCGCAGTTCGTGATCATTTCCAACCAGCAGGAGCGCATGAAGTTCTCCATCGTCAGCAAGGCAGTGGTGCCGGACGTGTCGCTGATCGACCCGGAAACCACCCTGAGCATGGACCCGTTCCTGTCGGCCTGTACCGGCATCGACGCGCTGGTGCATGCCATCGAGGCCTTTGTGTCCACCGGCCACGGGCCGCTGACCGATCCCCATGCACTGGAGGCCATGCGCCTGATCAATGGCAATCTGGTGCAGATGATCGCCAACCCGACGGACATCGCTTTGCGCGAAAAAATCATGCTCGGCAGCATGCAGGCCGGGCTGGCGTTTTCCAACGCGATCCTGGGGGCGGTGCATGCCATGTCCCACAGCCTGGGCGGCTTTCTCGATCTGCCCCACGGCCTGTGCAACGCCGTGCTGGTGGAGCACGTGGTGGCGTTCAATTACAGCTCGTCACCGGAGCGTTTCAAGGTGATCGCCGAGACCTTCGGTATCGATTGCCGAGGATTGAATCAGCGGCAGATCTGCGGGCGCCTGGTCGAACACCTGATTGCCCTGAAGCATGCCATCGGCTTCCACGAAACCCTCGGTTTGCACGGGGTCAGTACCGCGGACATTCCGTTCCTGTCGCAACACGCCATGGACGATCCGTGCATCCTGACCAATCCGCGCGAGTCCAGTCAGCGCGATGTCGAGGTTGTTTATGGCGAAGCCCTCTGACGAGCAACAGCGGGCGTTGGCCGGGCTGCTGGGGTTGGGCAGCCATTCGGCGCGCAAGAGCCATTACCCGGAGCTGGCCGCGCGCCTCGATGAACTGGAGGCCGAGCGCAACCGCTACAAGTGGCTGTTTGAAAATGCGGTCCACGGGATTTTCCAGGCCAGCCTGCAAGACGGGTTGCGCGCCGCCAACCCGGCGATGGCACGCATGCTCGGCTATCAGGATCCGCAGGAGGTGCTGTTTTCCCTGAACGATCTGGCCAGCAATCTGTTTGCCGGTGGCTTGCAGGAGCTGCAAAGCATTGGCGAAATCCTCCAGCAGCAACGCAGCCTGCACGGTTACGAAACCCGCCTGAGGCGCAAGGACGGCAGCCATATCGATGTGTTGATGAACCTGTTGCTCAAGCCTGGCCAGGAAGGTCTGGTGGAAGGTTTTGTCGCCGATATCACCGAACGCAAACAGGCACAGGAGCGCCTGCAACAACTCAACGATGAGCTGGAACAGCGCGTCACCGCACGCACCGATGAACTGCTTGAAGCCAACCGCAACCTGCAGCAGCAGATCACCCAGCGTAAACAGATCGCCCAGGCCTTGCGCGATGCCCGTGACGCCGCTGAAGCCGCCAACCGCAGCAAGGACAAATACCTTGCTGCCGCCAGTCATGACCTGCTGCAACCGTTGAACGCTGCCCGGTTGCTGATTTCGACCTTGCGCGAGCGCAAATTGCCGGAGGTCGAACAGGTGCTGGTCGAACGCACGCATCAGGCGCTGGAAGGGGCCGAAGACCTGCTCACTGATCTGCTGGACATTTCCCGACTGGATCAGTCGGCGGTCAAGCCGGACATCGCACCGTACCGCCTCGATGAATTGCTCGGTCCGCTGGTGTCAGAGTTCCAGTCGGTGGCCCAGGCTGCAGGGTTGAGGCTGCGAGTGCACATGGGTGATTACGCCATCAGCACCGATTTGCGCTTGATGACGCGGATCCTGCGCAATTTCCTCAGCAATGCCTGCCGCTACACCGACGAAGGCAGCATCCTGCTCGGCGCCCGACGCCGGGGCGAGTATTTGCGCCTGGAAGTCTGGGACACCGGGCGCGGAATCGCGGCGGACAGGCTCGACTCGATCTTCCTCGAATTCAACCAGTTGGATGTCGGTCGCGCCGCCGACCGCAAAGGCGTGGGGCTGGGGCTGGCCATCGTTGAGCGCATCGCCAAAATCCTCGGCTACCGGATTGGCGTGCATTCGCTGCCGGGGCGAGGATCGATGTTCAGTATCGACGTGCCGCTTTCCCACGAAGTGCCGTTGCCCATCAGTCAGGTCGTGCCCCAGCCGAGTACCGGCAACCCGTTACCGGGTCGGCGTCTGTTGGTGCTGGACAATGAAGTGAGCATCCTCGAGAGCATGAGTGCGTTGCTTGGGCAGTGGGGGTGCGAAGTGGTGACGGCTACCGATGAAGCCTCGGCGCTGGCGGCCTTGGCAGGCAGGGCACCGGAACTGGTTCTGGCGGACTATCACCTCGACCACGGCATGGTGGGTTGTGATGTGGTGCGGCATTTGCGCGAGCATTTCCACCAGTGCATTCCCGCCGTGATCATCACCGCTGACCGTACCGACCAGTGCCGGCGTTCGCTGCAACGGCTCGACGCACCATTGCTGAACAAACCGGTCAAGCCTGGCAAATTGCGAGCGGTGTTAAGTCAGTTGTTGGGTGTGCCGGCCGAGAGCGCCCGGTAGTGCAGGGTGAAGCTCAGTTGCGTGCTCTGACCTTGTTCCAGTAACCGCAGGCCTGGCCGACCGGGTAGGTGATGCGCGTTGACCGGGTGGCTGACCGGTTCGATACAGAAAAAGTTCAGTCCTGCCGGGCAGTAGAGCAGGTAGTAATCGCTGCCGATGGCCTGGCACTCCAGTTCATAACCCAGGTCGGGCTGCTGGATCAGGCAGTGGCCGTTCCACTGGCAAAAGCCGTTGTCGACCAGGGTTTCGGGCAGCGCATTGGATTGCTGGAAGTCCCATTGCGCGGGCAGTGCAACGAGCCGGGTCGGCAGTTTCGATGCGTCGCTCAACCAGACCTGCTCCGCCCGGGCCTGCAGGCGGGTGTTTGCCGTGCGCGGAAAGTAGGGGTGCAATCCAAGGCCATGCCATGCCGCGCTTTCAGCCAGGTGCGTCACTCGCAGCTGGATACTCAGCCGGCCTTCGCTCAGATGAAAACGTTGCCGGGCGCGATAAGCAAACGGAGTCGTGCTGTCGAGTTGCAGGACCACTTCGTCCGCTGATTGGGAAACCACTTGCCATGGCTGTTGCCAGGCACTGCCATGAATCGGCAACGGATCGGTGAGGCTGTTGGGTGCCAGGGCCAGCCAGCCGTCGGGGCAGTCGAAACCGCCCTCGGCGATGCGGTTGGACCAGGGCACCAGCGGGAAGCAGCCGAGTTTGCCCGGCAAGCCGGTGTTCAGTGCCTGTGCATCGGCGTGGCGCAACAGGGGTTGGCCGCTGCCGCGCACGGTCCAGTTGACGATGCTCGCGCCGAGTTCGGGGGCGAGGGTGAGGTGGGTGAGTTCGTCTTTGATTTCGAGCAGTTTCATGGTCATGGAGAAGATATCAACGATCCTGAAATAGCGGCTCGGGCAAGCCCTTGACGCCGGGATCGAGGGCGAATACGCCACCGGCGAGTGACTGTGGATCATGGTCGTCACCGGGGCGAATCGAGGTCACGTACAGCGTGTCCAGTCGACTGCCACCGAAGGCGCACATGGTCGGTTTTTTCACGGGAACGGCCAGGGAGCGGTCGAGACGACCGTCGGGGGTGAAGCGGTGAATCAACCCGGCGTCATTGGCGCAGATCCAGTAGCAGCCTTCGGCATCCACGGCCGCGCCGTCGGGGCGACCGGCAAACCGGTTCATGTCGACATAGACCCGGCGATTGGACGGTGTGCCGCTGTCGATGTCGTAGTCGAAGGCCCAGATCTGCTGGACCGATGGATGGGAATCGGACAGGTACATCGTGCGTCCGTCCGGGCTGAAGCCCAGGCCGTTGGGCACGATGAAGCCGCCCAGCTGTGCCGCCAACGGCCCGGGTTGCCCGGCGCTGTAGCGATAAAGCATGCCGTCGGCTGCATTGGCGCCCATGTTCAGCACCATGCTGCCGGCCCAGAAACGCCCCTGACGGTCACAGCGACCATCGTTGAGGCGCATGTCCGGGCGGGCATGATCGACATGGGCCAGAGGTTCGCTGTCGAGACTGCCGTCAGTGTGCGGCGTCAGGTGGAAAAAGCCGCTCTCCATGCCTGCGACCCAGCCACCGTCGGGATGGCGGGCGATGCACGCGAGCATTTCCGGGGTTTTCCAAGCGTCGACATGACCGGTATCAGCGTTCCAGCGTTGCAGGCCCCCGGCAGGGATATCGACCCAGTAAAGGGCGTTTTCCCCGGGGACCCAGACCGGACTTTCACCGACTGCGTTGCGGGCATCGACAATCAATTCGGCTTGCATGGCAACTCATTCCCTTGGGATTTTGTTGTGGGGATCAAGTGATCAGCAGGAAGGGTTTCAGTCGCCGAACGGACCCGCCGCGCAGAAGGCACCGCCCTGATAGACCCGTGCCGGATCATTGGCGGCGGGCATGGGTTGGGTCTCGACTTTTTCGCGAAACACTTCGGAGGTGTCGTTCGGGGCATAACCCAGCGCGGCAGCGTAGCGATTGTCCCACCAGATGTCCTTGTTGTCGGACACGCCGTAGACCACGGTGTGGCCGACGCCCGGGGTGTACAACGCGCGTTCGAGCAATTGGGTGAGGTCGCCGAAGCTCAGCCAGGTACTCATCATCCGGCGGTTTTGTGGTTCCGGGAACGAAGAGCCGATCCGCACGCTGACGGTTTCGATGCCATAGCGATCGAAGTAAAAGGTCGCCATGTCTTCGCCATAGGACTTGGACAAACCGTAGTAGCTGTCCGGGCGGTGAGGGGAGCGGGCATCGATGACTTCATCCTGCTTGTAGAAGCCGATGACATGGTTGGAGCTGGCGAAGATCACGCGTTTCACACCGTGACGGCGCGCGGCTTCATAGATGTGGAACACGCCGCAGATGTTGGCGCCGAGGATCTCTTCGAAGGAATGCTCGGTGGACACGCCGCCGAAGTGCAGGATGGCGTCCACGCCTTCGACCAATTGATGCACGGCGTGCTTGTCGGCGAGGTCGCAGGGTACGACTTCTTCGCGATCATCGATGGCCGGGGCGATGTCGGCGATGTCCGACAGGCGAATGACATTGGCATAGGGGCGCAGGCTTTCGCGCAAGACTTTGCCCAGGCCACCGGCAGCACCGGTCAGAAGCAGGCGATTGAAAGGGGCGCGGGCTGTTGAAGTGGTCGTCATGGGAGTCCCCGGACAGGTTGTCATGAAATTGTTGTAGGTTGTCGTACGACATTGTCGAAGTATCGTAAGGCTTCCCGGTTTTTGTCAACGCAACTTTGGCGGAAATTAACGGGGGGCAAGACACTCACCCTGTGGGAGCGAGCCTGCTCGCGAAGGCGCCAAGTCAGGCAACATTAATGTTGAATGTTAAACCGCTTTCGCGAGCAGGCTCGCTCCCACAGTGGTTACAGCAGGCTGATTGGATAGCTGATGAATATCCGGTTTTCATCGAACTCGTTGGTGCTGAAGTTCTTGCGGATACTCGCGTTGCGCCATTTGACGTTGAGGTTTTTCAGCGGTCCGCTCTGCACGGTATAGGCCAGTTCCGATTCGCGTCCCCACTCCTTGCCGTCGGTGATAGTGCCGGTGTGCACGTTGTCGCCGCTGATGTAGCGGTTCATCAGGGTCAGGCCGGGAATGCCGAGGGCAACGAAGTTGTAGTCGTGGCGCACCTGCCACGATTTTTCCTTGGCGTTGTCGTAGCTGGAGTTGTAACTGTCGTTGGCCAAGGTGCCGCCGCTGGTGCCGTTGACCCGCATCCAGACATCATCACCGCTGAGTTTTTGCAGGCCGACGTAGAACGTGTTGCCACCGTACTTGGCCGAGAGCAGGGCGAAGGCGGTTTTGTTGTCGAGGTCGCCGGCCAGGGCGCTGCCGTCTTCCTTGCCGATGAAATAGCCAAGGTTGGCGCCCAGGGTCCAGTCGCCCAAAGGCTGGCTATGAGTCAGGTTGAAATACTGCTGCTGATAAATATCGCTGAGTTCGGCGTACCACACACCGATCTGGGTACGTTTGTCGTTGAAGGCGTATTCGCCACCCCCGAAGTTGAACCGGTCCGAGGTGAACGCCGCTTTGCCGTTCATGAACATGTCTTCCATGCTCGCATCGTTGCGCGGGCTGTTCTGGCGGAACTGGCCGCCGTAGAGCGTCAGGCCACTGATTTCAGTGGAGGTCAGCTGAGCGCCCTGGAAGGTTTGCGGCAGCGAGCGGCCGTCGTCGGAGCGCAGGATCGGCAGCACCGGCATCCATTCGCCGACCTTCAATTCGGTTTTCGACACCTTGCCCTTGAGCGCCACGCCCAGGCGACCGAAGTTGTCGGCAGGGCGGCCGTCATCGTGGATCGGCAGCAACTGAGTACCGCCAGTGCCTTTGCCGCCATCGAGCTTTTGCGAGTACAGCCCCAGCACATCCACACCGAAGCCGACCGGGCCCTGGGTGTAACCGGATTTGGCATCGAGGATGAAGTTCTGCGTCCACTCTTCAGCCTTGCCCTGGGGGTAGGCCGGGTTGGTGAAATTGCGGTTGAAGTAGGCGTTGCGCAGGTTCAGCGTGGCTTTGGCGTCATCGGTGAAACCTTCGGCCTGGCTGACCATGGGCAGGGCGAGGGCGAGGCTACTGCAACCGATCAGGCTCAGGGTATGACGACGGGCAAAGATGGGACGGAGACTGCGGAGGGATGAATTGCGGGCGAGTTTGCTCACTGTGACGCTCTCTTGTTTTTTGTTGTTATGTTTGTCATACGTCGTCGTACAACATGAGGGCGATTATTTGCGAGGGCTTTACGTGTTGTCAATCAGAAGTTGTACGATGACATGGGGCTTCGTTGACCCTGTGGGAGCGAGCCTGCTCGCGAAGACGGACTGTCAGTCAACATTGAGGGTGAATGTGAGATTGCTATTCGCGAGCAGGCTCGCTCCCACAGGTGATTGGGGGGTGTCAGCTGGAAATCATCGGCGGCATGGTGCCGAGTAGTGAGACCGCTGCCACCGCGCCCATCCCCAGCAGCCATTCCAGCATCACGCTCTTGCGCAAGGTCGCCAGACGCGGTTGGCAATCGTTGGCCCGCAGCCGGTTAAACAAGGCCAACCCAAGCATTGCCGCAACCAACGTGACCTTGAACGACAGAATCAAGGCAAACCCGGACAGCAGGGGCGTCGGCCAGAAGGCCCCTGTAAGCACCCGCACGTTGATCAGGCCAGTGACCACCAACCCGGCCACCAACGCGTAACCGACACCACTGAAGCGCTGCAACAGCGCGCTGATGGAATGCCCGTCAGGTCGCCACAGGATCATCACCAGCAACATCAAGCCACCGAGCCAGGCACCGACGCAGGTCAGGTGCACCAGTTGATTGAGGATCAGCAGTTGGCCTTCGATACCGTCGAGCATGGCGCCATGACCGACCGGGGCCAGGGTCGCCATCAGCAAGCTGCCGAGAATAATTTGCAAGGGCCGGTTGGCGCGCAGCGGTGTCAGCAGCAACACGACCAGCACCGCGTTGAGCACCAGGTGCCAGCGCCAGACCTGACCAAAAAAAGTACGGTCCAGTACCAGGCGCAAGGTCGATGGCTCGAACGCTGCGTCCCAGGCGCCAGCCATGCTGGCGGTGACCAGCAGCAACCAGCCAACACCGCTGATCAGCGCCACGGCCGCCAGCCAACGGCTGACACGGGCCAGTAGCTGATCCAGCGTTGTGCCGCGCGCCAACAGCAGTGGCCTGAACACCCACGCCCCGAATAGCATCAGCACCACGGTGAAATGCAGGAAACGGCACAGCACCATCGCGCTCGTCATGTATTACTGGCCGACCGTGAACGCGTAAGCACCTTCGCTTTTGTGGGTATCGACCGACACGACGTGCCACTCGACTTTGTAGTCGCCTTTGGTCAATGGGACGGCCGGGGTGACGATCAGGGTCTTTTTATCGCCGCCTTGGGTGATCAGGCTTTTCACCAGTACATCGGCACCGTCCTTGGTGATCGTGACTTTGCAGAAGTCGGCTTCGACCCCTTCGGAAAAGACCAGGCTCAACTCTGCCGGCGCGCTGACGGTGCTGTCGGCGGCAGGCGTCTGGCTTTTCAAGTGGGCGTGTGCCCATACCGACGAAGCGGCGAGCAGCGAGCCGAGCAGGACGGTAGTGGTCAGGGTTTTCTTGAAGCGCATGTTGAGTCCCTCGGCGACAGGTTCGATGTGGGCGCAAGTTTAGTCGCGCAACGCGAGTTATACGAAGTTTGCTTTTACCCTGTCGCCGCGAGGTAGAGCGGATGCTAGTCTTGTTTAACGCTGTTGTCAGGGAGCCCTCATGGGCAATCACAAGATCGAGATTCGTCGCAGTAACGTCGAGAAAATTCTGCTGGGGGCCGAGAAGGTTTTCGCCGAAAAAGGCTTCGGCAGCACCGCCATGGCCGACATCGCCGCCGAGGTGCAACTGCCGCGTTCCAATCTGCATTACTACTTCAGCACCAAGACCGAGCTATACAGCGCCGTACTGTTGGGCCTGCTGGAAGTGTGGAAACAGGATGCGCTGTGCTTCGAGATGTTCGATGACCCGCGGGTGGTGCTCAGCAGCTACATCCGCGCCAAGATGAACCACTCCCGCAGCCGGCCCTACGGTTCGAAAGTCTGGGCCAACGAAATCATCCACGGCGCACCGACCCTGAGCGAGACACTGGACGCCAGCCTGTACGACTGGGCCAAGATGAAAGAAGCGAAAATCCGCCAGTGGGTGGACGACAAACGCATCCTGCCGGTGGAACCCTCGAGCCTGCTGTACATGATCTGGGCCTCGACCCAGCACTACGCCGACTTCGATCACCAGGTGAATATTCTCAATGACCATCAGCCGCTGTCGGACATGCAGTTCGAGCGGGCGGTGCAGACGGTGACGAGTGTGATTTTGCGGGGGATTGGGTTGGAGCCTTGAAGAGGTGCGGTGTTGCTGCTGGCCTCATCGCGGGCAAGCCCGCTCCCACAGGGATCTCGGGTGTACACAGCATTTGCGTACGACATAAATCACTGTGGGAGCGGGCTTGCCCGCGATGAGGCCAGCCCGGACAACACATTATTCAAACGGCGACGTGATACGGATTCCTCGGATCATGGTTCCAATCCAGAAACGGCTTCCCGGTGTCCACCGGCACCATTTCGATGCAGTCCTGCACCGGGCAGGTGATCTGGCATAAATTGCAGCCCACGCATTCCTCATCGATCACTTCATAGGCGTGGGTCCCATCGGCCTTTTTCACGCTGGCCACCGCCTGGTGCGAGGTGTCTTCGCAGGCGATGTGGCAACGGCCGCACCCGATGCACGCCTCCTGGTCGATCTTCGCGATCACCTGATAGTTGATATCCAGGTACTTCCAATCCGTGGTATTGGCCACGGCTCGCCCTGAGAACTGCGAAATGCTCGCGTAACCCTGACTGTCCATCCAGCGCGACAGACCGTCCTTCATTTCCTCGACGATCCTGAAACCGTGCAGCATCGCCGCTGTGCACACCTGCACCGAACCACTGCCCAGGGCGATGAATTCCGCCGCGTCGCGCCAGTTGCCGATGCCGCCAATGCCACTGATGGGCAGGCCCTGGGTCTGCGGGTCGCGGGCGATTTCGGCAACCATGTTCAGGGCAATCGGCTTGACCGCCGAACCGCAATAGCCGCCATGGGTGCTCTGGCTGCCGACCATGGGATTGGCCACCATACGCTCCAGGTTGACGCTGGTGATCGAGTTGATGGTGTTGATCAGCGACACCGCGTCGGCACCGCCCCGGTGCGCTGCGCGAGCGGCGACACGGATGTCGGTGATGTTAGGGGTGAGCTTGACGATCACCGGCAGCGAGCAATACGTCTTGCACCAACGGGTGACCTGCTCGACATACTCCGGCACCTGGCCGACTGCCGCGCCCATGCCGCGCTCCGGCATGCCGTGGGGGCAGCCGAAGTTCAATTCGATGCCGTCGGCACCGGTGGCCTCCACCAGCGGCAGGATGTTTTTCCAGGACTCTTCGACACAGGGCACCATCAACGACACGATCAGCGCGCGGTCCGGCCAGTCCTTTTTGACCTGGGTGATTTCCCGCAGGTTGATCTCCAGCGAACGATCGGTGATCAGTTCGATGTTGTTAAAGCCGAGAACCTCTCTATTAGCCCCGAAATGCGCCGAGTAGCGCGACGACACGTTGACCGCCGCCGGGTCTTCACCCAGGGTTTTCCAGACCACGCCGCCCCAGCCGGCCTCGAAGGCGCGGACCACGTTGTAGGCCTTGTCGGTCGGTGGCGCGGAGGCCAGCCAGAACGGATTGGGGCTTTTGATGCCGGCGAAGACAATCGACAGATCGGCCATTTACGCAGCCTCCACGTTGAGCATCAGTTGAGCATTGATGGCCTCGGCGGCCTGTTTGCCGTGCTGCACCGCTTGCACGGTGAGGTCCTGGTCCAGACTGGTGCAGTCGCCGCCGGCATACACGCCGGGGATGCTGGTACGCAGCTGTTCGTCCACCAGAATGCGATCGCCCTGGCGCTTGAGTTCCCGGGCCAATGGGTCGGCGAGGGCGGTTTCATCGAAGGTCTGGCCGATGGCTTTGAAGATTGCATTGGCGGGCAGTTCGAAGGTTTCGCCGGTGGTCTGCAGGCGGCCCTCGACCAGGTGGGTGCGGGCGAAGCGCATACCGCGCACCTGACCCAGATCATCGAGCAGCACTTCGTCCGGTTGCGCCCAGGTCAACAGGCGTACCTGATTGGCCTTGGCGATGTCCTGTTCATGGTGGGTGGCGCCCATGTCTTCGACGCCACGGCGGTACACCAGGTTGACGTCATGGGCACCGAGGCGGGCCATTTGCACGGCCATGTCGATGGCGGTATTGCCGGCGCCGAGCACGATGCAATGGTCAGCCAGCGGCAATTGGGTCAGATCATCGGCCTGGCGCAGCTCGCGGATGTAGTCGGTGGCGGCCAGTAGTCCGGGTGCCTCTTCATGCAGTAGACCCAGCTGTTTGCTGGCATTGAGGCCAAGGCCGAGGAATACCGCGTCGAACTGTTGATGCAGGTCGCTGAGGCTCACGTTGTCGCCGAGCTTCTGTCCGTGGCGGATTTCGATGCCACCAACCTCCAGCAGAAAATCCAGCTCCTTCTGCGCGTAATCGTCCACAAGTTTGTACTTGGCGATTCCGTATTCATTGAGGCCGCCGGCCTTTTCCCGTGCCTCGAAAATCACCACGTCATGGCCGTGCATGGCGCTGCGATGGGCGCAGGACAACCCGGCCGGACCGGCGCCGACCACGGCAATCCGTTTTCCGGTGGTGGCGGCGCGAGGGAAGGGGTGCTGGCTGAAATGCGCATTGTCCACCGCATAGCGCTGCAACAGGCCGATCAACACCGGTGCGCATTCTTGGGCGTTGTTGCGCACACAGGCTTGCTGGCAGAGGATCTCCGTCGGGCAGACCCGGGCACAACTGCCGCCAAGTATGTTGGCCGAGAGGATTTTCTGTGCCGCGCCCTGGACGTTGTCCTGATGGATGTTGCGGATGAAGGAAGGGATATCGATTTCGCTCGGGCAGGCATTGACGCAGGGCGCGTCGTAGCAATACAGGCAGCGCGAGGCTTCCAGATGGGCCTGTCGGTCATTGAGCGGCGGTGCCAGATCGGTGAAATGGCCGGCGAGGGCGGCCGCATTCTCGTAAGGGTGCGGGAGGTGGCTCAGGGTCTTGATCACGATTTTTGGCCTCACGGTGATGGAGGTTATGCCTCTGCATGGGCATTGCTTTTGTTGTTGTCTGATCCGGCCTCTTCGCGAGCAGACTCGCTCCCACAGGGGGACGCATTTCAAGTGTGGGAGCGAGCCTGCTCGCGAAGGCCGAAGGCCTCGATCTCAGCGTTTCACAGCCGTCGGCTTATGCTGCTCTGCCCGCTTGCTCAACAAGTCAAACACCGCCGGATAAGCCGGCCGTTCGATGTAGCGCCCGGCCCCGCGCTCGGCGCGCAAGTCGCCGTCGGCCCAGACCACCCGGCCCTGGCTGATGGTGTGGCTGGGCACGCCGCGCACGACCTTGCCTTCGAAGATGTTGAAATCGACCTGCTGGTGGTGGGTCTTGGCCGAAATCGTTCGTGTGCCTTGCGGGTCCCACAGCACCAGGTCGGCGTCGGCACCGACGCGGATCGCGCCTTTGCGCGGGTAAAGGTTGAAGATCTTCGCGGTGTTGGTCGAGGTCAGGGCGACAAAGTGCTGCATCGACAGACGCCCGGTGTTCACCCCTTCATCCCAGAGGACGGCCATGCGGTCTTCGATGCCGGCAGTGCCATTGGGGATCTTGCTGAAATCGTCCTTGCCGGCGGCTTTTTGTTCGGCGCAGAAGCAGCAGTGATCGGTGGCGGTGGTGTGCAGGTTGCCGGCTTGCAGGCCATGCCAGAGCGCTTCCTGATGACCGCGAGGGCGGAAGGGCGGGCTCATCACGTAACCGGCGGCGGTCTGCCAGTCCGGGTGTTGATAGACGCTGTCGTCCAGCAGCAAATGCCCGGCCAGCACTTCGCCGTAGACCGGTTGGCCCTTGGCCCGTGCGTAGGTGATTTCGTCGAGGGCTTCCCGGGTCGAGACATGCACCAGGTACAGCGGCGTGCCCAGGGTTTCGGCAATGCGGATCGCCCGGCTCGCGGCTTCACCTTCGACCTGGGAAGGACGCGACAGCGGATGGGCTTCCGGCCCGGTCATGCCCTGGGCCATCAGCTTGCGTTGCAGGTGATAGACCAGCTCACCGTTTTCTGCGTGCACGGTGGGCACCGCGCCCAATTCCAGGCAACGCTCGAAACTCGCCACCAGGGTGTCGTCGGCTGCCATGATCGCGTTTTTGTAAGCCATGAAGTGCTTGAAACTGTTGACTCCATGATGGTTCACCAGCTCGGCCATTTCCTCGCGGACCTGCTCGCTCCACCAGGTGATGGCGACGTGGAAGCCGTAGTCGGAAGCCGATTTTTCGGCCCAGCCGCGCCATTGATGAAAGGCTTCCATCAAGGACTGCTGCGGATTGGGAATCACGAAGTCGATGATCGAGGTGGTGCCACCGGCCAGACCCGCCGCCGTGCCGCTGAAAAAGTCCTCGCTGGCCACGGTGCCCATGAAGGGCAGTTGCATATGGGTGTGCGGGTCGATGCCGCCGGGCATCAGGTATTGACCGCTGCCGTCGAGTATCTCGGCACCCGCGGGCGCTTCGAGGTTTTCGCCGATGGCCTTGATCACGCCGTCTGCGCAATACACGTCGGCGCGATAACTTTCATCATGGGTAATAACGGTGGCGCCACGAATCAACAGAGACATTCCGGATTCCTCGCAGGCATGACCGACTGATGCCGGTTCTTGACGTTCTTATATGAAGACAGCGGAAACAGGTAGGTTCCTGTCAGCGCTGTCAGGAATAAACGCTAGCTGCTGTTAGAGGAATCAGCAAGAATATTTTTTATAAGCTTATATCTGTTTTAACGCATTGATAATTAAAGATTAAAATTAAAAATCACCAAAATGGTGAGGCCGCTCACCATTTTGACGCACTTGACAGGATCGAAATATGGTCAAGATTTCCTATGTGAAATCAGCTGATTGAGCGTGGTCTATGGTTGATGCGCGGCATTGAAAAAAAGATCCACGCACCAGATTGAGTCCTGTCTGTTCGGACAACTTGCCTGACATTCGGCCTGAGTGGCATTGCAAGTAACCGCCGGGAATCAATAGATGTATGAATAAAATCAGATACTTGCAAAGTGTTTATGGAACTGCCCGATGCGCAGACGGGGTGCCCGGCACGTTTATTGATGTCGCCAGCCCCTGATGAGCAAAAAAATAATTCAAAGAACAGTGGAGCGGCCATGCAACAGATCAGATCGCAAGTGACCGAGCGCGACGGCTTGTTTGAGCTGGAAGCCGGCAGCGATGTCCTCGACAGTCCCCGTTACAACCACGACATGGCACCGACCAAGGTGCGCGAACGAACCTGGAATAAATGGCACATCACCGCCCTATGGGTCGGCATGTCGATCTGCGTGCCGACCTATACCCTCGGCGGTGTACTCACCGCGTACTTCGGCCTGAGCGTCGGTGAAGCGCTGATGGCGATTCTGTTCGCCAATATCATCGTGTTGATTCCCCTGACCCTGAACGCCTTTCCCGGCACCAAGTACGGCATTCCGTTCCCGGTGTTGCTGCGCTCGTCGTTCGGCATCCTTGGTTCCAACATCCCGTGCCTGATCCGCGCCCTGGTGGCGTGCGGCTGGTTCGGTATCCAGACGATGTTCGGTGGCCTGGCCATTCACCTGTTCCTGGGGTCGATTTTCGATGGCTGGAAATCCCTGGGCGGCACCGGAGAAGTCCTGGGGTTCATGATGTTCTGGACGCTGAACCTGTGGGTGGTGATTCGCGGCGCCGAGTCGATCAAATGGCTGGAAACCCTGTCCGCGCCGTTGCTGGTGGCCGTGGGCGTGGGGCTGCTGGTGTGGGCGATGCCCAATGTCTCGATGACCGAATTGCTGGCGATTCCGGCCAAGCGTCCTGAAGGGGCCAGCGTGGTCAGTTACTTCGCCGCCGGGCTCACCGCCATGGTCGGGTTCTGGGCCACGTTGTCGCTGAACATTCCTGACTTCAGCCGCTATGCCGAAAGCCAGAAGGCGCAGATCGTCGGGCAGATCATGGGCTTGCCACTGACCATGTTCCTGTTCGCTTCGCTGGGCGTGGTCATGACCGCCGCCTCGGTGAAGCTGGTGGGCGTGACCGTCTCCGACCCGGTGACGCTGATCGGCCATATCCAGAGCCCGGTCTGGGTCGCGTTGGCCATGGCACTGATCATCATCGCCACGCTGTCCACCAACACCGCGGCCAATATCGTGTCGCCGACCAACGACTTCCAGAACATTGCGCCCAAGGTGATCAACCGCACCAAGGCGGTGATGCTCACCGGCTTCGTCGGCCTGGCGCTGATGGGCCATGAACTGCTCAAGAAGCTTGGGCTGATTGTCTCGGACGTCAGCCTGGAAACCGTCTACTCCAACTGGTTGCTGGGCTATTCCAGCCTGTTGGGTCCGATTGCCGGGATCATGGTGGTGGACTATTTCCTGATCAAGAAACAGCAACTGGACCTTGCCGGGCTGTACCGCGATGACGTGTACCCGGCATGGAACTGGAACGGTTTTCTCGCGTTCGGTGTGCCGGTGGTGCTGACGCTGTTGTCCCTGGGCAGCGACGCATTCAGCTGGTTCTACAGCTATGGCTGGTTCACCGGCTCGGCCCTTGGCGGGTTGATTTATTACGGGTTGTGCGCGATGCGGCCCAGTCCATCCATCGCTAAATCTGCGGTGTGAAGGAGGCCCTAATCGCTGGCAAGCCAGCTCCCACAGGTTATGTGAACACCTGGGAACCTGTGGGAGCTGGCTTGCCAGCGATGAGGACCTGAAGGGCCCCAAAGAACTGCCTGAAGAAACCTATAAGAACAGCCTGAGGAGATCATCATGAACGCAGCCGTAGACGTTCTGCAGTCCACCCATCAGCACATCAACCGCGATCGCCTGTGGCAGTCGCTCATGGAACTGGCCAGGCTCGGCGCCACGGTCAAGGGCGGCGTCTGCCGCCTGGCCCTGACCGACCTCGACCGCCAGGCCCGCGATACGTTTGTGAAGTGGTGCATCGATGCCGGCTGCACCGTCAGCATCGACGCCGTGGGCAATATCTTCGCCCGTCGTCCCGGGCGCAACCCCGATCTGCCGCCGGTGATGACCGGCAGCCACATCGACACCCAGCCCACCGGTGGCAAGTTCGACGGCTGCTTCGGCGTGCTGGCCGGGGTCGAAGTGCTGCGCACCCTCAACGACCTGGGCATCGAAACCGAAGCGCCGCTGGAAGTGGTGGTGTGGACCAACGAAGAAGGCTCGCGCTTCGCCCCGTGCATGATGGGCTCCGGCGTGTTCGCGGAAAAATTCACCCTGGAAGAAACCCTGGCCAAGGTCGATGCCGAGGGCGTGACCGTCGGCGAGGCGCTGAACGCCATCGGTTATGCCGGGCCGCGCGCGGTCAGCGGCCACGCGGTGGGAGCCTACTTCGAAGCGCACATCGAGCAAGGGCCGATTCTGGAAGATGAACGCAAAACCATCGGCGTCGTCATGGGCGCCCTCGGGCAGAAGTGGTTCGACCTGAAACTGCGCGGTGTCGAAGCCCATGCCGGCCCGACCCCGATGCACCTGCGCAAGGATGCACTGGTCGGCGCCGCGGTGATCGTCGGCGCCGTCAACCGCGCCGCGCTCGGTCATCAACCCCACGCCTGCGGCACCGTCGGTTGCCTGCAAGCCTATCCCGGCTCACGTAACGTCATCCCCGGTGAAGTGCGCATGACCCTCGACTTCCGGCATCTGGAGCCGTCACGCCTGGACGCGATGATCGCCGAAGTCCGCGAAGTCATCGAAACCACCTGCGAGGAACATGGCCTGACCTACGAGCTGACACCCACCGCCGACTTCCCGCCGCTGTATTTCGACAAGGGTTGCGTCGAAGCGGTACGCGGCGCCGCGCAAGGGCTGGGCCTGTCCCACATGGACATCGTCAGCGGCGCGGGACACGACGCCATCTTCCTCGCCGAACTCGGTCCGGCCGGGATGATCTTCGTGCCGTGCGAAGGCGGCATCAGTCACAACGA
The DNA here is from genome assembly GCF_003634475.1 of Pseudomonas sp. WPR_5_2. Lineage (NCBI taxonomy): Bacteria > Pseudomonadati > Pseudomonadota > Gammaproteobacteria > Pseudomonadales > Pseudomonadaceae > Pseudomonas > Pseudomonas sp. WPR_5_2. Next base: position 784,174 of record NZ_RBLA01000001.1, on the reverse strand, counting down.
AATCGAGAACGCCGCGCCGGATGACCTGGCAGCGGGGTGTGCGGTGCTGTTGCGGGCGATGCTGGCGGCGTCGGCGGCGATTGCCGGGGGGCAATTGGCTGCATAAGGCCTGTCCTGCCCTTTGTCGGAGCGAGTTTGCTCGCGATGGTGGATCAGACACTCAGCGTTGTCTGACACACCATCGCGAGCAGGCTCGCTCCTACAGAGGGTGATTGTGCTGTTGTCGCACTATCCCGTAGCCCCGCGGTCGACATCTTCACAGATCGCCCCCGGGGAGAACCCATGAGCCAAGACGTCCTGAGCACCGAAACCAGCCGTCGCCAGTTGCAGCAGATCATCACCGGCCTGTCCGACGGCGTGATCCTGCTGGAACTGGACGAGACGATCGTCTGGGCCAACGACGCCGCGCTGGCCATGCATGGCGTCGAGCGGATCGGCGAGCTGGGGGCCGACGCCAAGGAGTACGCGCGGCGCTTCGCCTTGCGTTATCGCAACAATCACCCGGTTCCGGTCGCCAACTACCCGATCAGTCGTGTGGCTCGCGGCGAGACGTTCAGTGACGTGCTGGTCGAGTTGACGCCGACCCATGACGAAGCTCGCACCTGGGTCCATCGTGTGCGCAGCCTGGTAGTGACCGACAACCATGGCGAGCCGGCGTCATTGGTGCTGATCATGGACGATGTCACTGACTGGGCGAGCGCCGAGCAGCGCTTCGAAAAAACCTTCGCCGCCAACCCGGCGCCTGCGGTGATCTGCCGTCTGAGCGATTTGCGCTACATCAAGGTCAATCCCGGTTTTCTCGAAATGACCGGCTATGCCCGCGATCAAGTGATCGGCCACTCGACCTATGAGCTGGACGTGCTGGACCAGGCCGAAAACAAGGACCTGGCCAAGCAACGCTTGCGCGAAGGCGCAACCATTCCGCAAATGCAGGCCGAGCTGCGTATGGCTGATGGCGGCAGCAAGCAAGTGATCGTCGCCGGGCAACCCCTGGAATTCAACGACGAACCCTGCATGCTGTTTTCCTTCGTCGACATGGAGCCCCGGCACAAGGCCGAAATCGCCCTGCGCCAGAGCGAGGAGCGTTTTGCCAAGGCGTTCCGCCTGACGCCGGTGCCGATCCTGGTGTGCAGCGCGGCTGATCAGGTGGTGCTGGATGTGAATGAGGCGTTTCTCGATACCCTCGCGTATCCCCGCGAAGAGGTGCTGGGCAAGACCATCGCCGAGATCGACTTCATCCATGACAGAGGGGCGAAGACAGCACTGTTCATGGCGCTGGAGAACAGCGCAAGCCTGGATCGCGTTGATGTTCGCGTGCGTAAGAAAGACGCCGAACTGATCGACTGTGCCGTATCGGCGGACACCGTGAACATCCAGGACAGCCCTTGCTACTTGCTGGTGTTGATGGACATCACCGAACGCAAACGCACGGAGCTGGAGCTGGTGGCGGCCATCGAGGAGGTGATGAAAGACGCCTCGTGGTTCAGCCGCACGTTGATCGAAAAACTGGCCAACGTAAAGAATGTCAATTCACCGCAGTTGCCCAGTGTGTCCTACACCGACCTGACGGCGCGGGAGCGAGAGGTACTTGAGCTGATCTGCGAAGGCCTGGCCGACAAGGAGATTGCCGCACGTCTCAAGCTCGCGCCGAACACGGTGCGCAATCACGTGGCGACGGTGTACTCCAAGCTCGATCTGCACAGTCGCGGCGAAGCGATTGTCTGGGCGCGCGAGCGTGGGTTGTTCTCCAGTGCCGGGCGATCCAGGGGGCAGCGTTAAGGTGCAAATGCACTAGTCGCTCTAGTGCAAATGGATGTTTTGGCGAGGTGCGACGGCTCTTAGGCTGAGAGCGTGTGAACGGGGATCCCTGGATCTTCCGTCCGCGATTTCTCCAGCCGCTCAAGGACCCGCCATGCACCCAAAATCCATTCCATTCGCAGCCCCTTGCCACGAGGGTCAATTGTAATGATTCACGTGGCGCAACTGCGGCTGCTACTGGAGCGCAGCTTTTCTCCCCTGGCCTGCGATTGCACGGTCAGCGGCGATCATTCGTTGACAGTGAAGCTCTACCATCCGGTATCGGGGGAGGTGGACCTGGTGGTCAGCGGGTTGAACGTGACAACACTCAACACCAGCGAAGCGGTCGTGTCGCTGATCGAGGAACTGCGTTACGAACTGGAAAGCAACACCCTGCATCGCCCCGATCCTGTTCGCTGATTTTTGTCGGTTTTGACTCCCGGTCGGACTTCTAGACCCACAAAAGCAGCTTTTCTGTGACCCATTCGTGAACTTTTTGGCAGCGTTTCGTTGTCACAAACTTATCGATCACTTATCGCGGGTCATCTTATGAACAGTTTCGGGAAATGCATTTTCGCTCCGATTGCACTCAGTGCCGTGATTCTCGGTGGTTGTGCCAGCCCGCCACCCCCTCCACCGGCTGCACCGCCGCCACCGCCTGAGCGTACCTGTCAGACCATGGATAAAACCGATGTCATGGGCGATGTGAGGGCTGAAGAGGGAGAAGTGACCCGGCTCACTACCACGACGCGCTGTGTCACCCAGTAAAAGCTGATATTGCCGTGTTTTTGTAGGAGCGAGGCTTGCCCGCGAAGGCGTCTGTGAGATCGCCTTCGCGGGCAAGCCTCGCTCCTACAAAAAATCAACATCAAAAGTGGATCAGGACAGGAAACCACCGTCCACGTTCAGCGAAACGCCCGTGGTGTAGCTCGATGCATCGCTGGCGAGGTAGAGCACCGCGCCGGCCATTTCGCTCGGATCCGCGACGCGCTTGAGTGGAATCTGCTGCAGCGCGGTGTTCAGGATGGCCTCGTTCTTCACCAGTGCCGAAGCGAACTTGGTGTCGGTCAGGCCTGGCAACAGGGCGTTGCAACGGATACCGAATTGCGCGCATTCCTTGGCGAATACTTTGGTCATGTTGATCACGGCCGCCTTGGTCACCGAGTAGATGCCCTGGAACACGCCCGGCGAAACACCGTTGATCGACGCCACGTTGATGATGCTGCCGCCACCGTTCTCGCGCATCAGCTTGCCGGCTTCCACCGACATGAAGAAGTAGCCGCGGATGTTGACGTCGACGGTCTTCTGGAACGCACTGAGGTCGGTATCCAGCACGTTGCAGAACTGTGGGTTGGTCGCCGCGTTGTTGACCAGGATGTCCAGGCGCCCGAACTGTTCCTTGATGCCGGCGAAGACCTGGCTGATCTGTTCCATTTCACCGATATGGCAGGCGATGGCCGTCGCCTTGCCACCGGCGGCGATGATCGCGTCGGCCACGTGCTGGCAGCCTTCGAGTTTGCGGCTCGAAACGATGACATGGGCACCTTGCTGCGCCAGCAGTTTGGCGATGGCTTCACCGATGCCACGGCTGGCGCCGGAGACGAAAGCGATCTTGCCGTCGAGGTCGAACAACTGAGTCTTGGACATGGGATTTTCCTTATTGGAGATCTGGATCAAAGGCTAATTCTGTCCACTGTAGGAGCGAGCCTGCTCGCGAAAAACGTCCGGACAACGCGTTCATCCAGCTGGCACGCGTTATCGTTGACGAGCATCGCGAGCAGGCTCGCTCCTGCAGGGGGGGTCAGAGGCTGGATTTCTGGATCACTTGCAGGCTCATCTGCTCCAGCAGTTTGTTCATGTGAATGAACTGCGCGAAGCGTTTGTCCTGGGTCTGGCCATGGTAGAAGCGGTAGTAGATCTGCTGCACGATACCGGCCAGGCGGAACAGGCCGTAGGTGTAGTAGAAGTCAAAGTTGTCGATCTGGATGCCCGAGCGTTCGGCGTAGTAATCGACGAACTCGCGGCGGGTCAGCATGCCCGGTGCGTGGCTCGGCTGGCGGCGCATCAGTTGCACCGGCGGCGGGTCCCCGGCTTCGATCCAGTAGGCGAGGGTGTTGCCCAGGTCCATCAGCGGGTCGCCGAGGGTGGTCAGTTCCCAGTCGAGCACGCCGATGATCTGCATCGGGTTGTTCGGGTCGAGGATCACGTTGTCGAAGCGGTAGTCGTTGTGCACGATGCTGGAGGTCGGGTGATCGGCCGGCATCTTGTCGTTGAGCCAGGCTTTCACCGCTTCCCACTGCGGCGCGTCCGGGGTCAGGGCTTTCTCGTAGCGGTCACTCCAGCCTTTGATCTGTCGCGCCACGTAACCTTCGGGTTTGCCGAGGTCACCCAGGCCATAGGCGTTGTAGTCGACCCGGTGCAGTTCGACGAACTTGTCGATGAAACTCTTGCACAGGGCTTCGGTTTTCGCCGGATCGAACCCCAGTTCCGGTGGCAGTTCGGAGCGCAGGATGATGCCCTTGACCCGTTCCATCACGTAGAACTCGGCGCCGATCACCGATTCGTCGGTGCAATGCACATAGGCTTTCGGGCAATACGGAAAGCCGTCGCGCAGTTGATTGAGGATGCGGAATTCGCGCCCCATGTCATGGGCGGACTTGGCCTTGTGGCCGAAGGGCGGCCGACGCAGGACGAACTCCTGTTCAGGGTATTCGAGCAAATAGGTGAGGTTCGATGCGCCGCCCGGAAACTGGCTGATCTGCGGCAACCCGCCAAGGCCTGGAATGTGCGCCTTGAGGTAGGGGTCGATCAGGCTGGCATCGAGTTCTTCGCCGGAGCGGATGCGGGTGGACTGGTCAGTAAGCGCCATGCTTATCCCTTCTGCTTATTCTGGAGGCCTGCAACTATTGGCTAATCTAATGCGCGCACCCGGTACCCACAACCACGAACGGCCCTTATAGGTGAGCGTGTTGCCGGGCAATCATTGTTTTTGATACACCTGTTTGAATAGTCCTACACAACAGCGTTGCTGCTGATGGCTGGCAGCTCTATCGGGGTCAATACGGGTTGGCCGGAAAAAAACGCCACGAGGTTGCGGCCCACCAGTTCGACGGTGCCTTGGGTGGCCTCCGGCGATAACCCGGCGACATGCGGGGTCAGGATGACGTTGGACAGGGATTTGAACGCGTCCGGGACCTGCGGCTCGGCATCGAACACATCCAGCGCGGCACCGGCGATGCGCCGTTGCTCAAGCGCGGAAATCAGGTCGGCGGTGACCACCACGCTGGCCCGGGCGATGTTGACGAGGAAACCCTTGGGGCCGAGGGCGTCGAGTACCTGGCGGTTGATCAGGTGTTGGGTGCCGAGGCCGCCAGGGGCGGCGACGATCAGAAAGTCCGAGGCGCGTGCCAGCTCGGTAGGGGTCGAGCAGAAGTCATAGGGCACGTCGCTGCGATGTTGGCGGTTGTGGTAACTCACACTCATGTCGAAGCCCGCGGCAGCGCGTTTGGCGATGGCCATCCCGACGGCGCCGAGGCCGAGAATACCCAGGCGTTTGCCGGCGAGGGAGGGGCGCATGACTTTCGGCCACTCACCCCGGCGCACGGCGGCATCGCAACGCGGCACATCACGTACCAGCGACAGCAACAGGGCCATGGCGTGGTCGGCAACGGACGAGGCGTTGACCCCGGCACCGTTGGTGACGGTGATGCCCCGGTTCGCGGCGGCTTGCAGGTCGACCATTTCATAACCGGCGCCGATCACGCAGATGATCTTCAGGTTAGGCAGGGCGGCTATTTCATCGGTATACAGGCCCAGTGGACCGCGGGTGAGGACAGCGTCGATCTGCCCGCCGTGACGGCTGATGGCTTCGGCGCGCTCGGCGGGGGTCGGGGCCAGAATCAGGTGGAAACCCTGATGTTCGAGAATGGGCAGGTAATCATTGATGGTTTCAACCAGTACCAGAACGGTTGCGGGCATGCTTGGCTCCTGTGGGCATCGGATATCGGACTCGAACGTCGCTTGAGATTGCTGGCCCCGGAACGTTTTGGCAATGTTGTCTTCGAAGCCACGCTTCTCAGTGTAGGAGCTGGCGTCGCCTGCGATACATTTACTGTTACGCCGAATCTTCAGGTTGGGGAGGGGAGCCTGGCTTTTCTGTTGTCAGAAAACTGCGCGCGGCCTCGAGGATTTCATCCGACAGGGCTTCACCCCGGGTAGCCCGGGCCAGCGTCAGGGCGCCGACCATCAGCGAGTACTGCACCAGCGCCTGTTGCCGGTTTTCGGCGCTATCCTGTGAGTCCATCAACTTGGCGAACGAGTCGAGCAGGCGGTTCAGGCCCGCCATGAACGGTTCGCGCAAACCACTCCCGGCGCTTTCATGGCACATGTCGCCGGCGAAGGCCACCACCGGGCAGCTCTCGCCGGGATTGTCGCGACTATTGACCGACAGGTACGGCTCGATCAGGGCGCGGCGCGCGGCGGCCTTGTCGTCAGCCGTGGCGACCCGCTCGCGCCAACGCGTGCCCACCTCTTTGAATGCCCGCTCGCTGGCCTCCCTGGCCAGCGCTTCCTTGGACTCGAAGTGACCATAGAAGCCGCCGTGGGTCAGGCCGGCAGCGGCCATCACATCGACGACACTGATCCCATGCAGGCCTCGCTCGCGGAATAGTCGTGTAGCAGCGTCGACGATGATTTCGCGGTTGAGGTCGGCTTGCTTGCGGGAAACTCGGGGCATTGGCGGCTCACAGGTAGCTGGATGGAAAGTCAGAGAGCGTATTGGGCAATACCATTGCCGAACGACCAGTTCTCCTTCTTCACTTCCACCAGATTAATGAAAACATCTTCCAGACGCACGGCCAGTTCTGTGTTGAGACTCTCGGCGATGGTTTTGTAGAGCAGTTTTTTCTGCTCGACGGTACGGCCTTCGCTCAGGGTGATCTGAATGATGACCAGGCCGTCGCTGCGCGGGATGCCCAGATACTGGGGATCGAAGATGAAATGATGCTCATCGTGTTCGGCGAGGATCTGGAAGTTATCGTTTTCCGGCACGCCAATGGTGGTGCGCATGGCGGCATAGATCAGTTGGCCGATGCGTTTGGCGTAGGTGGGGTCCTGTTGCTTTTTGATTTCGACGCGAACCAGTGGCATGGGATGACTCCAGATCGAGGGCAGGTGTGTTTAAAAATACATGATGAACAACCTTTATCAAGTGCCCATTGTCGTTTGGCGATGAAACGCAAAGCCCGAAAATAGCGAAATCCCTGTGGGCGCTAGCCTGCTCGCGAAAGCGGTGTGTCAGTCACCTCAATGGTGGATGTGCCACCGTATTCGCGAGCAGGCTCGCTCCCACAGGGTTTTCTGCTGCTCACATTTATTAAATTGGCACCACCGTCCCTCACCTAAGTCTTTGCTTCTGTTCACTAATCCTCCAGAATCGCGCCCCTGTTTCGGCCGGGCGCTGCCTGTCGGGTATTCCGACGCGTTCTGGCCGGGTGGCAAGTGACCGGAATGTGGAGATCCCACTGGATGAATGATCAGGCCAATAGCGTTAACGAACGCTATGTAGCAGCGACACCAGCGACCCTTTCGAGCTGGAATCGTCAAGACACCACCTGGATGCTGGGCCTGTTTGGCACGGCGATTGGTGCGGGAACCCTGTTTTTGCCGATCAACGCAGGCCTGGGTGGCTTCTGGCCGCTGTTGGTCCTGGCGCTGCTGGCGTTCCCGATGACCTTCTACGCACACCGCGGCCTGACCCGCTTCGTGCTGTCGGGCCGTGAAGGTGCCGACATCACCGAAGTGGTGGAAGAGCATTTCGGCCTCAAGGCCGGCGCATTGATCACGTTGCTGTATTTCTTCGCGATCTTCCCGATCCTGTTGATCTACAGCGTGGCCCTGACCAACACCGTGGGCAGCTTCCTCGAACATCAACTGCACATCATGCCGCCACCGCGCGCGGTGCTGTCGCTGGTGCTGATTCTCGGCCTGTTGGCCGTGGTGCGCTGCGGTGAGCAAATGATCGTCAAGGCCATGAGCCTGATGGTGTACCCATTCATCGTCGCACTGCTGTTCCTGGCGGTGTTCCTGATTCCGCACTGGAACGGCGGCATCCTGACCACGGCCAGCACGTTGCCTGAGCCGTCGGCGCTGTTGCACACCCTCTGGCTGGCAATCCCGGTGATGGTGTTCTCGTTCAACCATTCGCCGATCATCTCGGCGTTCGCGGTGGACCAGAAGCGTCGTTACGGTGACCACGCCGAGCAGCGCAGTTCGCAAATCCTGTCCCGCGCCCACGCCTTGATGGTGGTGATGGTACTGTTCTTCGTCTTCAGCTGCGTGCTGACCCTGTCGCCGGCGCAACTGGCGGAAGCGAAAGCGCAGAACCTGTCGATCCTGTCGTACCTGGCCAACCACTTCAGCAACCCGACGATCGCCTTCGCGGCGCCGTTGATTGCGTTCGTGGCCATTTCCAAGTCGTTCCTGGGGCACTACATCGGCGCCAGCGAAGGCCTCAAGGGCCTGATCGTCAAAAGCGGCAAGCGTCCGTCCGCCAAGACCCTGGACCGCATGACCGCCGCTTTCATGCTGGTGGTGTGCTGGATCGTCGCCACATTGAACCCGAGCATTCTCGGCATGATCGAAACCCTCGGTGGCCCGGTGATCGCGGCGATCCTGTTCCTGATGCCGATGTATGCCATCCGCAAGGTACCCGCCATGGCGCGTTATCGCGGTCAGGCGTCGAACGTGTTTGTGGTGGCGGTAGGTCTGGTGGCGATCAGCGCGTTGATCTACTCCTTGACCGCGTGATCGACCGGCCTGCTCGCGCAGTGCCTGATTGACAGCTACAGTGGCCGCTGCACGTGATACGTGCAGCGGTTTTTTTTCGCCTGGAGACTCCGGATTGCCGAGTGCCTTACCGCCCAACCCCGTTGAACCACCCAATCGCTGGCAGGACCTGCTGGCAGGTGTGTCGATTGCCGGCCTGCTGCTGCCCGAGGCAGTCGCTTATTCAGGCATCGCCGCACTGGCACCCCAGGCCGGGGTGATCGCCCTGTTCGCCGGATTGCTGTGTTATGGCCTGTTCGGCACCAGCCGCTTCGCCATTGTCTCGGCCACCTCATCCTCCGCCGCCGTGCTGGCCGCCGCGACCGCCACCCTGGCCAATGGCGACGAGCAATTGCGCTCGACCCTGGCCTTCAGTCTGGTGCTGGTGACCGGGGCGTTTTTCTTGCTGGCCGGGTTGTTCAAGCTCGGCAGCGTGACGTCGTTCATCGCCAAACCGGTGCTGCGCGGTTTTGCCTTTGGCCTGGCACTGACCATCATTCTCAAGCAGGTCGCCAGCGTGGTCGGTGTGCATTTGACCGATGCCAACCTGGTGCGCTTTTTGCCGCAACTGCTGGAACAATTGCCGCAATGGAACTGGGCGGCGGCTGGCGTCGGTGCCGTGGCATTGGTTTTGTTATGGTTGTTCGCACGGTTTCGACGTCTGCCAGGTGGTTTGTTGGTGGTGGTCATTGGCATCGCGGCGGGGCATTGGCTGGACTTGCCGGCTTATGGGGTGAAGCTGATCGGTGTGATCGACCTGAGCCTGGAGGTGCCGGCGCTGCCGGTACTGCCGTTTGCCGACTGGTTGCGTCTGGGTGAATTGGCGTTCGCCATGGTGATGATCCTGTATGCGGAGTCTTATGGCTCGATCAGTGCCTATGCGCTCAAGCACGGGGATCGCGTCACCTCGAACCGCGACCTGCTGGCGTTGGGGGCCAGCAACCTGTTGTCCGGACTGTTCCACGGCATGCCGGCCGGCGCAGGGTATTCGGCCACGTCGGCCAATGAGGCGGCGGGAGCCACTTCGCGTCTGGCGGGTATCGTGGCAGCGCTGGTGGTGCTGGTCATTGTCCTGACAGTACTGCCGTACATCGCCCTGACCCCGGAGCCGATCCTTGCCGCCATCGTCGTCCATGCCCTGGGACGCGGCTTGAGTCTGCAGCCGCTGGGGCGGTATTTCATCTGGCGCCGTGACCGTCTGCTGGTGATCTGCGCCGTGGGTGCGGTGTTGGTGCTGGGGGTGCTGGACGGCTTGCTGGTGGCCGTGGCGATCAGTGTGCTGCTGATGCTCAAGCAGATGTCGGCGGCGGATATTCAGATTCTGGGGCGCATCGATGGCGGTCACGACTTTGTCGACCTGCAACGCCATCCAGCGGCGCAAACCGTGCCAGGGGTGTTGATTGTCCGGCCGGGTGAGGCGTTGTTCTTTGCCAATGTCGAGCGGATTCTTGGCGGCGCCTTGCGTCTGATCCGGCACTCGCAGGAGCCTGTTCATTCAGTGATTCTCAGTCTTGAGGAATCCCCTGACCTGGATGGCACCAGCATCGAGGCGCTGCAGGCGTTTTTCGTGCAGGTGCATCAGGAAGGCAAGCGCCTGACGCTGGCTCGTCTCAAGGACAGTGCGCAAGCGGCGCTGGCGGCATTGCCGGAGGTGGAGGCCAACGGGGTGGTGCTGAGTGGGTTGAGCGTGGATGGGGCGGTGCAGCAGGTCCGCGAGCTGAACAAATGATTGTGCTGAATGTGCTGGCCTCATCGCGGGCAAGCCCGCTCCCACAGGTTTTGTGAACGACATCAATTACTGTGGGAGCGGGCTTGCCCGCGATGAGGCCGGAACAGGCAGCAACAGTTTTACAGGCATAAAAAAACGCCGCCCATCTCACGATGGGCGGCGTTTTTCATTGCGTTGCAACGTTAGGCTTGAACGACCGGGATGTTGGCGTTCGCAGCAGCTTCACGGAACTCGGCGATCTGGTCGAAGGACAGGTAGCGGTAGACATCGGCCGCCATGCTGTCGATCTTGCCAGCGTATTCCATGTACTCCTCGACGGTCGGCAGGCGACCCAGGATGGACGCCACGGACGCCAGCTCGGCCGAAGCCAGGTAGACGTTCGCGCCGTCACCCAGACGGTTCGGGAAGTTACGGGTCGAAGTCGACACAACGGTCGAGTTCGGCTCTACGCGTGCCTGGTTACCCATGCACAGCGAGCAGCCCGGCATTTCCATGCGCGCGCCAGCTTTACCGTAGATGCCGTAGTAGCCTTCTTCGGTCAACTGGTGAGCGTCCATCTTGGTCGGTGGCGACAGCCACAGACGGGTTGGCAGCTGACCCTTGACCTGATCCAGCAACTTGCCGGCAGCGCGGAAGTGACCGATGTTGGTCATGCAGGAACCGATGAACACTTCGTCGATCTTCTCGCCAGCAACGCTGGAGAGCAGGCGAGCGTCGTCCGGGTCGTTTGGCGCGCAGAGCACAGGCTCCTTGACGTCGGCCAGGTCGATCTCGATGACTTCGGCGTATTCCGCGTCGGCATCGGCTTCCATCAGCTCAGGGTTGGCGATCCAGGCTTCCATCGCTTGGGCGCGACGTTCCAGGGTACGTACATCGCCGTAGCCTTCGCCGATCATCCAGCGCAGCAGGGTGATGTTGGACTGCAGGTACTCGGTGATCGAGTCTTTCGACAGCTTGATGGTGCAACCGGCAGCCGAACGTTCGGCCGAGGCGTCGGACAGTTCGAAAGCCTGTTCGATGCTCAGGTTGTCCAGGCCTTCGATTTCCAGGATGCGGCCGGAGAAGGCGTTTTTCTTGCCTTTCTTCTCGACGGTCAACAGACCTTTCTGGATTGCGAAGTAAGGAATGGCATGAACCAGGTCACGCAGGGTGACGCCAGGTTGCATTTTGCCTTTGAAGCGCACCAGGATCGATTCCGGCATGTCCAGCGGCATGACGCCGGTGGCAGCGGCGAACGCAACCAGGCCGGAACCGGCCGGGAACGAAATGCCCATCGGGAAACGGGTGTGGGAGTCACCACCGGTACCGACGGTGTCTGGCAGCAGCATGCGGTTCAGCCACGAGTGGATGATGCCGTCGCCCGGACGCAGGGAAACGCCGCCACGGGTCATGATGAAGTCAGGCAGGGTGTGGTGGGTGGTCACGTCGATCGGCTTTGGATAAGCCGCGGTGTGGCAGAACGACTGCATCACCAGATCAGCGGAGAAGCCCAGGCAGGCCAGGTCTTTCAGTTCGTCACGGGTCATTGGACCGGTGGTGTCCTGAGAACCCACGGTGGTCATCTTCGGTTCGCAGTAGGTGCCAGGACGCACACCGGCTACGCCGCAAGCTTTACCAACCATTTTCTGCGCCAGGGTGAAACCCTTGGTGCTTTCAGCAGGAGCTTCAGGCTTCTTGAACAGGTCGAACGGAGGCAGACCCAGCTCGGCGCGGGCCTTCTCGGTCAGGCCACGGCCAATGATCAGCGGGATACGGCCGCCAGCACGTACTTCGTCCAACAGGACCGGGGTCTTCATTTCGAAGGTGGTCAGGACTTCGTCGGTGCCGTGCTTGCAGACTTTGCCAGCATGCGGGTACAGGTCGATCACGTCGCCCATGTGCATGTTGGACACGTCGAATTCGATTGGCAGTGCGCCGGCATCTTCCATGGTGTTGTAGAAGATCGGAGCGATCTTGCTGCCGAAGCAGAAGCCGCCTGCACGCTTGTTCGGCACGTAAGGAACGTCGTCGCCGAAGAACCACAGTACCGAGTTGGTTGCCGATTTACGCGAAGAACCGGTACCGACCACATCGCCGACGTAGGCGATCGGGAAGCCGGCGTTGCGCATTTCTTCGATCTGCTTCATCGGACCGGTGACGCCTTGTGCGTCAGGCACGATGCCGTCGCGAGCCATTTTCAGCATGGCCAGGGCGTGCAGCGGGATGTCCGGGCGGGACCAGGCATCGGGAGCAGGGGACAGGTCGTCGGTGTTGGTCTCGCCAGTCACCTTGAATACGCGCAGGCTGATCTTGTCGGCCAGGGTCGGGCGGTTCTTGAACCACTCGCCATCAGCCCAGGATTGCAGCACGCCTTGGGCGTGAGCGTTGCCTTTCTTGGCGCGTTCAGCAACGTCGTGGAAGGCATCGAACATCAGCAGGGTGTGCTTGAGTTCTTTGGCAGCTACTGGTGCCAGTTCGGCGTCGTCCAGCAGGTTTACCAGAGTCACGATGTTGTAGCCGCCCTGCATGGTGCCGAGCAGTTCAACAGCGCGCTTCTTGTCGATCAGGGGGGATTGGGCTTCGCCTTTGGCGATGGCGGACAGGAAACCGGCCTTGACATAGGCCGCTTCGTCCACTCCAGGCGGAACGCGATTGGTGATCAGGTCAACGAGGAATGCTTCTTCGCCAGCCGGGGGATTTTTCAGCAGCTCGACCAGGCCTGCAGTTTGTTCGGCGTTTAGCGGCTGGGGAACGATACCCAGTGCTGCGCGCTCTTCGATATGTTTGCGGTAGGCTTCAAGCACAGTTATTACCCTCATCAGTGGTCCCAAATGGGTGTCCGGGACGCTCATCCCGAAATTGCCGTACTCATGCGCTGCATGGCGTTGTGAGCCACTTAGCCAGAATTACCGGCAATTCCTTACAGAAGCTGCTTTCAAAGTTTTACGCCTGCAGAACGGGAGCTGATGAGGGTTGGCGTTGGGCTTTTCCCCGCTGGAAAAACCTTTCGCCAACACCGCTCTGAAGGAACGACTGTGCTCGTGACGCTTTGAAAACAGCTTCTAACGGACATTGGCGCCTAAAAAGGCAGGCTGATTCTACGGCAAAAAAAAATTAAAGGTAAGTCAGGGTTTATTGGACTTTGGTGGTGACGGTCGCCAAAGGCCGCCAGCCCCTTTGGCCCTGAACTTTGAGGGGTGATCAATGGCGGACAAAGGGCTAACATGCCGGCCTGTTTTGCTTTTTCGTGTTCTGCCTGCCTATGCCCAATCAAACCATCAAGACCCCCTGTGTCGGCCTTTGCTCCACTGTTTACGGTGACCTGGTGTGCCGTGGCTGCAAGCGTTTCCACCATGAAGTGATTCACTGGAACGGTTACAACGAGGAAGAAAAGCGCGCGGTGTGGCTGCGTCTGGAGCAGCTGTTGTCCCAGGTAATGGCGGCCAAGGTGGAAATTTTCGATGCGTCGCTGCTCAGAACCCAGCTGGAGCAGCGCAAGATTCGTTTCGTGCCGCACCAGTCGGCTTATTGCTGGGCGTACCAGTTGATCGCTCGTGGGGCGCGGGTCATCAATAATCTGGAGGCCTACGGGATGGTGCTGCTGCCGGAGTTCCGCGACTGGAACCTGCCGGAACTGCGCGATGCCATCGATCGGGAGTTTTTCCTGCTCTCCGAGGCGCATTACCAGCGCTACATTGCGCCGGGTTTCCTCAAGGATGCGTTTGGCGGTTGACCGTTAAAAGCATCGCGGGCAAGCCTTGCTCCTACAGACGGTGGAGATCCTGTAGGAGCAAGGCTTGCCCGCGATGACAATCTTCCAGGCACGGCAACTCTCAATGCTTGTTCGCAATCTCCTCCAGATGATCCTCAACCTCCTGCGGCTTGAGCACCAGCACATCGCTCTCCACCGCATCGAGCACCACTTCCGCCGTATTGCCGATCAACGTTCCCGAGAGACCGCTGCGCGCTACGGTGCCGATCACCGTCACTGCCGCCTGCAGCTTGTGCACCATGAAGGGAATCAACACATCCGCCGGGCCTTCCGCGATGTGCAGGTGTTCGTCATCGATGTCGAACTCGGCCTGGAACGCCTTGCACTGTTCGCGATAACGCGCCTCGATGGTTTCGCTGAGCTGGTAGGTCGGGTCGGGCGATGACAACATTGGCGACGGATGGGCGCTGATCACGTGCAACTGGGCCTTGGCCAGGCTGGCGATGTCATAGCCGTGATCGATGATGGTGTTATGCAAGTGACGGTGTTCAAGGTCCTGGTTGCCCACATCAATGGCCGCCAGAATCACCTTGTCCTTCCACGAACCCGCGGTTTTCACCAGCAGCACCGGCGTCGGGCAATGACGCAGCAATTTCCAGTCTGCCGGGGTCAACAGGGCTTTTTTCAGCGCACTGTCGGGGAAATGCTGCTTGATCACCAGGCCACAGCCCTCGGCCTGCTGCACATCGACGATGGTTTCCTGCAGGCTCTGGTTCCACGCCTGTTCGGTGGTGACGCTGTAACCGTCTTCCAGCAAAGCGGCCTTGAGCACGCTCAGCATGGCGCTGTGATCATGTTTGGGGTCGCACACCAGCAGGTGCAGATGCGCCTGGGTGACGCCGGCAATCAATTTGGCCCGTTTGAGCGCCAGGCTTTCCGAGTGTTCGGGTTCGATGACCACCAGAATGCTGCGTATGGCTTGCATGAGCGGGATCTCCTGAAAATGAAAAAGCGTGGCGTTGCACAACTATAGTTGCTGCTTGTGGCAAGGGGGGTTGATGCATATCAACGGTCGTCGACTGGTGGTCTGCCGACAGGCCGGTATAATCGGCGCCCTTCGTTTAGAACCTTTAATCCCGTGGGCCCCATGATCCTTCCCGAAATTCACGAGTTCCTCGGCTGTCGCACCCCCGACGGCTGGGTCCAGGCCGCGCTGGCCGACCAGGAAACCCTGCTGATCGACCACAAGAATTGCGAATTCAAGGCCGCCAGCACGGCGTTGAGCCTGATTGCTAAATATCACTCCCACGTCGACCTGATCAACATGATGTCGCGGCTGGCCCGGGAGGAACTGGTGCACCACGAACAAGTCATGCGCCTGATGAAAAAGCGCAAGATCGCGCTGCGCCAGCTGTCTGCCGGGCGCTATGCCTCGGGGCTGCGCAAGGTGGTACGCAGTCACGAACCGGTAAAACTGGTGGATACCCTGGTGGTCGGCGCGTTCATCGAAGCCCGCAGTTGCGAGCGATTCGAGGCGCTGGTGCCGCATCTGGACGAAGAGTTGGGCAAGTTCTACTTCGGCTTGCTCAAAAGCGAGGCCCGGCATTTCCAGGGGTACCTGAAACTGGCTTATCAGTACGGGGAGGCCAAGGACATCGCCCAGGTGATTGACAAGGTACGTGCTGCCGAGCAGGAATTGATTGAGTCGCCTGATGTGGAGTTCCGGTTCCACAGTGGCGTGCCGATGCAGGCGTCCGTTAACTGAGTCCACGAATGAAATCCCCATCAGCCATTTATCAGGCTGATGGGGTCAACAGCCTCACCCTGCCTTCAAGGCAGTGCGAGCAAGTCTGTTCGAACTTTCGAGTAGCGATTGCTCAAATCCGTGTTCCTGCTGCACAGCGTCAACGGAAGTTGTTCGGCCTTGAATTCTACGGCTTCGAAAGTATTGATGTAGTCAGCAATGTTGACTTTGCTGCAATCGGTGTCATTGGCGGGGCCTGCGTAATAGAGGGTTCCGAAATACACGGGAATCTGATAGCGCCATTTAACGTTGTAATTCCAGTCCGCACCCAAAATGATAGTTGGCTCCGGGATTTAACCGGTGTTCTATCTATCAATTGAACGGGTGTGATCCATGCGTTCTTCATCATCGCGACATCGGGTCGTTGATCGGAAGACTCCACGCCTACGACACAAAGATAATGCATGCCGGGATCTCTACTGAGAGGCGTGTCAACAACTGCATCTTTTGCAACGATAGTGCCGCTGTAGTTGCGGGGAGATCGGCATTCGAGGGCATTGCGTACCGTCTTGAACCGGTAGAAGGGGGTGCTTATCGAGAACTGTGCATTGATGACGGCATCGGGGCTGCCAGGATCTTTGGGCATGGCCACGTACTGGGTAGGCCAGTATTTCCGATCGGTTATCTTGAAGGTGCTTTCGGCGGTACAGGTATTTGAAACAGTGGTGAAGAAGCCCTCGCTGAAGCAATCTGAGAGCTTATCGATGGAGTGAGAATAGTGAGTGTCGATAGACCATGCAATTTGTCCGTTCATCACTTCACATGGTGCGTTGGAGAAGCATTTTTCCTCGGTTGTCGCGCCGTAGGTACTTGTCGCTAAAACACTGAGTATATGTCCGCTTTTTCGGTCGATGACGGGACTGCCGGAGGAGCCGGGCCGGATTTCCTTGCAGCGGTTTTTCAGTGTTCCGTCAAAGGCCTCGAAGCCTTCGACCAAGGTGGCCGCTGTTGGCTCCTGAGTGCACGCCGCCATGCGCAGGCCTGATTCCGGCAAGTTTTCCGGAGCACCGACGACCAGGACATCGGTCGCATTGCCTGCCCACTCGGATGCCAGTCGGAGCGGAGTAATGCCATCTTCGAGCAGCGTGGAAAGTGCAGCATCCAGTTCCATGATCGCCAGGTCCGTATGCTTGAAATCTTTCCAGAGAGTTTGTTTGATGGAGTAGCTTTTATAGGCGTCCGTCGTATCATTGAAGTAGTTGAATTTCACACTTTCTTTAATCGCTGTATCAGGACGTGGCCCAGCTACGCCAAGCACGCAATGTGCGGCAGTCAATAAGTAAGCGGGACCTGCGGCCTTATCGTTTTTGTCGCGTGTATCCAGCAGGCTTGCGGTGCACGAGGGTTCGTCATCCCGGAATATTTTCCCGACGCCATTCCAGCGTGTGTAATTGTTGTTGCGGTTCTTTAATAGTACCGAGTCTGTTTCATTGATTAATCCCTCTCCGAGATCCGCCGCAAGAGTGTTTGCCGATAAAAATAATGCGCCTGCCAGTGAGCAGGATATTGCCATGTATTTTTTGCGCATAACCATTCCTTGGTTTTGGTTGGGTGATGTCGAGCGTTAGTGGGCTTGTACTTTGAAATAAGACGGTAAAAGCTTTGGTTGGAATGGGCAAGTTGTCAGCGGCTTGTCGGTAATTTGAAAAGTGTCAAAGTATCTCGAGTAATTTTCTCGCCGGGCCAAATACAATGTGAATTTTAAATCACTCTTGATGGCATGAATAAACGCAACCCTGGAGGTTAGCGAATCAACCCCAGCCGCTCATGCCACTGGGCGATGGATTCTTCTGGATAGTCGTCGAACTGCTTATCATCGGTTTTTACTTCGACTTCGACCCAAGACGCTTTTGATCCGAGCAGCAAATGCGTGTGTTCCGGCGGCACCGGCAGCGGTGTGTCGATGGCCGAGGCAAACGGGTGAATCAGCTCCGGCCATTCTGGGCTGAACAGCCACAAACCCGAACCGCACACCGAGCAGAAATGCCGTTCGGCGCTGCTGCGGTGGGCACGTGCCTCGCCTTCGCCCTTGAGCAGCGCATGGTAAATCGCGATGTTCTTGCGCCCGCGTACTTTCAGGCTGTTGGCGTCACCGGCAATGTTGATCGCATAACCGCCACCGCCCTGGGTCTTGCGGCAGATCGAGCAATAGCAGCGTTGATAGGGGTAGGGGTGGGCGCTGTTCAGGCTGAACGACACCGCGCCGCAATGGCAGGAGCCTTCGAGATGCATGGGGACCTCCAGTGGCTGAAGTTATTTGGTTTAGCCTAGAAGATCTGGGGTGATAGTGCCGACGCCATCGCTGGCAAGCCAGCTCCCACAGGTCTTGCGTCGAACACAAATGTTGCCGACACAAAGTGCCTTGTGGGAGCTGGCTTGACGGCGATGAACGATAACGCGGTCTAACGGCCGGGCACCCGCCACAGATACCACGAAGCCACCGTCCGGTAAGGACTCCACGCCAACCCGATCTCGATCATCTGCTTGCGCGTCGGCTGTACCTCCAACCCCTTGAGCCGCCGATACCCTTCACGCACCCCAAAGTCATCGGCGGGCAGAATGTCCGGTCGCTCCAGGCTGTAGATCAACAGCATCTCCACGGTCCAGCGCCCCACACCGCGCAGGGTGACCAGGCGTTCGATCAGCGCTTCATCATCCATCGCCAGCGCGGTGGTGTAATCCGGCACCACGCCGTCCAGGGTCGCCTGGGCGATGCCTTGGATGGTCGCGATCTTGCTGGCGGAAAACCCGCAAGCGCGCAATTGATCGAAGTCGGTGGCAACAATCTGTTCAGGTCGCGGAAACGAGACCGACGGGAACAACGCCAACAGGCGCCCGACGATTGCATCGCCCGCCTTGGCGTGCAGTTGCTGGTAGGCAATCGCCCGCACCAGCGATTCATAGGGATCACGAGCGGCATGGGGCTCATGCAGGCACGGGCCGACGGCGGCGATATGCCGACGCCAGTCATCGTCTTGCGAGGACAAGAACTCGGTGGCTGCCTGGTAATGGTCGTGCATGGGATCAAGCTTTTCCGGACGGTTTCAACAGCGCGTTGATTTCGCCATAGGTCAGCGCCTTGATGTCGTGGTCATCGAGTTTGCCGGTGCGCAGAAAACTTTGGGCCAGTGAGGCCATGGCACCGTATAGAAACTCGGCGATGCCCGAGCCGGCGCTCAGGCGACGCACGCCAAGCCCTTGCAGCGCTTCTGGCGACGGCAGGCCGGGTAACCCAAGTACATTCAACGGCAGTGTCGTGCCTTGGCTCAGCGCCTTGATCTCATACTCCGACGTGACGCCCGCCGCGAACAACCCGTTGGCACCGGCCGCTTGATACAGCACGGCGCGCCGGACGGTTTCGGCCACCCGGTCTTCGGCAGGCACCAGGCTCTTGAGGTACACATCGGTGCGTGCGTTGATAAACAGATTCACGTTGCGACGCTCGGCAATCTCCCGCACGGTTTCGATCTTGCGGGCGAGCAGTTCGGGCGGGGAGGCGCCGTCCTCGATATTGATCCCCACCGCGCCGGCGGCGATCACAGCGTCCACCACCTGTGCAACCCGAGCCAGGTCATCGGAGTAACCGGCCTCGATGTCCACGGTCAACGGCACCGAGATCAGCCGGGCGATGGATTCGACCGTCGATACCAGGCGTTCAAGGGGCAGGGTGTTGCCATCCGGATAACCATGAACCCAGGCCACCGCCGCGCTGCTGGTGGCCACCGCTTTGTTGCCAAGCTGCTCCACCAGCCGCGCCCCGGCGGCGTCGGCGACGTTGGTAAGGATCAGCAGGCCGTCCTGATGCAGTTGGTGAAATTGAGTGTCGAGCCTGTCCATCGAATTTCCTTCCTTATGAAAAACCTGGGTGGAATCAGAATGCGAGTTGTTCGGTGAGTTGCACCGCAGCGTTTTCCAGCCTGAGCAGAAACGCCTTGCGCGGTTGGCCTCCAGCGTAGCCGGTCAGCGAGCCGTCGGCACCGATCACGCGGTGGCAGGGCACCACGATCGATAGGCGGTTATGACCGTTGGCCAGGCCCACTGCGCGGCTGGCGCCGGGCTTGCCCAGAAGGGTGGCGATGGCGCCGTAGGTGGTGGTCTGACCGTAGGGGATTTTTGCCAGCTCGGCCCACACCTGGCGGGAGAACTCGCTGCCGGGCATGTGCAGGGCAATGCTGAATTCAGTGCGAAGGCCTGCAAAATACTCGCTCAGTTGTTCTTCGATCTGTTGCAGATGCGCGTTATGCCCCGGCGCCACGGCATAACCAAAGCGGTTTTGCAGTGCTTCGACTTCCCGGTTCAACGAAGACTGATCGAGAAACTCCAGCAACACCAGACCACGCCTTTCGGCCATGGCGATCATTGGCCCCAGCGGCGTGGTCAGTCGGGTGAACAGCAGGGGCTCGCTGTTGGCGGCGCGGCCCGGCGTGATGTGGAAGGACTTTTGAAACGCATCGCGAAAACCGCTCAGGGATTCGTAACCCGAATCGAACGCGGCGCTGTCAATGGAGTCGCCTTGTTTGATGCCGCGCAGCGCCATGCCCAGGCGCCGGGTGCGCAACCACGCGTGGAATGTCATGCCGAAATGTTGTTTGAACCAGCGCCGCAATTTCAGCGGCTCGATGCCTTCGGCCAGCAGTTGAGCGTCGGTCCAGCGTTGTTCGGGATCGGTGTCCACCGCCTTGAGCAATCGCTGCACCCAGTCCGGGGCACTGTCCGCGGCATCCAGCGGCTTGCAGCGCAGACAGGCACGGTAGCCGGCGGACAGGCATTGATCGGCATGGGCGAAAAACTCGACGTTCTCCGGCTTCGGCTTGCGCGCCGTGCAGCTGGGGCGACAGAAGATTCCAGTGGTTTTCACCGCCGTAAAAAACACCCCTTCGTAGGCGGTGTCGCGTTCGAGCATGGCGCGAACCATCTCGGCGTGGGGCGGAAGCAGCGTGTGTTGTAGGTTCATGGACGCAGCATAGAACGGGGCAGTGACGGCCTCCACCGGAAAATCGACAGGGAATTTCTGTCATCCACCTTAAGACCCTATGTGGGAGCGAGCCTGCTCGCGAAGGCGCCAGCACATCCAACATTGAAGTGACTGACACTGCGCCATCGCGAGCAGGCTCGCTCCCACAGTAGATGTAAGTGCGCCTCTGAAACCCCGGAGTACTAAGCGCGACGCGGTGCTTCAACAGGTGGGGTGCCGTCGTGAAACATGGTCTTCAGTTGAGCACGCAGTTCCGGTGAGTCGGTGTGCTTGTGAACGTTGACTGCATGCTGTGCGGCAGCCTCGAGCAGTTCGTTTTCAGAGTCTGCGGACAGCGCGACCGAGCATTGGGTATCGCTCGGGAACTCGCGGCAGTCGATGTATTTACGCGCCATGATGTTCTCCTCCCTACGACGAAGGCAGGTCGTGACCTGCGTGAGCGATCGCTCGACGCGTTACATCAAACACGATTGCATGCCACATCGAGTGTGCCGACTCTTGAAGTATAGGCCTGTCGGGTGAACACCTTGGCTCAATGTGGGTCAGGCCCGTCGGGCCATCAGCAATACGGACGCTGCTGCCGATAAGAGGCTGGCGCAGCAGCGGTTGAACATCCGCTTGCCCGACGGCTTGGCGAACCAGCGGCGCATGTGCAGGCCCATGTAGGCGTAGGCCGCGATGGCGATCCATTCCAACACCAGGAACAGCGCACCCAGCACGGCGAATTGCGGCGTGATGGCCCGGGTCGAGTCGACGAATTGCGGCAGGAACGCGGTGAAGATCAGGATCGCTTTCGGGTTGCCCGCCGCCACCAGAAATTCCTGCCGGGCCAACGCCAGCATCCCCACCGGAGCACCCATCACGGTGTTTTCCACACCAGGTTCCGCGCGCCACAGTTGCCAGGCGAGATAGAACAGGTAAGCCGCCCCCAGGATCTTGATCCCATAGAACAACAACTCCGAGGTTTGCAGCACCACCGCCAGGCCCGCCGAGGCGAGGGCGATCATCCCGGCGAACGCCAGCAAGCGGCCAACCCCGGCCACACAGGCGGTACGGTAGCCGTAGCGGGTCGAATTGCTGACCGACAACAGGTTGTTCGGGCCTGGCGCCATGTTCAGGGCGAAGCAGGCCGGAAGGAAAAGAGTAAGGGTGGCGAGG
This sequence comes from Pseudomonas sp. WPR_5_2, assembly GCF_003634475.1. NCBI lineage: Bacteria > Pseudomonadati > Pseudomonadota > Gammaproteobacteria > Pseudomonadales > Pseudomonadaceae > Pseudomonas > Pseudomonas sp. WPR_5_2. The sequence continues at coordinate 762,195 of NZ_RBLA01000001.1, read as the reverse complement.
TCCATGGTTGGGCTCCTGTAACGAGAGCTGTATTTTTACCACGCCGGTCGGGTGGCATGCCCCGTACAGTCATGACGGCAAGCGCCATAGCAGTGGCTAGCGGGCGAATTTTTTCGCCCCGGCCACGCACACAATCACCGCCACGGTCACCCCGAGCATGCCGAGGCTGACCTGTTCGTGCAGCAGGGTCGCCGCCAGCGCCAGGCCAAAAAACGGTTGCAGCAGTTGCAGTTGGCCGACGGCGGCGATTCCGCCCTGGGCCAGCCCGCGATACCAGAACACAAAACCGATCAGCATGCTGAACAGCGACACGTAAGCCAGGCTGAACCAGGCTGGCGTGCTGATGCCGCTGAACGACGTCGGCATCCGCCACCAGGTGAGTGCAGCCATGACCGGCAATGCCAGCACCAGCGCCCAGGAAATCACCTGCCAGCCGCCGAGCGTGCGCGACAGCTTTGCCCCTTCGGCATAACCCAGGCCACAGGCCAGGATCGCCAGCAGCATCAGGATGTCGCCTTGAGGTGAGGCAGTCAGGCCTTGGGCAACGGCGAAGCCGACGACCAGCAGGCTGCCCAGCACCGAGAAGATCCAGAACACCGGCCGAGGGCGTTCACCGCCACGCAAAACACCGAATACCGCGGTCGCGAGCGGCAGCAGGCCGACGAACACGATGGAGTGGGCGGAGGTCACGTACTGCAACGCCAGTGCGGTCAGCAGCGGAAAACCCACCACCACACCCAAGGCGACGATGGCCAGGGGCACCAGTTGATTGCGTGCAGGGCGTTTTTCCTTGAACAACAGCAGCAGGCACAGCGCCAGAAGCGCGGCGATGGTCGCGCGGGCCACCGTGAGGAAAACCGGATCGAATTCCAGCACCGCCAGCCGTGTCGCCGGCAGTGAGCCGCTGAAAATCACCACACCGATCAAGCCATTGATCCAGCCACTCGCACTGCTGTCCAGTGCCCGGTCTTGCAGATTTGATGTCCGTTCCATTTCGCTCACGCTCATTGTTGGGTTGCGTGAATCCATCCTATGACCGACTATCAATACAATCAAAAAATTGTCATGGATACATCTCGACATGCCTCGTTCCCGCTATAAATCACTGGTGGATGCCTTCGCCGCTGACATCCGCTCAGGACGTTTGCCGCCCGGCACACGGCTGCCGACGCATCGGCAACTGGCTACTGAGCACGGACTGGCGCTGGTCACTGCCAGTCGGGTTTACGCCGAGCTTGAAAGCATGGGCTTGATCAGCGGCGAAACCGGGCGCGGGACCTTTGTCCGGGAAACATCACTACCGCCCGGGCAGGGTATTTCCCAGTCCGTGGTGGCGGCGGGGATGATCGACCTCAATTTCAACTACCCGTCGTTGCCCGGCCAGGCGGATCTGTTGCGCCATGCCCTGCGCCAGCTTGCGTTGTCCGGCGACCTGGAATCGCACCTGCGCTACCAGCCCCACGCAGGGCGTCTGCATGAGCGGGCCTCAATGGCACGCCACCTGGTTGAGCGCGGGCTGAATGTTCCGGCCGAGCAGGTGTTGATCGTCAGTGGCGCCCAGCATGGCCTGGCGGTGGTGATGATGACGCTGCTCAAGCCCGGCGATGTCATCGCCGCCGATGCCTTGACCTATCCGGGTTTCAAGACGCTGGCCGAAACGCTGCACCTTGAAGTCTTGCCCATTCCAGTCACCGACCAAGGGCCGGACTTGCCGGCCCTGGAACAACTCTGCCAGCGTCGCTCTGTACGGGCCGTCTACTCGATGCCGACTTTGCACAATCCCTTGGGTTGGGTGATGGACGCCGATCAGCGCGGGCAATTGGTGGCGATTGCACGCCAGCATGACCTGACGATCATCGAGGACGCGGCCTACGCGTTTCTGGCCGAAAACCCGCCGCCACCGCTGGCCGAGATGGCGCCGGAAAGAACGGTGTACGTGTCCGGTTTATCCAAGAATGTCGCCACCGGGTTGCGCGTCGGTTTCGTGGCCGCCCCCGCGCAATGGATCGCGGGTTTCGAGCGCACGATCATGGCAACCACCTGGAACACCCCTGGTGTGATGACCGCCATTGCTACGGCCTGGCTCGACGACGGTACCGTGAGCAAGCTGGAGGCGCACAAACGTGCGGACGCACAAGCGCGGCAAGCCTTGGCGCGGGAGGTGCTGACAGGGATCAGGACGATCAGCCACCCCTCTTCGTACTTCATCTGGTTGCCTTTGGGGGAAGAGGCGCGGGCGGACCAGATCGCCATGGCGTTGATGCGCGAGCAGGTGTCGGTGTCGCCCGCCGAACCCTTTTCGATTACCCCCCATGTGCCGCACGCCATTCGCCTGGCGCTGGGCTCGGTGGACATGGACTCGCTGCGCGAAGCGCTGGGGAAAGTGAAGCGGGTGGTCGGCTTTTACGCATAGCGTTCGTACAGGGCAGTTTTCTTCAATACGTGCACCCGAGGGCTCTTTACCTTGAGGCCTGGTTCAACTGACAGGAAGAAGGTGTGCGATGAGTCTGATGATGTCCATGGCGGCGTTTGCGCTGGTCGCTTCGATAACGCCGGGACCGGTGAATATCGTGGCGTTGAGTTCGGGGGCGCGCTTCGGCTTTCGCGCCAGTCAGCGGCATGTGGCCGGGGCGACTCTGGGGTTTGTGTTGCTGCTGGTGCTGATGGGGTTGGGGCTGCATGAGTTGTTGCAGCGTTGGCCGGCCATGACCCAGGTGGTGCAGTGGGCTGGGGTGGCGTTCCTGTTGTACATGGCGTTCAAGCTGGCGGGCGATAATGGGCACCTTGAGGCGAAGGACGCTGATCGCGCGCCGTCGATGCTGTATGGCGCCGTCATGCAATGGCTCAACCCGAAAGCCTGGCTGGCCTGCGTGGCCGGCATGGGCGCGTTCGTCGCCGATGGCGAGGCGCGGCTGGTGTGGCAATTCGCGGCAGTTTACCTGGTGATCTGCTACCTGTCGGTCGGTTGCTGGGCGTATGCGGGGACGTTTTTGCGCGGGTATCTGAACAATCCGGCAGGGATGCGCTGGTTCAATCGGGGCATGGCGTTATTGCTGGCGGGAAGTGCGGTTTACTTGCTGCTGCCGTAAACATCATTGTGGCGAGGGAGCTTGCTCCCGCTGGGCTGCGAAGCGGCCCCCGACGCTCTTCAGACAAACCTTGCATACAGGTCTAGCGAAGCTTCGCCGCCGAGCGGGAGCAAGCTCCCTCGCCACAAAAGCTCAACGCACAAAGCAAGTTAGGTTCATCCCCGATACTGCCCGGGTGTCGCCGCCAAATGCTGTTTGAACGCCCGTTGAAAATGCGCCTGATCGGCAAATCCCGCTTCCAGCGCTACGTCGGCGATCAGCTTGCCGTTGCGCAGTTGCTCCCGCGCGAACTGGATGCGTCGGTTGACCAGGAAGGCGTGGGGCGTCATGCCGTAATGCTGCTTGAAGGCGCGGATCAGGTAGGACGGCGACAATTGCGCCGCGTCGCAAATGTCCTCGAGTTTGAGCATGTGCGTGCAGTGGTCGCGGATAAAGTCGGCGGCGCGTTCCAGCTTGAAATTGGGTTCGCGCAGCGGTTGATCGACCGGATTCAGCCGTAGCTGCACCTCAGTGAAAAACTCCACCGCTGCGCTGTGCTTGCGCAGGACGTCCTGCTGCGGATCGATCAAGACGTCATACAAGCCCTGCAAACCGTAAAACAGATCGGCGTCCGAGGTGTGGGTGACGGCGAAGCGGCGAAATGCCGGGTCTTCGCTGAAGCCGAGCTGATGCTGCAAGCCGGTGAGCCACAGGGTATCGACATACAGCATCAGGTAAGACCAGGGCTGGTCGTCAATCGGATTGCAGGCGTGGACATCACCCGGATTCATCAACACCACGGTGCCGGCACTGACCTCGAACCGCGATTGCTCGTGCACATAGGTGCTGCGCCCGGCGGTGATCGCACCGATGGAAAAATGCTCATGGGCATGCCGGGTGTAACAGACCTCGCGTCCGTCGGCGATGGAGCGCGCCTCGATGAAGGGCAGGGCGTCGTCGCGCCAGAAGCGCGGGGCCTTGTCTGTGTCCTTGGGCTTGGCGAGCGTCATGGTCGGTCCTCGGCAGATCAGCCCCGGAGTGTATTAGCTCTCGCCGTCAAAGGCTCGCTTGAGTGCGGCGATATCGAGTTTTTTCATTTGCAGCATCGCTTCCATGGCTCGTTGGGATTTGTGCGTGTCGGGGTCTTTCATCATGTCCATCAGTTGCACCGGAACAACTTGCCACGACATTCCAAACTTGTCTTTGAGCCAGCCGCATTGCTGAGCCTGCGGGACACCGCCAGCCGACAGGGCTCCCCAGAAATGGTCGACTTCGTCCTGGGTCTGGCAATTGACCTGAAAGGAAATCGCCTCGCTGAACTTGAACATCGGACCACCGTTCAGGCCGGTGAAACTCTGCCCGTCGAGTTCGAAGCTGACCGTCATCACCGAACCTTCGGGCCGTCCGTGGAACTCGAAACCGGCGTGACCATAGTGGGTGGTGGCAGTGATTTTCGAATGGTCGAAGATCGAACAGTAGAACTTTGCCGCTTCTTCGGCCTGATCGTCGAACCACAGGCAGGGCGTAAGTTTTTGAACGCGTTGCATGACGGGTCTCCTTCGCAGGTTTTTCCATGCTGGATTATCAGCGTAGTCAGCCTCTGCTCGTCTGGTCGTGCCGTAGATCGACAAATGCCCCGAAACGCCTCGCTGTAGGAGCTGGCTTGCCAGCGAAGACGGCGCCACAGTCAACATCAATGTTGACTGAAAATCCGCTTTCGCTGGCAAGCCAGCTCCTACAGGATCGCGTCAATATGACTGCGATATGAGTCCAAACGACTCTTTTTGCAATGAGTCATTTTGACTTGATCTATCTCAACTGCCTGATTCGTATGAGGTAAATACCTGGCACGACCCTTGATGCATCAAACGTACAACTGAACGGCTACAGGAGTACGGAAAAATGTTCCATTTCTTCAGCAACCCTCAGAACGTTCTGCATCTCTCAAACCGTGTGCTCGGTGTCGGCCTGGCGATGCTGCTGGCAGGGATCTACGGTGCTTACCTTTACGACGGCCATCTGTCGATCGTTGCCCTGGTTTCGCTGCATGCCATGACCATTGTCGGGCCGACCTTGCTGAAAATCGGCTACGTCATGCGCTTGCTGGCCCAACATCGGTTGAGCAAACCGCTGGCCGGGGCGCTGGCCTGATGCGCAAATGGGTCGCGGTGCCTGTTTTCAGTCTCGGTTTTCGTCCGTTCTTTCTGGCCGGGGCCACGTTCGCTGCGCTGGCGGTGGCGATCTGGGCCCTCTGGTTGTATGGCCGTTTGCCTGGCGCGCAAGCGGTGGGCGGCATGCTCGCCTGGCATCGACACGAAATGCCGTTCGGCTTCGCCGTGGCGATCATTGCCGGGTTCCTGCTGACGGCGGTGCCGAACTGGACCGGACGTCCAGGGCTAAAGGGTTGGCCATTGATCGGGCTGGTGCTGGTCTGGTTGCTGGCGCGACTGGCCTGGCTGCTGCCGATTTCCCCGGGTTTTTTGCTTCTCTTGCAGCTGCCTTTTCTGCCACTGCTGGCCTTGGTGCTGGGCCGCGACTTGATCGCCGCCGGCAAGCGCGACAACTATCCGATTCTGCTGATGGTCATGCTGCTGGCCGGGTGCCAGGCCATGACGGTGTCGGGCCTTTCGACCGACGACGCCGGGCTGCAACGGCGTGGTGTCCTGGCGGCCTTGTGGTTGGTGGGCGCCATGATGAGTGTGATTGGCGGGCGCGTGATTCCGTTTTTCATCCAGCGAGGCCTGAGTCGGCCGGCGCAGCCGGCGGGAAGTCCATGGCCGACCCGGATTCTGATGGTGAGCGGTTTGTTTGCAGCGCTGTCATTTGCCCTCGGTTTACAAGACGTTCCCAGGACTTGGTTGGCAGCGTTGTTCGTACTGATGGGCGCTTTGCACCTGCTGCGCCTATGGCGCTGGCACGATCGGGGCCTGTGGAACGTGCCGTTGCTGTGGTCGCTGTATCTGTCCTACGCCTGGCTGGCGGTGGCGGTTTTCGCCATGGCGCTGTGGCATGCAGGCTGGATTCCGCAACAGAGCCTGGCCACCCATTCGTTGGCGGTGGGCGGTGTGGGTGGTCTGATTCTGGCGATGATCGCTCGGGTCAGCCTTGGCCACACCGGACGGCCGCTGCAGCCGTCGAAAGCGATCGTGGCGGGGTTTGCGCTGATGTTGATGGCGGGCCTGTCGCGGGTGCTGCTAGTGCCGTTCTCCGGACTGGGGCTGGCGCTGTCTGCGGTACTCTGGTGTAGCGCGTTCGGGCTGTTTCTGTGGCGTTATACCGATATTTTGCTCAAGTCGAGGGTGACCGGCGGTCGATAGAGTTCGGCCTGCGGGGCAAATTGGACTTAGCTGAAGGGATAACCCGAGGCGCGCGCAGGTCGTTGACGGCTACAGCGACGCCCCCTTCAGAACACCCTGAGTCTGAGGACCTTCGCAAATGTTGACCCTCAATATCAATGGCAAGGACCAGGAACTGGATGTCCCCGCGGACATGCCTTTGCTCTGGGTCCTGCGTGATGTCGCGCACCTGACCGGGACCAAGTTCGGTTGCGGCATGGCTCAATGCGGTGCCTGCACCGTGCACATCGACGGCGCGCCATTACGCTCCTGTATCACACCCGCCACAGCCGTGGCCCATGGGCAGAAAATCCTCACCATCGAAGGCTTGTCGATTGACGGTTCGCACCCGGTGCAACAAGCCTGGGCCGAACTTGATGTGGTCCAGTGCGGTTATTGCCAGTCCGGGCAGATTATGTCGGCGGCGGCGTTGCTGGCGAAGATCCCGCAACCGACCGACAGTGATATCGATCAGGCGCTGTCGGGCAATATCTGCCGTTGCGGCACCTATTCAAGAATCCGCGCCGCGGTCAAGCGCGCCGCCGAGCTGAGTTGAGGTGGTCATGAACAACCTCCATCCGCTCTCGCGTCGTGGTTTTCTCAAGGGCAGTGCCGTGCTGGGCGGCGGGCTGGTGGTGGCGTTCGTCATCCCCGGTGCCCATCGCTTTGCCATGGGCGCCGAGAACCAGGGCAACGTGTTCGCCCCCAATGCCTTCCTGCGCATCGGCAATGACAACAGCGTCACCGTGTTGCTTGGCCATTCGGAAATGGGGCAGGGCATCTGGACCGGCCTGACCATGTTGATCGCCGAAGAACTGGACGCCGACTGGTCGAAAATTCGCGTCGAACATTCCCCGGCCTCCGCCAAGGACTACGGTCTGGCCGGGTTCGGCGGCATGCAGATCACTGGCGGATCGACCTCGACCTGGATGGAGTTCGATCGCTATCGCCAGGCCGGTGCGGCGGCCCGGTTGATGTTGATCGAGGCTGCGGCCAAGCGTTTCAATGTCGCGCCTTCTACGATTACCACCGAATCGGGCGTCGTGATTGCCGGCGACCAACGCGCCACCTACGGCGAACTGGCCGATGACGCCGGCAAGCTGCCGGTGCCGGATCCGGCATCGATCAAACTCAAGGATGCGAAAGACTGGACGATCATCGGCAAACCCACCAAGCGCCTGGACACGCCGGAGAAAATCACCGGTCGCGCCAAATTCGGCATGGATGTGCAGTTCGATGGCCTGATGACCGCGATGGTCGCCCGTTCGCCGGTGTTCGGCGGCAGCGTCAAATCCTTTGAAGGCGCCGAGGCGCTGGCGATTCCAGGCGTGCACAAAGTGGTGCAGGTGCCGACCGGCGTGGCAGTGATCGCCGATCACTACTGGGCGGCAAAACTGGGGCGCGATGCGCTGAAGGTTGAATGGGACCTGGGGCCGAACACTGGGCTGGACAGTCAGAAACTGCTGGAGGACTTTCGCAAACTCGCCGCCACACCCGGCCTCCCGGCCAGTCAGGCAGGCGATGCCAAGGCGGCGTTGGCCAAGGCGGCCAAGACCCTCGACGTCGAATACAGCGTGCCGTACCTGGCCCACGCGCCGATGGAACCACTCAATTGCACGGTGAAAATCACTCAGGATAAATGCGAGATCTGGACCGGCACGCAGTTCCAGACCCTGGACCAGATGATCGCCGGGAAAATCACCGGACTCAAACCCGAGCAGGTCGAAATCCACACCGAGTTCCTCGGCGGCGGTTTCGGCCGGCGGGCCAACCCGACCTCGGATTTTGTCGCCGAAGCGGTGCAGGTCGCCAAGGCGGCGGGTGCACCGGTGAAAACCGTGTGGGCGCGGGAGGATGACATCCGTGGCGGCTACTACCGCTCGGCATTCCTGCATCAGGCGCGGGTGGGGCTGGGGGCTGATGGCCTGCCAATGGCGTGGAAACATGTGTTGGTCGGGCAGTCGATCATGGCGGGCACTTCGCTCGAGGCGGCCATGGTCAAGAACGGCATCGACAAGACGTCGGTCGAGGGCGTGGCCGATAGCCCGTATCTCGAAGGTCTGGCCAATCATCAGGTTGACCTGCATTCGCCGAAAACCGGCATCAAGGTGCTGTGGTTGCGTTCGGTGGGGCATACCCACACCGCCTTTGTCATGGAATCGCTGATCGATGAGCTGGCCACGGCGGCGGGCAAGGACCCGGTGGAGTACCGGCGGACCTTGCTCAAGGACCATCCGCGGCACCTTGGCGTGTTGAATCTGGCGGTGGAGAAGGCCAACTGGAAGGCGCCGCTGCCAGACGGCCATGCCCTGGGCGTGGCGGTGCATGAGTCGTTCGGCAGCTACGTGGCCCACGTCGCCGAAGTGTCCCAGGACAACCTGGCGATCCGGGTACATCGGGTGGTGTGCGCGGTGGACTGCGGGATTGCGGTCAACCCGCAGAGCATCGCGGCGCAGATGGAGTCGTGCATCGCCTTCGGCCTGAGCTTCACCCTGCACAGCAAACTGACGATCAAGGACGGACACGTGGTGCAATCCAACTACCACGATTACCAGGTGCTGCGGCTCAACGAGATGCCGGTGGTTGAAGTGCACATCCTGCCCAGCAGCGAAAAACCCGGCGGCATCGGTGAGGCCGGTGTGCCACCCACGGCGCCGGCAGTGGCCAACGCGGTGTTCGCCCTGACCGGGCAGCGCCTGCGGGAGCTGCCGCTGCAACTGTCGGGGGTGTGAGATGAAACGACATCATTGGGTACTTGGCGGCTTGCTCCTGCTTTGCCTTTTCATCTATGCAACTGAGCTGTTCGCTGATGACAAGGAGGCACTGAAGGCCTTCGACACGGTACAGAAAGTCTTCCAGAGCCCCCGTTGCCAGAACTGCCACATTCCCGGCGATTCACCGTTGCAGTTTGACGGGGGAACGCCCCATGCGATGAACGTCGTGCGTGGCCTGGACGGCAAAGGCGCGGCGGGATTGCCCTGCGCCACTTGCCATGCCGAAGCCAATCCACCGGCCAGTTACGGCCCCAAGGCGCCACCCGGTGCCCCCCATTGGAGCCTGCCGCCGGCGGCGCACAAAATGGCCTGGATCGGCCTGCCGCCCGACAAGCTGTGCAGCATGATCAAGGACCGCGCGAGCAATGGCGACCGGGATTTCGCGGCGCTGATCAAACACGTCAGCGAGGACAAACTCGTGCTCTGGGGCTGGAATCCGGGCGGTAATCGCACACCGGTGCCGGTTCCGCACGATATTTTTGTCACCCAGTTCAAGCTCTGGGCTGAGGCAGGAGGGCCTTGCCCGGTGCTGGGTACTTGACCATCGGTCAATGAACACGGAGTCAAACCGATATCGAGGACTCTAAAGAACATACCCTCCATGGGAGTATGTGATGCTGATCTCAGGCAAACCGCACACAACAGGTGTATGTGCAGGGACGCCACAGCAGGAGCGTGAACTGCTGCGTGATCTTGCACGCAAGGCCGAGCAAGAGCTGATCGGGGTGCAGATGGCGAGTATGGATGAACTGACGCTGCTGCCCAATCGGCATGGTTTCCTGGCGCTGGCCCAACTGGGACTGGAGGCCTGCGGGCAACTGGGGCGGCCGGCGACGCTGCTGTTTTTCAACCTGGATGACTTCAAGCGTATCAACTATCTGTTTGGTCGCACTGAGGGTGATCACGCGCTGAAGACCTTCGCCGATGTGCTGAGCATCGGATTTCGGGAAAGTGACGTGATTGGCCGCCTGGAAGGCGCTACCTTCGTCGCCTTGCTCACCGGCTCTTGCGGCGTGGATGTCACGGCCATCAAGGCCCGGCTGGAGGAAATGCTGGATGAGCGCAATACCATGGCCCATCGCGGGTATGGCATTGGTTTCAGCATTGGGCAGATCGAGTATGACCCTACGGTTCATGACTCGGTTGAAGAACTGCTGGTTGAGGCTGAAAAGGCGCTGGGCCGGTAGATTGATGTTGTATGAAAGGGCCTCATCGCGGGCAAGCCCGCTCCCACAGGGTCAATGGGTGTACACAAAATTTGTGATCACCGAGGCCACTGTGGGAGCGGGCTTGCCCGCGATGGGGCCCTCACAATCACCACCTATTTGGCAAACAACTGCCCGATATCCTTGAATGCTTTGAACTCCAGTGCATTCCCACACGGATCGAACAGAAACATCGTCGCCTGTTCGCCAACCTGTCCCTGAAAGCGAATCCCCGGTTCGATCACGAACCGCGTCTCCAGCGCCTTCAACCGCTCGGCCAGCGCCTCCCATTCCGCCATCCCCAGCACCACGCCGAAATGCGGTACCGGTACGTCATGGCCGTCCACCGCATTGGTATGAGCAGCCTCTTGCGAGGCGTTTTTCGGCGCCAGGTGAATCACCAGTTGATGGCCGAAAAAGTTGAAATCGACCCAATGGTCGCTGGAGCGGCCTTCTTCCAAACCAAACACGCTGCCATAAAAGTGCCGCGCGGCGGGCAGGTCATACACCGGAATGGCCAAGTGAAAAGGAGAGAGTTGCATCAGGTGAGCCTCGGTCATGGAGAATGAGTGTAGGCGCTGGCTTGCCAGCGAAAACGGCATTCCACGCCCTGAACTTTTTAACCCTGAAATACCGGCTCCTGCAATGGATTGCGCCCGCACTGGAATCCCAGGCACAAAAAACCCGCCAAAAAGGCGGGTTTTTTAGTGGCTAACCGAAGATCACTCTTCGAGGTTGCCCATGGCCGTGGTGTTGAAGCCACCGTCCACGTACATGATTTCACCACTGATACCCGACGCCAGGTCCGAGCACAGGAAGGCGCCGGCGTTGCCGACTTCTTCGATGGTGACGTTGCGACGCAGCGGGGTTTGCGCTTCGTTGGCCGCCAGCATCTTGCGGAAGTTCTTGATGCCGGAAGCGGCGAGGGTGCGGATCGGGCCGGCCGATACGCAGTTGACGCGAGTGCCGTCCGGGCCCAGGGAGCCGGCCAGGTAGCGTACGCCCGCTTCCAGGGAAGCCTTGGCCATGCCCATCACGTTGTAGTTCGGCATGGTGCGCTCGGCGCCCAGGTACGACAGGGTCAGCAGGCTGCCGTTGCGGCCTTTCATCATTTCGCGACCGGCCTTGGCCAGGGCCACGAAGCTGTAGGCGCTGATGTCGTGAGCGATGCGGAAACCTTCACGGGTGGTGGCTTCGGTGAAGTCGCCGTCCAGTTGGTCGCCCGGGGCGAAGCCGACGGAGTGCACGATGCAGTCCAGGCCGTCCCACTTCTTGCTCAATTCTTCGAAGACCTTGGCGATTTCCGCATCGCTGGCCACGTCGCACGGGAAGCACAGCTCAGGGCTCGAACCCCAGCCTTGTGCGAACTCTTCGACACGACCCTTGAGTTTGTCGTTCTGATAAGTGAAGGCAAGCTCAGCGCCCTCGCGATGCATGGCGGCAGCGATGCCGGATGCGATGGACAGCTTGCTGGCGACACCGACGATCAGTACGCGCTTACCGGCGAGAAAACCCATGTGTTGCTCCTCTCTTTCAGGTTATTGCGCAGTGTCCGGAGCCAGGAAAGCGGCTTCCAGCAACTGCTGTGTATACGGATGTTGGGGGGCGGCAAAAATGCTTTGCGCGTCTCCCTGTTCGACCACTTGGCCATGCTTGACCACCATCAGCTGGTGGCTCAGCGCTTTGACGACAGCCAGGTCATGGCTGATAAACAGATACGTCAGGTTGTACTTGGTTTGCAGTGAACGCAGCAGCTCCACTACTTGGCGTTGTACGGTCCGGTCGAGGGCCGATGTCGGCTCGTCCAGCAGAATCAACGCCGGTTTTAGCACTAATGCCCGGGCAATGGCGATTCTCTGCCGTTGCCCACCGGAAAATTCGTGGGGGTAGCGGTGCCGGGTGTCCGGGTCCAGGCCTACCTCCTTGAGTGCCGCAATAATCGCTTGTTCCTGTTCCGCTTCGGTGCCGATCTTGTGAATTCGCAGGCCTTCGCCAACGATCTGGCTCACGCACATCCGTGGGCTCAGGCTGCCAAACGGGTCCTGAAACACCACCTGCATCTCCCGCCGCAGCGGTCTGACCTGTTGCTGCGTCAGGCAGTCTAGCTGTTTGCCTTCAAAACGGATCGCACCTTTGCTACTGATCAGGCGCAAGATTGCCAGACCCAGCGTCGACTTGCCGGAACCGCTTTCGCCAACAATGCCCAGGGTCTGGCCCTGGGGCAGGCTGAAATTGATGCCGTCCACTGCCTTGACGTGATCCACCGTGCGCTTGAGCAGGCCTTTCTTGATCGGAAACCAGACTTTCAGGTCCTCGACTGCCAGCAAGGGCGGGCCGATCACGTTGGTTGCAGGCTTGCCGCCGGGCTCCGCTGCCAGCAGGATCCGAGTGTACGGATGCTGCGGCGCGCGGAACAACTCTTCGCACGATGCCTGTTCGACGATGCAACCGCGCTGCATGACACATACGCGATGCGCAATTCTTCGCACCAGGTTCAAATCGTGACTGATCAGTAGCAGCGCCATGCCCAGGCGAGCCTGTAATTCCTTGAGCAATTCGAGGATTTTCAGCTGGACGGTCACGTCCAGCGCGGTAGTCGGCTCATCCGCGATCAACAGTTCCGGCTCGTTGGCCAACGCCATGGCAATCATCACCCGCTGACGCTGGCCGCCGGACAATTCGTGGGGCAAGGCCTTGAGGCGCTTCTCCGGCTCTGGAATGCCGACCATTTCCAGCAGTTCCAGGGTGCGTTTGGTCGCCACTTTGCCGACCAGGCCCTTGTGGATGCCCAGCACTTCATTGATCTGTTTCTCGATCGAATGCAGCGGGTTGAGCGAGGTCATCGGCTCCTGGAAGATCATCGCGATCCGGTTGCCGCGGATATGGCGAATGGTTTTTTCTTTCAGGTTCAGCAGGTTTTGCCCGGAATATTCGATGGTGCCCGAAGGGTGTCGGGCGAGGGGGTAGGGCAGCAGGCGCAGGATCGAGTGAGCGGTCACCGATTTGCCGGAACCGCTTTCGCCCACCAACGCCAGGGTTTCACCGCGCTTGATGTCGAAGCTGACATTCTCCACGACACGCTGGCAGTGTTCGCCGACAACAAATTCGACGGCGAGGTCGCGCACTTCGATCAGATTTTCCTGATTCATTTCACTTCCTCGGGTCGAAGGCATCGCGAGCGGACTCGCCGATGAACACCAGCAGGCTCAACATCAGCGCCAGCACAGCAAACGCGCTCATGCCCAGCCACGGTGCCTGCAGGTTGGATTTGCCCTGGGCCACCAGTTCACCCAGCGACGGGCTGCCCGCCGGCAAGCCGAAGCCGAGGAAGTCCAGGGCGGTCAGGGTGCCTATGGCGCCGGTCAGGATGAACGGCATGAAAGTCATGGTCGAGACCATGGCGTTGGGCAGGATATGGCGGAACATGATCGCGCCATTCTGCATGCCCAGCGCCCGGGCCGCACGCACGTATTCCAGATTGCGGCCGCGCAGGAACTCGGCGCGGACCACGTCCACCAGGCTCATCCAGGAAAACAGCAGCATGATCCCCAGCAGCCACCAGAAGTTCGGCTGAACGAAGCTGGCGAGGATGATCAGCAGGTACAGCACCGGCAAACCGGACCAGATCTCCAGGAACCGCTGCCCGGCAAGATCCACCCAGCCGCCGTAGAACCCCTGCAACGCGCCGGCGATCACCCCGACGATCGAGCTGAGAAGGGTCAGTGTCAGGGCGAACAGCACCGAAATGCGGAAGCCGTAGATCACCCGGGCCAGTACGTCGCGCCCCTGGTCATCGGTGCCCAGCAGATTGTCCGCCGACGGCGGCGCGGGGGCGGGGACTTTCAGGTCGTAGTTGATGCTCTGATAGCTGAACGGAATCGGCGCCCACAGCACCCAGGCATCCTTGGCCTTGAGCAGTTCGCGGATATAAGGGCTCTTGTAATTGGCCTCCAGCGGGAACTCGCCGCCGAAGGTGGTTTCCGGATAGCGCTTGAGTGCCGGGAAATACCAGCCGTTGTCGTAGTGCACCACTAGCGGTTTGTCGTTGGCGATCAACTCGGCGCCAAGGCTGGCGCCGAACAGGACCAGGAACAGCCACAACGACCACCAGCCACGCTTGTTGGCCTTGAACAGTTCGAAGCGGCGACGATTGAGAGGGGACAGGTTCATCTCAATGCTCCCGGCTTTCGAAGTCGATGCGCGGATCGACAAAGGTGTAGGTGAGGTCACCGATCAGTTTCACCACCAAACCCAACAGGGTGAAGATGAACAATGTGCCGAAGACCACCGGGTAATCGCGGTTGATCGCGGCTTCGAAACTCATCAGGCCCAGGCCGTCGAGGGAGAAGATCACTTCCACCAGCAACGAGCCGGTGAAGAAGATCCCGATGAAGGCCGACGGGAAGCCGGCGATCACCAGCAGCATGGCGTTGCGGAACACGTGGCCGTACAGTACGCGGTGATTGGTCAGGCCCTTGGCCTTGGCGGTGACCACGTACTGCTTGTTGATTTCATCGAGGAAGCTGTTTTTGGTCAGCAAAGTCATGGTGGCGAAGTTACCGATCACCAGCGCGGTTACCGGCAGCGCCAGGTGCCAGAAATAATCGAGTACCTTGCCACCCATGCTCAGCTCGTCGAAGTTGTTCGAGGTCAGCCCGCGCAGCGGAAACCAGTCCAGGTAGCTGCCGCCGGCAAACACCACGATCAGCAGGATGGCGAACAGGAACGCCGGGATCGCGTAGCCGACGATGATCGCCGAACTGGTCCAGACGTCGAAGTGGCTGCCGTGGCGCGTGGCCTTGGCGATCCCCAGCGGGATCGACACCAGGTACATGATCAGGGTGCTCCACAGCCCGAGGGAGATCGACACCGGCATCTTTTCCTTGATCAGGTCGATGACCTTGGCATCGCGGAAGAAGCTGTCGCCGAAATCCAGGGTGGCGTAGTTCTTGACCATGATCCACAAGCGTTCCGGCGCCGATTTGTCGAAGCCGTACATGTGCTCGATTTCCTTGATCAGCGCCGGGTCCAGACCCTGGGCGCCGCGATAGGCGGAACCGGCCACCGACACTTCGGCACCGCCGCCGGCGATGCGGCTGGTGGCGCCTTCGAAGCCTTCGAGCTTGGCGATCATCTGTTCCACCGGCCCGCCCGGGGCGGCCTGGATGATCACGAAGTTGATCAGCAAGATGCCGAACAGGGTCGGAACGATCAGCAGCAGTCGCCGAAAAATATACGCCAGCATCTGATTACTCCGTGCCCGCAGGGTCGGCTTGCAATTTGGTTTCGACCTCTATGGCCGGCTTGGCATCGGGTTTGACCCACCAGGTGGCCGTGCCGATGTCATATTTGGGGGAGACCTTCGGGTGGCCGATGTGGTTCCAGTAGGCCACGCGCCAGGTCTTGATGTGCCAGTTGGGAATCACGTAGTAGCCCCATTGCAGCACCCGGTCCAGTGCGCGGGCGTGGGCCACCAGACTATTGCGCGAGTCGGCATTGATCAGCTGCTCGACCAACTGGTCGACCACCGGGTCCTTGAGACCCATGGTATTACGGCTGCCGGGCTTGTCGGCGGCCGCGGTCATCCAGAACTCACGCTGTTCGTTGCCCGGCGAGTTGGACTGCGGGAAGCTGCCGACCACCATGTCGAAGTCCCGCGAGCGCACACGGTTGACGTACTGCGAGACGTCGACCCGGCGGATCACCAGCTCAATGCCCAGGTCGCTCAGGTTACGCTTGAACGGTAGCAGCACCCGTTCGAACTCGGTCTGCGCCAGCAAAAATTCGATGCTCACCGGTTTGCCGGTCGTGTCGACCATCTTGTCATCGACGATACGCCAGCCAGCCTCTTGCAGTAATTGATAGGCCTTGCGTTGCTGGGTGCGGATCATGCCGCTGCCATCGGTGACCGGGTTCTGGAACGCTTCGCTGAACACCTGCTCGGGAATCTTGCCGCGGAAGGGGTCGAGGATCGCCAGTTGATCCGCGTCCGGCAGCCCGGTGGCGGCCATTTCCGAATTCTCGAAGTAACTGCGGGTGCGCGCGTAGGCGCCGTTGAACAGCTGCTTGTTGGTCCATTCGAAGTCCAGCAGCAGGGTCAGGGCCTGGCGCACGCGCACGTCCTGGAACACCGGGCGGCGCAGGTTGAACACGAAGCCTTGCATGCCGGTGGGGTTGCCGTTGGGAATCTGTTCCTTGATCAAGCGCCCTTCGGTCACCGCCGGGATGTTGTAGGCGTTGGCCCAGTTCTTCGCCGTCATCTCCAGCCAGTAATCGAACTGCCCGGCCTTGAGGCCTTCCAGTGCCACGGTGTTGTCGCGGTAGTAGTCGGTAGTCATCACATCGAAATTGTAGAAACCACGGTTGACCGGCAAGTCCTTGCCCCAGTAGTCCTTGACCCGCTCATAGCGCACCGAGCGCCCGGCCTTCACCTGCGTGACCTTGTACGGACCGCTGCCCAGCGGAACTTCCAGATTGCCTTTATTGAAATCCCGGGTGGCCCACCAGTGTTTGGGCAACACCGGCAACTGGCCAAGGATCAGCGGCAGTTCGCGATTGTTGCTGTGCTTGAACTTGAACAGCACCGTGAGCGGGTCTTCGGCGACGACGTCTTCGACATCGTTGTAGTAGCCGCGGTACATCGGCGCGCCATCCTTGATCAGGGTCTGGAAGCTGAACACCACGTCTTCGGCCCGCACCGGGTGGCCGTCATGGAAGCGGGCTTCGGGCCGCAGGTAGAAGCGTACCCAATCATTGTTCGGGGATTTTTCGATCTTGCCGGCGATCAGGCCATATTCGGTGAAGGGCTCATCCAGGCTCTGTCTGGCCAGGGTGTCGTAGATCAGCTCGATATCATTGGCCGATACGCCCTTGCTGATGAACGGGTTGAGGCTGTCGAAGCCACCGAAACCGGCCTGGCGGAAGGTGCCGCCCTTGGGCGCGTCCGGGTTGACGTAATCGAAGTGCTTGAAGTCGGCCGGGTACTTCGGCGGCTCGTTGTACAGGGTCAGGGCATGTTGCGGGGCGGCACAGGCCAGCCCGGCAAATAACAGGGCGCTGACCTGCAGGAGCAGGGCGCTTGCGGGTTTCATCGATCTTTCTCCGAAGATTTCAACCACCATGCACTCAGGCCCAGGGTGTAGGGCGGCGTGGTGACGAAGGCGAACCGGTTACGGTAGGCCAGGCGGTGATAATTGAGGTACCAGTTGGGAATGATGTAATGCTGCCATAACAGCACCCGGTCGAGGGCCTTGCCGGCGGCGACTTGGTCATCGCGGGTCTTGGCCGCCAGCAATTGGTCGAGCAGTTGATCGACTACCGGACTGGCGATACCGGCGTAGTTCTTGCTGCCTTTGACCGCAGCCTGGCTGGAGTGGAAATACTGCCACTGTTCCAGGCCGGGGCTGAGGGTTTGATTCAGCGTCATCAAGATCATGTCGAAATCGAACTGGTCGAGGCGCTGTTTGTACTGGGCGCGATCCACTGTGCGCAGTCGTGCGTCGATGCCGATGCTGGCGAGGTTCTCGACGTAGGGCTGGAGGATGCGTTCCAGGTTCGGGTTGACCAGCAGGATTTCCACGCGCAACGGTTGCCCGGCGCCGTTCTGCAGGCGCTGGCCGTTGAGTTTCCAGCCGGCTTCGGCCAGCAGGCCCAGGGCCTTGCGCAGGGTGTCCCGGGGAATGCCGCGGCCCTGGGTTTGTGGCAGGCTGAACGGCTGCGTGAATAATCTGGCGGGCAACTGCTCGTGCCAGGGCTTGAGCAACAGCCATTCATGACCGACCGGCAAACCGGTGGCCGAGAATTCACTGTTGGGGTAGTAACTCAGCGCGCGCTTGTAGGCCCCGCTGAACAGCGTTCGGTTGGTCCACTCGAAGTCGAACATCAATCCCAGCGCTTCACGGACTTTGGTGTCGGAAAACGTGGCGCGTCGGCTGTTCATGAACAGCCCCTGGGTCTGGGTCGGGATTTGATGCTGGATCTGCGCCTTGATCACGTCGCCACGGCGTATCGCCGGGAAGTTGTAGCCGTTGTCCCAGTTCTTCGCCTGATGCTCGATATAGATGTCGAACTCGCCGGCCTTGAAGGCTTCGAACGCCACATCGCTGTCGCGGTAGAACTCGACTTCCATGCGGTCGAAATTGTACTTGCCGCGATTGACCGGCAGGTCTTTGCCCCAGTAATCCTTGACCCGTTCGAACACGATCTGCCGCCCTGGCGTGACCGAAGTAATGCGGTACGGCCCGCTGCCCAGCGGCGGCTCGAAGGTGGTCGCCTTGAAATCACGACCTTTCCAGTAATGCTGCGGCAGCACCGGCAACTCGCCCAGGCGCAGGATCAGCAATGGATTGCCTGCACGCTTGAACACGAAACGTATGCGCTGCGGATTGAGGATGTCGACCCGCAGCACCTCCTGCAAGTTGGTGCGGTACTGCGGATGGCCTTCCTTGAGCAGCAAGCGATAGGAGAACGCCACGTCGTAGGCGGTGATCGGGGTGCCATCGTGGAAGCGTGCTTCGGGACGCAGGTTGAACACCACCCAGCTACGGTCCTCGCTGTATTCCACCGATTGGGCGATCAAGCCATAACTGGAGGTCGGCTCATCCCCGGACGGCGCGTACTGACCGGTGCCGACCATCAGCGGCTCATTGAGCTCGTTGATACCGTATTGCAGGAAGTTCGGCGTGGTAACCGGGCTGGTGCCCTTGAAGGTGTAGGGATTGAGCGTATCGAACGTGCCAAACGCCATCACCCGCAACGTACCGCCCTTGGGCGCTTGCGGGTTGACCCAGTCGAAGTGGGTAAATCTGGCCGGGTACTTGAGCGTGCCGAACTGCGCATAACCATGGCTTTCGCTGATCGTCGCACTTGCGGTGGAGCTCAAGGCCAGGCTGATCAGGAGCGAGAGGAGGGCACGCTTCAAGTAATGAATCCGATCCGGGCGGCTTGGGCTTTGTGGTCCGTACAGTAACAGCTTGTATGGACAGGAAAAAGACGGGGAATTTGTAGGAGCTGGCATGCCAGCGATGGTCGTTAACGAATACGCGTGTTGATGGGTTAACCGCGTCGCTCGTGAGTGCTTCGCTGGCAAGCCAGCTCCTACAAGGAGCAGGCAAGTCTCCCGGATAAAAAAAGCCCCTGAAAATCAGGGGCTCTTTTTAGTGCGGATTCGATACCGTCAGCATCTGCCCAGGTTTCAGCGCCTGGCCAACCCGCGGGTTCCAGCGCTTGAGGTGCTGCATTTCAACGTTGAAACGCTTGGCTACGATGTACAACGAGTCACCTTGCTGAACCTTGTATTGGGATTGCGGCTTTTTCGACTCGCCCTTGGTTTTGGCGTTGGCCGCGACCACGGTATTGATGCGCCCTGCGCTATGTTTGCTGGTGTCCTGCATGACCAGGGTCTGGCCTGGCTTGAGGTTCTTGCCACTCAGCTTGTTCCAGCGTTGCAAGTCCTTGACGTCGACGTTGTTGGCCTTGGCGATGGACCCCAGGCTGTCGCCGCGCTTGACCCGATAATTGCGTTTGACACTCGCCACCCGGGTGTCGTCGGCGCCGTCGAAGACCGGCTTGAGCGACTTCTTGCTGATCAGCTCTTCCGGACGCATGGTTTGCAGGCTGGTGGTCAGCAGCTGCGCCTTGGACGTTGGCACCAATAAATGCTGGGGACCGTCGATGGTGGTGCGCTGCTTGAAGGCCGGGTTGAGCTGGAACAGTTCATCCTCGTCGATGTTGGCCACCGCAGCCACCTTGGACAGGTCCATGCGCTGGTTGATTTCGACGACCTTGAAATACGGTTCGTTGGCGATCGGGTTGAGGTTGACGCCATAGGCTTCCGGCGCCAGTACCACTTGCGAGAGCGCCAGCAACTTCGGCACATAGGCCTGGGTTTCGGCTGGCAGGGGCAGGTTCCAGTAATCGGTCGGCAAGCCCAGCCTTTCATTACGCTCAATGGCCCGGCTGACCGTACCTTCACCGGCGTTGTAAGCCGCCAGGGCCAACAGCCAGTCGCCGTTGAACATGTCGTGCAGGCGGGTCAGGTAGTCCATTGCGGCAGTGGTCGAAGCGGTGATGTCGCGACGGCCATCATAGAAACGGGTCTGACGCAGGTTGAAGTAACGCCCGGTGGACGGGATGAACTGCCACAAGCCAACCGCATCGGCCCGGGAATAGGCCATCGGGTTGTAGGCGCTTTCAATCACCGGCAGCAGCGCCAGCTCCAGCGGCATATTACGTTCTTCAAGGCGTTCGACGATGTAATGAATGTAGAGGCTGCCGCGTTCGCCGGCGTTTTCGAGGAAGGACGGATTGCTGGCGAACCACAGGCGCTGTTGCTCGATGCGCGGGTTGACACCCAGACCGTCCTGCAGCTGGAAGCCCTGGCGCATGCGCTCCCAGACATCCTGCGGAATCTGCGGGCTCGGCTTTTCGCTGAGCCAGACCGGCTTCTGCTTGGCGCGCGCGGCAATATTCGGAGTGTGCGCCGCATCGGTCTGCGGCGCATGGCTGGAACAGCCCGCCAATGTCGCGGACACAGCCACCGCTATGGCTTGCGCCAGGCGGGTCAAAGCATCCGAATTGATGGCTTTACGAATAGAGGACGACATTGGCTGGAAGTAAGTTCCGGGCAAAAATGTCGGGCGATTCTAGAAAGCGCACCCCTAACGGTCAACCATTCATGGTTTTCGTACCATCGTGCAAGCTGTTTAGAACTTGTCTTTCCACGCCCTCAGCGTCGCAAAAACCATATCGGGCGCAGAGTTATCGGTGCCGGTCCGTTCGTCCGCTTTTTCTTTAACGGATGTTTCAGTCGCACGCAAAAACGGATTTGTGCGTTTTTCCAGGCCCACCGTGGACGGCAGCGTGATGATTCCGGCTTCCCGTTGCCGGGTGACGGTGGCCAGGCGTTCGAGGGTGTCCGGGTTGCCCGGTTCCACGGCGGCGGCGAAGCGCAGGTTGCTCAGGGTGTACTCATGGGTGCAGTACACCTGGGTATCTTCGGGAAGCGCCGCGAGGCGCGACAGCGAGCTGTACATTTGTTGGGGCGTGCCTTCGAACAGGCGCCCGCAACCGGCCGCGAACAGGGTATCGCCACAGAACAGCAGGCCGGGGCGATAATAGGCAATATGTCCCAGGGTATGACCGGGCACGGCGATGATTTCGAAGTCATGGCCCAGCACATGGATGCGATCGTTATCCTTGAGCGCGATGTCTCGCCCCGGGATGCTCTCGCTGGCAGGACCGTAGACGTTCGCGTCCGTCGCTTTCTTCAACTGTTCGACGCCGCCGACGTGGTCATGGTGATGGTGAGTGATCAGAATATCGCTCAGAACCCAGCCCGGATTTGCCGTGAGCCAGGCCTGTACGGGCGCGGCATCACCCGGGTCGACCACCGCGCAGCGCCGGGTGCTGGGGTCTTGTAACAACCAGATGTAGTTGTCGGTAAAGGCGGGCAGGGCACTGATCTGTATCATCGTCGGATTCGCCAAGCGGAAAACAATGGCGCATCTTAGAACTTCCTGGCGCGTTGGAGAATGCAATGACCGATAAAGCGTTCGCTCAGGCCGATCCTGACTGGCTGGCATTGATCAGCGCGGCCCGTGAGTGGTTGTCCGGACCTCTCGGGCAATTCTTGCTGGATGAAGAACGGCGCATGCTCGAAGAAGAGCTGGGGCGCTTTTTCGGCGGCTATCTGGTGCATTACGGTCCTTCGGCCCAGACCCCGCCCTCGGCGCCGCAGGTGCAGCGCAATGTGCGCCTGGGGGCACCGCTGCCGGGGGTCGAGATCGTCTGCGAGGAACAGGCCTGGCCGCTGAGCGAGCATGCCGCCGATGTGGTGGTGTTGCAGCACGGCCTGGATTTCTGCCTGTCGCCCCACGGCTTGCTGCGCGAAGCCGCGAGCAGTGTGCGGCCCGGCGGGCATCTGGTGATCATCGGGATCAACCCCTGGAGCAGTTGGGGGTTGCGTCATGTGTTTGCTCAGGATGCGTTGCGCAA
Organism: Pseudomonas sp. WPR_5_2; assembly: GCF_003634475.1. NCBI lineage: Bacteria > Pseudomonadati > Pseudomonadota > Gammaproteobacteria > Pseudomonadales > Pseudomonadaceae > Pseudomonas > Pseudomonas sp. WPR_5_2. The sequence goes on along the minus strand of NZ_RBLA01000001.1, from coordinate 739,819 downwards.
GGCCCGCTGCATTTCTCCATCGCGGGTGGCCGACTGGCTGAATCTGCTGGGTTTCGCGCTGGAGAAACGCCGCTTCGGGTGCTATCGTCCGCCGCTTGCTTCACCCGCCTGGCAGACTCGTCTGGCCGGTTGGGAGCGCAAGGCCGGTGACTGGCAATTGTCCGGTGGCGGCTTCTATTTATTGGTCGCGCGCAAGATCGTGGTGGGCTTGCGGCCGGTCCGTCAGGAACGCCGCGAACCAATGGGCAAATTGATTCCCTTGCCGATGGCCAAGGTCAACCGTCGCCGCATCGAACCGTAATACCCACTTTAATATTTCCGGCCGGGATTTTTTCCCGGTCTCGGGCGTCGTCGATCAACGATCGGCGAGCCACCGCATTTTCTGGATAGATTGGCATGAACGATAGCGTAGAACTGTTCACCGATGGCGCCTGCAAAGGCAATCCTGGCCCAGGAGGCTGGGGCGCGTTGCTGGTGTGCAAGGGCGTTGAAAAGGAACTCTGGGGCGGCGAAGCCAACACCACCAACAACCGCATGGAGCTGATGGGCGCTATACGTGGCCTGGAAGAGCTCAAGCGCCCCTGCGACGTGCTGCTGGTGACCGACTCCCAGTACGTGATGAAAGGCATCAACGAGTGGATGGCCAACTGGAAAAAACGTGGCTGGAAAACCGCGGCGAAAGAACCGGTGAAAAACGCCGACCTGTGGAAGATGCTCGACGAACAGGTCAACCGTCACAACGTCACCTGGAAATGGGTACGCGGGCACATCGGCCACCACGGCAACGAACGGGCCGACCAACTGGCCAACCGCGGCGTGGATGAAGTGCGCGGGTTCAAGCAGGCCTGACCTGAGCGCTGAACGACCGCGTCGCCGCCTTCGCGAGCAGGCTCGCTCCCACATTTGAAATGCGTTCCCCTGTGGGAGCGAGCCTGCTCGCGAATGGGCGCAACACGGTCTATCTGAAAGACCTGGCGAGCGTGTTAACATCGCCGCTTTTGCAAGAATGACCCGTTGAGAGCTGAGCACTGATGGCCACCAGATCCGTTGTACTCGATACCGAAACCACCGGCATGCCGGTGACCGACGGCCACCGGATTATCGAAATCGGTTGTGTCGAGTTGATCGGTCGGCGCCTGACGGGCCGGCATTTTCACGTTTACCTGCAACCGGACCGCGAAAGTGACGAAGGCGCCATCGGCGTCCACGGTATCACCAACGAATTCCTGGTGGGCAAGCCGCGTTTCGCCGAGGTGGCCGAAGAGTTCTTCGAGTTCATCAAGGGCGCGCAGCTGATCATCCACAACGCGGCGTTCGACGTTGGCTTCATCAACAACGAATTCGCCCTGATGGGCCAGCACGATCGTGCGGACATCACGCAACACTGTTCGATTCTCGACACCCTGATGATGGCCCGGGAGCGTCACCCGGGGCAGCGCAACAGCCTCGACGCCCTGTGCAAGCGCTATGGCGTCGACAACTCAGGCCGTGAACTGCACGGCGCCTTGCTCGACTCGGAGATCCTCGCCGACGTTTACCTGACCATGACCGGCGGCCAGACCAGCCTGTCCCTGGCCGGCAATGCGTCCGATGGCAATGGTTCCGGTGAAGGCGCGGACAATTCGGCCACTGAAATTCGTCGGCTGCCGGCCGACCGCACGCCAACCCGCATCATTCGCGCCAGTGAAGACGATCTGGCCCGGCACGCGGCGCGCCTGGAAATCATCAGCAAATCCGCGGGTGGGCCGGCGCTGTGGTTGCAATTGGCCGAGGCTGAAGCGCAGGCCTGATGTACCACGCATTTGTGGGAGCATGGCTTGCTCGCGATGGCGTCTGTGAAATCGCCATCGCGGGCAAGCCTTGCTCCTACAGAGAGCGGTCAGTGGCCACAAATGGGTGCGACAACTGACCCGCTTTGGGGCGTTGCGCTCGCCACATCCGCTTCAACCCTCTACCCTGAGGTGATTGGCAGGCTCTGGTCTGCCGCCTCGGGACACTGAGCCACATGTATAAAGATCTGAAATTCCCGGTCCTGATCGTCCATCGCGACATCAAGGCCGATACCGTCGCCGGTGATCGGGTGCGGGGTATCGCCCAGGAGCTGGAGCAGGAAGGTTTCAGCATCGTCTGCGCGGTGAACTACACCGAAGGGCGCCTGGTCGCTTCAACACATCACGGTCTTTCGTGCATGTTGATCGCGGCGGAAGACGCCAGCGCCCATTCCCATTTATTACAGAATATGGCCGAGCTGATCGGGTTGGCGCGAGTGCGTGCACCTGATTTGCCGATCTTCGCCCTGGGCGAACAAGTGACCCTGGAAAACGCGCCCGCCGACGCCATGGCCGAGCTCAATCAGTTGCGCGGGATTCTCTACCTGTTCGAAGACACCGTACCCTTTCTCGCAAGGCAGGTGGCGCGGGCTGCGCGCAAGTACCTGGACGGGTTGCTGCCGCCGTTCTTCAAGGCGCTGGTACAACACACCGCCGATTCCAACTATTCGTGGCACACCCCCGGTCATGGCGGGGGCGTGGCGTATCACAAAAGTCCTGTGGGGCAGGCGTTTCACCAGTTCTTCGGTGAAAACACCCTGCGTTCGGATTTGTCGGTCTCGGTGCCGGAACTCGGTTCGCTGCTGGATCATACCGGACCGCTGGCCGAGGCCGAGGCTCGCGCAGCGCGCAACTTCGGCGCCGATCACACCTTTTTCGTGATCAATGGCACCTCGACCGCCAACAAGATTGTCTGGCACTCCATGGTCGCTCGCGATGACCTGGTGCTGGTGGACCGCAACTGCCACAAGTCGGTGCTGCACTCGATCATCATGACCGGCGCCATCCCGCTGTATCTGTGCCCTGAGCGCAATGAGCTGGGAATCATCGGCCCGATTCCGCTGAGCGAGTTCAGCCCGGAATCGATTCGGGCCAAGATCGACGCCAGCCCGCTGACCAGGGGCCGCGCGCCCAAGGTCAAACTGGCGGTGGTCACCAATTCGACGTATGACGGCCTCTGCTACAACGCTGAACTGATCAAGCAGCAACTGGGCACCAGCGTCGAGGTGCTGCACTTCGATGAGGCCTGGTACGCCTACGCGGCGTTCCATGAGTTTTTCGCCGGGCGCTACGGCATGGGCACCTCCCGCAGTGACGACAGTCCGCTGGTGTTTACCACCCATTCCACCCACAAGCTGCTGGCCGCCTTCAGTCAGGCATCGATGATTCACGTGCAGGACGGTGGCGCGCGGCAGCTGGACCGTGATCGCTTCAACGAAGCGTTCATGATGCACATCTCCACGTCGCCGCAGTACGGCATCATCGCCTCGCTGGACGTCGCTTCGGCGATGATGGAAGGCGGGGCCGGGCGTTCGCTGTTACAGGAAATGTTCGACGAAGCCCTGAGTTTTCGTCGGGCGCTGGCCAATCTGCGCCAGCACATCGCAGCCGATGACTGGTGGTTTTCCATCTGGCAGCCGCCATCGGTGGAAGGTATCGACCGGGTTGTGACCGAAGACTGGCTGTTGCAACCGGAAAATGACTGGCACGGCTTTGACGACGTGGCCGACGATTACGTACTGCTCGATCCGATCAAGGTCACCCTGGTGATGCCGGGCCTGACCGCAGGCGGCGCCCTCAGCGAGCGCGGAATTCCCGCGGCGGTTGTCAGCAAGTTCCTCTGGGAGCGTGGCCTGGTGGTGGAAAAAACGGGCTTGTATTCGTTCCTGGTGCTGTTCTCCATGGGCATCACCAAGGGCAAATGGAGCACGCTGCTCACCGAACTGCTGGAGTTCAAGCGCAGTTACGATGCGAACGTCAGCCTGTCGACGTGCCTCCCCTGCGTGGCGCAGGAGAACCAAGCACGCTATCAGGGCATGGGCCTGCGTGATCTGTGCGATCAGTTGCACGCTTGTTATCGCAGCAACGCCACGGCCAAACATCTCAAGCGCATGTACACCGTGCTGCCGGAGATCGCCATGAAACCGGCAGACGCCTATGATCAATTGGTGCGTGGCGAAGTCGAGGCGGTGTCGATCGACGCCCTGGATGGGCGTATCGCTGCCGTGATGCTGGTGCCGTACCCGCCGGGGATTCCGCTGATCATGCCCGGCGAACGCTTTACCGAGGCGACCCGGTCGATCATCGACTACCTGGTGTTTGCTCGCACGTTCGACAGCAGTTTTCCGGGGTTCGTCGCCGATGTGCACGGCTTGCAACACGAAGATGAGGGCAATGGACGGCACTACACCGTCGATTGCATCAAGGAATGAGGACCTATCCGAGTATGCAACCTGTCATTAATCCAAATCACCCGGGGTTGTCGGTGCGCGTCGCCGATGAAGGCTTTGCCGCCTACATCTGGGGCAGTGATTTCAGTTTTGAAGTGGCTGCCTACGGTGTGCCCGAAATAGGCCGGCCGGTGGAACAGTGGCGGTTGACGCCCATCACGCCGTACCGTAAATGCTATGGCATCGATCCTGAAGAGTTCAGCAGTTTCCGCGACGCCGCCGACAGCGCAATATTCATGGCCTTCCTGGATGACGAGCCGGTGGGGCACCTGGTGATCAGCACCAACTGGAACGGTTTCGCCCATATCGATGAGCTGGCGGTGCATGCCCCGGCGCGCCGCCACGGCGTGGCCAAGGCGTTGCTGGATGTGGCGAATTTCTGGAGTCGCAAGAAGAAGCTGCCGGGCATCATGCTGGAAACCCAGAACAATAACCTCGGCGCGTGCCGCTTGTATGAGCGTTGCGGCTACGTGATTGGTGGTATCGATCACCTGCGTTACCGGGGCATCGACCCCAATACTGCCGAGGTGGCGTTGTTCTGGTATCGCGTGTTCGACAACCCGCTGGAAAATCCGATCAGCTCCCCAGCATCGCCACGGCTTGTTCCGTGACGATACCCAACAGGGTCTGGACGGCGGGCGAGGGCTCGCCGTTCTTCAGGGTCAGGGCGTAGACGCTGACCGGTACCGCGGGTGCCAGTGGGCAGGCGTCGAGTCCGGCGGATTTGGCGCCGAGGGCCGTGAAGGGATCGACGATGGCCAGGCCTTCCCCGGCTTCGACCATGCTGCGCATCATCTGATGCGTCTGGACCCGGGTCTGAATCACCGGCACCGGGCGCAGGGCGTGCAGTTTGTGCTCCAGGGCCGGGCTCAGTGGATCATGACCGTCAAGGCCGACCATCGCCTGGCCGGCCAGATCCTGTAGCGAAATGTACTTCTGTTTCGGTTGCAACCAGCCATGGGGGGCCAGCAGTTGCAGCTTGCCTTGGGCGATCACCTGGCAATGAATCTCGGCGCGATCCGGATCATGCAGGCTCAGACCCAGGTCGCTTTCGCGCAGCAACAGGCTTCTGACGATGTCACGGGTGGGATGGCTCAGGAGGGTGCAGGGGACGTCGGGCAAACGCCGGCGCAGGGCCGCAATGCTTTGCGGCAACAGTTGCTGGGCCAGAGGCGGTGTGCAAATGATGCGCAGTGGCGCAGCCTGGTATTGTCGAAGACTGTTGGCCAGGCGCTGCACCGGTTCGAGCGCGTCGTAGACATGGGCAATTTCCACCTGCAACTCCCGCGCTTCGCGGGTGGCCTGCAAGCGCCCGCGCACGCTGGAGAACAGCATGAAACCCAACTGATCCTCGGCTTCGCGCAAAATGCGTTCGACTTCGGTCACCGGCAACTGCAGCCATTCGGCGGCGGTGCCCAGGTGACCGGTCTGCAGGAGCGCCTGGATCACTTCGATATGGCGTAAACGCATGCGTGAAGTCCATGTTCAGCAGGTGAAGGAGTCAGTGACTGAATCCTAACCCAAGTCCGCGCATATGACTTCTGCTCATAACGCCGGGTTATGAAGCGACGATCGATTCCGGTTCGCGGGTCAGCATTACGCCGGTTTGCACCAACTGAAATTCATTGTCGTCGAGCTTGTTCACGCGGTCGCCAATCGCCAGTTTGTACGTGGTGACACACGTGCCGTCAGCCGACGGGGTGGAATCCTGGAACTCATGTACGGAATAAATGCGGCCTTCCGCGTCTCTTGCATGGAACTGACCGACGAGTACTGCTGCCATCTGCTTAGAACCTCTGGAGATAAAACGCTTGATTTGCGGCTTTGTAGACCGCCACCGAGCACGGTAAGTTTTCCTACGTAAAAAAAATAATCAGGACGCGGATATACCTGTGTTCACTGGTTGATCCGTCGCCTGATCATCTATAACTACAGGCTCCTCCCACGGACTATCGAGAATCTTCCATGAGCAATGTCTATAACGTCGCCGTAGTGGTCGGCAGCCTGCGCAAAGCCTCGATCAACCGCAAGGTTGCGCTTGCGCTGGCGGAACTGGCGCCGGCCAACCTCAAGCTGAACATTGTCGAAATCGGCGATCTGCCGCTCTACAACGAAGACATTGATGCTGATTCACCGCCGGCAGCCTACAGGACTTTCCGACAACAAGTGAGCTCATCCGACGCGGTGCTGTTCGTCACCCCGGAATACAACCGCTCGGTGCCGGCCCCGATGAAGAACGCCATCGACGTGGGCTCGCGTCCGTACGGCAAAAGTGTCTGGAGCGGTAAGCCGGGGGCGGTATTCAGTGCTTCGCCGGGTGCGATAGGCGGGTTTGGTGCGAACCATCATTTGCGCCAGTCCATGGTGTTTCTTGATGTACCGATGATGCAGCAACCGGAATCTTACCTGGGCGGCGCCGGTTCGGCGTTTGACGAGGCGGGCAATCCGTCTGAGTCGGTCAGGCCGTTTCTGCAAAAATTCATCGATTCCTACGGGAAATGGGTAGAGCAGCACAAGAAAGTGTGACAAACCCCTGTAGGAGCAGCCGGTCGACGCTCGATTGCTCGCGAAGACGGAGTGTCAGGCAAATCAACATTGACCGACACGACGCCTTCGCGAGCAAGCTTCGCTCCTACAGGGTTATGGGTTCAGAAGGCGGCTACAGATCATCGTTTCCATTTCTGCCAGCCAGGCGGTGGTTTGCGCCGCCTCCGGCTGTGCAGTCACGCAATAACGTCGGCCACCCCACGCCATGATCACCCAGGCATCGATGGTGGCGGGGGACGGTTGCACAGGCAGGTCGCTACAAGCGGCAAAGGCTTCGCGCCATTTCTGCGTCAGCTCGCTGAATACTCTTCGATGATGCTTGGGCTCGGCGATCAGGTGTTCGATGAGCGAAACCGCGTGGTTGAACAGCGGCTGGCGGGCATCGTCGGGGGCGCAGGTCAGGCGCACGAGACGTTTGATACGGGTCGGCCAATCCAGATCGTTGGCTTGTACGACACCCTTATCGATGTCCTGTAACAAAGAATCCAGACGATGTCGGATGTAACCGGAAAGCAAGGCTTCCTTGCTCGGGAAGTAGTCGTACAGCGTGCCGATTGCAACGCCTGCTTCCAGTGCCACCTCCCGCGTGGTCAGTCCCGGCCAGCCGTCTCGTTGCCAAATCCGAACAAGCGCCTGGTAAATCGCTTCGACGGTGAAAATCGCCCGGGCCTGACTCGGCCGTTTCAACGGTTTTGCCCGGGGATTGAGGGTGGGAGGTTGGCCCTTGCTGTTTCCGAACCCGCTCTTCATCGGCTGTCGCTACTCTGTTGCTACCCGCCACACTGTCGCAGCAGGAGACTGAAAAATGCAAAGTTCGAGCACGGTAACACGGCTGATTACCCGTAAAAACGCCCTTGACCAAAGTCGCGTGGAGCAGCAACAGCGCAGCCTGGTTCCGGCGGCTGGAGAGGTGATCGTGAAGATTGATCGTTGCGCCCTGACGACCAATAACATTACCTACGCCGCTTATGGCAATTCGATGAACTATTGGGGATTCTTTCCTACCGGGCTGGCGGATTGGGGCCACATTCCTGCCTGGGGGTTTGCCGATGTGGTGGCCTCGGATGTGCCGGGCATCAAGGTCGGCGAGCGTTTCTACGGGTATTTTCCGATTGCCAGCCATCTGTGGATGCGCCCCGAACGCGTCACCGAACGGGGCTTCTATGACGGTGCCGAGCATCGAATCGGCCTGACGTCGGCCTACAACCAGTACACCCGTTGCAGTTGGGACACCTACTACAGCCCCGACACCGAAAACCTGCAGATTTTGCTCAAGCCATTGTTCCTGACCTCATCGATGCTCGCCGATTTCCTGCAGGACAAGCAGTTCTTCGGTGCGACGCGCCTGGTGTTCTCCAGCGCTTCGAGCAAAACCGCCTATGGCACCGCTGTTTGCCTGGACAATCATCCCGCTCTGGAAAGGGTGGCCCTGACCTCGGCCGGCAACAAAGCCTTTGTCGAAAACCTGGATTGTTACGAACGCACGGTGTCCTACGATGAGCTGGCCAATTTGGCCAACGACCGTCCGACACTCTACGTGGATTTTTCCGGCGACCTGGATCTGCGTGATCGGGTGCACCAGCATTTTGCCGGGCAGTTGATCTACAGCTGTTTCGCAGGATCTGCACAAAGTACCCATGAAGCCCGGCTGACGGCGATCGAGGGGCCGGAGCCGGTGTTTTTTTTCGCGCCGATCCAGATTCGCAAACGCAATGCCGATTGGGGACCGGAAGGGGTCAGCCAACACATCGGCGAAGGTTTGCTGGATTTTTTCCGGAAGGTGGCGGCGGTTGAAAAACCCTTGCTCGAAGTGATAGAAAGCCGGGGCTTTGAAGCGGCGCAAGCCGTTATTTCCCGTCTGTTTCACGGCCAGATCGCGCCATTGGAGGGGCATGTGATTCGGTTATGACCGGTCGATGCCGAGGCCAAGGGGCGGCCAGCCATTAATTCGATTCAATTGCCTGAAGGCCGCCCTGGATGCTTGTAGCTTCACTGATTTTCCTGTTGACCATCACGCTGGTGATCTGGCAGCCCAAAGGCCTCGGCGTTGGTTGGAGTGCGGTATTCGGCGCGGTGCTGGCGTTGATTTGCGGTGTGGTGCACCTGGCTGACATTCCGCTGGTGTGGCAGATCATCTGGAATGCCACCGGCACCTTCGTCGCGCTGATTATCATCAGCCTGTTGCTGGACGAGGCCGGGCTGTTTGCCTGGGCAGCGTTGCATGTGGCCCGTTGGGGCCGGGGCAGCGGGCGCAAGCTGTTCGCTTACATGGTGCTGCTCGGGGCACTGGTTTCGGCGTTGTTCGCCAACGACGGGGCGGCGCTGATTCTCACGCCCATCGTGATCTCGATGCTCCTGGCGTTGCGTTTCTCCCCGGCGGCGACCCTGGCGTTCGTCATGGGGGCCGGTTTCATCGCCGACACCGCGAGCCTGCCGCTGGTGGTGTCGAACCTGGTGAATATTGTTTCCGCGGACTTCTTCGGCATCGGTTTCAACCGCTATGCGGCGGTGATGGTCCCGGTCAACCTGGTGAGCGTTGCCGCGACCCTGGCGATGCTGATGTGGTTTTTCCGTCGCGACATTCCCGCCGACTATGACCCCGAGCAACTGGAGCATCCGGCGTCCGCCATCCACGACAAAGCCACGTTTTACGCCGGTTGGGCGGTGTTGGTGATTCTGTTGCTCGGTTGTTTCGCGCTGGAGCCGCTGGGTATTCCAATCAGTGCAATCTCGGCGGTGTGTGCCGCCCTGTTGTTGGCCGTCGCTGCTCGCGGCCACAGGATTTCCACGCGCAAAGTGATGAAAGAAGCCCCTTGGCAGATCGTGATCTTCTCGCTGGGCATGTACCTTGTGGTCTACGGCCTGCGTAACGCCGGGCTCACCGGGTATCTGGCGGGATGGCTCGACGGTTTCGCCGGGTATGGAGTGTGGGGCGCGGCGATGGGCACCGGGGTGCTGACAGCGCTGTTGTCGTCGATCATGAACAATCTGCCGACGGTGCTGATCGGTTTGTTGTCCATCGATGCCAGTCAGGCGACGGGTGTCGTGAAGGAAGCCATGATCTACGCCAACGTCATCGGCAGCGACCTGGGGCCGAAAATCACCCCGATTGGCAGCCTGGCGACGCTGCTGTGGCTGCATGTGCTGGAGCGCAAAAGTATCCGGATCGGCTGGGGGTATTACTTCAAAGTCGGGATTGTGTTGACGGTGCCGGTGTTGTTGGTGACGTTGGCGGCTTTGGCTGTGCGTTTATCGCTGTAGACCGAGTTGACCTCATCGCGGGCAAGCCTTGCTCCCACAGGTTACGCCGATCCCTGTGGGAGCAAGGCTTGCCCGCGATGAGGCCAGACCAGTCACCACAAAAACTCAACCTTGCCCCGGCACATTCGGCCAAAGATCCGCCACCAGGAACACCCGCTCGGCTTCTTCCCAATCGCCATTGGCATTTTCCGTCAACCGCACCAGCAATTGCGCCGGTGCCACGGGGGACAACTCACTCAGCCAGGCATGCAACTGCCCGCGGCTCCAGGTCTGTTCGCCAGGGTAGTGCGCCGGTGCCAGCCACGCATGGCGGGGCAGGGGTTGCCAGCGACCGGGCGGACTCTGCCCGACAAATTCAGCCCAATCCTTTTGATGCAACCAGCGGCCGCGCAAGTGCTGCGGATGCGCACCGCCCGGGGGCGCCGCTTGCCCCGGCCATGGATAGAGCAAATAGCCGCCCAGCCACAAATGCGCGCTGAATTGGTGGATATCCAGCGCCGCCAGGACTTCGCGGCTCTCGGGGCGCGCGGAAATCGGCAGTTGGTGCTGGCTGAGGTGCGCCAGTTTGCGGTCCAGCCGATCATGGCAACCGGGACCGAGCCATTGCGCCGTTTCCTGTCCATTACCGTTCTGCGGACCGAGGTAAAGCTTGATGGCCAGTTCCAGGTGATGAACGCCGTCGCGATCACGCAGCAGCAAGTCCAGTTCGCCCAGGGTATGGCCTTCACGGCGAATCGGCATGTTGGCGGCGATCAACTCGATACCGGGCGCGTGTTCGACGGCAAATTGCCACAAGCGCTCGTAATACAGGCCCAGGCGCCGGGTGCGGGCCTGGGACAGCCAGTGCAGCAGTCCGTAGCTGTCCTGGTCCAGCCGTCGCAGCCAGTGCTCCAGACGATCCGGTGCCTGCACCCAGTCGCTCCCGGCCAGCGGATGGCGTTGCGGCCACGGCGTGTCGGCGAGCATCGGTGGCGCGAGGATGACCCATGCCAGGTCGCGCACTTCGGGGTGGCGCAACTGGTGGGGTAACTGCAGCAAATCTGGAAATAGGATCATCTTGCGAGCATAGCCTCAAACAGGAGTACATCCTTGTCGCTGAAAGGATTTTGTCTATTCCCGGCTTTCGCCCATAATCGTGTTTTTCGCCGTTGCAGGCCCCCCGCGTCCCAATAGGAGCCCCATGGAGCAATTTCGTAATATCGGCATCATCGGTCGCCTGGGCAGTTCGCAGGTGCTGGATACCGTCCGCCGACTGAAACGGTTTCTGCTCGATCGTCACCTGCACGTGATCCTCGAAGACACCATCGCTGAAGTCCTGCCGGGCCACGGCCTGCAAACCTCGTCGCGCAAGATGCTCGGCGAAGTGTGTGACATGGTGATTGTGGTCGGCGGTGACGGCAGCCTGCTCGGTGCCGCCCGGGCGCTGGCCAAGCACAATATCCCGGTGCTCGGCATCAACCGTGGCAGCCTGGGTTTCCTCACCGATATCCGTCCCGATGAGCTGGAAATCAAGGTCGCCGAGGTGCTCGACGGCCACTATCTGGTGGAAAACCGCTTCCTGCTGCAGGCCGAAGTCCGCCGCCATGCCGAGGCCATCGGCCAGGGCGATGCGTTGAACGACGTGGTGCTGCACCCCGGCAAATCCACGCGGATGATCGAGTTCGAGCTGTACATTGACGGTCAGTTCGTCTGCAGCCAGAAGGCCGACGGCCTGATCGTCGCCACGCCCACCGGATCGACCGCCTATGCGCTGTCGGCGGGTGGCCCGATCATGCACCCCAAGCTCGACGCCATTGTAATTGTGCCGATGTACCCCCATACCTTGTCAGGTAGACCGATTGTGGTCGACGGCAACAGTGAGCTGAAAATCGTCGTGTCCAAGGATATGCAGATTTACCCGCAAGTCTCGTGTGACGGGCAGAACCACTTTACCTGTGCGCCCGGCGACACCATCACCGTCAGCAAGAAAGCCCAGAAGCTGCGGCTGATCCATCCGCTCGACCACAACTACTACGAAGTCTGCCGGACCAAGCTCGGCTGGGGCAGCAAGTTGGGTGGTGGAGGCGACTGATGCTCGATCCCGCGCGTAGCTACGACCTGATCGGTGACGTGCACGGTTGCGCTCTGACCCTTGAGCACTTGCTCGACCGGCTCGGTTATCACAAACAAGGCGGCGTCTGGCGCCATGCCTCGCGCATGGCGGTGTTCGTCGGCGACATCATCGACCGCGGCCCGCGGATTCGCGAGGCGCTGCACATCGTCCACGACATGGTCGAGGCCGGTCAGGCACTGTGCATCATGGGCAATCATGAGTTCAATGCGCTGGGCTGGGTCACGCCGGCCTTGCCCGGCAGCGGCAAGCAATATGTACGCGAACATACTCCGCGCCATGCCCGGTTGCTGCAGGAAACCCTCACCCAGTTCGAACACCATCCCGCGGATTGGCATGACTTCCAGCAGTGGTTCTATGAATTACCGCTGTTCGTCGATGCCGGACGTTTCCGCGTGGTGCATGCCTGTTGGGACGCTGGCCTGATCGAACCATTAAGGGCTCTGTTTGCCGATGGCTGCGTCGACGAGCACTTTCTCCAGGCGTCAGCCATGCCGGGCAGTTTCGCCTGCACCGTGTTCGACCGTCTGTTGCGCGGCACCGACATGCGCCTGCCCCATGGGCTGACCATGACCAGTGGCGATGGCCTGATCCGTTCGTTCTTCCGTACCAAATTCTGGGAAGACGACCCGCAGACCTATGGCGACATCGTGTTCCAGCCCGACGCGCTACCTGATCCGGTCGCGCAAACACCCCTGTCGTCCAGTGAAAAGAACAGCCTGTTACGTTATGGCATCGACGAACCGTTGCTGTTCGTTGGCCACTACTGGCGCAGCGGCAAACCGGCGCCGATTCGTCCGAACCTGGCCTGCCTTGATTACAGTGCCGTGCTCTACGGCAAACTGGTGGCCTATCGCCTGGATCAGGAAACGCGGCTCGATCCGCATAAATTCGTCTGGGTCAATGTCGAGCGGCCAGAGGTTTTGCAATGAGAGGGATGTTGCAATGAGTGCTGTAGCGGTATTACGGCTGCCGCTGGCGGTGGACCTGAGCGGCTTCGTCAAATTGCTGCAACGCATGCAGGTACCGCATCGGGTCAGTGAAGAGGCAGGCGAGCAGGTGTTGTGGGTGCCGGACAACATCAGCGAGGACGTGCGCGCCTTGTATGAGCGTTTTCCGGCGGGCGATCCTGATCAGCAACTGGACATTCCGGTGGCGCAAACTGTTCGCCGTCCGGGTTTCGTCGAGCAGGTCCGCTACGCCAAGGCCACCGCGCTGGTGTTGCTGCTGAGCCTGCTGGTGGGCGCGCTGACGATGTTGGGCGACAACTTCAACACCATGCGCTGGTTCACCTTCCTCGATTTTCGCGTAGTCGGCGAGTACATCCACTTCACGCCATTGGCTGACAGCCTGGCGGCGGGGCAATGGTGGCGACTGGTCTCGCCGATGCTGATCCACTTCGGCATCCTGCACCTGGCCATGAACGGCATGTGGTACTGGGAGCTGGGGCGGCGCATCGAATCGCGCCAGGGCAGCATCAACCTGGTCGGCCTGACCTTGCTGTTCAGCCTGGTCTCCAACTACACCCAATACCTTTTCAGTGGCCCGAGCCTGTTTGGCGGCTTGTCCGGGGTGCTGTACGGCCTGCTCGGGCATTGCTGGATCTTCCAGCTGCTGTCGCCGAACGCCGCTTATCGCCTGCCCCGCGGGGTGCTGGTGATGATGCTGGTCTGGCTGCTGCTGTGCCTGTCCGGGCTGGTCTCGATGATCGGCTTCGGTGAAATTGCCAACGCGGCCCATGTCAGCGGGCTGCTCGTCGGATGCTTGACCGGTTTGTTGGGTGGTTTGTACAACCGCCGTAAACTGGCCGTCTGAAACAGTTTATGTAAATAGAGAACGCGGAGACCCAATGTCCTCTTTTAACGAAATGATCAAGAACATCACCCCGGACATCTACCAGAGCCTGAAACTGGCGGTGGAAATCGGTAAATGGTCCGACGGTGGCAAGCTCACCGCCGAGCAACGCGAACTGTCGCTGCAAGCGATGATCGCCTGGGAAATCCAGAACCTGCCCGAGGAAGAGCGAACTGGCTACATGGGCCCGCAGGAATGTGCGTCGAAGTCGATCGAAGTGCCGAATATCCTGTTCAAGTCGGATGCCATCCATTGATCGAGATTGGCCGCGGTGCAATCAGTAAAATGTCGGCGCGCCTGGACGGGCCGAACGTGCAGTACGCCTTTCGTCTGGGCGACGTCGAGGTACCGGTCAATCCGTTGATCGGCACCACGGTGCGCCTGGAATACCTGGGTGCGATCCACTGCATCCATTGCGGACGCAAGACCAAAACCAGTTTCAGTCAGGGTTATTGCTACCCGTGCATGACCAAGCTGGCTCAGTGCGATGTCTGCATCATGAGCCCGGAACGCTGCCATTTCGACGCCGGCACCTGCCGGGAGCCGGAGTGGGGCGAGAAGTTCTGCATGACCGATCACATCGTCTACCTGTCGAATTCATCGGGGGTAAAGGTCGGGATCACTCGCGCCACCCAGTTGCCGACCCGCTGGATCGATCAGGGCGCCAGTCAGGCGTTGCCGATCATGCGTGTCGCGACTCGCCAGCAATCCGGCTTCGTCGAGGACCTGTTTCGCAGCCAGGTGGCCGACAAGACCAACTGGCGCGCATTGCTCAAGGGCGACGCGGTGTCGGTGGATCTGGCCGGGGTTCGCGATCAACTGTTCGACAGTTGCGCCGAAGGTCTGCTCGCGTTGCAGGAGCGATTTGGCCTGCAGGCGATTCAACCAGTCAGCGATGTCGAACCGCTGGAGATCCGCTACCCGGTCGAGCAGTACCCGGCCAAGATCGTCAGCTTCAACCTGGACAAGCAGCCCATTGCCGAAGGCACGCTGATGGGGGTCAAGGGTCAGTACCTGATCTTCGATACCGGCGTGATCAACATTCGTAAATACACGGCCTACCAGCTCGCCGTGCATCAGTAAGGACTCCAGCATGCGCACCGAACAACCGAAGATGATCTACCTCAAGGACTATCAGGCGCCCGAGTACCTGATCGACGAAACACACCTGACCTTCGAGTTGTACGAGGACCATAGCCTGGTCCATGCGCAACTGGTGATGCGCCGCAATCCCGAGCGGGGCCCGGGACTGCCGCCGCTGGTGCTGGACGGTCAGCAACTCGACTTGTTGTCGGTGACCCTGGCCGACCGCGAACTGACGGCTGCCGACTACCAGTTGACCGAGAATCACCTGACGTTGCACCCGACCAGCACAGCCTTCACGGTCGACACCAGCGTACGCATCCACCCGGAAACCAACACCGCGCTGGAAGGCCTGTACAAGTCCGGCACCATGTTCTGCACCCAGTGCGAAGCCGAAGGCTTCCGCAAGATCACCTATTACCTCGACCGCCCGGACGTGATGAGCACCTTCACCACCACCGTGGTCGCCGAGCAGCACAGCTACCCGGTGCTGCTGTCCAACGGCAACCCGATCGCCTCAGGACCTGGCGAAGATGGCCGGCACTGGGCAACCTGGGAAGACCCGTTCAAGAAACCGGCGTACCTGTTCGCGTTGGTGGCCGGTGATCTGTGGTGCGTCGAAGACACCTTCACCACCATGACCGATCGCGTCGTGGCGCTGCGCATCTACGTCGAACCGGAAAACATCGACAAGTGCCAGCACGCCATGAACAGCCTGAAGAAATCCATGCGCTGGGACGAAGAGGTCTATGGTCGCGAATACGACCTGGACATCTTCATGATCGTTGCCGTGAACGACTTCAACATGGGCGCGATGGAGAACAAGGGTCTCAACATCTTCAACTCCAGCGCCGTGCTGGCCAAGGCCGAAACCGCCACCGACGCCGCACACCAGCGGGTCGAGGCGATCGTGGCCCACGAGTACTTCCACAACTGGTCGGGCAACCGCGTGACCTGCCGCGACTGGTTCCAGTTGTCGCTCAAGGAAGGCTTTACCGTATTCCGCGATTCGCATTTCTCCGCCGACATGAACTCGGCCACGGTCAAGCGCATCCAGGACGTGGCTTACCTGCGCACCCACCAGTTCGCCGAAGATGCCGGTCCCATGGCCCACGCGGTGCGCCCGGACAGCTTCATCGAAATTTCCAACTTCTACACCCTGACCGTGTACGAAAAGGGCTCCGAAGTGGTCGGCATGATCCACACCTTGCTGGGCGCCGAAGGCTTCCGCAAAGGCAGCGACCTGTACTTCGAACGCCATGACGGCCAGGCCGTGACCTGCGATGACTTCATCAAGGCCATGGAAGACGCCAACGGTGTCGACCTGACCCAGTTCAAGCGCTGGTACAGCCAGGCCGGTACGCCGCGTCTCGCCGTCAGCGAGTCCTACGACGCGGCGGCGAAGACCTACAGCCTGACGTTCCGCCAGAGCTGCCCGCAAACCCCGGACAAGGTTGAAAAGCTGCCGTTCGTGATTCCGGTCGCCCTCGGTCTGCTGGACAGCAAGGGTGTTGAAATGCCTCTGCGTCTTGCCGGTGAAGCAGCCGCGCAAGGCACTTCGCGGGTCATTTCCGTGACCGAGGCCGAGCAAACGTTCACCTTCGTCGACATCGCCGAGCAGCCGCTGCCATCCTTGCTGCGTGGCTTCTCCGCGCCGGTGAAGCTCAGCTTCCCGTACAACCGCGACCAACTGATGTTCCTGATGCAGCACGACAGCGACGGTTTCAATCGCTGGGACGCCGGCCAGCAATTGTCGGTGCAGGTGTTGCAGGAACTGATCGCCCAGCAACAGAAAGGCGAAGCGCTGGTTCTCGATCAGCGTCTGGTGGCGGCCTTGCGCACTGTGCTGTCCGATGAGTCGCTGGATCAGGCGATGGTCGCCGAAATGCTTTCGTTGCCGAGCGAAGCGTACCTGACCGAGATCAGTGAAGTGGCGGATGTCGAAGCCATTCACACCGCCCGCGAGTTCGCCCGCAAGCAATTGGCTGACGCATTGTTCGAAGGTCTGTGGCTGCGCTATCAGGCTAACCGCGACCTGTCGAAGCAAACTCCGTATGTGGCCGAGGCCGAGCATTTCGCCCGTCGTGCGTTGCAGAACATTGCGTTGTCGTACCTGATGCTCAGCGGCAAGCCGCAAGTGTTGGCCGCGACGCTGGAACAGTTCGACGCGTGCGACAACATGACCGAGCGCTTGACCGCGCTGGCGGTGTTGGTCAATTCGCCGTTCGAGGAACAGAAAGCCAAGGCACTGTCCGGTTTCGCCGCGCACTTCAGCGACAACCCGCTGGTCATGGATCAGTGGTTCAGCGTCCAGGCCGGCAGCGTATTGCCGGGCGGGCTGGAGCGGGTCAAGGCGTTGATGCAACATCCTGCGTTCAACCTCAAGAACCCGAACAAGGTACGGGCGTTGATCGGTGCGTTTGCCGGGCAGAACCTGATCAACTTCCATGCGGCGGATGGTTCGGGGTATCGCTTCCTGGCGGATCTGGTGATCGAGTTGAACGGGTTCAATCCACAGATCGCTTCCCGGCAATTGGCGCCGCTGACCCGCTGGCGCAAGTATGACGCTACGCGTCAGGCGTTGATGAAAGGCGAGCTGGAGCGGATTCGGGCTTCGGGGCAACTGTCCAGTGATGTGTTTGAGGTGGTCAGCAAAAGCCTGGCTTGATCTCTTTGCCGCTCCCGCAGGTGTTCACCCGGACCCTGTGGGAGCTGGCTTGTCGGGTCGCCGCATCGCAGCGAAGGCGGCCTGCTAGCCGACCCTTCTTTTGTTGACCGAGTACATATCCATTCCTGCGGTAACGGCCACTGGCGGTTTCGCCCTTACGGCGAGGCACTTTTTTCAAACGCCAAAAAAGTACCCAAAAAGGCTCGCCCCGGCGTCCGGCCCCTCGCCAAGGCTCGGGGTTCCTTCGCTCCGGCATCCATCCGGGGACACTGCCCTCCGGTTGGCTTCGCTGCACCTGCATGCAGCGTGTTCGACTGCGTCGAACGGCGCTGCGCGCCACTCCCCGGATGAACACCTCCACTCAGCCTCCCGAAGGGGCGGGTGAATCAAAATCAACAGCCGTCGAGGCGAGCTGACACTCGACCTGTTTTGGCGGGTGCGTCCAATCCCCTGTGGGAGCTGGGTTGTCGGGGCGCCGCATCGCAGCGAAGGCGGCCTGCTAGCCGACCCTTCTTTTGTTGACCGAGTACATATCCATTCCTGCGGTAAAGGCCACTGGCGGTTTCGCCCTTACGGCGAGGCACTTTTTTCAAACGCCAAAAAAGTACCCAAAAAGGCTCGCCCCGGCGTCCGGCCCCTCGCCAAGGCTCGGGGTTCCTTCGCTCCGGCATCCATCCGGGGACACTGCCCTCCGGTTGGCTTCGCTGCACCTATATGCAGCGTGTTCGACTGCGTCGAACGGCGCTGCGCGCCACTCCCCGGATGAACACCTCCCCTCAGCCTCCCGAAGGGGCGGGTGAATCAAAATCAACAGCCGTCGAGGCGAGCTGACACTCGAGCTGTTTTGGCGGGTGCGTCCAATCCCCTGTGGGAGCTGGTTTGTCGGGGCTCCGCATCGCAGCGATGACGGCCTGGCAGCCGACGTGTCTCTTGCGGATGTACCCAATCCCTTGTGGGAGCGAGCCTGCTCGCGAAAAACTCTGGACACCGTATTCATCCAGACAGTACGCGTCATCGTTGACGTCCTTCGCGAGCAGGCTCGCTCCCACAGGGGCATGCCGAGTCTGAGCGAGGCACCGAGTGGTGGGGCAAGAGCGCTTTGGTTACTTTCGCGCTCTTCGAAAGTGACTCGCCGTAAGGGCGAAACCATAAGTAGCCGTTACCGAAGAAACGGATATACACACCAAACCACCAAACCACCAAACCACCCAACCACCCAACCACCCAACCACCCAACCACCAAACCACCAAACCCACATCACCCCAACAAATACCCAACCATTCAGAAAAACCACATCCCCCCACGGTTAACAAAACATAACGCACCGTCGATTGTCAGCCCTTCAAAAACCTCTATAGGATAAGCCAGCTTCCGAAGGGGCTCTGGATTGCGGGTTTCAGGACTGTGCTCTGAAACAGGTGATCCCGGTATGCACCCTTGCGGCGCCCAGAAAGGTTTAATGACCTAACAATAATAATGGGGGAAGGTTTATGAGTGAGCCTGTCATGGGTGTGGGTATCTGCCGCCCGCCGGCATTACGCAAATTCGCGTTGCTGGCTACAGCGCTCTCGCTGTTGGGCTCTGCCGCGTGGTCGGCGCCTGTGCTGGCAGCTGACGCGCCGGCATCCGACGTTGTTTATTCCGTTGAATCGGCCAAGGCCAGCAAAAGCCTGGTCCTCGATGTCGTGCACGCCGGCAAGCGCCTGGTGGCGGTCGGGGATCGTGGGCACATTCTGTATTCCGATGACCAGGGCGCGACCTGGACCCAGGCCAAGGTGCCGACCCGGCAACTGTTGACCTCGGTGTTCTTTGTCGATGACAAGCACGGCTGGGCCGTCGGTCATGACGCACAGATCCTCGCCAGCGAGGACGGCGGTATCACCTGGACCAAGCAATTCGAAGATCTGAAACGCGAATCACCGCTGCTCGACGTCTGGTTCCAGGACGCCAGCAGCGGCTTTGCCGTGGGCGCTTATGGTTCGTTGATGGCCACCACCGACGGTGGCAAGCACTGGGAAGACGTCAGCGATCGCCTGGACAACGAAGACCAGTACCACCTCAATGCAATCACTGCAGTCAAGGACGCCGGGCTGTTCATCGTCGGTGAGCAGGGCAGCATGTTCCGCTCCGCCGATTGGGGCCAGACCTGGGAGAAACTCGAAGGCCCGTACCAAGGCTCGCTGTTCGGTGTGATCGGCACCGCGCAAGCCAATACGCTGTTGGCCTATGGCCTGCGCGGCAATCTTTACCGCTCCACGGATTTCGGCAGCACCTGGGAGCAAGTCGAGCTCAAGGCTGAACGCGGTGACCTGGAATTCGGTCTGTCCGGCGGCACACTGCTTGACGATGGCTCCATCGTGATTGTCGGCAACGGCGGGTCGGTGATCAGCAGCAGCGATAACGGTGAGACCTTCAGCGTCTTCAACCGTCGGGATCGTATCTCGCTCTCGTCGGTGACCGCAGCCGGAAATGGCAATCTGATTCTGGCTGGACAGGGCGGCGTTCGCGCCACATCGCCAAACGGCGCCGAGTTGGGCAAATGAGCCGGGTTAATAATAAGAAGGCGGGGCTATGACTTCCTTGAGTACTCATCATCAGGACAAGGCGACGTTTCTTGAGCGCCTGATTTTCAACAACCGCCCGGCAGTGATCACGATCTGCCTGCTGGTCAGCATCTTCCTGTTCTGGCAGGCGACGTTGATCCGGCCGTCCACCAGTTTCGAAAAAATGATCCCGTTGGAGCATCCCTTCATTCAGAAGATGATGGAGCACCGCAACGATCTGGCGAACCTGGGCAATACCGTACGGATTTCCGTGGAGGCCACCGACGGCGACATCTTCTCCAAGGAGTACATGGAGACCCTGCGCCAGATTCACGACGAGGTGTTCTACATTTCCGGTGTCGACCGTTCCGGCCTCAAGTCGCTGTGGAGTCCGAGCGTGCGCTGGACCGAGGTGACGGAGGAGGGCTTCGCCGGCGGTGAAGTGATCCCGCAGAGCTATAACGGCTCGCAACAAAGCCTTGACCTGCTGCGCAACAACGTCCTCAAGTCCGGGCAGGTCGGACGGTTGGTGGCCAACGACTTCAAGTCGAGCATCGTCGACATCCCGTTGTTGGAGTCCTATCCGGACCCTCAGGACCAGGGCAAGTTGCTGGCGCTGGACTATCGCAAGTTCTCCCACGAGCTTGAAGACAAGATCCGCAACAAGTTCGAACTGCAGAACCCCAACGTCAAGATCCACATCGTCGGTTTCGCCAAGAAGGTCGGTGACCTGATCGATGGCCTGGTGATGGTGGTGATGTTCTTCGGTATCGCCTTCGTCATCACCCTGATCCTGCTGTACTGGTTCACCAACTGCATGCGCAGCACCGTGGCGGTGTTGAGCACGACGCTGGTGGCGGTGGTGTGGCAATTGGGCCTGATGCATTTCTTCGGCTTCGGCCTTGATCCGTACTCGATGCTGGTGCCGTTCCTGATCTTCGCCATCGGTATTTCCCACGGCGTGCAGAAGATCAACGGTATCGCGTTGCAATCCAGTGACGCGGACAACGCCCTGACGGCGGCGCGCCGGACCTTCCGTCAACTGTTCCTGCCGGGGATGATCGCGATCCTCGCCGATGCCGTGGGTTTCATCACGCTGCTGATCATCGATATCGGCGTGATCCGCGAGCTGGCCATCGGCGCGTCCATCGGCGTGGCGGTGATCGTGTTCACCAACCTGATCCTGCTGCCGGTGGCGATTTCCTATGTCGGCATCAGCAAGCGCGCCGTGGACCGCAGCAAGAAAGACGCGACCCGCGAACATCCGTTCTGGCGCCTGCTGGCGAACTTTGCCAGTGCGAAAGTCGCCCCGGTTTCGGTCCTGCTGGCCTTGATCGCCTTTGGCGGCGGCCTCTGGTACAGCCAGAACCTGAAAATCGGCGACCTCGACCAGGGCGCACCGGAACTGCGTCCGGACTCGCGCTACAACAAGGACAACAATTTCATCATCAGTAACTACTCGACCAGTTCCGATGTATTGGTGGTGATGGTCAAGACCAAGTCCGAAGGTTGCTCGCGCTACGAAGCCATGGCGCCGATCGACGAACTGATGTGGAAGATGCAGAACACCGAGGGCGTGCAGTCGGCGATTTCCCTGGTGACCGTATCCAAGCAAATGATCAAGGGCATGAACGAGGGCAACCTGAAATGGGAAACCCTGTCGCGTAACCCGGACGTGCTGAACAACTCGATTGCCCGGGCCGATGGCCTGTACAACAACAGTTGCTCCCTGGCGCCGGTGCTGGTGTTCCTCAACGATCACAAGGCCGAAACCCTGGATCGCGCAGTGCATGCGGTGCAAGAGTTCGCCAAGGAAAACAACAAGGAAGGCCTGGAATTCATCCTCGCCGCCGGTAACGCCGGGATCGAGGCGGCCACCAACGAGGTGATCAAGAAGTCCGAGCTGACCATCCTGATCCTGGTGTACATCTGTGTGGCGGTGATGTGCATGATCACCTTCCGCTCTTGGGCGGCGACCTTGTGCATTGTGCTGCCGCTGGTTCTGACCTCGGTACTGGGTAACGCCCTGATGGCCTTCATGGGCATCGGCGTGAAGGTCGCGACCCTGCCGGTGGTGGCATTGGGCGTGGGGATCGGCGTGGACTACGGCATCTACATCTACAGCCGCCTGGAAAGCTTCCTGCGTGCCGGCCTGCCGCTGCAAGAAGCGTACTACCAGACGCTGAAGTCCACCGGTAAGGCCGTATTGTTCACCGGTCTGTGCCTGGCCATTGGCGTGTGCACCTGGATTTTCTCGGCCATCAAGTTCCAGGCCGACATGGGGCTGATGCTGACCTTCATGCTGCTGTGGAACATGTTCGGCGCGCTGTGGCTGCTGCCGGCACTGGCGCGGTTCCTGATCAAGCCGGAAAAACTGGCGGGGCAGAAGGGCAATTCGCTGTTTGCTCACTGATCCGCGATTGGAAACAAAAAAGCCGCAACCTCAGGGTTGCGGCTTTTTTATATCTAAAATTCCACACTATCCCTTGTAGGAGCTGGCTTGCCAGCGAAGAGGTCCGCATCGGCGATGCAAGACTCATGACCGCATTCGCTGGCGAGCCAGCTCCTACAAGGGATTTGTGGTGGTCAGGAAGGAGCGGTGCCCAGCACCAGATTCAACGCATCGCGAGCATCGTCGAGCTGCACCAGCGTCGCATTTCGCGCACCCAGCGCATCACGGTTCTCGATGGCGGTCAAAATCGCCTTGTGCCGAGGCAATGCCCGTTCTTGCAGATTCGGCCGCTGATTCGAATGCTTCAACGACTCGGCAATAGCCACCGAAAGCATATTGCACAGATTGGCCAACAGATCGTTGTGGGTCGCGTCGGCGATGCGGCTGTGGAAATCCAGGTCCGGTTGCAGAAAGGCTTCCGGCGTGGGCGCGGTTTCCATGCGTTGGTAGGCTTCGCCGATGGAGGCGATGTCGTCGTCGGTTGCGAACTGCGCGGCGAGGGCGGCCGCGCCCGGTTCGATGATGCTGCGCACGCTGGTCAGCAGGTTGAAGAACTCATTCTGCGGGCTGCTCTGTATCAGCCAATGCAGCACGTCCGGGTCAAGCATGTGCCATTCCCGGCGCGGCTTGACCACGGTGCCGACCCGCGGGCGGGAATACACCAGGCCCTTGGCGACCAACACCCGCGTGGCTTCGCGCAACACTGGCCGGCTGACGGCATACTCCTCGCACAACAGGGCTTCGGCGGGCAGTTTGTCGTCGGGCAAGAAGCGTCCGGAAACGATCTGCATGCCCAGTTCCTGGACGATGCGCGAATGCATGCTTTTGCGGACGGAGGGTTTGCGGTAATCCATGGGGAGCGCGGCGATCCTGTGCGAGGGAATGCCTCGCATGATAACAGGCACGGCGCAAACTTGAGGCGGGCGCCGTTCAAATGTGGGAGCGGGCTTGCTCGCGAATGCGGAGTGCCAGTCGGCATAATTGTTGACTGATCTACCGCTTTCGCGAGCAAGCCCGCTCCCACAGGAACTATCTGTAAGGGCATGAGCTATCATTGCGTTTTTCCCATTCAAAGACTGATCGCCATGACCGCTGCAACCGATACCTTGCTCAATGCCCTCGAACACTGCGGAATGGTGGAAATCGACGGGCTGCATGCCTTCGAATTCGCCCTCGATGGGGACGACAACCTGCATATCGAATGCATGGATGGTAGAAACGCGCTGCACTGGGAATTCACCCCGGCGCAGATTCAGGCCGCGACCTTCGATCAAACCCTGCAGAGCTGGCTGATCAAGGACGATGGCGGCGAGCACCGTCTGGTGTGCCTCGGCGACGTCATCAGCGGTGATAACGAAGACGACGAACAAGAGGATGCGTAACCTCTGGCCCCTGTTGATCGCCGGCAGCATCGGCGCGATGGGCGTTCAGGCCGCCTGCGCCGACGACTATCCATTGCTGGTGGGTTCCTACACCGCCGGGCAAAGCCAGGGGATTTATCGGCTGAACTTCGACAGTGCGACCGGGCAGATCAATGCCCAACCGTTGCAAGTGATCAAAAGCGAAAACCCCTCGTGGCTGACCCTGTCCAGGGATCAGCGACGCCTGTTCGTGGTCAACGAAAATGGCCCGGGCCAGGCCGATCCGGTAGGAAGGGTCAGCAGTTTTGCGATCGACCCCGGGACTCATGAGCTGACGCTGATCAATCAAGTGCAGAGCCTGGGCAATGAGCCGACACATTCGAGCCTCAGCGCGGATGCCAGTCATCTGTTTGTCAGCAATTACTCGGTGGCCGAAGATCCGGGCGGGACCCTGGCGGTGTTGCCGGTGGCTGCCGATGGCTCGCTGAAACCGGTGGTGCAGATGAGCAGTCACCCGGCCAGTCGGGTCAATCCCGAGCGGCAGATGTCAGCGCATGTGCATTCGACGATCCCGTCGCCGGATGGCAAGTACGTGTTTTCCAATGATCTGGGGGCGGACAAGGTGTTCGTCTATCGCTTCGACCCCAGGGCCAATCCCGACCTGCCGTTGACCCCGGCCTCACCGGCATTCGTCCAGCTACCGCCGGGCAGCGGTCCGCGTCATCTGTTGTTCAGTGCCGATGGCAAGCACGCCTGGCTGACCATGGAGATGAGCGCCCAGGTGGCCGTGTTCGATTACCGGGACGGCACGCTTGAGCAGACGCAAATGGTCGATCTGGCTTCCGGCCAGCCGGTTTCGGACAAGGCCGCCGCCGCGTTGCATGCTTCAAAGGATGGCAAGTTCCTCT
The DNA here is from genome assembly GCF_003634475.1 of Pseudomonas sp. WPR_5_2. Classification (NCBI taxonomy): domain Bacteria; kingdom Pseudomonadati; phylum Pseudomonadota; class Gammaproteobacteria; order Pseudomonadales; family Pseudomonadaceae; genus Pseudomonas; species Pseudomonas sp. WPR_5_2. The sequence continues at coordinate 714,752 of NZ_RBLA01000001.1, read as the reverse complement.
ACGTCAGCAACCGGGGCACCGCCAACCAGCTGTTGGTGTTCGCCATTGACCCTGCCACCGGGCATCTCAAGGAACTGCAACGCCGTTCGGTGGAAGGTGACCATCCTCGTGAATTCAGCCTCGATCCCAGTGGTAAGTTCGTGTTGATCGCCAACCAGAAAAGCAACCGGATTGTGGTCATCGAGCGTGATGCCAAGACCGGTCTGCTGGGCAAAACCGTGCAAAAACTGCCGATGGACGCCCCGAGCGATCTCAAGTTCATCGTGCGACAATAGGCCGCAGGCCCCGGTTCATGGGGCCTGTAGCTTTCTATCAATGAGGCTGATATTTGGTAATGCTACAAAGCATTTCAAGGCCTCGTTCCTCAAGGGTTAAGTTTGCTTCACGGCCCAACCGGGCAAGCAAGCCAACTGACTTCGAGGACTACACCATGAACTTCAATCTCTTCTCCGTAATCGCCGCTTCCGCCATCACCGCCACCGTTGCCCTGCCTGCCAGCGCCAACGTTGAAATCAGCGACAAAAAAGCCCACACCCAGAGCTACACCCAGAAATACCTGCAACAGAGCGCCAACTTCTACGCCGCGCTGGACCACAAAGCCCAGCACTGAAATTGCCTCCCTGCCACCTTTATGCAGGAGCGAAGTCACTTGCCGAGCGAGCGCCGATGCCTCGCAGAGCACCGAAGTGATGTCGCTCCTGCATAACGCATTTACGACAGCATCACATCGCCATCAATCTATTGCTTGATATCACATAGCCATGCGTTTAACTTTGACGCTGATTTTTTGACTCCTTCTCAAGAAAAGGATCGATCACATGGCGATGCGTCTTGCAGTGGTGCTTTTGTTCCTCTATTCCACCCCGATTTTATCCGCCGCCGAGCCCGTTTCCGGGGAGCCCGACGCTGCCCGCGAGCGCTTGATGAGTTTTATTGAAGACTGAAATAGTCTGGCTTAATGATCAACGTAGTTGATAGTCGCTATAGACACGCCTTGTTGGTTATCGATGCTTTTTTCATCGATTCTGTGGACTCTGAAACATGTCCACGGAGTTCATCATGGCCAGCGCAATCATCACTTCTGCCAAACACGGCGCCTATGTGGCTATCGGTCTTTACCTGGTCATGGTGCTGGTTGTCAGTCTTTCGCCACAATCGCAACACACCTTCGAAGCGCCGATTCAAGTCGGACACCCTGGCATCCAGTTTGAACACCGCGCCCAACAGGCGATGGCTGATCAGGCTGATCTGGCAGGAGTGGGCGGAGCATGAACCGTTGCAAATTTTTGGTCATCGCCTTCCTGGCAGTCATCACCAATGGATTCTCCTTGCTGGGGATTGGGCAAGGTTCCATAGGCGGGGTGGCGCGGGCCATCGAGGCCAACCACAACATCGCGCACAATATCGAGACAGCCAAGGCCATGGGGATGCTGGCCGGCAATCCGCCGCTCAAGCCGGAAAGCGCCTTTTTCGGGCCGTTCCACGTCGATTGCTCGGTGATTGGCATGTGTGAAGTATTGGCGTAAATCGTTAACACATCACTGTCCCTGTGGGAGCAAGGCTTGCCCGCGATGGGGTCCTCAAGAGCGCTAAAAGCATCGCGGGCAAGCCTTGCTCCCACAGGTTTCAGTAACCCGGATACCGGTTATTTCTTCATGATCGATGTAAACAGCTCCGACGCCAGAAACCGCTGCAACCAGTCCTGCAACCGTCGATAAGGCGTCTGCGCAAACCACTCGCGGTCAACATGGGCAAATTGCCGTATGAACGGCATCAACGCCACGTCAGCCAGGCTTGGATGATCGGCCAGCAGGTAGTCGCGCCCCGCCAGCAACTCGTCAAGCTTGCGCAAGAACACCTCGCCCTCGGCGCGGTAGAACGTCATCGGCTGCTCGGGATAGCGTTCAGCGTACTTGTAGCGGTTCAGATGCACCTTGAATGCCTGATCGTTCTCTTCGATCAGCGCCGCGATGGCAAGCGGCCCCTGCGGATCATCCTTGAGCAGCCAGTCCTGCGGGTCGTTCTGCGACAACGCCCAGCGCATGATGTCCAGGCTTTCATCGATAACCCGGCCTTCGGCACTCAGCACCGGCACCGTGCCTTTGCTCGACAGCGCGAGCATTTCGGCAGGTTTGGCCTTGAGGCTGACTTCAACGATGTCTACGGCAACCCCCGCGTAACGCAGGGCCATGCGCGCCCGCATGGCGTACGGGCAACGGCGGAAAGAATACAGCGTGGTCATTTCACCTCCAGGGTGCTCAGGCCGTTGCCCTGGCGGCGGACCTGAATCTGCACTGGAATCCGCTCATGCATTTCCTGCACGTGGGAAATCACCGCGACCTTGCGCCCCTGAGCCTGCAAGCCATCGAGGGCATCCATGGCCAGTTGCAGGGATTGCGGATCGAGGCTGCCGAAGCCCTCGTCAATGAACAGTGATTCGATTTTCAGCGTGCTCGACGCCATCGATGCCAGACCCAGGGCCAGGGCCAGCGACACCAGGAAAGTCTCGCCACCGGACAATGAATGCACCGAACGCAGTTCGTCACCCATCTCGGTGTCCATCACCAGCAACCCGAGCATGCTGCCGCCACGCTTGAGGCGATAGCGCCGCACCAGTTGGCGCAACTGCACGTTGGCGTGGTGCACCAGCAAATCGAGGTTGTAGGCCTGGGCGATCTTGCGGAAGGTGTCGCCGGTGGCCGAGCCGATCAACGCGTTCAGGCGTGCCCAACGTTGAAACTCGGCGTAAGCCTCGGCAATTTGCCGCGCCAGGGCCTGATTGGCGTTCTGTCGGCGCTGGTCCTCGACCTGTTCGGCGCGCAGTTCGGCGCAGCGCTGCTCGCTGACGCCGCACTGGTGTTGCAACTCGGTGAGGGCGATGTCGAGTTGTTCGGCATCAAGGTTGCCGTTGTGCTGCCCCTGATGGTCCATCAAACGCTTGTCACGTTCCTGCACCAGGACCTTGGCCTGTTCGATCTCTTTTTCGCTGAGCTGCAAGCGCTGGCGCAGCTCACTGACATGGGCGTCATCGACCCGCAGCAGGTCTTCAAGACCGCCATCGTCCAGCTCCGGATGGCGGGCGCGCCAGTCGGCGATTTTACCGGCCAGTTCCGTGTCTTCGCTTTCCAGTGCCTGCAAGCGTTCCTGCTGTGCCTTGAGTTCGGCGGCGATTCGCACCTGCTGCGTGAGTACGCTTTGAAGGTTCTGGGTCGTCGTGGTTTCGGCGCCGCGTGCCGTTTCCACGGCGTGCTCCAGTTGCTGCTGCCAATGTTCGGCGCTGCCGTGCTCACCGAGCAATTGTTCGAGGGTGTGCTGACTGGCCTGTTGCTGTTCGGCCAACGCCTGGAACCGCTGTTCGGCGGCGTGCAATTGCTGGAGGCGGGTCTGCTGCCGATCCTGTTCCTTCTCCAGGAATTGCTGGCGCTGTTGCTGTTCGGCCAGCTCTTCCTTCTGTTGATCGAGCTGCGCCAGCCGCTCGGTGATCTGCCGATCGAGCTGCATGAAGGTCGCGGCCGGCTCGCTGCGCAGTGCTTGCAGGGTTTCGTCCGGCAGCAGGCTGGCGAACGCGGCCAGTTCTTCGTCAAGGCGCTGACGGTCGTTGCCGAGTTCGCGCTGTTGACTGTCCAGGTGTTGGGCCGCTTGTTGGTGCGCGGTTTCGGCGTGGCGCAATTGCTGAGTCAGGCGCGCGGCATCCTGTTGCAGGGTGAGCAGGGCCGTTTGCCGTTGTTCATCCTGGGCGATGCTTTGATTCAACTGGTTGTTTTGTTGGGTGAGCCAGGCGTCGCGCTTGTCCTCGTCCTGATCCAGCAGCGGGGCGGCCAACGGATGCGCCGCGAGGCTTGGCGCCAGGGCTTGTTGCTGCGTCGCCAGTAACTCCTGCTGTTGCAGCAATTCCTTTTGCTGGGCGATCAGGCCGCCGACCTCGGCACGCAGGTCGGTGAGCTTTTCCTTGAGCAGGTCGACGGCTTTCTGGGCGTTGGCCTGTTCGCTTTCATCAAAGCGGCCGAGGCTTTGCAGCAATGCTTCGGGTTGATGATACGGATGCTCGTGGCTGCCACAGACCGGGCACGGCTGATCGTCCTGCAACTGCATGCGCAGTTCCTCGACGCTCGCGCTGCGCGCCAGGCGCTGACGCTCCAGCAGTTCGCGGGTGACGTTGAGGGTCTGTTCGGCGACGCTCAGTTCAGCCTTGGCTTTCACCCCGTCCTGGGTCAGGCGATCGCGTTCCTGCTGTGCGGTGTGCTGGCGTTGTTGCAGCTCGGCACTGCGTTTGTCCAGATCCTGCTGGCTGGCCCACAACCGGCTCAGGTCTTCGATGGCGCGCAGTTGTTTGCGGTTGTCCTGCAACAGGCTGCCGAGAATGCCAATCTGCTCTGCAACGGCATCCGGTTCGGCGCCGGCCTCCTTGTACAACACTTCCAGCTGCTGTGTCTGCGCAGTGAACGCAGCGGCGGTACGGGTGGCGTTCTGTTCGAGGCTGGCCAGTTCGGCCTGCCCCTGATTCAGTCGATTGCCGATCAACACCAACTGTTGCAGGCGATCACGGTAGGCCTTCCAGGCATCGCTCAACGGTGCCAGGTGGGTGCTTTGCTCCAGATCGATGGCCATGCGTTGCAAGTGTTCGGCGACCTGGGCCTGCCGGTCGAGCAAGGTTTGAATGGCGCTCTGGCCCTGGGCACAGGCCTGTTCGGCGTTGTGTTTCGCTTCAGCGCTTGAAGCAGTGTCCTTGGCCAGGCGGGCGAGGGTGCTCTGTTCTTCGAAGGCCTGACGCAACAGCGGCGCGCCGTCGGTTTGCTGCTGGAGCGCTTCGTTCAAGGCGATCCTGGCGGCGGCAAGTTGTTGCTCCAGCCCCGTCTGGCGCTCGGCGAGTTCGCCCTGCTGCTGCGTTTGCCCGGCAATGTGCGCCGCCAGCGGGGTCAGCAGGGCATCGATTTCGGCCTTGCGGGCGAACTGGTGCCGTTGCGGCGCCAGTTGCTCCAGGCGGGTCAGCTTCAGGCGTTCGCCGGCCAGGTTTTGCCAATGGATTTGCGCTGATTGCAGCTGTTCGGTGGCGCTTTGTTGCGCGTCCTGCAGCTGACGCAAATCCTTGAGCCAGGTGTGCTGCAACTCGAGCTGCTTGAGCTGCGCCTGCTGCAATTTAAGTTGTTGCTGTGCGGCATTGAAGCGCTCATCCAGCTCCGCCCGGGCTTCGGGCGCCAGTGGCGTGACCCCGTTGGCCTGATCCTGCAGCAGTTTGTGGGCTTCGCGGGCTTCCTTGGTCTTGTCGAAGGCGCGACGGCCAAGCCGGGTGTAGAGCGCGGTGTCGGTGAGTTTTTCCAGCAGTTCGCTGCGGTCGTTATCGTCGGCCTTGAGGAAGGCGCTGAACTCGCTTTGTGCCAGCAGCACGGCGCGGGTGAACTGTTCGAAGTTCAGGCCCAGTACCGACTCGATCCTGCTTTTGAATTCGAGCTTTTGACTGGCGAGCAGTTGATCCTGGTCGATGTCGCGCAAGCTTTGACGACTGGCTTGCAGCCTGCCGCCCGCTTTGTCCCGTGCGCGGTTGGCTTCCCAGCGGGCACGATAGCGACGGCCGTCAATGCCGACGAAATCGACTTCCGCGTAGCCTTCACCCGTGCCGCGACGCAACAGCGTACGTGGATCCCCGGTGCCGATGTCACCGTCGATGTCCGGTGCCTTGGCCGATGGCTGAACACTGTTGAGCCGCGGCACCGTGCCGTACAGTGCGAGGCACAAGGCGTCGAGCAGGGTGCTTTTACCGGCGCCGGTCGGTCCGGTAATGGCGAACAGACCGGCGCTGGCCAGGGGTTCGGCGGTGAAGTCGATATCAAAGGGACCGGCCAGGGAGGCGAGGTTTTTCAGGCGGATGGCGAGGATTTTCATGGCTGTTCGCTCTCCATCTGCACGTCTTGCAGCAACTCGGCAAAGTCCTTGAGGGTTTGCTCATCGACTTCGCTGCCGTAGTTGTCCATCCAGGCGCGGCTGAACAGTTCCTGTGGGGTGAGTTGGTCCAGTTCGATCAGCGCGGCACCGTCATCAGCACCATCACGGCTGCCGTTGCCGGCGTATTCGGCGGCGATGCGCACCAGGCGCACGGCCTTGCCCTGCAAGGCGGTTTCCACTTGATGACGCAAGTCCGGTTGCGGCTCGTCGAGGCGCACCCGCACCTCCAGCCAGGGTTGGCGCTGGTAGTCGGCCAGCAGGTCGATGTTCGGCAGCTCCGCCAGTTGCAGCAGAATATCCGCCAGGGGGGCCGGGCCGAGGCGTTGCAGATCGACTGCGCGGGGAATCAGTTTGGGTTCGACGCTGACCAGGGTTTCGCCATCAAGGGTGATGTGGAGAATCTGGTGCTTGTAGCCGATTTCGGAGAACGACAACGGAATTGGCGAACCGCTGTAGCGAATCCGCTCTTCACCGTTGACCTTCTGCGGCTTGTGCAAGTGACCGAGGGCGACGTAGCTGATGCTGGGGCCGAACAGGCTGGCGGGCAGGGCTTCGGCGTTGCCGATGATCAGGCTGCGTTCGGAGTCTTCCGACACCGAGCCACCGGCCATGTGGGCGTGGCTGATGGCGATCAGTGCCTGGCCTTTCTTGCGCTTGGCGTTGGCGGCCTCGATCAGCCATTCGTGTACCTGGCCAATGCCGCGCAGGTAGTTGTCGCCCAGGTGAGCGCCGGTCACTTCGGCTGGGCGCAGGAACGGCAGCGCCAGACACCAGGCGACGGTTTTCCCCTTGGCGTCCGGTAGCGGTAAAAGCAGGCGCTCGGCGTCGAGTTGCCCGTCGTCCAGCCACAACACACGACCGAGGGCGTGCGTGCGCAGACGGCGCATCAGTGGCGCAGGCAATTCGATCCGCGAACCGGAATCGTGGTTTCCGGCGATCATCACGATGGTCAGCTTCGGTTGTTGCTCGTGGGCACTGACGATGAAGTCGTACAGGCGTTCCTGGGCTTTGACCGGCGGGTTGACGGTGTCGAAGATATCGCCGGCGATCAGCAGCACATCGGGCTGATCGAGTTTGAGCTGGCGCAGCAGCCAGTCGAGAAAACAGCCATGCTCGAAATCGCGGTCCTGGCCGTGCAGGTTCTGCCCCAGGTGCCAGTCGGAAGTGTGGAACAGACGCAAGGCGAACTCCGCTATTTGAAAGATGATGGCCGCAAGGAAAATGACAGCGGCGAAAGGGGAGAGAGTTTACTGGCAAACGCGCTTGCGGATGTACACGATTAACTGTGGGAGCAAGGCTTGCCCGCGATGGTGCCCGTGAGATCGCTATCGCGGGCAAGCCTTGCTCCCACGGCGAGCGATTCAATATTTACCCTGGGGTATCGGGCTATTTGGGATAAAGCGGCGGCAATCCACTGTCGCCCACCGGGTCCTGCACCCGTTCGGCCGTCGGGATCGCGCGAATCGCGCGCCACAGTTCTTCACCTTGCCAGTGCTGGCCGGTTTCGCTGTACAGCGCGCCGTTCAGGCCGTCCAGGGCGTCGGACAGCGGGACGAAGCGGGCGGCCATGTCGGCCAGGGTTTCCGGTTGCTGCCGGGCCCAGGCATCGAGGGCCTGGCGGGTGGCGTGGGAGTCGTTGGCCTGGCAGGCGCGCTTGAGGTCGTCGAGCACGGTGCGCGGGCTCGGGCCGGTTTGCGCGGCGCGCAGGATCGCCGGTTGCCAGCGCGCGCGCCACCACAGGCCGAAGCCCAAGAGGGTGGTGCAGGCCAGGATCAGGGTGCTGAGTTTCCAGCGCCACAGGGTTTCGCCGTCGGCAGTGGCATTGAGCTGGGAAGTACCGGCCGGCGTGTCGACCATCAGGCTCGGGTTGGCTGCCACTTGCAGGGTCCGGGCCGGCAGGCTGCTGTGTTCCAGGTGGTCTTCGAAGGTGTTCCACCAGACCACTTCGACCGACGGCAACTCGATAGAGCCGCTTCGGGCGGGCACCAGGGCTTCGCGGTCTTCGCGACTGCCGACCAGACCGCGCTCGCTGTGCTGGTTACCCAGCACCGGTTGATCCGGATACCGGCGCAGGCCGCTGACCTCGGTACCGGGCAACGGCGGCAGTTGCGTGCTGGCCAGGCCCTCGGCCTTGACCGTCAGGCTGCGGGTCAGCGAATCGCCCACCTGTACATGCTCCGGCTCCGGATTCCAGGTCTCGCTGAGTGTCAGGCTGCGCGCCGGCAGCCACGGCAGGTCGGCGGGGTAGGTGATGGGTTTGGCCTTGACCGTCAGCAGGATTTCGCTGGAACTGACGCGCATCAATTTGCCGGACTTGGGTGCCTGCGCTGACGAATCTTGCGTGGGCCGCGCTTCCACCAGCGCGGCATTGAAGATCTGCCCGGGAATGATCAATTCACCGCTGTGCTGAGGGTAAATCGCGTAGCGCATTTCAATCACGCCGTGGCGTATGCCGTTGATGTCTTTTTCGTAAGTGCGCGATTCACCCAGCTGTTCGATGCGCGCATCGGGAATCTGCAACGGCGGCAGGCTGCTGTCGTCGTACAGCGACACCGAATGGTAGATGCGCAGGGTCAGGATTGCCTGGGCCTGCACGTAGACGCTGGTTTGATCGAGGCTGGCGTCAATGAACACCGGGGCCAGTTTGTTCGAGGTCTCCTGGGTTTCGCTCTGGATCACTTGCACGGTAATCGGCTGGCTCTGGATCTCGCCCAGCTTCAATGACGGGATCACCACGCTGCCGTTTTGCAGCGGCAAAAGGGTGACGATCCAGCGGGTCGTGGCGCGGTTGTCGCCGCCGAGGGTGTTCAACTGGTTGACCTGGCGGGTGCCACGCACTTCGAACAATGGCTCCAGCGGTGTCAGGTCCGGCTTGCCGAACTGCGTCACGTCGTTGGATTCCAGGGTCAGCTCGATTGTCTCTCCGGAGTTCAGGCGCGTGCGATCGACACTGGCGACCAGCTCGGCTGCCTGGGCCTGGGCGGTCCACAACACAAAGGTGAACATGAAAACGGTGAAGCGGGTCATCGAGTTTTTCCCTGATCCTGATGTTGTTGCTGTTCGTACCAGAATTTGCGTCTGAGCAACTCCCCCGGGTCATCCGGGATCTGCCGCAGCCATTGCTCCAGCGCCTGCTGCTGTTCTCCTTCGATACTGTCGCTGGCCGGGCGCATGGGCGGCGTGGTGTGTTGTTCGTCCCCCAACTCGCTGCCTGGCACTTCGTTGGTGCCGGCCTTCGGCGGCCTCGTGGGCGATTGTTCGGCATCGGAGCCGGTCTGTTGGTCAGCGTTCTTCGGCTCGCCCGTGCTCTGCGCCTGGGCGGCAGCGCCGGGTGGTGGTTCTTGCGGCGGTGCCTGGGGTTCCTCGTTGGCGGTATTGTCCGGCTCGGCGGCGGGCGGGTTGGCTTTCTGCTTGAGCAGGCTTTCGACCAATGCCTTGTTGGTCAGGGCCGGGCGCAAGTCCGGTTGACGTTCAAGTGCCTGTTCATACGCATCCAGCGCCGCCTCCAGTTCACCACTTTTGGCCAAGGCATTGCCTCGATTGTAGTGGGCGTGGGCATCGTTGCCTTCGGCGAACCGCTGGGCGGCACCGCTGTAATCGCCGGCCTCATAGAGGGCCACGCCTTGCCACTGATGATCTTCGAAGCGCTGTGCGGCCTCGGCCGGGCGTTGCTGCTTGAGCAGGTGCACGCCCTGCTGGTCAGGGCGCAGCCACAGGTCCTGGAACTCGAAGGCGTAGCTCGATTGTGGCAGCGCCAGCAGTAGCGGCAGGCAGAACAACCAGCCGCGACGACCGGCACAGGCCGCCAGCAGCAACAAGGGCAGGAGCAACCAATACCCCTGATCGGCCCAGGCATCCAGGCGCAGGGTCTGGCCATTGTCGCGCAGGTTACGCGGCCCATCGAGCAGGCCAAGTGCGCGCAGGTCGGAATCGCCCAGGCGCGCGTGGCGATAGCGCCCGTCCAGATCATTGGCGAAGGCTTTCAGGCCGGGCTCGTCCAGGTGCGGTACCAGGATCGCCCCCTGTTCGTCCTTGAGGAAACTGCCGTCCTCCTGGGTGATCGGCGAGCCTTCGGCGGTGCCGATGCCAAGCATCAGGAACTGGGTGGATTTGCCGCTCAGGGCACGACGAATCCCCAGGCGTTCCTGTTCCGTCAGGGAAGAGCCGATCAACAGGATCCGGCCATCGCCCAGGGCGCCTTGCTCCAGCAGGGCCAGGGCCTTGGTCACCGCGAGGTCGGCGCGATGGCCGGCTTCGGGCATCAATGACGGTTTGAGGGCGTCCAGCAGATTGCGGCTGGTGGACAGGTCGTCCGACAGTGGTACCAGCGTGTGCGCGCTGCCGGCGTAGACCACGATGGCGGTCTGCGCGTCGCTGCGGTTTTGCAGCAGGTCGAGGAGCTTGCGCCGGGCCTGTTCCAGGCGGTTGGGCTGGACGTCGGTAGCGAGCATTTGCGGGGTCAGCTCAAGGATCACCACTAGCGGATCGGCGGGTTTCTGGCTGAGCTGCTCGACACGCTCCCAGCTCGGCCCCAGCAATGCGAGTACGGTCATAAGCCACGCCACGCCCAAGGCCACCCACGGCAGTTTGCTGTCGCGGCCATTGCCACCGCTGAGCAGCGCGGCATGAAAGGCCGGCGGCAGGATCATCTGCCAGCGCCCGGCACGCTTCTGCCGATGCCAGAGTTGCCACAGCAGCCAGCCCAGCAACGGCAGCAACAGCAGCCACCAGGGGCGGAACCAATAGGGCCAGAGCGCGCTCATCGGCGCCTCCGCAGGCGCAGGCGATTGAGACGCTGACGCCAGTCAGGCAGTTGGGTTTGCAAAAACAGGTCCTTGGTAAACAGGCGATGCAACGGGTTATCCGGCCAGAGCTCGCGGACCACCAGCAGCATGCTCATGATCAACGCCATCGTCAGTGGCCAGTGATACAACGCCTGGGCCGGACGGGCCTGGGTCGGTTGCTGGGTCACGGGTTCCAGTTGGTCGAGGGTGTCCTTGATCGTTTGCAGCTCCTTGCCATCGCGAGCCCGGAAATACCGACCTCCGGTCGCCTCGGCGATCGCTTTCAGGGATGGCTCATCAAGGTCCAGGCTCGGATTGATCCCGAGGAAGCCCAGGGTGCCGCTTTCCTCCGGGTCCGCACCGATGCCGATCGGGTAGATTTTCACGCCTTCCCTGGCGGCCAGGCGCGCGGCAGTGAGCGGGTCGATTTCACCGCCATTGTTGGCGCCGTCCGTCACCAGAATCAGCACGCGGCTCTGGGCCGGCCGTTGCCGCAGGCGCTTGAGGCCCAGACCAATGGCGTCGCCGATGGCGGTGTTCTTGCCGGCGATGCCTATGCGCGCTTCGTCGAGCCAGACGCGCACGGTATGCCGGTCGAAGGTCAGCGGCGCTTGCAGGTAGGCCTGGCTGCCGAACAGGATCAGGCCGACCCGATCACCGTCGCGGCTCTCGAGGAAGTCGCCGAGCAGATGCTGGACCAGTGCAAGGCGGCTGACGTCTTCGTCCTGCCATTGCATGTCGGGGAAATCCATGGAGCCTGAAACGTCCACCGCCACGAGCAGGTCGCGGCCACTGGCGGCAATCGGCAGGGGGTCGCCGAGCCATTGCGGGCGCGCGGCGGCGGTCAGCAGCATCAACCACAGCAGCAGGAACGGCGCCTGTTGGCGCCAGGCCGGCAGGTTGGCGCGGGCACGGCGCCGGGCCAGGCCTTCGAGGTCACTGAGGAAGCTCACCTTGAGCGCCGGCTCGCCACTGTCGGCCACCGGCAGCACGATGCGCATCAGCCACGGCAGCGGCAGCAGGGCGAAGAGCCAGGGCCAGGCGAACTCAAACATGTTTGCGAATCCAGGTGTCGACAGCCTGGGTCAGGCCGGCGATGGCCTTGTCGTCGAGTTTGCATTCGGGTTTATAGGCGCCTTCGACCAGCACCATCCAGCGGGTCAGCCCGGCAGCCGGGCAACGGTTGTCGAGGAAGGCCAGCCATTTGCGCCCGTTGAGGGTATGGCTCTGGCTGTACGGGTAATGGTTGCGACACAGGCGCTTGAGCAGGCCGTTGAGTTGCTGCAGCCAGGCGCCTGCGGGGGCCCCGTCGTAGGGCTTGGGCATCAGTGCCAGCTCCGACAGGGCGGCGAGGCGCACCGGGTCCAGCGGCTGCTCGGCGCGCACGATACGGCGCTTTTGCGGAATGAAACGCCGCAGCTTCCACAAGCCGAAACCGATGGCGGGCAGCAGCAACAGCAGTAGCCACCAGCCCGGTGCCGGCGGCCAGAAGTCGATCGGAGGCGGAGAAATCAGGGGTTGCAGTTGATCCAGACTGCTCATCGACCTTTCCCCGGCTTCTGAGGGTTCAGGTACTCGCGCAATTGCTCGACCATTTCGCTCTGGGTGCTCAATGGCATCAACAACACCCGCAGTTTTTGCGCGAGCAATTCCCAGCGGGCGATGCGCGTTTCGGCCTGGGCGCGGTAGGTCTGGCGCAGGTCGAAATTCAGCGTATCGAGCTCCAGTTGCGCACCGCGCTCGGCAAAACGAAGCAAGCCGGCGGCGGGCAGGGCGTGATCCAGCGGATCGGACAGCGGCAGCAGCAACAGGTCGCAATGGCGTGACAGCAGGCTCAACTGTTGCTCGGCGCTCTCGGACAAGGCGCGTTCGTCACAGATCACGATCGCCAGGCTACCCGGACGCAACACTTCACGGGCGCGACGCAGGGCAATGCCGAAGGCGTCGCGGTCCGGCTCGCTTTCAGTGTGCAACGACTGATTGACGCGCACCAGTCGGTTGAGAAACTGCAGCAGACTTTGTTTACTGCGCCGTGGCTTGATTTCGTAGTGTTCGTTGTCACCGAACACCAGTCCGCCGACCCGGTCATTATGCCCCAGCGCGGCCCAGCCGATCAGGCTCGCGGCCTGGGCGGCAAGCACCGATTTGAACATCAGCCCCGAACCGAAAAACAGCCGACGGCTTTGCTCGACCATGATGAAAATCGGTCGCTCGCGCTCTTCGTGGAACAGTTTGGTGTGAGGCTCCTGGGTTCGGGCGGTAACCCGCCAGTCGATGCTGCGCACGTCGTCGCCGGCCTGATAGACCCGCACCTGATCGAAGTCGACGCCACGACCGCGCAGCTTGGAGTGGTGCAGGCCGATCAGCGGGCTGCGCTGGCTCGGCGTGGAGAACAGCTGCACTTCGCGCACGCGATGGCGCATCTCGATCAGCTCGGCGAGCGTGATACGGATACCCGGTTGGGGCGGCAGGAGGGCGTTCATGGGGGTCAAGCGACGGCTACGACGTCGAGAATCCGCTGCACCACCCGGTCCTGGTCGATACCGGCGGCTTCGGCTTCAAAGGACAGAATGATGCGGTGGCGCAACACGTCGAACAGCACCGCCTGAATGTCTTCCGGGCTGACGAAATCGCGTCCGGCGAGCCAGGCATGGGCGCGCGCGCAACGGTCCAGGGCGATGGAGCCGCGAGGACTGGCGCCGTAGGCGATCCACTCGGCCATCTCCGGGTCGAATTTGCCCGGATTGCGCGTAGCCATGACCAGTTGCACCAGGTATTCCTCCACGGCATCGGCCATGTACAGGCCGAGGATTTCCTTGCGTGCGGCAAAAATCGCCTGCTGGCTGACCCGGCGCTCGGGTTTTGTTTCGCCGTTCAGGGCTTCACCACGGGCCTGTTGCAGGATGCGACGTTCGACAGCGGCGTCCGGGAAGCCGATTTTCACGTGCATCAGAAAACGGTCGAGCTGGGCTTCTGGCAGCGGATAGGTGCCTTCCTGCTCGATGGGGTTTTGCGTGGCCATCACCAGAAACAGCGGCGACAGCTCATAAGTGCTGCGCCCGACACTGACCTGACGCTCGCCCATGGCTTCGAGCAGCGCCGACTGAACCTTGGCCGGGGCGCGGTTGATTTCGTCCGCCAGCACCAGGTTATGGAAGATCGGACCTTGCTGGAACACGAAGCTGCCGGTTTCCGGGCGATAGATTTCCGTGCCGGTGATGTCGGCAGGCAACAGGTCGGGGGTGAACTGAATGCGATGGAACTGGGCTTCGATGCCTTCGGCAAGTTCTTTGATGGCCTTGGTCTTGGCCAAACCAGGAGCGCCCTCGACCAGCATATGGCCGTCGGCGAGCAGGGCGATGAGCAAGCGCTCGATGAGCTTTTCCTGGCCGAGAATCTGCGTTGAAAGAAAGGTTCGCAGCGCGAGCAGCGCTTCACGATGTTCCATCGATGACTGTTCCTGGAAAGGGTGACCGAAGACGTTCGTATAACGCCAGGGCTGGGGGCGTTACTTTAATCCATCGCGGGGGGCGGCGACTAACGGCATTTTGTGCAAAGTGCGGGAAATGATTGGGGTATCAGTTGGATTTAGCAGAGCAGCAGCCTTGAGGTGGCTGTCAGGGCCTCATCGCTGGCAAGCCAGCCCCCACAGTGGCCGCTGTGTTGCACAGATTGCATACACGCCGCCAATGCCTGTGGGAGCTGGCGTGCCAGCGATAGGGCCAGTTCAGACACCCTCAAATCTGGCTGATGTAGGTGCCGGTACCGTCAAGGATGTTTTTCAGGGTCAACTCAACTTCAGCCAGGTCCACCATGTCCGGGTTGAAGGTGATCTGCAGCACATCATCCCCATTCAACACATCGGCATCCGCCGCCGCGATTTCGATCTTCAGCAGGGTAGGGCTGAGAGTGACTTTCACGCCATCGAGGGTCGAAGGCTCGCCGTCCAGGGTGATTTCCAGCTCGTCCTCGTCCGGGTAACGGGTCATCAGGAACATTTCGCCCTTGTCGCTGTGGCAGCAGAGCATGGCCATGTTGTCTTCCTCGTCGTCGCACGGGTTGACGATCAAGAGGGCGGTGGTCATTTGCATGGGTAATTCCTGGCTCGACGAGCGTAATGAAGACGAACAAAAGGCAATTCTGCCAGCCCCGGTGAATTTCTGCTTGCCTGTAGGAGCTGGCAAGCCAGCTCCCACAGGTCGAGCCACGCACTCATTAGAGTGTGTTATTTGTCATTTCTGGTACGGAAGTACCGCAACCGGACGGAAAACCGCCATTTTCCCCTGTGAGTGCTAGTGTTGTTCGATGCGCCGCCGTCAAGCTGCATACCGTTGACCGAATATGTCGCAGCATCGCAAGCACGGGCCTTGCCGCACTCGTTAAGCTGCGCAACGGATGAGCACCTGTAAAGGCATTGCGCTGCCCGCAGCCCAGTCGTTTTTGCAGATGCCCATTCATGGAAGGTGAATGTGACCCGAGTGTCTCGTCCAGCTTCACCCACCTGTCACCCTGTTTCCTCTGCCCGAGAATCAGGAACAGGGTGACGGGTAGCCCCTGACAGGGGTTTTGCACGCGACGCTTCCATCAATAACAAGCCCAAGCGGAGTACCACAGATGGCGTTCTTCACCGCAGCCAGCAAAGCCGACTTCCAGCACCAACTGCAAGCGGCACTGGCGCAGCACATCAGTGAACAGGCACTGCCACAAGTGGCGCTGTTCGCTGAACAATTCTTCGGCATCATTTCCCTGGACGAACTGACCCAGCGCCGGTTGTCCGATCTCGCTGGCTGTACCCTTTCTGCGTGGCGCCTGCTTGAGCGCTTCGATCATGCGCAACCGCAGGTGCGCGTCTACAACCCCGATTACGAACGTCACGGCTGGCAGTCGACCCACACCGCGGTCGAAGTGCTGCACCACGACCTGCCATTCCTGGTGGATTCGGTGCGTACCGAGCTGAACCGTCGCGGCTACAGCATCCACACCCTGCAAACCACCGTGCTTAGCGTACGCCGCGGCAGCAAGGGCGAGTTGCTGGAAATCCTGCCTAAAGGCACCCAGGGCGACGACGTTCTGCACGAGTCGCTGATGTACCTGGAAATCGACCGTTGCGCCAATCCCGCCGAACTGAACGTGCTGACCAAAGAGCTGGAGCAAGTGCTCGCTGAAGTGCGTGTGGCGGTTGGTGATTTCGAACCGATGAAAACCAAGGTCCAGGAAATCCTGACCAATCTGGACAACAGCCGGTTTGCCGTCGATGCCGATGAAAAGAGCGAAATCAAGAGCTTCCTGGAATGGCTGGTGGGCAACCACTTCACTTTCCTCGGCTATGAAGAGTTTACGGTTAGCGATGAGCCCGATGGCGGCCACATCGTCTACGACCAGAACTCGTTCCTGGGCCTGACCAGGCTGTTGCGTGCCGGCATGACCTACGATGACCTGCGCATCGAAGACTACGCCGTGAACTACCTGCGCGAGCCGAAGCTGCTGACGTTCGCCAAAGCCGCGCACCCGAGTCGCGTGCACCGTCCGGCTTACCCGGATTATGTCTCGATCCGTGAAATCGACGCCGACGGCAAGATCATCAAGGAATGCCGTTTCATGGGCCTGTACACCTCGTCGGTGTACGGCGAGAGCGTGCGCGCCATTCCGTACATCCGCCGCAAGGTTGCCGAGATCGAACACCGTTCCGGCTTCCAGGCCAAGGCTCACCTGGGCAAGGAACTGGCGCAGGTACTCGAAGTACTGCCGCGCGACGACCTGTTCCAGACGCCGGTGGACGAGTTGTTCAGCACCGTGATGTCGATCGTGCAGATCCAGGAGCGCAACAAGATTCGCGTGTTCCTGCGCAAAGACCCGTACGGCCGCTTCTGCTACTGCCTGGCCTACGTGCCGCGTGACATCTATTCCACCGAAGTACGCCAGAAGATCCAGCAAGTGCTGATGGATCGCCTGAAAGCCTCGGATTGCGAGTTCTGGACCTTCTTCTCCGAGTCCGTGCTGGCCCGCGTGCAGCTGATCCTGCGCGTCGACCCGAAAAACCGCCTCGACATCGACCCGCTGCAGCTGGAAAACGAAGTGATCCAGGCCTGCCGCAGCTGGCAGGACGATTACTCGGCACTGACGGTCGAAACCTTCGGCGAAGCCCAGGGCACCAATGTGCTGGCCGACTTCCCGAAAGGCTTCCCGGCCGGTTACCGCGAGCGTTTTGCAGCGCATTCGGCCGTGGTCGACATGCAGCACCTGCTGAACCTGAGTGCCAAAAACCCACTGGTGATGAGCTTCTATCAGCCACTGGGCCAGGTCTCCGGCCAGCGTGAGCTGCATTGCAAGCTGTACCACGCCGATACCCCGCTGGCACTGTCCGACGTCCTGCCGATCCTGGAAAACCTCGGCCTGCGTGTGCTGGGTGAGTTCCCGTATCGCCTGCGTCACAACAACGGCCGCGAGTTCTGGATTCACGATTTCGCGTTCACGGCCGCTGAAGGCCTGGACCTGGACATCCAGCAACTCAACGACACCTTGCAGGACGCGTTCGTCCACATCGTGCGTGGAGATGCCGAAAACGATGCGTTCAACCGCCTGGTACTGACCGCCGGCCTGCCATGGCGCGACGTGGCGTTGTTGCGTGCCTACGCCCGTTACCTGAAGCAGATCCGTCTGGGCTTCGACCTGGGCTACATCGCCAGCACCCTGAACAACCACACCGACATCGCTCGCGAGTTGACCCGGTTGTTCAAGACCCGTTTCTACCTGGCGCGAAAATTAAGCAGCGACGACCTCGAGCAGCGTCTGGAACACGCGATTCTTGCCGCTCTGGACGACGTCCAGGTGCTCAACGAAGACCGTATCCTGCGTCGCTACCTGGACCTGATCAAGGCCACCCTGCGGACCAACTTCTACCAGACCGACGCCAACGGCCATAACAAGTCGTACTTCAGCTTCAAGTTCAACCCGCACTTGATCCCTGAACTGCCGAAGCCTGTTCCGAAGTTCGAAATCTTCGTTTACTCGCCGCGCGTCGAAGGCGTGCACCTGCGCTTCGGCAACGTCGCTCGTGGCGGCCTGCGCTGGTCCGACCGTGAAGAAGACTTCCGTACCGAAGTCCTGGGCCTGGTAAAAGCCCAGCAAGTGAAGAACTCGGTGATCGTGCCGGTGGGTGCGAAGGGTGGTTTCCTGCCACGTCGCCTGCCGTTGGGCGGCAGCCGGGACGAGATCGCGGCCGAGGGCATCGCCTGCTACCGCATCTTCATTTCGGGTCTGCTGGACATCACCGACAACCTGAAAGACGGCGCCCTGGTGCCGCCGGCCAACGTCGTGCGGCATGACGACGATGACCCGTACCTGGTGGTTGCCGCGGACAAGGGCACAGCGACCTTCTCCGACATCGCCAACGGTATCGCCATCGACTACGGTTTCTGGCTGGGTGACGCGTTCGCATCCGGTGGTTCGGCCGGTTACGACCACAAGAAAATGGGCATCACCGCCAAGGGCGCGTGGGTCGGCGTACAACGCCACTTCCGCGAGCGCGGCATCAATGTCCAGGAAGACAGCATCACTGTGGTGGGCGTCGGCGACATGGCCGGCGACGTGTTCGGTAACGGCTTGCTGATGTCCGACAAGCTGCAACTGGTCGCCGCCTTCAACCATATGCACATCTTCATCGACCCGAATCCGGATCCGGCGAGCAGCTTCGTCGAGCGTCAGCGCATGTTCGACCTGCCACGTTCGGCGTGGTCGGATTACGACACCAGCATCATGTCCGAAGGTGGCGGGATCTTCTCCCGTAGCGCGAAGAGCATTGCGATTTCCCCGCAGATGCAAGAGCGTTTCGACATCAAGGCCGACAAACTGACGCCGACCGAACTGCTCAATGCCTTGCTCAAGGCACCGGTGGATCTGTTGTGGAACGGCGGTATCGGTACTTACGTCAAGGCCAGCAGCGAAAGCCACGCCGATGTTGGCGACAAGGCTAACGATGCACTGCGCGTGAATGGCAACGAACTGCGCTGCAAAGTCGTGGGCGAGGGCGGTAACCTGGGCATGACCCAACTGGGTCGTGTGGAATTCGGTCTCAATGGTGGCGGTTCCAACACCGACTTCATCGACAACGCCGGTGGCGTAGACTGCTCCGACCACGAAGTGAACATCAAGATCCTGCTGAACGAAGTGGTTCAGGCCGGTGACATGACCCCCAAGCAGCGTAACGAGTTGCTGGCGAGCATGACCGACGAAGTCGGCAACCTGGTGCTGGGCAACAACTACAAGCAGACTCAGGCCTTGTCCCTGGCGGCGCGTCGTGCCCTGCCACGAATCGCTGAATACAAGCGCCTGATGAACGATCTGGAAGGTCGCGGCAAGCTGGATCGCGCCATCGAGTTCCTGCCGGCCGAAGACGCGATCAACGAGCGCGTCGCTGAAGGCCATGGCCTGACCCGTCCCGAGCTGTCGGTGCTGATCTCCTACAGCAAGATCGACCTCAAGGAGCAGTTGCTGGGCTCCCTGGTGCCGGACGACGACTACCTGACCCGCGACATGGAAACCGCTTTCCCGCCGACCCTGGTGAGCAAGTTCTCGGCCGCCATGCGTCGTCACCGTCTGAAGCGCGAAATCGTCAGCACCCAGATCGCCAACGATCTGGTCAACCATATGGGCATCACCTTCGTTCAGCGACTCAAAGAGTCGACGGGCATGAGCCCGGCGAACGTGGCCGGCGCCTACGTGATCGTGCGTGACATCTTCCATCTCCCGCACTGGTTCCGTCAGATTGAAAACCTGGACTACAAGGTTTCCGCCGACGTGCAGCTGGAGCTGATGGACGAGCTGATGCGTCTGGGCCGTCGCGCCACGCGCTGGTTCCTGCGTGCCCGTCGCAACGAGCAGAACGCTGCCCGTGACGTCGCGCACTTCGGCCCGCACCTGGCGGCGTTGGGCCTCAAGCTCGACGAGCTGCTCAGTGGCGAGATCCGCGAGACCTGGCAGACCCGTTATCAGGCCTACGTCGCGGCTGGCGTACCTGAGTTGCTGGCGCGCATGGTTGCAGGCACCACGCACCTGTACACGCTGCTGCCGATCATCGAGGCCTCCGACGTGACCGGCCAGGACCCTGCGGACGTGGCCAAGGCCTACTTCGCCGTGGGCAGCGCGCTGGACATCACCTGGTACCTGCAACAGATCAGCGCTCTGCCGGTTGAAAACAACTGGCAGGCCCTGGCCCGTGAAGCGTTCCGCGATGACGTCGACTGGCAGCAACGTGCGATCACCATCTCCGTCCTGCAACAGGGCGGCGGCACCCAGGATGTGGAAACACGTCTGGCGCAGTGGATGGCACAGCACGAAAGCACGATCGAGCGCTGGCGCGCCATGCTGGTGGAAATCCGTGCCGCCAGTGGCACGGACTACGCCATGTACGCGGTGGCCAACCGTGAGTTGCTGGACGTGGCGTTGAGCGGTCAGGCGGTAGTGCCTGCCGCAGCAGCGACGACCAGCGAAGAGCTGGAACCGGCTGCCTGATCAGGCGTTGAATGAAAAAGCCCCGCATTGAGAAATGCGGGGTTTTTTTTGCCTGATGTTTTTATGGTGTCTGTTCTGGCCCCATCGCGAGCAGGCTCGCTCCCACATTGGTTTTGCGTCGAACAAAGATCTAATGTGGGAGCGAGCCTGCTCGCGATGGGGCCGTTGATATCAATACAACTTCATGCCCGGTTTATTATCAAACATCGATACGTTACTTGTCGGACTGGTCAATAAATTACTGAGCGACTGGTCAAACTTTTGCAGCGCCCTTACTTGCACATTCTGTTGCTCGTTTATATCGGCAACTATCTCTTCACTGCGTTTATAGTCCGCCCACACCGGGCTGAGTGCTTTTGCATCATGCCCACGTGCAGTACCGATGTAGTTGAAGTTGCTGTCGTAGAAATCAGCGCTGACATTCGCCTCGATATCAGAACTGCGCGAAGTGATGAGTTGACTGCGGCTATCGATCACCGCAACGACGTCTGGTCTGGCGGCCTTGAGGCTTTGCATGTCCGGATACACCGTGACCGAGCCGAACTGGCGCTGCAGTGAGGCTTTGACCCCATCCACGGCCAGGTCCGGATTGGAGGTGGCTACGTAGGCGTCGTGAATCGACTGAACCAGCAGGCTCTGGCCGAAACCGGTGCCGGCATTGGCCTGGTAGTCTTGTAGATAGGCGCGATTGGCCTGGGTATTGCGGCTGTACACCACGCCCAGGGCAACATTGGCCCCGTTGGGAACGCGGGTTGCACTGCTGCGACCTACCGGTTGACTGAAGATACCGTCCAGCGAAGAAACCGCGGAAGGTGCGGTGGGGATTGAGCAACCGGTTAATAAGGCCGTTATCGTAAACGTACTGACTAGCGCAAGTTTCATGGTGTTTCTCCGGTGAAACAACATCAGTCGGAAAGTTGATGGGCCGGTGCCAGCCGGCAGTACATTCAGACTAAACCGTGAGCAGTGCAATAAAACAGTCAATATCTGCCATTCTCAAGTGGCCAATAGTTTTGTTTGCAGTAAAGGCGTCTCGTTAATTACCCGAAGAAATAAAAAGGCCCGAAACGATGATTCGGGCCTTTTTAGTTATGGCTATACGTTCAGCGATCAGTTTTTCAAAGGGATCAACACTTTCTCGTCCGGCGACAAGACCATGAACACCAGCAACTTGGCAGGCTGGGTGGTGCTGGCGTTTTTCGACACCAAATGCTCGGAGCCGGCCGGCTCATACCAGAACTCACCCGCCTTGTAGGTCACTTCTTTCTCACCTTTTACCTGGGACGTAATGGACCCCTCGAGAACGTAAGCCATGGCAGTACCGTCATGCTTGTGGGCAATGGACGATTGGCCGGGCTTGTAGTCGACTTCGATCATCAAGGCCTTTTTGCCCGGTACGTTTTTCAGCATTTGATCCTGCAATATCGTGACCTTTTCCGATGGGTCATGGGCAAATGCCGAGGTGGAAGCGGCCAGGGCCAGGGCAACAAGGGGAGCGGCACAGAAGCGCAAAACGTTCATGGTTCATTACCTGCGGTGGATGAGTGGTCAGGAACCAATCTAGTGCGCTACGGGGGGCAATCAAACAGCCAATATTCGGGAAGGACAGGGGACCAATCAATCACGTTGCCTGTAGGAGCCGGTTTGCTGGCGAACCAGGCGGCGCGGTGTGCCAGACACGCCGCTTTCGCTGGCAAGCCAGCTCCCACAATGAACAATGGATTGGATCGGGTTCTGTAGGAGCCGGCTTGCTGGCGAACCAGGCGGCGCAGTGTGCCAGACACGCCGTTTTCGCTGGCAAGCCAGCTCCTACAAGGGGTTCAGCGGATGGGAAAGCTGTTGAAGTCGACGGCATTGGCCAGTTGGCAATCGATCAGGTCGATGAAGCCTTGCACTTGAGGGCTGTTGAAATGCGATTGCATCGCCGCTTCCGATTGCCAGTGGGCGCTGACGGTCCAGCGGTTACTGTCCTCAGGGCAGCGGTCGACCATATAGGAGTCACAGCCCGGTAGTTCGCGCAGGGTATCGACAATCTTTTGCAATTGCTTACCCAGTTCATCCGAGCGGCCGGCGACGGCCTGCACCTTTACGGTATTGATCACTTTGTAGGACATTGGCTCACACTCCTGAATCAGGCCGGACGAATCCTGCTCATTGAGGGATAACGCTTATGCAGGATAGGCCCGTACCCCCAGACCACCAATAGCCAATCGCCGGATAAAGCCGCAGTCCAATCCGTCAGGCGACTTGTTGCAAAATGTCCCTCAGACGATCCAGGGCAATGTCGATGTCCAGGGTCTCGATGGCGCCAAAACCGAGGAAAAACCCGGCCTGGGGCGCTTGCTGGTAGTAAAAGCTGTCGATGGCATAGAGCCCGACTTCAACTTTTTTCGCCAGTTCGATCACCAGTGGCACGTCGATCGGTACTTTGCACAACACCACCATGTGGAAACCGGCCCTGGTCGGCACTGCATCAAGCCATGGAAAGAGATCGCCGGCCATGCGCGCCAGGATCCGGTCACGTCTGCCCGCATAAATCGTATGGCAGCGGCGAATGTGCTTGAGCAGGCAGCCTTCAGCGATGAACTTGGCCAGCGCCCATTGGGGCAGGGTGGAGGTGTGCAGATCGGTGAGCTGTTTGGCGCGCACCACCGCTTCGAGGATCGCTGGCGGCAGGATCGCATAACCCAGGCGCAGCTCCGGCAACAGGGTTTTCGAAAAGGTCCCGACGTAGGCGACGATCCCGCGCTCATCCATGCTTTGCAGCGAGTCCGTCGGTCGCCCTTCATAGCGGAATTCGCTGTCATAGTCGTCCTCGATGATGATTGCCCCCAGTTCATGGGCCTTGGCCAGCAACGCCACCCGCCGTTCCTGGCTCATGGGCATGCCCAGGGGAAACTGGTGCGAAGGGGTGACGTAAATCAGTCGTGTGCCAAGGGGGATCTTGTCCACCTGGATGCCCTCGGCATCCACCGGAACGCCGATCACCGTGGCACCGTGGGTGCCGAACAACAGGCGGGCCGGCGGATAGCCGGGGTCTTCCATGGCCACGATGCTGCCGGGCCGTGTGAGCACGCGGGAGATCAGGTCCAGGGCTTGCTGGGCGCCGTTGCACACCACCACATCTTCATCCTGGCAATTGACCCCGCGGGAAAATGCGATGTGCCGCGCAATGGCATTGCGCAGCGCCGGCAAACCTTCGGCCAGACTGTAAAAACCCTTCGACGCGGCGATCTGGCGCAAGGCGTGGGACGTACAGCGTCGCCAATCGTCCTGGGGAAACTGGCCCTTGCTGGTGGCGCCGCCGATAAAGTCATAGCGCAGCGAGCCTTCCAGTGTCGGGTGACGCAGAAACACCGGCAGGTTGCGCCAGGATTCGATCACTTCGAAACCGGCCAGGTCGCAATGGCTCTGCTTGCGCTCGATTTTAGAGGTTCGGGCGTTGACGTACGTGCCTTTGCCGATCACCCCGGTGAGGAAATTTTCGTAGGTCAGTTGGGCGTAGGTATCGGAAATGGTCTTGCGCGAAATGCCCAGTTGCTCGGCCAGCAAGCGGCTGGGCGGGAGCTGCGTTCCCGCGGCCAGACGACCCGATTCGATGGCGCTGCGCAGTTGGTTGTACAACTGGCCCGCCAGATCCTTGCGTCCATTGATGACAACATGTAGTTCCATACCGGCCGAGCTCCGGAGCAGTTGAGGCGCGTGTGCGTCGCGCCAGATTACCCTCATCCGGCTGTCATGCAGAAGTTGCGTGGCGCAAAAACCGTCAATTGGTCTGGTGCCGGGTGGTCCATGGAAAATCCGCAGAATTGGATCTGTAACATAAACGCATCAGCCTCTACCGTTAGAGCACATCATCGCTGCCCGAGGTCGCTCCATGAACCCCCGCCTGGATTACTACAGCGCTTCACCCAAAGCGATGAAAGCGATGATCGCCATGGAGGCCCTGGCCAGCAGTTTGAGCATCGAACCGGCGTTGTTGCACCTGATCAAGATCCGCGCGTCGCAGCTCAACGGTTGTGCGTTCTGTACGGACATGCACTCGGTGGATGCCCGGCGGCTCGGCGAGACCGACCGACGCCTGTATTCCATCGTGGTCTGGCGCGACAGCAACTTCTTCAACCCGCGGGAACGCGCAGCCCTGGCCTGGACCGAGGCGGTGACGTTGCTCTCGCAAAACCCTGTGCCCGACGACGTCTACGAACAGGCGCGGGGGCAGTTCAGCGAAGGTGAACTGGTGGACCTGACCATCGCGGTGACCACCATCAATAGCTGGAATCGTTTGGCTGTGAGCTTTCGGCAAAGCCCCAGTTCCTGACCGACTGTCACACCCGTTTCATGAATGATGCGCAGGATGGAGCTCCCGGAGATAGATCGACAGGGAGTCATCGATGTCATTCATGGAAGCCACCGGTCATCGGCGAATTGCCGAGTACCGCACCCCCCTCGATAAAGCCCCTTCCTGGCGCATCCGCGCGGGGGAGATCGATCCGGTCCTGGCGCAGAGTTTCAGCGTCAGTGCCCGTTGCGGCTGCTTCATGCAGGCCGCCCGCCGCCTCAATCTGAAGGCCACCGTTTTACGCAAGCAATTGGCGCAGCTGGAGGCACAACTCCAGTGCTCTTTGTTCAGCCCTTCGGACAATGGCGTTGTCCTGAGTCGTGACGGGCTGCAATTGCAGTCACAGCTGATCGCGCTGGCCCACGAACGTGACCTGCCGGTGATCCAGCAACCACTGGTGCGCCTGGCCGTCGCCGAGTCGATCCTGCACGACATTCTTGGTCGCGATCTGGTGGCATTGCTGCGACGTAACGCCAGCGTGCGCCTGGACATCATTTCCCTGGACAGCGAATTGTCCCTGCAAGCGGTCAGCGCCGATGTGGTGGTGTGGCTGGCCAGCGCCGATACACCTTTGCCTGGCCCGAGTTTTGCCATCAGCGAACCTCGGCGTCTGGCTCTGCTGGACTACCTGCCGCACATCGCCAAGCGCTATTCACGGGTCGCCTCGCGCCCCGACAGTCTCGATGACCTGGCCGATTTTCTGCTGGTGCAATGGCAGCATGACCGGCAGGTTGAAAATTTCCGGCCATGGAACCAACTGGTGGACCAGCGCCTGGCCGGGGTCGTGCAACTGCATTCCTATGAACTGATGCTGGAGATGGTCCGCTGCAGCGCGTGCATCGGCTTGTTGCCCGGGTACATGAGCCGCTTCGATCGCGGCTTGATCGGCTTGCCGGAATTGTTCGGCCAATCGATGCAACGCCAGGTTTGGATGGCGGTGAATGCCGACTCCGCGGGCGAGGCGCAGGTGCAGAGGCTGGTGGAGTTGGTCCAAAACACCTTCAACGAACGCCGGGAGTGGTTCGAGGGCTGAACATTTTCTCGTAAACACCCGAAACCCTGTGGGAGCGGGCTTGCCCGCGATAGCGGTGCCTCATGCGCCATCAGTATCGCCTGGCATGCCGCCATCGCTGGCAAGCCAGCTCCCACAGGTATCTCGCCAGGCTGGAGAGCGGTGTTGTAGAGTGAACGGCCTGCCTCAAGGATGAATCACCCATGCCCGCCACCGATTCGGTTATCACCCTCGAACGCCTCAACGAATCCCACATCGAAAGCCTCACCGCGCTTTACCGTGAACCCGCCGTTGCCCGCCAAACCACGCAATTGCCTTTTCCTTCCAGCGAACGCTGGCGCAAGCGCCTGGAGCCGGACAACGAGCGGATGGTGCAACTGGTGGCGCTGCATCAGGGGATCGTCATCGGTCACATCAGCCTGGAGCAGTTCTCGCGGATCCGGCGCAGCCATGCCGCCAGCTTCGGCATTGGCGTGGCGTTGGCGTGGCAGGGTAAGGGCGTGGGTTCGAAACTGCTGGCGACTGTGCTCGACATCGCCGACAACTGGATGAACCTGCATCGCATCGAATTGACTGTTTATGCCGACAACGAAGCCGCCATCGGCCTGTACCGCAAATTCGGTTTCGAAACCGAAGGACTGTTACGCGACTATGCGGTGCGTGACGGTCAATGGGTCGACGTCCTGAGCATGGCGCGCCTGCGTCGCATGCCCGGCCAAATACCTCCCGGCGTTTAATCGTACGCGACCGGCGCGCTTCTGCCATGCTGAATGTCCGCAGCACCGTTTCAATCTAAGGAACACCGCAATGGACGACGTACAGCAACTGGGCGAGATGCTTCGCCACTACGCAGAAAGCGAAGCGCACAAGAAGCAATTGTTCGAGTCGCAATCAGCGGTGTGGGCGACGCGTATCGGTGAACTGTTCGATCAGATCCAGCAATGGCTGGAACCGGTCAAGGCACCGAATCTGCTGGAGGTGAGCCGCGAGCCGTACGTCGCGTTCGGGCCGAGCGTTCCTGTCGAGACATCGACATTCAAGACCGAAAAGTTGTCCATCCTGATTGCCGGCAAACCGGTGGAGTTCGTGCCGGATGTGATGGGCGTGGCTGGCCAGATTTCCCTGGCGGTGATGGGTTTTACGGCTGCGCGTTATGGCAGCGTTTCGCTGGTATGCCTGCCACCCTCCACTGATTGGCAGTGGCGCAAGACCAATGGTTTGAAAGACCCGGATGTCTTTGCGTTCGATGCGAACTTCCTCGCGCAGCAATTGCAGAGCCTGATCCCCCGCGAACGCAGTTGAGCTCTCTGAACAACACACATCTCCTGTGGGAGCGAGCCTGCTCGCGAAAACGATGTATCAGTCAAAATTGATGTCGACTGACACTCCGTCTTCGCGAGCAGGCTCGCTCCCACAGTGGATAGGTGGCGTATCAGATTTCGAGGTTTCCCCAACCCGGCTTCAACTCTTGGGGCGCAACGGCCTTCACGGTTTTCCCCGTCGCTGCCTCCACCCGCCGCGCCACCTCCGGATCATCGGCAAACGGAATCAAACTCGCCTCATCAAGACTCTGCGCAGTCTGATGCTTCAGGCAATACTCCACCGCCAGCCAAAGACCCACGACACCCAACACATTCAGCGCGATCTCGATCATCAGGCTATCTGCGCCTCAAGCTCCGCCATTCTGACGTCCGATACCCGCACCGTGCGCCACACGTTGTAAGCCATCACCAGCATGCCGGTGAGGAACAAAACGCCGCCGGCAAAGCGCACCACGAACCCCGGATGGCTGGCCTGCAAGGCTTCGACGAAAGAATAGGTCAGCGTGCCGTCGTCGTTGATCGCCCGCCACATCAGGCCTTGGGTGATGCCGTTGACCCACATTGAGGCGATGTACAGCACCGTGCCGATGGTCGCCAGCCAGAAGTGCAGGTTGATCAGCGGCGTGCTGTGCATCTGCTCACGGCCGAAGACTTTCGGCACCATGTGATAGGTCGCGCCAAAGGTGATCATCGCTACCCAGCCCAGAGCCCCGGCATGCACGTGGCCGATGGTCCAGTCGGTGTAGTGGGAGAGGGCGTTGACCGTCTTGATCGCCATCATCGGCCCTTCGAAGGTCGACATGCCGTAGAACGCCAATGACAGTACGAGGAAGCGCAGGATCGGGTCGGTGCGCAATTTATGCCAGGCGCCCGACAGGGTCATCATGCCGTTGATCATGCCGCCCCAGCTCGGCGCCAGCAGGATCAGCGACATGGCCATGCCCAGCGACTGCGCCCAGTCCGGCAGGGCGGTGTAGTGCAGGTGGTGGGGGCCGGCCCAGATGTACAGGGTGATCAGCGCCCAGAAATGCACAATGGATAAACGGTAGGAGTACACCGGCCGCCCCACCTGCTTCGGCACGAAGTAGTACATCATGCCGAGGAAACCGGTGGTCAGGAAAAAGCCCACGGCGTTGTGCCCGTACCACCACTGCACCATGGCGTCGGTGGCGCCGGAATACACCGGATAGGACTTGAACCAGCCCACCGGAATCGACAGGTGGTTGACCACGTGCAGCATGGCGATGACGACGATGAACGCGCCGAAGAACCAGTTGCCGACGTAGATGTGTTTGGTCTTGCGCTGCACCACGGTGGTGAAGAAGACGATGGCGTAGGCCACCCAGACCACGGTCATCCACACTGCGCCGGAGAATTCGATCTCGGCGTATTCCTTGGTGGTGGTGTAGCCCAGCGGCAAGCTGATCAGCATCACTACAATCACCGACTGCCAGCCCCAGAAGGTGAACGCGGCGAGTTTGTCCGAGAACAGCCGCACCTGGCAGGTACGCTGCACCGCGTAATAGCTGGCGGCAAATTGCGCGCTGCCGGCGAAGCCGAAAATCACCAGGCTGGTGTGCAGCGGACGCAAGCGGCCGAAACTGGTCCACGGCAGGTCGAGGTTCATCTCGGGCCACACCAGCTGCGAGGCGATCCACACGCCCATTGCCATCCCCACGACGCCCCAGATTACGGTCGCCACGACGAATTGCCGCACCACCTTGTAGTTATAAGCCTGTCCGATCGTTGTTGTGCTCATGCTCAATGCTTCCACGGTTGCAATGCCATGCACTGTAAAAACACCGTTGAAAACAAAACAGGCTCAGGAAAAGTTCATTTGTGCGGATCAGATATTGGGTATGCCTGCGGCGATCCACCGCGTTCTGATACGGTTTTTTAGACATTAAGTGAATCTGTAACGTCCTGCGCCGAACGCTCATAGTCGACACCGAAACGGGCCACAGATCCCGACTCTTGGCACAAACCCTGTGGGAGCGAGCCTGCTCGCGAAGAGGGCAGCACATTCAACATCAATGTCGCCTGGCACTCCGCCTTCGCGAGCAGGCTCGCTCCCACAAGGATCGCGCCAGGTATCAGTAATAGAGCCCGATCAATCCTGATGAGGTAGCCAGATGTATCAGTACGACGACTATGACCGGGCGCTGGTGTTTGAGCGGGTTGCGCAGTTTCGCGATCAGGTAGAGCGCTTCATGGCCGGTGAGCTGAGTGAGGAAGAGTTCCTGCCTTTGCGCCTGCAGAACGGCCTGTACATGCAAAAACACGCCTACATGCTGCGGGTGGCTATTCCCTATGGCACGCTCAGTGCCCGGCAGATGCGCACACT
This sequence comes from Pseudomonas sp. WPR_5_2, assembly GCF_003634475.1. Classification (NCBI taxonomy): domain Bacteria; kingdom Pseudomonadati; phylum Pseudomonadota; class Gammaproteobacteria; order Pseudomonadales; family Pseudomonadaceae; genus Pseudomonas; species Pseudomonas sp. WPR_5_2. Next base: position 685,501 of record NZ_RBLA01000001.1, on the reverse strand, counting down.
GGCGAGCATCGCCCGGGACTACGATCGCGGTTACGGCCACTTCACCACCCGGCAGAACATGCAGTTCAACTGGATCGAACTGGCCGAGGTGCCAGACATCCTCGAACGCCTGGCCGAGGTGGAAATGCATGCGATCCAGACCTCCGGCAACTGCGTGCGCAACATCACCACCGAAGCCTTCGCCGGGGTCGCGGCCGACGAGATGATCGACCCGCGACCGCTGGCGGAAATTCTGCGGCAGTGGTCGACCATCAACCCGGAGTTCCTGTTTCTGCCGCGCAAGTTCAAGATCGCCATCTGCTCGGCCGAGCAAGACCGCGCGGCGATCATGATGCATGACATCGGCCTCTATCTTTACCCTGGCAGCGACGGGCAAATGTTGTTGCGGGTGATGGTCGGCGGTGGGTTGGGACGCACACCGATCCTCGGTTTGCAGATCCGCGAAGGCTTGCCGTGGCAGCACCTGCTCTCCTACGTCGAGGCGGTGTTGCGCGTGTACAACCGTCATGGCCGGCGGGACAACAAGTACAAGGCGCGGATCAAGATTCTGGTCAAGGCCCTGGGCATCGACGCTTTTGCCCGGGAAGTGGAGGAGGAGTGGCAGTACCTCAAGGACGGCCCGGCGCAACTGACCTTCGATGAGTTCGAGCGTGTGGCCGGTGCCTTCGTTGCACCGGATTATCGTGAACTGGCAGGCACCAGCCTCGATTTCGGCACGCATCTGGCCGACGATCCGGCGTTCGCGCGCTGGGTGATGCGTAACGTGCAGCCGCACAAAGTACCGGGTTACGCCAGTGTGGTGCTGTCGACCAAACCCGGCCTCGCCGCGCCACCGGGCGATGTCACGGACACGCAGATGGAGGCGGTGGCCCAATGGTCAGAACGTTTTGGCTTCGGCGAAATCCGCATCGCCCATGAACAAAACATCGTCCTGCCCGACGTGCCCAAGGCCGACCTGTTCGCGCTGTGGCGCCTGGCCTGCGAACACAACCTGGGCAGCGCCAATGTCGGTTTGCTGACCGACATCATCGCCTGCCCCGGTGGCGACTTCTGTGCGCTGGCCAACGCCAAGTCGATCCCCATTGCCCAGGCTATTCAGGCGCGCTTCGAGGACCTCGACTACCTGCACGACCTGGGTGACATCAGCCTTAACATCTCGGGTTGCATGAACGCCTGCGGTCACCACCACATCGGCAACATCGGCATCCTGGGTGTCGATAAGAACGGCAGCGAGTGGTACCAGATCACTCTCGGTGGCGCCCAGGGCAAGAACAGCGCGCTGGGCAAGGTCATCGGCCCGTCCTTCAGCGCCGTCGAGGTGCCCGGTGTCATCGAGCGCATCATCGAGACGTTCGTGCGGTACCGCGAGAGCGAGGAACTGTTCGTCGACACCCTGGCGAGGATTGGCCTGGAGCCGTTCAAGGAGTCGGTTTATCCGAAAGTGCCGGAGGTGTCGGCATGAACAACCTGTTGCGGCTGGAGGAGGGCGTGGCGCGGATTGTCGCGGATGATCCATGGACCCTGGTCAGGGACGCTGAAACCGAAGTACCTGCGGGTGAGGTCATTCTGCCGCTGGCACGCTGGCTGGATAACCCGGAACAAAATGGCGTGTGGCTGGGGCCGGACGATGAAGTGGAAAGCCTGAAGCCGTGGTTTGCCCAGTTGCCGTTGATTGCCCTGGACTTTCCGAGCTTCCGCGACGGGCGCGCCTACAGTCAGGCGTATCTGCTGCGCACCCGACTGGGCTGGAGCGGTGAGTTGCGTGCGATTGGCGATGTGCTGCGCGATCAGCTCAGCCACATGCGGCAGTGCGGTTTCGACAGTTTCGCCGTGCGCGAAGACAAATCTGCCGAGGATGCGTTGAAGGGGTTGGCGGGGATGAGCGTGTTGTACGGGCGATCGGTGATCGAGCCGCGGCCGTTGTTTCGACGACGGTGAATGCGGTCCCTGTGGGAGCGAGCCTGCTCGCGATGGACTACAGAGCACCGCAGTTACCCAAGAAGCACGCGTTATTGTTGACGACCATCGCGGCGGTGCGGCGGTCCGACAAGCCTTGCTCCCACGGATTTCGGGTGGCCGCAACATTTGCGCAGGCCACAACCCTGTGGGAGCAAGGCTTGTCGGACCGCCGCACCGCCGCGATGGGGTCATTGGATCAGCCCACGATCATTTCAACGCCGGATCACCCATGTTCATCTTCTTCCAGCCCTGCAACAGCACTTGCGCCTTGGGCTCCTGCCCGTTATCCAGGTAGTACTGGATCAACGCCAGGCGCGCATTGCGATTGGTCGGCTGCACCTTCAACAACCGTTCCAGCTCCTCGCACGCCGCCTCCACCTTGCCGCTGTCATGCAGCGCCACCGCCAGCACGTAGCCATATTGCGCGGTCTGCGGTTCCAGTTGCGCGGCTTTGCGCAGGAACGGCATGGCCTGCTGCGATTTGCCCGCCCGCACCAGCGACAAGCCCTGGGTGTGTTGCAACAGGGCGGCGTCCGGGTATTCCTTCAAGCTTTGCGCAAGGAGCGCCTGGGCTTCCTGGCTGCGTCCATTGGCTTCCAGCCATTGCACCAGCGTCACCCGTGCCGGATGGAAATCCGGATCACGCTGGAGCGAGGTACGCAGCAGGCTTTCGACCTCGCCGCTGCGACCGTCGGCCTGGTACAGCATGGCCAGGTTGAGGTTGGCTTCGGCGCGTTCGGCCAGGCTCTTCTGGACCGCCTCGTATTCGGCGATGGCCTTGTTCCAGCTGTCCTGAGCATTGCCCAGACCGTCGCGCGCCACGCCGAGCAGGTCTCGCGCCACCGCAATGCGTACCGCTTTCACCGGATCGCTCAGCAACGGTGTGAGCAGTGACGCACGTTCCGGTGGCGGCAGGAACGCGCTGACTGCATGCACCGCACTTTCACGCACCTGCGGTGCCGGGTGGCTCAAATCCTTGGTGGCGAGCTTCAGCGCCTGTTCACTGGGGTACGCCGGTAGCTCGGTGAGCAGGGTCGCCCGTTGAATCGCCGGCAGGTTGCTGCGTTGCAACTGCTCGAACAAGGCTTGCGCTGCGCCGGGCTGACCGTTGCGAATCAGCCACAGGCTTTCGTCGTAGCGTGGTGCTTGCTGGGTGTTTGCGTTGACGGTGTTCCATAACTTGAACTGCTCGGTGACTTTTTTACCGGCAGCGTCGCCGGCCTTGCCCTGGTGGCAGGTCAGGCAGGCGTCCGGCGTGCCAAGTCTTTGCGCGCGTTCCGGATTGGGGATGCTGAAACTGTGGTCATGCCTGAAATCGTTACCCATGTAGAACTTGCCGGGCATGTGGCAATCCACGCACTGCGAACCCGGCTGGCCCATGGCGTGACGGGTGTGTTCGATGGAATCGTAGTTTTTCGCTTGCAGTCCCTTGCCATCGACGCCTTCCACCGACGTCTTGCCCGCGGTGTTGTGGCATTGCAGGCAGACGCCGTTGCCCGGTGCCTTGAGTTGGGTGCTGTGGGGGTTGTGGCAATTGCTGCAACGCACGCCCTTGTCGAACATTTTGCTCTGGGCGAAGGAGCCGTGTTCGAACACCTCATCCTTGATCTTGCCGTCCAGGGCGTACAACTCGCGGGTCAGGGTGCTCGGCAGGTAATCGTCCATCAGGCGCTTGCCGACGGTGTAACCATCACCCAGTGGCGCGCGGCGGGCGTGGCAGCGGGCGCAGGTTTCGATTTCGACCGTGGCGTTCTTGTCCTTGAGATCGACGTCGAACCCGGCGTGGATCAGGTCGGTTTTTTTCGCCGTCCATTCCAGGTGATTGGAGGCCGGGCCATGGCAGGCCTGACAGCCGACGCCGAGGCTGTTCCACTGGCTGTCGAAGGTGTTTTTTGCCGCGTCGAAATTGCGCTTGAAGCCGGTGGTGTGGCACTCGACGCACATGAAGTTGGCGTTTTGGCTTGGTTTACTCCAGTGCAACGGGTCCTTGAAGGTCACGCCCTGGCCCGGATAGAGATGAAACCAGCGGTGTTTCTCGGTATCCCAGGCCACGCCCAGGGCTTGCAAGCGACCGTCGCCGACGGCTATCAGGTATTGCTGCAAGGGCGCGATGCCGAAGGTGTAGGCCACCTTGAAGTCGGCATTCTTGCCGTCGATACCGGGAGTATTGACCCAGAATCCGTCGTCCTTGCGCGAGAACCGGGTGGTTTCGTTTTCCGCCTTGAAGCTGACGTTGTTGAAATCGCCGAGCATCGTTTCGGCGTTCGCCTCCTGCATCGCCAATTGGTGATGGGAGCCTTGCCAGTCCTTGACCTGGGCGCTGTGGCAGCCCTGGCATTGCTGTTCGTCGACCATGGTTGCCGGCGCCACCGCCGGCAGTGCGGCCACCGATTGCGGTTTGGCGGGTTGAGCGACAGGCGTGCTGACCGGTGTATAGGTCACGGGCGCCGGTTTGCTGGCGAACAGAAACCAGCCGATGCCCGCGACAGCCAGGAGCAGGACGCCGATAGTGACGGGAAACAGATAACGGTTAATCAGGGTTGGTTGCGATTCGGGGTTTGCAGCGACTGCTTTATTTTTATGGTTCGGCATTACGACTTCCGTGGTCCAGGTGCGTGTGCCGTCAGGCGCGCGTTGAGGCTCGATGCAGCTTTGCCGGATGACCGGCGTCTGTCAAATGACATTGCTTTGAGGCTGATGGCCTCTTCGCGAGCAGGCTCGCTCCCACATTGGTTCCGTGCCGTACACACCATCCACTGTGGGAGCGAGCCTGCTCGCGAAAGCGGTCTGGCAGGCGCTACATCACTCCCCGACAAACCACCGGTAATACGGATTCCCCCCATCCCCAGCCATCACCTCGCGAATATCCCGACCCCAGGCATCGCGATCGCCGTCATAGGCATGCAGGCTCGCCCGATAAAACTGCATCAGGCGTTGCCGGTGCGCGTTCATGCGCTCATTGAATCCCGCGTCGGCATTCACCAGCGGCGGGGCTGTGTGCAGGTCCAGCAGCACCGGCAGCACTCGGGTGATCTCCTTGGCGCGCACCCACGGTGCGTATTCGATGCGCGGTTGATCGTCGGTCACCGGTGGCGCGTCAGCGGCGAAGCGTTCAAGGCCGGCGCGATCGGTCACCCAGGTTGCGAGCAACGCAGCGGCCGAACCGATGCCCACGTCCTGCAAGGTGCCGCGTACGCTGGCCTGCTGGAAACGTTGGCTGATTTTCGCTGCATCCAGCTCGATCGGTTCCAGCGAGCCCACCAGCAGCATCTCGTGGAACTCACTGGTCCACAGGGTGGCGTAGGGAAAGACATCGAGGAAACTGCGCACCAGTGAGCGCGAGTCGTCGATGTTCTGCGTCGGCAACGGCAGCCACTGGGCGACCAGGCCCTGTTTCTGCAAGCGACTGGCGGCCAATTGGTAGAAGTCCCGGGAATACAGGTTGACCACGCCGGCGGCGGAGGGCGGTGGTGGTTCGAGGGTGATCAGGTCGTAGCGCTGCGGATTGCGCAGCAGTTCCTGGCGACCGTCGCGCAGGCGCACATCGACACTCGGGTCGGCGGCGGCATTGAAGTTGCCCTTGAACAAGGGGGCCGCCTTGACCACAGACGGCAGCAGTTCGGCGACGACGCGGTGTTCCAACCCCGGATAGCGCGTCAGGGCACCGGCGGTGATGCCGGTGCCAAACCCGATCACCAGCGCCGAGCGCGGCTCGGCGTTGTGGATCAGCAACGGCAACAGCGCCTGAATGCGCATGTAGCGCAGGGACGGCATGGCATCGCCGGTGTTCGAAACGCCCTGAATGTACAAACGCTGGAAGGCTTTTTGCCCTTTGCCCTGGCTGACCACGGCGACGGTGCCGCCGCGTCCTTCTTCGTAAAAGGCCAGGGTGGCGTTGCGCGCGCCGGGCAGCAGGCTGGCCAGTTTGTTCACCGGGGTCAGCAGCGCCAAGGCTACCGACAGCAGGCCGACGGCGATCACGCCCTGACGCCGGCCTTTCTTGACCCCATGCCCCTTGCGCACCGCGAAGTAGCCAATCCCGGCAGCGATGATCGCCAACAGTCCCAGCGTGCGCACCAGCCCCAGCAGGGGGATCAGTACAAACCCGCAGAGCATCACGCCGATGATCCCGCCCAGGGTATTGAACGCCACCACCTCACCGACATGACGTCCCACATGCTCGCGGCCGACGCTCAAGCGCAGGGCCACGGGAAATGCCGCGCCCAGCAATACGGTCGGCACGAAGACAATGCTCACGGCCGCCACCGCAAAGCGTGCGCTCATGCCCGCCAGCTCATTGGCACCCAGCGACAGCACCCAGGCTTCGACCACGCTTTGCGCGATAACCAGCCAGCGTCCGAGCAAGGCGATTTCCAGCAGCGCAATCAGCCCGGCACCGGCAATCAACAATCCGAACACGCCCCAGGGATCGCGCAGGCGATCGACCCGGCGGGCGAGCAGGGCGCTGCCGAGAAACAACCCGGTGAGGTACGTCGCCAACACCACGGCGAAGGCATAGGTGCGGGTGCTCATGAACTGCACGATCGACTGCGACCAGACCACTTCGTAACCCAGGGCCACGCCGCCGGCAATCGAGTACAGCCACAGCGCCAGGCGATCCGGTGCCTTGTCGGCGTGGTGCCTGACCGGCGTGTTGCCGGGCAGCGGACGCAGGCGCTGATACCACAAGGCACCGGCGGCGGCCAGAAGGTTGAGCATCGCCGCGGCCAAGGCACTGCCGCGTACGCCCAGGGTGGCAATCAGCACGAACGCGGCGAGCAAGGTGCCCGCGATGGCGCCGGCAGTGTTTGCCGCATAGAGATGGCCGCCAGCCTTGCCCAGCTTGAGTGGATCGCTGGCCAGCGAGCGCACCAGCACCGGCAGGGTGCCGCCCATCAACATCGCCGGCAGGCCGACCAGGGCGAACGGCAACACCCAGGCCAGTAGCCCGATCTGTTGTTCGAGCCAGGCAAACGGCTGGGCCGCCAGGCTCATGGCGAAGGTCGCGCCGACACCGAGCACCGCCACCAGCACTTCCAGCCCGGCATACAACAGGACCGGTTGCTGCAAACGGTCGGCCCAGCGCCCGAAGAGCAGGCCGCCCAAGGCCAGGCCGGCAAAAAAAGCGCTGATCCCGGTGGTGATGGCATACACCTCGACGCCCACCACCAGTGACAGCTGCTTGATCCACAGCACCTGATACACCAGCGCCGCGGCGCCGGAAACGAACAGCAGCAGGGCGGGGATCAACAGCGCCGGGGAGGCGACATGAGGGGCGGGTATGGCCGACGACTTGCTGGCGACACGTGAGGACATTGCGGATTGCCTTGTTCCAATTCAAGAATACCTGCGATCGCTCGGGCCTCATCGCGGGCTTGCCCGCGATTGGGGGCGCCATGATCTCCAGTGAAAATCAGGGCCGCTCGCCGATGAGGGCGAGCGGCGGTCGAGCGGTCTTACTGTGCAGGTTGTTTCTTCATTTCTTCAGCGATTTTTGCGTCTACCGCCGCACGCACCTGGTCAACACTGAAACTGGCCGGTTTCTGGCTTGGCGGGTACTGGATGAAGGTCTGGAGGAACACCGCTGCCTTGCCGGTAGCCTGGGCCGCCAGATAGACGTTTTTGGTCTGCCAGTCGTAATACTGGTCGGAAACCACGTCGGCGCGTTCATACGGGTCCATCCGCAGGTTGAAGATCTTCGGTACCCGCAGGCAAACGAAGGGTTCGCTCCAGACCTTGAAGCCGCCCGGCGCGCGCTGTTCGCAGAACACCGCTTTCCAGTTATCGAAGCGCATCGACACCAACACGCCGTCGTCGTTGAAGTAGTAGAACTCCTTGCGTTCGCCTTTAGGCTGCTGGCCGGTCAGGTAGGGCAACTGGTTGTAGCCGTCCAGGTGCACCTTGAAGTTGTTGCCGCCGGAAGTCGGTGCCCAGCCTTTGAGCAGTTTGTCTTTCACATCGGCATCACCCGCCGCCGCGAGCAGGGTCGGGAACCAGTCCAGGCCCGAGAACATCTCGTTGGAGACTTCGCCAGCCTTGATCTTGCCCGGCCAGCGCACGATGGCCGGCACCCGATAGGCGCCTTCCCAGTTGGAGTTTTTCTCGTTGCGGAACGGCGTGGTCGCCGCGTCCGGCCAGGAGAATTGGTTCGGGCCGTTATCGGTGGTGTAGACGACGATGGTGTTGTCGGTGATTTTCAGGTCATCGAGGGTTTTCAGCAGTTTGCCGACGTCACCGTCATGTTCCAGCATGCCGTCGGCGTACTCGTTGCCGGGCATGCCGCTCTGACCCTTCATCGAGTCGCGCACGTGGGTGAACAGGTGCATGCGCGTGGTGTTCATCCAGACGAAGAACGGTTTATCCGCCTTGGCCTGCTTCTCGATGAACGCCTGCGCCGCAGCGGTGGTTTCGTCATCGATGGTTTCCATGCGCTTGGTGGTCAACGCACCGGTGTCTTCGATCTTGCCGTCGGCGAAGCTGTGGATTACGCCTCGCGGGGCATACGACTTGAGGAACGCGGGGTCATCCTTGGGCCAGTAGGGGCGCTCGGGTTCCTCTTCGGCGTTGAGGTGGTACAGGTTGCCGAAAAATTCGTCAAAACCGTGAGCGGTCGGCAGGTATTCATCGCGGTCGCCGAGGTGGTTCTTGCCGAACTGGCCGGTGGCGTAGCCCTGTGACTTGAGCGCCTGAGCAATGGTGATGTCGCGTTTTTGCAGGCCCACGGTAGCGCCTGGTGCACCGACTTTCGACAGGCCGGTACGCAGCGGTGTTTGCCCGGTGATAAACGAAGAGCGTCCGGCGGTGCAACTGTTCTCCGCGTAATAATCGGTGAACATCATGCCTTCCTTGGCGATGCGGTCGATGTTCGGCGTCTTGTAGCCGACCACGCCCATGGAATAAGCACTGATGTTGGTCTGGCCGATGTCGTCGCCGAAGATAACGAGGATGTTGGGTTTATCGGCGGCCCCGGCAGTCGCCGAGATCGCCATGACCGACGTCGCCACCAGGGCCAACTTCGGTAACCATTTGCGTATGCGAGTCATCTGACTTGCTCCTTGTGCTTGCGTCGCTCGGTGCGACAAACGTTCATTGCGATCCTGCGTTACGTCTTTTTTATTGCACTTGCTCGGTAGTGGCGGCATCGAAGGGGTAGATCCGGCGCCAGTCGGCGGCCATGTCCACCACGGTCCAGCCACGGGCATTGGCTTCGTCCAACGCTTTGTCCAGGTGACCGATCTTCGATTGGCGGTCGTACGCCCATTCGCGTTTGGCGTCGGTGTGATGCACCAGGCCCATGAAGCGTTTGCCCGTCCCGGCGGCGGTCCACTGCAGCATTTGCAGGTCGCCGTCGGAGTTGCCGAAGGCCAGGATCGGTCGGCGGCCAATTACGGCGTCGATGCTTTCCGGTTTGCCTGGCCCATCGTCGTTGTGGGCCAGTTTCGGTGTGCGCAGGATCGATGCCTTGCCGTCCTGGTACGAAAAGGCCGTGACGAATGTCGTGCCGATGACCTGTTCCGGTGGGATGCCGTAGACCTTTTCGGCAAAGGCACGCATGAACCCGGTGTCGCCACCGGAGACGATGTAGGTCTTGAAGTCCAGCCTGCGCAGGTAGTCGAGCATCTCCAGCATCGGCTGGAAGATCATTTCGGTGTACGGCCTGCCGGTTTTCGGATGACGGGCCTGGCTTAGCCAGGTCTTGGCGTAGTCATCGAAGGCGTCGGTGGTCATCCCTGTGTGGGTGGCGCCGACGATTTTCAGCAGGCCCTCCATGCCGGTCGCCGCCAGGGCCTCGTGATCGTTTTCCAGCACGGCCTTGAACGGTTGGGTGGTGCTCCATTCAGGATGTTGTGGCGCGTTGCGCTTGACTTCCTCCAGCGCAAACAGCAACTCGAAGTACATCGGCTGCTCGCTCCACAGCGTGCCGTCGTTGTCGAACACGGCGATACGGTCCTCGGGTTTGACGAAATCCTTTCCGCCCTGATCGGTCACGGCCTGGACGAATTCGATGATGTTCTTTTTCGACGGGCCGTCGTTCCAGGAGGGCAGTGGCTCGGCTGCCTGGACCAGTAATGGCAGGCTCAAGGCCAGGGTCAGCAAGAACTTGAAGCCGTGATGCTGGCGGATCGATATCGAACTCGTCATGGAAAGTCCTTCTCGTAAACGGGGTTCAGTGGTCGCAGTGCGGCAGCGACTGATTCTTTGTTGTGTTCGGTCCGACTCTGTAGCGTAGCCAAGGATTGCCTGAATTGGAGCAACGCCTGATCTTTGATCGGCTCGCGGCCGTAACAGGCGCGTAACAGCGCTTGGAGCCGCGGGCCGAATGCGGTCAATTTCAGGCCTTTGCGACGGCGGCGCGTCCACAGGTAAAGGGCACTCAACTGCGGCGGCTTGCCGTCGAGCTGCGGCGGGATCTGTCGCCAGGCGTAGTCGGCGGATTCAAGCCAGGCAGCGTGACGGGCGCGGCGCCGGGCCTGCCAGCCGAGGTACGCGCGATGAATGAACGGACGCGCCAACCACACCAGCAACGCCACGCCCACAAGCAGTGCCAGCAGGCCAAAGGTCAATCCCGAGAAGTGCAGGTGGTTTTGCCGACTGAGTTTCTTCAAGTCTTCGGCGATCGAAAACACGGGTCGATAGGCGTCATTGGCCACCGCGTCAAAGTCCACGGCGGGGACTTCAGCAGTTCGGGATTGTTGGCGGCTGGCGTCCCACCATTTCAACGCGATGGGGGGCAGGCGGTGATGGCCTTCGCGGTCGATCCGGTACGTCACGCTGTCGATCCGTTGGCCGCCGGTGAAGTGACCGCGACCGTCGTCCAGGGTGCTGACCTGCGGGTTTTTCGGGTAGCGACTGAGGCCATCGACGTCGTCCAGCGTCGGTGTCGGCAACGACATGGCCAGGGCACCGTCGGCTTGCAGGGTCAACTGCCGGGTCAGGCTGTCACCGACCTGCAATGGCGCGGCCGGTTGGATGATGTTCTGGGTGAAGCGCAGCCCCTGGGCGACCAGTACCGGCTCACTGGGGTTGAAGCCCGGCGGTTGTGTCGCGACAAAGTGCAGCGGCGGGCTCTGCGCGCTCAGTTCAGCACTGGCTTGACCGGGTGTGGCGCGCACGGTCAGGGCGGGGATATCGAAACCCTGGGCCGCATTCGGTGTGATCCGGTAGCTGTAGCGCATGCCGTTGAAGGACTTGCCGTCGAGCGTCTGGTTCAGGTGTTCGGCATGGCCGTCCGGTGGCATGACCAGCGCACCCGGCAGTTTCAGGTCGGGCAGGGTGGGGGCATCGGTGAACCAGCTGTCGGTGAGGACATCGAGTTGCAATTCGACCAGGCTGCCGACCATGGGTGGGGTGGTGGGTTGCAGGGTTGCCTGGACGCGCAGTTCGGGTTCGGCGGCGAGGGTGCCGGTGGAGATCAGGCAAAGGAGCAAGGTGCCGAGTTTTGTGGCGATTGATCTGGCGCCATCGCGAGCAGGCTCGCTCCTACAGGGGATTTGTGGTGCATGCAAACACATTGTAGGAGTGAGCCTGCTCGCGATAGCCGCAACTCGGTCTATCAGACTGATCATGGGTTGGCCCCCACCTGATCCTGCAAACTGAATTTCTGCTTCAGGAACTTCGCCGGCGAGGTGCTGAGGTTCTGCAACCACTGTTCATCCGATGCGGCCTGTTGGGTCTGCACCGGTTTGCTCTGGCCCTTGCCCGGTGCCTTGTCCATTTTGATGTCGTCTGGTTTGGTTTCGGGGGCGTTCTGTTCGGCGCTTTCGGTGTCTTTCTGCAAGGCGATGGCCAAGGCGAGGTTGGCGATGGCTTCGGGGAATTGCGGCTGCAACTTCAACGCCTGGGTGTAGGCGGCGATGGCTTCGTCGAACTTGAAGCGCCGCACGTAGATGTTGCCCAGATAGAAATACGCCTGGGGCGTTTGCAGGCGCGCGAAGCTGGCCAGTGCCAGATCGAAATCGGCGGCATTGTAGGCGGCGATGCCTTTCCAGTAAGGGTCGATGAAGTGTGCCGCGGCCTGGGGAAAGTGCTCATGTTCGAAGGCCCAGCGCCCTTGCTGGTCGCGGGTGAAAAAGGCATCGGTCAACGGGTTGGCGTGTGCGGGTGCCGGTTGCAGTCCAAGGCCCAACGCCAAGAGCCATCCGGCCATCCAGTTCAGGCTCCAACCCTTGCGGACGCTGAAAAAGGCGATCAGCAACAATGGCCAGCACAGCCAGTAACCGGCGTCCTTCCAGTGGAGTTCGCGCTGTTCGTCGCTGGCGCTCTGAAAATGCGCCTGGACGTGCAACTCGACCCACGCCAGATCGTCGTTATCGGGCGTCAGGCTGCCCAGCGGTGCATCCAACGCTGATCCAAGCTTCCTGAGCGCGGCCTGATCGAAACTGCCCAGCGCCGGACGACCGTTGCTATCGGTGCGCGGCTGACCATTGGCATCGTGGATGATCGCGCCGTCCTCGTTGCCGACGGCGAGGATCAGCACTTGCAGGGCGCTGTCGTCCAGTTGTTTATCGAGGCCGTCCAGTGCCGAGGTGTCGGCGCCGTCGGTCATTAGCAGCAGCGTGCCTGGGGATTTTTCGGCGGTCAGCAGGCGTTTGGCCTGATCGATGACCGCGCCGACATTTTTCCCCGATTTGCCGATCAGGTCGGTGCTCAGGGCCTGGATAAAGGTGTCGAGCAATGCCGGGTCATCGGTGGCCGGAAGCACCAGATGTGCGCTGCCGGCGTAGGCGATCAGGGCGGTGCGCGCGCCGGCGCGACGCTGGATCAAGTCATGCAGCTTGTGCTTGGCCGCCTCCAGGCGCGTCGGTTGCACATCGGTGGCGTCCATGGACGGCGACAGGTCAATGGCGATGATCAGCGGCGCACGGTTTTCCAGAAAGTCCGGTCGGTCCTGCTCCCAGGTCGGCCCGGCGGCGGCCAGCGCGCCGAGTACCAGCAATGTGCAGACCAGGTGCACCGGGCGTAGCCAGTACCTGTCCCGTGGGGTCATCAGCAGGTGTGGCAATAAGTGCCCGGCAATATTGCTGCGCAGGCGACGTTGCAGGTCGCGGCTGTGGCGCCAGAGCAGTGGCAGTAACACCGCGAAGGGCAGCAGCAACAGCCACGGCGGACGCAGGAAGTGGAAGTCGCCGAAATTGATATCCATCTCAGGCCTCCTGCCGCTGGCGGGCCATGGACAGACGTGGACGCAGCAACGCACCCAGGTGATAGAGCGCGAGCAGCGCAATCGCCGCCCCCAATGGCCACCAGAACAGATCCTTTTTCGGTTGATGGCTGAGGGTTTTCACCTGATGTGGGGTGAGTGTGTCGAGGGTGCTATAGACCTGATCCAGCGCTGTGCGGTCTTCGGCGCGGAAGAATCTGCCACCGGTCGTTTCGGCAATCTGCTGCAGGCTCGTCAGGTTGACCCTGGCTTCACCGGCGGCATGGGGGTCGCCAATGCCGATGGTGTGAATCACCACGCCCTTGGCGGCCGCCATGGCCGCTGCATGATCCGGGGTGATGGCGCTGCTGGTGTCATTGCCATCGGTGAGCAGGATCAGGACTTTTTCCTGCTCGCGGGCCTGTTCCAGCAGTTTGAGGCTCAAGCCGATGGCATCGCCGATGGCGGTGTTGGGGCCGGCCATGCCGATACCGGTATCGTCCAGCAACAGTGACAGGCTGGCGTGATCGAGGGTCAGCGGCGCCTGCGGATACGCGCCACTGCCGAACACGATCAAGCCGAGGCGGTCCTCTTTGCGTTTGTCGATAAAGCCATGCACCACGGCCTTCACGGCGGCCAGACGATTGATTTTCCGGCCATTGGTGTCGGTGAAATCGGTGGTTTGCATGGATTGGGAGAGGTCGATGGCCAGCATCAGGTCGCGCACCGGTTGCTGGCGCTCGATGGGCTTTTCCAGGTACACCGGCCGGGCCGCTGCCAGCAGCAACAGCAGCCACACCAACAGATTCAGCAGCAACTGCCAACGGTTGTTGCGTGCGCCGGCCTGACTCGGCGCCTGGCCGACCGCGCGACTCATGGCCGCAAAAAACGGCACCCGCACCGCGCTGCGTGCCTCGCGGTAGTCGGGCAGGTAGCGATAGCCGAACCACGGCAACGGCAGCAGCAGTAACAACCAGGGGTAATCAAGCTGCCACATGATGGTGCTCTATCCAGTGTTTGCAGGTGTCGAACAGCTGTTGGCGTTGTTCGGGGGGAAGGGCCTGAAGGGTGGCGTCCGGGGCGTAGGCGAGTTGGGCGAGCTGTTGGCTGAAATCGGTGGGTAAGGGTTGCTTGCAGTGTTGCTGCAGGAAAGTTTGCCAATCCTCTTTCCCGAGCGCAGCAGGACCCTGTGGGAGCAAGGCTTGCCCGCGATGAACGATAACGCGGTTTACCTGAAGGACCGCACCGTCTGCATCGCGGGCAAGCCTTGCTCCCACAGGTACGGTGTTGGGCATGGAGAGGGCGGTGCGCTTTAGCAGTTCCGGAAGTTCGCGCAGCGCACTCAAGTCATCACTGCGCAGCTGCAACTGCGCCAACCGCACCAACGCCTCACGCCGGTAACGATCACGGCGCCATTGCCAATATCGCCGGGCGGCGGTGATGAGTGCGGTCGATACCAGCAGACTCAGCAACACCCACCAACCCCAGGTCTGCGGCGCATAACTGACCGGTGCGGGCAGTGCGATTTCCTTGAGTTGCTCGATGCCCGGAATGTTGGGATTCATCGCCGCGCCCCAGCCATCTTGCCCAATTCGGCACGCAACTGTTCGTGCGCGTCGGTGGCGGTGCTGAACATCATCAGCGGCACCTGGCTGCGCCGCAGTAGCGTGGCAACGTCCTTGAGCCGACCACTGAGAAAGTCGCCCAACGGCTGGTGAACGTGCCGACGCTCCACCGCCAGTTCCACCTGCAATTGGCCCTGGGTGATCAGCAAGCGGCCATTTTTCGGCAGGTTCAGCGCTAGAGGATCGTAGACCTGCATGGCGATCACATCGTTGTGCGCCGCCAGTTGCCGCATCAGCTGCAAGGTGCGCTCGCCGGCACCGGCAAAGTCGCTGACGATACAGATCAAGTGATCGTGTCCCGCCAGGGCCAGGCATTGCTGCAATACCTTGTCGAGCTGGTCCTGACCTTCGGCATCCGGGTTGGCGGCGTTCAGTGCCTGGTTCTGCTGGACGATGCGGCTGCACAGCGCTTCGATCCGCTTGCGGCTGCGTAGCGGTGCGATGCTGTCGATGCGCTGGTCGTTGAACACCAGCCCGCCGACCCGATCCCCGGCGTTGAACACCATCCACGCCGCCAGGGCACCCAGTTCGGCGGCGAGGGCGGATTTGAAGCTGCGTTGCGAGCCGAAGAACATGCTCATGCGCTGGTCCACCAGGATCAATGCCGGGCGGTCGCGCTCTTCGGTGAAGGTGCGCACCACCGGTTTGCCGGTGCGCAGCGACGCGCGCCAATCGAGGTGACGCAAATCGTCGCCGGGTTGATAGCGGCGCAACTCATCGAAGTTCAAGCCGCGGCCACGCAGGCGTGAGGCATGGTTGCCGGCGAGGATGCTGCCCTGGGGCTGACGGGCGACAAAACTCAGGTCATGAGTCTTGAACGCCAGGGCCATTAGCTGCGCCAGAGAGACATAGACCAGGCCATCGGCATTCATGCAGGAATCGCCACTTTATCGAGCAAACGGTCGAGCACCTGATCGGCGCTCACGCCGTCGGCCACCGCGTCGTAGCTCAATTGCAGGCGATGGCGCAGCACCGGGTGCACCACGGCGCGCACGTTGTCCGGCGAGACGAAATCCTGACCCTGCAACCACGCATCGGCGCGGGCGCAGCGGTCCAGGCCGATACCGCCGCGCGGGCTGGCGCCGATGGCGATCCAGCGAGCGAGGTCGGCGTCGTAATCGGCCGGGTGCCGCGTGGCGTTGATCAGATCGATCAGGTAGCGGTCGATGGCTGCGGACACGTGCACCGCGCTGACTTCCCGGCGCGCAGCGAAGATCACATCCTGGACCAGTGCAAAGCCCTGTACCGCAGCAGCCTTGGCACCGAGTGCCTGTTCTTCTTCACGCAACAGTCGCAGTACCTGGCTTTCGTTTTCGGCGCTTGGGTAATCGAGCAGCACTTTCATCAGAAAACGGTCCATTTGCGCTTCCGGCAGCGGGTAGGTGCCTTCCTGCTCGATGGGGTTCTGGGTGGCGACCACGATGAACAGCTCCGGCAGCGCATGGCTGTTGCCGGCCACGGTGATCTGGCGTTCTTCCATGGCTTCGAGCAATGCCGCCTGGACCTTGGCCGGGGCACGGTTGATTTCGTCGGCCAGGATCAGGTTGCCGAACAAGGGACCCGGCTGGAACCGGATCTCGTGTTTGCCATCGACCTGATGCAGCACCTCGGCGCCAGTGATGTCGGACGGCAACAGGTCCGGCGTGAACTGGATGCGGCTCATCTTCGCGTCCAGATGTTTGGCCAGCGCCTTCACGGTGCGGGTCTTGGCCAGCCCCGGCAGACTCTCCAGCAGCAAGTGCCCGTTGGCCAACAGGCCGAGGAGGATTTGCCGAATCACCTGATCCTGGCCGAGCACGGCTTCGGCGATGCTGGCTTGCAGGGCGTTGAGGTCATTGAGTGCGGTCATGCTGTCTCCAGGTAAAACGCCAATGTCGGGCGGCGCTGAAACCGTTGCTCTCGGACCTGGCCATGGCTGAATCCGTCTGTTGGTTTTACGGGGCTGCAGGGGTCAAAAGCGGCATGTTCCATTGACCGCTGGCGACTTCCGGTTTAGGCAGGTACAGGCGCAGCACGCTGTAGAACGGCCCGTTGGGTGCCGGCAACCAGTTGCTTTGCAAATCCTTGGCCGGGGCCTTGCTCTGCAGATAGAGGGTCAGGCCGCCGTCGGCGTCGAGCTTGAGGTCTGGCAGCATGGGCGAGTTGATCAGGTAGCGGTTGAGCGGGTTGGCTACCAGCAGTTTGTTCCTGGCGTTGTACATGGTCAGCGACCAGAACGCCTCGGCCGGGGGCAGGGCGTCTTTGTCGAAATGCAGGGTGTAGTCATGTTTTGAGGCGTCGAGCGGCTGTTCATCCTTGTCGACGAAGTAACTGATGTAATTCGCCTCCTCGGCGGAGTTGCCGAAGATGCCCAGGTTGGCGCCGGCGTAGCGGTACAGGTAATTGCCCTTGAGGTGATCGCGGGTGCCGAAGAAGTCGCCGCTGGTGACTTCGTGGGTATCGATCCTGGTTTTCTTGAAATCGGCGAATTGCGCCTTGGCGTCGCTGATGCCGTCTTCGAGGGCCTTGCGCTGATCGGCGCTCAACTTGACGAGATTGAACGGTTTACCCGCTTCGATGCCGATGGTCTTGAAACGGGCGAGCAGATCCTTTTCCACGTCCTGGGCCGGTGCGAATGCCAACATGAAATTCAGGTAGCGGAACAGGTCCGGGGTGTCGCTCATGTTCGGCTCGGGTTTGGGCCAGTCGATTTTCGCGGCGGCCGGTGGCGCCTTGTGCTTGTCGAAGTGGCTTAGGGTTTCAGCCTTGTAGCCTTTCTGGATCTGCTTGACCTTGGCCAGGTCCTTGTCATCGAACAGTTGTGTGCGGTAAAGCGCATAGGCGATGTCGGTTTCACTGCGCAGCAGCCGGTCGATGTTCTGGGGTTGCTGACCTTGCCAGTGGGGGCCTGCGATCATGAAATGACCGCCATTGTTGCCGGTGCTGCGGGTCCCCAGGTAAGCGAAGTTCTGCGTGTAGGCGTCGATCAATTGCACCGAGTAATAACGGTGCTCCTCGATGGGCGGCAATGTGAGGACCAGTGGCTCGGCACGCAGGTCCATCCAGACGAATGAGTAAGGCGTGTCCGCGTTGGGCGTGACGAACGCCGTATCCCTGGCGGTGAAGGCCTTGGCGGTGTTGCCGATCTGGTTGAGCGGCGCCTTGAAGTTCGGGCCTTTCTTGTCCACGGCCTGTGCGTAGAGGGTTTTGTACATCTCCACCACCGGAAAGCCGTAAAGGTAGGCCTCCTTGGCGATGCTCCGGGCTTCTTCCGGGGTGGCGGTGAAGTCGGCCCCTACGCCGCAACTGACAAACATCGTCATCAGGCCGAAGCCAGCTGTGCGAACTGCGATGTGCATGGCGGTGTCCTTATTTTCCAAAGGTGACGTTGAGGCCAGCGAACAGCGTGAATCTCGGCAAGCCTTTGCCTTTGTGGTCGACAGTCCATTGCGGTTCGATAAAGGCATTGAGGATATTAGGCCCGTCTTTCCAGACTTTGCCGCCACCCAAACCGAGTGGGATGTAGTGGGTGTCGTTTTTCAGGTCATAGGTCCAGGTGCCGGTTGATCGCACGTACCAGCCGTGTTCCAGGTTTTGAATGATGAAAGGTTGCAACGTGGCGGTTTCAACCTGTTCGCGGTCGCTGTCGCCGGCGAACGAACGCTGGTATTGCACCAATGCGCCCAGCAGGCCGCGAGGCGAGGCGTCTATGGCCACGGCGGCGAATCCGGCCTGCCACTTGCCCGTGCCGAGTTCGTCCTTGTCGGCAAACGGCACAGTGATCTGTGGGCCGATGCCCAACTGCACGCCGTCGGTCTTGAGCAGGAAAATATCGAACAGGTTCAGATCACCTTCACCGGTGCTGTAGCCGCCGTCCGGATCGGGACGCGTGCTGATCGGCGCGGTGGCGCGCAGCAACTGCGGCACACCGATGAAGTCATTGGGCGCAATCGGCAGCGTGCCGCGCACAAACAGGTCATTGGAATGGATATTGGAGTCTTGATACTTCGGGGTGTAGTAATCCTGCAGGTTCATCCCCGGATCGAGATTCAGCGGGTTGTTGCTCTTGTTGGCGGTCTCGGCGTTGTCCGCACAGGCACTGATGAATGGTGCGAATGAAGTCGCCAGAAGACAGGCGTGCATCCCCATTTTGTTCAACATGATTCCCCGATTCCCTGGTGGCTCATTTTGGACAACTCGGCACTTGGCGGCCGTTAAGACGTAATCTCTTTGCTATCAAGGCTGTAGGACACGTCTCTTGAAGCTAGCAGCTAAATCCGGGTTAGCCAGCCGAGGGGATTGATTCTTTATTTTTGAGTACTAGAAGGTTAATGCGTACACAGCAGGCTGAGCGGGTGTGTTTAAAGACGCATTCGCGGGCAAGCCTCGCTCCTACAGATGCTGATCACCTGTAGGAGCGAGGCTTGCCCGCGAACAACGATGGCGCGGTATTCCTGAAGAAACTTCGGTGACTAAGGCGGATCAAGCTTATCCACCCGTAGGCGAGTTTCAGCAGGGTGTGGTTGTCGATATCGGGAAATACTCAACACTTTTTACCCTGCCCAAACGCCCGCTCTTCCTGCTCCCGCAATTCCGGTGTGAGCTCCGCGCCAAAATCCTCCATCTCGAACACCTGGCGAATCTCGATCTCCGCCTCAGTGCCCGGCATCGGGTTCGGGCAGCGCTTGACCCATTCGATGGCTTCTTCCTTCGACTTCACCTGCCACAACCAATAACCGGCGATCAGTTCCTTGGTTTCGGCGAAGGGGCCGTCGATCACCGTGCGTTTGTCGCCGGAGAAGCGCACACGGGCGCCTTTGCTGCTGGGTTGCAGGCCTTCGCCGGCGAGGAGGATGCCGGCCTTGGCCAGTTCTTCGTTGTAGTTGCCCATGGCGGTCAGCAGATCGGTGCTGGGCATGATGCCGGCTTCGGAGTCCTGGCTGGCTTTGATGATGATCATGAAGCGCATGGTGTTTTCTCCATTGGATTTGAATGACTCACTTATAGTCGAATGATCAACAGCTGAATCGACAATGCTGTTACAGAAAGTCGTAACAAATTACGTGATGCTTTCTGTAGGAGCCGGCTGGCTGGCGAACGCAGCAACGCGGTCCGACTGACACACCGTCTTCGCTGCGATGCGGTGGCCCGACAAGCCAGCTCCTGCATCGGGTGGTAGTCTGTGAGCCCCTGGCCAATGGAATGCCATCATTCATGCCCGTTCTGGAACTCACCACGCTTATCCCCCATCGCACGCCCAGGGAAGTCCTCGACTTCTGCCTGGAAGGCGTGAACTTCCCGAAGATCTTCCCCGAACGCATCACACCGCTGAGCGAGGTCGACCTGAATGATCTGCGCATCGAAGCAGGGCGGCAGTTCCGCTTTCGGCACTGGATGTTCAACTTCATTCCTTCGAATTGGACGGTGGTGATCCGCGAGGTCGGCGATGGTCATTTCGTGGATGAAATGCTCAAGGGGCCGATGCGTGCCTTTCGTCATGAACACCGGGTGGCGGTGGGAGAGGGGGGTACGCTGTATACCGATCGGGTGACGTATTCGGCGATTGGCGGTGCATTGAGCGAGGCGGTGCTGGTGAACGGCTATATGCGACGGATTTTCGCGGCGCGGCATCGCAATATGTTGCGGTTGTTGGCTTGAACCAGACCTTGTGGGAGCGAGCCTGCTCGCGAATGCGGTTCGACATTCACCGATGACTTGCCTGGCACACCGCTTTCGCGAGCAGGCTCGCTCTCACAGGGGATCGGGGGGCTTGCAAGTTTTGTATTCGCAGTAGGTCGCCGATCAATTTCGTGGTTAACTTCGGCCTCTTCAAGATTCTCCACAACAACGTTCAGAAGGACTCCGTTCATGGCTCAAGTGACTCTTAAAGGCAACCCGGTTCAAGTCAACGGCCAGTTGCCTCAAGCCGGTTCCAAGGCGCCAGCCTTTTCCCTGGTTGCCGGCAATCTGTCCGACGTTACCCTGAAGGACTTCGCCGGCAAGCGCAAAGTGCTGAACATCTTCCCAAGCATCGACACCCCGACCTGCGCCACTTCGGTGCGCAAGTTCAACGCCCAGGCCAATGATGTCGCCAACACCGTGGTGCTGTGCATCTCCGCTGACCTGCCGTTCGCCCAGGCTCGCTTCTGCGGTGCCGAAGGCCTGGAAAACGTCCAGAACCTGTCGACCCTGCGCGGTGCCGAGTTCATCCAGAACTACGGCGTGGCCATCGCCGACGGCCCGCTCAAAGGCCTGACCGCCCGTGCCGTGGTCGTTCTGGACGAGAACGACAAGGTGCTGCACAGCGAACTGGTCAGTGAAATCGGTCAGGAACCGAACTACGAAGCAGCACTCGCTGTCTTGAAATAAGTAAAGTTTTACAATTGTTAACGGCCTGGCCCTGTCCAGGCCGTTTTCATTTGTGTTTCAGTATCTTGGATAAATCTCCTGTTACGTAAGCCAAAGGTAAATTGCCGGTAAAGGCGCTTTGCTTAAACCCCGCCAGTGCTTATCGTTCTGTCTTATGTAAAAGAAGCCCTCGCGCCCAATGGTTGATCACTCAATGCAATCCTCCGCTTCCCGTAGTCCCCGTCGCTGGCTGTTTGGCCTGCTTGTCCTGTTGGTCATCGCTGCCCTGTGCTGGAAGTTCTGGCCCGGTGGTGCTGCGCCGAAAGAAGGCGCGCAGCCGAAAGCCGTGGCCGGGCACACTGGCAGGTCAGGCGCGATGCGTCCGGGGTTCGGCGGTGCAACGGGGCCGGTTCCGGTACGGGTAGCGCCGGCGGTCAAGGGTGATTTCCCGCTGTATTACAAGGCATTGGGCACGGTCACAGCGTTGAATACCATCAATGTGCGCAGCCGTGTCGGCGGTGAGCTGGTGAAGATCTATTTCGAAGAAGGGCAGATGGTCAAGGCGGGCGACCTGCTGGCTGAAATCGACCCGCGCCCTTACCAGAACGCCTTGCTCCAGGCCGAAGGCACCTTGCTGCAGAATCAGGCGCAGTTGAAAAACGCCCAGGTGGATGTGGAGCGATATACCGGGCTCTACAAGGAAGACAGCATCGCCAAACAGACCCTGGACACCGCCATCGCGCTGGTCGGCCAATTCCAGGGCACGGTCAAGACCAATCAGGCGGCGGTAAATGACGCCAAGCTCAATCTCGAATTCACCAAGATCCGTGCGCCAATCGCCGGACGCGTTGGCCTGCGCCAGCTCGACGTCGGCAACCTGGTCGCGGCCAACGACACCACGGCGCTGGCGATCATCACCCAGACCCAGCCGATCAGCGTGGCCTTCACCTTGCCGGAAAGCAGCCTCGACACGGTGCTCGCGCGTTATCGCAGTGGTGCCAGATTGCCTGCCGAGGCCTGGGACCGCGGTGACACCAAGCTGCAAGCCACCGGCGTACTGCAGAGCCTGGACAACCAGATCGACGTCACCACCGGCACCCTGAAGTTCAAGGCACGTTACGACAACCGTGACCAGTCGCTGTTCCCCAACCAGTTCGTCAACGTGCGCCTGCTGGCCGACACCCTCAAGGACGTGGTCCTCGCACCGTCCGCCGCGATCCAGTTCGGAACCAACGGCACGTTCGTCTATGCCCTGGACGGCGACAAGAAGGTCAAGATTCGCCAGCTGAAAATCGGCGCCAGCGATGGTACCAACACGGTGGTCACTGAAGGCCTTGCTGCCGGTGATCGCGTGGTGCTGGAAGGCACTGACCGCCTGAAGGACGGTAGCGACGTGGAGGTGGTCAACAACCCTCAGGACGTGCCGACAAACCCCGCCGGGCATCTGCAAGGCAAATCGGCGGCCAATTCCACTGAGCCGGCGCCTGCCGACAAGGCGAAAAAGGGCGGCGCATGAATCTCTCGCGGCTGTTCATCCTTCGCCCGGTAGCGACCACCCTGAGCATGCTGGCCATTATTCTGGCCGGCGTCATCGCCTATCGATTGCTGCCGGTGTCGGCATTGCCTCAGGTCGATTACCCGACCATTCGGGTCATGACCCTCTATCCCGGCGCCAGCCCGGATGTGATGACCAGCGCCGTGACCGCGCCGCTCGAGCGGCAGTTCGGGCAGATGCCCGGCCTGACCCAGATGGCTTCGACCAGTTCCGGCGGCGCCTCGGTGCTGACCCTGCGTTTCAGCCTCGACATCAACATGGATGTTGCCGAGCAGCAGGTGCAGGCCGCGATCAACGCCGCGACCAACCTGTTGCCCAAGGACCTGCCGGCGCCACCGGTGTACAACAAGGTCAACCCGGCCGATACGCCGGTGCTGACGCTGGCCATTACTTCCAAGACCATGTTGCTGCCCAAGCTCAACGATCTGGTCGATACGCGCATGGCGCAGAAAATCGCCCAGATCAGCGGCGTCGGCATGGTCAGCATTGCCGGCGGCCAGCGTCAGGCGGTGCGGATCAAGGTCAACCCTGAGGCTCTGGCGGCCAACGGCCTGAACCTGTCGGACGTGCGCACCCTGATCGGTGCTTCCAACGTCAACCAGCCCAAGGGCAACTTCGATGGCCCGACCCGGGTGTCGATGCTCGACGCAAACGATCAACTGACTTCACCCGCGGACTACGCCAACCTGATCCTGGCCTACGCCAATGGCGCACCGCTGCGGCTCAAGGACGTGGCCGAGATCGTCGATGGCGCCGAAAACGAGCGACTGGCGGCCTGGGCCAATGAAAACCAGGCGGTGCTGCTGAACATCCAGCGTCAACCGGGTGCCAACGTCATCGAAGTGGTGGACCGGATCAAGGCCTTGCTGCCGAGTATCACCGACAACCTGCCGGCCGGTCTCGACGTCGTCGTACTGACTGACCGCACCCAGACCATCCGCGCCTCGGTCAAGGACGTGCAGCATGAATTGCTGATCGCCATCGCCCTGGTGGTGATGGTGACGTTCCTGTTCCTGCGTCGGGCCAGTGCCACGATCATTCCGTCGGTGGCCGTGCCGTTGTCGCTGATCGGTACCTTCGGCGTGATGTACCTCGCCGGTTTCTCGGTCAACAACCTGACCCTGATGGCCCTGACCATCGCCACCGGTTTCGTGGTGGACGATGCCATCGTGATGCTGGAGAACATTTCCCGGTTTATTGAAGAGGGCGACAGCCCGCTGAACGCAGCGCTCAAAGGCGCCAAGCAGATCGGGTTCACCCTGATCTCACTGACGTTGTCATTGATTGCGGTGCTGATCCCGCTGCTGTTCATGGCGGATGTGGTCGGGCGGTTGTTCCGCGAATTTGCCATCACCCTGGCAGTGGCGATCCTGATTTCCCTGGTGGTGTCCCTGACCCTGACGCCGATGATGTGCGCGCGGCTGCTCAAGCGCGAACCGAAGGAAGGCGAACAGGGACGTTTCTACCGCGCCAGCGGCGCGGCCATTGACTGGATGATCGCCGCCTACGGGCGCAAGTTGCAGTGGGTACTCAAGCACCAGCCGCTGACCTTGATGGTGGCCATTGGCACTTTGGCGCTGACGGTATTCCTGTACATGGTGGTGCCCAAGGGCTTCTTCCCGGTGCAGGACACCGGCGTTATCCAGGGCATTTCCGAGGCCCCGCAGTCGATTTCCTTCGCCGCCATGAGCGAGCGCCAGCAAGAACTCGCCAAGGTGATTCTGGCCGACCCCGCCGTCGAAAGCCTGTCCTCCTACATTGGCGTGGATGGCGACAACTCGACCCTCAACAGCGGTCGATTGCTGATCAACCTCAAGTCGCACCACGACCGCGACCTGAGCGCAACGCAAGTGATTGCCCGCCTGCAACCGGAACTGGACAAGCTGGTGGGCATCCGCCTGTTCATGCAGCCGGTGCAGGACCTGACCATCGAGGACCGGGTCAGCCGCACGCAGTACCAGTTCAGCATGTCGTCGCCGGATTCGGAGCTGTTGAGCCTGTGGAGCGGGCGTCTGGTCGAAGCCCTGGCGGACCGCCCGGAACTGACCGACGTTGCCAGCGACTTGCAGGACAAGGGCTTGCAGGTCTATCTGGTGATCGACCGCGATGCTGCATCCCGGGTCGGGGTGTCGGTGTCGAACATTACCGATGCGCTGTATGACGCCTTTGGCCAGCGGCAGATCTCCACCATCTACACCCAGGCCAGCCAGTACCGCGTGGTGCTGCAATCACAGTCCGGCGAGAAGATCGGCCCGCAGGCGCTGGACCAGATACACGTCAAGACCACCGATGGCGGTCAGGTGCGCCTGTCCAGCCTGGCGCATATCGAAGAACGCCAGGCGCAACTGGCGATCACCCATATCGGCCAGTTCCCGGCGGTGATGATGTCGTTCAACCTGGCGCCCGGCGTGGCGCTGGGGCATGCGGTGCAGATCATCGAACAGGTGCAGAAGGACATCGGCATGCCGATTGGCGTGCAGACCCAGTTCCAGGGGGCGGCGCAGGCCTTCCAGGCCTCGCTGTCGAGCACCTTGCTGCTGATTCTGGCGGCGGTGGTGACCATGTACATCGTGCTGGGCGTGCTGTACGAGAGCTACATTCACCCGATCACCATTCTATCCACCTTGCCCTCGGCGGCGGTCGGCGCCTTGCTGGCACTGATTCTCAGCGGCAATGACCTGGGGATGATTGCCATCATCGGCATCATCCTGCTGATCGGCATCGTGAAGAAGAACGCGATCATGATGATCGACTTCGCCCTCGACGCTGAGCGCAATCAGGGCATGGACCCGCAAACGGCGATTTATCAGGCCGCTTTGCTGCGCTTCCGGCCGATCCTGATGACCACCCTGGCCGCGTTGTTTGGTGCGGTGCCGCTGATGCTCGCCACTGGTTCCGGGGCGGAACTGCGCCAGCCGCTGGGTCTGGTGATGGTCGGCGGCTTGCTGGTCAGCCAGATCCTGACGTTGTTCACCACCCCGGTGATTTACCTGTACTTCGACCGTCTCGGTCGCCGTTTCGGCAAGTCCAAAGCCGAAGAGGTGGCGGTGTGAAAGTGTTGAACCGTAGACACTGTGGGAGCGAGCCTGCTCGCGATTGCGGTGGATCAGCCTCCATCCATGTCGGATGTGCAGGCCTCATCGCGAGCAGGCTCGCTCCTAAAGGGATTGGTGCAGGGAGGGAGGGGCGATGAACCTTTCCGGTCCTTTCATCAAACGACCGGTGGCAACCATGCTACTGAGCCTGGCGATCATGCTGCTCGGTGGCGTGAGCTTCGGCCTGCTGCCGGTGTCGCCGCTGCCGCAAATGGACTTCCCGGTGATCGTGGTCCAGGCCAGTCTGCCCGGAGCGAGTCCCGAAGTGATGGCCTCCACGGTGGCGACACCGCTGGAGCGTTCATTCGGCGCCATCGCCGGGGTCAACACCATGAGCAGTCGCTCCAGCCAGGGCTCGACCCGGGTGATTCTGCAGTTCGACCTGGACCGCGACATCAATGGCGCGGCGCGGGAAGTGCAGGCGGCGATCAATGCCTCGCGCAACCTGCTGCCCAGCGGGATGCGCAGCATGCCGACCTACAAGAAGGTCAACCCGTCCCAGGCGCCGATCATGGTGCTGTCGCTGACCTCGGATGTGCTGGAAAAAGGCCAGCTCTATGACCTGGCCTCGACCATCCTGTCCCAGAGCCTGTCGCAAGTGCAGGGCGTGGGTGAAGTGCAGATCGGCGGTAGCTCATTGCCGGCGGTGCGCATCGAGCTCGAACCCCAGGCGCTCAACCAGTACGGCGTGGCGCTGGACGATGTACGCAATACCATTGCCAATGCCAACGTGCGCCGGCCCAAGGGTTCGGTGGAAGATGGCCAGCGGCTGTGGCAGGTGCAAGCCAACGATCAACTGGAAAAGGCCAAGGATTACGAGTCGCTGATCATCCACTACGCGGATGGCGCAGCCCTGCGCCTGAAGGACGTGGCCAAGGTCAGCGATGGCGTCGAGGACCGTTACAACAGCGGCTTTTTCAACGACGATTCGGCGGTGCTGCTGGTGATCAACCGGCAGGCGGGCGCCAACATCATCGAGACGGTCAACGAGATCAAGGCGCAGTTGCCGGCGTTGCAGGCGGTGCTGCCGGCCAGCGTCAAACTGAACCTGGCCATGGACCGTTCGCCGGTGATCAAAGCGACGTTGCACGAAGCGGAAATGACCTTGTTGATCGCCGTAGCCCTGGTGATCCTGGTGGTGTTCCTGTTCCTCGGTAATTTCCGCGCCTCGTTGATCCCGACCCTGGCGGTGCCAGTGTCGCTGGTGGGCACCTTTGCGGTGATGTACCTCTACGGTTTTTCGCTGAACAACCTGTCGCTGATGGCGTTGATCCTCGCCACCGGGCTGGTGGTGGATGACGCCATCGTGGTGCTGGAGAACATCTCGCGGCACATCGACGAAGGTATCAAGCCGATGAAGGCGGCCTATCTCGGTGCCCAGGAGGTGGGTTTCACCTTGCTGTCGATGAACGTGTCGCTGGTGGCGGTGTTCCTGTCGATCCTGTTTATGGGCGGGATCATCGAGAGCCTGTTCCGCGAGTTTTCCATCACCCTGGCGGCGGCCATCGTGGTGTCGCTGGTGGTCTCGCTGACACTGACCCCGATGCTCTGCGCCCGCTGGCTCAAGCCGCATACGCCAGGCCAGGAAAATCGCCTGCAACGCTGGAGCCGGCGCGCCAACGAGTGGATGGTCGGAAAATATGCGACCAGCCTCGACTGGGTGCTGCGCCATCGACGACTGACCTTGCTGAGCCTGATCGTGACTGTCGGCGTCAACATTGCGCTGTATGTCGTTGTTCCTAAGACATTTTTACCTCAGCAGGATACCGGGCAACTGATCGGCTTCGTGCGCGGCGACGACGGCCTGTCGTTCAGCGTGATGCAACCGAAAATGGAAACCTTTCGCCGTGCCGTGCTCAAGGATGACGCCGTGGAAAGCGTTGCCGGCTTCATCGGTGGCACCAACGGCACCAATAACGCTTTCATGCTGGTGCGTCTCAAGCCGATCAAGGAACGCAATATTTCCGCGCAAAAGGTCATCGAACGCCTGCGCAAGGAAATGCCCAAGGTCGCGGGCGCGCAGCTGATGCTGATGGCGGATCAGGACCTGCAATTCGGTGGTGGTCGCGAACAGACCACGTCGCAGTATTCCTACATCCTGCAAAGCGCCGATCTTGGCGAGCTGCGAGAGTGGTATCCGAAAGTCGTCGCTGCACTGAAGGCCTTGCCGGAGTTGACGGCCATTGATGCCCGTGAAGGCCGCGGCGCCCAACAAGTCACGTTGATTGTCGATCGTGACCAGGCCAAGCGCCTGGGGGTGGACATGAGCATGGTCACGGCGGTGCTGAACAATGCGTACAGCCAGCGGCAGATTTCGACCATTTACGACAGCCTCAACCAGTATCAGGTGGTGATGGAGGTCAATCCGAAATACGCCCAGGACCCGATCACCCTCAAGCAGGTTCAGGTGATTACTGCCGCCGGTGCACGGATTCCACTGTCGACCATCGCTCACTACGAAAACAGCCTGGAAGACGACCGGGTCAGCCACGAAGGCCAGTTCGCCTCCGAAAGTATCTCCTTCGACATGGCCGAAGGCGTCACGGTGGAGCAGGGCACGGCGGCCATCGAGCGGGCGATTGCCAGACTCGGGATGCCGGAAGACGTGATCGTGAAAATGGCCGGCACCGCCGATGCCTTCGCCGCGACCCAGAAAAGCCAGCCATGGATGATTCTGGGGGCGTTGGTGGCGGTCTATCTGGTGCTCGGTGTGCTGTATGAAAGCTACATTCATCCGCTGACCATTCTCTCGACCTTGCCGTCGGCGGGGGTCGGCGCGTTGCTGTCGATTTATGCCCTGGGCGGCGAGTTCAGCCTGATTTCGTTGCTTGGGCTGTTCCTGCTGATCGGCGTGGTGAAGAAGAACGCCATCCTGATGATCGACCTGGCCTTGCAGCTTGAGCGCCAGCAAGGCATGGCACCGCTGGAGTCTATCCGCAACGCCTGCCTGCAACGGTTGCGGCCGATCCTGATGACCACCCTGGCGGCGATCCTCGGTGCCTTGCCGCTGCTGCTGAGCCGCGCCGAAGGGGCGGAAATGCGCCAGCCGCTGGGCCTGACCATCATTGGCGGGCTGATCTTCAGCCAGGTGCTGACCCTCTACACCACCCCGGTGGTTTACCTCTATCTCGACAAACTGCGCCATCGCTTCAACCACTGGCGTGGGGTGCGTACCGATGCTGCTCTGGAAACTCCGCTATGACTGACCGTTCGCTGTTCAACCTGGCTACACCGCTGGCCGCATCGTTGATTAAGGCCCGAGGCTCGCGGTTGCTGAGCCTGTCGCTGTGCGCGGCGATGCTCAGTGCCTGCGCCATCGGCCCGGATTATCAGCGTCCGCAAACCGCGGAGCCGGCGCAGTACAAGGAAGCGGCCGGCTGGCGCCAGGCCAATCCGAGCGATTCCCTGGCCCGCGGTGCCTGGTGGGAGCTGTATGGCGACCGGCAACTCAATGGCCTGATCGAAAAGCTCAATAGCGCTAACCAGACGGTTGCCCAGACCGAGGCGCAATACCGCCAGGCCCAGGCCCTGGTCAAAAGTGCCCGGGGCGCGTTTTTCCCGACGGTGGACCTGACCGCCGGGAAAACCCGTTCCGGCAAGGGCACCGGCAGCAGCAGTTCAAGCCTGAGCAGTTCTTCGAGCGGCATCCGCAACACCTACACGGCGCAGGCCGGCGTGAGTTGGGAGGCTGATGTCTGGGGCAAATTGCGCCGTGGCCTCGAAGCCGACACGGCCAATGCCGAGGCCAGCTACGCCGATCTGGCGGCGATACGTCTGAGCCAGCAGTCGGAACTGGTGCAGAACTACCTGCAATTGCGGGTCATCGATGAGCAGAAGCGGTTGCTGGAAGCGACTGTCGAGGCCTACCAGCGTTCGCTGAAAATGACCGAAAACCAGTACCGCGCCGGCGTTTCCGGCAAGGATGCCGTGGCCCAGGCGCAGACTCAGCTCAAGAGCACTGAGGCGGACCTGGTCGATCTGATCTGGCAACGGGCCCAGTTCGAAAATGCCATCGCCGTGCTGATCGGTCTGGCGCCGGCCGAGTTCAAGCTGGCTGAAACCGACGAAATTCCGCCCCTGCCGGAGGTGCCGCTGAGCCTGCCTTCGCAACTGCTGGAACGGCGACCGGACATTGCCTCGGCGGAGCGTTCGGTGATCGCCGCCAATGCCAACATCGGCGTGGCCAAGGCCGCCTATTATCCGGACCTGACCCTGAGTCTGAACGGCGGTTACAGCAGCAGTACGTCGAAGGACCTGTTCAGCTTGCCCAACCGCTTCTGGTCGGTGGGCCCGCAACTGGCCATGACCGTGTTCGACGGCGGGCAGCGCTCGGCGGAGGTTGATCGCAGCGAAGCGGCCTATGACGAAACCGTCGCCAAATACCGCCAGACCGTGCTCGACGGTTTCCGTGAAGTGGAAAACTTTCTGGTGCAGCTCAAGGTGCTGGAGAACGAAGCCGTCGTGAGGCAACAGGCGCTGGATGCGGCCCGTGAATCGTTGCGCCTGACCCAGAACCAGTACAAGGCCGGGGTGATTGCCTATCTGGATGTGGTGGTGGTTCAAGCGGCGGCATTGAACAACGAGCGCAGTGCGCTGGATCTGTTGCAGAGCCGTTTGATCGCCAGCGTGCAGTTGATTGCGGCGCTGGGTGGCGGGTGGGATGGGCACCTCGAACACGAAAGCGACTGACCCCGACCCCGTAGGAGCAAAGCTTGCTCGCGATTGCGGTATAACAGTCAGCATCAATGTTGAATGTCAGTCCGTCATCGCGAGCAAGCTTTGCTCCCACAGGAGTTAGGTGCCGCGATAGAGCGTCTACGGTCAATCAAACAAGCGTTTCATCGGCCTGATGGCTAAATGATTACTTTTTCAGTGCGTTCAATGGCGGAATCAGTACAATCGCCCGATTTGCCCCACCGAGAAAGGAAGCAGTACGGGGGGCGGTGGCGAGACGTCTTATGCTCATCGGTAGTTATTCCCCCACGCTGGTAATTATCTCGCTGTGTGTAGCGATACTCGCTTCATACACTGCGCTCGACCTGACCGGGCGCATTGCCACCGCCAAGGGGCGTGCCGTGCATCTATGGACGGCGGGCGGTGCTTTCGCCATGGGCGTCGGCGTATGGTCGATGCATTTTATCGGCATGCTCGCGTTCAAACTGCCGATCGACCTTGGCTACGATGTCTCCCTTACGCTGCTGTCGCTGTTGATCGGTATCCTGTCCTGCGGCTTCGCCCTGTGGCTGGTCAGCCAGCCGCAATTGCCGGCCTTTCAGCTGGCGTTCGGGGCACTGGCCATGGGCGCGGGAATCAGCGCCATGCATTACACCGGCATGGCAGCCATGCGCATGCAACCCGGTATCGATTACGACCCCACGCTCTTCAGCGCTTCGTTGCTCATTGCGGTCGGCGCGTCCGGGGCGGCGCTATGGATCGCGTTCCATCTGCGTCAGCACACGCCCCATGTACGGCTGATCCGCGGCGGTGCGGCGGTGATCATGGGCATTGCCATCGTCGGCATGCACTACACCGGCATGGCGGCGGCACGCTTTCCCGATGGCAGTTTTTGTGGCGCGGCCAGCAACGGTCTGAACGGCAACGGCCTGGACAACCTGGTGTTGATCACCACCCTGGCCGTGCTGAGCATCGCCTTGCTGACCTCGATCCTCGATGCGCGGCTCGAAGCCCGCACCGCCAGCCTGGCCTTGTCACTGACCGAGGCTAACCGCGAATTGACCCAACTGGCCTTGCACGACACGCTGACCGGCCTGCCCAATCGCGTGCTGCTGGCCGACCGCATCGATCAGGCGATGTCCAGAGTGGACGCCGAGGGTGGTTGTTTTGCGTTGATGTTCATCGATCTGGATGGCTTCAAGCCGGTCAATGATGCGTTCGGGCACCACATGGGCGATCAGCTGTTGCGTGAAGTCAGCCTGCGTCTGCGCGAGGAACTGCGCAGCCAGGACACCTTGGCGCGTATCGGCGGCGATGAGTTCGTGCTGCTGGTGCAACTGAGCGAGCAGAATGACGCGATGAACCTGGCGGCGCGGCAGGTCGGGTTGATTGCGCGTTCGTTCCGCGTCGCCGAACACGATTTGCAAATCTCCGCCAGTGTCGGCATTGCGCTCTACCCTGGAAACGGCCAGACCGCCCATGAACTGCTGATGAACGCCGACGCCGCGATGTATCACGCCAAGGGCGGGGGCAAGAACGGCTACAGCTTCTTCGATGCCTCGATGAACGGTAACGCACGCAAGCAGCTGCAACTGCTGCAAGACCTGCGCAACGCCGTTGAACAACAGCAGTTCAGTCTGTATTACCAGCCCAAGTTCGACGCCAACAACGGTCAACCCGTCGGCGCCGAAGCCTTGTTGCGCTGGGAACACCCGACCCAGGGCATGCTGCTGCCGGACAAGTTCATTGAGCTGGCGGAGAAGTCCGGGCTGATCATTCCGATCGGTGACTGGGTGCTCAACGAAGCCTGCCGGCAGATGCGTGAATGGTACGTGTTGGGCTACACCGACTGGCGGATCGCGGTGAACCTTTCGGCGTTGCAGTTCTGCCATGTCGGTCTGGTGCAGAGCGTCGCCAAGGCGCTGGCCACGCACAAGCTGCCGGCCAACAGCCTGACCCTGGAAATCACCGAGACCACCGCCATGAGCGATGCCGATGCCAGTATGACGGTCCTGCAGGAACTGTCGGAAATGGGCGTCGACCTGTCCATCGATGACTTCGGTACCGGCTATTCGAGCCTGATGTACCTCAAGCGCCTGCCGGCCAACGAACTGAAAATCGACCGTGGCTTCGTGCGTGACCTGGAACGTGACAGCGATGATGCCGCCATCGTTTCCGCCATTGTTGCCCTGGGCCAGGCGCTGGGCCTGCGGATCGTCGCTGAAGGTGTGGAAACCGATGTCCAGCAGGACTTCCTGACCCAGCTCGGTTGCAACTCGTTGCAGGGCTACCTGCTCGGGCATCCCTTGCCGGCTGACCGTTTCATGGTGGAAATTCACCGTTCGGAGCAGTTGGCGCTGGCCTGACAGACCGCGTTATCGTTCATCGCTGTAGGAGCGAGCTTGCTCGCGAAAAACCCGAGGGCGCCGCTGGGCATCTGGTTTTACGCATTATCGTTCACGTCCATCGCGAGCTAGCTCGCTCCTACAGGGAAGGCGTCGGCAAAGTCACCACCGCTTCATGCAAAAACCAAAAAGCCCGGTTATTCTTCCCCCCGACCGCTTACGCTTGAAACGGGGAAAGCCTGCATGGAAAAAGTCATCGTCATCACCGGCGGCAGTCGCGGCATCGGTGCCGCCACAGCCCTGTTGGCCGCAGAACTTGGTTATCGGATCTGCATCAACTACCAGTCTGATGAAGAGGCGGCGCAACGGGTGCTGGAGCAAGTCCGTGCCCTGGGTGCGCAAGCCATTGCGGTGCGCGCCGATGTCAGCATCGAAGACGAGGTGATCGCGCTGTTCAACCGGGTGGACACCGAACTGGGCCGGGTCACGGCGCTGGTGAATAACGCCGGCACCGTGGGGCACAAGTCCCGGGTCGACGAAATGTCCGAATTCCGCATTCTGAAAATCCTCAAGACCAACGTGCTGGCGCCGGTACTCTGCGCCAAGCACGCGATCCTGCGCATGTCGCCCAAGCACGGCGGGCAGGGTGGCAGCATCGTCAACGTTTCCTCGGTCGCCGCGCGCCTGGGTTCGCCCAATGAGTATGTCGACTACGCCGCCTCCAAGGGCGCGCTCGACACCTTCACCATTGGCTTGTCCAAGGAAGTGGCGGGCGAGGGGATTCGCGTCAATGCGGTGCGTCCGGGTTACATCTACACCGACTTCCATGCGCTGAGCGGCGATCCGGATCGGGTCAGCAAGCTGGAATCGGCAATCCCCATGGCCCGTGGCGGGCGACCGGATGAAGTGGCCGAGGCGATTGTGTGGTTGTTATCGGACAAGGCGTCCTATGCGACCGGGACTTTTGTTGATCTCGGGGGCGGGCGGTAGGACTCCAGGTTTGCATGGCTGCATCTGGCCTATTCGCGAGCAGGCTCGCTCCCACAGTTGACCGCTTGCCCCTGTGGGAGCGAGCCTGCTCGCGATTGCGATCTATCAAGCGACAAAGAACCCTCAGAACGACCGCACAATCCGCCCCAACGTCTCCATCGCCTTTTCCGCCGCTTCGTCCCATGGGCTGCCGTAATTCAACCGGATGCAATTCCTGAAGCGTCGGGTCGGTGAGAAAATCGGCCCGGGTGCGATGCTGATGCCTTGCGCCAGTGCCATCTGGAACAACTTCAACGAATCCATCTGCGCCGGCAGCTCCAGCCACAGGAAGTAACCGCCGGCCGGTTGGCTGACGCGGGTGTCCGCCGGGAAATATCGGGCGATGGCCGACAGCATGGCACTTTGCTGTTCTTCCAGGGCATAGCGCAGCTTGCGCAGGTGCCGATCATAGCCGCCGTGTTGCAAGTAATCGGCGATGGCGGCCTGGGCCGGCATGGACGCGCACAGCGACGTCATAAGCTTCAAACGTTCGATTTTCTGCGCATAGCGCCCGGCGGCAACCCAGCCGACGCGGTAGCCAGGGGCCAGGCTCTTGGCGAAAGAGCCGCAGTGCATCACCAGCCCTTCGGTATCGAATGCCTTGGCCGGCTTCGGCGCCTGTTGGCCGTAATAGAGTTCGGCGTAGACATCGTCCTCGATCAGCGGCACCTGATGACGGCGCAACAGCTCGACAAGCTCCTGCTTCTTGGCCTCGGGCATGGTCGCGCCCATGGGGTTCTGGAAACTGGTCATGCACCAGCAGGCCTTGATCGGATGGCGTTCAAGGGTTTGCGCCAGGACACCGAGGTCGATGCCGTCACGCGGGTGCACCGGGATTTCCACGGCCTTGAGCTTCAGCCGCTCCAGAATTTGCAGGCAGGCATAGAACGCCGGGGCTTCGATGGCCACCAGGTCGCCGGGTTGGGTCACGGCTTGCAAACACAGGTTCAGCGCTTCCAGGGCGCCGTTGGTGATCAGCAGTTCTTCCATTGGCAGCATGAGCCCGCCGACCATGTAGCGCAGGGCAATTTGCCGGCGCAGTTGCGGGTTGCCCGGCGACATGTCGGTAACCACCATGCGCGGGTCCATTTCGCGGCTGGCGCTGGCCAGTGAGCGCGACAGCCGTTGCAGCGGAAACAGGGTAGGGCTGGGGAACGCCGAGCCGAAGGGCACGGTGTTCGGGTCCTTGATCGAGTCGAGAACCGAGAACACCAGTTCGCTGACGTCGACCTCGGTCGATTCATTGACCTGGCTGCTGATCACCGGCTCGGAAAACGGCCGTGGTGCATGGGCGTTGACGAAGTAACCGGAGCGCGGGCGGGCGCGGATCAGGCCACGGCGTTCGAGCAGGTAATAGGCCTGGAACACCGTGGACGGGCTGACCCCGTAGGTCTGGCTGGCATAGCGCACCGACGGCACGCGCTGGCCGGGGCCGAGGACGCCGGAGCGGATCAGTTCAGCGATGTCGTCGGCGAATTTTTCGTAGCGTTTCATCTTTGGTCCGGATTGATTTCATTCTGGAAGACCGAGTTGCCTTCATTCGCGAGCAGGCTCGCTCCCACAAGGGCAGCGCATTTCCTGTGGGAGCGAGCCTGCTCGCGAATGGCAGCACCGCAGTCTAAGGGATCAACGATTCATCGGCGCAACAAACCGGCTCTTCGCGACGCTGAAAACGCCCGGCTCATCGCTGTCGACGATCTTGAAACTGATGCCCTGCGAGCTACTGGCCGGCCGATCCGTGGTCATCGCCACCGACACCGGCACGTCGACAATCTCGCCCGGCGCCAGGCTCAACTCGGTCCTGCCTTGCAACTGGAAGCCGTCGCCGTCGACCAGGGTCAGGCGGTAGTCCTGGCGTTGCTGGGTTTTGTTGATGACCTTCAAGCTGTAGATGTTTTCGATCTGCCCCTGGCTGTTCTCGCGGAACAGGCCACGGTCCTTGCTCACGTCCAGCGACACCATCGGCCGCTGCATCAGCGCAACCACCAGCGCGGCGATCATTACTAGCAGCACGGCGGTGTAGCCGATCAGGCGTGGCCGCAACAGGCGCGTCTTGCCGCCCTGCAACTGGTGCTCCGAGGTGTAGCTGATCAGCCCGCGCTCGTAGCCCATCTTGTCCATGATCGAATCACAGGCGTCGATACATGCCGCACAACCGATGCATTCCATCTGCAGGCCGTCGCGGATGTCGATACCGGTGGGGCAGACCTGCACGCACAGCTGGCAGTCGATGCAATCGCCCAGTCCGGCTTCGGCTGGTTTGACTTCGCGCTTGCGCGGGCCACGGTTTTCGCCCCGCGCTACATCGTAGGAAATGGTGAGGGTGTCTTTATCGAACATCACGCTCTGGAACCGCGCATAGGGGCACATGTGCATGCACACCGCTTCGCGCAGCCAGCCGGCATTGATGTAGGTGGCACCGGTGAAAAACAGCACCCAGAACAGACTGATGCCACTCATCTGCAAGGTCAGCAGTTCTTCGGCCAGCGGGCGGATCGGCGTGAAGTAACCGACGAAGGTCAGGCCGGTCAGCAGGCTGATCGCCAGCCACAAGGTGTGCTTGGCCGAGCGGCGCATCAGCTTGTTCAGGCCCCAGGGGGCGGCTTGCAACTTGATGCGCTGATTGCGTTCGCCCTCAGTGATTTTCTCGCACCACATGAAGATCCAGGTCCAGGAACTCTGCGGGCAGGTGTAGCCGCACCACACGCGTCCCGCGAACACAGTGATCGCGAACAGACCGAACGCGGCGATGATCAGCAATGCCGAGAGCAGGATGAAATCCTGTGGCCAGAAAGTCGCGCCAAAGATGTGGAATTTGCTTTCGGAGAGGTCCCAGAGCACCGCCTGGCGGCCGCCCCAGTTCAACCACACGGTGCCGAAGAACAACAGGAACAGGAA
The DNA here is from genome assembly GCF_003634475.1 of Pseudomonas sp. WPR_5_2. Taxonomy (NCBI): domain Bacteria; kingdom Pseudomonadati; phylum Pseudomonadota; class Gammaproteobacteria; order Pseudomonadales; family Pseudomonadaceae; genus Pseudomonas; species Pseudomonas sp. WPR_5_2. Next base: position 648,854 of record NZ_RBLA01000001.1, on the reverse strand, counting down.
GCCGGCGCCGCTGATGCGCAGGGTACGAAACAGGCCGGTAAAGCTGCGGGTGTGGATCAGGTTGTCGCTGGTTTTGACCTTCATCTTCTTCGGGCGTGAAGGTTCAAAGGTTTCTACGGTTCGGACGGGGATTCTCTCGCTCATGGTCTTTCGCTCATCAGCCTCCATCAGGCATGAGCACTATGAGCGCCGATCTGATTGCATAACAGACTCAGGTATTGCAATAAAAACCGGATCAGATGGCTGTTGCGGCCCGGCATGCGACAAGTTGAAGCACCTGTCCCGGCGGGACGCAAATGCCTATCTCAGGCGCTTGCGGGCGTTGTTGATCCGGATCAGTCAAATCACCGAATCACTGCTCGAGGCCTTCAAGTGCCGGCGACCGTCCACCGCGCCTGCTACGGTCAATGCGTCGGCCTCTGCTTCGGTGATGTAGATGCGCTGGCCATTGAGGTCCACCGCTGACATGGCCTTGGTCTCGTCAGTGATGATGGTCACATCGGGGCACAGGCGAATTTCCTCGCCATTTGCGGTGATAAAGAAGCATGTCTGGTTCTCGATGCGTACGGGCATGACGTGAGCCTTTTTTGCGACGGGTTAAACATTAGGGGAGCAGCACTGGCTATCGTTCTGTGCAACCGATTAATGGTCGGCGGGGTCCATCCTCCATGGCCCTTCACAAGGACAGCACCATGAACGCCTGGTGGCATGAAGTCTGGGAGACCCTGCAAGCGGAGTTCGCCGATATCGGTGATGCCTCGCAACTGACCCGCATCACCGTGCGCCTGCTGATGGCGGCGGTGCTGGGCGGCATTCTCGGTTTCGAACGCGAACACCAGGGCAAGGCCGCAGGGGTTCGTACCCACATGCTGGTCGCGCTGGGCGCGGCGCTGTTTGTGCTGGTACCGCAAATGTCCGGTTCCCAGGCCGATGCCATGAGCCGGGTGGTGCAGGGCGTGATCGCCGGGATCGGTTTTCTGGGGGCCGGCACCATTCTGAAAAACCACGAGGGCGACGAAGGCCACGTCAAAGGCCTGACCACCGCCGCCGGCCTGTGGATGACCGCCGCCATCGGCGTATCCGCCGGGTTGGGCAGGGAGGCGACGGCGGTGTTCAGTGCGTTTCTGGCGTTGGCGATTTTCAGCGTCATGCCAAAAATCGTAAAAATACTCGAAAAAGACCACGACCCCTCGTAGGAGCTGGCTTGCCAGCGAAAAACCTTCGGGTAACGCGGTCATTCAGAATGGGCGCGTTATCGTTGACGTCCATCGCGAGCAGGCTCGCTCCCACAGGGGCGGAGTTTGGGTCTTTCACTGGCAAGCCAGCTCCTACAGGGAATATGTTGGGTCAGGGATTTACGATGACCGGCGGCATGGTCGTCGGTGGTTCTTCCCTTGGTGGTGGCTGGGTGCCGGGTGGGTCCTGCTCGGGCACCGGTTGCGGGTCGGTCGGCGGGATTACGGGGCTGTCGATGTTCGGGTCGGGTGTTTCGGCCGGGAATGGATTGGTCATTGTTCAAGTCTCCAGTGGCACATGGCGTGAGTCGTGCTTAATTTGGTTGACCCCTTTGCAAAGGATTTGATTCCGGTCAATTGGCGATGAACTTTTGCCGGCGGGTGTCGCTCGGAACCTAAGTGAGTTCATTCGGCGAGGGATCTACCGATGTGGATGACTATCAGACACAAGAGCGTCCTTGGGGCGTGAAGGAGAGATGCTCGATGACGGCTGAAAAACCGACTGAGTTGAGCTACAACCCGCACATTCCGCTGTCGCAGGCGTTGCTGCTGCCGCGCATCGTGATCGAAAACACGATGCCGACCCTTGAAGGCGGGCAGTTCGCGGTCAAGGCCGTGGTGGGCCAGGATGTGGTGGTGACCAGCAAGGTGTTTGCCGACGGTCACGACAAACTCGCGGTTCGCGTGCGCTGGCGTCCCGAGGGCGAGGAGGTCTGGCACAGCGAAGTCATGGCCGATCTGGGCAATAACGGCTGGCAAGGTGCGTTCCGCGTCGAGCAGCAGGGCCGCTATGTGTTCTGCCTCGAAGCCTGGATCGACCTGTTCGCCAGCTTTCAATACGAGCTGGAAAAGAAGCACCTGGCCGGCGTGCCCGTCAGCCTGGAGCTGCAGGAAGGTCGCCTTCAGGTTCAACAAGCCGCCGAAAGGGCGGAAGGGCCATTGAGCGAACAACTGGCCGCGCTGCACCATGAACTGTCCAGCCTGCTGGAAACCGAGCAGGTCGCCCTGTTTTTGCACCAACGCAGCGCCGAATTGATGGCCCAGGCCGACCATCATGCTTACCTGAGCCTGAGTCCCGAATACCCGGTGGATGTCGAGCGTAAACTCGCGCAGTTCGCCAGCTGGTATGAGTTGTTTCCGCGATCGATCACCGACGATCCTGCACGGCACGGCACGTTCAATGATGTGCATTCGCGCCTGGCGATGATTCAGGACATGGGCTTCGACGTCCTGTACTTTCCGCCGATCCACCCCATTGGCCGCAGCTATCGCAAGGGCCCGAACAACTCCCTGACGGCGGGGCCGGACGATCCCGGCAGCCCCTATGCCATCGGCAGCGCCGAAGGCGGGCACGAGGCGATTCATTCGGAGCTGGGTAGCCGCGAAGACTTTCGTCGACTGGTGGCGGCGGCAGCGGATCACGGCCTGGAAATTGCTCTCGATTTTGCCATTCAGTGCTCCCAGGACCACCCCTGGTTGCAGCAGCATCCGGGCTGGTTCAACTGGCGTCCGGACGGCACGATCAAATACGCGGAAAACCCGCCGAAGAAATACCAGGACATCGTCAATGTCGACTTCTATGCGGTCGAGGCGATACCCAGCCTGTGGGTCGAATTGCGTGACATCGTCGTTGGTTGGGTGCTGGAGGGTGTGAAGCTGTTTCGCGTCGACAACCCGCACACCAAACCGCTGCCGTTCTGGCAATGGCTGATCGCCGATGTGCGGGCGCTGTACCCCGACGTGATCTTTCTCGCCGAGGCCTTCACCACGCCGGCGATGATGGCGCGGCTGGGCAAGGTCGGTTACTCCCAGAGCTACACCTACTTCACCTGGCGCAACACCAAGCACGAGTTGGCGACGTATTTCGCCGAGCTCAACGAATCGCCGTGGCGCGAGTGCTACCGACCCAACTTCTTCGTCAATACGCCGGACATCAACCCGGCCTTCCTGCATGAGTCCGGTCGCCCCGGCTTTCTCATTCGCGCGGCGCTGGCGACCATGGGCTCCGGCTTGTGGGGCATGTATTCGGGCTTCGAGCTGTGCGAGTCGGCACCGGTGCCGGGCAAGGAGGAGTACCTCAATTCGGAGAAGTACGAGATCCGCCCGCGGGACTTCACCACGCCGGGCAACATCATTGCCGAGATCGCCCAGCTCAACCGCATCCGCCGGCAGAACCCGGCCCTGCACACGCACCTGGGGCTGAAAATCTACAACGCCTGGAATGACAACATCCTGTACTTCGGCAAGCGCAGTACCGATGGCAGCAACTTCATTCTGGTGGCGATCAGCCTGGACCCGCATAACCCGCAGGAAGCGAATTTCGAATTGCCGCTGTGGGAATTGGGTCTGCCCGATGACGCCAGCACCCACGGTGAGGACCTGATGAACGGCCATCGCTGGACCTGGCACGGCAAGTACCAATTCATGCGGATCGACCCGGCGTATCAGCCGTTCGGGATTTGGCGCATTACCCCATAAGCGCAAAACCCTGTGGGAGCGAGCCTGCTCGCGAAGGGGGCAGGACAGTCAACATCAGCGGTGACTGACACTCCCTCTTCGCGAGCAGGCTCGCTCCCACAGGGGGCACCGGTTCAGCGGCATTTTCGAATTGAGCAGGAGTTTCAAATGGCGAAGAAACCCAAGGCAGCCACTTTCATCAAGGACCCGCTCTGGTACAAGGACGCGGTCATTTATCAAGTCCACGTCAAATCCTATTTCGACTCCAACAATGACGGTATCGGCGATTTTCCAGGCCTGATCGCCAAACTCGATTACATTGCCGACCTCGGCGTCAACACCATCTGGCTCCTGCCGTTCTATCCCTCGCCACGCCGCGACGACGGCTACGACATTGCCGAATACCGTGGCGTTCACAGCGACTACGGCACCATGGCCGATGCCAAGCGCTTCATCGCCGAGGCGCACAAGCGTGGTTTGCGGGTAATCACCGAGCTGGTCATCAACCACACCTCCGACCAGCACGCCTGGTTCCAGCGTGCGCGCAAGGCCAAGAAAGGCTCGGCGGCCCGGGATTTCTACGTGTGGTCGGATGACGATCAAAAATACGACGGCACCCGGATCATTTTCCTCGACACCGAAAAGTCCAACTGGACCTGGGACCCGGTGGCCGGCCAGTACTTCTGGCACCGCTTCTATTCGCACCAGCCGGACCTGAATTTCGATAACCCGCAGGTCATGAAGGCCGTGCTGTCGGTGATGCGCTATTGGCTCGACATGGGTATCGACGGCTTGCGCCTGGACGCCATTCCCTACCTGATCGAGCGCGACGGCACCAATAACGAAAACCTGCCGGAGACCCACGACGTCCTCAAGCAGATCCGCGCCGAGATCGATGCGAATTACCCGGACCGCATGCTGCTGGCCGAGGCCAATCAATGGCCGGAAGACACGCAATTGTATTTCGGTGATACCGACAAGAAGGGCCTCAACGGCGACGAGTGCCACATGGCGTTCCACTTCCCGCTGATGCCGCGCATGTACATGGCGTTGGCCCAGGAAGATCGCTTTCCGATCACCGACATTTTACGTCAGACCCCGGAGATCCCGGCCAATTGCCAGTGGGCGATTTTCCTGCGCAACCACGATGAACTGACCCTGGAAATGGTCACCGACAAGGAGCGCGATTACCTTTGGAATTACTACGCAGCCGACCGTCGGGCGCGGATCAACCTGGGGATTCGCCGGCGCCTGGCGCCGTTGATGGAGCGCGACCGACGTCGCGTGGAACTGCTCAACAGCCTGTTGCTGTCGATGCCGGGCACGCCGACCCTGTATTACGGCGATGAAATCGGCATGGGCGACAACATTTACCTCGGCGACCGCGATGGCGTGCGTACGCCGATGCAATGGTCCATCGACCGCAACGGCGGCTTCTCCCGCGCCGATCCGGCCAGCCTGGTGCTGCCGCCGATCATGGACCCGCAATACGGCTACCTGTCGGTCAACGTCGAGACCCAGGCCGGCGACCCGCATTCGCTGCTCAACTGGACGCGGCGCATGCTCGCGGTGCGCAAGCAATCCAAGGCGTTTGGCCGTGGCACCTTGAAAATGCTCTCGCCGACCAATCGCCGGGTGTTGGCGTATACCCGCGAGTACACCGCAGCGGATGGCAAACACGAAATCATTCTGTGCGTGGCCAACGTCTCGCGCAGTGCGCAAGCCGTAGAGCTGGACCTGGCGGCGTATGTCGGCATGGTGCCGGTGGAGATGCTCGGCGGTAACGCCTTCCCGCCCATCGGCCAGTTGAGTTTCCTGCTGACCCTGGCGCCTTATGGGTTCTATTGGTTCGGTCTTGCCGCCGAGAACCAGATGCCGAGCTGGCACGTGGAGCCGGCGCAAAGCCTGCCGGACTTCACCACGCTGGTGCTGAAAAAACGCATGGAAGAGTTGCTCGAAGTGCCGTCACGCCACACGCTGGAGCAGGACATCTTGCCGAACTGGCTGCAAAACCGCCGCTGGTTCGCCGGCAAGGACGCGGCCATCGAACAGGTCAACCTGGCCTACGGTGTGCGTTTCGGTGATGCACAACACCCGGTGTTGTTGAGTGAAATCGAAGTCACCAGCGCCGGCCAGACCAGCCGTTACCAGTTGCCGTTCGGCTTCATTGCCGAAGACCAGGTCGGCACCGCTCTGCCGCAACAGCTTGCCCTTTCAAGGGTGCGTCGCGGGCCGCAGGTCGGTTTGATCACCGATGCCTTCAGCCTGGAAAATTTTATCCGAGCGGTGTTGCAGGGTATGCACAACAGCACGGTATTGCCTTCCGATGGCGGCGAGATCCGTTTCGAACCGACCGCCGAGCTGGCCCGGCTGGGCCTGACGGCGGAGTCGGAGGTGCGTTATCTGTCGGCCGAACAATCCAATAGCTCGGTGGTGGTCGGTAACAGCCTGGTGCTGAAGCTGATCCGCAAGGTTGCGTCGGGCGTTCACCCTGAGCTGGAGATGAGCGCGTACCTCACCAACGCCGGTTTCCGCCATATTTCACCACTGCTGGGTTCGGTGGTTCGCCGCGATGCGGCCGGCGAAGACAACCTGCTGATGATCGCCCAAGGCTACCTGAGCAATCAGGGCGATGCCTGGGAATGGACGCAGAACAACCTGGAACGGGCGTTGCGCGATGAATTGGCGGACGCCATGTCGGAGCAGGAGCAGCATTACAACGCACTGGGCGAATTGAAAGATTTCGCTGGCATGCTCGGCCAGCGCCTGGGGGAAATGCATCAGGTGCTGGCGGCACCGAGCGACAATCCGGACTTCGATCCGCACGTCACCACGCAAAAGGATGCGCTTGGGGTGGCCAAGGATGTGGCGGCGCAAATCGAGCACGCGTTGAAGCTGCTTAAACAGCATCAAACCGAACTGAACCCGGCGGACAAAAAGCTGGTCAGCAAAATACTGGACAACAAAAAAGCCATCCTCAGCCATGTGCAGGCATTGGCGAAACAGACGGCAGGCGGTTTGCGCATACGCGTGCATGGCGATTTGCATCTGGGGCAGGTGCTGGTGATCAAGGGCGATGCCTATCTGATCGACTTCGAAGGCGAGCCGGCGCGACCCTTGCATGAGCGACGGGGCAAGCACAGTCCGTACAAGGATGTCAGCGGCGTGTTGCGCTCGTTCGACTATGCGGCAGCGATGGCGATCAACGTGCACAACGTCGACAACACCGAGGGCGTGCAAGCCGCGCGCCAGCGCGTTGCCGATCGCTATTTAAATGAAGCAAAACATGCATTTGTGGTCGCTTATCGGCAATCGGCAGCTACGCTTGGCCATGCATGGCAAGATCCTGAGGGCGAGGACGCCGCGCTGGCGTTGTTCGGCCTGGAGAAGGCAGCGTATGAAGTGGCCTATGAGGCAGAGAATCGCCCCACCTGGCTCACCGTGCCGTTGCATGGTTTGTACGGGTTATTGAGTGGGCTCAAACCCTTTTCCGATCTTGGTGGAGAGTAGTCATGAGTTTCTCGAACAAGGAACAGGGTCATCATCACAACGAAGCGCTGTTGCCCAAGGCACGGGATATCGATGCCCTGGTACGCGCCGAGCATCACGACCCCTTTGCAATTCTCGGCCCCCATGGCGATGGTGCCGGCGGGCAGTACATCCGGGCGTATCTGCCGGACGCGTTGAGCGTGCAAGTGCTGGCCAGGGACTCAGGCGAGGAGCTGGGCAGCCTTGAAGCGACCCAGACCCCCGGACTGTTTGTCGGGCACTTCGACCGGGCGCAACCCTATCTGCTGCGAACCCGCTGGGCCGGTGGCGAGCAGATCTCGGAAGACCCTTATAGCTTCGGCCCGTTGCTCGGCGAAATGGATTTGTACTTGTTCGCCGAAGGCAATCACCGCGACTTGAGCAGTTGCCTCGGTGCGCAGCTCAAGACCGTAGAGGGCGTCGAGGGCGTCAGGTTTGCCGTGTGGGCGCCGAATGCCAGACGCGTGTCGGTGGTCGGCGACTTCAACAACTGGGACGGCCGCCGTCACCCGATGCGCCTGCGTCACCCCACCGGGGTCTGGGAAGTGTTCGTCCCGCGCCTGCAGGCGGGGGAGGCCTATAAATACGAAATTCTCGGCAAACAAGGCATTCTGCCGCTGAAAGCCGACCCCATGGCGCTGGCCACGAGCCTGCCGCCGGACACCGCCTCGAAAGTAGCGTCCCCGCTGCAAGTCGACTGGCAGGATCAGGACTGGATGCAGTCCCGTGGCGAGCGTCATCGTCCTACGGCGCCGTTGTCGATTTACGAGTTGCACGCCGGTTCCTGGCAATGCGAACTGGACGATCTTGGCGAAGTCGCCCGCCAATACACCTGGCCGGAATTGGCCGAGCGACTGATTCCCTATGTCAAAGACCTCGGGTTCACCCACATCGAGCTGATGCCGATCATGGAGCACCCGTTCGGTGGTTCGTGGGGTTATCAATTGCTCTCGCAATTCGCCACCAGTGCCCGATACGGTAGCGGCGATGAGTTCGCAGCCTTCGTCAACGCCTGCCACCAGGCGCAAATCGGCGTGATCCTCGACTGGGTACCGGCGCATTTCCCGACCGATGTTCACGGGTTGGCCCAGTTCGACGGCACCGCACTGTACGAATACGGCAATCCGCAGGAAGGCTTTCATCAGGACTGGGACACGCTGATCTACAACTTGGGGCGCACCGAGGTGCATGGTTACATGCTGGCTTCGGCGCTGCATTGGCTCAAGCACTTCCACGTCGACGGCCTGCGGGTCGATGCGGTGGCGTCGATGCTGTACCGCGATTATTCGCGCAAGGCCGGCGAATGGGTGCCGAATCGCCACGGCGGACGGGAGAACCTCGAGGCCATCGACTTCCTGCGTCACCTGAACGACGTGGTCGCGCTGGAAGCGCCGGGTGCGCTGGTGATCGCCGAAGAGTCCACGGCCTGGCCGGGGGTCAGTCAAAGTACCCAACAGGGCGGTCTGGGCTTTGCCTACAAATGGAACATGGGCTGGATGCACGATTCGCTGCATTACATCCAGCAGGACCCGGTGTACCGCGCCCATCACCACAACGAACTGAGTTTCGGCCTGGTGTACGCCTGGTCCGAGCGTTTCATCCTGCCGATCTCCCATGACGAAGTGGTGCACGGCAAGCATTCGCTGATCGACAAGATGCCCGGCGACCGCTGGCAGAAATTCGCCAACCTGCGGGCCTATCTGAGCTTCATGTGGGCGCATCCGGGCAAGAAACTGTTGTTCATGGGCTGCGAGTTCGGCCAGTGGCGCGAGTGGAACCACGATCAGCAACTCGATTGGTACCTGCTGCAATATCCGGAACACAAGGGTGTGCAGAAACTGGTGGGCGACCTCAATCGCCTGTACCGCCAAGAGCCGGCGCTGCACGAGCAGGATGACGTACCCCAGGGCTTCCAGTGGCTGATTGGCGACGATGCCATGAACAGTGTTTATGCCTGGCTACGCTGGAGCAAGGAAGGTCGGCCGGTGCTGGTGGTGGCCAACTTCACTCCGGTGCCTCGTGAGGCGTATCGCGTTGGCGTACCGTTCGCCGGGCAGTGGACCGAGCTGTTCAACAGCGATTCGTCGATCTATGCCGGGTCCAATTACGGCAACAGTGGCGGGGTGTCTACCGAGCAAGCGCCGAGCCATGGCCAGGCGTTGTCGCTGGTACTGAACTTGCCGCCGTTGGCGGTGTTGATGCTCAGTCCCGAGGGCTGATCCGAAACCGCATCGACGCCATCGCGAGCAGGCTCGCCCCACAGGATATGCGCAATCCTTGTGGGAGCGAGCCTGCTCGCGATGGCGTCATTGCAAACAACACATATCTTGAGTCCAGACCTTCACCACCGCATCCGCACCCCCAGGCTGCCAATCAACCCGTTGAAGTCGCTGTTGAGCACATCGCTGCTGTAGTCGGCGCTGACATACAGGCTGACGGTCGGTGTCATTCTGGCGACCAGACCCAAACCCAGTTCGACCGTCGAAGAGTTGCGACTGCTGGTGATCTTGTCCACCTGGTCCAGCGTCACGGTATTGCCGGTGTACACCGTGTGCCACAAGTTGGTCCGAACATAAGGTTCGACAGGCAGGCCGTCGATGGCATAACTGCCTTTCAATTTCGCACCTACACGGCCGCTCCATGAGGTCAGGTCGGAGGAAGAAGTGTTGCCCGAGCCCGCATAGGGAGTGTCGAGGGTAATTCGCTGGTTGATCAATTGCGCCTGGGGTTCAACCACCCAGTTTTCGCTGATGCCAATCGGAAAGCCACCTTCAACCGACAGTGTCATCGCGCTGCCTTCGGTGGCTTGCCGGAGGCCCTGGTCGTTGCGGCTGAAACCGTTGACGCGGCCACCGCTGGCCGTCAGGTCGACGTGCCAGCCTTGTGGCCCGGTCAGGCTGTAGTAGGCGCCCAGGCTTTGGCCTTGCAGGTTAAGGGTGTCGGTGCTCGGGTCAGACATGCCGCGATTGGTCAGCAGGCCATTGCTGTTGCCCTGAATCTGGTTGGTGCCGCCAATCAGGCCGACCTGCTGGGTATGGCCGCTACCGCTTTGCAGGGTGAGGATCGCCGGACCCTTGATTTCGCCTGAGCCGGGATTGGTAAAGCCCTGGTCCGTGGCGTCGGTTTGCGCCTGGCGGGAGGCCTGCCCATAGACCTGATCCCAGGCATAGGGTGTCGCGTCTTCGGTGGTGAGTTGGCTACTTCGCATATCAGGCGCAGGGCCGAAACGGCCGGGGTACGTGGTCGCGATTGCGGGCAGGGCGAGCACCGGGATGTCCTGGCGATACCAGGGGGCTGTATCTTCTTCGACCGGTGAGGCCTGCACTTCCATGGAGGAGCACAACAGGAGTGAGCTCGAGACAGTGCAAAAAGTGATTTTGATCTCTTGTTGGGTGAATGAGGTTTTCATGGCGTGGCTACCTTGCATCGCGTGCCGTACTTGCCTTGGCGTCTCTCCTACCCCGAGCGAGGGGCGACCGAATGTATGGAGGCAAGCCGGGGGCCGCCCGTGTTCGCGGGTGTCTTGGGGGGCTTGCCCCTGATAGTGTTTCCGGGGGTAGTACGGTGAAGTCAAGAAGACCCCTGACGTTGCGTCAAGAAAATGGCCGATAAGTGGTATGGGTATTTCGGGTCTTATAAGTGACTGATTTACGGCGCATCCCTAAGTTCTTGTTTATTGGAAAAATCGTCAAAAAAAGTGCGTGCTAGAGCGATTGCTCGGTATTACCAGCTCACTCTTATTCCCAGATTGCCGGCCACTCCACGCTGCTGATTGCTGTCTATATTGCGGCTGTAATCGACATTGGCGTACACGCTGACGCTGGTGGCCAGGGACAGGTTGGCGCCGATACCGACATCGGCCCACGAAGATTTCTGCTCGGTGTCGATATCGGTAGTACCGGCAAAAGTGACTGTGTCGGTGCCGGTAAGCGTCTGCCAAAGGTTTGCGCGCAACCAAGGCTCCAGTGGCAGGCCCCCGACGTTATAGCGCCCTTTGAGACGTGCACCCAGACGTCCGGTCCAGGCGGGGTCGGAATCGAAAGACACCCTGGAAATGCCGTCGTCCTGACTGTCGAGGTTTATCTTCTGGCGGATGATTTGCGCCTGGGGTTCGATCACCCAATTGTTCGCCAGCGCGAAGGGATAACCGGTCTCTACTGAGAGGGTCAGCCCGTGACCGTTATTGTCGAGTTTGAGGCCACGGTCGGAATGGCTGTCGCCGCGCAGCCAGGTGTACATCGCTACCGTATCGAAATACCAGCCACCGGGGGCCGCAAGGGTCCAATACAGGCCAACGCTGTCACCCTCGAGCTCGACTTTACCGGCGCGCTTGCCTTGATAGCCCTGATTGAAGCCATCGACATCACCGTCCAGCCGACTATGGCCGACGAAGAAGCCTGTGCGTTGCGTTTGTCCTCCGGAAGTCTGTGAACCGTACAGGTCGTTGCCCACCTGAAACCCCTTGATCGAGCCGTCGAGCCGTGGCGTGACGGTGCCGGCCCAGGTCTGGTCGACGTTCTTGCCGTAGACCCGCCCCCAGCCGGCACCGAAGGAGCCGGTTTCCGTCAACAGGCGCTGATCGCCCTGGCGATCATGGAAAGTACCGAGGGCGGACAGGGTCAGTTGCGCTGCGGCGGGGGGCAATACCGTCCAGGCAGGCACCTCCTGACGGTACAGCGCAATCGGCGCGGCACCGGGTGCGGGCGTGCTCAATGGCGGGCTTCCGGGAGCGGCCACGGGTGTCGCCACCAGCGGCACCAACACCACCACCGGCGGCAGGGCCGGGTCGGCGTTGGCCACGGTTACCGGAACCAGCGGCGGCGCCACGACGGACGAACGCAGGTACCAGCTGTTTTCGCTGCCAGGGGTGACGCCGCCCTTGAACAGGCGGTACTCGAAGGCGCCGGCCGACAATGGGGTCTTGAGCGAGAAGGCGCCGGCATCGCTGGTTGCGGTGCCTTGGGCCTGAACCTCCTGAATACCGTTTTGCAAGGTGGCCGCACCCGTGCCACCCAGATTGGTGACCGAGATGGCAGTGGTACCGGTCAAAGTCCCGTTATTGACCACCAGTTTGTCACTGGGCGAGCTGTCATCGCCGAGCACGCTTTGCACCCTTAACTGACCGCCGCTGCCGGTGTAATTGCCCTGGACCGTCAACGTGTCGCTTGTGCGGGTATTGCCGCTGCTCAGGTCGATGATCCCGGCATTGTTCAACGTGGCACGCTGGCCGGCGGTGAAGGGCGTGATGCTGCCTTGCGTCGAGGTCAGGGTGCTGCTGCCGTCAATATTGAAAACGCCGGTGCCGCTGGCGTTGTCACCCAGGACGAAGTTATCGGCGAGATCGAGCCGTGAGCTGTTGTTCAGGTTGACCGTTTCCCAATTGACGTAACGACCGGCACCCGTGGTCGTGCTGTGATCGAAGGTCAGCACATCGTTGCCGCTGCCACCGTTGAGGCTCGGGGTCTGGGCGAGGGTGCCTTCACTGAGATTGCGCACGGTCGCGCTGTCATTGCCGTCTTCCATCAGGATTGCCGAATGGAGGAGGCCGCCGCCATCCCAGACAAAGGTGTCATTGCCTGCGCTGGTGCGGATCTCGCCGACGACCTCGCCACCGGTCACCGTGATGCTGTCGTTACCACCGCTGACGCTGATGTTGCCGCCAATCTTGCCCCCGGAGACGATGATGGTGTCTCGTCCGAAGCCCGTCACCAGATTGCCCAGGATATTGCCGCCGGACATGTCGAACAGGTTGTTGTCGAGTTTCATGTCAACCCGGCCGATGGTGCCCCCGGTCATTTTTGCGGTATCGCCGTCCTCGAAGGCACCGACGATGGTGCCACCGGTCATCAGGAAAAAATCGCGACTGTCGCCCTGGGCCAGGGACTGGATAGAGCCGCCGTTCATGGTGAAGTTATCGATGCCGCTGCCCTGGTTAACGGCCCCGGTAATCTGCCCGGCGTTGATGGTGAGGATATTGGTGCCATCCCCCTGATTGAGCGCGCCGACGATGCGGCCGGAGTTCATGACCACCGTATCGGCGCCGGCGCCGAACGTGGCATTGCCATTGATCGTACCGGTGCCGCTGGCGGGAAAGGTCAAGGTGTTATTGCCCGCCAGGTCAGTCAGCGGTCCATTGCTGGCGCTGTCACAGACGAAATTATCGTTACCGGCGGTGGGGGTGAGCGTACAGGCTGCGTGGGCGGGGTGGGATCCGCCTACGCCTAACAGCAATAAAAGGATGCAGGCACTGTAACGGTACTTGGGCAGATCGCTGGAAAACTTCATGCTCGTCTCCGCATGTTGATCGGCGACTGAGTTGCCACGTGTCAAAAATGGCAATGCTTCAATCACCCTCGGCAGCGCGAGTTGCGAGACAGCATCGGGAAGGCAATCTCCCGTAATCGAAATCCTTCGGCAACGACGGCCACTATGAGTCGCATGTCCATACATACAGTCCATGGACGAGAGCAACGTAGCAGTCGTTTTTTTACATATCTACTGTCAAAAGTAACAGGTGAAACGATTAATCAACCGGGCATGAACCGTTTTCGACAAGCCCGGCCAAGGGCTCAGAGATGTACTTCAACGGCCAAGGGTAAATGGTCCGACAAATGCGTCCAGGGTCGGGTCCCGAGAATTGTCGGCTCATGACTGCTGGCATTGCGCAGATAAATGCGATCCAGGCGTAGCAACGGAAATCGCGCCGGGTAGGTTTTTGCCGGACGGCCGTGATGGCGTTCGAAGGCTTCGTGCAGATCATCGCGACGGGCGAGGGCCGCGTTGCCTTGCAGCTGCCAGTCGTTGAAGTCGCCGGCGATGATCACCGGTGCCTCGTCGGGCAGGGACTCAAGCAGCTGACAGAGCAACTGCAACTGGAGTTGACGATGGCTTTCCAGCAGGCTCAGGTGCACGCAAATCGCATGCACCTCCGCATGGCCCGGCACGTCCAGTACGCAATGCAATAAACCGCGACGCTCGGGGCCGGTGATCGAAACGTCGAGGTTGCGGTACTCGCGGATCGGGTATTTGGACAGCAGCGCGTTGCCATGATGACCGTCGGGGTAGACCGCATTGCGGCCATAGGCGAAATCGCTCCACATGCTGTCCGCCAAAAACTCGTATTGCGAGGTCGATGGCCAATCGTTGTAACGCGAAGAGTGGCGATCGTGTTCGCCGACCACCTCCTGCAAAAACACCAGGTCCGCTGAGGTACTGCGCACGGCTTCACGCAGTTCCGGCAGGATGAAACGACGATTGAGGGCGGTAAATCCCTTGTGAGTGTTGACGGTCAGCACTCGCAGTCGATGAATGGCCGGTGATTTGTCCCGCGGCTCCGACTCGATCGTCTGCGGCTTGGATGTACTGGTCACTTTCACTCCTCTGAATCAAGGCTGGCTTATGCATGCGACTGATGTGGGGGCGGGCGGTTCCATCCGGATTTTCTCGGATATATCTGATTCCCTGTAGGAGCGAGCCTGCTCGCGAAAGCGGTGGGCCAGTCAAACATGGATGTTGGATGTGAGGGTCCCTTCGCGAGCAGGCTCGCTCACACAGTGGATCTGGGTCGCCCTCAGCCAATAAATCTCCCACAGTTGAATTTCTGCAGTTCAGACGAAGATGATTTCATAAGGCAACCGCATCCGCTCCAGCAGCACCCGTGGCAGCAGCGGGGCGATGCCGATGGCGGGTTCACCGTCCAGTTGGCTGGCGTATGCATGGGTCGCATGACTTTTTCGCGCCACCGTCCAGGTGTCCAGGCGTACCTTGCGGGCACGATGCCACGGGATCAGGCCCCGATCACGCGTTGGCCAGTGCCAGGCCCAGACCGGCACTTCGTTAAAATCGGCGCCGGCAATGGTCGCGGCATTGGCACTGGCTCGGCCAACGGCATCATGGTCGCTGTTGCCGTCTTCGGACCAGGTACTGAACACCACGTCGCCCGGCCGCAAATAACGGGCTATGAACCGGGTCATTTGCTGCTCATGTTCGGCCAGGGCATTGTCGGTGAAGCCGCCGCGAATCCACTTCAGGCTGTGCATCGGCAACCCGAGCCGGCGCAAGGCTTCGACGCTTTCCTGGGAGCGGAATACGCTGAGGCGTTTCTCCGACCACTGCTGCGAGCCCGGATGACTGGCGCTGCCGTCAGTCACTGAGATCAGTTGCAAGGGATGGCCCATGGCGCTGAGCAACTGCAGCAGGCCGCCGCAGGTCACCACTTCATCGCCAGGATGCGGGGCAATTACCACGGCGCGCGCACCAGGCCGGACCAGGGATTGGGTGTTGATGACCGGGACGTTGTCCAATTGCGGGGCACTGTTCCAGATCTGTGCCGGCAGGCTGTTTTCGAGCAGAGAGACCGGTTTCATGGCTACGTCCTTGTTCTCGTTGATAGCATTGTGCCGCGTTCCGAACCCTGGAATCGCCGCGCACAGAGTATTGCTCATGTAATGCTATTCGTCGCCTCGATGTTCCAGGCGGTACATTTTTTTTTCGTACTCCTCTGTAGGAGCGAGCTAGCTCGCGATGGGCGTCAACGATGACGCGGGTTGTCTGAATGCCAGTGGTGTCCAGGCGTTTTTCGCGAGCAGGCTCGCTCCTACAGGGGGGGCGCTGCTCACTCTTCTTCCTCATGTTGCAGTTCGAACAACAGCAGCGAACGACCGGTGACCGAATACTCGTGGCCGAACTCGAAACGCTCCTGGCCGCGAATCGACGGTTGGTTGGTATCGATCATGCAGGTCCAGAACCCGCCATCGGGTACTTCCGGCAGCACGAAGTTGACGACGTCGTGGTAGGCGTTGACCACCAGCAACAGGGTGGCGTCGGCACCCTTGCGGCGAATGCCGGTTTCCTGGGCGCGGCCGTCGAGCAGCATGCCCAGGCAGCGATTGTGCGCATCGTGCCAATGCTCGGTGGTCATCTCGCTGCCATCGGCGGCCAGCCAGGTGACGTCCTTGACGCCGATGTCCTCGTTGTAATTGCCCACCAGAAAACGCCCGCGGCGCAGGATCGGGTAGGCCAGGCGCAATTTGATCAGGCGTTTGACGAACTTGAGCAGGGCCTTGCCGTCTTCGCTGAGGTCCCAGTTGACCCAGCCGATCTCGCTGTCCTGGCAATAGGCATTGTTGTTGCCATCCTGGGTGCGGGCGAATTCATCGCCGGCCACCAGCATCGGCGTGCCCTGTGCCAGCAGCAAGGTGGCGAAGAAGTTGCGCATCTGGCGATGACGCAATGCATTGATTTCGGGATCGTCGGTAGGGCCTTCGACGCCGTGATTCCATGACAGATTGTTGTTGCTGCCATCCTGGTTGTTTTCGTCGTTGGCTTCGTTGTGCTTGTCGTTGTACGACACCAGATCGTTGAGGGTGAAACCGTCATGGGCGGTGACGAAGTTCACCGAAGAATAGGGCCGACGACCACGCTGATTGAACATCTCGCCGGATGCGGTCATGCGACTGGCGAAGTCCGCCAGTTGCCCGTCGTCGCCTTTCCAGAAGGCGCGCACGGTGTCACGGAACTTGTCGTTCCATTCCACCCAGCCCGGTGGAAAGTGGCCGACCTGATAGCCGCCGGGGCCACAGTCCCAGGCTTCGGCAATCAGCTTGACCTGACGCAACACCGGGTCCTGGCGGCAGGCCACCAGGAAGCTGTGACGCTCATCGAAGCCATCGTGATAACGCCCCAGGATGGTCGCCAGATCGAAGCGGAACCCGTCCACATGCATTTCCGAGGCCCAGTAGCGCAGAGAGTCAGTGACCATTTGCAGCACGCACGGGTGGCTCAGGTCCAGGGTGTTGCCGGTGCCGGAGTCGTTGATGTAGAAGCGCTTGTCATCGGGCTTCAAGCGATAGTACGAGACGTTGTCGATGCCGCGCATGGACAGGGTAGGGCCCTGTTCGTTGCCCTCGGCGGTGTGGTTGTAGACCACGTCGAGGATCACTTCCAGATTGGCCTCGTGCAGGTGCGCGACCATTTCCTTGAACTCGGCGATCTTGCCGCTGGCCAGGTAGCGCGGGTCTGGCGCAAAGAACGCGATGCTGTTGTAGCCCCAGTAATTGGTCATGCCCTTGTGCAGCAGGTGCTGGTCATTGACGAACGCATGGATCGGCAGCAACTCGACAGTGGACACACCGAGCTTGCGGATGTGTTCGAGCATGTCGTCGACCATCAACCCGGCGAAGGTGCCGCGCAGGTTCTCGGGGACGCCTGGGTGACGCATGCTGATGCCGCGCACGTGGGTTTCATAAATGATCGTCTTGTCCCACGGCACGCTGACCCGGTGGTCGTGGCCCCAGGTGTGCGCCGGGTCGATCACCTTGCATTTGGGCACAAAGGGCGCGCTGTCGCGTTCATCGAAACTGAGGTCGGCGTCGGGGTGGCCGATGGTGTAGCCGAACAACGCTTCGGACCATTTCAACTTGCCCACCAGTTGCTTGGCGTAGGGGTCGATCAGCAATTTGTTGTGATTGAATCGGTGGCCGTTGGCCGGGTCATACGGGCCATACACACGGTAGCCGTAGATCAACCCCGGATGGGCGTCGGGCAAGTAGCCGTGGAAGATTTCGTCGGTGTACTCCGGCAGCTCGATGCGTTCGAGTTCCACTTCGCCGGCGTCGTCGAAAATGCACAGTTCCACACGGGTGGCGTTGGCGGAAAACAGGGCGAAATTGACCCCCAGACCGTCCCAGGTCGCACCCAATGGAAAGGGTAGACCCTCACGAATTCTCGACGGCTCTTGAGGGGCTGGCGTGTCTTTCTTTGGGCGGGTCATAAGTGCTCCTGCAAAGGGGGGGGGCAACTGCCGGGTCAATGTGGGAGCGAGCCTGCTCGCGATGACGGTTCCACATCCAACACTTGCGTTGCCTGACAGGCCGCTATCGCGAGCAGGCTCGCTCCCACAAGGGGGGTAGGCCTGGCGAGCGTGCCCGCGGTGGCGAGAAGACTCGCCACACAGTTGTTCAGCTCAGTCGGGCAATGCGTCAGACGGCAGGCGGTTTGCGCACAGCCCGAGGCTTTTTCTCGGTGGCCTTCTCGCCCGGCGGAATCACCTTGGAGGCAGCGGCAGGTTTCGCCTTGGCCTTGGTTTTTGGCTCGCCACCCTTACCATTGAGCGCCGTTTTGCTGGCTGGTGTCTTGCTGGCCGCCGCTTTCGGTGCCTTTTTCGGCGCCAGCGCTTCGGCTTCCGCCAGTTTGCAGGCCATCTCCCAGTGCCGGGCTTCCTGACCCTCGGGCTTACCTTCGGACTCCCAGATCTGATAGGCAAACTCGCGGATGCGTTTATCGTCGGTACTCATCGCATTGCTCCTGAACTGAACTCAAGTGTGGGTAGTTTGGATAAAGAGATTGACCGGGAAGTCCCCCAGCGCGGCGCTGACCATCAGCTCCCTGTGTTTTGTGACTGCGACGCTTGAAAAAAGTCCCTTGAGATTTTCCCCGGCGGTAGCAAACGGCAAATGGACCCGCGTATCGCCCCACAGCAGCGCACTTACCTGCGGGACGGCACTGTTTTCCAGCAGCGATGCACAGCGAATCGGCACGATCACGATGGCCCGTTGGCCCTCATGTTCCCGAACAAATCCCAGCACGCGATGCGCCTGGTCGCCGAGGATGTCGAGGGGCTGATAAGTGCCCCGTCGAAACAGCTCCGGATGCGCTGAACGCAGGTTCAACGTGCGCGCGATCAAGGCCTGCTTGATGCGTCCGTCCCGCCAGTGCGCCAACAGATCAGACGCCTCCATCGATTCGTGCAAGGCCTGCTGGCGGCTGGGGTAATCCACTGGCCGACGGTTGTCCGGATCGACCAGGGAAAAGTCCCAGAAGTCATTGCCCTGATAGAGGTCCGGCACCCCCGGCACGGTCATGCGCAGCAAGGTTTGCGCCAAGCCGTTGAGCGCGCCGGGGACGGCGATGACCTGCGCGGCCTTGCCCAAGGCCGAGCGCAGCAATTCGCCCTCCGGCGTCAGCAACAGGCCTTGGACAAATGCCTGGGTCGCTTGCTCGTAGGCGTCATTTGGCGCACTCCAGCTACTCTGCAACTTGGCTTCGCGCAGGGCTTTGCGCTGCCACTGCCAGAGGCGTCCGGCGTAGTCCTCCAGCGCCGGTTGATCGTCGCTGCGCAAACCCGGCGGCCAACTGCCGAGGATGGCTTGATACAAAATCAACTCATCGCCAGCCGACGGTGATGAGTCATCGTTGCGCAGGGGGCGGGCGAGGGCGCGCCACAGGCCGATCTGGTCGGCATACCAGGCACTGCGCTCACTCAACACCGCCAGGCGCGCGCGGGTGTCTTCGCCGCGTTTGTGATCATGGGTCGCGGTGGCCAGCAGGTTGTCAGGGAACTCGGCCAGTCGCCGGCCGCACGCGGCATGAAAGTCAGCCACTGGCGCGCTGAACTGTTCGGTGTCGAAGCCGACGTCATTGCGCGAAAGCAACACGGCCGAACGATAGAGCGCGGTGTCTTCCACCGCTTTTGCCGCCGCCGGTGAGGTCAATTGCTGAAAGCGCACGCAGGCATGCTTGAGCCGCTTGCGCGCGCGTCCCACCGGGCGTTTGCGCCAGGGCTCGCCGCCAAGCCAACCGGCCAGGCAATCGAGCACCGGCCAGTCCGCTTCGCCGAGGGTGTGCCGGGCACTGTCCAGGGCCTGTCGGAAAAATACCTCGTCCTGTTCCGAACGCCCGAGTGGACTGATGTAGGTGCGGTACACCGGAAAATGCATGATCAGCGCCTGCAATGCCCGACGGATTGCACCGAGGGTCAGGTCGCGGGTCATCAGGTCATCCCGGGCCACTTGCAGCAGGGCCTGGGCGACACTTTCGAAATCCCCGGCCAGGGAACCGTTGAGAATCTGTTGGCGCGCCAGCTGCGCTTCCTGGGCAAAATCGGCCGGGCGTTCGCTGTAACGGTGCCAGAGTTCGCCCAGGCTCTGTGCGCCCTGGGGGGCGTGTTGCAGCAGCGACAACTGGTTCATGAATTCGTAGCCGGTGGTGCCGTCCACCGACCAGTCGCGATGCAGGGTTTCGCCTTCGCCGAGGATCTTCTCGACATAGATCGGCAGATGCCGGCCCGGTACCAGGCGATCGACCCGCCGCCGCAGTTTTCGGCAGTAACCCCTCGGGTCGGCCAGTCCATCGATGTGGTCGATGCGCAGTCCGTCGACCAGGCCTTCGGCCAGCAGCTGGAAGATTTTCGCATGGGTCGCCTCAAACACGGCGGGACGTTCTACGCGCAGCCCACCCAGTTCGTTGACATCGAAAAAGCGCCGCCAGTTGATGTCGTCCGCGGCGGTGCGCCAACTCGCGAGCCGATAGCTCTGGCGTTCCAGCAAATTGTGCAGCCGTTGGAAGCCTTCCGGGGTAAAGGCGTCGTAACTTTTCAGGTTGTTGTCGATGACCTGGCGTATGGCCGGATCGCGGACCAGTTCGCCCAATTCTTCTTTCAATGGCATCGCCAGGCTATGGGCGTCCGTCTGATAGCTCAATGTGCTGAAGCGGTCTGCCAGCGATTTGAGCGGCTCGGTGTCGGCCTTCAGCAGTTCGCCGTAATGGCTGGGGCAAATCGGAAAGTGATGATCGTAATGCGCGACATGAAACGCCCCGCGCGAGGCATCGAAACACAGGGGCAGGGTGCCGTCCTGCAGCGCAATGCCGTAGTCGCTGCCGAGGAATGGCAGCAGCAACTGGCCTTCCATCAACGGATCGGGCGAGTGCCACTGAATATCGAAGAATTCGCCGTAGGGGCTCAGACGCCCCCATTCCAGCAAGTCCAGCCACCAGGGGTTATCGCTACCGCCGACGGCCATGTGATTGGAGACGATATCGAGGATCAACCCCATGTGCTGGCCACGCAACGCGCTGACCAGTCTATGCAGCGCCGCCTCGCCGCCAAGCTCCGGGTTGACGGTGGTCGGGTCCACCACGTCGTAGCCGTGCATGGAGCCGGCACGCGCGCTGAGCAGCGGCGAGGCATACAGGTGGCTGATGCCGAGGCGGGCGAAGTACGGCACCAGCGGCACCGCATCATCGAGGGTGAAACCTTTATGAAATTGCAGGCGCAGGGTGGCCCGTAGTGGCTGTATTTGCACCGATGTCATTGGTCGCGCTCGGCCGCCTGCAGTCGCGCGCAGGCGAGCAGTTCCAGGCGGCGTGCGGCATCGGGGTCATCGAGCAGGGCTTCGCTATAGCCCGGCAAGCGTCGCGACCAATTGGGGTGGGAATCGATGGTGCCGGGCAGATTGGCCTGTTGTTCGATGCCCAGGGCATCCTCCAGCGGCAGCAACACCAGTGGCGCACGGGTATGGCCGAGGAAACGCACACTGGCGTCAAGCACCTGATCGGTCTCATGGGACTCTTCGCGAAAGTTCTGCGGGTCCTGGCTCAATGTGCGGCGCAGGCCCTCGCGCTCCCGCTCACGGTGGTGGCGCCATTCGATTTCAGCGTGTGCATCGATCAGCCCCAGGCGGGCGTTCCAGTCGATGTCACGGCCATGCCACCAGCCATTGAGGGTCGGCAAATCGTGGGTGCTGGTGGTCGCCAGGGCATTGTCCGGCCAGTCGAGGATGGGCTTGAAGTGGGTATTGTCCTGTTCGAACAGCAATACCCGCATGCCCAGCATGGAGCGGGCGATGAGTTTTTCCCGCAGACCGTCCGGCACAGTCCCGAGGTCTTCGCCAAGGACGATGGCCTGGTGGCGATGGGATTCAAGGGTCAACAGGCGCAACAGGTCGTCCACCGGGTAATAGAGGTAGGCACCGTCGGCAGGCGGCGCACCATTGGGGATCACCCACAAGCGTTGCAGCCCCATGACGTGATCGATGCGCAGGCCCCCGGCGTGGGCGAAGTTGGCGCGCAGCATTTCGATGAAGGCACGAAAACCGTTGCGCACCAGGCCTTCCGGGGAAAACGCGGAAATCCCCCAACCTTGCCCCGTACGGTTGAGAATGTCGGGTGGCGCGCCGACGGTGAGGGAGGCGAGCAGTTCATCCTGACGGCTCCAGGCCTGACTGCCGCCGCCATCGGCACCGACGGCCAGGTCGGTGATCAGGCCAATGCCCATGCCGCTGCTTCGGGCGGCGGCTTGCGCGCGTTCCAGGCACCGGGTGATCAGCCACTGGCAGAACGCGAAGTAGCCGATGCGGCCGGCATTCTCCTCAGCGAATTCGGCCAGCGCAGTGCTGCGCGGGTTGCGCCATGGCTCGGGCCAGTGCCGCCAGTCGAGACTTTCTCCGTTGGCGGCACGGGCTTCTTGAATGGCTTCGAAGCGACAATGGTTTTCCAGCGCTTCTCCCCCGGCATGGCGGAAGCTGCTGAAGTCAGCGTGCAACGGGTGTTCACCCTGCACGAAGCCTTCATACAGCGCCTCCAGCAGTCGATGCTTGGCTTCGGCGGCGGCCGGCCACTCGATCAGGGACAGATTTTCCAGATGCCTGAGTTCGTCAGCCAGGCCGGTGGCATCGATGGCGGTGCGCAGCGCACGCTCCCCAAGGATTGCGCCCGGCGCGCAGTACAGACTGTTGAGAAACAAACGGCTGGATGGCGAATAAGGGCTGTAGCGTTGAGTGTCGCTGGCGAACATGGCATGCAGCGGGCTGATCGCCAGCGCTTCGGCGCCACGTTCACCCGCCACCCGGGCCAGGTCTTCCAGGGCCTGGGTATCGCCGAACCCGCCATCGCCGTTGCGACGCAAGGCGTATAGCTGAACGCTCAGGCCCCAGGTGCGCGGGGTCGGGTTTTCCACGGCATCGCCCACGCTGTAACAACGCTCAGGTGCCACGGCCAGGGTAAAGGTTTGTCCGTCGATGCTGACCTGCTGGTAACCGACCGGAATCAGTCCCGGTAGCGTCGCCTCGGCGTCCAGTTTGAGGGTGAGCCGAGAGCCGTCTTCAAGGTGAACCTCGCACGGCGTTTGCGGCGCGAAGTAATGGGCCAGGTTGAGGCCGACGCCGACGTCGGCAGTGAGCAAAGGCGGCAAGTGCCGGGTCTGTTGCACCTGCTGCAATTCGAGCAGGCTGGCGTCGATCTCCTGCGCGCTGCCGGCCGGGTGGCCGAGCCCGGTCAGGACATTGCGCAACACCGAAGGGGCGACCCTTTGCGGGCGACCGTTGGCGTCGATCCAGTCGACGGCCAGACCGGCGCGGCTGGCCAGAATTTCAAGTTGCGCATCGCTCATTGACGCTCTCCATCCGGGGGTGGCAAAGGGGCCGCGGGCTTGAGGGTGACCAGCGCGCAATAGGGGGCAAGGGTGCCCTGATCCAGCAGGCCTTTGGCCTGTGGAGGATGCTCGAACAACACCTGGGCATCGGCCTGTGGGGTGTGGACCACGGGCTGGTGGCTGAGGTTCAGGTCAATGCGCAACAGGCTGCCATCGCCCAGCAACCAGCGAGCCGATACCGCGCCGTCGGCCAATACCTCGGCACCCAAGGCCTGGGCGCCGGGCAGGCGCGCAATGATGTGTCGATGGCGTATTTGCAGCAGTTGTCGATACAGCTCGTGGGTGGCCGAAGCGCCGGCAACGTTCAGTGCTGGCCGGGACGCTTCGAAAGTCTGTGGTGCATTCGGGTCGGGGATTTGTTCACGCCGATGCGGATCGGCAAATGCACTGAACGCGGCAAACTCGTTACGCCGCCCTTCACGAACCAATCGTGCCAACTCGCCGTGATGGCTGGTGAAAAACAGGAACGGCTGTTCGGCGGCACACTCGTCACCCATGAACATCAACGGAATCATCGGCGACAGTAACAACAATGCGGTGGCGGCTTTCAAGGCCTCAGGATGCGCCAGTTGATGCAGGCGCTCGCCAAAGGCGCGGTTGCCGATTTGATCGTGGTTTTGCAAAAACAGAATGAAGGCGCTGGGCGGCAAGTGCCCGCTGGGCTCGCCGCGTGGTTTGCCATGGCGGTTGATGTGGCCTTGAAACACAAATCCCTGGTTCAGGCAGCGCGCCAGTTGTTCGGTGGGGTTTTGCGCGTAATCGGCGTAATAGGCGTCTATTTCGCCGGTCAACAGCACGTGGAGGGCGTTATGGCCATCGTCATTCCACTGCGCGTCGTAGCCTTGCTGCAACAGGCTGGCCTGGTTGTGTTCGTTTTCCAGCATCAGCCACACGTGACGCGGTGGATCGACCTGCTGGCGCACCCGTTGCGCCAGTTCCTGGAGGAAATCCGGGTCATCGATGGCATGCACCGCGTCCAGGCGCAAGCCGTCGAAACGGTACTCCAGTAACCACATCAAGGCATTTTCGATGAAAAAGTCCCGCACTTCGCGACGGCGGAAATCAATGGCCGCGCCCCAGGGCGTGTGTTTGTCTGCATTGAAAAAGCCCTTGGCGTAGCGATGCAGGTAATTGCCGTCCGGGCCGAAGTGGTTGTAGACCACGTCGAGAATCACCGCCAGGCCGTGGCCATGGGCGGTATCGATCAGGTGCTTGAGCTGTTCCGGCGAGCCATAGGACGCCTGGGGCGCGTAGGGCAGCACCCCGTCGTAACCCCAGTTGCGTTCGCCGGGGAATTGCGCCACGGGCATCAGTTCGATCGCCGTGATACCCAGTTCGACGAGGCGCGCCAGATGCTGCTCGATGGCTTGAAACCCGCCGAGCGCACCGACGTGCAATTCGTAAATCACCGCCTCGTTCCACGGACGGCCCAGCCACGCGCTGTGTTGCCACCGATAGGCATGGGGATCGACCACCACACTGTGCTGGTGAATGTCCCCGGCCTGGGCGCGGGAGGCCGGGTCGGGTACTTCCAGTTCGCCGTCGATGTTGAAGCGGTAACCCGTGCCCGCCGGGCAACGGGTATTGATCACGAACCAGCCGTCAGCCTGTGGCAGCAACGGCAAGGACTGTCCATTTTCCAGTTCGACACTGACGTAGAACGCATCTGGCGCCCACAACGCAAATTGCGTGTGTTCAGCGTCCAGCATGATTGCGCCGTGGGGCCAGGTCTCGAGGGTCCGTAACGGCATCCTGAAAGCCTCTTACTGTTTGTTCGATTTCCCCAGTGCCTTGGCCACCAGCTGTTCGTAGAGTTCGGCGTAGGGTTCGACCGCCTTGCACCAGTTGAAAGGCGCCGCCATGGCCCGGCAGCGCATGGCGTGCAGCAGGTCGGGGAAGGCGAAGACCTTGAACGCGCGGCTCAGGGCTTCCTGATAACTTTCGACCGTGGATTCGTCGAACAGGAAACCGGTCACGCCGTTTTCGATGGTGTCGGCCAGCCCGCCGGTATTGCGCGCCACCGGCAACGAACCGAACCGCTGGGCGTACATCTGGCTCAGGCCGCACGGCTCGTAACGCGAAGGCATCAGCAGGAAATCGCTGCCGGCGAACATACGGCGGGCGTCGGTTTCATTGAAGCCGATGCGCACACCGATCTGGCCGGGGAAGCGCAGGGCCAGTTCGCGCATGGCTTGTTCTTCTTCCGGCTCGCCACGGCCGATGATCGCGATCTGCCCGCCGGATTTGACGATGTATTCGGAAACCGCTTCGGTCAGGTCCAGGCCTTTCTGGTAGACCAGGCGCGAGACCACGGCAAACAGCGGGCCTTCGCTAGCTTCCAGGCCGAACAACTGGCGCACATGGGCGGCGTTGACGGCCTTGCCTTCCCAGTCGCCGATGCTGAACGGGCGGAACAGGTGCGTATCGGTAGCAGCGTCCCAGCTTTCATCGATGCCGTTGGGAATGCCACTGAGCAAACCTTGCTGGGTCTTGGCGGCCAGGAAGCCATCCAGGCCACAGCCGAAGGCCGGGGTGGTGATCTCCTGGGCGTAGGTCGCGCTGACGGTGGTGATGTGGCTCGAATAGGCCATGCCGGCCTTGAGGAACGACATCTTGCCGTAGAACTCCATACCTTCCTGTTGCAGCGCGTGATGGGGGATGCCCAATTCAGGGCACGACCCCAGGCTGGTCACACCCTGATACGCCAGGTTATGAATGGTGAACAGGGTCGGGGTGCGCTGCCCGCGCCAGTGCATGTAGGCGGGTGCCAGGCCGGCGGGCCAGTCATGGGCGTGCACCAGGTCCGGGCACCAGTGAATCTGTGCCAGGTTGGCGGCGATATCGGCGGCCGCCAGGCCCAGGCGAGCGAAGCGAATATGGTTGTCCGGCCAGTCGCGGCCGTTGTTGGCACCGTAGGGTGAACCTTCACGCTCGTAGAGTTCGGGGCAGATCAACACGTAAATGACCAGGCCATCGGGCATGTCCATGCGCCCGATCTTGCAGGGTGGCAGAGCGGCATGGCCGCCCAGCTCACCGATGATGTGAATCGGGTTTTCGCTGTGCAGTACCTGCGGGTAACCGGGGATCAATACCCGCACATCGTGCAGGTGCGTCATGGCCCGTGGCAGGGCGGCGGAAACGTCACCCAGGCCGCCGGTTTTCACCAGATCGGCAATTTCCGACGTGACGAACAATACTTTCTTGCGGTTGGGATTCTGCCTGGCCACCGGGGCCAGCGTTTTGGTGCCGGGAACGCTGATCGTCTGGGCAGTGGGAGCACTCACGGCGCTCGATTCGCCGACATGCTGATGAGCACGTTCTCCCTGAACATCTAAAGCCGCACTGATCATATGAATCTCCCGTGTTGTTGATCTAATTCTTAGGTCTGGCAAACGGTATTTCATTGGCCCATTCCCGGGGCCGGGCGCAAAAGCGCTGCACATCGGTAGCAAACGCTGCCCAATGCGCTGAAGCAGAATGGGTGGAGTAGCCATTGCAAGGATTGCACCAGTCGCAACGCACCTACCTTTCAGTCGACCGATCACCGGAGATAAAAGTTTCGACTTTTTTTCCACTTTGTGACCGGCCGGTTTCGCCCCGCGAAAATGAGCCTAGACCAGAACTTAGAGCGGTAAAGCCTGAATGGCAAAATTGTTCGACAATCGGTTTAAAGCGGTACGGACGTGCCGGATTGCGAGGCAAACGCACCGACGAAGGGCAGGTTTTTTTGCGAAATTGGCTGAAAATGAAGCAGAAATGTCACATCAGTGTGCGTGGGTGAACAGTTGGCTTGCACCATTGCGGTGCATTGTTTTGGTTGTGATGTCGGTTCGGGCCTCTTCGCGAGCAGGCTCGCTCCCACAGGGATCTCTTAACACTGAAGATCCTATGTGGGAGCGAGCCTGCTCGCGAAGAACGATAACGCGGTATCAGTTCAATAACCGAATCGGTGCGCCCGCAGACCACGCCCGGATATCCTCGATCATCTGTGAAAAGAACAAATGATAGTTCTGCTGACTCACATACCCCACATGCGGCGTAGCCAGCACATTCTCCAGGGTCCTGAACGGATGATGGGCCGGCAACGGCTCGACATCGAACACATCCAGTGCCGCACCCGCCAGGCGTCGTTTCTGCAAGGCCTTGATCAGCGCCGCCTCATCGACAATCGGCCCCCGCGCCGTGTTGACCAATAGCGCGGTGGGCTTCATCCAGCCCAGTGCCTCGGCGTCGACCAGCCCACGGGAGCGGTCGCTGAGCACCAGATGCACCGACAACACATCGGCCTGCTCGAACAGTTCCTGCTTGCTGACATAAGTCACGCCGACTTGCGCAGCCCGCTCAGCCGTGAGGTTTTCACTCCAGGCGATTACGCGCATACCGAATACCTGGCCGAATTGCGCGACACGCTGGCCTATGCTGCCCAGCCCGAGGATCGCCAGGGTCTTGCCATGCAAATCGCCACCCAGGCCTTGTTGCCATTTGCCGGCGCGTAAAGCGTTGGCTTCGGCCACGAGATTACGGGTCGCGGCCATGATCAACGCCCAGGTCAGTTCCGGGGCCGCGTGTTTGTAGCTGTCGGTGCCGCACACCTGAATGCCCAGTGCCGCAGCGGCCTTGAAATCGAGGGCGGCGTTGCGCATGCCGCCGGTCACCAGCAATTTGAGTTTCGGCAAGCGCCGCAGCAGGTCTTCATCGAACCGGGTGCGCTCACGCATCACGCAGATCACCTCAAACTCACCCAGACGTTCTGCCAGCGACGCGTTGTCGGCCGGGTAGTCGTGGATGAAGTTCACCTGGCCAATACCTTCCAGCAGCGACCAATCGACCACGTTTCGGGCCACATCCTGCCAATCGTCAATCACTGCAATCTGCACCGCCATCAGCCTTACCTCATTCATGCACGGGGTTGGTTTGGTTCAGCCAGCCAAGCAACGCCTGGTGAAACTGCGCCGGTTCTTCCATCTGCGGCGCGTGGCCCATGCCGGGGAATTCGACCAGCGTTGATTGGGGAATCAGTTTTGCCACTTGCTTGCCCAGGACATCGTAATGGCCGATTTTCGCCTTGACCTCGGGCGAGGCGATATCACTGCCGATGGCGGTGGTATCGGACGTACCGATCAGCAACAGCGTCGGCATCTTCAGGTTCTGGAATTCGTAGTACACCGGCTGGGTGAAGATCATGTCGTAGATCAATGCCGAATTCCACGCGACTTGTGTACGCCCCGGGCCTTTGTTCAGGCCGGCGAGCATGTCCACCCAGCGATCGAACTCAGGCTTCCAGCGGCCGCCGTAATAGGTGTTGCGCTCGTAGGTACGGATGCCGTCGGCGGTAAGCTTCAGTTCGCGTTCGTACCATTGATCGACCGTGCGATAAGGCACGCCGAGGGCTTTCCAGTCTTCCAGGCCGATCGGGTTGACCAGCGCCAGTTGATCGACTTGTTCGGGGTATTGCAGGGCATAGCGGGTAGCGAGCATGCCGCCGGTGGAGTGGCCCAGGAGGGTGGCTTTCTGGATGCCGAGCGCCTTGAGCAATTGTTGGGTGTTGGCCGCAAGTTGCTGGAAGCTGTACTGATAGTTGTCAGGTTTGCTCGAAGTACAGAAACCGATTTGGTCCGGGGCGATGACCCGGTACCCGGCATCGCTCAGGACCTTGATCGAAGTGTCCCAGGTCGCGCCGCAAAAATTCTTGCCATGCATCAACACCACGCTGCGTCCGTTGGCCTTGCCATGGGCGGCGACGTCCATGTAACCCATTTGCAGGGATTTGCCCTGGGACTCGAAGGCGAAATGCTTGACCGTGTAAGGGTATTCGAAACCTTGCAGCTCAGGGCCATATTCCGGGGCGAGGGACTGGGCTTGGGCATGAGCGATGACAGGCAGGGCGGCGGTCAGCAGCAGGCCGGGCAGCCAGCGGGTGAGGAGGAATGGCACGGGTGAACTCCATTGGAAATCCGCCGATGCTGGATCGGCACGATTAGGGCGACATTAAACAGGCAATCGCCACGCCGGTTGGTTCAACCCATCCAGCCCAGGGTGGCCAGTGCCAGCACGCCATACCGGGCGCCTTTGGCCAGGGTCACGATCAGCAGGAAGCGCCCCAGCGGCTCGCGCATCACGCCGGCGACCAGGGTCAGCGGATCGCCGATCACCGGTAGCCAACTGAGCAGCAGCGACCAGTGGCCGTAACGTTGATACCGGGTTCGGGCTTTTTCCAGGTGGGCAGGGCTGACCGGAAACCAGCGCCGGTCACGGTAGCGTTCGAGGGTGCGTCCCAGCCACCAGTTCACTAATGAACCGAGGACATTGCCCAGCGTCGCCACGGCCAGCAGCGACCACAGCCAATACGTGTCGCTGAGCAGCAGTCCCACGAGCACGGCTTCGGATTGCAGGGGCAACAGCGTCGCGGCACCGAAGGCTGCCAGGAACAGACCGAGGTAGGCACCGAAAATCAATGGGCGGGGTAGTCCGCCACGACCACATCCGTGCCGTCCTTTTTCAGGCCGATCACTTGATACGCATCGCTCATGCCGTCCATTTCCATGCCGGGCGAGCCCATGGGCATGCCGGGGGCGGCCACGCCCAACAGATCATCGCGTTTGCTCAGGGCCAGCACCTGGTCGGCCGGCACGTGGCCTTCGACGAATTTGCCGTTGATCAGCCCCGTATGGCAGGAAGCCAGGCGTGGTGGCACGCCATGTTGTCGCTTGAATTCGCTCATGTTGGCTTCGACATGATCCTCGACCTTGAAACCGTTGGCTTGCAGATGGCTGATCCATTTTTTGCAGCAGCCGCAATTGGCGTCGCGGTGGACTTCGATGGGAATCAGGTCGGCGGCCTGGGCCAGGGAGGAAATGAACAGGGCGCTCAAGGCGATCAGACGCAGGTGGGTTCGCATGTCGGAATGTGTCTCGGATTGCGGGCGAAAAAACGCATTCTGACCGGTTTTTCCGACCAGGCATTCAAGGTTTGTTTCGAATTGCTACAAGCTGACAGCCTTATGATCGTAGACCAAGGCTGTCAGGTAGCTGGAGGAGAGATTACAAAAGCGTCAGGTTGGCCGCTGAGCGCCGGATCAGGCGCTCAGGGTAGTGGGAAAGGCAGTGTGGTTAACGATGATAGTAGTAACCCGGCCCACCCCGGTCGTCATAATGGTGATCATGGTGCCAGCCATCGCGGGGGAAAACGATGCAACCGCTCAGGGACAGCAGGGCCAGCAGGGGAATCAGCAGTGTGATTCGACGCAACATTTGAAAATCCTCATGGTTAACGCCGCTATGAAGCCAAAACTCTTCATCGGCTGTAACATGAGACCCCGTTTGCAGCGCTCCATCCCCGGAAAACGGTAGGGGTTTGGCATGCATCCGGATACAAAGCGGATACATTTAACAGTTTCAGGAAAGGCCAATGACCCAGTCGCAACGTTTGAAATACTCGATTCTGATCTCGCTGGTAGTGCTGGCGATCATGTTCGGCCTGTCGTATTTGCAGAACACCGGCGTCATCAGCGAAAAACTGTTCCAGTACATCGCTATTGGCGTGGCGGTGATTGTGGTGGTCATCAATGGTGTGATGCGGCGCAAGGTCAAGCCCTGAGAATGTGGGAGCGAGCCTGCTCGCCAAGAACCTCGGGACAACGCGGCCATTCACACGGCGTGCGTTATCGTTGAAGTCCATCGCGAGCAGGCTCGCTCCCACAGGTGCGTGTTTTGCGCCAGTGATCAGTGGTGTTGCAAAATCGCAGCCGCCCGTGGGTCCAGGCTGTAGCTTTTATCTTCGTTGAGCACGATCACCCCTTCGCTGCACAAGCGTTTCAACACTTCGCGCACGCTCAGGAAGGACAGGGGAATATCCAGCTCCAGTAAATGGGCATGCACACCCCGCACACCCAGGCTGCGGTTGCTTTCGGCGGCCGTCAGCAGCGCGTCGATGACTTTGAGACGAATCAGACTGGTCCGCAGGCCAAAGCTCTTGAGCAGGAGGCGAATACGCTCGTTGCCGTGCCGTTCGGTACGCTGGTCAAAAACATCGACCCCAATGGAAGTGCTCTTTGGTGCGTTGCTACCGTCCGTTGGCAGTTGCGAGTTGAACATGCAAAAACTCCTTTTCAGAGCCTGATCAGGAAAAATGGGTGCTCTTACACAACAAGATGTATGAGCCACGCAAATCATGAAGACCTGAATGTAGAAATTTCGTCGTCGTGGCGTCACCGGTCTGTAAGAAGGGATAAGAAGCTCGGTAAAGTAGCTGCGAAGTCAAACGACGGGTGTTTGAACGACGCATGAAGGCCGCCATTACCCAGGGGTGACGGCCTTCAGCTTTTCGGGCTGCGTTGCGGAATGGAATTGAGTACCGGGTTGCCGTTCTTGTTACGCGTCAGGTAGACCGGCAGCACCTTGGGCAAGGACGTCACCAGGGAATTGAGTTCCCTGATGTTATAGGTTCCGCCGATGCGAATCGCGCCAGTGCTGTTGTCGGCCACCATCAGCGGGGTTTCCAGGTAACGATTGATCAGCGGAAGGGCGTCGTTGAGCGCCAGATCATCGAGTACCAGTTTGCCGCTGCGCCAGGCCAGCGAAGTGTCGTTGGCGTAAGTCTGGCTGACCTGCGGCATGAAATCGCCATGGCCATAGCTCGCCTGCATCGACGGACCGAGTCTCAGGCCGTCCCCCGGCTGGTCATCAATACTGCTGACCAGCGCCGAGCCTTCGATCAGGTTCACCTTCACCCGGTCTTCATACATCCAGACATTGAATTGGGTTCCCGTGACCCGGATCTTGCCTTCGGCCGCCTTGACGATGAACGGATGGTGGGTGTCGTGGTTGACGCTGAAAAAGGCCTCGCCTTTTTTCAGGGTGACTTGACGATGATCCTTGTAGTTGCTGTAAGTCAGCTCGCTGCCCAGGTTCAGTTCAACCAGACTGCCGTCCTTCAAGGTGATCTGACGCACATTGTCGGTTGTTTCGAAGTGCTGGTACGAATTCGGCAGCCACCCCAGGTTCCAGCCGCTGTAGGCTGCTAACGGCAGCACCATTGCACATACCGTGGCGGCGATGCCGATGGTGCGCCAGGGTGTCCGGGGTTTGGCTTGCATCATCGGTACGGCGACCGGTTCAGGTCGAGGCAAATTCCCGGCGACGTCCCAGATTTCCAGCATGGCCTCGTACTCGGATACGTGCAGCGGATGAGCGTCCAGCCAATGTTCGAACGCCAGGCGCTCCTGCGGTGTGCAGTCATCGGCGTGCAAGCGCATGCACCAGTGCGCTGCGGCATCGGCGATGGCGTCGTATTCGGCTGGGGAGAGAGCGGGGTCGGTCATTGACTCATCCTGATTTGCGCCATTCTAACCGTGAGGGCAGCTTGGGAGAACATCAGTCATGGCAATTTCACATCAGCGTCGATCCATTTTTCGCTGACCAGGCTCAGGCGCGAACCTGAGGACCGAAGTATCCATGGATGACGTGAAAAAATGATCAAAATGCCTCTCTAGCCGAGAGCTGCGCAGAATCGAAGGTTCTGCGCAGCTCTGTCCTGTCAGGCTGGCACCGGGTCGAGTCGTCGACCCATTTCGCAGATCAGACGCGCTATCGAATCGGCATTGCGCAAAATGATGTTGATTCGATGTTCGGCATTTTGTGCGCTGAGGAAGGCATCCCGGGCTTGTGCAATGGTTGCGCTGCCGGTGATGTCCAGGATTGCCTCGACCTCGTGATAGGCAGTTGGAACTTCATCGAAGCTGACCCATGAATCCAGAACGTCATTCCAGCGGGAGAACAGCTCCTCCTTCGGCGTGTGCAACGACAAGGCTTGTCGCTGGAAGTCGATCTGCTGCTGTCTCAAGGCTTGGCCATATCCGGTGATTGTCTCCACCAGGTCGCTGAATGGACGTCGTGCTTCCACGTAGACAATATCCACTGCTTTTATCGTCTGATGAGCCAGTTCATGGATCAGTGTCGAAGCTTGGCTGTGGGCATCGACGTCGAAGGGTTCAATCAAGGAGGATTTATACCAATCAAGCTGTTGATCGAAAAAATGCTCCGAGAGATGTACCCGCTTGATCGGGTCCCTCGTATCCACGAAAGCGACCACTTCGGATGACGAGTATTTGTTTGAACCGCAAACCAGTCTGTCGCCGCTGAGCAAGTCGTTGTCGGGGTCCACCAGCGCGTTGCAGACAGGCACGATGACCGCTTTGATTTTCGCGATCAGGCTGGCATCGACCTGGCTGATATCAAAGAACTCTTTGAGAAAAATATCCAGCCGCGTACCTGGTATAAGCGTCTTGAGCTGCACAAGGTTATGAAGGCTGTTGAACGCGTAGAAGCGCGCCATGTCAATGGCGTTCACCAGCATGGCGGCTCTTTGCGGGAACTTTGCCCGGATGTCTGCCATGCCTCGGGCTTCTATGTTCAACACTTGACGGGCTTCATGGCTGGCAACAAATTTGTTGTGCATTTTTGACAAGGTTTTTCCGTAGTGCACGGTATGGATGTCCGGATCGCTGACCAATTGGTTATCGGAGGTGGGCAGCAGCACCGGGCCTTCCTGTCTGTCTTTGATCATTCGCCATGCCGCCCCGGTTTTTTCCACGGGATAAACCTTGCCTGCGATGGGGGCGTATCGAAGCTTGCTGGCTTCGTCCAGGTACGTCCCTTTGGCGCTGTCTTTTTTCAAGTCTTTCAACTGAACAGTCGAGGTTTCAAAATGCTGCAGCCGGGTGCGTTGCGAAGACGTGGACTTCACTTGCGACCATCGTAGCGCAGCCACGGCAGTCGCCACCGGCGGGGCGGTGGGTGGCGTCGTTGCTACCGTTTCAGTTTGGCTGTCCAGTGACAACTTACCCAGCGAAATCATTTGCGCCATACCGTCGATGAAATCGCGCAAGGCTTTTTTCCAGTGGTGATCCTGAAGCGCCTCGGCCGAGTCTTTGAAGTCCTTGTAGGCTTGCCACAGAAACCTCCCATAAGCGAGTTTTCCGGGCAACAGGCCCGAAATCAGGTTGATGCCGGCGCTGAACAAATGTTTGACCGCTTCCCAGTCCGAGGCCCCATCGGGGTCGGCTTGACTGGCAAGCATGCGCGGCAACAGGGCGGTGTGGTCGTTGAACAGGTGGGTCAGCAAGTGACCGCCGATCACACTGGCCCCGAGGGTTATTTCACTCACGTGCCCTACTGTGGAGTTGAACAGGTTGCGAAATCCCGCGCGCTCAGTGTCCGGCAGGCGCCGCAGCAGGAACTCCTGCAACGGACCGGGTGTATTGAATGCCGCGACAAGGCTGGTCTCATTGTCGAACTCGGTAAAGACATCGCCACTGTAATAAGGCGCATACAAGACGTGCGAGCCTTTTTGTCCAGCCCCGGGGCCAATCAGATACAGCCCTTGAGCCGCGACGGCAGTGGCGCCGGCTGTTTTGATCAATTGCAGCGGTCGAACGATAGCGTTGGCGCCACTGACGGCGGCGCGGGCCACGGCATCCGGCATATCCAGCACCTGTCGGATCAGGTCGAAGGCGCCATCGGACAGCCGTTGTTGCAGCTTCAACTCGTGGGCGTGATGCAGGAGTTGCCACGGCACTTGTTGCACAAAACGCTGCCAGCGGGGTACCGCTTGGGTGCTGTCAGTCACCAGATGGTTCGTCACCTGTTGCGCATAAGCAGTTTGTATACCCAGCGACAGTAGCAATTGCCTGACCGTGGACTGATCCAGGGTTGCAGGCAACCGACTGGTGGTTTTCGAGGCGACCTTGAAGCCCGTACCCTGCGCCGCGTTGACATGGTTCAAGGCAAACTCGGTCAAGGATTGCGCCGAACCAGCGAGGGACAGATTGGGGGTGATTTCGATGTCGTCGGGGTTCAGGGAAGCATGGGGGAATCGGTTGTCCAGCAGCGTTTTCAACGTTTCATGGACATAAGCTTTCAGTGGCTTTATCCCATGCAGGTAATCTCTTTCATCGGGAACGTTGTGGAGGTATTGCTGGAGCAATTCGACGTGCAGTTGCTGTTCATCCACGGGGGCCATACCCAGCCAGGCGGGCAAGGACTGCTGTCGTGTGATCGCCTGGGCGATTGTAGTGGCTCTTCGCAAGTGGGTGTCGATGAGGATCTGTGTCAGCGCCTTGAACGTCGTGCTCTGTTTGGCGGCGGCCAGTTTCCAGGAGCGCACGTCCATGCAGCGTGCCAGAAACAGGTCGATGCGAGACTGCGCCAGGTGCTGCAAGAGGTTGCATTCGATCAGTCGCAATGAGTTGAGCGAATAGCGCCGATGAAACTTTTGCTGTGCCGGGGAGAGGTTTTCCAGCAGTACGGAACGCTTGTCGGAATCGAGCAGACGCAGGTTCAGCTGTTGCCGTGCGGCGGCGACCGTCGCGAAGGTTTCCAGCCCGGCAGCAGGCGTCAACAGAATCGCGCGACCGGAATGTTGTATATCAAGGCCACCACGCTCGGTCACCAAGACGCAATTGGCCAGGGGCCAGACGTCAGTCTCGCCGGAGCACTCAAGGACCAGGGAAAAAGCATCCGGGTGAAACCCCCTGACTGCCGGACGGGATTTACGGTCTGGTTTGTCGGGGTTGAAGACCGTATCCACAATCAACCAATCGTCGTTTCGCAATTTTCCGGCCAACTCCCGCAGGGTGGCCTCGCCACGCACGCCAACTGAAAGGGCATGGGCGAGCCGCGGTTTCATGTTCTCCAGGTACAGCGTTTGTTTGGCCAGCGTATCCAGTGGTTGCGCCGCAAAATCCGTACGCAGTGCTGATTCGACAGAGTCCAAGGTCTTCACGAAAATCGCCGCCGTGTCCTCCAGAACCATGGATGGTTGTTCGCCCGTCACAACGGGCCGGGTGCTCCAGCGCCCTTGGGCATCCAGTGTCGGCAATTGCGCATTGATCATGGATCGCATATCCAGCGCCTTGTCGACATAGGCCTGGATGTTCACCATGCCATCACTGTGCCGGAACACGTCAAAGGCGTACTCCAGGTTTTGCAGTTGCTTGGTGATGATCGCTTCGAAGAGTGCCGTGAATACCGAGCCGCTGATCACTGCGCCAGATGCCTGCGGCTCATGGTATCCAATGAAGCGCTGCCGCTCCTCCAGGCTCATGAGGTCATAGAGCTCATCGTCGTGTCCGGCCACCACGGATTTTTTGCGCAGGGTGGTTATCAGGTCCTTATAGTCCTTGAGGACCTGAAATCCGCTGGCGGGGGTATAGAGAAAGGCATTGGAGCTGCCCTGGCTGATCATCAGCGAGCCGGCGAGTTCTACGTAGTTGGCCTTGTATTCCCACAGGCGTACGGTTTCCAGGTTCTGGGTGGGGGGCGTACTCGTTGTCGGCACAATGAGCGAGTGCAAGGCGCGGCTTTGTTCCGGGGTGATGACTTCGGCTTCGCGCTTGAGCAGCAGATCCGCCCGCGCTTTTTCGGCAATGGCTCGGGAAAAAAATGCCCGACGCGTGGCGCCGTCGAAACTTGCCTGGTTCCAGAAGTGTTGCAGTTGTATCGACAGTTGGCTGACCAGACCCTCGGCAGCACGCACGACCGCTGTTTGCCAGTGCTTCTGATCGGCGGCCAGCGGTACCCGTTGCGGATGAGAAAACTCGGCATGCTGCCCGCTCGGCCAGCGCTGATGGCGGTAGTACGAGAGCACCGCCTCCTTCAATGTCATGGAATGGGTCCAGCGCCGGGACTTCGAGTCTTGCGTATCGACCGTGTGATTCGTTGTTGCGGAATAGAAACTGACCAGCGTGCGCCGCTGATCCAGTCCCGGAAAATCCGCTTTCAGTAACCCCTCGAGCACAGTATCGAGCAGCGTATCGAGCGTCGGCAGCTTCTGCATTTCATCAAGCATGGCTTGATCGTTAGTGAGCAGGTTGTTTTCGATCACGTCACGCTGATCGTCGAATATATCCCCATCGATAGTCTGGAAGATCACCGTGATGTCGCCGGCTTCGGCCAGCATTTTTCGTGCGGACAATGACATGAACGCCAGCAAATCATCGTCTTCGCCTGCGCTGTCGAGTTGGTTTTTAAGGTGCCCGGACAGGGCCGTGCGGCTGACGAATTTCTTGATGCCTGAGTATGGCGTGTAGAGAATTTCGCCCTTGTCATCGGGTGTTGCGCTCAATGCGAAGCAGCCGGCCAGTGGCAATGACAGCGTTCCCGCACGGACCAGGATTCTTTCGGCGAGCATTGGCGGGGTTTGTAAGTTGCGATTTGCCTGGGTAAGCCACTGCACGTGGCACAGCCATTCGAAATCCTTTTGCGTCAACCCGTGAGTTTTGCCGAGTTCAGTCCAGTGACCGGGAGCGTGACGAACTTCAGGAAAAAAAAGCGGGGAAGGGGCAGATGGCATCATCGAGTCTCGTGTAAGGCGCGACGCAGCGCGCCGGTGGATTGAGCGGCAAGACTAGAAAAAGTGCGGCGGGGCGGGCGGTAGATAGTTACAGCATGGGCGGTCAGCGTTCGTGCAATCAGGCGCTATCGAAGGGTTGACAGCTCGCTCGCCGCGAGTTGTTAATCGGCGGTCTACCTACGCTGTTGCCCCCTCCAATAATTAGTCTGGAGCTTCAGATGTCTGCGCCCCTCGATCATGTGTCTACTGATGTCTCGCAAAACCTGTCCCTCGCCGGGCTGACGGCATTGCTTGAGAAGATATTCCTGCGTCACGGCACCTCGGCCGACGTTGCCAGGGTGCTGGCCGAAAACTGCGCCGGCGCCGAACGCGACGGTGCGCACAGTCACGGTGTGTTCCGCATCCCCGGTTACGTTTCAACGTTGCAGAGTGGTTGGGTGAACGGCAAGGCCGTTCCGGTGGTCGAGGATGTGGCCTCGGGATTTGTGCGGGTCGACGCCGGCAACGGTTTTGCGCAACCGGCCCTCGCAGCGGCACGGGCCTTGTTGGTGGAAAAGGCCCGTAGTGCCGGTATCGCAGTGCTCGCCATTCGCAACTCCCACCATTTCGCGGCGTTGTGGCCGGACGTGGAGCCCTTTGCCTATGAAGGGCTGGTGGCGCTCAGTGTGGTCAACAGCATGACCTGCGTGGTGCCTCACGGTGCCGATCGGCCGTTGTTCGGCACCAACCCCATCGCGTTTGCTGCGCCGCGTGCCGACGGCGAGCCGATTGTTTTCGATTTGGCCACCAGCGCCATTGCCCACGGCGATGTGCAGATTGCCGCGCGCAAGGGTGAGCGGTTGCCGTTGGGCATGGGCGTGGACGGTCTCGGCCAGCCGACCCAGGACCCGAAAGCGATTCTCGAAGGTGGAGCGTTGTTGCCGTTCGGCGGACACAAAGGTTCTGCGCTATCGATGATGGTGGAACTGTTGGCCGCGGCATTGACCGGGGGTAATTTTTCGTTCGAGTTCGACTGGAAGAATCACCCCGGCGCCAAAACCCCGTGGACCGGTCAATTGCTGATCGTCATCGATCCGAGCAAGGCCGCCGGGCAGAGCTTTGCCGAGCGCAGCCAGGAACTGGTGCGGCAGATGCATGGCGTAGGCTTGAAGCGTCTGCCGGGGGATCGGCGCCATCAACAACGTGCCAAATCGCAAACCAATGGCATTGCGGTGGATGCGCAGACGCTGGCGAATCTGCGGGAGTTGGCCGGAGTGAGTTGACGTGGATGATTTGTGGGAGCGAGCCTGCTCGCGAAGACGGTATGTCAGGAAAATTAATTTCGACTGACACGCCCTCTTCGCGAGCGGGCTCGCTCCCACAGGGAATTGCATTTCACGGCTAAGTGATGAAATGGCACTTACCGCCGTGCCAGCAACAACCCGACCACCAGGCCGAAACCGGCGGAAACCGCCACGGTTTGCCATGGATGACCGCCGATGTAGGTTTCGGTGGCTTCGACCGCAGGCAGCGTCCGGTTACGAACGCTGGTTACCGAGTCCCGGGCCTGCTGGAGTTTCAGGGCGATTTGCCCACGCAGTGTCTCCGCTTCCTCACCCACCAGTGAGGCACTGCTTTTGAGCAGTTTTTCCGATTCTTCGATCAGCGTCTGAAGCTCGCTGAAGGCCTGATCCTTGATTTGGTCCTCGGCGGCTTGTGCGGCGGATTTTCGGGCCATTGAAGTACTCCTTGCAGGTAAGTGGACAGTGAACAGTGGAGTGCGCGGCGATTGAAAAAGTTGCAGCGACTTTGCGCCCGGACTCGATCCCGAAGAAAATCCAGCGCAGGACGATTCGTCCTACAGTGTAAGATGTCGCCTATTTTACGCAGCAGGAAATTCCCATGAGCTTCAATCTGGCCGACAAATCCCTTGCCGAGCGCGCTGCGCTTGAAGATGAAAAATCCCGTCTGTTCGAACTCTGGCAAAACAACCTGGGCAAAGCCAAGGGTGAGGCCGCGCGGTTGTTCGGTGAGCGCGCCAAACGCAAAGGCAAATGGGCCGAATGGGTCCGCGCCGAACTGGACGGCATGTCGCCGCCGGAGTTCTCGAACATGGTGCGCAGTGAAGTCAATCGCCTGATGGCTGCCAACAAATAACTTTCTGCTGACACATTCCTGCGACAGCTCCTACGCGCTCGCAAAACTCGCGACAATCGCCTCGCGCACCTTCAGCACCACCGGATCGAGCTGGGTACTGGTACGCCAGCCCAGTTCGATCGGGTAGCGCGGCAACGCCAGGGGGCAGGGCAGCAGCGTCAGGCCGCTGAGTGCCGCGATGCTGCGGGCGGCGTGGTGGGGAATGGTCGCCACCGCCTGGCTACCCTTGAGCAGGTGCGGCAATGCCGCGAAGTGAGTGGTCGAGGCACAGACCTGTCGGCTCAAGCCCAACGCCGCCAGACCCTCGTCAGTGATACCGATGAAGCCTCCCGACGACACGAGGATGTGTTCGCGGGTGACGAACTCTTCAAGGCTGATGCTTTGTTGTCCCGCTGCCAGGCTGAGCGGATCCACCAGACACGCATAACCCCCTTCACCCAACACCTGACGGCTGAGAAGGCGTTCGGCAAACCCGCCAGCGGTAATCGCCAGATCGATGCTGCGCTCCATCAAGGCCTGGGCGACGATCTGGCTGTGGGTCTGGCGGAAAATCAGGCGCAGCCTTGGCGCGCGGCGGCCGACTTCTTCGATCAAGCGACGGCCATAGGCGATCTCGAAATCATCAGACAGGCCAACGGTCACGGAGCGCCCGTCGTACTGGCTGGCGCCAGGGTCGACCATCGCCAAGCTCTGACGGCATTTGTTCAGGGCATCGCTGACCACCGGCTTGAGCTGATTGGCCCTGAGCGTGGGCGCCAGGCCGCGACCGGTGCGTACGAACAATTGATCGCCATACACTTCGCGCAAGCGGCGCAACGCCGCGCTGACCGCCGATTGCGTCACGCCCAGGCGCAGTGCGGCGCGGCTGGCGCCGGATTCCTCGTGCAGTGCCTCGAAGACTTTGAGCAGATTGAGGTCGATATCGGCGATATTCATCTTGTTCATATCATTCAGCATTGAATGGGGCTTTATTCATGATCCCGTGGCGCTTGAGAATGAGCAACACCTGATGCGAACGGAGCTACCGCGATGTCCAGATCCATTGTTGCCGCACTGCAAATCGGCGCCTTGCCCGGCGGCAAGGCACAAACCCTGGAACAGATACTGTCTTATGAAAACGCAATCATCGAATCCGGCGCCGCTTTGGTGGTGATGCCCGAGGCGTTGCTCGGCGGCTATCCGAAAGGCGAAGGTTTTGGCACGCAACTGGGCTATCGACTGCCGGAAGGGCGCGAGGCCTTTGCCCGCTACTTCGCCAACGCCATCGACGTGCCCGGCACCGAGACCGAAGTGCTGGCCGACCTGTCGGCGCGCACCGGGGCGAATCTGGTGATCGGGGTCATCGAGCGGTCGGGCAGCACGCTGTATTGCACCGCGTTGTACTTTGATCCGCAGGCGGGGCTGGTGGGCAAACACCGCAAATTGATGCCGACCGGCACGGAACGGTTGATCTGGGGCAAAGGTGACG
Source organism: Pseudomonas sp. WPR_5_2 (assembly GCF_003634475.1). Lineage (NCBI taxonomy): Bacteria > Pseudomonadati > Pseudomonadota > Gammaproteobacteria > Pseudomonadales > Pseudomonadaceae > Pseudomonas > Pseudomonas sp. WPR_5_2. The sequence continues at coordinate 607,474 of NZ_RBLA01000001.1, read as the reverse complement.
GTTCGACTTTGCCGGTGATCGACAGCCAGGTCGGGAGGATTGGCGCGGTGGTGTGCTGGGAAAACATGATGCCGCTGTTGCGCACCGCGATGTACGCCAAGGGCGTGGAGGTGTGGTGTGCACCGACGGTGGACGAGCGGGAGATGTGGCAGGTCAGCATGCGCCATATTGCCCATGAGGGGCGTTGCTTCGTGGTCAGCGCCTGCCAGGTCCAGGATTCGCCGCAGGCCTTGGGTGTGGAGATTGCCAACTGGCCGGCGGATCGACCGTTGATTGCCGGCGGCAGTGTGATTGTCGGGCCGATGGGCGACATCCTGGCCGGGCCACTGCGCGGCCAGGCCGGTTTGCTCACGGCACATATCGACACGGATGATTTGATTCGTGCTCGTTATGACTACGACGTGGTCGGGCACTATGCGCGGCCAGACGTATTCGAACTGAACGTGGATGAGCGGGCCAAACCCGGCGTGAAATTCAACAAATAACCCTGTAGGCGCTGGCAAGCCAGCTCCTACAGGAATCGACCGCCGATGAAATCGCCCTTAGCGGCTACCGGTGAAAGGCTCCGGCAGGCTGAGCTTGCCACTATCGACGCAATGGCTCGATGCCCATCACATCGATGTTCAGCGGATCGCGATTGGGGAACAGCGCGCAGGCGCTCAGGGAGAGCCGCAGGAGGGAAAGGATGACCGCGGGGATGCTGCCCATGGACGTGCTCTCATCGATAAAAGGGCCGAACCGCCAGGGCCCGGCCCTTGAGCCATTGTCTAGCGGTTCAGGCTTGCGACAACCACAGGCGCTGCCGGTTCACCTTTGGCCGGGACATCCGGGTTTTCCATCACTTGCAGGATAGAGGCTTCCGGGTCGAAATCATCTTCTTCCAGCTCGATGAATTCTTCGGGCAGGAAGATGTTCAAAACGATCGCGCACAGCGCACCGACGGTGATCGGCGATTCGAAGATGTTATGCAACGCCTTTGGCAACTCGCGCAAGACCTCCGGGACTGCCGCCACACCCAGGCCCATGCCGATGGAAATCGCCACGATCAGCATGTTGCGTCGATGCAGGCCCGCTTCAGCGAGGATCTTGATCCCGGCCACGGCGACAGTGCCGAACATCACCAGCTCGGCGCCACCGAGCACCGGTTTTGGCATCAGTTGCAGTACCGCGCCGATCACCGGGAACAACCCCAGCAGCACCAACAGCCCGGCAATGAAAAACGCCACGTAACGGCTGGCAACGCCGGTCAGTTGAATCACCCCGTTGTTCTGCGCGAAGGTCACCATCGGCATGCTGTTGAACACGGCCGCCATGGCTGAGTTGAGGCCGTCGGCCAACAAACCGGACTTGATCCGGCGAATGTAGACAGGGCCTTTGACCGGCTGCCGGGAAATCATCGAGTTGGCGGTCAGGTCGCCGGCCGCTTCCAGTGGCGACACCAGGAAGATCACCGCGACCGGCACGAACGCCACCCAATCGAAGGAGAACCCGTATTTGAACGGCACCGGCACGCTCATCAGCGGTATGGCAGGCAGGCTGGCGAAATCGACGTGGCCCAGAAGCCAGGCGACGACATAGCCCAGGGTCAGGCCGATGACAATCGCCCCCAGGCGCAGGAACGGTACGTCCACCCGGTTCAATACCACAATGGTGCCGAGGACAAGCGCCGCCAGGCCCAGGTGGCTGGCCGCGCCAAGGTCTGCGGCACCGAAACCGCCGGCAATGTCGGTCATGGCGACCTTGATCAGCGACAGGCCCATGAGTGTGATGATCGTGCCGGTCACAACCGGGGTGATCAGCATCCGCAGCTTGCCGATGAACTGGCTCAACACCACTTCGATGAACGCGGCGAAGAAGCACACACCGAAGATTGTCGAGAGGATTTCATCGGTGCCGCCACCGCGAGCCTTGACCATGAACCCGGCACTGAGGATCACGCTGATGAACGAGAAACTGGTGCCTTGCAGGCACAGCAGGCCGGAACCGACCGGACCGAAGCGCCGCGCCTGCACGAACGTGCCCAGGCCCGAGACGAACAGCGCCATGCTGATCAGGTAGGGGATTTCGCTTTGCAGGCCCAGGGCGCTGCCCATGATCAGGGTCGGGGTGATGATGCCGACGAAACTGGCGAGCACGTGTTGCAGCGCGGCGAACACGGTGGCGGTCAGGTGCGGGCGGTCGTCGAGGCCGTAGATCAGGTCATTGTGGCGCGGGGCAGGGGGTTTTTCGGAGGCGGTCATGGTTGTGTGCGAGCCAGAAGGCGGGCCGGGTCAGAAAATGGAGGCGCAGGATGCCAGAAACACCATTGAGTGGCGAGCGGTGGTCCCGATACCTGGCACATTCCCTGTGGGAGCGAGCCTGCTCGCGAAGAGGCCGGCACATCCAAGAGTGATGTTGACTGATATACCGCCTTCGCGAGCAGGCTCGCTCCCACAGAGGTTGTCGCAGGCTTCAGGCAAACGCTGCCAGCAAGTCTTCCTCAAACGCCTTCTGCGCATCCCCCGGCACCTGCGCGCGATGGCGAGCCAGGTGAAAGGCCACGTCGAAACTCATGCCTTCGCGGCGCACGACCCGCAACAAGCCCTTGTCCTCCCAGCTTCGGGCAAAGTGACTGGGCAGATAGCCGATGTGCTTGCCGGACAGGATGAAGGCGAGGGTGCCTTCAACCTGTTCCGAGCGCGCCGAACACAGTTTTCCTTGAAAGGGCTCGTCGCTGCGCAGGAAGCGGTAAGGGTGATCGACCCGGTCACAGGCCTGCAACGCCTCATCATCCGGCGCGTCATTGCTGAACAGCGGATGGCCGGCGGCGCAATACAAGTGCTGGGTTTCAATGAACAGTTCGCGGTAATCGAACGCCGCTTGTATCTGCGAAAAATAGCCGATGGCCAAATCCAGTCGCTGTTGCAGCAGCAAGCGTTCCATTTCGCCGGGCATGGCGCTCATCAACTCGATGCGCACCGATTCATCGCGTTCGCGAAAGCGCCGGATCGCCTCGGCCACCCGTTGCAGCACCGACTGATCCAGTGCCTCGGACAAGCCCAGACGGACTTCACCGATCAAGCGCCCGGCCACGCCGTTGGATTGATGACGGAACGCTTCGATGGATTGGAACAGCCCGCGGGTGGCGCTGAGCAGTTGTTCGCCTTTCGGAGTGATCCTGAACCCGCCCTTGCCACGACTGCATAAGCGATAACCGAGGCGGGTCTCCAGTTTGGCCATTTGCTGGCTGATGCTGGACTGACTCAAGCCGAGTTCACCCTGGGCCGCGCTGAAACCGCCACACTCCACCACGCTGACAAACAGGCGCAGCAGTTGCAGGTCCAGATCGTGGAGTTGACCGAGCATCAAACATTACTCCTGCGTAATGTCAGGTTAAGAGACTTGATATTTCACCAATGTATCTGACGACGCATCCTGTAACCACTTCCTCCGGTCAGGTGTTCGTCATGGCTCCCGTGTTCAAGATGTGTGTCCCCGCGCTGTTCCTTGCCATGGCCGCTGCGGCCCAGGCCGAGGAAAAAGTCGTCAATCTCTACAGTTGGGCCGATTACGTCGCCCCCGAAACCTTGCAACGCTTCGAGCAGGAAACCGGCATTCACGTGCGCTACGACACGTTCGACGCGCCGGAAGTGCTGGAAACCAAACTGCTCACTGGTGGTAGCGGCTATGACGTGGTGGTGCCCTCGTCCAGCGTGTTGGCGCGCGGGCTGGCAGCCGGAGCCCTGAAAGCGATTCCCCACGAGGGCTTGAAGGGCTATGCCAACCTTGATCCGGATCTGCTGGAGAAACTCGCTGCTGTCGATCCCGGTAATCAATACGGCGTGCCCTACACCTGGGGCACCCTCGGGCTTGGGATGAATGTCGAAGCCGTACAGAAACGCTTGCCGAACGTGCCGCTCAACAGCCTGGACCTGCTGTTCAAGCCCGAATACGCCAGCCAGTTGAAAGACTGCGGCATTGCGATCATCGACTCGCCCCAGGAAGTGATCGGCCTGGCGCTGCACTATCTGGGTAAAGACCCTTACAGCACCGACAAGGACGATCTCGACGCGGCCCAGGCGCTGTTGCACAAGCTGCAGCCATCGGTGCTGTACGTCGCCAGCGGCCGGCAGATCAACGATCTGGCCAATGGCAGTGTCTGCCTGGCACTGGCTTACAACGGTGATGCGAGCATGGCTGCCGATCAGGCGCGCAAGGCCAACAAGCCCTACGAAATTGCGTACCGGATACCCAAGGAAGGCACCCTCGTGTGGCAGGACAATCTGGCGATCCCCAAGGACGCGCCGCACCCCGAAGCCGCGCGCCAGTTCATCGAGTTCATGTTGCGCCCCGAATCCGTCGCGGCGCTGACCAATACCCTGTTCTTTGCCACCGCCAACCAGGCCGCGACGCAGCTGGTGGATGAGGCGGTGCGCACCGACCCGGACATCTACCCGCCCGCTGACGTTCGTGGCCGGCTGTACGCCGACCGCAGCATGAGCCTCAAGGACATGCGCCAGCGCACCCGCGTGTGGACCACCTTCCGTAGCCGCCAATAATAAGGAATCCGAGATGGACGTCCCGATGCAAAACGATCAGGCCATGACCCGCGACAGCCTGTATGGCACTGCCGCCGAAAGCACCTACGCCGGCATCACCAGTTTCATGCGTCGCCGCTACAGCCGCGACTTGCGCGGTGTCGACGTCGCGGTCAGCGGCGTACCGTTCGACACCGCCACCAGCAACCGTCCCGGCGCGCGCTTCGGACCGCGGGGAATTCGTGCTGCTTCCACCGGGATTGCCTGGGAGCGCCACTGGCCGTGGACGTTCGATCCGTTCGATCATCTGGCGGTGGTGGACTTCGGTGATTGCGATTTCGATTACGGTTCCCCGCAGTCGACCCCGGAATGCATCGAGGCTCACGCCGAGCACATCCTCAACGCGGGCAGCGCGATGCTGACCTTTGGCGGTGATCACTTCATCACCTACCCGCTGCTCAAGGCCCATGCACGCAAGCACGGGCCGCTGTCGCTGATTCATTTCGACGCCCACAGCGACACCTGGCCGGACGAAGAGGGCAAGCGCATCGACCACGGCACCATGTTCTGGCACGCCGCCAAGGAAGGCCTGGTCGATCCGTCGCGTTCGGTGCAGATTGGTCTGCGCACCACCAACGACGATCATCAGGGCTTTGAGGTCTTGGACGCGCGGCAGGTGCATCGGCGTGGGGTGGATGCGATGGTCGAGGCGATTCGCGCGCGGGTCGGTGACAACCCGGTGTACCTGACCTTCGACATCGACTGCCTCGATCCGGCGTTCGCTCCGGGTACCGGTACGCCGGTGTGTGGCGGCTTGAGCACCGTGCAGGCGCTGGAAATCCTCGGCGGTTTACGTGGGATCAACCTGGTGGGCATGGACGTGGTGGAAGTAGCACCGGCCTATGACAATGCGGACATCACCTCACTGGCGGCGGCGACGCTGGCGATGGAGATGCTGTGCCTGTATGCGGCCAAACACAAAGTCGACCGGTAGCACGAACTGCAGCGCGGCTGTTGGCGCCATCGCGGGCAAGCCCGCTCCCACAGGGTTTGTGCAGAACCTGTGGGAGCGGGCTTGCCCGCGATGCTTTTTTCAGGCCACCGGGATTTTCGGCAGGTCGAGGGTCACGCCTCCGCTGAACCGGGCAAATGAACCGGAAATCGATTCATGGGGCACGCCCTTGGCCACGCTGCTGACGCCGTCGAGGCGCGCCAATTGCTGGTCATTCAACTGTACATTCAATGCCCCCAGGGTGGCGTCCAGCTGTTCACGGGTGCGCGAGCCGAGAATCGGAATCAGTGCAGTAGTCGAACGTTTGGCTTGCTCGCGCAGCCAGGCAATGGCCACATGGGTCGCACTGGCCGCCACTTCCTCGGCAACAGCCAGAAGGGTGTCGAGCAACGCGGTTTCACGGGCGCTTTTCTCGGCGTGAACCAGCACGCCGAGTTTAGTGGCGCGGTTGTCGCCCTCGGCCTGGCGGTACTTGCCCGTGAGGAAACCGCCACCCAGTGGCGACCACAGGGTCGCCGCCAGACCCAGCGCTTCGGCCATCGGCAGTTGCTCGCGCTCGGCCGTACGCTCGGCCAGGCTATATTCGACCTGAATCGCTGCAATGGGCGCAAAACCGCGCACCTCGGCCAGCAGGTCGGCACGGGCGATGCGCCACGCCGGAAAATTCGACAGTCCGGCGTAATGGATCTTGCCGGCCCGTACCAGATCGTCGAAGCCACGCAGGATTTCTTCCATCGGCGTCACGCCATCGCTCATGTGCGCCCAGAACAGATCGATGTGATCGGTTTTCAGTCGTTTCAAACTCTCTTCGATGGCACGAACCATGTTCTTGCGGTTGTTGCCGGTATGGGAAATGCCGGCTGCCGGCGTCGTTCCCAAGGTGTATTTAGTGGCAATGACCAGTTGATCCCGTTCAGCGGCGATGAATTCGCTGAGCATGGCTTCCGATTGGCCGCCCTGATAGCCGTTGGCGGTGTCGATAAAGTTGCCGCCGGCCTCAAGATAGCCGTCGAAAATGTCCTTGGCTTCATCACGCTCGGCACCATGGCCCCAACCGGTGCCAAAGTTGCCGGCGCCCAACGCCAGTTCGGAAACCCGCAGGCCGGTTTTACGGCCAAAGACTTTGTAGTGCATGGGGATGACTCCTGAAGGAAGCGGTTGGGTGGATATAGATTACTAACAACATTTATAAAATATGATGCATATAATTTAATTCGTCAACGTCCTTTTAAACCGGGTCAGTCTGTAGGCGCTGGCAAGCCCGCTCCTACAAAGGGAGCGGTGTAGTCGTCATCGACTGGTGGCATACTGCCGCGCATGAATGTCGACTCCCCCCTCAGCGCCTGGCAACACGCCATCGAACAAAAGGGTTTCGTCCAGGACGAAGCCCAGGAGCATGCCGTCTGGGCCTTGCAAAAGTGCCATGAAGCCTTGCATGAAGGGCGTGTGCCGATTGCCGGGGTGTACCTTTGGGGCCCGGTGGGGCGGGGGAAGACTTGGTTGATGGACCAGTTCTACCAGCACCTGCGGGTTCCGGCCCGGCGCCAGCACTTTCATCATTTCATGGGCTGGGTGCACCAGCGCTCGTTTCAGCTCACCGGCACCGCCGACCCTCTGAAGGCCCTGGCGCGTGAATTGAGCGAAGAAGTGCGGGTGTTGTGCTTCGACGAATTGTTCGTCAATGACATCGGTGACGCGATCATTCTCGGGCGCTTGTTCCAGGTGATGTTCGAACAGGGTGTGGTGGTGGTCTGCACCTCCAATCTTCCTCCGGACAAGCTGTACGCCGACGGTTTCAACCGTGACCGCTTTGTGCCCGCCATCGTCGCGATCAAGCAGCATATGCAGGTCATCGCGGTGGACGGCGGTGAAGATCATCGCCTGCATCCGGGGCAGGGCCTGCAGCGTTACTGGGTAGTCGAGCCCGGACGCACCAGCGCACTGGATGAAGTGTTCAAGCGGTTGACCGTCGACCAAGGGGTATCCAGCGAAGCGATCAAGGTCGGCTATCGCTCGCTGGCTGTGGTGCGGGCGAGCAAAGCCGTGCTGTGGTGTCGTTACGCCGATCTGTGCGAACAACCGTTTGCCGCGATGGATTTCATGGCTTTGTGCGACACCTTCGGCGTTATCCTGTTGAGTGACGTACCCAATTTGAGCGCGCAACAACGTCCGGGGCGTATCGCCCGAGGCACTGAGGACGGGGCTTCGCGGGTCGAGGCCGGGGATCGGGAACTGCCGCAGTTGTCGGTGCATGACGACGGTGTGCGGCGTTTCATTGCCCTGGTGGACGAGTGCTACGACCGCAAAGTGCCGCTGTACCTCGAAGCGCAGGTGCCGATGGATTCGCTCTACACCGAGGGTTACCTGGAATTCCCGTTCCGCCGCACCCTCAGTCGCTTGCAGGAAATGCAGCTGGAACGTTTCGCGCAGGTTTGAACATCAGGAGCCATCAGCTTCTGAGGGTTTGTATTCAGGAGACATCAGCATGAATCAGCCCCTGTCACACCATTTGTTGACCATGGCTTACCAGAACGCCTGGGCCAATCACCGACTGGCCAAGGCCTGGTGCCAGTTAAGTCCGCAGGAGCTGGCCGCTCCTCGGGTCAGCTTCTTTCCCAGTATTCGCGCAACCCTCAATCACATCCTGACCTGCGACTGGTTTTACGTGGATGCTCTGGAGCGCGAGTTGCGCGGTGATGATCCCCATCCCGATTGCTACGTGTTTTTCCGCGACGACGAGCCGTTCGTCTATGCCCCGGACCTCAAGCGCGAGCAGGCTCAGGTCGACCGGCGACTGATCGCCTACTGCGAGCAAATGCGCGACGCGGACCTGCACAAGGTCGTCACCATCGCCCGGGACACGCCGCAACATGAAAGCCGATTGCGCATGCTGTCGCACCTGTTCGAGCACCAGATCCATCATCGCGGCCAGACCCATGCCATGCTCAGCGGCACGTCGGTGAAGCCGCCACAACTGGACGAATTTTTCTGTGCCGGCGAGTCGCACCTGCGGGCCGAGGACTTTGCCGAGCTGGGGTGGACCGAAGCGCTGATCTGGGGACATTGAAATCTTTTGATTTTCAACGGTTGTCGCCACTGACACGCTCGCGATATCGTCGCCAGGCCTTCCAGGGCGAACTGCGCACTGGGGCTATTCAATGTGATCGAGGATGGAAATGGATTCCGCGGAAATACTTGTGTTGCAAGCCAGCTACAGCAACCCCGTGCATGCCGAGGCGATCGGCCTGGTGCTCAACAGCTACGCCGAGGACCCGATGGGTGGCGGTCATTCCTTACCTGCCGCAGTGTTGGAGCAGCTACCGGGTGAGTTGGCCAAGCGTGCCCATGCGTTCAGCGTCCTGGCCTTTGTCGGTGGTGAGCCGGCCGGGCTGATCAATTGCTTTGAAGGGTTTTCGACCTTTGCCTGCCGGCCATTGGTCAACGTGCACGATGTGGCGGTGGTGCCAAAGTTTCGCGGGTTGGGCTTGAGCCAGCGAATGCTGCAAAAGGTCGAAGACATTGCCCGTCAGCGCGGTTGCTGCAAAATCACCCTGGAAGTACTGGAAGGCAATGCGGTGGCACAGGCGTCTTATGGCAAGTTCGGCTTTGCCCCTGGCGAATTCGACCCGGCGCACGGGCGCATGATGTTCTGGATCAAGCCACTTTGATCCGGGCATAAAAAAGGGCGTCCATCAGGACGCCCAATGGTCTTCTCTGACTGAAGAGCAGGCAGTCAGAGGCGTAACAATCATTTCGGTCTATAAGACTCGGTCATTTGCGCGGTTTGATCGTCCGGTACTCGCAGTTCATGGGTCTGGCTTTGCGTGATGTTGCCCAATGCCACTTGCTGGTTGTAGCGCAAGGTTTCGTAGTAGTACCTCATGCGTTCGGCTCCGCCTTCGGCAAAGGCGCCAGCGGAGCCCAGCGTCGTGAGGACCGCGAGAATCAGCGTAGTACGTTTCATGGTGTGCCTCCCACTTACAGTTGTCGGATGCCTTTCGTCCATGAGCCAATCAATCAAAATCGAACACTCATTATCCGCCGATTCTGTTAAATGGGAATTAACTGCGCCTGGAGATTTCTGCCGGTCCAGGCACAAGGTTTCCTGCAACCACAGAAGCTGTGGGAGCACGCGCGCCCAAAGGTTTGAAGGGTGTATCAGCAGGAAAGTGTGAAAAAAATTCGAGAATGGCCAAGTTTGGCGGCGGGCCAGGGTGTTGCGCAAGCAGGGCTGTGCTGCTTGCGATTCAAGCGAGGAGGTCAGGCGTGGGGAGTACGTTGAGTCAAGGGTAAGGGCTGTTGGTTCTGGATCAGCGAGCGCAACTGCGCCAACTCCTGCCTCAACTGTTCGCGCTCGTCTTTCAACTGGCGCAATTCCTCGCGGCGGATCGTGACATAAAGGGTTTGTGCCGGCAGTGCATTATGTACTGTGCCCATTGCTCACCTCGCAAATGGCTGTCTCAACTGTAAATCCGCCCCGACATCGGAGCCAGAATTACTATCGGCGCCAATTTTGATTTCTTTTGCCCATGAAGGGAACTTTTTTATTTTTCAGTGTCGTTGTGTCTTCGGCACGATTCCCGACGTTATCTGTCTGGATCGGGCACAATGCCCGGAAACTTCATGCCAACGCTCTGGACTAACCTCAATAGTCGCGTTGGGCTATAACCAATGACACACTTTTATTTGTAGTAGGGAGCATCAGCACATGCAACTCGGGATTATTGGACTGGGCCGCATGGGCGGTAATATTGCGCGGCGCCTGATGCTCAACGGGCATACCACCGTTGTGTACGACCGCAATACCGCCTTCGTCGACACCTTGACCGAAGAAGGCGCCACTGGCGTTGCCGATTTGCCAGCCCTGGTCGCTGGCCTGGCCAAACCGCGAGCGGTGTGGGTCATGCTGCCGGCAGGCGCACCGACCGAAGACACCATCGAAACCCTGAGCACCTTGCTCGAAGCCGGCGATACCATCATCGACGGCGGCAACACCCACTATAAGGACGACATCCGCCGGGCCAAGACCCTTTCGGAAAAAGGCCTGCACTACATCGACGTGGGCACTTCCGGCGGTGTCTGGGGCCTGGAGCGCGGTTACTGCATGATGATCGGCGGCGATGCCGAGACCGTCACACGCCTTGATCCGCTGTTCGCCAGCCTGGCCCCGGGCATGGGCGACATCCCGCGTACCAAAGACCGCAAGTCTGACGACGATCGTGCCGAGCACGGTTACATCCACGCCGGCCCGGCGGGCGCCGGGCATTTTGTGAAGATGATCCACAACGGCATCGAATACGGAATGATGCAGGCCTTTGCCGAAGGCTTCGACATCCTCAAGACCAAGTCCAGCTCCCGCCTGCCAGAGGACCAGCGCTTCGACTTGAACGTGGCCGACATCGCCGAAGTCTGGCGCCGTGGCAGCGTGGTCTCGTCGTGGTTGCTCGACCTGACGGCCGATGCATTGGCCAGTGATAAGGATCTCGACGGTTTTTCGGGTTCCGTAGCGGACAGCGGCGAAGGTCAATGGACCATCGAAGCCGCAATGGAACAAGCGGTACCGGTGCCGGTGCTGTCGAACTCCCTGTTCTCCCGCTATCGTTCCCGTGGTCAGGGCACCTTTGGCGACAAGATTCTCTCGGCCCAGCGCTTCGGCTTCGGCGGCCACGTGGAGACACCTAAAAAATGACGCATGCGATCCGCAGAAAGTCCAAGGCCGAAACCGCGCCACCGACCACGCTGTTCCTGTTCGGCGCCCATGGTGATCTGGTCAAGCGCCTGCTGATGCCGGCGCTGTATAACCTCAAGCGCGACGGTTTACTCGGGGATGGACTGCGGATCATCGGCGTTGACCACAACGCCATCAGCGATGAAGGCTTTGCGAAAAAACTCGAAGACTTCATTCGCAGCGAAGTGGCCGGCAAAGTCGGCAAGGGCGATCAATCCCTTGATCCGGACTTGTGGGCCCAACTCGCCAAAGGCATCAGCTACGTCCAGGGCGATTTCCTGGACGACAGCACTTATCAAGCGCTGGCGGCGAAAATCGCCGACAGCGGCACCGGCAACGCGGTGTTCTACCTGGCCACCGCGCCACGCTTTTTCAGTGAAGTGGTACGCCGCCTCGGCGCTTGCGGGTTGCTCGAAGAGAGCCCCGAGGCGTTCAGAAGGGTGGTGATCGAAAAACCCTTCGGTTCCGATCTGCCCACCGCTGAGGCGTTGAATGCCTGCTTGCTCAAGGTCATGTCAGAGAAGCAGATCTACCGCATCGATCACTACCTGGGCAAGGAGACCGTGCAGAACATCCTGATCAGCCGCTTTTCCAACAGCCTGTTCGAAGCGTTCTGGAACAATCATTACATCGACCATGTGCAGATCACCGCCGCCGAAACCGTCGGCGTGGAAACCCGTGGCAGTTTCTACGAAAACACCGGGGCGCTGCGGGACATGGTGCCCAATCACCTGTTCCAGTTGCTGGCGATGGTGGCCATGGAGCCGCCGGCCGCCTTCGGTGCCGATGCGGTGCGTGGCGAGAAGGCCAAGGTTGTCGGCGCGATTCGTCCGTGGTCGATTGAAGAGGCACGAGCCAACTCGGTGCGCGGCCAGTACACCGCGGGTGAAGTCGATGGCAAAACCCTGCCGGGTTATCGCCAGGAAGAGCGGGTCGCGCCTGACAGCAACACCGAAACCTATGTGGCCCTCAAGGTGATGATTGATAACTGGCGTTGGGTCGGCGTGCCGTTCTACCTACGCACCGGCAAGCGCATGAGTGTGCGCGATACCGAAATTGTCATCTGCTTCAAACCGGCACCGTATGCGCAGTTCCGCGATACCGAGGTCGATGAACTCGCACCCACCTACCTGCGTATCCAGATTCAGCCCAACGAAGGCATGTGGTTCGATCTGCTGGCCAAGCGGCCGGGCCAGGCCCTGAAGATGGACAACATCGAACTGGGCTTTGCCTACAAGGATTTCTTTAAAATGCAGCCGTCCACCGGCTACGAAACCCTGATCTACGATTGCCTGACCGGTGATCAGACGCTGTTCCAGCGTGCCGACAACATCGAAAATGGCTGGCGCGCGGTTCAGCCGTTCCTCGACGCCTGGCAGCAGGATGCAACGGTGCAGGGCTATGCCGCGGGTGAAGACGGGCCGCAGGCCGCCGAAGCGTTGCTGACGCGCGACGGCCGCGTCTGGCATGGCCTTGGATGAACGATGGCCCGCCAGCGCCCAATCGCCCTCGATAACAACACATAACCCGATGTGGGAGCGAGCAGGCTCGTTCCCACATTTTTTAGCGAGCGTTTATAGCCAAAAGCTGACGGCGTACCAGCCAAGCACACCCATCACCACCGTATATGGCAACGCCATCCACACCATGCGCCCGTAAGACAGCCGAATCAGCGGTGCAATCGCCGAGGTCAACAGGAACAGGAACGCGGCCTGTCCATTGGGCGTGGCCACGCTTGGCAAATTGGTGCCCGTATTGATCGCGATGGCCAGTGTCTCGAAATGCTCGCGGCTCATGTGCCCTGAGATGAATGCCTGTTTCACTTCAGTGATGTAGATCGTTGCCACGAACACGTTGTCGCTGATGGCCGAGAGCAAGCCATTGGCAATGAACAGCATGCCCGGTTGTTGATCGGCCGGCAGGGCCAGTACCCACTGGATCAATGGTGTGAACAGTTGCTGATCGTGAATGACCGCCACTACGGCGAAAAACACCACCAGCAGGGCGGTGAACGGCATTGCGTCCTTGAACGCCGTACCGAGACGGTGCTCGTCGGTAATCCCGGTGAACGCCGTGATCAACACAATCACCATCAAACCGATCAAACCCACTTGTGCTACATGAAACGCCAGCCCGGCAATCAGAATCAGTGCGGCCACGGCCTGCACAATCAGCGCTGCGCGCTGGCGTGCGGTACGTTCGATATCGTCCTGGGCTGCGTAATTGGCCAATACCGCCCGTACGTTGTCCGGCAGCAACGTGCCGTAACCGAACCAGCGCAGTTTCTCCAGCAGGACGCAGGTCACCAGGCCGGCGCCCAGTACCGGCAGCGAAACCGGCGCGATCTTCAGAAAGAATTCGGCGAAGTGCCAACCCATCTCATGGCCGATCAACAGGTTCTGCGGTTCGCCCACCAGCGTACAGACGCCACCCAGCGCCGTGCCTACGGCACCGTGCATCAGCAGGCTGCGCAGGAAGGCGCGAAATTGATCGAGGTCGTCATGGTGGAGCGTGGGCAGGCATTGGTCATCGCCGAACTCACTGTCCTGTCGCGGATCTGTGCCTGAAGCCACGCGGTGGTACACCGAATAAAAGCCGACGGCCGCACTGATGATGACGGCGGTCACGGTCAAGGCATCGAGGAACGCCGACAGAAACGCCGACAAAAAACAGAACATCAACGCCAGCATGGCCTTGGAGTGCACGCCAAGCAGCAAACGCGAGAAAAGAAACAACAGCAGGTCTTTCATGAAGTAGATGCCGGCCACCATGAACATCAGCAGCAGGATCACCGGAAAGTTGTGCACCAGTTCGTCATAAAGCGCCTGGGGCGTGGTCATTTTCAGCAACAGCGCTTCGACCAGCAACAAGCCGCCGGGCATTAACGGATAGCATTTGAGTGCCATGGCCAGGGTGAAGATGAACTCCAGTACCAACAGCCAACCCGCAGCGACCGGACCGTCGCTCCAAAACACCAGTGCGTTGATAATTAGAAAACCAACAATACAGATTTTGTACCAGCGGGGTGAGTTGCCGAGAAAGTTATGCGCGAACGCCTGGATCATGGAACCGGACATCGGCTACTCCTTGTAAAAAGAAGCGCGCAAGTTGCCGTAAGCGAAAGAGAAGATCAAGTGCAGTAAAGTTTCGGTGGATCAGCCCAAATAGCGTGCAACGACCGCACGATAGTTACCGTCCAGTGAATATCCGCCTACCACGATATTTCCATCGGCCTGGACTGCCAGTGAAGTCGCCGTATCCAGACTGCGACCGAGTCGGGTACGAACCCATCCGTCTCCATTGCCAAAGCCAGGGTCGAGATGGCCGTCGCTGCTGTAACGACCAAGGATAAAATCGGCCTCGACACCGCCAATGGTTGCACCGGCCGTGACTACACTGCCATCCGGTTGTGCCTGGGCAGCGGTCCACTGACAACCACTGCGTCCGAGTTCAAGTAAATGTGCCTGGCCGTCGTTGCAATGCTTGTCCGGGCGGCCATTGATGTGCAGTTTCAGGGAAAGGCAGCGAATCGGATCGCGGCTGCTGCCAAAACACTGCAGGTCGCCGTTAACCAGTTGGACAATCTGGCTGACTTGGGCACTTTGCCCTTGAGCCTTGAAATACATGAATCCGTCTACGGCAAAACGCTCGTCAAGGCTGCCGTCGGCGTGATAGCGGGCCAGCAAACCTTCCTCGGGGAAGTTGATCGATCCGCCTACCAGGATTCGACCGTCGCGTTGCACCCTCACGCTGTTGAGCCAGGTGTTCATCAACAAATGCCTGACGATCACAAATCCGCGGCCATTGAAGGTGCTATCCAACTGACCATCAGGGTCGAGTCGTATGAGCAGGCCGGCATGATCGGCCAGTTCGAAATGATGATTGGCCACCAGCACGATTCGGCCGTCCTCTTGTATCCCGGCATCACAGGCTTCGGCTCCCGGCACACCGGGAGGCAGCCAGGCATCGCGAATCCCGTGGGACAGATTGCCCGGCAGTCGCACGACACGTCGGCCGTTGTCGCCAAACCCCTGGACCGGGCAGCCTTGCGGGTCGAATAACGCCACGGCGGGGAGGGTGCGATGGGCATTTTCATAGTGCAGGCCGGTCAGCAGAATGTGCCCGTTGGAGAGCACTTGAACCTTGCCGGCCGTGGCTTCGAAGCCCGGTTCGAATTGTCCGATGACGCTGCCTTTATAGCCGAATGCCAGATCCGCCGAACCATCCTCCAGCAAGCGAGCCAGGCCAAAGCGGCTGCCTCCCGCCGTTCCGATCTTTGCCGCGACCAGCAAACGACCCTGGGAATCCAGGGCGACGCTGTTCGCCATGCTTGAAAGACTGCCGGCAAAGTACACCTGGGTTTTGCCGTGAGTGGCGAAGCTGCTATCGAGTTTCCCGGCGTTAGTGAACGTGGTCGGGATAGCTAGAACGGACTGGATTGACATGCGCGCATCTCCTTGCGAGTCGTCCTGGTCCAAGGGTTGGGAGTGGCGACTTAATAAGAAGAACATTCAATCCCTGAATGCCGGGATGCACAACTGACAGAACTAACAGGCGGAGGGTCGTTGTGCGCCACAACAGTGTCTTTTCGAACCATTGGCAAGCTTGCAAAGGATTAAACGTGCGCTAGTTCAAATAACGAAGTATTGCAAGTGCGTTGGGTCAGTAAAAAAGCTGCAACTAACGACAGGGAAGGAGGGCGCGGATTACCTCGCAGTAATCCGCAAAACTATTAATTTGGCATCGACCACGACTGCAGTTTGTAACCTTCCAGGCTCAACTCTTCACGGGCCTGTTCAAGCAGGCGTTGGAGCTGCTCGGGATCGGTGTAGGCGCTGCTCGGAATCTGCTTGCGACCTATACTGTTGTTGGTGCGGTCGATGACGGTGAGGCTGAGTTCGCCGTTACCGTCCTGTGGGGCCCAGGCCACGCACTGGAAAGGTTTAAATGCGCGGTCGGCAATCAAAAGAGCTTCGTTGATACGGAGCGGGGCGTTCATGGGATCTTCTCTCTGTATGCCCAATCAAGTGATGTGCCGACGGTTGGGCTTACCGTTCGGCAGGTTACTTGTACTGATGCCCGCTACCGGGGTTCGGGTCACACACAATGAAAAGAAATTTCAACTTTTTGTCAGATGCCCATTGCAAACACTTGTTTTGAAAGCTGAATGAAAGGAAAGACTCGTTAGGTAACTATCGATGCGGTTTCTTATAACTCTTTACACAACAACCCTATAGTCAAACGGTACAAGGCCACGTCAAATTCTTGCTAATGTTACAGCCAGGTCCGCCAAATGACTGTTTTTAATAAAATTTCCCCGGATTTGGCGCCAAGGAACCGTCATGAGCGAAGCGCCAGCCTTACGACGTCTATTAGTGGTTGATCCCGACGACGACTGCCATCGTGTATTGCCGGGATTACGCTCCGTGGGTTGGGATGTTGACAGCTGTTCGCTGGAAAACGCCTCCGACCGAACCTGCGATGTGGGTTTGTTACGCCTGCAGCCTTTTCATCTCGAACACCCGGACGCCGTCAAGGAACTGATCAGCCGCAGCGGAACCGAATGGATCGCCGTCCTGAATCAGGAGGTCTTGCGCCTGCAAAATGTCGGGGACTTTGTCTGTGAATGGTTTTTTGACTTCCATACCTTGCCGTTCGACGTATCCCGGGTCCAGGTCACACTGGGCAGGGCGTTTGGCATGGCGCGCCTGCGCGGGCAGGGCACGGTTCATATCGATCAGCCCGAGCACGAACTGCTGGGCGACAGCAAGCCCATACGTGAATTGCGCAAGTTACTGAGCAAGCTGGCACCCACCGAGTCGCCGGTGTTGATTCGCGGTGAAAGCGGGACGGGCAAGGAACTGGTCGCCCGCACGTTGCATCGGCTATCGCTGCGTCACAGTAAACCCTTTGTCGCAATCAATTGTGGCGCGATTCCCGAGCACCTGATCCAGTCCGAGCTGTTCGGTCACGAGAAGGGTGCCTTTACGGGCGCCCATCAACGCAAGATCGGGCGGCTCGAAGCGGCTAACGGCGGCACGCTGTTTCTCGACGAGATCGGTGATCTGCCCCTGGAGCTGCAGGCGAACCTGCTGCGTTTCCTCCAGGAAAAGCACATCGAGCGGGTGGGTGGCAGTCAGCCGATTCCGGTGGATGTACGGGTGTTGGCCGCGACCCACGTCGATCTCGAGGCCGCGATCGAGAAGAAACGCTTTCGCGAAGATCTGTACTATCGCCTGAACGTGTTGCAGGTCGCGACCGCCCCCCTGCGTGAACGCAATGGCGATCTGTCGATGCTGGCCAACCACTTTTCCCATTTCTACAGCCACGAAACCGGCCGCCGTCCGCGCAGCTTCAGCGAAGACGCCTTGATTGCCATGGGCAAGCATGACTGGCCGGGTAATGTTCGTGAGCTGGCCAACCGGGTGCGTCGCGGGTTGGTACTGGCCGAAGGCCGGCAGATCGAAGCGCGAGACCTGGGACTGATCAGCCATCAGGGCGTCGCCCCGCCGATGGGCACGCTGGAAGAGTACAAGTACCGGGCAGAGCGCCAGGCCTTGTGCGATGTCCTCAACCGCCACAGCGATAACTTGAGCATCGCCGCCAAGGTGCTGGGGATATCCAGGCCTACCTTTTATCGCCTGTTGCACAAACATCAGATCCGTTGAAACCACTGTGTAGGAGCGAGCTTGCTCGCGAAAAGCGTCAGGACAACGCGATCATTCAAGAGCCCCGCGTTTTCGTTCACGACCATCGCGAGCAAGCTCGCTCCTACAAATAAAGCTAAAAACCCGCTGCGACTTGAATCGCAGCGGGTTTTTTGTGGGTGGGGGATCAGAAGTAGTACGGAAACTTCAGGCTGAAGGAAAAGTCCGGCGAGTCGTCGGTCAGGCCGATGGCCAGGTTGGGAACGATCGTCAGTTTATCGGTTGCTGCCAGGGTCATGCCGATGTTGAAGTTGGCCGAGTTGTAATCGCTGTTGGAAATCGATTGCCAATCGCCACCGTCCGGCTTGATCTTGCTTTTGCGGGCGAACTGATCGGTAAACGAGAACGACATACTCATCTTCTCGTTCAAGGCAAAGGCAATACCGGCGCCGACCTGCCAGGAATCGCCCAGTTTCACATCCCCTTTTACCTTGGAGCCGACCTGAGGACTGATGTCGCTGAAGGAGTCTTCCATGTTGTAGGTGTAGGCGAGGCTGCCGAACAGGACGGCCGGGTCGAAGGTCTTGACCAGCGAGATGCCTGGTGTGATGGCCCAGACACCGTTGCCGGTCGGCAAGTCCTCGGGCACCGAGAGGTTATCGTTACTCGAGGACTTGACCAGTTTGATGCCATAAGGGTCCTTACCGGTCGGCGCCTTGATGCGCAGTGTAGCGACCGCGTCGGGCAGGTTGACCGACTCATCCAGAAATTTGTAGGCAACCCCAAAGTTCACATCGCCGATGGTCGGGTCGCGGGTGACGGATTCGTCCGACGTCACCGGAGCTGCGCCACCGGCGCCACCGGAGGAGTACGTTGATTCGCGATACACCACGGGGACGTTAACGTCGAACTGCCAGCGTTGTGCCACGTTGTAGCGAGCGGTCAGGTCCAGTGTCCAGTTATCGGCCTTGATGCGGTCGATGTCGATGTTGCCGAGAAAAATCGAGTCCAGTGCCAGGAAACCGTTGAGCGTCAGTGCACGGGTATCGTAGTGGGTATAGGTCAGGCCGGTTTCGACGCTGAACTTGCCGCCACCGAAGAACCCGCTGGCTTCGTCGTACAGGTTCGAAACGCTTTGTGCCGGTTCCGAGTCATCCTTGAGCGACTGCCCGTAGGAACTGCCTGTCGTCCCAGGCGCACCGGTGGCCACCGTCTGGCCACCCTTGGGCGTTTCGGCGGGGGATTTGGTCAGGCGTTTGGGAGCAGGTGTCGCAGGTGCTTCTTCGACTTGGCGAACGCGCTGCTCGAGGACCATCAGCGCGTTCTGTTGTGCTTCGTAACGTTGTTTCAACTCCATGAGTTCTTGTTTTAGTGCTTCAACCTGGGGATCCGGTGCCGCATATAACAATGTTGCCGGGGCCAGGCTACTCAAACAGACAATAGCTCTGAACGTTAACGATCGATGCATGGGTTAGCCGTCCCTTCTGACTACAGATGATGAGACTGAGCGTAGATCAGAATCCGATAGTGCGAAGTCCTTTGAGTTGGTCCAGGTTGCCGTTCAGTGACCCGCCTGTTGACACGTTGTCACGCAGCACGACATTGAGGGAGGTGAGGTTACGGACCTGGTTGCTGGCACCCAGTAAAGTCGTGTTCTGCATCAGCCCGCCCTGGGCCAGGCGTTGAACGGTACTGCCCTGGTTGTTGTTGGCCACGATGTTGAGTTGCACGCCATTACCGGTCGAGGAAACGCTCAGCGAACCCGCGTCATTGGAACGGGCCAGTGTCGAGTTTGCGGCCAATGCCTGGCCCTGCTGTTGCGTTGCTGGCGCCTGGTTGGCTTTGGTGACGTTGATATCAACGTTGTTGTAGGCGGTATTATTGTCGCCGGCAGCCCGCACGACCTGGGTGACGCCTTCGGTGGTGTTGAGGCCGCTGCCACCCGTGACGGTGCCGGTGCCGGTGTTTTGTGAGCGCGCCGAGCCAGTACCTTTTTCGTCGATCATCGACACATAGAACTCTGGCTTGATGGTCGATTGTTGAATTTGCATCGAGGAAGTGGCCCCGATCACATCACCCTTGGCATTTTGCCAAGTGCTGGTCATGACCACGCCGAAACTGATGATCCGTCCCGGCATGACATAGCGGCCTCGCAGGGTCGCCAATTCCTGATCCTTCAGTTCGATGGGTTTAAACATTTCTGCCTGGGCCGGCAGGCTGGCGGTCAGGCAAACCACGGCCAGCCAGATTGGAGTCTTCATTGAATGCTCCCGGAGCGTCATGCTCCCTTGTTATTAGAAGAAGTCGCTTTGGATGAATCCGAAATCCATCAACTCTGCGTCAGGCACCGGGGTGAAAGTGTTTATGCGGTTCTTGGCGGTCAGTGGCATGGGCGGGTCGAGCAACGCATTGCCTTTGTCGTAGCCCTGGCCAATGACGGCAAAGATGATGCCGTTCCAGCCTTTGATGAAGTCGTCGACTTTGTAACGTTTATGACCGAGTACCGGATCTCCGATATAGACCCAGTCGCCATGGACTCTTTGCATGACCACAAAATGTTTGTAGCCACGGATATCCATGAGGACGACCACCGGAATCTTGATGTCCTTCAATGTTTCTGTCGCTACCCGGTAGCCACGGGCCCGCATGCCGATACTTTCCACGTAGCGCTTCATGTCGAGCATGGAGAAGCCCTGGACGCGGACAAGATGTTGATCGGAATGTGCCAGCATGCCTTCGATAATCTGTTCTTCATTCACGTCCAGCCAATAGGCCTGGCGCAAGATGGTCGCCAGGGCAGCTGCGCCGCAACTGAAGTCGGTTTTCTGTTGCACCAGGTCCTCAAATTTACGCTCGCGTATGCTCTGGATCGGCTTGTACACCACAGCACCACCCGGCAGGACGGCAAGCGGCATTTGTGCAGCCTCGATCACACTGGCCACGCAGAGCAAAAGTGCCAAGGTGATAATGCGCATAGGGGATGCCTTCTGGTTGTGTTGAAAAAAGGCCCCCGTGCGGGGGCCTCAATAGACAGCATTTAGAACGATTGGTTGGCGATGGACAGCGAGTTGCTTTGTTGGTTGCCCACACCGGCCGCTACGTTGACGCCCAGGTTGCCACTGCCGCCATTCACCGAACCACTCAGGGTTGCAGTGTTGGTCACAGGGTTGGCCCAGCCAGTTGGAGTCAGCACTTGGTAGGAAACAGTGTTGCTCAGATCAAACGAACTGCTTTCGCTGAAGCTCTTCGCTTTGTCGTACGCAGATTCAGACGATTTGCTGCCCGATTTGTCGAACGAGGAGGAAGCCGATTTCTCGACCGATTTATCGAACGATTTTTCGAACGAGGAATCGCGGGACTTATCGTACGAAGAGCTGTTCGATCTGTCGTACGAGGAGTCGCGCGATTTGTCGAACGAGGATTGGTGCGATTTGTCGAACGATTTGTCGATCGATGCGTCAAGCGATGCATTGAGCGATACGTTAAGCGACTTGTCGGAACTGCTGCTGCGGGTGTGATTGCCGTAGGTATTGGATTGCGAGGCTGCCGCAGAAGCGTCCAGAGAAGCGTTCAGGGAAGCATTCACAGAAGCACTCGAAGATCCGCTTGCACTGCTGCTGTTGGAGCCGCTTGCAGTCATGCTGTTCGAACCACTCGCAGCGCTGTCGTTGGAACCACTGGCATGGCTGCTTTTTGAACCGCTGACATCAACGCTAACAGACTTGCTGGAGTTAGAGTTCTTCGAACCGGCAGCAGCCCAACTCGAAGAATTGCTTTGACTGCCGCTCGCTTCGAAAGACTTATCGAAGGAAGCGCTGCCGCTCTTCGTGGTGGTGAGCGTGATCGTATCGAGGCGGAAGGTCCGATCGGCTTCGTTGGTTACGACCAAGCCAGGGCCGCTTTGATTGGCAGAGGCGGAGGCGGTTGCGTTGCCGAGTGGGGCATTGGAGTTGGCAATTGCCATGGTGTTTTTCTGTTGGTTAAGGTCGCCACCAGCAATGTTGATACCCATGTTGCCGCTGCCGCCATTACCCGATCCGCTCATCACAGCAGAGGCTGTGCTGCCGTAGTTGTAGACCTTGTTATTGTTGCTGTATTGCGTGACTTTGGCAGTAGCACTGGCATCACCGAACACGAAGCTGTTATCGCGACCGGAGTTGTCGGATGCAGCGTTTGCGATGGCGGC
Source organism: Pseudomonas sp. WPR_5_2 (assembly GCF_003634475.1). Lineage (NCBI taxonomy): Bacteria > Pseudomonadati > Pseudomonadota > Gammaproteobacteria > Pseudomonadales > Pseudomonadaceae > Pseudomonas > Pseudomonas sp. WPR_5_2. Next base: position 585,384 of record NZ_RBLA01000001.1, on the reverse strand, counting down.
CGCGTTGTCTTGTTGGTTGCCGTCGCCTGCAGCCACGTTGACGCCGACGTTGCCGCTGGTGCCGGTGGCAGAGTCGGTCATCTCAGCGCTGTTCTGAGTCCCTTCGTTGTAGATGCGATTGTTGGTGCTGCTTTGCTTGTCGGTAGCATTGGCAGTCGCATAAACAGGGATCTTGGTTGGAGGTGGGGTGTGGTGGTTGTTATGATGGCCGTGGTGGTGCTCATCATTCTGTCCAGCGTGTACAGCTACAGCCATGACCGCAGCAATTGCGAAAACCAGAGGCTTGAGTGCCATCGAAGGTTTCATGGTGATTCTCCGTACTTTATTTTAGGTTAAGTGTTGTTATTACCTGTTTGGGTCAATCCACGACCCGTACGCTCAGGGTGTTGGCCATTCGGTTTCCCACCCCGGCGCTCTGATTCAACTGAATCACCCCACGGCTACCGGTGAAAGCCTGGTCACTGGTAGAGACCTGGCGATAGCCTGGTGCAGAGTCAGTTGGATCGGAGTTGATGAGCAGCGCCACGTTCTGTTGCATGAGGACGCTGTCGTCGAGACTTTGCGGCTGAGCACTGATGCTGATACTCAGTGCGTTGGCTTGCTGAGTGCTGGCGCCCGAGCTCTGGTTCACGCCCAGAGCGCCGCTGCCATGGCTGAAGGAGTCGCCCTGGATGCTGGACCGCGCATCGATCCTGGGGTCGACAATCGTACGCAGCCGTTGGCGAATCTGGGTGCTCGCGCTGGCGTCACGGCCCACGGCGATGGCCCGGGCGTTGGCTTGTTGTTGCAGATCGCCCGCCGCCTGGTTGACGGTGAGGTTGCCCTGGTATTGAGCGCCCGAACCGCTGATTTCGGCGTTATCGATGACGGGGGATTGGGCAAAGGTCGATGCACTGCAAAACATGGCGATCATCAGCAGCGTACGATTCATCTTAACGGTCTCCCGTTATGATTTTCAGAGCACCCAGGCCTTGCTGGACGCTCGAATTGACCATATTGGCAATACCATTGCCTGAATTTCCCGAACGTCCGGCAGGCAAATTGGAAAGTTGGGACTGGTTGCTGATATTACCGCCCAGGTTGTTGGTGTTTTGAGTGACCAGGCGGGAGATGCCTGAACCACTGGCGACACCGGCAAAGTCGCCGTCGCTCAACTCGTTCGTTTGTTTGAGGATAGTTTGGGACGGGTTGGCATTGACGGTCGTGGGGTTCGGGTCGGGAATCACCGGCGGACGCGTTGCCATGCGCGGTTGGACATCACGCTTGATGATAATGATGCCGTTGTCTGCCTGTACGGGCAGGCAAACACTTGAGCCCAGCGCGCATCCGATCAGCAGGAGGGTATAAAAGTTTTTATTGAGTTTCCCCACGGCGGCAATTCCTTCTGTATTGAAACGCTGGCCCTTATCAGCGATACGAGGAATAGAGCAGAAGGTGTGCCGGTTTTGGTTTTTCTCTTGAAATCAGTTGGTTGGCTTCAATAGTCGAAGTGTTTAAAAAAATTTGTAAAGCCACTGAGACAGAACCGCTCTAAATCGCGGTCCCTGCTGGCGGCATTGCTCGCTAAGGGCCCTGAAGGCGGGTTGTATCACCGACTTAACATTTTCTTGCCAGAGTGCCTAAAGTGCTTTAGCTCGCGGGTTTGCCCCGGGGAGAGTGTTTCAAGAACGGACATTATCCGCAGGGCGGCTAGCCCGATCAGGCCTTGAGCAAGCGCGTCACCGCCTCGAATGCCGCGTCCTCGCGCTGTTTCCAATCACCTTGCAGGACCTGGTAGGGCTGGCGGTGCAGGTCGAGCCATTGACGGCTGGCCTGGAAAAACGCCTGGCGCTCTGCCAGTCGCGGTTGGCAGCGCTGCCCGTCGTCATGCCAGTCCACTGTTTCAGGGCTCAGCAGAAAATGCAGGTCGTATTGCCGTGCCAGCAATGCTTGCTCGATCCAGGCCGGACAATCGCCAAACAATGTCTGGCTCCACAGCATGTTGCTCAGCAAGTGGGTATCGAGGATCAGCAGCCGTGGGCGTCGGGCACGTGCCTCATCCTCCCATCGGAGCTGGCCCCGGGCGATCTCCGGAATATCGGCCAGGCAGGTGTCTCGCCGGTTTTGCTCGATAAACCAGCGCACGTACTCGTCGACCACTGTTCCACCGAAATGCGCTTGCAACTGTGCCGACAACCAACTCTTGCCGCTGGATTCAGGGCCTGTAAGCACCAACACCTTCATGTGCGCAGCGCCGGGGCCGCGCGCCATTCACGCCAACCCTGCACGGCCAGTAGCAGGAATAATCCGTACAGGACGGCGGTCAGGTACAACGCCTTGTAGACGAACAACCCGACGAAGATCACATCCACGACGATCCACAACGGCCAGCATTGAACCCGTTTTTGCGCCATCCACAGCTGCGCCACAAGGCTGAATCCCGTGAGTGCCGCATCGAGCCAAGGTTGGGCCGCGTCGGTCCAGTGTGCCATGGCGGCACCCAGCATCAGGCTGCCGATGGCACCGATGACCAGGCCGAACACCACCGTTTGGCCATCAAGCCGGCTGACCTCGCGACCCTGTCGCGCATCGCCCGCACGGGTCCATTGCCACCAGCCATAAATCTGCAGGGCGGCATAGATCACTTGCAGCAACATGTCCGAATACAGCTTCACCTCGAAAAATACCCAGCTATATATAAGCACCATGATCAGGCCGATCGGCCAGCACCAAGGGTTCTGTTTGACCGTCAACCAGACGGCGATGACACCGAGGGAGGCGGCAAACAGTTCAAGCCCGGACATGAAGGTTCCTTGGGGGAAGTCGAAGAGGGGGCGGATTGTACCCTCTGCAGGAGCGAGCTTGCTCGAGATGGACGTCAGGGCGCCACGCCTCATCTGGAGGGCGCGCCTTATTGTTGAAATTTTTTTGCGAGCAATCGAGCGTCGACCGGCTGCTTCTACAGAGGATCAAGCTGACCTTCGCGGAAAAGCCTGACTGCACACGGATATTTCACGGAATTTTCCACGGCCTGCGGGTATCTTGTGCGCGCGGGTTTTCAACTACGCTGAATGCTTTGAAAAATACTGACGAGGCCTGCGCTGACGCATTGCCTTTTGGGGGATTGATGGATCTTTGGACTGCCTTTCAGGCGTTGATTCTTGGGGTTGTAGAGGGGCTGACAGAGTTTTTGCCCATTTCCAGTACCGGGCACCAGATTATTGTGGCCGACCTGCTCGATTTCGGTGGCGAGCGCGCCATGGCGTTCAACATCATTATCCAGCTCGGGGCGATCCTGGCGGTGGTGTGGGAGTTTCGCCGCAAGATTTTCGACGTGGTCGTCGGGTTGCCGACGCAGCCAAGTGCGCGACGCTTCACTGCCAACCTGTTGATTGCCTTCCTGCCGGCGGTGGTACTGGGGGTGATTTTCGCCGACCTGATCCACGAGTACCTGTTCAATCCGATCACGGTAGCCAGCGCTCTGGTCGTGGGCGGTTTCATCATGTTGTGGGCCGAGCAGCGCCAACATCAAGTGCATGCCGAAACGGTTGATGAAATCACCTGGAAAGACGCCTTGAAAGTCGGCTTCGCCCAGTGCCTGGCGATGATTCCGGGCACCTCCCGCTCCGGTGCAACGATCATCGGCGGCTTGTTGTTCGGCCTGTCGCGCAAGACCGCTACCGAGTTCTCGTTCTTCCTCGCCATGCCGACCATGGTGGGAGCGGCGGTTTACTCGGGTTACAAGTACCGTCACCTGTTCGTGGCGTCTGACTTCCCGGTCTTCGCAATCGGCTTCGTCACGGCGTTCATTTTCGCGATGATTGCCGTCAAGGGCTTGCTCAAGTTCATCGCCAGCCATAGCTACGCAGTGTTCGCCTGGTACCGCATTGCGTTCGGCCTGCTGATCTTGGCGACCTGGTTGTTCGGCTGGATCGACTGGACCGCGGTCAAGCCATGAGTGATTCCGGCGCGCGCAACAACCCCGGACGCAACGCCGGGGGAGAAATCCGCAATCTTCGGCTGAAATGGCTGGTGTTCGCGATCCTGTGCGCGCTGCCGCTGTTCGGTTCGATGTCGATGTGGCTGCGTGGGGTTTCGCTGATTCCCCTGGCGGCCTACGGCATCGTCAGCGTGGCGGCGTTTCTGTTGTATTGGAGCGACAAGCGCAAGGCGCGCGCCGATCACTGGCGTACTCCGGAAAACGTGCTGCATGCGCTGGAGTTCGCCGGCGGTTGGCCGGGCGCTTTGTTGGCGCAGCAAGTGTTCCGGCACAAGACGCGCAAGGTTTCGTTTCAACTGGTGTTCTGGCTGATCGTGCTGTTGCACCAGGTGTTCTGGATTGACCAGTTGTTTCTCGGTGCAAACCTGTTGGCGCTGGTTTAAAGCAACAATCCGACCTGCGTACGCTTGGGCAACTTGCTGACCACCAGTTGATGGGAACGCCGCAGCAAGCCTTGCAACTCCTCGGCGCCGAGGGGGTAGGGCGTTGTCATGATGATCCACTGGGCCCGCGCCAGATAAGGCGCCGGATGAATGCCCGGACGGTCGCAGTGACCGAGAAACAGGTCCTTGTCGACCTTGAACGCCAGAGAGTCGCCGCGCAGGTTCTGCAAGGCGAACATCTTGTTCCCGGCCACTGAAAATACCCGCACGCCACCCCACTTGTAATCTTCCCGAGCGCCGGGCAAGGCCAGGCAAAAAGCCGCGACCTGCGCTTCGTTCATGCGTGCAGCCTTCATATCAAACGGTCCCCACAGGCATTGAAGGTTTCGATCAGATGGTCGAGCCAGGCACGTACCGCAGGCATCACGCCGCGTCGATGAGGGTAGACCGCTTGCAGCCAGCCGCCAGGCATCGACCATTCGGGCAGCAATTGCACCAGTGAGCCGCTAGCCAGTTCCTGTTCGCAATACATCATCGGCAACGTGGTGAAACCCTGGCCGGCGAGGGTGCAAGTCTTGCGGACAATGAAATCGTCAATGCCCAATCGCGCTTCAAGGGCCAGATCGTAGTGTTTGCCCTGGCGATCGACCAGGCGAATGTGCACCATGCGATCCGGTTCGAGCGCGCCAAGTGTCGGCAGGTTTTTCAGGTCATCTGGATGATTGATTTCATGACCGTGCAGGAAAGCGGGGCTGGCCACCAGGAGCATCTGCGCCTGGCGCAAGCGGCGGGTGACCAGCAACGGGTCTTCATCCCCCGGCTCGCGCACGCGCAAGGCAACGTCAACGCCCTCGGTCACCAGGTCGACGCGGCGATTGACCAGCATGACCTCCAGTTGCACTTGCGGAAACTTCTCCAGAAAGCTGCTGATCACCCCGGGCAGCATCTCGTGAGCCAGTCCGACAGGGGATGAAACCCGCAGTCGTCCACGGGGCTCGCTGGACATGCTGGCCACGGCTTCATCGGCCATTTCTGCCTCCAGCAGCATGGCCTGGCAGTGCCTCAGGTAACGTTCGCCCACGGCCGTCAGCTTGAGTTGGCGGGTGGTACGCTGGAGCAGTCGCGCACCGAGGCGCTCCTCCAGTTCGGCAATGCGACGAGACAGCCGTGACTTGGGAATCCCCAGCGTACGCCCGGCGGCCGCGAAGCCACCGGCCTCCACGACTTTGGCAAAGTAATAGAGGTCATTGAGGTCTTGCATGGCGGCTTCTCGATTGTTCTATCAGTGGGACAAACTATCGCATTGTTGCAGTCTAATCAGCTATTGGTTTCATCTGTAGGATTGTTTCCATCAGATCGCCCTGGCGGCGATCCTCACCTGGAGATCCCACATGAAACTGCTGCACATCGATTCGAGCATTCTTGGTGACAACTCGGCTTCCCGTCTGCTGAGCAGCGAAGTTGTAAAAGCCTGGCAAACCGCCGAGCCAAGCGCCGTGGTGACCTACCGCGACCTGGCTGCCGATGCCATCAGCCACTTCTCCTCGACTACCCTGGTTGCAGCGGGCACTACGGCTGAACTGCGCAACGCTGCCCAACAGCACGAAGCTGAATTGAGCGCCTCGACCCTGGCCGAATTCCTTGCCGCCGATGCCGTGGTCATTGCCGCGCCGATGTACAACTTCACCATCCCGACTCAATTGAAGGCCTGGATCGACCGCATCGCTGTTGCCGGCCAGACCTTCCGCTACACCGAAGCCGGCCCTGAAGGCCTGTGCGGTGGCAAGAAAGTGGTGATCGTTTCGACCTCCGGCGGCCTGCATGCTGGCCAGGCAACCGGCGTCGCCCACGAAGAGTACTTGAAGGTGCTGTTCGGCTTCATCGGCATCACCGACATCGAATTCGTCCGCGCTCATGGCCTGGCTTATGGTGACGAAGTGCGTACCAAAGCGATGAGCGATGCCCAGGCGCAAATCAGCGAGCAATTGTTCGCCGCCGCGTAAGGCTTGCGTAAAGACGTCAAACGACGCAGGCAATCCCCAAAAAACTCTGTATTCTGATCACGCAAGGGTCAGATACGGAGTTTTTTGTTTCTGGCCATTTCATATCGTTCGTAAAATTATGGCCCGGGTTATGCAGTCGAGGGTGAACGTCTCCGGTCCGGTAACAGGTGGGGCATCCCATGATGCGTCTTTGTGCAACCTTACTGATTTGCCTGTTCGGCAGCCTGAATTCAGTGCACGCCGCCCCTGCGCCGCATCCTCACTGGAGCGTCGGTTACCACGAGATGACTTTTCTCGATCCTCTCGATCTGCAACCGATGCGTGCCATCGCGTTTTATCCTTCCAGCGAAAAAGAGCACTCCAGCAAGCTTGAGGGCTATACGGTCGAGGCCGGCGAAGACACTAAAGTCGCCATGGGCCGCTTCCCCATGCTGATGCTGTCCCACGGCAACACCGGAACCCCGCTGGCCCTGCATGACCTGGCTACGTCGCTGGCACGCAAGGGTTTCGTTGTGGTGGCGGTGATTCATCCGGGTGATAACTCCAGGGACCACAGCCGACTCGGCACCCTGAGCAATCTGTACGGTCGACCGATCCAGATTTCCGAAGCCATTACCGCGACGCTGGGCGACCGCATGCTGGCGCCGTTCGTCAATGCCGATCAGGTCGGGGTCATCGGTTATTCGGCGGGTGGAGAGACGGCGTTGATACTGTCCGGGGCGACGCCGGACCTGGACCGCCTGCGCCGTTACTGCCAGGAACGCCCGGACGATCGGGATGCCTGCAACACCCAGGGTGAACTGATCGTCGACCGTGATGATTTGCAACCGGTGGCCGACCCGCGCGTCCATGCATTGTTGTTGATGGCGCCGCTTAGCCTTAAATTCGGCCGTCATACCCTGGCCGACGTGCATGTGCCGGTGCTGCTTTACAGCGGTGACGGCGACAAACTGGTGGCCTTCGACAAGAACGCCGCCGCACTGGCGCGCAAGCTGCCTGTCGCGCCGGACTTCAAATTACTGGCCGGTGCCGGCCATTTCGTGTTCATGGCACCGTGCAACGACGAACAGATCGTCATCACGCCGGCACTGTGCACCGACGCCGATGGTGTCGATCGTGAAGACATTCACCGCAACCTGATTTCCGAAGCCGGACGCTTCTTCGCCCATACCCTGGGCAAGGCGACCCGGGCCGGGATGCAGACCGCGGATCAATAGTTCACTCGGAACCATTGTGGGAGCGAGCCTGCTCGCGAAAGGGGCGTCAAATTCAGCATCATTGGTGCCTGATACACCGTCTTCGCGAGCAGGCTCGCTCCCACATGGATCGCGATCAGCCTAGGCCATCGCCCGGTGCTTGAGCAATAAGGTCAAACCGAGCCCGGTTACCGACAACAACGCCGCGCAGAAGAAAATCCACGAATACCCCAGGTTCAGCGCCACTGCGCCCATCAATGGCCCGGCAATCGCCAGCGCCAGATCGAAAAACACTGCGTAAGCACTCAACCCTGCGCCACGGCTGGAATTGGGCACCTGCTTGATCGCCTCGACGCCCAGTGCCGGGTACACCAGTGACAGGCCAAACCCGGTCAGGCCGGCACCGATCAAGGCGTAGCCGGTCGAAGGCGCGAGCCACAACAACGTCAGGCCGACGGTTTCAATGGTCATGCAAGCAATGGCCGAGGTAAATCCACCGAAGCGGCTGATGCTGGAAATGAATAGCAACCGCGCCAGAATGAAACACACGCCAAACACCGTCAGGCAATAAGCCGCACCGCTCCAGCCAAGGTTGACGTAATACAGGGTGATGAAGGTGGTCAGGGTGCCGTAGCCGATGGAAGCCAGGCTCAGGCTCGCACCAAAGGGCGCGATGCGCCCGAACACAGCCCAAAAGGGCAGGCGTTCACCGCGTACCACTGGCACCGAGGGTTTGTTGCGGATCAGCAACAGTGCCAGCGCGGCCAGCACCGACAGCGCGATCCCCAGGCTGCTGAAGCCAAGTCGATCGACCATCACCACCCCCAGCGGCGCACCGATGGCAATCGCGCCGTAGGAAGCAATGCCGTTCCACGAAATCGAACGCGCCGTGTGTTCTGCACCTACTTGGCCCATGCACCAACTGATGGTGCCGACCCCGATCAAACCCTGGGCGATCCCGAGCAGCAGGCGACCGGCGATCAGGATCAGCAGGCTCACCAATGGAACGCTTTGCAACAAGGTCGACAACAGCGTCAGCACGCCGCTCAACACAATTCCGGACAAACCGTAAACGATGGCGCGCTTGGTGCCGATGCTGTCTGACATGCGCCCGGCCATGGGCCGGCTGAGCAGGGTAGCGAGGTACTGCGAGCCAATCGTCAGCCCCGCGATGACCGCACTGAACCCCAACTGCTCATGGACATACCCCGGCAACACCGCAATGGGCAGGCCGATGCAAAGGAACGCGATGAAGGTATAGAAGACGATGGAGACGATCTGCAGAGTGATCGCCATGGAGCTTTGCGGTGGCTGTTGCTGCACAGACATGGGGGCTCTTTCGCGGGCGGCGGTGGGAGACCTGCATGATGGCTTGGCGGCGGGATAAAAGGAAGCAGGCTAACTATATTCATTGTCTTTGAGGGCGCCTTCGCGAGCAGGCTCGCTCCCACATTTGGAACGCGTTTCCCTGTGGGAGCGAGCCTGCTTGCGAAGCTCTTAATACCAATGAGAAAGGTAACCTTGAAATGCAAAAAGCCCCATCACCAGGACAGGGCTTTTCACTTGAAGCTTGCAGCTCGAAACTAATAGCTACCCTTAGAACACCACACCCTGGCTCCCACATTTGGAACGCGTTTCCCTGTGGGAGCGAGCCTGCTCGCGAAGCTCTTGATACCAATGAGAAAGGTAACCTTGAAATGCAAAAA
>NZ_RBLA01000001.1:0-576109 GCF_003634475.1 Pseudomonas sp. WPR_5_2 | reverse complement strand
CCCTGGCTCCCACATTTGGAACGCGTTTCCCTGTGGGAGCGAGCCTGCTCGCGAAGCTCTTGATACCAATGAGAAAGGTAACCTTGAAATGCAAAAAGCCCCGTCACAAGGACAGGGCTTTTCACTTGAGGCTTGCAGCTAAAGGCTAGTAGCTACCCTTAGAACACCACATCCTGGCTCCCACATTTGGAACGCGTTTCCCTGTGGGAGCGAGCCTGCTCGCGAAGCTCTTGATACCAATGAGAAAGGTAACCTTGAAATGCAAAAAGCCCCATCACCAGGACAGGGCTTTTCTCTTGAAGCTTGCAGCTCGAAACTAATAGCTACCCTTAGAACACCACACCCTGGCTACGCAGGTAGTCGTCGTAGGTACCGCTGAAGTCGGTCACGCCATTGGGGCTCAGCTCGATGATGCGAGTGGCCAGGGACGATACGAACTCACGGTCGTGGCTGACGAAGATCAGCGTGCCTGGGTAGTTCTCCAGCGCCAGGTTCAGCGCCTCGATGGATTCCATGTCCAGGTGGTTGGTCGGTTCGTCCATCACCAGTACGTTCGGTTTTTGCAGGATCAACTTGCCGAACAGCATGCGCCCTTGCTCACCACCGGAGATGACCTTGACCGACTTGAGGATCTCGTCGTTGGAGAACAGCATGCGGCCCAGGGTGCCACGAATGATCTGCTCGCCCTGGGTCCACTGGCCCATCCAGTCAAAAAGGCTGACGTCGTCTTCGAAGTCATGGGCATGGTCCTGGGCGTAGTAGCCCAGCTCCGCGCTTTCGGTCCACTTCACGGAGCCGGCGTCCGGGGTCAGTTCGCCCATCAGCGTACGCAGCAAGGTGGTCTTGCCGATACCGTTCGGGCCGATGATCGCCACGCGCTCGCCGGCTTCGACGGTAAAGCTGAAGTTCTTGAACAGGGTCTTGCCGTCGAAGCCCTTGGACATCTGCTCGATGGTCACGGCCTGGCGGTGCAGCTTTTTGGTCTGTTCGAAGCGGATGAACGGGCTCACGCGGCTCGATGGCTTGACTTCGGCCAGCTGGATCTTGTCGATCTGCTTGGCGCGGGAGGTGGCCTGCTTGGCTTTCGAGGCGTTGGCCGAGAAGCGGCTGACGAACGTTTGCAGTTCGGCGATCTGGGCTTTCTTCTTGGCGTTGTCCGACAGCAGTTGCTCGCGGGACTGGGTCGCCGCGGTCATGTACTCGTCATAGTTGCCCGGGAACAGGCGCAGTTCACCGTAGTCCAGGTCGGCCATGTGGGTGCAGACGCTGTTGAGGAAGTGACGGTCGTGGGAAATGATGATCATGGTGCTGTTACGCACGGTGAGAATCGATTCCAGCCAGCGAATGGTGTTGATGTCCAGGTGGTTGGTCGGTTCGTCGAGCAACAGCACTTCCGGATCGGAGAACAGTGCCTGGGCCAGCAACACCCGCAGTTTCCAGCCCGGAGCCACTTCGGACATCGGGCCGAAATGCTGTTCCAGTGGAATACCCAGACCCAGCAGCAGTTCACCGGCACGGGATTCGGCGGTGTAGCCGTCCATCTCGGCGAACTCGGTTTCCAACTCGGCCACGGCCATGCCGTCTTCTTCGCTCATTTCCGGCAGCGAATAGATGCGGTCGCGCTCGGCCTTGACCTTCCACAGCTCTTCGTGACCCATGATCACGGTGTCGATCACGGTGAATTCTTCGTAGGCGAACTGGTCCTGACGCAATTTACCCAGGCGTACGTTCGGCTCGAGCATGACCTGGCCACCGGAGGGCTCTAGATCACCGCCGAGAATTTTCATGAACGTCGACTTGCCGCAACCGTTGGCGCCAATCAAGCCATAACGGTTGCCACCGTTGAACTTGACCGAAACGTTTTCGAAAAGCGGCTTGGCGCCGAACTGCATCGTGATGTTAGCTGTAGAAATCAAAGGTTTTTCCTGCGAAGCATTCAGAGTAGCTAGGGTGCGGCAGTACCGAATCAGTACCCGTTTCCACGATTCGGATCACGGGACATACATCCCGGTCAGAAGCGGAAGTTCCATCTGGCAATAAGTGGACAGCTGCATGTGGAGCGCTTGGCCCGAGTCGAAGTGCGCTGAGGCCGGGGTCATTCCCGTCATCAACCAAGGGGGGCGCGTAAAGTTTGGCGGCGATTGTACTGGTCTGGCTCTTTAAACGATAGGGCAATGAGGCCGCCGCGATGCATTGGTCGTTTCGGCGGACACATTTTCACCGTTTCAGATTAACTATTGGTTACAATCTGTGGCTAAAATGCCATCTTTCTCTGATGCCGGGATACGGCATCGGCTCAAGGACGGGCGCCCGGACCACTGTTACGTTTGCAGACGCTGCACAAGACCCGCAGACCATTGGTGGGTAGGGGGCGCAGGTTGTTTACTTCTGACGTGTGACGATTTCCGTGAAAATCATCATTGCCACTCTCTACGTTGTATCCATCGCGTATGTACACCTGCGTGGTCACGTGCGCCACAAGCTGCGCCGCCAGTTAAGCGATCATTCGACCTTTCTGGCGCCGATCAATTGCTTCCTTTATCTGTTTTCCAGGATCCCCAACAAGCCGTTTCTCGATCCGGCGGATTTTCCCGACTTGACGCCATTGCAAACCCATTGGGAGGAAATCCGTGCCGAAGGCCAGAACCTGCTGCGGGCCGGTGAGATCAAGCGCTCGAACCAGTACGACGATGTCGGCTTCAACTCGTTTTTCAAGACCGGCTGGAAACGCTTCTACCTCAAGTGGTACGGCGACAGCCACCCCTCTGCAATGAAGCTCTGCCCGCGTACTACCGAACTGGTGCAGGGCATCGGCTCGATCAAGGCGGCGATGTTCGCCGAGTTGCCACCGGGTTCCAGGCTGGTGCGTCACCGTGACCCGTATGCCGGTTCCTACCGCTATCACCTGGGCCTGGAAACGCCCAACGATGCAGGCTGCTACATCAACGTCGATGGCCAGAACTACCACTGGCGTGACGGTGAAGCGGTGATGTTCGACGAGACCTACATTCATTACGCCGAGAACACCACGGAGCAAAACCGCATCATTTTGTTCTGCGATGTCGAGCGCCCAATGAAATATCGCTGGGCGGCAGCGTTCAATGGCTGGTTCAGCCGCACCGTAATGTCGGCCGCGGGCGCGCCGAATGAAGCGGGTGACAAGACCGGCGGCATCAATCGCCTGTTCAGCAAGATCTACAGGATTCGCCTGCGCGGCAAAGAGCTGAAAAAGCGCAATCGCAAGCTCTATTACCTGGAAAAGTGGGCGATTTTTGGTGGTTTGCTGGCGATCTTCGTCCTGATCTGAGAAGTGTTTCAGCGCCGCCCTGTGGTAGCGGGCTTGCCCGCGATGGGGACGCAACGTTCAGCACATCACTTGCTGACTTTCTTCCTTGGCGCAGGTTTGCTTGCCGCTTTGGGCTTGGATACTGGCTTACCCGCCCCCTTGCTCCCCAGACTGCGCTTGAGCAACTCGGTCAAATCAATCACATCCGCCGTCTTGCGGGTCTCTTCTTCCGTATCCGTTTCAACATCCTCGATCTTGCCTTCATGGGCCTTCTTGTCGACCAGCGCCATGATCTTGTCTTCGAACTCATCCCGATAATCGTCCGGCGACCACTCGGCGCTCATGTCCTGCACCAGGCGCTTGGCCATGTCCAGTTCGCCCTTGGCCAGTTCGGCCTTGGTCACGTCCGGTCCCAGCGCCAGTTCATCCAGGCTGCGTACCTCCGCCGGCCAGCGCAGTTTCACCAGCACCAGGGCCGATTCCATGGGCATCAAGGCGGCGAGATACTGACGGGTATGCAGCACCACGCGGGCCAGGGCGACTTTGTTGGTTTTTGAGAGGGTTTCACGCAAGAGCGCATAAACCTTGCCGCCGCGTTTATCCGGCGCGAGGTAATAAGGCGTGTCGATGTTCTGCAACGGAATCTGCTCACTGTCGACAAAGGAAAAGATATCGATGGTCTGGGTCGACAGTGGATGCGCCGAGCGGATTTCCTCTTCGCTGAGTACGACGTATCGGCCTTTTTCGTAGGCGACACCCTTGACGATGTGCTCCTTGGTCACTTCCTTGCCGGTGACCTTGTTGACGCGCTTGTAGCCCACCGGCTCCATGCTGCGGCTATCGAGCCAGTCGAAGTCCACCCCTTGCGAGGAAGTCGCCGAAACCAGTGCCACGGGGATATGCACCAACCCGAAACTGATCGCGCCTTTCCAGATTGCCCGCGCCATGGTCGTGTTCTCGAAAGTGATGTTCAGGTGACCTGCGGTCGCGCGCAAAAGTTTCAGCGGCCTGTAGCCCTTTGCGGGCAGGGGATCAACTTCGTGTTACATCTCGCCCTGGAGGTTTTGGTTAACAAATCCGAGCCCTGGGCGTAGCGTGTTATCGAAGACCTTGAACACGCCCACGTCGCGAGGCACCCCATGAACCGAAGCATACCCGGCCTCATTCTGCTGGCCTTGAGCGGCGTTTTGGGCCCGTGGGCCCAGGCGCAGGACATTTCGGCGCACTCACCCTTGCAGGTCGCCCAGACGCTGCCGAACAGCGGCAATAACAATCCATACAACAGCCCGATCCGCCGCGCCAATCCCAACAGCATGCAGGGCACGCAACCCAGCGCCCCGGCGATTCGTGGCCCGAACACCGTGCCGGTGCCGCGGCCGCCGACCCTCGACAACGGCGGTATTGGCAATCGCTATCCCCAGAGTCAGTCAGTGCCCGCCAATCCACCCAAGTTTCTCCCTAACCCACCTGTTCGAGACCCAGCCACCAGTAATTGAGTGACAGGCAACCGTCCAGTCACACATTCCCATGACAATAGGAACCGTGCATGTTGCGACCAGCCCTCCTGAAGCCCCTCCTGGCCACTGTCTGCGCCAGCGCATGTCTGATCGCCACACTGTCTGCTCTGGCGGCGCCTTCCCGGGACTTGAACAGCGAACAGGGCACCCTGGAGGTCACGCCGATTGCCCGGGGGCTGGAACATCCCTGGGCGCTGGCGTTTCTTCCTGACCGCAAAGGCATGCTGGTGACTGAGCGGCCCGGCAACCTGCGAGTCGTGACCGCCGACGGCAAACTGTCCGCGCCCATCAACGGCGTACCAAAGGTCTGGGCCAAAGGGCAGGGCGGATTGCTGGATGTGGCGTTGTCACCGGATTTCAAGCAGGACCGCACGCTCTATCTGTCGTACGCCGAAGGTGGCGGTCAGGGTGACAAGGCCGGCACTGCCGTCGGCCGTGGACAGTTGTCCGAGGACCTGACGAACCTGAAAAATTTCACAGTAATTTTCCGCCAGGAACCCAAGCTGTCGGTCGGCAACCATTTTGGTTCGCGACTGGTGTTCGACCGCGAGGGTTATCTGTTCATTACCCTGGGCGAAAACAACGATCGCCCGACTGCCCAGGATCTCGACAAGCTTCAAGGCAAGATCGTGCGGATCTATCCGGATGGCAAGGTGCCGGACGACAACCCCTTTGTCGGCCAGGCCGGCGTACGTCCCGAGATTTGGGCCTACGGCGTTCGCAATCCGCAAGGCGCAGCGCTCAACCCCTGGACCGGCATCCTTTGGGAAAACGAGCACGGTCCCCGGGGTGGTGACGAGGTCAACATCATCGAACGCGGGAAGAATTACGGCTGGCCGCTGGCCACCCACGGCATCGACTATTCCGGGCAGCCGATTCCGGAAGCCAACGGCAAAAACGCCGAGGGCACCGTCGGGCCACACCATGTCTGGGAAAAGTCACCCGGCTTGAGTGGCATGGCGTTCTACGACGGTGATCGCTTCAAGGCCTGGCAGCACAACGCATTCATCGGCGCGCTGGTGACCCAGGAATTGATCCGCCTGCAATTCGACGGCGATAAGGTCGTTCACGAAGAGCGCTTACTGGGTGAACTCGGCAAGCGCATTCGCGATGTACGGCAAGGGCCGGATGGGTATTTGTACGTGTTGACCGATGAAGAGGATGGGGAGCTTTACAAGATCGGCTTGAAATAGTTTTGCTTTTGTGGCGAGGGAGCTTGCTCCCGTTGGGGTGCGAAGCGGCCCCTAGCATTCTTTCAGGCAAATCGTGCAAACAGGTCTTGCGACGGCTCCGCCGCCGAGCGGGAGTAAACTCCCTCGCCACAGGTTTCTCACCGACGGTAAAGAATCACCGCCGCCCGTAATTTGTCCCGCCCAAAGCTGCACATCTTCTCGAACTCCCCATGGCTGACCGGCAGATGCTGGCAGTCCATGGCCTGGCGATGCTGGCTATGGTCCACATCGGGATCGTGCAGATAGACGAATTCGTCGTCGCAATCGGTGACGATGACCCAGTGCGGCGACTTGGAGCGAGTCAGGCGATAGCTGCTGATCAGCACCAATGGCTGCCCGCCATGCTTCAACAGTTGCGGCAGATTCAGTGGCCCGCCAATCTCACGCTCGACGTCACTGGCAAGTAGTTGCGCGGTGAACTCCTCGTGCACCAGGCGCATTACGTCTTTTTTATGCTCGTCCCGTACCCCGTCGAGGAACAACGGCCCGAGCATGCTCAGTTGCAGGCGCACCCGAAACCCGCGACGCCAGGCGGCCAGTGCCAGACCCTGGGGGCTGCAGCCGCCGTGGCCGGAGGTCATGAATACGGTGGTTGCCTCGCGCCAGATCTGCAGTTCTTCGCGACGCTCCAGCAACCGGTCCCGTTGCAGAGCGCCCATGGCCATGAGCAGGCACGCCGGGCCGCAGGTGAATTCGGTGGTCTGTGGGTAGTAGGGCACTTGAATGTCGCGCGAGTCGCGGTGCTGGAGGATGCGCTTTTCCAGGCGCAGGGCATCGGCATGGTCCTGGTAATAGTCGTGAATCAGGGCAAAGCGTCGGTAACCGTTGCGCTCATACAGGGCGATTGCTGCCGGATTGTCGATACGCACTTCAAGCCGCAAATAGGCGCAATCGTGTTCCAGGGCACTGGCTTCGACTCGATCGAGCAACTGCTTGCCCAAGCCATTGCCACGAGCCTGGGGCGCGATGGCAATCGAATACAGGCGCGCCAGTGACGTACCCCGATGGAACAGCACCACGGCATAACCCAACAAATCCTCACCGCGCCGGGCCACGAGCAGTTGGCCGTGGGCGCGGCTGATCATCCATTGAAAGTTGCGGTTGTTGAGCCGATCGGTGGTGAAGCATTGCTCTTCAAGTTGCAATAGCGCGGGTAAATCTTCCATTACCGCCAAACGAAAAAGCGTATTCATATGACCGCCGTAAAAGTTGCGTAACGAAACGGGACTTTCGAAAAAGTTCGTGCTTAATAGGAAAGGTCTTGTTCTCCAACGGATCAATCACTATGTCAGCGGTACAAGGTCATTGGCGCGAAGTATCCGAGCAAATTTTGCCGACAGCAACTTATTTAAATGACACTAATAGAACTTCCAGCCAATTGATTATCATCGTCGAACGCAAGGAAGACTGGGCCACCTACTTTCCCAGCGAGGACATCGTCACGGCCCAGGAATACCTGGAACAAACCCGCGACAATGAGCAGGGCAAGCGTGTGCAGGTCATCAACCTGTGCCGCAGCTACAAGTACCTGGGGCATGGTTATTACTGCTCGCTGCTGGCCGAAGCCCGTGGACACAAGGTCATTCCGTCGGTGCGAACCATCAGTGAACTGACCCGTAAATCCCTGTACGGACTGGCGCTGGATGACCTGGATAAAACCCTGGAAAAAGCGCTGAGCCACCATGCTTATAGCGATACCGAAGGTTTTACCCTGACGTTGTATTTTGGCAAGACCCATATTGAACCGTTGCAGGATTTGGCTCGGCAGTTATTTGAAGTGTTTGCCTGTCCGATATTGCTGGTTGAGTTTCGCCGAACTAATGGTTGGCACATCGAAGGTATCAAGTCCGGTGCGCTGCACAAGTTGCGCGAAGATCAGGAAGATCAGTTTGCCCACTCCTTTGACAGCTTCAGTCGCAAGATCTGGCGCATGCCACGTTCACGACGCTTGGCTCGATACGACCTGGCCATCCTGCACGATCCTCAAGAGGCCTTGCCGCCGTCGAATGCCAAGGCACTGGATAACTTCGTCAGGGTCGGCAGGACGCTGGGCATCGACGTCGAACTGATCGAGCGCAAGGACTATTCACGAATTGCCGAATACGACGGTTTGTTGATTCGCGAGACCACCAGCGTTGACAACCACACTTACCGCTTCGCCAAGAAAGCCGAGAGTGAAGGGTTGGTGGTGATGGACGACCCGACGTCGATCCTGCGCTGCACCAACAAGGTGTACCTGACCGACCTGCTCAAGAGCCATCAACTGGGCATGCCCGCCACCGAAATCCTCTACAAGGAACGACCGGAAGACTTCGAGCGGGTTGGCGAGCGCCTGGGGTTTCCGCTGGTGTTGAAAATCCCCGACGGTTGTTTCTCCCGAGGGGTGATCAAGGTTGAAAGTCAGCAGGCCCTGCTCGAAGCGACCGCCGAATTGTTCGAACATTCGGTGCTGCTGCTCGCGCAGGAGTTTTTTTACACCGAGTACGACTGGCGCATCGGTGTACTCAACCGAAAACCGATCTTTGCTTGCCAATACTTCATGTCCAAGGGCCACTGGCAAATCTACAACCACAAGGCCAAGGGCCAGGACATCAACGGCGAATGCCGCACCCTTGCGGTTCACGAAGCGCCGCGTGCGGTGGTGGAACTGGCGGTCAAAACGGCCAACTTGATCGGCGATGGCCTCTACGGAGTCGACCTGAAGCAATCCGGCGACAAAGTGGTAGTGATCGAGGTCAACGACAACCCGAACATGGACGCCGGCATCGAAGACGCGTACCTGCAGGACGATCTGTATTCACTGGTGCTGGAAGAGTTCGTTCGCCGCCTGGAACTCAAGCGTCGCGGTCAGGCCTGGTGAGCCGCCGATGATCAAGAGTTTCGAATTGGTTCACGGCGCATTGCATGGCGTTGAGCGGCTGGACGCCGACGTCATGCTGTTCAGCAACCCCGATGCCGCCGAGCGGGATTTGCTGCACAGTCACTTCAAACTCGATGAGCATGCCCTGGCTTCGGCGCTTGACCCGGACGAGGTCTCACGCATCGAGTTCCATCCCGACAACCTGTTCCTGATCTGGAAGCGCCCGGAAAACTATTCGGGTGCCGGCAGCCTGTCTTTCGAGGTGTCGTCCTGCGGGCTGTTGTTTTGCCCGGACCGCTTGCTGGTGATCGCTACCGACGACGCGCCGCTCAGCGGGTTGGGCAGGCGACAGGCACTGAATACACCGCTGGATGTTTTGCTCGATCTGATGTTCAACAACATCCACCATTATTTGGGCCACCTTAAAGTCATCAAACTGGTCGCCCGGGAGTTGCAACAGAAGTTCAACGCCTCGATGCAGAACCAGCACCTGATCCAGATGTTCAATCTCAGCGAAAGCCTGATCTATTACATCAACGCGATCCACAGCAACGGCGCGGTCCTGACCCGATTGCGCAATCATGCGCAAAAGGAGCACTTCGGCCCCCATGCCATTGGCCTGATCGACGACCTGATCATTGAAAACAATCAGTGCTACAAACAGGCAGAAATCTACTCGACGGTGTTTTCCGGGCTCATCGACGCACGGGGCAACCTGATGAACAACAGCATGAACAACCTGCTGCGCAAACTGACACTGATCAACGTGGTGTTTCTGCCGTTGAACCTGATTGCGAGCATTGGCGGCATGTCCGAGTTCAGCATGATGACGGCGGGTACGCCGTGGTGGGTGTCTTACCCGTTGTTCCTGGCGGCGATGATGGTGGGGGCAGGGGGGATGGTGCTTGGGCTCAAGCGCCTGGCCAGATGAATCTCCCACAGGGTTACAGGCAAGCCGCAGATCCGATGTGGGAGTGAGCCTGCTCGCGATGGCAATGGCACGAGCAGCGACGGTTATTCAGACACGGCCCTGTCGACCTTGCTTGACGCCGACCAGATGCGGTAACGCACCTCTACATCCTTGGGCACGTAAAGGACAATCGGCAGCTTGCTGTTGTAGCGCAGCATGAATCCGTCACCGATGACTGGCACGAAATCCTGTTTGCGCTTGCCGTCCGGGCAGGCCATCAGCGTGCTTGCCGGACCCATGACTTTTTCCAGGCGGTAAAACGGATAACCCCAGCCTTCGAGGTTCTTTTCTTCAAGCGTGCCCCCCAGACGTTGCCGGTTGCAGTCGACGGTCAGAGTTTTGCCGGCGAGGATTTCCACCTTGAAGTCGTCTTCCCGGGTTTGCGGGGTGAGGTTTATGACTTGGCGGGTGAATCCGCTTTCAGGTTGGGGGTAGGGCGCGACTTTTTCGAGATTTGCCGCCTGCACGACGCTGGACAGTGCCGCCACAATCAGCCCGACGGTCGTGTTAAAGGCTATGGAATTCATGTTGCCTCATTGCATATGTACTAATGTGGGATTGGGATTTTTACCGCGGTCGACGACGAATGCAAACCGGCAAGTGTGTGCAAATTGCACGGCGCCCCATGATCTTTTTCGCATATTGCATGACCGGTTTATCCTGGCTTTTGGATAACTTCCTGAATTACCGATGAGCTGCAGAGCGTAATTCAAGGCATGTTTTATGCTGTAGCTGTTCTTAAGCTGGCCGGGATTGCAAACGAGTCAGCGTCGATGATTGTTTAGCAGTATCACAAAGGAGAGGGTCGCAATGTTTCTTTCTGCCTTGGAACTTCGCAACATCATTGAAAGCAGCTTCCTGCCCAAACGGTGTCAGTGCACGCTGTCTCCGGATTTGTCGATGACCGTAAAAGTGTATGCAGACGGGGAAACCGATCAGCTGGATCTATTGAAGACAGGCATCAACGCGCAACGCCTCAATGGCTGTCGGGAAATCAACGAACTGATCGCAGAACTGCGTACCGATCTTCAGCATCACTATGTAGAACCCGGGCACCCCCAGACGGTGCGCAAAGCACTTTAAGCCGCGGTTTCGAGTTCCACCGACGCGCGCCGGGTCTGGAAAAAAGCCAGGCCCAGCGCCAGTTCGACCCCGACAGCCAGCAAAATGCCCGGACCGGCATGGCCGTTTAGCCATTCGCCGAAACCCAGTATGGCCAGCCCCCAGCAGCCGATCATGAAACCGTTGCTCAGCGCACTGCGGGTAGCGGATGGCGCCTCGTTGCGCACCAGATAAAACATCACCCCCAACACTGCAAACAGCACCGCCGTACGTCGTGCGATCACCCCCACTGCCAGCGAATACTCGATATCCCAGGTGGCCAGCATCCAGTCGGGCGCAAGACCCCAGACCAGCGCCAGGAACAGACATAGCACGGCGGTGAACATCGACAACAGGCGAAACGATAACTGCATGGCGAATCCTTGCGGCAGTGAGGGAAGGCGCTAAAGCATAGCGTCAGATCCCTCACGCGAATACCGCAAGGTGTTATTTCAGACTTTTCAGTCAGTTCTGATAACTGCAGGCGTCAGAAAGTTTTCTATAGGCGAGTTCGGCGGGTTTGCCTGACTGATCATCGATGTACTTCATTTTTGCGGTGATCACTTCGCAGTCCATGGTGGCAGGTTCTGTCAGCGAAATGACCTTGCCGATGTGCAGCGGCATGCCGTAGTGGTAGGAGGGCACGTTTTGAGAGGAAGCGGTGTCGTTGGCCTGGGCCATGCCGGCAAACGGGGCACAGGCAAGGGCAACGGAAACGAGCAGGGCGCGCGAGTTCATGGGGTGATCTCCAATGCAGGCGATAGTGAGTTCGACGTATCGTCGAACCTGCCGCACTGGGCGTCAGAGGACTCTGAGGGCGTGCGGTCCAGTAAGTGTTGGACTGTACGATTAAGCATTGGTTAACTCGCCTGAACGCCACCTGTCGCTTTGCCACTACCGCTCGACGGTTTCCCTGTAGGAGCGAGTTCTGCTCGCGATGGACATGAACGATAACGCGTGAAACGCTCAGCGGTGCTCTCGGTTTCTCGCGAGTAAGCTTGCTCCTGCATTGAAAATTCAGACTAAAGTCGTCTGCAGCGAAATAAAGCCTTCTGCCATCATTGCCCCTCACCCCCGCGTGTTCACTTCTCCCGGCCAGCTACTGGTCCGGGTGAAGGCTATTTTTGGCTGCGTGCGCCTTGGCGTTAACGCAGCGCTGTTGGAGTTTTTCATGCGTTCCCCCTTTACCTTGATCACCGCGCGCCAGTCATTGGGCTTCGGCGCATTAGTCCTGTGCGCCGGTTTTACCGGACCGACCCGGGCGAGCGGTTTTATCGATGACACTCAGGCGAACATCGAATCGCGCACCGTCTATTTCAATCGCGATTTTCGTGACGGGCATACCTCGACCGAACAGGGCGCCTCCAAGCGCGACGAGTCGGCCCAGGGCTTCATCCTCAACCTGCAATCGGGCTATACCGAAGGCACGGTCGGTTTCGGTGTCGACGCGCTGGGCATGCTCGGGTTCAAGCTCGACTCCAGCCCGGACAGCAGCAACAGCGGTCTGCTACCGTCCAGCGGAAGTAACCCGCGTGGTTCGGTGGATCAGTACGCCAAGCTGGGTCTGACGGGCAAGGTCCGGGTTTCGCAAAGCGTGTTGAAGTACGGCGCGCTGTTGCCGGATGTGCCGCTGCTCAAATACAACGACGGGCGTCTGCTGCCAACGATGTTCAACGGCGCGATGCTCACGTCCAGAGAGGTCAAGGACCTGTCCTTTATGGCCGCGCGCCTGGACAAGTACACCGCCCGGGATTCCACCGATTCCCAGGACATCCGCGTGCACTGCAAGAACAAGCGTTATGCCTGCAACATCACCGCCGATCACTTCGATATGTACGGTTTTGACTACAGGATCAATGAGCGCCTGACCGCGCAGTATCACTACGCCGAACTCGAAGACATCTATCGCCAGCATTTCATCGGGTTGCTGGCCAACCAGCCGCTGGGGGCGGGCGTGCTCAAGGCCGACTTGCGAGTGCTCAAGAGTGCCGACAGCGGCGCTGCCCGTGCCGGCTCCATCGACAACCGCGCCTTGAGCGGGATGCTCGCCTACGCCATCAGCGGCCATACCTTCAGCGCCGGCTGGCAGCGCATGAACGGCGACAACTCGATGCCGTACCTGGATGGCACCAACCCGTACCTGGTCAACTATGTGCAGGTCAACGACTTCGCCGCCGCGCAGGAGCGCTCATGGCAACTGCGCTATGACTATGATTTCAAGGCCATCGGCCTCAACGGGCTGACGTTCCTGACCCGCTATGTCAACGGCGACCACATCAAGGTGCCGGGCAGCGATCAGGAGGGCAAGGAGTGGGAACGTGACAGCGAACTCAAATACGTGGTGCAGAGCGGGACGTTCAAGGATGTCAGCCTGCGTCTGCGCAATGCGACGTATCGCACCAACTACGAACAGTTTGCCCGGGATGTGGACGAGACGCGGTTGATCGTCAGCTACAACTTTTCAGTCCTGTAGCGCCTGAGAAAATGCCTTCGCGAGCCGGCTCGCTCCCACAGTAGATCTTCAGCGAACACAAATTTTGTGTCCAACATCGATCCATTGTGGGAGCGAGCCTGCTCGCGAAGAGGCCATCAGCTTCACTGAAGCTCTAGTTGGTTCCGATACGGCAAATCCGGCCCGGTCTTGCCGCAGGTCAGCGCCGCCGCCTGAACCGCAAACCGCACCATCGCATCGATCTGCTCACGGCTCAGTTGGCGCAAGCCCTCAATCGAATCCAGCTGTTGCTCGGTCAACCAGGCAATCAATGCCGCTTGAAAAGTGTCTCCAGCCCCCACGGTATCGGCGATCTGCACCGAACAGGCCGGCACCGACCACGAACCAAAAGGGCGACTGAACACCGTCGCACCTTCACCCCCACGGGTCAGGCACACCAACTGGCAGCGATGCTGCAACCAACCGTCGATGATCTGCGCAGGGGCCTGCCCGGGATACAGCAGGCTCAAATCCTCATCGCTGACCTTGATCAGGTCGGCATGTTCGACCAGGGTGGCAATCCGCGAACGCCACAAATCGATATCGGGTTCAGGATTGAGCCGCACGTTCGGATCGAGGCTGATCAGGCGCTTGCCGCTTTCTCGCTGTACCAACGCCAGCAAGGTGTCGGCAATCGGTTGCACCACCAACGAGAACGAGCCGATGTGCAGACCGCGAACCTCTGGTCCGAGCGTCGGTAGATGATCCAGCCTCAACTGCCGATCGGCGCAGCCTTCACCCCGGAAGCTGTAGTGCGGTGAACCATTGGCACCGACCGCAACCATCGCCAGGGTGGTCGGCGCGGCGAAATCCAGCAGATAGTCCGCGCACACGCCTTCATCTAGCAGCACTTGCAACAGGCGCCGCCCCAGGTAGTCAGTGGACAACCCGGCAAACAACGCCGCGTCCACGCCCAAACGGCGCAAACCCACCGCGACATTGAACGGCGAGCCGCCGGCAATGGCCTTGAAGTTCATCTTGGAAGCCAGACCGCTGGCATCGTTTTCACTGAAGAAATCGAACAGTGCTTCGCCACACACCAGATACATAGTTGTTCACTCTTTAAAGGGTTGCGACATGCTGTTGATAGCGTTCATAGGCCCGTTGCGAGGCCGCCACGTTCTCTGCAATCGGCTGGGTTTCGCTGGCCATGTCGAGTTGTACGCAACGCTGGCACAGATCCGCCAGGCTGTCCTCATGCCCGTTCGCCCGGGATGTGCACCACGCCGCCTGAATTGCCGCGCCAAGGGCGGCGGCTTCACTTTGTTCGGTACAAATCACGGGTGTGTTCAGGGTGTCGGCGATGATTTGCCGCCACACCTGGCTTTTCGAGCCGCCGCCGATCAGCCGAATGCTGCGGCTTTGTAAGCCATTGTGGCGCAACAGGTCCAGTCCGTGACGCAAACCAAAGGTCGTGCCTTCGACCACGGCGCGGCACAGGTTGGCCCGGGTCAGGTTGGTCATGGTCAGGCCCAGCACACTGCCGGTGGCATGGGGCAGGGCGGGAACCCGTTCACCGTTGAGGAAGGGCAGCATGCACACCCCTTCGGCGCCGATGGGGGCCTGGGCCACCAGCTCGTTGAAGCGCTCGATGTCCAGCTCGAACAGCTCACGAATGACGCCGTTGGCATTGGTCAGGTTCATGGTGCAGATCAACGGCAGCCAGCCGCCACTGGAAGAACAAAAGGTCGCGACCGCCGCATCGGCACTGACTTTCGGCGAGTCGGCATAGGCATACACCGTACCGGACGAGCCGAGGCTCATGGTGATCGCGCCGGGCTGGATGTTGCCGGTGCCGATGGCGCCCATCATGTTGTCGCCACCACCACTGGAAACCATTGCCTTCGGGTTGATGCCCAGTTGTTCGGCGATCGCCGGCAGCACGGTGCCGACCGCTGCGTGGGCGTCGATCAGTTTCGGCAATGCCGCTTGCAGGCGCCCGGTGGGGTCGATATCGCGCAGCAGCCGCACATCCCATTGACGGCTGCGCACATTGAAGTAGCCGGTGCCGGATGCATCGCCGTACTCGCTGCAACTTCGGCCGGTGAGCCAGAAGTTGAGGTAGTCGTGGGGCAGCAGGATGTGGGCGATGCGGGAAAAGATGTCGGGATGCTGTTCTTTGGTCCACAGCAGTTTGGACAGGGTGTAACCCGGAGCGATGACCACGCCGAGGCGTTCGAGCGATCCTTTTTCACCGCCCAGATGTTCGAGCAGCCGGTCATTGTCCGAGGTGGTTTCAGTGTCGCACCAGAGTTTGGCCGGGCGCAG
The DNA here is from genome assembly GCF_003634475.1 of Pseudomonas sp. WPR_5_2. Lineage (NCBI taxonomy): Bacteria > Pseudomonadati > Pseudomonadota > Gammaproteobacteria > Pseudomonadales > Pseudomonadaceae > Pseudomonas > Pseudomonas sp. WPR_5_2. Next base: position 560,384 of record NZ_RBLA01000001.1, on the reverse strand, counting down.
GACCTGGCCCTGGTCGTCGAGCAGCACCAGGCCATGTTGCTGGCCTGAGACGCCAATGCCGAGGATGTCCTGGCCATCGACGTTGGCCGCCGACAAGGCGCGGCGGGTGGCGAGGGTGACTGCTTCCAGCCACTGTGCGGTGTCTTGCTCGCGACGGCCATTGGCGCCGCTGATCAGCGTGTGTGCGGCGGCGCCCTGGCCGAGGACCTGACCGCTCACTGCGTCGAGGACAAGGGCTTTGGTGCCTTGGGTGCCGCAGTCGATGCCGAGGAATAGTTGTTGGTTTGCCATGGCAGGTCCTTGGTGTGTCAGGTCGATCTCGGTGTCCCTATTCGCGAGCAGACTCGCTCCCACAGGGGATTTTGTGTACAACGCTGCCCCATGTGGGAGCGAGCCTGCTCGCGAAGACGGCAGTCCATTCAACATCATGTCTAAGCCAACACCCGCTCCAGAGTCCTGGTCACCCCCACCTTCCGCAAACTGTTGCAGCACCACTCGAACGCCGCGACAAACTCCGCCGAACGCGGTATTGCCGTGCCAAAAATCTCCTCGACGGCCAGCAAACGCTGGGTGATCAACGCATCATCCGCCACCAGGGCCTGACAGAACGCCGCCCGCGGATCCGGGATCGAGTAGGTCTCGCCATTCTCGTCCACGCCCTTCAGATACAACGCCCACGCCGCCACGACCAGTGCCGCACGTTCGGTCTCCCGGCCATCGGCGATCAGGCGGTTGATGGTTGGTACGGTGAACTTCGGAAACTTCGACGAACCGTCCGAACACACCCGCTCCAGTTGATCGGCGATCGCCCGGTTGGAAAAACGTGCCACCAGCGTGTTCTTGTACTCGGTCAGATCGATCCCCGGCACTGCTGACAACTGCGGGGTCACGTCCAGGTCCATGTAGTCGCGCATGAAGCGCACGAAGAGCGGATCGTCCATGGTCTCGTGGACAAAGCGATAGCCCTTCAAAAAGCCCAGGTAGGTCAGGGCCAGATGGCTGCCGTTGAGCAGTTTGATTTTCATCTCTTCGTAAGGCGTGACGTCGTCGGTGAACTGCACGCCGACCTTTTCCCAGGCCGGGCGGCCGTAGACGAATTTGTCTTCCAGCACCCATTGCACAAAGGGTTCGCAGACCACCGGCCAGGCATCGTCCACCCCGTGTTTGTCGGCCAGTTGCAGGCGATGTTCAGTACTGGTCATCGGTGTGATGCGGTCGACCATGGCATTGGGGAAGCTCACGTTGCGCTCGATCCAGTCGCGCAATTGGACATCCCGCAGCGCGGCGAAGGCCAGCAACGCCTTGCGGGTCACTGCGCCGTTGTGCGGGAGGTTATCGCAGGACATCAAGGTGAACGCCGGCGTACCTGCTGCCCGGCGCTTGGCCAGTGCGGCGCAGAGGAAACCGAACACGGTATTCGGCGTGTCCGGGTTGGCCAGGTCGTGCTGGATCTGCGGCAGATGGGCCATGAACTCGCCGGTGCTGTCGTCGATGCAGTAGCCACCTTCTGTGATGGTCAGCGAGACGATGCGGATCTGCGGATCGGCGAGTTTGTCGATCAGCGCTCGAGCACCGTCCTCGGCCAGCAGCATGTCGCGGATCGCTCCGATCACCCGGACTTCGGTGCCATCGGTATCACCCAGTTCGAACAAGGTGAACAGGCAGTCCTGTTCCTTGAGATCGTCCCGGGCGCGGCGGTCTTCGGTGCGCAGGCCGACGCCACAGATGGCCCAATCGAGGCCTTCGCCCAGGTTCATCAACGCATCGGTGTAGTACGCCTGATGGGCGCGGTGGAAACCGCCGACGCCGATATGGGCGATGCCTTGGCGGGTGTCGCTCAGGGCGTAGGCAGGCAGGACCACTTCAGGGGCGAGGCGGTTGAGGCTTTGTTTGTTCAATTTCATCACAAGCACTCGAAAGTCAGGCGGCAGCGCGCAACGGGCGGGTCAGCGCCACGCCGTCGGCATCGAATAAATGGCAGTGTCCGGCATCCAGGTGCAGGCTCAGGGTTTCGCCGTAACGGCTGGCCAGGTCACCGCGAACCCGCATGGTCAGGGCTTCGCCGCTAGCGGTTCGCACATGGCAGAACGTGTCGCTGCCCAGGCGTTCGCTGACATCGGCAGTCACTTGCAAGGTGCAATCGCCCGGCTTGGCCAGTTCCAGGTGTTCCGGGCGAATACCCAGGGTGACGGCGCCGCCGACGCTCAGATTGGCGCTGCTCAATGGCAGGCTGATACGGGTACCGGCGTCCAGTTGCACTTCACAGCCCTGGCCGTCGACCCGGGTGACGTTTCCTTTGAGAAAGCCCATTTTCGGCGTGCCGAGAAAGCCCGCGACAAACAGGTTGGCCGGTTGGTGGTAAAGGTCCAGGGGCGAGCCGACCTGTTCGATTTTGCCGCCATTGAGTACCACGACCTTGTCGGCCATGGTCATGGCTTCGACCTGGTCGTGGGTCACGTAGATCATTGTGGCTTGCAGTTCCTTGTGCAGCCGCAACAGTTCCAGGCGCATCTGTACCCGCAAGGCGGCGTCGAGGTTGGACAGCGGTTCGTCGAACAGGAAGATTTTCGGGTTGCGCACGATGGCCCGGCCGATCGCCACACGCTGACGCTGGCCACCGGACAGTTGCTTGGGTTTGCGCTCGAGCATCGGCCCCAGTTCCAGGATGCGCGCCGCTTCGCCGACCTTTTTCTCGACTTCGGCTTTGGGCACGCCCGCCAGATCGAGGGCGAACGACATGTTCTTGCGCACGCTCATGTGCGGATACAGGGCGTAGGTCTGGAACACCATCGCCAGGTCACGCTTGGCGGGGCTGACTTCGGTGATGTCGCGGCCATCGAGTTCGAGGGTGCCGCCGCTGACTTCTTCAAGGCCGGCGATCAGGCGCAGCAAGGTGGATTTGCCGCAGCCCGAGGGGCCGACGAACACGACGAACTCCTTGTCGTTCACTTCCAGGTCGATGCCCTTGATGATGGAAAAACCTTCGAAGCCTTTTTGCAGATTCTTGATTTTCAGGTTGGCCATGGTGATGGGCCTCCATGTATTGAATTCATTGACGCCCCGGACGGGCTCTTTGTAGGCGCTGGCTTGCCAGCGAAGGCGGTCTGAAGACCGCCGCAAAATTGAGGGCCTCTTCGCTGGCAAGCCAGCTCCTACAGGGGGACCGTGTTGGGGCAAGGATCCGGGTAAGGGACCGAGTTGCGTCAGTTCATTTCACTGCACCAAACGACAACCCGCGCACCAGTTGTTTCTGGCTGATCCAGCCGAAGATCAGGATCGGCGCGCACGCCAGGGTCGAGACGGCGGACAACTTGGCCCAGAACAAACCTTCGGGGCTCGAGTACGAGGCGATCAATGCGGTCAGGGGCGCGGCTTTCGACGAGGTCAGGTTCAGCGACCAGAACGCTTCGTTCCAGCACAGGATCAGCGACAGCAGCACGGTGGATGCCAAACCGCCCTTGGCAATCGGCAGCAGTACCCGGAGCATTTCCTGCGCCAGGGTGGCACCGTCCAGTCGGGCGGCTTCGAGGATGTCCTTGGGAATGTCCTTGAAGTAGGTGTAAACCATCCAGACCACGATCGGCAGGTTGATCAGGGTGTAGATCACGATCAGCGCGATGCGCGTGTCGAGCAGGCCGAAGCTCTTGGCCAGCAGGTAGATCGGCATCAGCACGCCCACCGGCGGCAGCATCTTGGTGGAGAGCATCCACAGCAGCGTGCCCTTGGTGCGCTGGGTTTCGTAGAACGCCATCGAGTAGGCCGCCGGCACCGCGATCAGCAGGCACAGGGCCGTGGCGCTGAAGGAAATCACCACCGAGTTCCAGGCGAAGCTTGCGTAATCGCTGCGCTCGTTGATGTGCAGGTAGTTCTCCAGCGTCGGGGTGAAGATGAACTGCGGCGGCGTGGCGAAGGCGTCGATTTCGGTTTTGAAACTGGTGAGCACCATCCAGAAAATCGGGAAGAAAATCAGGATCGCTATGGCCCAGGCCAGGGTGCCCAGCAGCAGGCTTTGCAGACGACGGGATTGTTGTAGGGTCATGGCGCGGGCCTCAGGCTTTGTCGGTCAGGTTTTTGCCGATCATCCGCACCAGGACGATGGCCGCGATGTTGGCAATCACCACCGCGATCAAACCGCCCGCGGAGGCCATGCCGACGTCGAACTGCACCAACGCCTGGTTGTAGATCAGGTAGGCGAGGTTGGTCGAGGCGTAGCCGGGGCCGCCGTTGGTGGTGGTGAAGATTTCAGCGAACACCGAGAGCAGGAAGATGGTTTCGATCATCACCACCACCGCGATGGGGCGCGCCAGGTGCGGCAACGTCAGGTGCCAGAAAATCGCGACCGGTCCGGCACCGTCCAGGCGCGCCGCTTCCTTCTGTTCCTGATCGAGGGACTGCATGGCGGTCATCAGGATCAGGATCGCGAAGGGCAGCCATTGCCACGAGACAATGATGATGATCGACAGCAGCGGGTAGTGCGCCAGCCAATCCACCGGTTGCGCGCCGAACAGTTTCCAGACGTAGGCGAGAATCCCCGACACAGGATGGAAAATCAGGTTCTTCCAGATCAGCGCGCCGACGGTGGGCATGATGAAGAAGGGCGAGATCAGCATCACCCGCACGATGCCGCGACCGAGGAACTCACTGGCTTCCAGTAACGCGCTGATCAACACCCCCAGCACCACGCTGATCAGCAGCACGCTGCCCACCAGTAACAAGGTGTTGGTGGCGCCGGGCATGAACCCCGAGTCGGTCAGGAAGTAGGTGAAGTTTTCCAGCCCGACGAATTCGTTTTCGCCGGGATAGAGCAGGTTGTAGCGGATCATCGAGAAATAAACGGTCATGCCCAGCGGCACGAGCATCCACAGCAGCAACAAGGCCACCGACGGGCTGACCAGAAACCAGCCAGGGTTGGTCAACCGGCTTTTACGCAGCGGTTGAGCGATGTTCAGATGAGCTTTGGCAATTGACGTATTCATGGTGTTAAAACCCATTGGGTACAGCAAGGAAGACCAACTGTGGGAGCTGGCTTGTCAGCGATAACGGTAGGTCAGCCGATAACGACGTTGACGCTGCTGACGCCATCGCTGGCAAGCCAGCTCCCACAAGGGAAGCGGTGGTTATTTGGGATAACCCGCGCGCTTCATCTCGCGTTCGGTGGTTTGCTGGGCCGCCACCAGCGCCTGGTCAACCGAGGTCTGGCCGATCAGCGCTGCAGAGAAGGACTTGCCAACCTGTGTACCAACGCCCTGGAACTCGGGAATGGTCACCAGTTGAATACCGATGTATGGCACCGGTCTGGCCCCCGGCTTGCTTGGGTCCGCTGCCTTGAGCGACTCCAGTGTCACCTTGGCGAACGGCGCGGCATCCATGTAGGCCTCGCTGTAGGTCGAGGCCCGGGTGCCGGGCGGTACATTGGCGATGCCATCGGTCTTGGCGACCAGCTCGCCGTATTCCTTCGACGTGGCCCAGGCACTGAAGGTCTTCGCCGCATCCTTGGACTTGGAGCTGGTGGGAATTGCCAGAGCCCAGGAGTACAGCCAGGCCGAGCCTTTGTCGGTTGTTTCATGGGGCGCGTAGGTGAAGCCGACGTGGTCGCTGACCTTGCTCTGGGTTTTGTCGGTGACGAACGAGCCGGCCACGCTGGCATCGACCCAGATCGCACATTTGCCGCTGTTGAACAGCGCCAGGTTTTCATTGAATCCGTTGCTCGAAGCCCCCGGCGGACCCGATTTTTTCATAGTGTCGACATAGAAATTCAGCGCGTTTTTCCACTCGGGGCCGTTGAATTCAGGCTGCCACTTCTCATCGAACCACCGCGCGCCATAGGCGTTTGCGACCGTGCTGATCAGCGCCATGTTCTCGCCCCAGCCGGCCTTGCCGCGCAGGCAGATGCCGTACTGTTCCTTATCCTTGTGGGTGAGCTTGCTGGCGAATTCGCCGATCTGTGCCCAGGTCGGGCGCTCGGGCATGGTCAGGCCGGCGTCCTTGAACAGGTCGGTGCGGTAATAGGTGATGGAGCTTTCGGCGTAGAACGGCAGGGCATACAGCGAACCCTTGACCGACAGGCCTTCTCGCACCGAGGGGAACACATCGTCGAGTTCATAACCGGCCGGCAAATCCGTCATGGGCTCCAACCAACCCTTGGCACCCCAGAGTGCCGCTTCGTACATGCCGATGGTCAGCACATCGAACTGTCCGCCCTGGGTCGCGATGTCAGTGGTCAGGCGCTGACGCAAGACGTTTTCCTCCAGCACCACCCAATTGAGCTTGATCTGCGGATGCTCGGACTCGAAGGTTTTCGAGAGCTTTTGCATGCGGATCATGTCGCTGTTGTTGACGGTGGCGATGGTCAGGGTCTGGGCGCCGAGGCTGACGCTGCTGAGGGTTATGCAAGTGAGGGCTAGCAGAGCTTTTGCAGAAGGTTGCATCGAGCACTCCTTTTCTGCACCCGGTGGAGTGCAGAAGGACAGTTATTGTTTTTTTGTCTTCCGGATGTAGGAAGAATCTGTGCTGATTACAACGTTCAATTGAGAGCGAAACAAATCATCCGTCGCACTTGGATTGATACTATTTTGCACTGGGGTTTGTGCGGGAGAACACAGGGAAGGGGGTTGCGGCGGTTGGCGTGTGTCGGATCTGTACAGGTTTTCTGTCTTTGCTCAGCACCTGTGGGAGCGGGCTTGCCCGCGATGGCGTTGGGTCAGTCCCATTAATACTGACTGGGCTGACGCTATCGCGGGCAAGCCCGCTCCCACAGGGTTTTGTGTTGTTACCCGAGGTTTTGCTCGGTCAAACGCTGCACCACCAACCGCCGGTAATGCGACGGGGTCATGCCCTTGAGCTGCTGAAAGCGCCGGTTGAAATTGGAAATGTTGTTGAAACCGGACTCGAAACACACGTCGGTCACCGGCTTGTTGCCATCGGCCAGCAACTCGCAGGACTTGCTGATGCGCAGGCGATTGACGAACTCGATGAAATTACGCCCCGTGGCCTGTTTGAACACCCGGCTGAAGTAGGTCGGCTTCATGCCCAGATGCTCGGCGACTTCCTCCAGCGTCAGGTCCCGGGCGTAGTGGGCGAAGATGTAATCCACCGCCCGGTTGGTGCGGTCGATGTTGTTTTCGTCCGCCAGTTGCGGCGTCGTAGCGCCGGACAGCAACTGGTAATCGTCGCAGGTCGCGAGCAATTCCAGCAGGATGAAAAAATGCCCGAGGCGAGTCATGCCGGTCGTATCAGCGACACACTGCATCAGCTCCATGGCCTTGCGGATCGTATGTTTACAGCGAAACTCGATACCGTACTGCGCACGTTCCAGCAGCGGTGCCAGGGTCTTGAGTTCGGCGAACACCTGATAGCCACTGTCGAACAGTTCATCGGTGAAGTTGACCAGCATGTCGCGCTTGGGCACCACTTCATCCTCGGCCACCTGGCTGATCCAGTTGTGGGGCAGGTTGGGGCCGGTGAGGAACAGGGTTTCGGGGTAGAAATTGCCGATGTAGTCGCCAATGAACACCTTGCCGGAGCTGGCGACGATCAGGTGCAGTTCGTATTCCTTGTGGAAATGCCAGCGCACCAGCGGGCAGGGGAAACCATGCTGGCGATAGATGATGGACAACCCGTTGTGGTCATCCATCAGCTCGTAGGAAGGGTCGGTGACTCTGGTAGTACGGGTCATGTCAGGGCGCTTTTGTTGTAGTCGCTGCCTGATCATGCCATAGGCCGCATCCCTGTAGGAGCGAGCCCTGCTCGCGATGGACGTCAACGATAACGCGTGCTGTCTGAATGAGCGCATTACCCAAAACTTTGTTGCGAGCAGGATTCGGTCCTACAAACGATTCTTCGCTTCGATCCACTGCGACATGTACTGCGTGCTCTTGTGATGGTGGTGGCGCAGCATGTTGCCGGTGAAGTTGTCCCGTCTGATGGCGGGCAAGTTTTGCAGGCAGTGCTCGATGCGGGCGATCAATGCAGGCCCATGAACATTTTGCTGGTAACGATTGGCCAACAGTTGCAGTCCTTGCACCTGTGCCTCCAGCCATCGGTCCCTGTCCTGATGAAGTTGCACGGCATGGTCGGCGAATGCCTGGGCCGTCCGGGTCACCGCACCCGGCCATGGCTCCTCGCCATGCATCGCCTCCGCACCCACCGGCGTCGTGACATTGGGCGTGCCAGTGAGCATCGCATCGACAATCTTGCCTTTGACCCCCGCGCCAAAACGCAGCGGCGCCAGGCACACTCGGGCCGCCGACATGACTTGCAGCGCGTCTTCTGCCCAGTTCATTACGTGAAATCCCTGGGCCGGGTTGTGCAGGGCAGTCGCCTTGGGCGGTGTATAGGCGCCATAAATATGCAATTGAGCGCCGGGTAGTTTCTCCCGGATCAGCGGCCAGATAGCGGTTTTCAGCCAGAGCACCGCATCCCAGTTGGGCGCGTGGCGAAAGTTGCCGATATGCAGGAAGTGCGCGCGCTCTTCGAACGGCACGGGCGCGGTACTCGGCAGATCAACCATCAACGGACACCAATGCAACAGGTCGCGGGGCATTTTGAACTGGTGGACCAGTATGTCGATCTCGATTTCGGACACCATCAGTGTCAAATCACAACGATAAAACGCTGCGATCTCTCGTTTGGCCAGATCGGTAGTGGCCATGTGTTCAAACTCTTCACGCATCGCCGGAGCGAACAATCCGGTGAAGTCATTGCCGTCGTCACTGGCCTTCAAACGGTCCTTGAGGCGTTGATGCCGCCCCTGTCGCAGGCTTTGCAGGTCACAACTTTCGAGCATGCGCAACGCATCGGGGCAATACTTCTCGACCCGCCAGCCGAACTGTTCTTCCATCATGAATTGATCGAACAACACGATGTCAGGAGCCAATTCACTGATGAAAGTGTCGAAACTGCTGTTGTTCAACTCGATCGGCACTTCGCGAATGCCCAAGGCTGTCAGGTCGGCACGCTGCTCGCCATAGCCGGCCGGGCTGCTGAAGGTGATGTCCCAGCCGCGCTGCAAAAAAACCTCGAGGATTTGCATCACATGCCCACTGGCCGCTGAAGAGCGGGGCTCGGGCCAGACATAGCCGATAACCAGGACTTTGGTTGCGCGGGGGGAATTCATCAGGGGCTTTTTCCTTGAAACGGTCAGGGCGGAACGGGCAGGGTGCCAATTAAATCACAGGTGCTGTGGACGGCGGGTTGGTTCGCTCCGTTTCGTGCGATGAAGCGAACTGCCGAGGTGGACGCTCCCCTGAAAGGCGTCGGGTCTGAATTTATTCAGGCGCTGATTTCAGGGATTTTTTTTCGAGTTCGTTTCTTTCGGCCCATCGATGACCTTTTCGATCCAGTTCTTATCCATCGGATCCATCCATCGAGTAACCGGTGGAGTGGCCGCCCAGTCGGTGGCAATAATCTGTCTCCCTTCGCCACTCCATTTTGCCATTTGATCCTTGAGTTTTTCCATGTATTGGGAAGCCGGGCAACAGATGTCTGCCCATGCGTCGACAACCCATGCGTTGATATATTCAGGCTCACTAAAATCGTGGGTTGAATGATAAGTTCCCATCGGAATCCCGACAACTGTAAAGGCGTGCGCTCCTGGCATTTTCCATAGACTTGCGTCACCACCATTGTTTAGGACGATTGCAGCGCTTACATAGGCCATCTGGTCACAGTTTCCCGCGCCTGTCTTTAAAATCGTTTCAGGATAATTGGGTTTTCCAATTCTGGAATATTCCCACAGCACAACCGGTTTAGTTAGCGAGGCTCGCTGTATGTCAATGGAGTCATGTGGCAGTTGTTGGTTGAAGGGGCCTAGTCCGGTGGCCTGTATTTGGGTATCTACTTGATTTTTTGCGTTGTTCGCATAAAAGCTATTTTTACGGTGCTCAGGAAGCCTGTCGAATCCCGGCTGTTTATTGGCTTTGTTGATCTTTATAGGCATGATGTAGACCTCAATGTCTCGAATGTTATTTTTATTCCAAACATCAATAAGAAGCTCGCGTTTAGCTTCGTCCGAAAATAAGTCGACCTTCTTTTTTAATTCGTCAATCTCATCAGGTGTAAATCCTTTTTTATCGATGAGTGTGCTGTATAGATCTTCCAGCGTTGGCAATGCCATAAAGGGGCGACTGGGTGCGCCTTTGCCAGCCACTAAAAAGGGATCTTTAAGTTTGTGATATCCCTTGATCAAATCGGCAGCCAGGCCGTCTTCAGAAAAATCGATTTTTATGAATTTGATATTCTCAGTTTTTTTCTTGTCATAGGCGCAATAATAAAAAAGTCCGGTGTCGACTTCCGTAACCAAGTATTCGTATGTGCCCCAGACGTAGCCTGGGATGTCTATCTTGAATGCTCTTACATCGCGCATGTCATCAATGCCGTTAACAATGGCGTTGACTCTTACAGTGCAAGTGTTTTTTTCAATTTCATTATCGATTTGTTTGGTCAGGAATCCGAAGTTTTGGTCTTTGATAATGCTGCCTGTTGTTTCGGATTTGAACGTCAGGGGCTCTATTGAAGGTGCAGCATTAGCTTTTCCTTTAACACCATCGAAATGGAATATACGTCGCTCATGTATGACCCGAGCGTTTACACCCTTCGACGGCCAAAGACGCTTGTGCTCAAGCGCTTGTGCGCGTGTTTGATCGTGTGTTTCGGTGTCGCCTATGAATTTTGAGAGGCAAGTCACACCTCTCTGGGACTTACCCCCCTTGCTGCATACCGCATTAAACCCTTCAAGTTCGCCTGAATAGAGCGGTGATGACAGGTCTGTGAGGGTCTGCGATTGTTCAGGATTGAACCGATAAGCTTTATCGCCAACGACGACGTCGATGTCCCCGGAAAAACGCTGAATCGTGTGAGGCTCGTTATCGAACAGTCGTGATGGCGTGAGCGCGGTTGATCCGTCGCCGAACGTCGTAGTCTCCAACGGGATCGAACTGGTGGGTCTGAAGTTCTCGAGGGGCGGGCCATACGGCCGATTGCGGACCGCGTCAAAGGCATACCATTTCCCGTCTTTGAACAGCGCAGTGAACGGGTTGGTTTGGCCTGGCAACCCTGCGCTGACAACGCCTTCTGCGATATCGGCGCGTTTGAGTAATTGCGCATGGTCGATGGCTTTGGTGGTGCCATAAAGACTCTTGATCTGGTCGATGCCAATGCCAGCGGCTCGGTATGCGGTGGTTCCCAGCTTGCACACCACGTTTTTCCCGAACTTGAGCAAATCACCCACGCCATCCAGCGGGTTGGCGGATGAGACGAGGCTGCTGCTCATGATCCAGGTCATTTTCAGCGCCTTGGGAACGAATTTGCCCGCCGCTTTTGCCACCTTGACGGCCTGGCCTGCTGCCACGCCGCCGGGTATGACGAAGCCCGCTGCGTCCAATACGCAGTCGAACACTGCTGAGCCGACGTTGCCCTGACTGATGTTGTCGATACAGGATTTGAACGGCACAAGGCTGGCGAAGAAGTTTAATATTTTGGTCTTGAATGCCTTTTCATCTTCCGAATTCGTCGAGCCCCGGGCCACGCTTTCGAGCTGTTCTCGCCCCACCACGAAATGTTCATCAACGACGACCTTGGCCAGATAGTCAACCCGTGAGCTTGGAGAAAAGGCGTCGGGCACTCTGTCGAAGTTGTATCCGGCAGGGTAGAACGTGGCCTGTTGGGTGATGGGTGTTATTTCTTCGATGATGACGTCCGATGTGACGTCGCTGCGTGGCGCTGAACCTTTTTCATAGGCATCCCAATCGAGGGGTTGTGGTGTGGCGCATTGCTTTTCTATGCCGCCGCTCGAATAATTAATGCCGCGAAAGGATTTAAATTCGCCATTCAACTTCAGCTCGATTGGAAGTTTTGTGTTCTTTCGAATTTCCACTGAACCAGGAAACACTTCGTAGTAAGTGACCTTTCCCTTGTACTCCGATCGAATCAAAATGCCGTGTCGGCCTTTGTGTGCCTCTATCTCTTCTGGCGTCTGGAGATACCTGTTTTTATCGATCGCACTGCGCACCGAATAAAATTTCTGGCTGCCATATTCAAGGCTTTGTCGATCCTCCAGTGGTAACTGCGATATCAAGTATTTGAATACGGATTCGGAGCCACTGCGCAGGTTGTCAAAGTAAGCAGTAAAGGTTTCCTTGAAAAGTGAATCGGCGGATTTTAATTGATTGAAATTTCTTTCAAGTGTTTGGATGAGAATCTGATCGTTGTAAGAGCTCCATATTCCGGGTTTCAACTGGCCGGTGATGTAGAGGTCCAGCAACGAGTACATCGAAGCCTGTATGTTATGCGGGATATTTTTACGACGAAGGCACAGGTCCCGGTACGGCAAACCTTTACCGAAAACCCGTTCCAGCTCGGCCAGGGCAAGCCCCTCTCTGGTCGGCATGTCCGCCGTCAACGAGTCCCGAGCCCCGGACATTTCCGTTCTGACGTTATTGAATTTCTCCCGGGCGATATCCAACTGTGCCGCTGTGTAGGTATCAGTGGCATTCGCCACGAGGACCCCATTGGCTATCGCCCAGTCGATCAGTGGATCGACCGAGGCCGATTGCGCGGCTATTTCCTGGCCTGCCGTAATAGGGTCCGTACTGCCATAGTCCATGACCTGTTCGAAAGTCATCTGTCGGGTGGCTCCAGGATCGATTTGTTCGATGCGGGCGACCGCTATCCTGAAGCTTGTCCATGTGTGGCTACCGCAGACCAGATTGTCGGGCATATCGCGAACCAGAAACTCTGGTGCGAAGGCAGACAGCAAGTGGTAGGCGGCGACAGGCGCGGTGGTGGCCGAGACTTTTCCAGCCGCTAAAAGGTGAGCTTCGAGGCGACTGACGATAGTCGAGGGTTTGGCTCCCCAGTTGGCCGCCTGCGTGAGGTTGTATCCGGCCACATGGTTGCGCGGCAGGCCGGGCGTGGGGTCAAGGTCGAGCAGCAGGGCAGCCAAGACCCACTCGGTTTCACTGCCAGGAGTCGTTATGGCATTGAGATTCGACTCAAGGGACTTGCCCAGTTGAATGGCTTTAGCACTGTCAAGGGCAACATTCAGTCCCTGCACAGGACTGATCACCGACTTGAATTGCAAGAGCGTATTGAGCAGGCCTCCGGCCACCGTTTTTTCAAAGCGCTGAACGGTTTGCCGGACCGTTTGTATATGAGCAGGTGACAGGGGCCGCCCATAGCCCAGGGCGCCCTTGTAGTCGGCCCTTTTAGCGCTCTCGGGCAAAGTGAAAGACAGGACCTTGATTAAGTTACGTATTTCTCCCGCGGTTTTCGGTACTTTCCAGCCCATGGCGTCGATGAACCGTTGCGCAGTGACCATGCGCCGGGCTTCTTGCGGATGTTTGATGGCAAACAACGAGTCCTTGTGGGTGGCGAATGTTCCGGCGTTGAGATTTACGGAAGCGTCATCGAGTTTGTCATTGATGAGCCCGGTCAGTGCCGATATCAGGGCGTGATTGGCGTAAAGGTCACTCAGGCGTTGTCGTTGTTTTTCAATCTGGGCTTCGGATCTCGATTCCAATGGCCTGAGCGGGTCGTCGGGTTCGATTTGGTCAAATGCCGGGTCAGCAGCCAATTCCAGGGCCCGCTGGCGTGCCTGAGACGGGTCCGGCGCTGAGCGTTCGCCATGGAACCCGCTGACCAGCGCAAGAGGAACGGACGAACCGGTCGGATAAGACACGCCAATGTAGGTTGGATCGACAATGCCAAGCGTCCTCAGTATCGGGCCGGCAACACGGGCCCAGCCACTGTCGTCATTCAGAGTGAAGGTCGTTTCGACTCCCTTGACCTTGCCGATCAGTGTGTTGTCCGCTGTACGGATTTTCACAGTGGCAAGGTCAAGGTTTGCCTGCCGGGCCCAATCAATAAAGAATGGATTTTTGATGGCGCTGACAAAATTCAGCCAGCACTGGCCAAAGGTTGAATGCATCGGGATTGCGACCGTCGCAGCGCTGTAACTGACCTTGCCTTCGGCATAATGGGTCAACGCGTTGGCGTAGCGTTCAACCAACTGCCGGTCACCCGCGGCCCGGGAAGCATCCATCCAGAGGGCCTCGCGCCGCTTGCGCAGCACACGCACCACCAGCCTTGCCGCCCCGGTTGCGTCATCCGCAGGCCCTTCGTTTTCGTTTAGTTCTTCAGCGTCGATGGCCGCAGTCTGAAGCTCATCCAGTACCTTCAGATAGTCAGTCAAGCGCGCCTGTTTTTCAGATTCGGTCTCTTCGACTTCGACGTCAGGAGAGATGGCGGGAGCATCACCCTGCATACTGTCCAGATCAAAATCGGCGCTGGCGTATTCGGTATCGCGTTTAACTCTGCGCGAGGCGGTTGGCTCGGCAGCGGGTATCGAGTTGGCAGTCTTAAGGGTGTGCGCGTCTATGGGGAGTTCTTGAATCAGCTCGACAAAGGTTTTTTGGGGGGATTGCAGGCTGTGTTGTCTGAGCAACTGTGCGACTTCACCGATCAGATGAGTGGGGATGACTTGAAAGCTTTTGCACGCTGGATTACTGCGGGTGTGCGCACCTGACAGCCTGCTGACGGGCTGCGGTGAAGTAGAGGGGGGTGAATGAGTTATCGAGGGCGAAGCGGTTGAATTAACGTTTACGGGGAACATGTGGACTCTGTTCAATACGCAAGAAGTAAAGTCCTCGACCTCCAAGTGTCAAGCAGTCGAGGTATCAAGCGCAGAACCATAGGCGATCCGCTTTTTTGAAAAATGATGAGAATATCGTGAGATATCGAGTATTACCCGGCCCAGTCCATCAGTTTCCAAGAACACCCTTGACCTTATCCCGCAACTGATCGATGGAAAACGGCTTGCCAATCACATGCATGCCTTCAGGCACTTCAATGCTTTCGGCATAACCACTGGCAAACAGGACCGGCAGCGCGGGGCGCAGCGTGCGCGCTTCATTGGCCAGTTCGCGCCCGTCCATGATCGGCAGGCCGACATCGGTCATCATCAGGTCAATGTGCTGGTTCAGGTTCTTGAGGATTTCCAGCGCCTGTTCGCAGCCATCGGCCTCGAGCACCTTGAATTCCAGTTCCTCCAGCACATCGACTATCAACATGCGCACGATGGAATCGTCTTCGACGACCAGGATGATGGAGGCATTGGCGGACATAGTGGGCGTCTCGATAGGGTGGGCGATTGCCGGTCGAATGAATCGCCGGCTCTATTGCATGAGTAAGTGGAGGATCCCGACAAGTTCCCGACGCGCTATAAAAAGAGTAACGCCAAGGATAACCGCTCCTGTGGCATGGGGGCAGTTGAGTGCAGGACTTTGTGCGAAAGCGCATGAGAAAAATGGATGGGTTCGCCGGTTTTGGGGCAAACTCCTTGGATTTCACCCGTTCAACAAGGCTTGACTATGACCTCAGTGTCTTCGGTTGATGAGCAACGATTTCGTAAACTCCTGAGCCGCAACATCAGCCTGCCGCTGGGGGTCGGCGCCATCAGCGCGGTCTTTTTCGTGTCGCTGATTACTTATCTGTTGTCGACAATCCAATGGGTCGAGCACACGGACCGGGTGATCAATAACGCCAATGAGGCGGTCAAGTTGACGGTCGACCTGGAAACCGGGATGCGCGGTTTCCTGCTAAGCGGCGACGAAAAGTTTCTCGAACCCTATGAAACGGCCAAGCCGCGAATCGAGGTGGTGCTCAATTCCTTGCTGGAATTGACCGCCGACAATCCGGTGCAAACCGACCGCCTGCACCGTCTGCAAGGCTTGCAGGGGGAATGGGCCACTTACGCGCAAACCATGATCGATTTGCAGCGCAGCAGCGGCGACTATCGCAGTGTGGTCCGGGCCGGAAAGGGCAAGCGCCTGACCGATGAGATCCGCAAGCAGTTCGAAGACGTGATCGACATGGAGCAACAGCTGCGCGCGGCGCGCAACGAGGAAGTGCGACGCACCACGATCTGGAGCATTGCCCTTTATCTGTTGTTCATCGCCGCGATTAGCGGCTTGCTGGCTTATATCGGTCGACGCGATCTGGTCAATCTTTCCGAGCAGTATGGTGTCAACCTTGCCAGGCAACAGGCCAGCGCCGAGCGGCTGGAGCGCCAGGCCTGGCTGCGCAACGGCCAGACCGAACTCGCTGAACAAGTGCTGGGGCAACTGACCCTGAACGTGTTGGGGCGTAACATATTGCAATTTTGCGCCCAGTACCTGGGAAGCGCCGTGGCGGCGATTTATGTCCGCGAGGATCACGGAGGCCTGCGGCGCATAGCGTCTTACGGATTGTCCCGTGAACAGGAAGCCCTCGAACAACAGATCTATAGCGAAGAAGGCATCGTTGGCCAGGTCGCGCAGCAGGCACGGTTGATTCGCCTGGATAATGTGCCAAGCGACTACCTGAAAGTCAGTTCCGGCCTCGGCGAAGGCCTGCCGCGCAGCGTGCTGGTGGTGCCGACCTGCGATGATGAGCGGGTCAATGGTGTCATCGAGTTGGGCTTCCTGCGTCCACTGGAAGATCGCGATATCGAATTGCTCGAACTGATTGCCGGTAATATCGGCACCTCCATCGAAGCCGCGCGCTATCGCCAGCGCTTGCAGGAAGTGCTGGCCAAAACCCAACAGCTCAACGAAGAACTCCAGGTTCAGCAGGAGGAGCTCAAGACCGCCAATGAAGAACTCGAGGAGCAGTCGCGGATTCTCAAGGAATCCCAGGCGCACCTGGAGACCCAGCAGGTCGAGCTGGAGCAGACCAACGAGCAACTGGCTGAGCAGGCCGAGATTTTGGCCGAACAACGTGATGCCATGGACCTGAAGAACACCGAACTGAATCAGGCCCAGGTCCAGCTGGAAGAACGGGCCGCAGAGTTGCAGCGCTCGAGCCGATACAAGTCCGAATTCCTCGCCAACATGTCCCACGAGCTGCGCACGCCGTTGAACAGTTCGCTGATCCTGGCCAAGTTGCTCGCGGAAAACCCGCAGGACAACCTCAGCGCCGAACAGGTCAAGTTCGCCGAGTCGATCTACTCCGCCGGCAACGACTTGCTCAACCTGATCAACGACATCCTTGATATTTCCAAGGTCGAGGCCGGCAAGCTGGAAATCCACCCGGAAAACACCAGCGTGGCGCGTCTGGTGGATGGGCTGCGCGGGATGTTCGAGCCGCTGGCGGCGGACAAGCAACTGCAGCTCGATGTCGAGTTGCAGGACGGTGTGCCGACCCTGATGTTCACCGACCGCCAGCGCCTGGAGCAGGTGATCAAGAACCTGTTGTCCAACGCGGTGAAATTCACCGAAAGGGGCCGGATCAGTTTGAGCGTCGCTACGGCGCCGAACGACGCCATCGCCTTTATCGTCCGCGATTCCGGGATCGGCATTGCGCAGGATCAGCAGCAAAGCATTTTCGAAGCGTTCCGCCAGGCGGACGGCACCACCAATCGCCGTTATGGCGGCACCGGGCTGGGCCTGTCGATTTCCCGCGACCTGGCGGCGCTGCTCGGCGGCTCTATCAGCGTGACCAGTTCTCCGGGGCAGGGCAGCGCCTTCACCCTGATCCTGCCCCGGCAATACGTTGGGCCGCGGCAGACGACCGTTGAGCCGATGCGTGACCTGCCGGTGACATCGGTATCCAGTGTCGCTGAAAGTTCATTGAAGCCATTGATTGCCGAAGTCGATATTCCGCGCTTCAACGATGACCGCGACAAGGCTCCGTTCACTACCCGCTGCATCCTCGTGGTGGAAGACGAACCGAACTTTGCGCATATCCTTTTCGACCTGGCCCATGAGTTGGGTTATCGCTGCCTGGTGGCCCATGGTGCCGACGAAGGTTACGACCTGGCCCGTCAATTCATTCCCGATGCGATCCTGCTGGACATGCGCTTGCCGGATCATTCCGGGTTGACCGTGCTGCAACGCCTGAAGGAACACGCCGAGACCCGGCACATTCCAGTGCATGTGATTTCAGTCGAAGACCGGGTGGAAGCCGCCATGCACATGGGCGCCGTTGGCTACGCGGTAAAACCGACCACCCGTGACGAGCTCAAGGAGGTGTTTTCGCGCCTGGAAGCCAAGTTGACCCAGAAGGTCAAGCGCGTGTTGCTGGTGGAAGACGATGATTTGCAGCGCGACAGCATTTCCCGGTTGATCGGCGACGATGACATCGAAATCACCGCGGTCGGTTTCGCCCAGGAAGCGCTCGACCTGCTGCGTACGACGATATTCGACTGCATGATCATCGACCTCAAGCTGCCGGACATGCTGGGTGGCGACTTGCTCAAGCGCATGTCTACCGAGGAAATCTGCTCGTTCCCTCCGGTCATCGTCTATACCGGGCGCAACCTGACCCGGGACGAAGAGGCCGAACTGCGCAAATATTCCCGCTCGATCATCATCAAGGGCGCGCGCTCGCCTGAACGCTTGCTGGATGAGGTGACACTCTTTCTGCACAAAGTCGAATCCCGGTTGTCCCATGACCGGCAGAAGATGCTCAAGACCGCCCGCAGCCGCGACAAGGTGTTCGAGGGGCGCAAGGTGCTGCTGGTGGACGATGACGTACGCAACATCTTCGCCCTCACCAGTGCGCTGGAGCAAAAGGGGGCAGTGGTGGTCATCGGCCGAAACGGTCGTGAAGCGATCGAGCGATTGAATGAAGTCGAAGACATCGATCTGGTGTTGATGGACGTGATGATGCCGGAGATGGACGGTTTCGAAGCCACTGTTGAGATACGCAAGGACCCGCGCTGGCGCAAGCTGCCGATCATTGCGGTGACGGCCAAGGCCATGAAGGATGATCAGGAACGCTGCCTGCAAGCGGGCGCCAATGATTACCTGGCCAAGCCCATCGACCTGGATCGCCTGTTTTCGCTGATTCGAGTGTGGTTGCCGAAAATGGAACGCATTTAAGTGGAGAGAAATACCGAGATTGAACTGCGTTTGCTGATCGAGGCGATTTACCTCAAGTACAGCTACGACTTTCGCGATTATTCCGGCGCCTCAATCAAGCGTCGGGTCATTCACGCGTTGAGCCAGTTCGAGTGCGGCACCATTTCGGCGCTTCAGGAAAAAGTCCTGCATGACCCGGCCGCGTTCATGCAACTGCTGCAGTTGCTGACGATTCCGGTCAGCGAAATGTTCCGCGACCCTTCGCACTTCCTGGCGATCCGTAGGGAAGTGGTGCCGCTGCTCAAAACCTACCCGTCGATCAAGATCTGGATCGCCGGTTGCAGCACGGGCGAAGAGGTCTATTCGATGGCGATTTTACTGCGCGAAGAAGGCCTGCTTGATCGCACCATCATCTATGCCACCGACATCAATCCGCGCTCGCTGGAAAAAGCCAAGCAAGGGATTTTCTCCATGGAGAATGTCCGCGCCTACACTTCTAACTATCAGCAGGCCGGTGGTCAGCGCTCGTTCGCCGACTACTACACGGCGGCGTACGGTTACGCGATTTTCGACAAGTCGCTGTGCGAGAACGTGACCTTTGCCGATCACAGCCTGGCGACTGACAGTGTTTTTTCAGAAACACAGTTAATTTCATGTCGTAATGTACTGATTTACTTTAATAAAAGCCTCCAGGATCGGGCGTTCGGATTGTTTCATGAGTCGCTTTGCCACCGAGGGGTCCTGGTGCTGGGCAGCAAGGAAACTCCGGATTTTTCCGCCTTCGGCAAGCAATTCGAGCCGCTGGTGAAACAAGAACGGATCTACCGCAAATCATGAACAGCGCAACGGGTTTGCCTTCGATAGAAGCGATCGTGATCGGCGCGTCGGCCGGCGGGGTGGAGGCATTGCTGAATATTCTCAGCCCTCTGCGAAAGGGTTTCGTATTGCCAATCATCGTGGTGCTGCATTTGCCGGACGAACGCCGCAGCCAGCTTGCGGAGGTATTCGCCCGTCGGGTTTGCCTGCCGGTTCTGGAAGCCGGCGACAAAACCCCGGTCGAAGCCGGGACGTTATATTTCGCCACCCCGGGTTATCACTTGTCGGTGGAGCACGACCGCAGTTTTTCCCTGAGCCTGGAAGACCGCGTGCATCATTCGCGGCCTGCCATCGACTACCTGTTCGAATCGGCCGCCGACGCCTATGGTCCGACCCTCGCCGCCGTGTTGCTGACCGGTGCCAACCGCGATGGTGCGCGCGGCCTGGCCCATGTCAAAGAACGTGGTGGCTTGACCATTGTGCAGGATCCGGACGAGGCCCAGGTCGCGACCATGCCCAAGGCTGCGCTGGACTTTCATCACCCGGACCACATACTCCCTGTCCGCGGCATCGGCCGTCTGCTTGTCGAGCTGGAACGAATCGCATGCTAAGTAATATCCAGGCCAAACTGCTGATCGTCGACGATCTGCCGGAGAATCTGTTGGCACTCGAAGCGCTGATCAAGCGCGAAGACCGTACCGTGTACAAGGCGCAATCGGCCGATGAAGCCTTGTCGCTGTTGCTGCAGCACGAATTCGCCATGGCCATTCTCGATGTGCAGATGCCTGGCATGAACGGCTTCGAACTGGCTGAGTTGATGCGTGGCACGGAAAAGACCAAAAACATCCCGATTGTTTTCGTCAGCGCCGCTGGCCGCGAGCTGAACTATGCGTTCAAGGGCTATGAAAGTGGTGCCGTGGACTTCCTGCACAAGCCGCTGGATATCCAGGCGGTCAAGAGCAAGGTCAATGTATTTGTCGAGTTGTATCGCCAGAGCAAGGCCATGAAACAACAGGTCGAAGCGCTGGAGCAGAGCCGCCGCGAGCAGGAGGCGTTGCTGGCGCAGTTGCAGAGCACACAGCGGGAACTGGAGCAGGCGGTGCGGATGCGCGATGACTTCATGTCCATCGTCGCCCATGAAGTGCGCACGCCGCTCAATGGCCTGATCCTCGAGACCCAATTGCGCAAGATGCACCTGGCCCGGGATAACGCCTCCGCGTTTACCCTCGACAAGATGCACGCCATGGTCGACCGCGACGAACGTCAGATCAAAAGCCTGATCCGCCTGATCGAAGACATGCTCGATGTCTCGCGCATCCGCACCGGCAAGTTGTCGATCCGGCCGACCTGCTTCGATCTGTCGGCGCTGGTTCGCGGTGTGCTACAGAATTTCTCTCAGCAGATCGAGGCCGCCGAGGCTTCCGTGACCCTCGACGCCGAGCAACCGGTGATCGGCAGTTGGGACGAATTCCGCATTGAACAGGTGATTTCCAACCTGCTGACCAACGCCCTGCGTTACGGCGCCAAGAGCCCGATCACCGTGAAGGTGTACAGTGACAACGGTGAGGCACGGGTGGAAGTCCGTGATTTCGGGATCGGCATCAGTGAAGAAAACCAGCAGCGGATTTTCCAGCAGTTCGAACGGGTATCGGCCAAGCAAGCTGTCGCTGGACTGGGCCTGGGATTGTTTATTTCCGAACAGATTGTCACCGCCCATGGCGGTACCATTACCGTCGAAAGCCGGATTGGCGAAGGCGCCCTGTTTCGCGTTTGTCTGCCGCTGTAGGAAAACAGCCGGATTGACGCAACCTCTGGTCGACCCCACGGTCGTATCAGACGCTATTGACCGAACAAAGGCTTCCCATGAGTGAAGATGCACAAGATGTCGTATTGATCGTCGAAGATGACCCCTCGATCCTGATGGTGCTGTCGGCCTATCTGTCGGGGGAGGGCTACCGGGTATTGCAGGCGGAAAATGGTGAACAGGCGTTCGAGATCCTCGCCAGCAAGCCGCACCTGGACATGATGATCACCGACTTCCGCCTGCCGGGTGGTATCTCCGGTGTGCAGATCGCCGAACCCGCGGTGAAGCTGCGACCGGAGCTCAAGGTGATTTTCATCAGCGGCTATCCGCAGGAAATCCGCGAGACCGACAGCCCGATCACCCGCACCGCGCCGATCCTGGCCAAGCCGTTCGATCTGGATGTGCTGCAGGAAATCATGCAGGACATGTTGTCGTAACGACCGCGAGTCAAGCAAAGAACCTCGTGGGAGCGAGCCTGCTCGCGATGATCCCGAGTGCACCGCGTATATCCAACAGTGCGCGTCATCGTTGGCGTCCATCGCGAGCAGGCTCGCTCCCACAATTGACCGCATTTCCCTGTAGGAGCATCAAGCCCGGATCATCTCCCGCACCTTGGCCGTCAACAGGTCGAAGGTGAACGGCTTGGTGATCATCTGCATGCCTGAATCGAGGAATCCACCACGCACGGCCGCGTGTTCGGCGTAGCCGGTAATGAACAACACCTTGAGATCAGGCCGGTGTTGCCGGCCTATTTCTGCCAGTTGCCGGCCATTCATCCCGGGCAGCCCGACGTCGCTGATCATCAGATCGATCCGTTGCCCCGAATCGAGGATCGGCATCGCGCTGTCCGCATCGCCAGCCTCGACAAAGGCATAGCCCAGTTCGCCCAGCACCGTACTGACCAAAATCCGTACGGCAGGATCATCTTCGACGATCAGGACCGTTTCACCATGACGGGCAATCAGCGGATGCGCGCTTTCAAGTGGATGGTCCTGCGGCACTTCGCCCGCGAAACGTGGCAGGTACAGGCTCACCGTGGTGCCTTCGCCCACTTCACTTTGAATGGCGACGTGACCGCGCGATTGTTTGCTGAAGCCATAGATCATCGACAAGCCCAACCCCGTGCCCTGGCCGATGGGCTTGGTGGTGAAGAACGGGTCGAAAGCGCGGTTGATGGTGCTTTGCGGCATGCCACAGCCATTGTCGGTGACGCTGAGCACCACGTAATCACCCGGATCGAGATTGCTGTGGGGTTGGGTGAAGTCCGCGTCCAGATGCCGGTTCGAGGTCTTCACCACCAGGTTGCCGCCATCGGGCATGGCGTCACGGGCATTGATCACCAGGTTGAGCAGGGCGCTTTCCAGTTGATTGGGGTCGGCTTCGGCGACCCATAGCTGGTCGCTCAGTTGCATGTCCAGGAGAATGCTTTCATTGATGCTGCGTTGCAGCAGTTCGCCCATGGACACCACCAGGGTGTTCATCTCTACGGGTTTGGAATCCAGCGACTGCCGACGGGAAAATGCCAACAAGCGGTGAGTCAGGCCCGCTGCGCGATTGGCGGACGTCACGCCAAGGTCGATCAGGCTGTCCAGATCCTCGATGCGTCCCCGAGCCAGACGCCGGCGCAGTAGCTCCAGGCTGCCGATGATGCCGGTCAGCATGTTGTTGAAGTCGTGGGCGATGCCGCCGGTGAGTTGTCCGACCGCTTCCATTTTCTGCGACTGGCGCAGCACTTCTTCATTATGGCGCAACTGTGCAGTGCGCTCTTCCACCTGCTGCTCCAGGGTTTCCAGGGTGTTTTGCAGGCGCAGCTCGCTTTGGCTCAAATCGATCAGCCGGTCCCTGGCTTCGTACTGTCGTCGGCGTCCGCGCAGGGCGGTGGTCACCAGGCTGATCAAGGTGACTGGATGAAAGGGGCGCTCGAGGAATGTGACATTGCCCAGTTGCGGACCGAAACGTGAAGCCGGGTTCTGTTCCGGACCGCCATGGTGAGTCAACAATACAATCGGCAGGTCGGACCAGGCCGGCTGCTGTTCGATGAGCCTGAGCAGCGGCTCAAGATCCTGGCCCAGCAAGGCTTCGGAGGACACCAGCAACAAGCCTGCACCTTGCTCCAGCTCGCTGCAGAGCCCGCGCAGATCCCGGCTGATGATTCCGTCGAAACCCGCCTCATTGAGCATCATCAGCGCAATCTGGCTGTCGCGACCCAGCGGCGCGAGAATGATCGCGCGCTCGGACGTCGCTTGCTGAAGCATCACGGGTGTTCATCCCCGAGCAATGGCATGCTCGCGCCGTGATAGGTCGGTACCCCGCGCAGTACACCCTGGAAGGCTTCCAGCGGTTCACCGATGGTCATGCCTTGTGAGCTGATCCGGTATTCACGGATGGTCGACTCATGGCTGCCGGTACGCTTCTTGATGATTGAAATGGCCCGGCGGACCTTGCCCAGCGCTTCGAAGTAGCGCAGCAGAATGACCGTATCGGCCAAATAGGTAATGTCCACCGGGGCTTGCATGTCACCGACCAGGCCGTGTTGGGCAACGGTCATGAAGGTCGCGGCGCCTTTGCGGTTGAGGTACAGCAGCAACTCGTGCATGTGCAGCACCAGCGCATTTTCTTCCGGCATCGCGGCCTGATAGCCATTGATGCTGTCGATCACCACCGTCTTGATGTCGCGCTCGTCGACGCAACGACGTACCCGATGGGAAAACTCGCCGGGGGACAATTCGGCGGCGTCCACTTGTTCGATCAGCAGGTTGCCGGTCTCTTGCAGCGCCTGCAGGTCGATGCCTATGTTGTTCATGCGCTCGAACAACAAGCCCAGCTCTTCATCGAAAATGAACAGCGCAGCTTTTTCGCCCCGGGCCACCGCCGCCGCGGCGAAGACCATCGAAATCAGGGATTTGCCGGTCCCGGCCGGGCCGAGAATCAAGGTACTGGACCCGGTCTCGATGCCGCCACCGAGCAGGGCGTCCATTTCCCGGATGCCGCTGGTCAACTGCTGTCGCAGGTAGCTACCGCGGTGTTCGGCCGCCACCAGGCGTGGGAACACGTGCACGCCATCCCCCATGATGGTGAAGTCATGAAAGCCGCCCCGGTACTTCTGGCCGCGGTACTTCACCACACGGATACGCCGTCGCTCGGCGCCGTAGTTGGGGGTCAGTTCCTCCAGGCGAATCACCCCGTGAGCCACGCTGTGCACGGTTTTATCGAGGGATTCGGTGGTCAGGTCGTCCAGCAGCAGAACCGTGGCGTCATAACGCACGAAGTAGTGCTTGATCGCGAGGATCTGCCGGCGATAGCGCAGGGAGCTCTGCGCCAGCAAGCGGATCTCGGACAGGCTGTCCAGGACCACGCGGGTCGGCTTGACCCGTTCGACCACATCGAAGATCTGTTTGGTGGCTTCGCCCAACTCGAGGTCGGATGAATACAGCAGTGTCTGTTGGTGCTCGGCGTTGAGCAGGCTTTCCGGCGGCGTCAGTTCGAAAATGGAAACGTTATGGTCCAGTTCCCAACCATGGGACCGGGCGCCCTGACGCAGTTCGCGCTCGGTTTCGGACAGGGTGATGTACAACGAGCGTTCGCCGGCCCGGGCGCCGGCCAACAGAAAATGCAAGGCGACGGTGGTCTTGCCGGTTCCGGGTTCACCTTCCAGCAGGAACACGTGGCCACGGGACAGTCCACCATCGAGGATGTCATCCAGACCTTCGATCCCGGTGGCGGCTTTTACGCTGATCAATTCGTTGGCTGTAGACAAGAAATGCCCTCTCATGACTAGGGGAAACGAGGCCGCAGGCGCTAGTTGCCTGAACGTGCTGCCTCTTCACTTGACCCTGGGCCGCGATGAGCGTTCAACCTTTGTTACATGTAACTTTGTAGGAGCTGGCTTGCCAGCGAATGCGGCGTGTCAGGTGCCATTCAGGTGTTTGATACACCGCCATCGCCAGCAAGCCGGCTCCTACAGCCCCTGCTGAAGGGCCGGATCGTCAGGATTCAGTTGTTCCAGTTGCGCCAGCAGAATCTGCACGTTTTGCAGCTGTCCGCTTTCTTTCCAGTAATTGATCAACAAGACCCGGGCCTTGCGATCATTGGGGTGGCGCTGGACGATTTCCTGCAATTGCTTTTGCGCGGCCTCCAGCTCCTGCTCACCGTGCAGTGTAGTCGCCAGGTCATAGCGGTAATCCTTGTTGTCCGGTTCAAGCTCAACGGCCTTGGACAGGCCAAGCAGGGCGAACTCGCTTTGACCGTGATGCAGCAACCACAGCCCCAGAGCGTGTTGCAAGTAAGCGGAATCGGGCTGTGCCTTCAGCTGTCTGGCCAACAACTCCTGGGCTGCTTCGCTTTGACCCTGCCGGTCCAGCACCTCGATTTGCATCACCAGCGCCGGCAGATTGTCGGGCGCCAGTTGCAAGGTCTGTTCAAGTTCCTGTTGTGCCTCTTTCAGTTCGGCATTGTGCAAATGCAGGCGGGCCAATTGATAGTGGTTGTCAGCGCTTTGCGGGGCGTTTTTGAGCACTTGTTGCCAGGCATCGATGGCCTGTTCCAGTGGCCCGAAATACAAACCGAGCTCATCCGGCGACAGGCCCAGCAACGCATTGACGGCAGCCAGTCGCACGCTTTGATCGCTGTCATCGAGCAACGGCCCGAGCAACAGACTGCGCTGGGCGCTGGACACCAACCCGCTGATGCTTTTGATCGCCGCGATGCGCACCTCAGGCGCCTCATGTTGCAAGTCCGCATCCGCCAGTTTCAGGGCAACGGAGCTGGGGTAGTTGGGCAGTTCGGCGTGCAGCCAGACGCGACGCTTTGGCGAAATGTCCGGGCGGGCCAATTGCTGGTAAAGCACCCGTGCAGCGCCGGGTTGGCCGTTACGGGCCTGAGTCAGCGCTTCGCTGTAACCACGCTTGATCGCCTCAGGCACCACGGGCGCCGTGCTGCGCATGAAAAACCACGCAATGCCAACGACAAACAGGGCGCTGAGGCTGATGAGCAGGTAACGGCGGGACTTGGGCATGCAGGATCCGGGGGCTGGCAAGTTTTGCAGAGCTGCAAGCTTCGGTCAGGTGGGGCCGTGAGTCAAACCTTGAGCTGTTTATGAAAGAGGGGTTACTGGCGTTTAAATAAGCTTGACCGTTTAATCAGGACGGAAATCAAAAGTAATGTCCCCCGCCTTCAATGTGTCCTGTTCGACTGGCGCACAGACGACATCGCAGTTTCATGTCGAACCACAATCGCAAAGCTCCCTCTCCAGGGACATATTGACGACCAGCAATAGCATTCAACACCTGCGATTGTCGGAAAGCGTGGCGCCAACCCGGACAGGGCTGGATTTTGACGTTTCCCCACCGGTTCTGGACTGCTCTAGAAATGCGTTAAAGCCAGAATTTGAAAATCAGGCGGAGCTGGATCAGCAATGGGGAGCGCTCAAGGAGTACTTAACGAGTGCGATGCTCTCTGAGCAGGAAATACTCGATGTATTCAGCAGTGGCATTCTCCAAAAGGAAACAGGCAAGGTCCTGCGCGAACGACTGAAAGGTGCTATGGAGCGCTCGATCCGGTCGCATGGGGCGCTTGGTAAAGCAAAAGTAAAAGAGATTCTGGATGCACTTTGCGATTTGCCGCCCAGTCAATGGCAAGCAGCGCTGGGAGAAAATGTAAAGTTTGAAAGCGCCCAAAACGCTGCGGGCCTGATGAATTTCATCCAGACCAGGCTGGAGTTTTCAGGGATTGAGTTGGACAAAAAAATTGCACAAAAGCAGTTGGTCTCCGACTCTCAGTGGGACGCCATCAAAGATTTGACCCGGGACGCCAAGCAATATGTACGTTCCTGGGATTTCGGCGTTCGCGATGCATGGGACATGCTCAAGGAAGACTGTGAACGGCGTCCCTCACCCAAGGAGGCACAAGCGCACCTGACCAGGTTAGTCACTGAACTGCGGGAAAGCGGTGAGCGAAAGCGTTGGAACGATAAATTTATCGAAAAGGTTCAGGCTGTCTGCGATCAGCTCGATCCCGGGTATCGGAGAGCGTCGTCCGAGCCAGCGAGAGAACGACCGGTAGAACTCATTTCACTGAGATTTTTCAATCCCCCGACGCCACACAGTTCTGCACCGACGTTGCTGGAGCGTATTGAATCCTTTGAGCGGCACGCAAACTTTTATTCGCACATCAATACAGCAGGAACGCACAAACCGGAAACCTTGCTTGGCAAAGTTTTGCTCGCCTGCAATGTAATGGATACGTTTGGAGTCTTGAGGTTAGACAGTCGCCATATTTCAACCAGCAGGCCCGTTCCAGAGCCAAGCAGCAGGGCCTGGAAAAATGGTTCGGCCGATTTTACCGAATCGCCGTTCGAGCCGGCTGCAGGGCAGCCGCAACCTTCCACCTGCACTGAGCCTTTGACCACGCTCACACAGGCCATTGCAAAAGCGGATGAATGGTTAACACGCAATTTGGTGCCATGGAACAGTGTGGGTGCTGTACCGGAGAATGTAGAGATCAAGATCGAGGAGTTACTGGAACCGGTTTACAAAGCTACAACAGCAATATTGAACGACCAGCCGTCTGCTGTGGTGGTTGTCAGGGAGCAGGTAAACGGATTACTTGAGCGGATGGCCGCCAATCTGGTCAGCAACGGCGCGGCTGTCTTGAGCAGTGCGGGTGCCTTGCTTGAGCGTAATCCAGGTCGTACCACGGGTGCTTTCGCGGCTTATGTAGCGGTCAGCAACTTTTATGCCTATTGGTTTGCCCCTGAAGCGTCCCCCATCATCGTGCCCGCCGAACAAAGTTCCGATTGGTACGGCGTTTCCGATCCGGCAACGGATATCAGAGAAAACATCCTGGATGATTTGGCCTTTATGTTCGAGGAGTTCCCCGAACTCGCGTTGGCACTCGAGGAGCGGGTTGAGCAATCCATCTACGTTGAGCCTCATCTCGACCTTCAACTTCTAGAGGATATCGACATATTGCTCCGGCAGCCTTCTGTCGCTGATTCCAGTGTCAGTTATCTTGAACTCATAGAAGAAATTATTCGGTTATCAGTAGTCGATGAGGACGATGAAGTCGAGGATTTCCTGTCTGCCGGAGCACAGCCCGCACCGTTGCCCGTGTCCCGACCGTTGATACGTAAAGTACGCAGCGTGACCAGCGAGGTGCCCGACAATCCTGTGGCGACGAATTCAGTACGGGGTTCGCATTGGGTTATTGAACGTGCGCGTGAGAACAAAATGCAACCCAAGGCGGCTGATGGGGCAGCGCGGGAAATCGCCCCCGGAATCACTATCGATGTAGCCAGGGACAAGGTCGTTGACGCTTTGAAAAGTGCAGAGGCCATCGTTGACCCTCTGGCATTTTTACAAAACAGCGTGGACACAATCATCAGCGAATCCAGCTTGCCCGATGACTGGAAGCGAACCCTGAATTCCACTTCGACCGTTGACGTCAGGTTCAAGGAAATCACCTTGCCAGATAAATTCGGCTACGCGAGTCCACGTCATGAGAGGGTCATGACATTCACGCTTGCGGAACTCTGTGCCGATTATCACTTGCGGGTAAAGGCCAGCAATGAAGAAATGACCATCCAATGGCCGGCATTTTTTCCGGAAGCACTCAAGAACACGATTCTGAATGCCGATTTGCAAGCAGCGTACAAGGACAGTGTCAAGTCAACACTCGAACGTCCCCGATGTAAAAGAGTTGTGGAAACTCGCCAAGGAATACGAATTAAACACCACGCTGGAGTCCCATGAAAACTCCGGCACTGCTTCGCCGGAGGGCATAAACCTCGTCAATAAATTCCGGGCGGGGAAAATACGACCGCAGAGTATCTATTTAAACAACCCTCGAGAAAATACACCTGCCAAAGTCAGTAATGCTGTGTATTTGGGCGATCCCGACGGTTTCGGGTTGTTTGTGTTCCTTGGTGGCGACACTGCCGTTTTCGAGTTGCCCGCCGTGGGTACGCAAAGGCAAGACGTCATCGAAAGCAATGAGCAACTCCAAGGGAAGCTGCTCGATCGTATTCCTCTCTATGAAAAATTGTCACGCGTAGATAGTGATTTCAAGTTTGGCAAGCCTGAGTTTTCCATATTCAATTTCTATCCGCGTTATGCGCCGGTTCTGTTCGATACGACCGATGATGCAATGGGCGAGCTATACAAAAGGCAGTTGGTCCAAGTGTTATCGGATATCGATACCCTGGTTTCAACCGACGAGGAACGCTTTACGGATGGGTTGGTCGCTGCTATCGGAAAGCTGATGACCGCAATGTCGATCGTAACGATAGTTCCGGGGGCCACGGTTCTTGCAACAAAGGGGGCGCGTATGGCGGCCTCTTTTCTGTTCGGCGCGAGCGCATCGTCGACGGAGTTGATACGAGGTGAAATGTCCGATGATCCAAAAGCTGCTGCAGGTTTCCGAGCCAATGCCTATCGCGGTTTTATCATGGAGTGCGCAGGTCCGTTGGCGGGAAGGTTGTTGGGCCGGGTGATTGCAAAATCGGTCGCTACGCGAATCGCACGTGCAGTATTCAATCGAATTACATCCATGATTCATAAGCTGCCAAAGCCAGTTAAATGGATTGCTCCTGTTGTAAAAAATCCGCTGGCCTTGACAGCAAAATTGGAACTGAAATTCAAAAGTCACAGAACTGTAAGCCAGTTGCAAAAGCTGAATAGAGGGCCAGAGTTCGCACAGACGCTCATTAAGGACACGAAGGTGGTGTATTTTTCGGGCCCCACGGAAGGTTACGTTTATCAGGGTTTTGTCATGCGCGGCGATATGCGACCGCCCCAAGAGGTGTTCGGCCAGGGCTTCAAGTTGCGCACCCCCATAACGGATGTCAATCAGGTCAATGGAATGCGCGGAGGCTTTGGAGGCGGTAAGAACGCATTGGACATGGATGGCATGGGTATCTCCACTTCGCCTTACTACAAGCACAGTGGTGCCGGTGCTTATCAATATGGTGGTGGTCGAGGCGGATACACCTATGTCGTCGATGCCAGACAGATGAGGGGGTATCATCTGTACGCCAATGATCACTGGAAAAAGTACCCGACCTCGAAACTGGGCATGCGCCCCTATGAAGTCAATTATGGCCAGGACATCCCGGCGTCGGCGGTGATCGGCTGTTATGACAAACAGGGAAAATTCATCCCAAATCCCACGTCCCTCAAAAACAGTATTGAAGCCAGCAAGCCCGTTCAACTGGACGGCGGTATTCTCTATCGGCCTGCCAAATCATTCATTCCATCGGCTAATGCAACCACGGCATCTTTCAGGCCGTTGTAAATCATTGGCATAGGGGAGCGAAGAATAGAACGGGTTGACAGGTTTCGTTACCGGCGAAACCTGCCTTGCCTCACAACACTGACTACGCTTTCTGGATAGCCCGCCAAGAGCTTTCCCGATGCAAGCGCTGCTGCAATACTTCAAGGCCATCCTCCACCCCGGCCCCGGGGTGTTGCTGTTTGCCTTGAGAACCATCGCCGCCGGCCTGCTGACCCTGTACCTGGCCTTCCTGTTCGACCTCGATCAGCCCAAATGGTCGATCATGGCCGTGGTCATCGTCAGCCAGCCACTGGCCGGCATGGCCCTGGCCCGCAGTTTTGGCCAGGTGATCGGTACCACCCTGGGCGCAGCGGTAGCCGTGGTGATCATGGCGATCTTTCCCCAGGCGCCGGTGCCGTTCTTGATCACGCTGTCGCTGTGGCTCGCGCTGTGTACCGCTGGCGGCACCTTGTTGCGTTACACCAGTTCCCAGGCATTCGTGCTCAGCGGCTACACGGCGGTGGTGGTGGGGTTGCTGGCGGTACCGGATCAGGACGGCACCTTCCTGCTGGCGGTGACCCGGGTGACAGAAACTCTGCTGGCGGTCGCTTGCGTCTGTGTCGTCAGCCTGCTGACCGCGCGCCCGGAAGCCGTGGCCAAGGATTACTTCGCCAGGATCGATCAGGTGATCAAGCTGCTGGCGACCCATGCCAGCGCGGTGATTCGTACCGAGGAAAGCGAGGCCGACTTCCACGCTCGGCAGATGCAGTTGCTTGGACAGATCAGCGCATTGGAAGGGGTACGTCGGCATTTGTATTACGACGCGCCGCGGTTGCGCAGTGCCGACGATCTGGTGCAGCTGCTCGGCAACCAACTGTTGCTGCTGACGGCTCGGCTCACCGCCTTGCGCCACCAGCGCGAGCTGTTGCTCGAACGCTGGGAAGGCGAAATACCTGTTGAAATACAGCAATTGCTCAGCGAAGAACTGGTCTTTCTCGATGAGTTGGCCCGGCAAGGGCGCGCATTGTCCAGCGAGCAGCGGCACCAGTTTGCGGCGTTGCGACAGCGTTTCGATGCACTGGCCTACCTTTCGGAACAACTGACCGAGCCCTTCAAGGCCACCTTGCGCTCTCTGTCATGGTCATTGCGCTGGGAACAGGCGCGGATGTTGCTGCAGATGGAAACCATTTTGGACCTGAGCGATGCGATCCAGAGCGGACGCAAGGCCAGCAGCATGTTTCGCGGTCAGGCCAATCCTTTGCACCTGGACTTCACCCTGGCGGCGATGAACGCCATCCGCGCGTACTGCGCATTGATGGTGGCGGGAATGATCTGGATCGAAACCGGCTGGGACGGCGCCCGGGGCGGGATGATTGTGGCGGGAATTCTCTGCTCGCTGATGGCGACGTTTCCCCGGCCGCTGCTGGCAGCCCAGAGCTATGCCCGGGGCCTGGGGCTGGCGCTGGTGGTGTCGGCGCTGCTGCAGTTCGCGCTGGTGCCGATGATCAGCAACTTCGAGATGTTGGCGGTTCTGCTGGCGCCCTTGCTCTATGCCGTTGCGGTGGGGTTGTCGAGCCCGCCCACCACGGGCACCGGGATTGGTCTGGGGCTGTCGACGTTTTTGCTGCTTGGTCCTACCAACACCGGGATAGGACAGAACAGTGCAATCCAGTGGTTCGAATTTGCCGGCGCCTACGTCTGCGCCGCTACATTGGCGTTGAGCGTCTACGCCTTGATCTTCCCGTTCAGGCCCGTGCTGCGCATTCGCCGGCTGCACCAGGAGAACTGTGAGCAGGTCCATGCCTTGCTGAAAATGCCGGCCACCGATGAAAACCAGTTTGCCTTCGAAAGCCGCATGGTCGACCGCCTGACCACGATGCTGGGGCTGTTGCCCGCCATTGCGGACAAGCCATCGCGCGACCTGTTCGAGGTCAGCCTCGCCTGCCTCGCCCTGGGCACCGCCTTGAACCAGCTCCGGCAACAGGGGCAGAACAACGTACTACTGAGTCCGCCGACGCAAACCCGGCTGTTGGCCACCGTGCGGGATACCGGGCGCCTGGTCGCCGGTCGTCCCGATATCGATGTCGATCAGGTGCTCGACAGCCTGCACACCTTGGGTGACGAGCTGGATGCGCTGCACTCCAGTGTCCATGAACACTTATGGTCTGTGTTTCGAATGCGCGTGGCGTTGTTGATCGTGGTGTCGTTCCTGGAGCGGCACCGTCGCCACTTTGAAGCCGTCCCATCGCAAGGAGTACCGGCACTTGCCCATTGATATTGAAATAGGCGGTGTCTATCTGCCGCCGATTGCCCAGGCGCTGCTGCTGGGGTTGCCGGTTTTCATGGTGCTGGACTGGATCCTGCGGCGCCTCGGCGTGTTGCAGTTCGTCTGGCATGAAGCCTTGTTCGAAGGCGCGTTGTACGCCTGCGTGTGCGCGACGCTGATTCTGGTGATGGGAGCCTGATGCCTTGAAGAAGATCCTTGCTCAACTCACGACCCTGGCGGTGGTCGCGCTGGCTTTCGTGCTCGGCTGGTTTGCCTGGGAACACTACACCCGCGCGCCCTGGACCCGGGATGCACGGGTGCGGGCCGATGTGGTGACCTTGTCCGCCGATGTCGCGGGACGCATCGTCAACCTCGGCGTGCAGGATAACCAGCATGTGGAGAAGGGCCAGTTGCTGCTGGAAATCGATCCCTCGCGCTACACCCTGGCGGTGCAGCATGCCAGGCGTTCCGTGGGGGTGGCGAAGGCTGCGCTGGGGCAATCGGAAGCAACCATCGTCGCCAGCCAGGCGCTGCTGCGCCAGCGTCAAAGCGAGGAGCACCGCCGTCGGACCCTCAAGGAACGCTCGGCGATTTCCGGTGAAGAGTGGGAAAAGTCCAGCACCGAGGTGGCGGTGGCCCAGGCCGATCTGCTGCGCAACCAGGCCAACCTTGGCTTCGCCCAGGCTAACGTGCAACTGGCCATTGCCGCATTGGCCGAAGCCGAGCACGACCTGGAGCGCACCCGGGTCGAGTCGCCGGTCAGTGGCTACATCACCAATCTGCTGACCCGCCAGGGTGACTACGCGACCGCGGGTGGTCCGTTGGTGGCGGTGGTGGACAGTGACTCGTTTTATGTCAGCGGCTACTTCGAAGAAACCAAACTGCCGCGAATCGGGGAGGGGGATCGGGTCGACATCGAATTGATGAGCGGCGAGCGTTTCGGCGGCACCGTGCAAAGCATCGCCTTCGCCATCGCCGACCGGGAAAACCTGCCTGGCGGGCGATTGCTGGCCAACATCAACCCGAGCTACACCTGGATCAAACTGGCGCAACGGGTGCCGGTGCGGATACAGATCGATCCGGACAATGCCGGTAAAGCCAACTTGCGGGCGGGGACTACGGCTACGGTAACTGTTCGGGAAAACCACAAATCCGAAGAACAACGTTAAGGGCTTACACACCTTTCTGGACAACGCGCGAACCCGTAGGAGCTGGCTTGCCAGCGAAAGCAATGTGTCAGCCAACGCTGATGTTGCCTGTGCCGCCGTCTTCGCTGGCTAGCCAGCTCCTACAGGGGATTTTTGTCTGTTTTATCCGTCATTTTTCACATTGGGAATGAACGCGGCGCTGCCGGATTCATGGGCGTGAAACAATCGGGCGCCGTTGTTTGGCTTGGTGGTGATCAACTGATGGTCGGCAGTCAGATAATCCAGGGGCAATTGTTTGATGTCTTCGTACTGCTCCACGATGATCGTGCGTTCAGGATTCCAGGTCTCGCCACTTTGTTTTTCCAGCCATGCCATCAATGCTGCGCTGTCGCCTGTTTGTGGAATGTCTGATTCGGGGGGCACATAGTAAAACGGTGAGCCATGGTTTTGCAGGTACATGGGCAGCTTATTGTCGACATCCACCAGCACCATGCGCCATTCGTTCCACGGCGCAGTTTTGATGGCTTGCGCTCGTACATCCCGGCTGAACTGCATGACACCGCCACCTCCACTGTTGGTCCAGGGATAGACAATGCCAAGTATCAGAAACAAAAAACCTGCTGCCCCGGCAATACCCTTTGTCCAACCAGGCCCACTGACGTTACCCGCAGCCTGGCGCTCGGCCATTCGCCGGGTGACCCACCAGGCTGCCAGCAATTGGGCAAATGGCACCAGAGGCAAGACGTAGTAGCTGCGCCGGCTGCCACTGGCGGTGAAGAACAGGAACAGCAACGCCAGGCCCTGGATCAGCCAGCGAATGTTAGGCTCGGTGTGCTTCCAGTTCCGCACCGCCACCCACAGGCCGAGTATCCAGCAGGGCGCCCACGGCAGGGTATAGACCGGCAGATAGAGCAGGTAGGTATAGATCGGGCCAATGTTGTCGAAGGGTTTGAAAAATCGAACGACGTTTTCCCGGAATACCAGTCCAAGCCCGCTCTCCCCATAAGCAGGTGCGCCATAACGCTGCGACAACATGAACGGCACCATGTAGAACACGCCCGCTACCAGCATCGCCAGGCACATGCGTCGATTGAGATGGTTTTTCCAGCGCCCCTCGCCAAGCAGATGCGGCAGCAGCATCAGCCCTGGAAGGATGAATCCGATTAAACCCTTGAACAGCGACGTCAGCGCCAGGATCAGGAAAAATACGCTGTACCGACTCAGCCGCGTGTCGTCCGGGCCGCGCCAATACCACCAGATAGCTGCCAGGACCCCGCAAACCGTCAGGATGTCGGCCGTCGCTACACGCGCCCAGAACACGAAAAAAAACGTCGTCGCCAGGAACCAGCCGGCCATCAGGCCGGTGCCTTTGTCATATAGCTGCCCGCCGATCAGGTAGACCAGCCAGATGCTCAGCCAGGCAGCGATGACCGAGGACAGGCGTAGTGACCAGTGGCCGAGGCCACCCATCAGGTGGGCAGTGGCCGTAATCAGCCAGTAGGAAGGCAGAGGCTTGTCGTAATAGGGCATGCCTTTGAGGTAAGGGTCGAAATAATCGCCCGTTTGCAACATTTGCAGGGCGATGTTTGCCCAGCGTGTTTCTGCACCCCAAAGCTCCCGTGCCCCCAACCCGAATAGCAATAGAAGCGCGGATACGCCAAGCAGAAGCAGCAGCGCACCCTGGTCACTTTTCAAAAACCTGATGAATGATTTGTTCATGACTATTTCGCATTAAGCGGGAAGCCGCTGGAACTTTAAGCTATCTGGCCAAATGTGATGATAATGTCAGTAGATTGCGAATAAACCATTAGTTCTGATTTAAAAGCGATTGCCACAACAATTGACATAAAGCTATGAATTACAACATGAAAAATAACTTGTTGTAATTTGTCAGGGTGCACGTCTTATAAATGTAAATGTCTTCACCAAACTTTCACTTCTTTTTAACAAATAGCACTCCAGACTTCTCGCTCCAGACTGCGCAATGTTGGCAACGGAATATGATCAACTCGGGTGGAGAGGGTTTCCCTGGATTTGTTCGTAGCGCGGCGTCATTG
This sequence comes from Pseudomonas sp. WPR_5_2, assembly GCF_003634475.1. Lineage (NCBI taxonomy): Bacteria > Pseudomonadati > Pseudomonadota > Gammaproteobacteria > Pseudomonadales > Pseudomonadaceae > Pseudomonas > Pseudomonas sp. WPR_5_2. The sequence continues at coordinate 524,190 of NZ_RBLA01000001.1, read as the reverse complement.
AAAGCGTACAGCTCACGCTAGTCAGCGTGCATTCAATTCAGGGATCAACTACATGTCTTCCCCTTCAACCCTCCAGCCGTCCATGGCCATGCGCCTGCATTCGTTCGGCCTGGGTATCTTGACGCTGCTGTTGTTCGTGATGGTGAGCAATCAGCAGTCGTTCATTGGCTTCGACTCGCGGTTCGTGATGTTCGCCCAGGAAATGCTGCGCCATGGGCCGAGCATTTTCCCGACGACCTACGGTGAGCCTTATGCCGACTACAGTGCGATGTCGACGTTTTTTATCTATGTGCTTTCGTTGCCTTTCGGGCATGTGACGAGCTTCACGGCCTGGCTGCCTTCCTCGATTGCCGCCGCGGTGATTGTGACGCTCATGTATCGCCTGCTTGCGCCGTACTCACCGCGGTGGGCGCTGGTCAGTATTGCGTTGATGCTGCTGAGTGTGACGTTCATCAGTGAGGTGAGGGCTGTATCGCTGGACCTGATGCTGGCGGCGGTTTCATTCGCGGTTTTTTACCTGGCCTATGCGGCAGATCACTTTAATGCACACAGGCGGCTCGGTGTGCTGTTTGCCCTGTTGGTGCTGGGCTTTGCCATTCGCGGGCCGATCGGCCTGATCGTGCCTACCGGCATGCTCTGCAGTTATTACCTGTTCAGCGGTCAATACAGGCGGATGCTTGGCTTTGGTGTGGTTGCCTTGGCGCTGCTATGCCTGTGCATCGGATTGATCTTGTGGCTGGCCGATATCAGCGGCGATGCAGCCTTTGTGCGGGATGTTATTCGCATGCAGGTGACGGGGCGCATCGATGGCAGCGAAGGCTCCAGCAATGTGCTGTTCTATTTCACCAGTTCCCTGGGCAATTATGCGTTGGCTTATCCACTTGCATTGCTGACATTGGTTGGCGTGCTGGTCGGCGATAGAAATGATCGCGGGCCACAATGGCGATTGATGATGTTTTGCGCGGCTGCAGGTCTGATCGTGCTGATCGGGCTTTCGATTCCCCAAGCTAAAAAAGCGCGCTATCTGTTGCCGATGTTGCCGATGGCAGCCATTGTCGCGGCTTATCCGTTCCAGGCCGCAGGCGGTCGGCTGTTTGCCGGCTTGAGACTACTGATACAAGGGCTCTGGCTGGTGCTGCCGGGCGTGCTGTTTGGCGTTGTGTTGGTTGCGCATCACCGACTGCCGGAATCATTGCCCTCCATCGGTTTGATCCTTGGGCTGCTGGTTTTTCTGCAGATCGTCGCCTTGGTCTCGCTGTTCAAACCAGCGTTGAGAGTGGCAGGTCTGGCGTGTTGTGCGGTGTTGGCGGTGTGGTCGGTCTACATCCTGTACGTTGAACCCATTCAACGAGGCGCGTATGACACGCGCCAGTTCTCTCTGGCGGTGCTTGACCGGGTGCACAGTGATTCCGTACCGCTGGTGCTGCATGGCCTGGGCAAGGACGCGAAGGCAATCAAGTTCATGGTCAATGCGGATACTGACGTTCGACCGATTTTCACCGAGACGTCCGAACAGCTGGAGGCGGTCAAAGCCCCCGCCTACATAGTCATGAGCGAAGCGTCTTACCAGAAACTCCCGTCATCGCAGGTCTCGCCACTGACGCGGGTGTTGGAAGGTCGCTTCGACAAGGATGACTACGTATTGCTGCAACTTGCACCTTGATTCGTTGCGCCTTGATGCATCACAGGGATTTACCTTGGCTTTTGGAAAAGTAAAAAAAAGCCCCGCGACCGAATGAGGCGCGGGGCAAAAAAGTTGGTTGGTTGCGGCCAACCAAAGGAGCACTTGAAGGCGGTTATTTGCTGGCGACCGTCTCCGGCTGCCAGCCGCCACCGAGGGCCTTGTAGATCGCGACGATGCCGCGATACAGATCGACTTCGGCCTGGGCTTGGGTGTCTTCTGCCGCGAGACGTTCACGCTGGGCATCGAGCAGGACGAGGAAGTCCGACGTGCCTTCTCGGTAGCGGATCTCGGCGAGGTCCGCCGCGGAACGGCTCGACTCACTCTGGCGAATCAGCGAAATCAGACGCTGTTGGCGTTTGTTGTAGTCGCTGAACGCGTTTTCCGATTCCTCCAGGGCCAGCAACACTTGCTGCTCGTAGGTCGCCAGCGCGCCTTCAGCATCGGCATCGGCACCGCGTATGCGGGCTTTTACGCTACCCAGGTCAAACGCCGCCCAGGTGATGCTTGGGCCCAGTGCCCAGGCGTTGGCCGCCGAGGAACCGATCTGCGAGCCACGCCCGGCGGTCCAGCCGAGGAAGCCGCTGAGGCTGACACGGGGGAACAGATCAGCCTTGGCCACGCCGATTCGCGCCGTGGCCGAAGCCAGTTGGCGTTCGGCGCTGAGGATGTCCGGACGGCGTTGCAGCAGCTCGCCCGGATTGCCGATCGGCAGTGCCTTGGCAATCGCCGGCAAGTCTTTCGGGCTCAGGTCCACGGTCAACTTGTCCGGGCGCTGGCCCAGCAGGGTGGCGATGCGGTTTTTCTGCCGAACCTGCTCGGCCTGCAATTGCGGCACGCTGGCTTCGACCGAGGCCAGACGGGCATCGGCGCGCTCCACATCGAGCTGGTCACCGACACCGGCATCGCGCAGGCTGATGGTGATCTTGCGCGACTCCCGCTGGTTTTCCAGGTTGGCCAGGGCGATTTTTTCCCGCAACTGCGCGCCGCGCAGTTGACCGTAGGAATCCACCAGTTCGGCAATCATGGTGACTTGCAGTTGGTACAGGTCGGCCTCGAACGCCTGTTGCTCGGCGTTGGCCGACTCCAGGTTGCGCTGGATGCGGCCAAACAGGTCGATCTCCCACGCCATGTCCAGGCCCAGGTCGTAGCGCTCAGTGTTGACCCGGTTGGTGGCCTGGCCGGGAATCTGGCCTTTGCCCAGGTCACTGCTGGCACGGCTGGTGATGGTTGGCATGGCGTCATTGCTGACGTCATCGCGGATCGCCCGGGCCGCCTTCCAGCGAGCAAAGGCGACGCGCAAATCACGGTTGCCCTTGAGGGACTCGGTCACCAACTGGTTGAGGGTCGGGTCTTCGAACTGCTGCCACCAGATGCCTTCGAAGCGCGAACGGTCGAAGTTCTTCTGGCCGGCGGCGCCATCGGTGGCCGTGGTGATGTTGGCGGGTTCAGTGGCTGGTGTCTTGTAGTCCGGGCCGACGGCACAGGCGCTCAGCGCCAGGACCAGCAGGCTCGGCAAAAAGGCTTTCAAACTCATCAGTGCGACTCCAGCTTCAGGGTCTTGGCCGCTTTGCGCTTCTCGCCGCGCTCCACGAAATTACGAATCAACACGTAGAACACTGGCGTCAGCAACAGACCGAAGAAGGTCACCCCGAGCATGCCGGAGAACACCGCCACACCCATGGCGTGACGCATCTCGGCACCGGCACCGCTGGAGAACACCAGTGGCACCACACCCATGATGAAGGCGAAGGACGTCATCAGGATCGGCCGCAGACGCAGGCGGCAGGCTTCCAGTACGGCGGCCAGCGGGTTCATGCCTTCCAGCTGTTTATCCTTGGCAAATTCGACGATCAGAATCGCGTTCTTACAGGCCAGGCCCACCAGTACGATCAGGCCGATCTGGGTGAAGATGTTGTTGTCACCACCCGAAGCAATCACACCGGTGATGGCCGACAGCAGGGTCATAGGGACAATCAGGATCACCGCCAGTGGCAGGCTCCAGCTTTCGTACTGCGCCGCCAGTACCAGGAACGCCAGCAGCACGCAGAGCGGGAAAACGAACAGCGCGGTGTTGCCGGACAGGATCTGCTGATAGGTCAGGTCGGTCCATTCGTAGGTCATGCCGTTGGGCAGTTCGTCCTTGAGCAGTTTCTCGATGGCTTTCTCGGCCTGGCCGGAGCTGTAGCCAGGGGCGGCCGCACCGTTGATTTCAGCGGTGATAAAACCGTTGTAGTGCATCACGCGATCCGGGCCCGAGGTGTCGCTGACCTTGATGAAGGTCGCCAGCGGGATCATCTCGCCCTTGTTGTTGCGCACTTTGAGCTGGCCGATCTGGTCGGATTCGAGGCGGAACTGCTGCTCGGCCTGAACGTTGACCTGATAGGTACGGCCAAAGCGGTTGAAGTCGTTGGCATACAGCGACCCCAGGTAGATCTGCAGGGTGTCGAAGATGTCGCTGACGGCCACGCCGTGGGTCTTGGCTTTTTCGCGGTCGATGGCGGCATCGACCTGCGGCACGTTCACGGTGTAGCTGGTGAACAGGCCGGCCAGTTCTGGAACATTGTGGCTCTTGGCAATGATGTTCATGGTTTCCTTGTACAGCTCCTCGTAGCCCAGGTTGCCCCGGTCTTCGATTTGCAGGCGGAAACCACCGATGGTGCCCAGGCCTTGTACCGGCGGTGGCGGGAAGATCGCCATGTAGGCTTCCTGGATGTTCGCGTACTGGCCGTTCAAGGCACCGGCAATGGCCCCTGCGGACATGCTCGGGTCTTTACGTTCGTCGAACGGCTTGAGGGTCACGAACACGATGCCGGCGTTCGGGCTGTTGGTGAAGCCGTTGATCGACAGACCAGGGAAGGCCACCGCACTTTCCACGCCAGGCTGTTTCAACGCCAGATCGGACATGCGCTTGATCACGTCTTCGGTACGGTCCAGGCTCGAGGCATCCGGCAATTGTGCGAAGGCCACCAGGTACTGCTTGTCCTGGCCGGGTACGAAACCGGTCGGGGTGCTGGAGAAGCCGAAGAAGGTCAGGACCATCAGGCCGGCGTACAACAGCAGGGCGATGCCGCTGGAGCGGATCACACGGGCAACGGTGCCGACATAACCATGGCTGGCCTTTTCAAAGAAGCGGTTGAACGGGCGGAACAGCCAGCCACCGAATACCTTGTCGAGCACCTTGGAGAAACGGTCTTTCGGTGCGTCATGGCCCTTGAGCAATACCGCCGCCAGTGCTGGCGACAGGGTCAGCGAGTTGAAGGCCGAGATCACGGTCGAGATCGCGATGGTCAGGGCGAACTGCTTGTAGAACTGGCCGGTCAGACCGGAAATGAACGCCGCCGGCACAAACACCGCACACAGCACCAGCGCCGTGGCAATGATCGGGCCGGTCACTTCACCCATGGCCTTTTTGGTCGCATCGAAGGGGTTGAGCCCCAGTTCAATGTTACGTTCGACGTTCTCCACCACCACGATCGCATCGTCCACCACGATCCCGATGGCCAACACCAGGCCGAACAGCGACAGGGCGTTCAGCGAGAAGCCGAATAGATGCATCACGGCAAAGGTACCGATCAGCGACACTGGCACCGCCACCAGCGGAATGATCGAGGCACGCCAGGTTTGCAGGAACAGGATCACCACCAGCACCACGAGGATCAGTGCTTCGAAGAGGGTGTGAACCACCGCCTCGATGGAGCCGCGCACGAAGATCGTCGGGTCATAGACGATGCTGAAATCCATGCCTTCCGGGAAGCCCTTCTTCAGTTCGGCCATTTTGGCCCGAACTTCGTTGGAGATCTCGATAGCGTTGGAGCCCGGACGCTGGAAGATCGGGATCGCCACCGCCGGCTGGTTGTTCAGCAAGGAACGCAGGGCGTATTGGCTGGAGCCCAGTTCAACCCGTGCGATGTCCTTGAGGCGGGTGATCTCACCGTTATCGCCGGAGCGAATGATGATGTTCTCGAACTCTTCCTCACTGACCAAACGGCCCTGAGTGTTGACCGACAGCTGGAAGCTTTGGGCATTCGGGGCAGGGGGAGCACCCAATGCACCGGCGGCCACCTGGCGATTCTGTTCACGAATAGCGGTTACAACGTCTGTTGCGGTCAGGTTGCGCGAAGCGGTTTTGTTCGGGTCGAGCCAGACACGCAACGAGTAATCACCCATGCCGAACAGCTGCACATCACCGACACCGCCCAGACGAGCGAGCTCATCCTTGATGTTGAGGATCGCGTAGTTGGACAGGTAGAGCATGTCGTAGCGTTTGTCCGGCGAGGTCAAGTGCACCACCATCGTGAGATCGGGCGAGGCCTTGTCCACGGTGATACCGATGCGCGTCACTTCCTCGGGAAGCTTCGGCTCGGTCCGGGTCACGCGGTTCTGCACCTGCACCTGGGCATTGTCCAGGTCAGTGCCCAGGGCAAAGGTGATGGTCAGGGTGATCTTGCCGTCGGCGGTCGACTGCGAGGACATGTACAGCATGTTCTCGACGCCGGTAATGGCTTGCTCCAAAGGCGCAGCCACGGTTTCACCGATGACTTTAGGGTTGGCACCCGGGAAGTTGGCGCGAACCACCACGGTCGGCGGGACCACTTCCGGGTATTCGCTGATCGGTAGCTGGAACAGCGAGATGGCGCCGGCGATCAGGATCAGCAGCGATAGCACCGCTGCGAAGATCGGCCGTGAAATGAAGAATTGGGAAAAATTCATCGGAGTCGTTATCCCTTAACCGCGTGGGTTCGCAGCAGCCAGTTTCACAACCGTGCCCGGCGCGACCTTGGCAGGCGCGACTTGTGGCAGGTTGCTGGCTTCCAGCGCTTGTCGTTGTTGTGCCAGGGCCGCGAGGGTTTGTTCGCTGGCCATCGGGATCACTTCAGGGGTGACTGGCGAGCCAGGACGGACCCGTTGCAAGCCCTTGACGATGATGGTGTCGTCCTTGTTCAGGCCGCTGCGCACGATGCGCAAGCCTTCAATCTTCGGGCCCAGTTCTACTGCGCGGTAGGCGGTCTTGTTGTCGCCATCCATCACGATCACGAACTTCTTGCCCAGATCGGTGCCGACCGCCTCATCGTTGATCAGCATGGCGCTGTAGGTGCCGCTGCCCACCAGTTTCAGGCGTGCATACAGGCCCGGGGTATAGCTGCCATCGCTGTTGTCGAACACGGCGCGACCACGGATGGTGCCGGTTTTCGGGTTGACCTGGTTGTCGACGAAGTTCATGACGCCCTGGTGCGGATTGCCGTCTTCGTTCGACAGGCCCATGTACACCGGCGTGGTGGCGCCGCGCTTACCCTGGCGGGCGAGTTGGGTGTACTTGAGGAACACACGCTCGTCGGCGTCGAAGTAGGCGTAGACCTTGTCGGTGGAGACCACGCTAGTCAGCGCGGTGGTATCGGCAGTCACCAGGTTGCCGGCGGTGATTTCCGCACGGCTGACGCGGCCGCTGATCGGCGCAGTGACGCGGGTGAAGCTCAGGTTCAATTTCGCCAGATCGAGTTGCGCCTGAAGGGCACCGACCGCGGCGCGAGCCTCTTGGGCAGCACTGGTACGGGAGTCGGCCAGCTCGGCGGAAATGGCGTTGCTGGTGCGCAGGCGCTCACCGCGCTGGGCTTCGTTTTCGCTGCGGGTGGCATTGGCGCGGGCCTGGGCAACCAGGGCTTCGAGGCGGCGGACTTCGGCCTGGAACGGACGCGGATCGATCTGGAACAGCAGGTCGCCTTTCTTGACCAGCGCGCCTTCAGTGAAAGCCACTTCATCGATCTGGCCGGACACCCGTGGACGAATCTCGACGGTTTCCGGTGCTTCAAGACGTCCGGTGAATTCGTCCCACTCGTTGACCGGTTGCTCCAGCACCTTGGCCACGCTGACCTTGGCTGCAGGCATGGTTGCGGCCGTTTGCGGCGCCTTGCCGCACGCGCTGATCACCACGACAGCCAGCAGGGCCAACGGGAAGCGCAAATGTTTGAGTGATTGTTCCATGGATGCATCCGCCAATGTATTGAGATTGGCGAATGATGCTCGGCGGGTGGGTATCGCACGAATCGAACGGGGCGAAGGTAACTATCATTCGGAATGATATGAGAGCCGGGGCAGCTCTCTAGCCTGCGCCTTTTGCCAGGAGACGATCAATGAGGTCGATGGCAATTCTGTGTTTCCAGAACTGCAAAGGTCTGGCCTGGAACCGAGTGGACTTCAATCGCGGGCGAGCCCGCTCCCACAGGGTTATTTGAAACGCCACAATCCCTGTAGGAGCGGGCTTGCCCGCGAAGAGGCCATCAGCCTCGATACATGATCTGGATCAGGCCAGGCTATCCGGATCCCCAAAGAACATTTGTATGCGCGACCTGAGCCAACGCTCACCCGGATCATTATCCTGCGACCCACGCCACGCCATGTGCAATTCAAAGCTGCGCACCGGCAGCGGCGGATCTTCCGCCCGCACGCCACCTGCCGCCGTCAGCGCATCGGCCGTGTAATCCGGCACCGTGGCCACAATGTCCGTGCCGGACAGCAGGGTGCTCAAACCGTTGAACTGCGGCACGGCCAGCACCACGTGACGTTTGCGCCCCAACTTTTCCAGCTCTTCATCGATGAAGCCGCTCAGGTCGCCGGCGAACGACACCAACGCGTGGGGGCGGGCGCAGTAATCATCCAGGCTCAGCGGCCCCGGTACAGTGTCGGCACGCAGAAGCTTCGGTTGGCTACGACGCAGCACTTTACGCTTGGCATTGGCCGGCAAGTCGGTGGTGTAGCTGACGCCGATGGAAATTTCCCCAGACGCCAACAACCCCGGCATCAGAATGTAGTTGACCCGCCGCACCACCAGCACGATTCCCGGGGACTCGGCGCGCAGGCGCTTGAGCAGCATGGGCAGCAGGGCGAATTCGACGTCGTCCGACAGCCCGATGCGAAACACCGCGGTGCTGGTGGCCGGGTCGAATTCCGCCGCACGGCTGACCGCGGTGGATATCGAATCCAGAGCGGGAGAGAGCAGGGCGAAGATTTCCACGGCGCGCGCGGACGGCTCCATGCTGCGGCCGGTGCGCACAAACAACGGGTCATCGAACAGCCCGCGCAGGCGCGAGAGCGCCGCACTGATGGCCGGCTGACCGAGGAACAGCTTCTCCGCAGCGCGGGTCACGCTGCGTTCGTGCATCAGGGTTTCAAATACGATCAACAGGTTCAGGTCGACACGACGCAGGTCATTACGATTCATCTGGAGTCCTGGCAGAGTCAGCAAGCTTGACGTGAGCGGCCATATGAGAACAATGGCCAGCAGGAATATTACGGGGAAAGGCTGGTACTCTGCACCGAGTAATTCAGTTTTCCTACAAAGGAAGGATTTGGTGCCGTACGTCGTTAGACGATGTTTCCGATGCTGCCGAATCAATGACAGGCATGTCGACTATTAATAGCCACTGATAGTGTTGGGTTGAAAGCCCAGCTAGAGTTCATGGCATTAGAGGTTCATTTGGCGAGGTTTGCGATGTCCCGCACGATCCGTTTTCACAAGTTTGGTCCAGCCGAGGTGCTCAAATGCGAAGAGCATGCGGCGGCTCTGCCTGCACCGGGCGAAGTGCAGGTGCGCGTCGAAGCCATTGGCATCAGCTGGTACGACATTCTCTGGCGTCAGAACCTGGCGTCTTCCCATGCTCGTCTGCCTTCAGGTCTCGGCCAGGAAATGGCCGGCATCGTCACCGCTGTCGGTGAGGGGGTCGATGACCTGGCGGTCGGTGACAAGGTCGCCAGTTTCCCGGCTGAAAGCCCGAACGATTATCCGGTCTACGGCGAGCAGATTGTCCTGCCGCGTACGTCGCTGACCCGTTACCCGGACGTGCTCAGCCCGATCGAAGCCAGCGTGCACTACACGCCGCTGCTGGTCGCCTATTTCGCCTATATCGATCTGGCGCGTGTCAAACCCGGGCAATTCGCCCTGGTCACCGACGCCAGCCACTGCGCCGGCCCATCGTTCGTACAACTGGGCAAAGCCTTGGGTGTACGGGTGATTGCCGCTACCAAGACGGCGGAGGAACGCGAGTACCTGCTGTCGCTGGGTGCCGAGAAAGTCATCGTCACCGAAGAAGAAGATCTGCTGATGCGGATCAACAAGATCACCGACAACCGCGGCGTGGACGTGGTGTTCGATGGTTTGGGCGGACCGCAGATGTCGCTGCTCGGCGATGTACTGGCACCACGCGGCAGCCTGGTCCTGTACGGCCTGCAAGGGGGCAACCAGACGCCATTCCCGGCCTGCGCGGCGTTCCAGAAGAACATTCAGTTTTTCGTGCACTGCATCGGCAACTTCACCGGCAAGCCGGAACTGGGCATCATCCAGGATCAGGTCGCACTGCAACGTGCCTTGCGTGACATCAACCAGCTGACTGCCGATCGCGTTCTGCTGCCACTCAAGACTCGGGTCTTCCCGTTTGCCGAGTTTGTCGAAGCGCATCGCTACATGGGCGAGTGTCCTTGCCGCGAAAGAGTGGCGCTGCAGGTCGAACCGGCCTGATTCACCCCTCGACGTCCCCCCCTCAAAGAGTCCGTTTCATACGGACTCTTTCGTTTTCAGCACATTGCATATGTAGGCAATCCAGCAACTGAACTGGTTTTTGCGCTCAATCTGTAGCTTCTATTGCGTAACTAAGCCCTGATAATTGGATGATTACTTTCATCTCAAGGAATGAGTCATGGGCGGGTATCGGATCGATACTTTTCAATGCGCTGCACATTTGTCTATTGAACAAACAGCGCACTCTTACGCAGTTGCAGAACAATTGTCGGCAACTTCTTTCTGTATTTCTTGTGTTAAGTATCTGTGGGATTCTGTAGGGCATTTCCTAGGACGTTGGGTGCCGGCGCAGCAAGGCCCGCTGGCCGGGCCTTTCGGCTGTCTGCGCGTGATCAAGGGTGGCTGCACCCGTTCACTGTCTGAAATGTCGAGCTGAAACTTCAGTGCTAGCATTCGGCAATAAAACCCATTCATCACCTCATATCCAGGCCATTCCCTGCGCTGTGCATGCCGTTGTTAGCGCAATACCGAACTTACAAGCATCAGGTAAATAAAGATGACCCACATCCATGATCAAGCGATGAACTATGTCTACCAACAAGTGCTGCAACGATTACTGAGTTTCTTTTCCCGTGCCGAACGCACGGCACTGCAGTTGTTGATTCAACGCCTGGCGGTTGCCGCCGGCGGCATGGAACGAATGGGCGACTTCAAGGTGCTGGCGATCCAGTCAGGTTCCCGTGACAGTTGCTACACCCTGGCATTACTGCGCGCCGCCCAATTGACCATCGCCGGCCGGGCGCCGGCGACATTCCAGTTGCGGGTGGCAACCTTGCGTGTGAACGGCAGCAATCCGACGGCTCTGGAAAATATCCATCGCACTTGCAATGCACTGTTCGTCTATGACGATCCACGGGTTGAAGTGCTGATGGCCGATAACCGGGAAATCCTGCCGTTCAACCACGCGGCGCCGGTTTCGCCGGCCGGGCACGAATCCAATCGGACGAACCTGCTGATGCTGGGACATCGCCGGGTCTGGGATGGGCCGCTTGATCTGTGGGATGACAGTTATCTGGCCATGGGTGAGTTCTGCGGGCAAATCGCCCGCTGGAACCGTGGCGTCGATGCCTTGGTGAGCAGCGATACGCCTCGGCAGCAGAAGCAGTTCATGGAGGGTTTGAAACGAGCGGTCGCCAAGGCCGGGCTTGAGTCTGCGGACTACCCTGAGCCTGGCTACGCCGGGTTGTTCGCGTTGCTCGATGAACTGGGCGGAGCAGGTTTTCGGCGGTTCTACACCGAGGACGACCTGGTACCGTGGCACCCGGCCGAACAGTTTGAAACCTGTCGCCGCACAACGTTTATCGATATCCACGACATGCTGGTGAGCAATCTTAAGGAGCGTTGGCCATTGCTCACCGAATTTCTCGGGTTTCAGGCAGACGAGTTGGCGGCGCAACTCAGTGACAACGAGTACGTCAGCCTTCCGGTTGCGGCGCACCTGCGAGGGCTGCAAGCCTGCTTCGTGCAAGACCGCAGTTACGAGGCGGGTGTCGCCGAATACCTGCAACGGGCCTTGGTGATGATGCGTCGCAAGCAATTGCCGGAGCGCTTGTGCGAGCTGGCGGAGGAGGTGTTCGGCAATCCGGCGACGCTGGCGGATCTGCGTGTACGGGCGGCGGCCGAGGCACAGCGCAGCCTGGGACTCAGCGAAGCGCAAATGGTGTGCCTGCTGTTCGCGCCTTTTGGTGACAATGCCGCGACCCTCGAACGGTTTCTGCGCCAGTGTCACCCCGGCATGCTGGTGGCCATGCCGGAATTGCACCGGGCCATGCAGGGGTATCCGGTCGCGGATCAGGTCATGCAATGGATGGTCGATGTCAGCGGCCTGCCGGTCAATCTTATTGGCCAGCTCTATCGCATTGGGCCGGTGCCTGTAAATCAGGGCAGGGCCGTTGAATCGGCAACGGGCGATCCGGATATGGAAGTCCAGGCCGGCGAGGGCAACGACAACACCGTCATGATGGGTGAACGGTCGGCAGGTCGTTGAAAATGCGCGGACCGAAAGCCCCCCGGGCATCGCATGACAAGCGTCGTCACCCCCGCGGTCATCTGCCATGAAAGGCTCCCGCGAAACCGATTTCGCCTACCAGGCAGTCTACCGCTACCTGATCAGCCTGATCGGCGAAACCGCCGGCGATGAACACCTGCGCCTGCCTTCGTTGCGCCAATTGGCCGAGCGTCTCAACGTGTCGATCTCGACCATTCAGTACGCCTACTCACTGCTGGAGAAAGAAGGGCGGGTGTACTCGGTGGCCAAGTCCGGTTATTACGCGCTGCCGACACCGGCCATCGGCACGCTCTACAGCGGTAACGACTTGCTCGAAAGCGTGTATGTTAATGCTCGCCGGCCTGGCATGCTGGTGCTGAGCGGCGACGAGCCGGCATTGCTGCAGCCGATCGATAGCCCGTTGTTGCTGCTGGAAAGAGAGCTGCTGCGCCAGTACCCACGCCAGCCGCAACCCAATTCACAACCCTGTGGCGAACTGGAGCTGCGCATGGCCTTGGCCGCGCGCTATACCACGTCGCCGGTGCGCTGCTGGCACGCCGATGATGTTTATATCGGTGCCGATCTTCGCGGTGTGCTGGAAATTCTCATCGCCGTGCTGTGCCTCAAGGACGCCACGGTGGTGGTGGAGTCGCCTTGCGATTGGGGGATATTGCGCCTGTTTCAGACGGCGGGTGTGCGAGTGATTGAATGGCCGCTGATGGCCAATGGCAGCCTGCACCATGAACATCTGAAGGAGCTGCTGGAAACCGAGCCCGTGCATTTGGTGATGGTTTCATCCGCGCTGAACATGCCCCGAGGCAGCCGGGCGCCGGACGATAACCGGCAAACCGTCGCGCAGTTACTGGAACGCTATGACTGCTGGGTGCTGGAAAACGACTGTTACGGTGAGCTCGGATTCGAGCCGGATGGCCTGCGGTTTCGCGATCTGCTGGCCCCGAACCGGTTGCTGGTATTTTCCACGTTCGAAAAAGTCATCGGTCCGGAAGCCCCGTACGGTTATTTGCTCTCGCGCCATCTGAGCAGCGAATGGCAGCGGCAGTTTTTGCTGCGCGCCTTTCGCCTGTCTTCGATTCGCCAGAAAGCCATTGCCCGTTTGTACAACAACGGTCGCATTGATCAGCATTTGCAACTGCTGCGACGCCGGCTCAAGGACAGCAAGGCGCAGATGAGCCAATTGCTGTGCGAACGCCTGGGCGATGCGCTGCAGTTCGTCGAGCCTGAAGGTGGCGCAACGATCTGGGTGCGTTCGATGCGCCGGGTCGATGTGCGACAGGTGTTCCAGCGCCTGCTCAAGCATCAGGTGGTCATTGCACCGGGCGAGTTGTTCAGTCTCCAGGGGCTGCATACCCAACATCTGCGCTTGAGCCACAGCTTCGGCAGCGATCACGACCTCACCATCGCACTGGGCTTGTTGGGCGAGGCATTGCGCCTGGAATCGCTCGACTGAATCGGTCTGCCCGAGGTTTATAACAGTGCGCTTGAGTTGAGTCGGGATCGATAACGTCGCGCAGCGGTCAAACTGCCAGTAAACTGCGTTCCAATTCCTGAACCACTCTATTCCAGAGGTTTTGCATGACACTCAGTCATTTTGCGGGCAAACCGGCACCGGTAGAATTGTTGGTCGACATCCCGCGACTGGTAACGGCGTATTACACCGGCCAGCCTGATGCCACCATTTCGACCCAGCGCGTGGCTTTTGGCACCTCCGGGCACCGAGGTAGCTCCTTCGACCTGAGTTTCAACGAATGGCACGTCCTGGCGATCAGTCAGGCCATTTGCCTGTATCGCGAAGCCCAGGGTATCGATGGTCCTCTGTTCGTCGGCATCGACACCCACGCGCTGTCGACCCCGGCCGGCGCCAGTGCCCTGGAAGTGCTGGCTGCCAACGGCGTCACGGTGATGATTGCCGAAGGCGACGAATACACGCCGACCCCGGCCATTTCCCATGCGATTCTCTGCTACAACCGCGGGCGCACCTCGGGTCTGGCGGACGGCATCGTCATTACGCCATCCCACAACCCGCCACAAAGCGGTGGTTACAAATACAACCCTACCAACGGTGGCCCGGCCGATACCCACATCACCAAATGGATCGAAGCCAAGGCCAACGAACTGCTGGCCAACAAGCTCGCCGGCGTCAAGCGCATCAGCTACGAACAGGCCCTGAAAGCCAGCACCACCCATCGTCACGACTATGTGAACACCTACGTCGCCGACCTGATCAACGTCATCGACTTCGACGCCATCCGTGACGCCAAACTGCGTCTGGGTGTCGATCCGCTGGGCGGGGCAGGCGTGCGCTACTGGTCGGCAATTGCCGAGCACTACCGCCTGGATCTGGAGGTGGTGAACAAGCAGGTCGATTCGACGTTCCGCTTCATGACCGTCGATTGGGATGGCCAGATTCGCATGGACCCGTCCTCCACTCACGCCATGCAGGGCCTGATCGGTCTCAAGGAACGTTTCGATGTGGCGTTTGCCTGCGACCCTGACCACGACCGCCACGGCATCGTCACCCCGTCCGGCGGCCTGCTGGCGCCGAACAACTACCTGGCGGTGTCCATCGATTACCTGTTCCAGAACCGTCCGCACTGGCGTGCCGATGCGGCCGTGGGTAAAACCGTGGTCAGCAGCGGGCTGATCGATCGCGTGGCCAAGCGCCTGGGTCGTCGTTTGTATGAAGTGCCGGTCGGCTTCAAGTGGTTTGCCGACGGCCTGTTCGATGGCTCTCTGGGTTTTGGCGGTGAAGAAAGCGCTGGCGCGTCGTTCCTGCGCAAGGACGGTGGCGTCTGGTGCACCGACAAGGACGGCTTGATCCCGGCGCTGTTGGCAGCCGAAATGACCGCCCGCACCGGTCGTGACCCAAGCCAGGCCTATCGTGCCCTGACCGATGAATTGGGCGAACCGTTCTCGGTACGGGTCGACGCCAAGGCCAATCCGGAGCAGAAAGCGCTGCTGAGCAAGTTGTCACCGGATCAGGTCACCTCGACCGAACTGGCGGGCGAAGCGATCCAGCGCATCCTCAGCCACGCGCCGGGCAACGACCAGGCGATTGGTGGCCTGAAGGTCATGACCGAGAACGGCTGGTTCGCAGCGCGTCCGTCGGGTACCGAGGATATCTACAAGATCTATGCGGAAAGCTTTGTCAGCGATGTGCATCTGAAGCAGTTGGTGGCTGAGGCTCAGACGCTCGTGGATGGCGCGATTTCTGCGAAATGATTGATGGCCCATCGCGGGCAAGCCTTGCTCCCACAGTTGAACGCATTCCCTGTGGGAGCAAGGCTTGCCCGCGATGACGGTCTTATGAGCGACACAGATTTCGAATCAAAAAAAAAGGGGCGACCATTCACGGTCGCCCCTTTTTTTGCCCGGTTTTTACCGGATCACGCCAGATCCACCAACACGATTTCACTGTCCTCGATCGCCGTCACCCGCAACACCTGCTCATCGGCCACTGCAACACCGTCTCGAGCTTGTGCACGTAAGTCATTGATTTCTATGACTCCGGTGGCCGGGACCAGGTACGCACGACGGCCGCTGTCCAGGTGATATTCAGCGCTTTCGCCGGCCTTCAGGTTTGCCGCCACCAGCCGTGCATCGGCACGAATGCGCAGGCTTTGATCGTCGCCCGCCTTGCCGCTGGCCAGGGTCACGAACCCTTCGCGCTGGCCTTTAGGGAAGGGTTTGGCGCCCCAGGACGGTGCCAGGCCGGATTCATTGGGGATGATCCAGATCTGGAAGATCTTGGTCGGTGTCGCCTCCAGGTTGTATTCGCTGTGGGCGATGCCGGTGCCAGCGCTCATGACCTGGACATCACCCGCTTCGGTACGCCCCTTGTTGCCAAGGTTGTCCTGGTGGGTAATGGCGCCTTCACGCACATAGGTGATGATTTCCATGTCCCGGTGCGGGTGCTGCGGGAAACCGGTGCCGGGGGCGATCACGTCGTCGTTCCACACCCGCAGGTTGCCCCAGTTCATGCGCTTGGGGTCATGGTACTCGGCGAACGAAAAGTGGTGATGGGCATCCAACCAGCCGTGGTGCGCGCCACCGAGTGACTTGAAAGGTCTGAGTTCGAGCATGATCGTCTCCTGGAAAGGTTCGTCATGGGCAGGACGCATAAGCCATGAAGCGAGACCGGTAGTTGATGAAGGGCATCATCCTTCAGGTAAACATCGATAAAAAGCGTAAAAAATGCTTCATACCTATCGAGTAACTTGATGCGACGCACCCCATGGATAATCTCATCCAGCCTTCAATTCAGCGCATAAGCCAATGAGTCATAAGCATTTCACTAGAACTCAAAGGCAAATGCAGACACCATAGCCCTCAACAGCCTCACACCCTGGAGTCCGTCCGCGTGTCGCAACACACCCCCGATCTTCCCCCTGAACTTCGTCCGCTGGCCGAGATGCCGCTGCTCAAGCGGCTGGCCGCGCGTTTCTTTGGCCACGGTTTGACGCGCCTGCGCGCGCAACACCGCGCGTCCTGGTTGCATGGTCAGGCGGATGGTTTTCGCAGCGGGCACATTGCCGGGGTGGAGTATGGCTACAAGGAAGGCAAGCTCGAAGGTCTGGAAGAAGGTCGACAGGTGCTGCTGATCCGCGACTCGCGCTGCACCGAACATCGGCCACCGAACATCGATGATCACCTGTTCGACGACTGGCGACTGCCCCTGACGGCAGAGTTGAAAAAGCGCATGAAAGCCGATGTCGCCCGGCTGCTGCCGGCCCATGTCCAACCCAGCGTCGCCCAATGGAAGATGATCTTCAGCGATACACCCTCAACGTCGGTGATCGCCGGTGCCGGCGCCGGCAAGTCGACGACGCTGGTCCTGCGCATTGTGCTGTTGACGCATTACCTGGGATTCGAGCTGAGCTCGATGACCGTGGTGACCTTCACCCGCGAATCACGCAAGGACTTCATCAACAAGCTGATCGAGATATTCGCGCTCTGGGGTCGGGTGCTCGGCTTCAAGGATGCACGGGATCTGGTGCGCACCTTCCATTCGCGGATTCTACCCATGGTCCGCAGCCTGCCAGGCTTCGAACGCCTGCAGGCATTCGAAAACCTCAGCCTGCGCGCGCCAGGCGGCGATGAAGAGGTGGACAGCAACCCGTTCGACCTGCGCATCAACGACGCCCAGCGCCAGCAACTCAATGCCTGTTATCACGCCTTGCATACCCGCGATGAGCGCTTTCGCGAACTGATCAAGCCCTTGTCGCGCCATGCCTTGCAGCTCAAGGAGCTGGAGCGCGATCACCCGGACGTGCAGAAGCGGGTGGCCGTGACCGAACTGGCGGCCAGGCGCGATGAAGAACTGTGCGACACCATCGAAGATCTGTGGTTTCGCGCGGGGGCCTGGCCGATCAAAGGCATTGAACCGAAGCGCCAGACCTTCGATATCAACGGCGCCACCTTCCATTGCCATGGTTACATTCCATCCCTGGACGCCTGGGTGGTATTGGGTTTCGATCCCCGGGAAAACCCGCAGGTCAGCCGTCCGAATGCCAAGCTGACGGTGCGCGCAGAGTGGGCCGTGAAGCGCACCCTGTTTCAAGCTTTCTGCCGTAAGCCATTGATATGGTTGGATAGTTACGAATCTTCGCGGCGTGTTCTGGCGTCATTGGCCGGTGATGCCAGTGCGGGGCCGGGCTTCGATTACAAGGTCAAGGGCGAACTGGCGTCCGCACCGTTGCTGGACTGTTTTGTCGCGGCGGCCGGGTTTATCGAAAACCTCGGTCTGGACGTGCCGAACGCCGTGAGCCAGATGAGTTTCGCCAAGGACGACCCGGACCGGTTTTTCTTCGAGGCCCTGAGTCTGTACTGGCGTGCGCTGGAAGATCATTTGCTCGACCAGAAACCGCCGATCATGACCTACAATCGGATGTTTGCCCTGTTCAGCGAGCACTCCCCGGAAAACCTCAAACTGCTCAGCGATGAGCTGCTACGACCGCTGTCGCACTTGATGATCGACGAATTCCAGGACGTATCGCCGCAGATCGTCTCCTGGATCCGCGCGAGCCTGGCCGAGATACGCAGCCGTGGCCCGGCCATGCACGTAGGGCGCGGTGCCCAGCGTTCATCGTTGCTCTGCGTCGGGGATGATTGGCAATCGATCTATGGCTGGCGCGGCAGTTCGCCGAGTTACTTCATGGAGTTCAACAAAGAGTTTTCTTCGCCGAGCACCACCAAGGTCATGCTCAGCGACAACTACCGCAGTCACCAGCACATCATCGATGCTGCCGAACACATCGTGCGCGCCGCCCCGGCAATTGCCGGCAAGAAGGCCAAGGCCTGTGGCGAGCCGAGGGAGCTGCTGCCGGTCAACGTATTGGACCGCGACGACCAAGGCATGGCCAAACGCCTGATTGAGCACTACCGCAAGGGTGATTCAATCTTGATGCTTTATCGAAAAAGTAGCGATAAGTCATTGATTGAAGAGCATATTCAGTCAGTAGTTAATGTTGATTCGAGCTTGCCGCACGAAGCCCGGCGCCTGAGGCAACTGACCTATCACAGCGCCAAGGGCTTGCAGGCCGATGCGGTTTTTCTGCTCGGTGATTGTCAGCACCTGACCAGTTCGCCCTACAAGAACCAGGTGTATCGCATGGCGGGTCTGGGCAAGGCCAGTGACAGTGAGCCATACGATAATGCGCAGAAAGACGAAATCCTGCGCCTGGCCTACGTGGGCATCACTCGGGCGGTGAGTCACTGCTACTGGTATGTCGACGGGCAGGATACCCAGGCCGCCAATACCCCTAAGGCATCGGACCGGATTGGCAAGGGCAAGGCGTTCTTTGCCGATCATCGTCAAGGCAAGGCATCGGCGTAAATCACCTGTAGGAGCGAGCTTGCTGTGGGAGCAAAGCTTGCTCGCGATAGCGGAGTATCAGGCGCCATCATTGTTGACTGAATTGCCGCCATCGCGAGCAAGCTTTGCTCCTACAGCGTTTTATGTCAGGCGTAAAAAAGCCCACGGGATGTGGGCTTTTTGTTGGATATCCGGCTATCAGGCATAACTCCTGAGGGCCATCGGGGGAACGAACGCTTCCAGCTCATCCTCGACGGCTTCGATTATTCGCTCGACGTCGGCGGCATTCATGACCGTCGCACAGGGAATACCGGCAATAGCGATCATGGTCTCGCCACTGGCCCGATCAAACAAACGGGCAATCATGCTGCCCGGGGCATCCATGCTCGCCTCGAATCCCATGGGATGAAAATGCCAGCGCATCAGCTGGCAGGCATTTGGAAAAGTGACCTTGCTGAACCCTCTATTCATGTGTTGCCCGCCTTCTTCATCGAGCGCTTCCTTTAGCTCATGTTAGGAGGGAAGAACCTTCATTGGTTCAACCAGTGACAGACTTTAAAAGTAGCACCCACGTGTGAAAAAAATGTTTTTTTTTCAGGCCGATTAGCGATTGCTGTCTTTTTTTTGATTCAGGTCACTGTTCGAGCGCGGCTCCTGACCCGGTAGCCATTGAAGGCGAGGGGAAACTTCGGCAAGCTCGGTTTTTTTCGTCGAGACCTTTATGCACGCCGAGGATGATGGCCCGTTGCAAACCCTGGCCACAGGCGAAACGGTCATGCGTTATCACCTGCGCTGGAAGCACCGGGATCTGGACGGCGTCATGGCGCTGTATCACCCCGAGATCCAGTACAACGACTTTTTCCAGAACCGTGTGATGGGCCTGGACGAATTACGCGAATACGTACGCAGCAGCATGCCTCGGGACCCGGATGAAGCGCTGGAACATTCGGACCGCATTCGCCTGGATGGCAACACCGCGTTCATTCAGTACCGGATAACCCTGCGCGGTGGCGAAGGCCTGGTGTCGTTTCGCGCCAGCGAGGCCATCACCGTGCGGGACGGGTTGATCTGGCGGGTCAACGAGTACGCTTCGCTGGTGCATGAGCCATCGACTCGCAAAACCACCGGCACCCAGCGTCCGGCAGTCAGTCGCCTCGGTTTGTCACCGCGCCAGCTGAGTTTCATGGCCGATGATCTACAGCAGTATTTTCAGCGCCAGCAACCCTACCTCGACCCCGAACTCGACCTGCAGCGGGTGGCGAAGGAGTGCGGGTACAGCCGCAACCAGATTTCCTATCTGCTCAACCAGGTGCTCGGCCAGAGCTTCTATCGCTACGTCAACCAGGCACGCCTGCAACACCTGCTCGCCGCGCTGGAGAATGCCACGCCACCGGTGCGCATCGACGAACTGGCCTTCGCCGCCGGCTTCAATTCACTGTCGGCGTTCTACAGCTGTTTCCGCCAGCACACCGGTCAGTCGCCCAAGGTCTACGCCAAACAAATTTCTTTGCGTGCACGCGCGCAAGACAGCCTCTAAAGCCACGCACTAGGATCAACGCCATCGAAGTTTGAGTGGCGGAGTCTTGCATGCCGGCGTGGCGCACTATCAGTTTGTGGATGGACCAACTCGACGAGCCGCTTCAGGCGCGTGCGGCGCTGGAACAGGATCTGGATATCGACGTGGCGATCATCGGTGCCGGTTACACCGGGCTGTGGACCGCGTACTACCTCAAGCGTCAGGCACCCGAGCTGAACATTGCCATCATCGAGGCGCAAACCGCCGGTTTTGGCGCCTCGGGGCGCAATGGTGGTTGGTTGATGGGCAATCTGTTGGGTGAAGACCGGCTACTGGCCGAGCTTTCACCGGAGCAGCGCCGGGCTTCCTACGATCTGTTGCACAACATTCCTGATGAAGTGCGAATCGTGCTCGAACGTGAAGGCATCGACTGCGATCTTCGCAAGGGCGGCGCATTGTATTGCGCGGCCCGCTACCCCGAACAGGAAACCAGCCTTCGCCAGTATCTGGACAAGCTCTACCGTCAGGGCCTCAACGAGAGTGATTACCGCTGGCTGAACCCGGAACAACTGGCGCAACAGATCCGGATCGCCAAACCCTATGGCGGTATCCATGCGCCCCACGTCGCGACCCTGCACCCGGCGAAACTGGCCCGTGGTCTGGCACGCACGGTCGAGCGCATGGGCGTCAACATCTACGAAAACAGCCCGGTCACCCAGTGGCAATCCGGCAGCCTGCGCACGGCACAAGCCTCGGTGCGCAGCCGCTGGGTGGTGCCGGCGGTGGAAGGCTATGCCGTCACGCTGCCACCGTTGGGGCGTTATCAGTTGCCGGTGCAAAGCTTGATCGTCGCCACTGAGCCACTGTCCGCCGCCACCTGGGATGAAATCGGCCTCAGCCATGGCCAGGCGTTTGGTGAAAGCAGCCGCCAGGTTACTTATGGCCAGCGCACGGCCGACAACCGGCTGATCTTCGGCGCACGGGGCGGATACCAGTTTGCCGGCCGGCTGCGCCATGACTTCGACCTGACCAGCAGCGAAATCGAGCTGCGCCGTTATCTGTTCGGCGAACTGTTCCCCCAACTCAAGAACGTGCGGATCACCCACGGCTGGGGCGGCAACCTGGGCATGTCCCGGCGTTTCAAACCGCACATGCTGTGCGACCGGGCCAGCGGCATCGCCTTGGCCGGCGGCTACGGCGGGGAGGGCGTCGGTGCCAGCAACCTGGGCGGGCGAACCCTGGCTGACCTGATCCTGGAACGGGATACCGAGCTGGTTCACCAGCCGTGGGTCATCCCGCAGGGCGGCCTCGGCGCACTCAAGGCCTGGGAACCCGAACCCTGCCGTTGGCTCGGTTACAACGCGATCATCCGCAGCTTCGTCCATGAAGACCAGACCCTGGCCAATCCGGCAACGGCCCCTTGGCGACGCCAACTCGCCAGCGGAGTCGCGGGGTTCATGGAAGGTTTCATGCAGTAAGCGGCGCGCACTCTATCCATAGGCTGTCATCGACAGGTACTCCCATGAGCATTACGCAATTCAAGAACACCGCAACCCTGAAACTGGAAGAGTCGAACCCGGTCGCCGTGCCATTGGGCACGCCCGTGGCGGTCGCTTCGACCACCAGTGTGGAGCGCAATGACGGCGTCGAAACTGGCGTCTGGGAATGCACCCCCGGGCGCTGGCGGCGGCAGATCGTCGCCCAGGAATTATGTCACTTCATCCAGGGCCGCTGCACCTTCACCCCGGACGACGGTGAAACCCTGCACATAGAAGCCGGCGACGCACTGATGTTGCCTGCCAACACCCTCGGGATCTGGGACATCCAGGAGACCGTGCGCAAGACCTACGTTTTGATCTTTTAATACCGATCCCTTGATTGCCTGCCAACAAAAATAACCCATACAGGAATCGACTCATGCTCCGAAAGACACTGACCCTGGCCCCCTTGATGCTCGCCGCTTCAATCAGTCAGGCGGCGGAAACCGTCAAGATCTACAACTGGTCGGACTACATCGCGCCGGACACCACGAAGAACTTCCAGAAAGAAACCGGCATCGCCTTCACCTACGACGTCTATGACAGCAACGAAACCCTCGATGGCAAGTTGATGACCGGGAAATCCGGTTACGACGTGGTGTTCCCGTCCAACCACTTCATGGCGCGGCAGATTGAAGGCAAGGCGCTGAAGAAGCTCGACAAGAGTCAATTGCCCAACTGGAAGAATCTCAATCCGGTGCTGCTCAAGGCCTTGCAGACCAACGATCCGGGCAACGAGCACGGCTTCCCTTACCTGTGGGGCAGCACCGGCATCGGCTACAACATCGCCAAGGTCAAAGCCGTGCTGGGCGATAACGCCCCCGTGGATTCCTGGGACCTGATCTTCAAACCGGAAAACATGCAAAAGCTGCAGAAATGCGGTGTGGCCATTCTCGACAATGGTCCGGAACTGCTGCCCGCCGCACTGAACTACCTGGGACTGCCGCACCACAGCAAAAACCCGGAAGACTACAAGAAGGCCGAAGCGCTGCTGATGAAAGTCCGGCCTTATGTCAGCTACTTCCATTCGTCCAAATACACCAGCGACCTGGCCAACGGCGATATCTGCGTGGCGGTCGGGTTCTCCGGCGACATCCTGCAAGCGGAGAACCGCGCCAAAGAAGCCAACAACGGTATCGACATCGGCTACTCGATTCCCAAGGAAGGCGCGGCGATCTGGTTCGACATGGTCGCCATGCCCGCCGATGCCCCCGATGAGAAGGCCGGCTACGCCTTCATGGATTACCTGCTGCGCCCGGACGTGATGGCCGGCGTCAGTAACTATGTGCACTACGCCAATGGCAACGAACAGGCGGACAGCTTGATCGACCCGGCCATCAAGAGCGACACCAAGGTCTACCCGAGCCCGGAAATGATGGGCAAATTGTTCGCGCTCGAAGCGATGCCGCTGAACATCGACCGGGTTCGTACCCGGGTGTGGAACAAGATTCGCACCGGCAGCTGACAGGCTGCACCAGGCCATCGGGACAGGATGTCCCGTTGCGTCTCTAACCGACCGGCTCGGCCGTGCATGTCATTCGCCCCGAACCTGGCAACTGTAGCCAGGCATCGTTGCCGTCTTGCCAGAAACTGTAATTACCCCGAAAGTCCTTGCCGTTGTATTGGGTGGCAGAAACATTCGGCACCTGGACAAGGGTGACTGAAGTGTTCGCCCATTTCAGGTACAGGACACGGGGCTCGACATGGAAATACGTGGCGGCAATCAACGCGTTGAGCCCTGCGCAACGAAAGGCGACGGGGCCATCGGTGAGTCTGTGCGGATCCTTGGTTCGCACAATCGCCGAACCCTGGCGAAGCTGGTGTGCACGCTCGGCGTAACTGCGGATTGTGCAGGTCTTGGGCTCTGCCTCGGTGGCACATTGATTGCGGGCGATGACCCAGAAGCGCTGGTCGATCTCGACCTTGTCGGGGGGCGGGATCGAATGATCGTCCGTGAGCGCCAGGCGATAAAGGCGCGTCATTTCAATGTCCATCTGCTTGAGTTGCGGGTCGCGGCAGATCAGCTTCTCGATGGTTGCGCTGGCCCTGGCGCAGTCGAAGCTGGTGGCCAGGACCGTTACAGTCCCGGCATTGGCACAGGTGCTCGTCGCCGCACACGCGGTGGCGGCGAGGAGAGCGGTCAAAAGGGGCGTGACCTTTTTCATGTCAGCTTCACCCGGATCATTTCGTGAGGCCCGTCGTTAGTTCACCGGGCTGTATCGCAGTTTAAGGCAGTGTGCGAAACCTGCCACACCGCAGAGGGTTCCGGGGGGGTGATAACACCGGTTGCGCAGCCTATCTGGAGCTGAAATTGTTAACGCCTGATGGTAATTCGGCGCCTGTAATGGCCTCTTCGCGAGCAGGCTCGCTCCCACAAGATATGTGCACAACCTTGTGGGAGCGAGCCTGCTCGCGAAGAACGATAACTCGGTATTAAGGGTGGTTACTTCATCACTTAAACATGAATAGTCGGACGATTCGTATGCCGAATAACTTATCTTTATTTAATAATTAAATTGTCGATTGTCCGACAATAACGCGCTCTCAATATTTTTTAATTCAAGACTTTCTCAGTGTGCCTAATGTTTCCGGGGTCTTCCCAAAACACACTAGATTTGACGCCAAAAAAGTAGTGGACGTTTGATTTCGAATTGTGTCAGTTTTCATTCGCCTTCAATGGGCGAGTGATAGGACGATCTCGCCAGGGATTGTCGCTATCAAACAAAAACTGTTCCATAGCTAAACAAGGAAGTGTGTTTATGTCGAAAGTAAAAGACCAGGCTATTGATTCCGCCGAACAGGCGTTTTTGCCGCTGTCCGCCTTGGCGGCAAGCAGTTCTGCATTCAATCAGATCAATGGCTTCAGCCATCAGTATGATCGGGGCGGCAACCTCACGGTCAATGGCAAACCCTCGTTCTCCGTCGACCAGGCAGCCAATCAATTGCTGCGCGACGGCGCCGCTTACCAGGACAAGGACGGTAGCGGCAAAATCGAACTGACCTATACCTTCCTGACGTCGGCCTCATCGAGCACGATGAACAAGCACGGCATTACCGGGTTCAGTCAGTTCAATGCGCAGCAGAAAGCCCAGGCCGTGCTTGCCATGCAATCCTGGGCCGATGTAGCCAATGTCACCTTCGCCGAGAAGGCCAGCGGCGGCGACGGCCACATGACCTTCGGCAACTACAGCGGCGGCCAGGATGGCGCGGCGGCGTTTGCCTACCTGCCTGGCACCGGGGCCGGTTACGACGGGACGTCCTGGTACCTGATCAACAGCAGCTACACGCCCAACAAGACCCCGGACCTGAACAACTATGGCCGGCAAACCCTGACCCACGAAATCGGCCATACCCTTGGCCTGGCCCACCCCGGCGACTACAACGCCGGCGAAGGCGCGCCGACCTACAATGATGCGTCCTACGGGCAAGACACCCGCGGCTACAGCGTCATGAGCTACTGGAGTGAAAGCAACACCAGCCAGAACTTCAGCAAGGGTGGCGTCGAAGCCTATTCGTCCGGCCCGCTGATGGACGATATCGCGGCTATTCAGCAGCTCTACGGTGCCAACACCACGACCCGCACCGGCGACACCACCTACGGTTTCAACTCCAACACTGGCCGCGACTTCCTGAGCGCGTCTTCGTCAGCGGACAAAGTGGTGTTTTCGGTCTGGGATGCAGGCGGCAAGGACACCCTGGATTTTTCCGGGTTTACCCAGAACCAGAAGATCAACCTCAATGAGGCGTCGTTCTCCGACGTTGGCGGCCTGGTGGGTAACGTCTCCATCGCCAAGGGTGTCGCTGTCGAGAATGCCATTGGCGGTTCGGGCAATGACTTGCTGATCGGTAATAACCTGTCCAACGAGCTCAAAGGCGGTGCCGGCAACGACATCCTTTTCGGCGCTGGCGGTGCCGACAAACTGTGGGGCGGCGCGGGTTCGGACACGTTCGTGTTTGCGGCCAGCAGCGATTCCAAACCCGGTGCGGTCGACCAGATCCTCGACTTTGCCAGCGGTCTGGACAAGATCGACCTGACCGGCATCACCAACGGTGCGGGACTGCATTTTGTCAGCGCCTTCACCGGGGCGGTGGGTGACGCGGTGCTCAGCACGTCGGGCGGCAACAGCCTGTTGTCGATCGACTTCTCCGGGCATGGCGTGGCTGATTTCCTGGTCAGCACGGTGGGCCAGGCGGCGTACTCGGACATCGTCGCTTGATGTGAGGTGAACAAGGAGAGCGGCGCTCGATGCGCCGCTCTTTCTCCCTCGTGGCCCGGAGTACAAAACCCATGACGCACAGAGTCTGTTCCCCCAAGGCAAGCGCATGGCTACTGGCAGCGCTAATGATTTTTTCTGGAGAGGCAACCATGGCAAGCATTCTTAAACTGGCGGATCCGTCGGAGTTGGCCGGCACGTGGCTGGCCACGTTGAATGCCGCGCAAGACCCGGACACATTGCCCGTCGGTGCGTCGAATGAATGCTCGATCGACCTTCGGCCAGACCAGACGTTCGGCGCTGGCGCGCCGTGCATCGCCGCCTGGCTTGGCGAGCAGGTAACCGGCTGGTTCCCCGAACCGGACGGCATTGCAATAACCGGCAAGGAAGGCTCAAAAATCCTGTTCTTCAGCCGCCAGCACGAGGGGCTTTATCAAGGCATGTTGCAGTCGGGCCAGCGCATTACTTTCAAGCGGGCAGGGCATTAACCGCTTAACGGGTTAATCGCTAACTCCCGACACCTTATCGATCACTAAACAGTGTGGGTTAAATATAACCAGACACTGAATCGGCTGCGTGCGGACAAACTATTGGAACTTCGCCCAGGCGTGGCGATGAATATCAATTCAGGAATAACCCATGAAGATGGCGAAGGCCCCAGCCACCGCACCATTAATCAAGGCGTTGGGAGACTATAAGAGCCTCTTGATCAGCGTTGGTTGTTTTACTGCCCTGATCAATATCCTGATGTTGGCGCCCTCTATCTACATGCTGCAAGTCTATGACCGGGTACTGTCTTCGCAAAATGAAACGACGCTGGTCATGTTGTCGCTGATGATCGTCGGGTTCTTTGCCTTTATCGGTTTGTTGGAGGCGGTTCGCAGTTTCATCGTTATTCGTATCGGCAGTGAGTTGGAGCGGCGGTTTAATCTGCGTGTGTATCGGGCGGCGTTCGAGCGCAACCTGTTCAAGGGCGAAGGTCACGCCGGACAGGCGTTGGGGGATCTGACGCATATTCGTCAGTTCGTCACCGGCCCGGCGTTGTTCGCGTTCTTCGATGCACCGTGGTTTCCGGTGTACCTGTTGGTGATTTATCTGTTCAACGTCTGGCTCGGCGTCTTTGCCACGGCAGGGGCGCTGCTGCTGATTGCGCTGGCCTGGCTCAATGAGTCCATGACCAAAAAGCCGTTGGGCGAAGCGGCCGTGTGTTCCCAGCAATCCAGCCAACTGGCCACCAGCCACTTGCACAACGCCGAAACCATTCAAGCCATGGGCATGCTGGGGGCGTTGCGCAACCGCTGGTTTGAGGTGCACTCACGCTTCCTCGGCTTGCAGAATCAGGCCAGCGATACCGGCGCGGTCATCAGTTCCTTGAGCAAAACCCTGCGTCTATGTTTGCAATCGCTGGTGCTGGGCCTTGGCGCGTTGCTGGTGATCAAGGGCGACATGAGCGCCGGCATGATGATTGCCGGTTCGATCCTGATGGGGCGCGTGCTGAGCCCTATCGATCAGCTGATCGCCGTGTGGAAGCAATGGAGCGGTGCCAAGCTGGCTTACCACCGCCTCGACGCCTTGTTGCAAGCTTACCCGTCCAGCGACGAGGCCATGGCGCTGCCGGCGCCGAAGGGCCAGATCACCTTTGAACAGGTCAGCGCGGGACCACCAGGACAACGGGAGGCGACTCTGCACCTGGTGAGTTTCAGCCTGGCCGCGGGTGAGGTGATGGGCGTGCTCGGTACGTCGGGTTCGGGCAAATCGACACTGGCGCGGGTGCTGGTGGGTGTCTGGCCGACGCTCGGTGGGACGGTGCGGCTCGACGGCGCGGACATCCATCGCTGGAATCGGGACGACCTCGGGCCTTACATCGGCTACCTGCCACAGGACATCGAATTGTTCAGCGGCAGCATCGCGCAAAACATCGCGCGTTTCCGGGAAACCGATCCGCAAAAAGTCGTGGCCGCCGCGCAGCAGGCCGGGGTTCATGAACTGATCCTGCGCTTGCCACAAGGCTACGACACCGTGCTTGGCGATAACGGCGCAGGCCTTTCCGGCGGGCAGAAACAACGAGTGGCCCTGGCGCGGGCACTGTACGGCCAGCCGAGCCTGGTGGTGCTGGATGAGCCCAATTCCAACCTCGACACCGTGGGCGAAGCGGCGCTGGCCGGCGCCATCGCGCAGATGAAGGCCCAGGGCACCAGCGTGATTCTGGTTACCCATCGTTCCTCCGCGTTGGCCCAGGCTGACAGGTTGCTGGTGCTCAACGACGGACGCTTGCAGGCGTTCGGTGCGAGCCAGGAGGTGCTCAAGGCGCTCTCGGGGGCTCAGCAGTCCCAACAGCCAAGACCCGCGCCAGCGTCGGGCGGGCTCAGTATGAGCTGGCAGTCTCAGCCGACGACAAGGAGTTCCGGCGTATGAGCAACACCCACTCGACCCCTCAACGCGAAACGACGATGGAGCAGGGTTACCTGGCCGAACGGCCTGAACGCGACGCCCGTTACTTCGTCCGCCTCGGCTGGCTACTGGCGATCGTCGGCGCCGGCAGTTTCTTTACCTGGGCGAGCTTCGCACCTCTCGATCAGGGCATTGCGGTGCAAGGCACGGTGGTGGTGTCGGGCAAGCGCAAGGCCGTGCAGTCGATGAGCAACGGCGTGGTCAGCCAGATTCTGGTGCGCGAAGGGCAATGGGTGACTCAGGGGCAGCCGCTGTTCCGGCTCGACCAGACCCAGGTCGGCGCAGACGTGCAATCGCTGCAAGCGCAGTACCGCATGGCCTGGGCCAGCCTTGCCCGATGGCAAAGCGAGCGGGACAACCTCAAGCAGGTGAATTTCCCCGCCGAGCTGAGCAACGATCCCGACCCGCGCCTGGCGTTGGTGCTGGACGGTCAGCGCCAGTTGTTCAGCAGCCGCCGCGATGCCTTTGCCCGCGAGCAGGCCGCCTTGCGCGCCAGCATCGAAGGTGCCGGCGCGCAACTCACCGGCATGCGCCGTGCCCGCACCGACTTGAGCGCCCAGGCCGATTCCCTGCACCAGCAGCTAAGCAATCTGACGCCGCTGGCGGAAAACGGCTACATCCCGCGCAACCGATTGATGGAGTACCAGCGGCAGTTGTCGCAGGTGCAGCAACAGTTGGCGGAAAACCTTGGTGAAAGCGGCCGGGTGGAGCAGGGGATTATCGAATCGCGCCTCAAGCTGCAACAGCACATCGAGGAGTACCAGAAAGAAGTGCGCACGCAATTGGCCGATGCCCAGCTCAAGAGCGTGACACTGGAAGAACAACTGAATTCTGCCGGGTTCGAACTGCAGCACAGCGAGATCGTCGCCACGGCTGACGGCGTTGCGGTGAACCTGGGTGTGCACACGGTAGGCGCCGTGGTGCGTCAGGGGGAGAGTCTGCTGGAGATCGTGCCTCAGGACACGGGGCTGGAGGTGGAAGGGCGCCTCCCGGTCAACCTCGTCGACAAGGTCGGTCCGCATCTGCCGGTGGACATCCTGTTCACCGCCTTCAACCAGAGCCGCACTCCACGTGTACCGGGCGAAGTCAGCCTGGTCTCCGCCGATCAGATGGTCGATGAGAAAACAGGCGCACCCTATTACGTGCTGCGCAGCAGTGTCAGCGACCAGGCCATGGAAAAACTCAATGGCCTGGTGATCAAGCCCGGCATGCCGGCGCAAATGTTCGTGCGCACCGGTGAGCGTTCGCTCCTCAACTATTTGTTCAAACCGCTGCTCGACCGGGCAGGCTCCGCGTTGACCGAGGAATAAGGATGTTCGGCTGTATGAATAAGCTTTCCTTGCTCGGGGCCGCATTGATGCTGCTCGCGGGTAACCCGGCCGTGGCGGCCATGGGGCCGTTCGAGATTTATGAACAGGCAATACGCAATGATCCGGTCTACCTCGGGGCCATCAAGGAGCGCGATGCAGGCCTTGAGAACCGAGTCATTGGCCGTGCCGGATTGCTGCCGAAACTGGGTTACAACTACAACAAGGGCCGCAACAGCTCCAAGGCCACTTACCTCAACGAGCGCGGGAATAACCAGAGCGATGACCGCCATTACAACAGTTACGGCTCCAGCCTGACCCTGCAACAGCCGTTGCTCGACTACGAGGCTTATGCGGCTTATCGCAAGGGGGTCGCGCAATCGCTGTTTGCCGACGAAAACTTTCGCGGCAAGAGCCAGGAATTGCTGGTGCGGGTGCTGGACAGCTACACCAAGGCGTTGTTCGCCCAGGACCAGATCGACATCGCCCAGGCCAGGAAAAAAGCCTTCGAACAGCAATTCCGGCAGAACGAGCAAATGTTCCGCCAGGGCGAGGGTACGCGCACAGACATTCTCGAAGCCGAATCTCGCTACGAACTGGCCACCGCCGAGGAAATCGAAGCGCGCAACGAACAGGATGCCTCCCTGCGTGAACTCGGTGCGCTGATTGGCGTGCCGTCGATCGACATTGCCGATTTGGCCCCGCTGGATCAACACTTCCAGACCTTCACCCTGCAACCGGCCAATTACGACACCTGGCATGAGATGGCCGTGGCCAATAACCCCAACCTCGCGTCCCAGCGCCAGGCGCTGGAAGTGGCACGCTACGAGGTCGAGCGCAATCGGGCCGGGCACCTGCCGAAAGTCAGCGCCTACGCCACGGTACGCCAAAACGAATCGGAAAGCGGCAACACCTACAACCAGCGCTACGACACCAACACCATCGGCATCGAAATCAACGTACCGCTGTACGCCGGCGGGGGTGTTTCGGCATCGACCCGCCAGGCCAGCCGTGCAATGGAGCAAGCCGAGTACGAACTGGACGGCAAGACCCGACAAACCCTGATCGAGTTGCGTCGGCAATTCAGCGCCTGCTTGTCGGGCGTGAGCAAATTGCGCGCCTACCACAAAGCCCTGGTCTCCGCCGAAGCGCTGGTGGTCTCGACCCGGCAAAGCATCCTTGGCGGCGAGCGGGTCAACCTCGATGAGCTGAACGCCGAACAACAACTGTTCACCACCCGCCGCGACCTGGCTCAGGCCCGTTATGACTATCTGATGGCCTGGACCAAATTGCATTACTACGCCGGGACCCTGAGTGAGCAGGACCTGGCCAGGGTTGATGAAGCGTTCGGACAAGGGCCGGGAACCCGATAGCGTTCGTATCCGCGTAACAGACTTGAGCACTGGAGGCTCCGGGGCGCCTCGTGAGGTTCCGGCTGTGAGCTATCTCTGACAATTCCAACAAAGAGAGAGGCAATACCCATGGGTGTGTACGACTACAAGAACCTTGGTACAGCAGACGCCAAAGCGTTGTTCACCGACGCGATGGCAATCACGCTGTATTCCTATCACAACCTCGATAACGGCTTCGCCACCGGTTACCAGCACAATGGTTTCGGCTTGGGCCTGCCCGCCACGCTGGTGACTGCGCTGATCGGTGGCACCGACTCCCAGGGAGCGATTCCCGGCATTCCCTGGAACCCCGACTCGGAGAAAGCCGCACTGGACGCCGTGAAGAAAGCCGGTTGGACACCTGTCACCGCCGCGCAGTTGGGTTATGACGGCAAAGTCGATGCCCGGGGAACCTTCTTCGGCGAAAAGGCCGGCTACACCAGTGCCCAGGTGGAAATCCTCGGCAAATACGATGCCCAGGGGCACCTCACGGAAATCGGCGTCGCCTTTCGCGGTACCAGTGGCCCTCGTGAAAGCCAGATCAGTGACTCCATCGGCGATGTCATCAATGATTTGTTGGCGGCATTGGGTCCGAAGGATTACGCAAAAAACTATGCGGGTGAAGCGTTCGGCAAGCTGTTCGCCGACGTCGCGGCGTTTGCCCAGGCCAACGGGTTGTCCGGCAAGGATGTGCTGGTCAGCGGTCACAGCCTTGGCGGGTTGGCGGTCAACAGCCTGGCGGATTTGAGTGGTGAAAAATGGGGCGGCTTCTTCCAGGATTCCAACTACATCGCCTATGCCTCGCCGACGCAGGGCAGCAGCGACAAGGTGCTGAACGTCGGCTACGAAAACGATCCGGTGTTCCGCGCACTGGACGGCTCGGCATTCAACCTGTCATCGGTCGGCGTGCACGATGCCAATCAAGCCTCGGCCACCAATAACATTGTCAGTTTCAACGACCACTATGCGTCGGCCGCCTGGAATCTGCTGCCGTTTTCCATCCTCAACATCCCGACCTGGATTTCCCATTTGCCGACCGGTTATGGCGACGGCATGACCCGGGTACTGGAATCCGGGTTCTACAACCTCACCAGCAAAGACTCGACCATCATCGTTGCCAACCTATCGGACCCGGCACGGGCCAACACCTGGGTCCAGGACCTGAACCGCAATGCCGAGACCCACAAGGGCAGCACCTTCATCATCGGCAGCGACGGCAATGACCTGATCCAGGGCGGCAAAGGCAACGACTATCTGGAAGGCCGCGATGGCAATGACACCTTTCGCGATGCCGGTGGCTACAACATCCTGTCGGGCGGCAAGGGCCACAATGTGCTGGATTTGCAGCAATCGGTGAAGAACTTCGATTTTGCCAACGACGGTGCCGGCAACCTGTACATCCGCGATGCCAATGGCGGCATCAGCATTACCCGTGACATCGGCAGCATCGTGAGCAAGGAACCGGGCTTTTTATGGGGGCTGTTCAAGGATGACGTGACCCACAGCGTCACCGCCAACGGGCTGGCGGCCGGCAACCAGCTGACTCAGTACGTGTCGTCGGTAAACGGCGGTGCGGGCAACGATACGCTCAAGGCACAGGTGGACGGCAATTGGTTGTTCGGCCTCGACGGCAACGATCATTTGATCGGTGGCAAAGGCAACGACGTGCTGGTCGGCGGGGCTGGCAACGATCTGTTGGAATCGGGGGGCGGGATCGATACCTTCCTGTTCAGCGGCGCGTTTGGCCACGACCGGGTGCTGGGCTATCAGGCCAACGACAAACTGGTGTTTCTCGGGGTGCAAGGCGTGGCGCCGAACGACGACTTGCGGGCCCATGCCACGGCGGTGGGGCAGGATACCGTACTGAGCTTTGGTAATGATTCGGTGACGCTGGTCGGGGTGGGGCTGGATGGTTTGTCTGGTTCGGGGATTGTGATCGGCTGACAGGGCCTCTTCGCGAGCAGGCTCGCTCCCACAGGAGTATGCAGTCCAATGTGGGAGCGAGCCTGCTCGCGAAGAACGATAACTCGGTCCCTAGTCTTCCTTGCGAATCGTCGACACTTCATCCGCCTTGACCTTGACCTTCGCCCCGGAAATATCCTCGAATTCGAAGAAGCCATCCTTGGTTTTGGTTTTCGGCATGTCCTTGGTCAAATACTGGGTGCCGTTCTGCAGGGTCACAACGGTTGGCGTCGAGCAGCCGGTCAGCATCATGAAAGCTGCTGCCGCCAAGGGATAACCCAGAGTCTTGATGTTCATAACCGCCTCTAAAACACTTCAAAAATTCGTTGCGACTGTCGCGCACGACAGCACCTCTATTGCGGTTGGTGCCACGTAAACGCAGAAAGTTCGATGGATCGAAAAAATTAACTGACAGCCCCCTCCACCCATCCTTTTCCGATTGCGCCGGGCAGGGTGTTGCTGGTATCTGTACGCATAACCAGTATTCGCTCGCCATGGTCCATTTACCCGTGACTGCAAACCCGCTCGACGATCCGTTCTATTACCTCAACAATTTCATGCAAGTGCTTGATTGGCTTGAGCATCGCTATGGCGATGTGCTGAGCGTCGAGGAGCAACGGTTCATTGCCGACTTCAATGACCTGTCCCGTGAATCCCGGGCACTACTGGTCAGGATGGTGATGCGCAAGGGCATTCATTTCAGGCGCAGCAAACTGCATTACGCCGAAATCGGTGACATCGCCAGCGCAGCCGAACCCCTCGTGGCACTGGGCTGGCTCGAT
The DNA here is from genome assembly GCF_003634475.1 of Pseudomonas sp. WPR_5_2. Lineage (NCBI taxonomy): Bacteria > Pseudomonadati > Pseudomonadota > Gammaproteobacteria > Pseudomonadales > Pseudomonadaceae > Pseudomonas > Pseudomonas sp. WPR_5_2. The sequence continues at coordinate 489,957 of NZ_RBLA01000001.1, read as the reverse complement.
GAACAATTACCATTGTCGGTCGAGGCGCTGTTCGAGGTATTGCTCAAGGCCGAAATCGTTGAATGCCTGGGCAGCGCCATCGTCCAGCCCAAGGGCAAAAAGGCTGAGTGGCTACCGACGCTGATCGAGCACTTTCCCGAGACGCGCAGCTTTGATCAATGGTGCCCGTCGCTGAACGACCGCTTGTTCAGTTTGACCATCATGGACCTGTGCGATCGCTTGCGCCTGATGTTTTTCGGCAATCTTTACCAGGACTGGTCCGAATTCGTGCTGGCCGACCTTGGGATCTTCACCTACGAAAAAGTCGAGTTTTGCGCCGATTCCCGGGGATTGCGCAGCCGCGAGGACGTGGATGCCTGCCTGTTCCTTCACCAATGCCAGCAGCATTTCGAGGCTGGCGAGGCAGTGGTCGGGATCGTCGAGCAGATCAACGGGTTGAGGCTGAGCAATCCCTGGCTGCAAAGGCGTCGTGAGAAACTGCTGTTCCAGATCGCCCAGCACTGTGAACGCCTGGCGGATTTCTCCACGGCGCTGGCGCTGTACCGTCAATGCGCCTACCCCGGTGCACGCCAGCGGTTGATCCGCGTGCTGGAACGCTGCGAGGAATACGAGCTGGCGCTAGAGCTCGCCACCCAGGCCGAACAATCGCCACAAAGCGCCGCCGAACATCAGCAGGTGTTGCGCATCTTGCCCCGGTTGCGACGCAAACTGGGCGGGCCGCCGGTGAAACGCGCGTCTGCGCGGGAAATGCTGCGTCTGGAGCTGCAATTGCCCCGGACCGACCCGGTGATGTCGGTGGAGTTTTACGTTCAGGCGCATCTGGCCGAAGATTCGGCACCCGTGCATTACGTTGAAAACAGCCTGGTCAACTCACTGTTCGGCCTGCTCTGCTGGCCAGCCATTTTCGCGCCGCTGCCGGGGGCCTTTTTCCACCCGTTCCAGCGCGGCCCGGCGGACCTGCTCAACGAGGATTTCCATGAGCGACGGGTTGACTTGTTCCAGGCCTGTCTTGCCGAGCTCGACGATGGGCGTTACCAGCAAACCATCCGAAAGCGTTACGTCGAAAAATGGGGCGTGCAGTCACCCTTCGTATTCTGGAACGTACTGAACGACGAATTGCTGGAACAAGCCCTGGATTGCCTGCCGGCCGAGCACCTCAAGCACTGGTTCAACCGGCTGTTGCTCGACATCAGGGCCAATCGCGCCGGGATGCCGGACCTCATCCAGTTCTGGCCGCAGCAAAAGACCTACCGCATGATCGAAGTCAAGGGTCCGGGGGATCGCCTGCAGGACAACCAGCTGCGCTGGCTGGAGTTCTGTCATGAACACCACATGCCGATTGCCGTGTGCTACGTGCAATGGGCGGAGCAGGGCGCTTGAGCTACAGCATCGCGGTGCGGGCACTGTGTGAGTTCACCGCCAAGGCCGGCGACCTCGACCTGCGCTTCACACCCTCGCCGACCGCCCTGGAGGGCATCGTCGGGCATCGCACCGTGGCCTCCCGGCGCAGCGAGGGCTATCAGAGCGAAGTGGCACTGGAAGGCCTGTACCGGAATCTGACAGTCAAGGGCAGGGCGGATGGCTACGATCCCGCGCAAAACTGCCTGGAAGAGGTCAAGACCTACCGTGGCGACTTGAGCAAACAACCGGCCAATCACCGCCAACTGCACTGGGCCCAAGCGAAAATCTACGGCTGGCTGATGTGCCGCAAACTTGAGCTCGCGCAGATCAATCTCGCGTTGGTGTACTTCGACATCGTCAGTGAAAAGGAAACCTGCCTGGTCGAGACCTTCAGCGCTGCCCAGTTGCAGCCATTCTTCGAGCTGCATTGCGCACTGTTCCTGAATTGGGCCGAGCAGGAAATGGTCCATCGCGAGGGGCGAAATCGGGCGGCACAAGCGTTGGCGTTTCCCCATGCCGACTTTCGACCGGGCCAGCGTCATCTCGCCGAATCGGTGTTCAAAGCCGTCAGCACCGGCCGCTGCCTGATGGCCCAGGCACCGACGGGGATTGGCAAGACCGTTGGCACCTTGTTCCCGATGCTCAAGGCCCTCGCGCCGCAGCAACTGGACAAGGTGTTCTTTCTCACGGCGAAAACCCCGGGGCGCAAACTGGCACTGGACGCGGCGCAGGTGATCCTTAAAAGTGCCGATGCACCGCCCTTGCGCGTGCTGGAGATGATTGCCCGGGACAAGGCCTGCGAGCATCCGGACAAGGCTTGCCATGGGGAGTCCTGTCCATTGGCCCAGGGTTTCTACGACCGCCTGCCGGCCGCACGCCAGGCTGCCAGCGAAGTGAACCTGCTTGACCAGGATGCATTGCGCCGGATCGCCCTGGACCACGGGGTATGTCCGTACTACCTGAGTCAGGAAATGGCCCGCTGGGTCGATGTGGTGGTTGCCGATTACAACTATTACTTCGACTTCAGCGCCTTGCTGTTCGGGCTGGCACAGGCCAACCAATGGAAAGTCGCGGTACTGGTGGACGAGGCCCACAACCTGGTGGAGCGCGGCCGTCAGATGTACAGCGCCAGTCTTGATCAAGCGACCCTCAACGCCGTACGAAAAACCGCCCCCGAGCCGTTGAAAAAGCCCTTGCAGCGGGTCAATCGCGAATGGAATGCCTTGCATGATCAGCAACAAGGCACCTATCAGGCTTATGACAAGGCCCCGGAGAAACTGCTCCAGGCACTCTCATCCTGCAGTGCCAGCATCGGCGACTACCTCAACGATCACCCGCAAGGACTGGACAGCACGCTCCAGGGCTTTTATTTCGACCTGTTGCAGTTCGGACGGGTGGCCGAGCTCTTCGACGAACACTTCCTGTTCGATATCAGCAAACGCGACCTTGAGCGCAAACGACAGCTCTCGCAGCTGTGCCTGCGCAACGTGGTGCCAGCCCGCTTCATCGGACCTCGCCTGACAGCGGCACGCAGTACTGTGCTGTTCTCGGCAACACTCAGTCCGCGTCACTATTACGCCGATCTGCTGGGGACTCCGGCGAATACGGTGTGCATCGACGTCGAATCGCCGTTTGACGCCGACCAGTTGCAAGTGCATATCGTCAGCCGGATCTCCACTCGGTTCGCCCATCGCCAGGCGTCCGTGGCGCCGATTGTTGAATTGATCGCCAGCCAGTTCAGCCAGCGCCCCGGCAACTACCTGGCGTTTTTCAGCAGCTTTGATTATTTGCAGCAAGTGTCGCAGTCACTGGCCGAACGTTATCCAGGGATCAACCTGTGGTCGCAGTCCCGAGGCATGGCGGAGGCACAACGCCAGGAATTTCTCGACCGGTTCACCGAAGGCGGCGAGGGCATCGGTTTTGCGGTATTGGGCGGGGCATTCGGCGAAGGCATCGACTTGCCCGGCGCGCGGCTGATCGGTGCGTTCATCGCCACCCTGGGGCTGGCGCAATTCAATCCGGTCAATGAGCAGATGAAAGGCCGCATGGCCGCGATTTTCGGTGCCGGTTACGACTACACCTACCTGTTTCCCGGTGTGCAGAAAGTGGTGCAGGCCGCCGGCAGGGTGATTCGTACACAACAGGACCAAGGGGTGGTGATGCTGATCGATGATCGCTTCGGCGAGAGCAAGGTCAGGCAATTGTTGCCGCGCTGGTGGTCGATCGAACCGACGCTTTTTCATTCGGCGATGTAGGATTTTTTACTTTAAAAAACATCGACATGCCTTGATCAAATCATCCATTTGATTAAATAGCGAAAGCACACTTTATTGATAGGGCTGGTGACCGGATCACCCAACTATTTGATAAGGAAATCAAACCATGTCGCAAACATCGAAATACACCTACACCTCTGACCAGGTCACTGCTGCATTCAGTGAAATAAGCGCAACGCTGTTCGATGGCAAAACGGTGGAACCCATCCCCAAGCTATTGGCTGTTGTCGGGTTGGAATCTTCAGGTAAAACCTACCTGCTTGAAAAGGCCCTCCTGCCAACGCAGCGCTACACCAATTACGTTCGGCTGTACCTGCCTCAATACCGCAAGAAACACCCCCAATATGAAGACATGATCAAAGAGGGTGTCTTGCATGCTTATGAACATACGGAGTCGTTTGTGCGAGAGGTCTGCACGATGATCTTCACCAAGGCCTTCACCGGCAAATACAACATCATCATGGAGTCAGCCTTCGACAATATCGACCTCGTGTCCTTTCCTCCTTTGGCGACGGCCAGCGGGTATCAATTCGAGACCCACATCGTTGGTTGTACTCAAGAGTTTGCCCACGTGTCGAGTTTCAAAAGGGCGCTCAAAAGTCTGCAAAACAATGAAATGGAGAGATTTCTCTCCGTGTCGAAGCTGGATGCCAGCATGAGCCATGCCAAGGCAATCCTTGTGGCCCTGGAAAACGCGGCGAAGGCGATCAGTGGCTCCCGGATCAACCTGTACGAGCGCGGTTTCGGGCCTCTGAAGGAGCGGACCCAGGTTGCCCACAGCACGTATTCAAAAGCCGCAGATGGTAAAGTCACCACTACGACAACCAAGGTCGATTTTTCGTACGACGCGTACTCCAGCATTATCGAGAACCACGTTTTCGCAGTGAGCGATCGTAATGAAATGATCAAGGAGTGCCAGTTGGCACTGTTCCAGGCGGCGATTCATGCCGAGAAAGTTCCGGACTTCGTCTATAACGAGCTGAACGCCTACATCGTCAAATACGTCAATCGATAGCGCTTGCCCGGCTGTCCAAACGGCTAATCTGTCGCATACTCCAGACATACAATTCTGATGCGAGAACTCAATGAGCGAGGATCGAGGCAAAGTGGGCGTCAGCGAGGAAACGCGCTTCCGCCTGCTGATCGATGCGGTGGTCGATTATGCGATCTACATGATTGATCCCGACGGCATCATAACCAGCTGGAACGCGGGCGCCAGGCGATTCAAGGGGTATGAGGAAGCCGAGATTCTCGGCCAGCATTTCTCCCGTTTCTACACCGAAGAGGATCGCCAGGCCGGTTTGCCGCAACGGGCGCTGGACACGGCGATTCGCGAGGGGCGTTTCGAAGGCGAGGGCTGGCGTGTGCGCAAGGACGGCACGCATTTCTGGTCCCATGTGGTGATCGATCCGATCCGCGATCCTTCGGGCAGGCTGCTGGGTTTTGCCAAGATCACCCGCGACCTGACCGATCGCAAGGCAGCCGAAGAAACCCTCAAGCAAAGCGAGCAGCAATTCCGTTTGCTGGTGCAAAGCGTCACCGATTACGCCATCTACATGCTAGGCCCCGATGGCCGTGTGACCAACTGGAATCCTGGCGCCCAGCGCATCAAGGGCTACTTGCCCGAAGAGGTCATTGGCCAGCACTTTTCGATGTTTTATACCCCCGAGGATCGCGCAGCCGGCGAGCCGTTTCGCACCCTGGACATCGCGACGCGCGAAGGGCGGTTCGAAAACAAGGGCTGGCGTTTGCGCAAGGACGGTACGCGGTTTCTCGCCCATGTGGTGGTGGACCCGATCTGGGGCGATACCGGCACATTGCTCGGTTTCGCCAAGATCACCCGGGACATCACCGAGGCCGCACAGGCGCAGCAAGCCCTGGAGAAAACCCGCGAGGCGCTGTTCCAGGCGCAGAAAATGCAGGCCATCGGCCAGCTCAGTGGCGGTATTGCCCACGACTTCAACAATCTGCTGACCGTTATCCTGGGCAATCTGGAAATCGTCCGCAAACGCATAGACGACGATCCGCGATTAACCCGTTTGCTGGATAACGCCACCCAGGGCGCCTTGCGTGGTGTATCCCTGACCCAGCGCATGTTGGCGTTTGCCCGACGGCAGGAACTCAAGGCCGAACCCATCGAAATACCGAAGCTGGTGGAGGGCATCACCGGTCTGCTGCGCAGCTCCCTGGGGCCGACGGTGAAAATCGAAACCTGTTTTACGCCAGAGCCCGAGCCGGTGCTGGCCGACGTCAATCAGCTGGAGCTGGCGGTTCTCAACCTGGCGACCAATGCTCGCGATGCGATGCCCAATGGCGGCACCATCGTGCTTGGCACCCGCTCGGAAGTGGTCCTCGATCAGCCGCATACAACGCTGGCGCCAGGGCGTTACGTGTGTTTTTCCATCACCGATACAGGGATGGGCATGGACGACGCCACGCTGTCTTCGGCGATGGACCCGTTTTTCACCACCAAGGGCGTCGGCAAGGGGACGGGCCTGGGGCTGTCGATGGTGCATGGCTTTATCGAACAAATGGGCGGGCGCTTCATACTCAAAAGCGAGAAGGACAAAGGCACCACCGCCGAACTCTGGTTGCCCGTGGCCAGGGTCGGATCGGTGGCCGAGCGACAGGGCCCGGAGCTGGCAGCACCGCAGGTTCCACGGCTCAATGTATTGGTGGTCGATGACGACAGCCTGGTATTGACCAGCACCTGCCTGTTGCTGGAAGACCTCGGACATCACGTCTGCATTGCGGAGTCCGCCGCCCAGGCGTTGCAGTTGCTTGAAAACCAGCAGCACTTCGACCTGGTCATCACCGATATGGCCATGCCGCAAATGAATGGCGCGCAACTGGCACAAGCCATCCAGATCATGAACCCGACCCTGCCGATCATCCTCGCCACCGGTTTTGCGGAGCGGCTGGATGGCTTTGCGACCCGACTTCCACGGTTGTCGAAACCCTTTACGCAAAAAAGCCTGGTGGAAATCATTGCCTCGACGATGAAGTGAGCCGACGGTTGTGCTGCTCATAGCGCGCCAGCATTGGCTGAGTGCTGATGCCGTGCAGCAGAATGCTTAGCGCGACCACTGACAGCGTGAGGTCGGTGCACAGGCTGGCCAGCGCTGGCGCAAGCTCGTGATTCAAGGCGTAGAACAGGTAGTAAAAGCTACCGATGCCGCGAATCCCGAACCAACCGATCAACAATCGTTGCCGGCCGTTCAGCAAACGGCCCCATGGCACCAGTGCGACGCTGAGGGGACGAATCACGCAGAACAGCGCCAGGGAAATCGACAGCGCGCGCCAGTCCCAGTGACTGACCAATACCACCCCGAGCAAGGTCACCAGAAACACTTCCATGGCCCGTTCGACGAGACTGCCAAAGGACAGCATGTCGCCGATCATGATCCCGGCGGCAACCTGCGTGTCCTCCAGGTGTTCCACATCGCCGTGCACGGCATCGTCAGGTTCGACATTCTGGTGACCGACGACCGGTTGCACCAGGTGCTCGGCCGGCGGCTGCAAATGTCCCGTGGAATTGACCTCCGCCCCACGCAGGCCCAAGCCGGCGGCAAACACCGAAAGAAAACCGTAGGCGTATACCGATTCTGCCGTGACATAGGCCAGGGCAATCAGCGCGAATGTCAGGTAATCATTGGGGGAGAAGGTACTGTCGGCATTGCGGATACGCATCGACAGGGTCAAGCGGCCGATGCCGCGTCCCATGCAGTAACCGATCAACAGACCGGCGGGCACGGCCCACAACAGGCGCTTGAGTGCCCAGTCATCCAGCCAGGCGCTGGAGGAGCCGCTGCCTTGTTGCAGGAACAGTAGAGCGAGAATGACAAACGGAAAGGCGATGCCATCGTTGAGCCCCGCCTCGCCCGAAAGCGCGAAACGCACCGGGTCGTCATCCTTGGCGTCGTTGACCTGCACCAACGAAGCCAGCACCGGGTCGGTGGGTGCCAGAATCGCGCCGATCAGCAACGACGGGCCCCATGGGAGCTCGAAGGCAACGTGCAGTAGCAGGCAGACACCGGTAATGGTCAGGAGCATCACCGGCCCCGCCAGACCGAACGCCACCCGCCACTTGCGATCCCTGAGCGGCAGGCGCAATTTCAGTCCGCAGACAAACAAGGAAAACAACACCGCGACTTCGGTCAGGTGCTCCATCCAGAAGGCGGCGTCCTTGATATCCAGCCTGAGCCAGGCCAAACCTGCCGGCCCGATGGCCACCCCGAGCGTCAGGCACACGGCTGACGTGGTCACCGGCAGCCAGCGCAGGTACGACGAGGTGAGTGCCAGTGTCAGCAACACGGCACCCAACACCGCGACCCAGGCAATGAAGCTCATGGCCCCGGGTCATCAACCGACCGTGGCACGCAAATATCCCGGCGACAGCATGTTGAACCAAATCAGGATCATTTCCACCAGGATCGTGACCAGCACCAGTAACCCGACGCCCCAGACGCAAGTCGAATTGAGCAAACCTTGTTCCTTGCGTTCATGCATGAACGTCGGCAGCCCCACGAACAGCAAAAACGTCGAATAGACCGACGCAGCCCCCAGCACCAGGATCGCCAGCCAGCGACTGGGGTACAGGCCTGCAAGGCCCGCCACGAAGAACGGCGTGACGGTGTAGGCGGCAAAACCTATGCATTGGTTGACCGTTGGCCGCGCGTCGAAAGTACGCGACATCCAGCGGATAAACAGCCCGATCAGCACGACGCCGACCAGGATACTCACGTATAGCAACAGGCACAGTTGCAGCGCACTGGCAGCACTGAGCCTGACCGTTTCATTTTCCGCCAGACTCCAGCCCACATAAGTCGTCCCGAAATACAGGCACACCGGGGGGACCAGGCCAAGCAGGAGCAAATGTGCGAGATAGTGGCGAGGATGCGCTTCCTCTTCCTTGCGAATATCCGTCCACGCGTAGTTCGGTTGGGTGAACAGCTTGACGAAAGGTGCGGACATGACGACCTCCAGGTATCAAGAAACCGCCATGGCCGTATTTCGCCATGGCCGGGCTCATAAGCTGTGGAGCACTGGAGGTGTCCGCCGGTTCCATTTTTCATCGGCGTCAAAGTATCGGCTTGCCCCCGGTCACGCCAAAGCGTTGGCCGGTGATGTAGCTGCCCTCGTCCGAGGCCAGCAGGACATAAATCGGCGCCACTTCCACCGGTTGGCCCGGGCGCCCCAGCGGCGTGTTGCCGCCGAAGTTCTGCACCGTTTCTTGTGGCATGGTCGAGACAATCAGGGGTGTCCAGATCGGCCCCGGCGCCACGCTGTTCACGCGGATGTTCTTGGGCCCGAGCATTTGTGCCAAGCCCGCGGTGAAGTTGGCGATTGCCCCTTTGGTGGTGGCATAGGCGAGCAGGGTGGGGTTGGGCATGTCCGAATTGACCGAGCTGGTATTGATGATCGAACTACCGGGCTTCATGTGTTTCAACGCAGCCTGGCAAATCCTGAAGATCGCGGTGATGTTGACGTCGAAGGTCATCACCCATTCTTCGTCGGAGATGTCTTCAAGGGTCTCGTGGGTCATCTGGAATGCGGCGTTATTGACCAGCACGTCGATACGACCGAAGCGTTCGACGGTTTTTTCCACCAGTGCGCGGCAATGCACCTTGTGCGCCAGGTCCCCGGGCAGCAGCAGGCATTGCCGGCCTGCCTGCTCGACCCAACGCGCGGTTTCCTCGGCATCGTCCTGCTCATCGAGGTAGGCAATGGCGACATCCGCGCCTTCGCGGGCGAAAGCGATGACGACTGCACGGCCGATACCGCTGTCACCGCCGGTAATCAGGGCAATCTTGCCCTCCAGGCGTCCCGAGCCCTTGTAGCTTTGTTCACCACAGTCGGGATACGGGTCCATTTTTCGTTGCGAGCCGGGGACAGGCTGGTGTTGTTTGGGGAAGGGTGGTTTTGGATAGTCGGTCATCATTGATCTCCGGGCTCAAGGAGGATTCAAAAGGTTGACCGTGGTGTTTTGGCTTGAGTTCGGTTGGATTTCAGAGGGATTGCACTACTTCAGAAATCACAGAAATCCTCTGTGGGAGCGAGCCTGATCGCGAAGACGGTATGTCAGTCTCCAGCAATGTTACTGTGCTGACGCCTTCGCGAGCAGGCTCGCTCCCACAAGGGGATCTGTGGTGGATCAGGCCTTGAGGTGACGCAAACTGCGCTCCATCCGGGCAATCCCTTCCTCCAGCAACGACCGTGGGCAACCGAAGTTCAAGCGTACGAATTGTTTGCAGTCATCACCGAAATCCAAACCGGGGCTCAAGCCCACCCTGGCCTGTTCGAGGAAAAACTGCTGCGGGTTGTCCAGCCCCAGCGCCGTGCAGTCGAGCCATGCCAGGTAAGTGCTTTGCGGCACGTTCATGGTGATGCCTGGCAGGCGGGTGCGCACCGCGTCGACCAGGTAATCCCGGTTACCTTGCAGGTAAGCGCTCAGCTCGGCCAGCCAGGGCCCGGCTTCGCTGTAGGCGACACGGGTGGCTTCCAGGCCCAGCGGGTTGACGCTGTCGACCATGCCGCAACGGGCGTGGTTGACCCGCTCGCGCAGGTGGCGGTTCTGGATGATCATGAACGAGGTTTTCAACCCGGCGATGTTGTAGGCCTTGCTGGCCGACATCAGGGTGATGGTGCGTTGGGCGACTTGTGGGCCCAGGGTCGCCATCGGAATGTGTTTACGCCCATCGAAGCACAGCTCGGCATGGATCTCGTCGGAAATGATCCAGGCGTCGTGCTCCTGGCAGATGTCGGCGATGGCTTGCAGTTCGTCGCGGGGGAAAGCTTTGCCCAGCGGGTTGTGCGGGTTGCTCAGCAGCAGGGCACCGCCGCCTTGCAGCGACCGGCTCAGGGTTTGCAGCGGCGTGGTGTAGGTGCCGTCCGGCTGTGCGTCGAAATTCAGCTCGACCTTGTTCAGGCCCCAATGGCCCGGGGCATGGCGCAGTGGTGGGTAGTTCGGAACCTGCACCACGACATTCTGTTGTGGCTGGACCAGTGCCTTGAGCGCCATGTTGAAGCCCGATTCAACCCCCGGCAGGAAGATCAACTCCTGCGGCTCGACGCGCCAGGCGTACTTGTTCCACAGGTCGGCAACGATGGCTTCGCGCAGGTTGTCCGGGGCCACGCTGTAGCCGACCATCGGGTGTTCCAGGCGCTTTTGCAGGGCCTGGATGATCATCGGCGGCGCGGCGAAATCCATGTCGGCGACCCACATCGGCAACACATCGGCCGGGTAGCGGCTCCATTTGGTGCTGCCGGTGTTGTGGCGGTCGAACACCTGGTCAAAATCGAAAGTCATGCGCGGTCTCGTGAAGGCGGGGTTAATCATGCCGGCCATGATAAGCGCCAATCGGTTCAAACAACACAATCCCTGTGGGAGCTGGCTTGCCAGCGATGACGGCGGCACAGTCAAAATTGATCTTGGCTGACCCACCGCTATCGCGGGCAAGCCCGCTCCCACAGGTTTCGACAAACGGCCGACGGTCGGTTTTCACACAGATTGTCAGTGTGTTGACTAAAGTTTGAGATGTCGGCAGCCCGTCTGCCGCGACCGTGTTTGCCCGGAAAAATCCGGCAAAGCACCGGATCTCCACCTGATCAGGAGTGCACGATGGACCTCAGCCGTCGTCAGTTCTTCAAGGTCGCCGGTATCGGCCTTGCAGGCTCTAGCCTGGGCGCGTTGGGCATGGCCCCGACGCCTGCCTTTGCCGAACAGGTGCGTCACTTCAAGCTCGCCCATACCCATGAAACCCGCAACACCTGCCCGTATTGCTCGGTCGGTTGTGGGGTGATCATGTACAGCCAGGGCGATGCGGCGAAGAATGTCGCGCAAAGCATCATCCACATCGAAGGTGACGCCGACCACCCGGTCAACCGCGGCACCCTGTGCCCTAAAGGCGCCGGCCTGCTGGACTTCATTCACAGCCCCGGGCGCCTGCAATACCCGCAAGTGCGCAAACCCGGCAGCAGTGAATGGACGCGTATCGGCTGGGATGAAGCGCTGGATCGCATCGCCGACCTGATGAAGGCTGACCGCGACGCCAACTTCATCGAGAAGAATGCCCAGGGCCAGACAGTGAACCGCTGGCTGACCACCGGTTTCCTCGCGGCCTCGGCGGCGTCCAACGAAGCGGGTTACATCACCCACAAGGTGGTTCGCAGTCTCGGCATGCTGGGGTTCGATAACCAGGCGCGTGTCTGACACGGCCCGACGGTGGCAAGTCTTGCCCCGACGTACGGCCGTGGTGCCATGACCAATACCTGGACCGATATCGCCAACGCGAACCTGGTCCTGGTGATGGGCGGCAACGCAGCAGAAGCGCACCCCTGCGGCTTCAAGTGGGTGACCGAAGCCAAGGCGCACAACAAGGCGCGGCTGATCGTGGTCGATCCGCGTTTTACCCGAACCGCCTCGGTGGCCGACTATTACGCGCCGATTCGTACCGGTACCGACATCGCGTTCATGGGCGGTCTGATCAACTACCTGCTGACCGAGGACAAGATCCAGCACGAGTACGTGCGCAATTACACCGACGTGTCGTTCATCGTCAAGGCCGGTTATGGCTTCGAGGATGGTATTTTCAGCGGGTATGACGCAGCCAAACGCCTCTACACCGACAAATCCGGCTGGGGCTATGAACTCGGTGAGGACGGTTTCGTCAAGACCGATCCGACCCTGCAGGACCCGCACTGCGTCTATCAGTTGATGAAGCAGCATTACAGCCGCTACAGCCTCGAACTGGCGAGCCAGATTTGCGGCATGCCGGTCGATGCCATGCAAAAAATCTGGGAAGAAATCGCCACCTGCTCGACACCGGGCAAGACCATGACGATTCTCTATGCCCTGGGCTGGACCCAGCATTCGATCGGCTCGCAGATCATCCGTAGCGCGGCGATGGTGCAATTGCTGCTGGGTAACGTCGGCATGCCGGGTGGCGGCGTGAATGCCTTGCGCGGGCACTCCAATATCCAGGGCCTGACCGACCTGGGCCTGTTGTCCAACTCGCTGCCGGGTTACCTCACGTTGCCCCTCGACGCCGAGCAGGATTACAACGCCTACATCGTCAAACGCACGCAAAAACCATTGCGTCCGGGGCAATTGTCCTATTGGCAGAACTACAGCAAGTTCCACGTCAGCCTGATGAAATCCTGGTATGGCGCCAACGCCACGGCCGAGAACAACTGGGCTTACGAGTACCTGCCGAAACTGGACATTCCCAACTACGACATCCTCAAGGTCTTCGACCTGATGGGCCAGGGCAAGGTCAACGGCTACATGTGCCAGGGCTTCAACCCGATTGCCGCGCTGCCGGACAAGAACCGGGTGATGGCGGCGTTGGCCAAGCTCAAATGGCTGGTGGTGATGGACCCGTTGTCCACCGAGACCTCGGAATTCTGGAAAAACGTCGGGCCGTACAACGATGTGAAAAGCGCCGATATCCAGACCGAAGTGATCCGCCTGCCCACCACGTGTTTCGCCGAAGAAGACGGTTCGCTGGTCAACAGCAGCCGTTGGCTGCAGTGGCACTGGAAAGGCGCTGATGGCCCCGGCCAGGCACGGACCGACATACGGATCATGGCCGAACTGTTCCTGCGTCTGCGTCAGCGTTACCAGGCCAATGGTGGTGCTTATCCAGATCCCATCCTTAAATTGACCTGGCCGTACAAGGTTCCCGACGAGCCTTCGCCGGAGGAACTGGCCAAGGAAATCAACGGCAGTGCCGCCGCCGACTTCACCGACGCCACCGGCGCGGCGATCAAGGCCAATGCGCAACTGGCCGCGTTCAGCCAGCTCAAGGATGACGGCAGCACGGCCTCCGGTTGCTGGATTTTCTGCGGCAGTTGGACCGAAGCGGGCAACCAGATGGCCCGGCGCGATAACAATGATCCGTTCGGCATGCACCAGCATCAGGGCTGGGCCTGGGCTTGGCCGGCCAACCGACGGATTCTCTACAACCGAGCCTCCGCCGACCCGCAAGGCAAGCCGTGGGACGAGAAAAAACGCCTGGTGTGGTGGAACGGAAAAGCCTGGGGCGGTACCGATGTGCCGGACTACAAGGCCGACGTGCCTCCGGAAGCGGGGATGAATCCGTTCATCATGAACCCCGAAGGCGTGGCGCGGTTCTTTGCCGTCGACAAGATGAACGAAGGCCCGTTCCCCGAGCATTACGAACCGTTCGAAACGCCGATCGGCATCAACCCGCTGCACCCGCAAAACAAGAAAGCCACCAGCAACCCGGCGGCGCGGATCTTCGATTCGGTGTGGGATTCCCTCGGCGTGGCCAAGGATTATCCGTACGCCGCTACCAGCTACCGACTGACCGAGCATTTCCACTTCTGGAGCAAGCATTGCCGGCTCAACGCAATTGCCCAGCCCGAGCAATTCGTCGAAATCGGCGAGGTGCTGGCCAAGGAGAAAGGCATCGTCGCCGGTGACCGCGTGCGCGTCAGCAGCAAGCGCGGGCACATCGAAGCGGTGGCGGTGGTGACCAAACGGATCCGGCCGTTGCAGGTCAACAATCAGGTGGTGCACCAGATCGGGATTCCACTGCACTGGGGGTTCACCGGCCTGACGCGTCACGGTTACCTGACCAACACCCTGGTGCCGTTCCTCGGCGATGGCAACACCCAGACCCCGGAATCCAAGTCATTCCTGGTCAACGTGGAGAAAATCTAAATGGCCAGCCAAGACATCATTGCCCGCTCGGCCACCACCACCGTGCCTTCGTCGGTGCGCAACCTGGAGGAAGTGGCGAAGCTGATCGACACCACCAAGTGCATCGGCTGCAAGGCCTGCCAGGTCGCCTGCTCGGAATGGAACGAGCTGCGCGACGATGTCGGTCACAACCTCGGCACCTACGACAATCCCCAGGACCTCAGCGCAGAAACCTGGACCCTGATGCGCTTCACCGAGCACGAAACCGATGCCGGGAACCTGGAATGGCTGATTCGCAAGGACGGTTGCATGCACTGCGCCGAGCCCGGTTGCCTGGCGGCATGCCCCAGCCCCGGGGCGATCATCAAGCACGCCAACGGCATTGTCGATTTCAATCAGGACCATTGCATCGGCTGCGGTTACTGCATCACCGGTTGCCCGTTCAACATTCCGCGCATCTCGCAGAAGGATCACAAGGCCTACAAGTGCACGCTGTGTTCGGACCGGGTGGCAGTAGGGCTGGAGCCGGCCTGCGTGAAAACCTGCCCGACCGGCGCCATCGTGTTCGGCTCCAAGGAAGACATGAAGGAACATGCCGCCGAGCGCATCGTCGACCTCAAGAGCCGCGGCTTTGACAACGCCGGTCTGTATGACCCGGCAGGCGTCGGCGGCACCCACGTGATGTATGTGTTGCACCACGCCGACACGCCGAAACTGTACGCCGGGTTGCCCAGCGATCCGGTCATCAGCCCGTTGGTCAGCCTGTGGAAAGGCGTGAGCAAACCCCTGGCGCTGCTGGCCATGGGCGCGGCGGTGCTGGCCGGGTTCTTCCACTACGTGCGTGTCGGTCCGCAGGTGGTCGAAGAGGATGAACTTCCACACGGCCCGGACCCGGCGGTGCATGAAGTCGATCCGTCGGTGCACACCTATGATCCGAAGCAGGCTCCGAAGACAGGGGGCAGACCATGATTCGCAAGCAGATCCTTCGCTACACCGCCAACCAGCGCACCAATCACTGGCTGGTGGCGATCCTGTTTCTCATGGCCGGGTTGTCCGGGCTGGCACTGTTTCATCCGGCCTTGTTCTGGCTGAGCAACCTGTTCGGCGGCGGCCCCTGGACCCGCATCCTGCACCCGTTCATGGGCGTGCTGATGTTCCTGTTTTTCCTTGGTCTGGTGTTCCGTTTCTGGCGCGCCAACACCTTCATCGCCAATGATCGATTGTGGCTGCGACGCATCGACCGGGTCATGCGCAACGAAGAGGAGGGCGTGCCACCCATTGGCAAGTACAACCCGGGGCAGAAACTGCTGTTCTGGACTTTACTGCTGTGCATGCTGGTGTTGCTGTTCAGCGGGTTGGTGATCTGGCGGGCGTATTTCAGTGCGTATTTCGGCATCACGGCCATTCGCTGGGCGATGCTGCTGCATGCCCTGGCGGGTTTCGTGCTGATCCTGAGCATCATCGTGCACATCTACGCCGGCATCTGGATCAAGGGTTCCGTCAGCGCCATGCTGCACGGCTGGGTCAGCCGCGCATGGGCGAAGAAACACCACGAACTGTGGTATCGGGAAGTGACGCGGGACGAGCGTCCCGACCCGCCGCTGAACAAAATGCCTTTGAACAAAAAGGGATAGCGACTTGGCGACCATCCTCGAACCTGGACAAATTGAAGCGGCGGCCGGTTCGCCGCCGTTTCTGCACCTGCCGCCACACAACCTGTTCAGTCTGCGCGCCGAGCGCCTTGAGCATCTGGCCGAAGGGCATCCGCTGGCCGATTACCTGCGCCTGCTGGCCGGGGTGTGCCGGGCGCAGCAGCAGGTGCTGGATGATCCGCCGCAAAGCGAGCCCCTCGACCGACAACGCATCGAGTTGTGCCTGGAACATGGGCTGCCGCCATTCGCCGCCGACAGCCTGAGCCGCGAGGATGATTGGCAGGCCTGGCTCGATGCCTTGTTGCAGCGCTATGCCGCCCCCGACCAACCCGCCGTGGCCGAGGCACTGGACACCCTGCGTGAAGCCGGTGCCGGACAACGCCGCGCCTGGGCGGTGGCGCTGGTCAGTGGCCAGTATTCACTGGTGCCGGCGGCCCTGGTGCCGTTCCTCGGTGCGGCACTGCAAACCGCCTGGAGCCATTGGCTGCTGAGCACACCCAATCTGCAATTGACCGCCGGCAACAGCCTCAGCCAGTGCCCGGCCTGCGGTTCGCCGGCCATGGCCGGGGTGATTCGCAATCGTGGCAAGCACAACGGTTTGCGCTATCTGGTCTGTTCCTTGTGTGCCTGCGAATGGCACGTGGTGCGGGTCAAATGCGTGTACTGCGAGCGGAGCAAAGGCCTGGAGTACCTCAGCCTCGAAGACGATCGCCACGCCGCCAATCAGGCGCCTCTACGGGCCGAGGTCTGCCCGGGCTGCAATGCTTATCTGAAGCTGCTCTATCTGGAGAACGACGCCCGTGCCGAAGCATTGTCGGCGGACCTTGCCAGCCTGATGTTGGACATGCGCCTGGCCCAGGACGGTTACCAGCGGCTGGCTCCGAATCTGTTGCTGGCACCGGGAGACGAGTGAGCACAGGGTCTACACTCTGGCACGAAGGATGTCGTCGATCACCTGTAGGAGCAATGCTTGCTCGCGATGGTCGTGAACGATGACGCCTACTGTCTGAATGATTGCATCGCCTGGACTTCAATCGCGAGCAAGCATTGCTCCCACAGGGGGTATGCATTCAAATGTGGGAGCGAGCCTGCTCGCGATGGGGTCGGGACAGACACGGCCAACCCCCTGGTATTCCGGAGCACCTGATGCCCGCAAGCCTTGCCAGCCAAATCCTGCACCTGCCTTCCATCGACAGCCTGCTGCGTCACCCGGCGTGTAGCCCATTGGCCGAGCGTTATGGGCGCGAGGCATTGTTGGGTGCCTTGCGGCAATTGCTCGATGAGGTGCGTGAAAACCTGCGGCAGTGTCAGGTCGAAGCCGTCGAAACAAGCCCCGAAGTATTGGCGGGCCGAGTCGGGGAGCGCCTGGCCAGCCAGCATCGCAGTCACGTTCGCCGGGTGTTCAACCTCACCGGCACCGTGCTGCACACCAATCTGGGTCGTGCCTTGCTGCCGGAGGAGGCCATCGATGCTGTGCAAATGGCTGCACGTTATCCGTTGAATCTGGAATTCGACCTGCACAGCGGCAAGCGCGGCGACCGCGACGATCTCATTGAAGGGCTGATCCGAGAATTGACCGGGGCCGAAGCGGTGACCGTGGTCAACAACAATGCGGCTGCGGTGCTGCTGACCCTCAACAGCCTGGGGGCACGCAAGGAGGGGATCATTTCCCGGGGCGAGCTGATCGAAATCGGCGGCGCGTTCCGCATTCCCGACATCATGGCCCGCGCCGGGGTGAAGCTTCACGAAGTCGGCACCACTAACCGTACCCATGCCCGGGATTACGAAGCCGCCATCGGTCCGCGCAGTGGCCTGGTGATGCGGGTGCACGCCAGCAATTACAACATTCAGGGGTTCACCACCAGCGTGCCGACGTCAGAGCTGGCGCAACTGGCGCACCAGCATGGTTTGCCGCTGCTCGAAGACCTTGGCAGCGGCAGCCTGCTGGACCTGACTCGCTGGGGACTGCCCGCCGAGCCCACGGTGCGCCAGGCCTTGCTCGATGGCGCGGACATCGTCACCTTCAGCGGCGACAAGTTACTCGGCGGGCCCCAGGCCGGGTTGATTGTCGGGCGCAAAGACCTGATTGCCCGGATCAAGAAGAACCCGTTGAAACGCGCGTTGCGGGTCGACAAGTTGACCCTGGTCGCCCTCGAAGCGGTGTTGGGCCTGTACCGCAACCCGGATCAATTGGCCGAACGCCTGCCCAGCCTGCGCCTGCTGACACGCCCCCAGGCGGACATCCTCGCCCAGGCTGAACGCCTGCAACCTTCACTGGCGCAGGTGTTGGGTGCTGCCTGGAGCGTCAGCGCAGTGCCGGCGCTGGGCATGATCGGCAGTGGCAGCCAACCGGTGGCGCGCTTGCCGAGTGCCGCGCTGTGTCTGCGCCCGCACAGTTCGAAACGCCTGCGCGGACGCTGCCTGCATGGGTTGGAGGAATCCTTGCGCGGCTTGCCGATCCCGGTGCTCGGACGCATCGACGACGACGCCTTGTGGCTGGATTTGCGGCAACTGGACGACGAGCCGGCGTGGCTGGCGCAACTGGATCATTTGCACGCTTGATTGCAAACAGGAGGGACGGGCAGGGTGATTGTCGGCACCGCGGGGCACATCGATCACGGCAAGACCGCATTGCTTCAGGCCCTGACCGGGCAGGCCGGTGATCGGCGGCGGGAAGAGCGCGAACGCGGCATGACCATCGACCTGGGCTACCTCTATGCGGCGCTGGAGCCGGGAGCGGCGCTCACCGGATTCATCGACGTGCCCGGTCACGAGCGCTTCACCCACAACATGCTCGCCGGGGCGCAGGGCATTGACCTGGTGCTGCTGGTGGTGGCCGCCGATGACGGCGTGATGCCGCAGACCCGGGAACACCTGGCCATCGTCGAACTGCTCGGCATCCCGCGAACATTGGTGGCCATCAGCAAATGCGATCGGGTCGAGCCGTCCCGTGTGCAAGCCGTGCGCGAGCAGATCAATCGCTTGTTGGCGCCCGGTCCTTATGCCGATGCGCCACTGATTGCATTGTCGAGCGTTACCGGGAAGGGCATCGACGTGCTGCGTCAGGCCTTGCTCGAGGCACAGGCTGAAGTGCAGCAACGCAGCCTCGACGGTGGTTTTCGCCTGTGGATCGACCGGGCGTTCAGTGTGGCCGGCGCGGGTATCGTGGTGACCGGCACTGCGCTGTCCGGGCAGGTGGTGGTGGGCGATACGCTGTTGCTCGGCCCCCTCGGCAAACCGGTACGGGTAAGGGGCCTGCATGCGCAGAATCAAGCCGCCGAATGCGCCACGGCCGGGCAGCGCGTCGCATTGAACCTGCACGCCGAACGCCTGGCACTGGAGCAGATCCATCGTGGTCAATGGCTGGCGACCGAATGGCTGTACGCATCGACCCAGCGCCTGGACATCGACTTTCAGCTGTTGCCTGGCGAACCTCGTGCCTTCGAGCATTTTCAACCGGTGCATGTGCACATCGGTACTCAGGACGTGACGGGGCGAGTGGCGTTGCTGGAAGGCGCCAGCCTGGCGCCGGGCGAGCGAATGTTCGCGCAGATCCTGCTCAATGCGCCGGTGCAGGCGGTGAAGGGGGATCCGCTGATCCTGCGCGACCAGAGTGCGCAACGCACCCTCGGTGGCGGTCGGATACTCGACCCGTTCGCGCCGACCCGTCACCGCCGCAGCCCCGAACGGTTGGCACAGCTTCAGGTGTTGGCCAGTACTGCTCGTCTGGAAGCGCTACTGCCGGTGTTGCTGGCCAACAGCGACAAAGGACTCGATCCACAGCGGCTGGAACGCCAGTTCAACCGTCCGCGGGCAACCTGGGAATTGCCTGAGGACGTGCGGTTGATCGAGACACGGCAGGGACCGGTACTCTTCAACGCTGCCCGCTGGCACGCATTGAAAGCCGGGTTGCTGCAACACCTAGCGCGTTTTCACGAATTGGAACCGGATCAGATGGGCCCGGACCGTGATCGTTTGCGCCGTTTCACAGGGACGACCCTCGACCGCCCGACCTTTATCAGCCTGCTCGACGAATTGTTGGCCAGCGGCGCCATTGCCGCCAACGGCCCGTGGCTGCACATGCCCGATCATCAGGTGCGCCTGAGTGAGGATGATGAAACCCTGTGGCATCAGTTGCAGCCGTTGTTCGAGGCGGCCGGGTTCGATCCACCGTGGGTGCGCGAACTGGGTCATGACGAAGCCAGGGTGCGCGCGCTATTGCGCAAAATGGCCCGGTTGGGGTTGATGCATCAGGTGGTGCGCGACCTGTTCTACACCGACACGCTGATCCATCGTCTGGCGGCTATGCTGTTGCAACTGGCCGACGCCAATCCGGTGATTCAGGTGGCGGCGTTTCGCGATGCGGTGGGCCTGGGACGCAAGCGCAGTATCCAGATTCTGGAATATTTCGACCGGCTCGGCCTGACGCGACGAATCGGCGACCAGCGCCATATCCGCCAGGACAATGCACTGGCCCGGCGAACGGATCACTGATTTCAAGGAAGGTAATCGCGCCCGGTGGCGCGGCCGGGCTTCAAACCCGGTTGGGGATGGCATCCGTTCCCGGGCCGGTTCGACTCCGGCTACCTTCCGCCAGTTTCAATGACTAAGGACCTGGTTAAACGAGGCGACCTGACTTTCGCGGATGCACCCAATCCTTGTGGGAGCGAGCCGGCTCGCGAAGGGGCCGTGTCAGTCGACATCAATGGTGGATGCCAGACCGCCTTCGCGAGCAGGCTCGCTCCCACAAGTCCGCGTATTACCGGAGTTTGTGTAGGTACTCGTTTGCACTTCGGCACCTTTCGCCATTTTCCGGTTAGAAAGGGCCGAAGGGCAGCGGGTACCGCGCCCGGTGGCGCGGCCGGGCTTCAAACCCGGTTGGGGACGGCATCCGTTCCCGGGCCTGTTCGACTCCGGCTACCTTCCGCCAGTTTCAATGACCAAGGACCTGGTTAAACGAGGCGACCTGACTTTCGCGGATGCACCCAATCCTTGTGGGAGCGAGCCTGCTCGCGAAGGGGCCGTGTCAGTCGACATCAATGGTGGATGCCAGACCGCCTTCGCGAGCAGGCTCGCTCCCTCAAGTCCGCGTATTACCGGAGTTTGTGCAGGTACTCGCTTGCACTTCGGCACCTTTCGCCATTTTGCGGTTAGAAAGGGCCGAAGGCCAGCGGGTACCGCGCCCGGTGGCGCGGCCGGGCTTCAAACCCGGTTGGGGACGGCATCCGTTCCCGGGCCTGTTCGACTCCGGCTACCTTCCGCCAGTTTCAATGACCAAGGACCTGGTTAAACGAGGCGACCTGACTTTCGCGGATGCACCCAATCCCTGTGGGAGCGAGCCTGCTCGCGAAGGGGCCGTGTCAGTCGACATCAATGGTGGATGCCAGACCGCCTTCGCGAGCAGGCTCGCTCCCACAAGTCCGCGTATTACCGGAGTTTGTGTAGGTACTCGCTTGCACTTCGGCACCTTTCGCCAGTTTCAATGACCAAGGGCTTGGTTAAACGAGGCGATCTGACTTTCGCGGATGCACCCAATCCTTGTGGGAGCGAGCCTGCTCGCGAAGGGGCCGTGTCAGTCGACATCAATGGTGGATGCCAGACTGCCTTCGCGAGCAGGCTCGCTCCCACAAGTCCGCGTATTACCGGAGTTTGTGTAGGTACTCGCTTGCACTTCGGCACCTTTCGCCATTTTCCGGTTAGAAAGGGCCGAAGGCCAATGGGTACTGGATGACCACGTAGACCCTGTCGATGTCATCGCCGGCCTGGGCGGCATTGGCCCGATGGGACACATGGGACAGTTGCAGAGACAAGCCCTTGGCGGCCCCGGATTGCACGATGTAGTGCAAGTCGATGTCACGCTCCCAGTGGCGTCCGCCATCGCCTTGTTGCGGTACGAACTGGCCGGTTGACGGATCGAACGGGTTGTAGGCGCCACCCTGGGGTGCATGGGTGCCGTCGATCCCGCTGCCCCTGGCATAACGCGTCATGAATTTCAGGCCGGGGATGCCAAACGCAGCCAAATCGAGGTCGTAGCGAGCCTGCCAGGAGTGTTCGCCCGCGCCATTGAAGTCGGCGTACTTGATCGAGTTGGCCAGGTAGATCGAGTCGCCACCGACAAAATCGAAGGGCGTATCGCCATTGATTTTCTGCCAGGCCAGGGTAAAGGCCTGTGCATCGAGGGTGTATTTGCCCGACAGACTGAACGCGGTGTTGTCGATGGCACCCGCGAGCGCCTGTCCGGTATCCCGCGTGTGGTAGAGGTTGGCGTCGAGGAACCAGCGGTCCTGCTTCAGATGCATATTGGCGTAGTACTGGTGCCAGGTGTCGGTCAACTCCGAGGCATATAGAGCGCCGCCCAGCGGGCTCTGCGTGAACAGATCGGCGCCCAGAAACGAGATGCCGCCCGCTTCGGTATTCGCCCCATATCCGAAAAAGTCGCCCCTGGATGACGAACTGTCCTGGTTCTTGAAGGCCGTAAAGTGCCCGGCCTGTAGGTTCATGCCTTCGATTTCACGGCTGTTCAACAGAAAACCCGTGGCATATTCCGGTTGCAGGCGTTTGTCCGCGGTGTCGAACACCGGGGTTTCCACCAGCATCTCACCGTAGGCCAGCGTGGTTCGCGACGCGTTGATTTTCAGCGCACCACCGCCACTGGAATAGTTGGGCTCGCTGCGCCCGTCACTGTCGACCGGCAACAGCCCCGTGCCGGAATGGCCTTTGCCCCCATCCAGCTTCAGCCCCAAAAAGGCATGGGCATCGAGCCCGAAGCCAATCGTGCCGGGCGTGAATCCCGACTGAAAGGTGCCGATAAAACCTTGCGCCCATTCCTGCCGATAGCTCTTGCCAGAGGGCGAAGGCGATCGATAGTCACTGTTGAGGTAAAAGTTTCGGCTGAGCACGTCGAATGATGCCCCGTCGAGAAAACCTTGTGCGTTTTGCGCCGGCTCATCGGCCATTGCGCCCGTACTGGCGAATAACAACGATAGCCACACAGTCAGGCGTGGCGTGCAAATCTGTGAGAAAAGCGTCATGGGTCATCCTGTGGCGGTGTTTGCCAGGCGTCATGCATCGTGACTTGAATTGAAGCGCGAATATTGAGCCGGTGTGCTGGGTTTTGGCTCTTTTCAAGAAAAACGCAGTGCCTGTTGAGCGTCTATGCTGGGCAAACCGACCCCAATCTTCGCAGTGAACTGCCAGGAGAATCCATGTTGCCCAGTCCGCTCTCAGAAAAGGCCATGTCCCGCGGGTTGCTCGATGTCCTGATCCGCGCCGGGCTGATTTTGGTTCTGGTGCTGTTCTGCTTTCAGATCTTCAGTCCATTCCGCGACCTGATGCTGTGGTCGGTGATCCTGGCCATCACCCTTTATCCGTTGCAGGAAAAACTCACGGGACCGCTGGGGCAGAAGGAAGGACGCATTGCCACCTTGATCATTCTGGTGTCCATCGTGATTCTCATGGTGCCGATTTACCTGTTGGGCACCTCGATTGCCGACTCGGTCCAGAACGCCATGGCCAGTGTCCAGAACCAAGGCATCCATATTCCGCCACCCTCCGAGTCCGTCGCCGGGTGGCCGCTGATAGGCAAGCCGTTGTCGGCTATCTGGTTGCAGGCCGCCACCGATCTGCCCAGCCTGACGGCAAAGTACATACCGCAAATCAAGGGCGTCAGCCTGACCCTGCTGGGTACAATGGCCGGCGTCGGCATGGGGTTTCTGACGTTTATCTTCGCGCTGATCATCGCCGGGATTTTCATGGCCTATGGCGAAGCCGGCAGCCGTGCGGCGGTGCAGATCGCTTCGCGGGTCAGCGGTCCGGAGAAAGGGCCGAAAATCGCCGAACTCTGCACCTCCACGATCCGCGCCGTAGCGCTCGGCGTGGTCGGTATCGCGTTTATCCAAATGCTGCTGGTGGGCCTCGGGTTTGTCTTCAAGGGCGTTCCCGGTGCCGGGCTGTTGGCGTTGGCAGTGCTATTGCTGGGCATCATGCAGTTGCCGGTGACCCTCATTACGATACCGGTGATTGCCTATGTGTTCGCCACCGAGGGCGCCAGCACCGCGACCATCGTGTTCGCCATCTACGTGTTTGTCGCCGGGCTGGTGGACAACGTCCTCAAGCCGTTGCTGCTGGGACGCGGGGTCGACGTACCGATGCCGGTGGTGCTGATCGGTGCCCTGGGCGGCATGGTCACCAGCGGCGTCATCGGTTTGTTCATCGGCCCGGTAGTGCTGGCAGTCGGCTACAAACTGTTCTGGCAGTGGGTGCTGGCCCGGCCGCCGGAGGAGGGAGGCCTGTAGTCCGGCAACGGTTCAATCCGCAGCCCTTTCACTTCGATCCCGATGCCGCCAGTTCATGCTGATGGAAACCCGCAATCAACAGGACAAACTGGTGTAGCGGGCCAACGGCAAACGGCCGGTATTTCGCCCCCCTGCACCGGATTCAATTGTCATGAAATGAAAAGTCGTTGTCGTCGGATGAGAAGCGACGAACCAGCCATGAACCTACAGTCCAATCAGCGCAATTCGATGCTGCACGCCAATAATTGAGACTGGAGAATAAGAAAACATGGCCAAAGCCGTCCGCTTCTACGAAACCGGTGGTCCCGAAGTCCTTCGCTATGAAGATGTCGAAGTAGGTGACCCCGGGCCCGGTCAGGTTCGGCTGCGTCACGTGGCGGTCGGCCTGAACTATGCCGACACCTACTTTCGCAATGGCACCTACGCGATTCCGCTGGCGAACGGCATGGGGGTCGAAGCCGCCGGTGTGGTCCAGGCCGTCGGGGAGGGGGTGACCAATGTGCAGGTGGGCGATCGCGTTACCTACACCGGGTTTCTCAATACCCTGGGCGCCTACAGCACCGAACGCCTGATCCCGGCCGCGCCGCTGATCAAGCTTCCGGAAACCATCGGTTTCGAGACTGCCGCGGCGATGACCATGCGCGGACTGACGTCTTCGTACCTGATGCGCCGCATTTACGACTTCAAGGCCGGCGACAGCATTTTGCTGCACGCCGCCGCCGGTGGTGTTGGCCTGATCGTTTCGCAATGGGCCAAGCTACTGGGCCTTACCGTCATCGGCACCGTGTCCACCGAGGTCAAGGGCGAAATCGCCCGGGCCCATGGTTGCGATCATGTGATCAATTACAGCCATGAAGACGTCGCCCAGCGCGTTCGCGAGCTGACGGATGGCGTCGGGGTCAACGTGGTGTTCGACAGCGTCGGCAAGAACACTTTCATGGGGTCTCTGGATTCGCTCAAGCGCCGCGGCCTGATGGTCTGCGTGGGGACTGCTTCGGGCCCGATTCCGGCGTTCGATCCCGTGATGCTGGCGATGAAAGGTTCGCTGTACCTGACTCGGCCGGCACTGGCCGACTACATCGCCGACCCTGCGGAAAAGGCCGCGCTGGCCGGTGAGTTGTTCGATCACGTCGGCAGCGGCCGGATCAAGATCGAGATCAACCAGCACTATGCGTTGCAGGATGCCGTGCAGGCCCATCGTGACCTGGAATCGCGCAAGACCACCGGCTCGTCGATTTTCGTCATTTAAGGGAGTAGCTTGCCGTGAAAGTCGAACAATTGACCTGCAACATCGGCGCGGAACTGATCGGCGTCAACCTCGCCGACGCCATCCATGACGACGGTCTGTTTGCCGAGATTCGTGCGCAGTTGCTCACCCATCGCGTGGTGTTCCTGCGTGATCAAAACATCAGCCGCGCCGAGCACGTGGCGTTCGCCCGGCGTTTCGGCGAGCTGGAGGATCACCCGGTGGCCGGCAGTGACCCGGATCACCCCGGCCTGGTGCAAATCTACAAAAAGCCGGACCAGCCGATGGACCGCTACGAAAACGCCTGGCACACCGACGCCACCTGGCGCGAGGCGCCACCCATGGGTTGCGTGCTGCGCTGCGTGGAGTGCCCACCGGTCGGCGGTGACACCATGTGGGCGAACATGGTCGAAGCGTACGAAAACCTGCCTGAAGATGTGAAATTGAAGATCGCCGACCTGCGTGCCCGGCACAGCATCGAAGCGAGCTTCGGCGCGGCCATGCCGATCGAAAAGCGCCTGGCCCTCAAGGCCATGTACCCGGACGCCGAACACCCTGTGGTGCGCACCCATCCGGAAACCGGTGAGAAGGTGCTGTTCGTCAACGCCTTCACCACCCACTTCAGCAACTACCACACCCCCGAACGTGTGCGCTTCGGCCAGGACGCGAACCCCGGCGCCAGCGAACTGCTGCGCTACCTGATCAGCCAGGCCTACATCCCCGAGTACCAGGTGCGCTGGCGCTGGAAGCCCAACAGCATCGCCATCTGGGACAACCGCAGCACCCAGCATTACGCCGTCATGGATTACCCGCCGTGTCATCGCAAGATGGAACGCGCCGGGATCATCGGCGACAAGACGTACTGATTCACCCCCTTCTGCATTCGCTCTCGTAAACACGCCTGCCCGGCACGAATCCGGGTGGGCGGGACAATCATAAGAACTGGAGTAAACCATGCAATTCTTCGACGATTCCCTGCACCCCGAAAACATGGAAAAAGTGGTCATCACCGTGGCCCCGTACGGCCCGGAATGGATGCCTGAAGACTTCCCGGAAGACATCCCGCTGACCATGGACGAGCAAGTCCAGAAAGCGGTCGATTGCTACGAAGCCGGGGCCACCGTGCTGCACCTGCACGTGCGGGAATTGGACGGCAAGGGCTCCAAGCGCCTGTCCAAGTTCAACGAACTGATCGCCGGCGTGCGTGAAGCCGTGCCGGACATGATCATCCAGGTCGGCGGTTCGATTTCCTTCGCCCCGGAAAGTGATGGTGAGGCGGCCAAGTGGCTGTCCGACGATACCCGCCACATGCTGGCCGAACTGACGCCGAAGCCGGATCAGGTGACCGTGGCGATCAACACCACGCAAATGAACATCATGGAGCTGCTGTACCCGGAATACCTGGAAGGCACCTCCCTGGCCAATCCGATGATTCAGGCGGCCTACAGCGAAATGACCGTACCGGCAGGCCCGGCCTGGGTTGCCGAGCACCTCAAGCGCCTGATGGACAACGGCATCCAGCCGCACTTCCAGTTGACCGGCATGCACGCCATGGAAACCCTGGAACGTCTGGTACGCCGAGGCGTATACATGGGCCCGCTGAACCTGACTTGGATCGGCATCGGCGGCGGCTTCGACGGCCCGAACCCGTTCAACTTCTTCAACTTCATCCACCGCGCGCCGGACGGTTGCACCCTGACCTCCGAATCGCTGCTCAAGAACGTCATGCCGTTCAACACCATGTCGATGGCCATGGGGATGCACCCGCGCGTGGGTAATGAAGACACTATCATTGATCACAAGGGCGACCGCTTCAGCTCGGTGGCGCAGATCCAGCAAACCGTGCGCATCGCCCATGAACTGGGTCGCGAAATCGCCACGGGCAAAGAAGCCCGTGAGATCTATCGCATCGGTGTGAAGTACAACAGCATCGAAGAAACCCTGTTGGCCAACGGCATGTCGCCCAACCGCAAGGCCGGGCAGAAAGGTGTGCCGCAACGCGGCTGACCGGTAGCAAGGGCGGGGGATCGATGATCTCTCGCCCGTGGTATGTCAAAAACGCTCGATAACAACAAAAACAACGTTTCGAGGAGGCTGCATGGCCTTTCATCCAATCGCCGCCGACGATGACGACTGTACCGTCAACGTTGCGCGCAAATATGCCTGGATCGTCTTCGCCCTGACGTTCGGCCTGTTGATCTCCGATTACATGTCGCGTCAGGTACTCAACGCGGTGTTCCCGATGCTCAAGGGCGAATGGGCACTGAGCGACAGCCAGCTCGGCCTGCTCAGTGGCATCGTGGCCTTGATGGTCGGCTTGCTGACGTTTCCGTTGTCGTTGCTGGCCGATCGGTTCGGCCGGGTCAAGAGCCTGGCGTTGATGGCCCTGCTGTGGAGCCTGGCGACCCTGGGTTGCGCGCTGGCGCAGGACTACCCGCAAATGTTCATCGCACGGTTCATGGTGGGCGTTGGTGAAGCAGCGTACGGCAGCGTCGGCATCGCCGTGGTGATTTCGGTGTTTCCCAAGCACATGCGGGCAACCCTGGCCAGTGCGTTCATGGCCGGCGGCATGTTCGGCTCGGTGCTGGGCATGGCGTTGGGCGGCACCATCGCCGCCAAGCTGGGCTGGCGCTGGTCGTTCGCCGGCATGGCGCTGTTTGGTCTGCTGTTGGCGGTGCTGTATCCGCTCATCGTCAAGGAGTCTCGCATTGCTCCGCAGCGTGCTGCGCAGGCGCTGGACAAGGCGGCGGCAAAGGCCAGGCTGCGCACGCTGTTTGCCAGTCGCTCGGTGATCGCGACCTACATCGGCAGTGGTTTGCAGTTGTTCGTTGGCGGCACCGTGATTGTGTGGATGCCCAGCTACCTCAATCGCTACTACGACATGGGCGCGGACAAAGCCGGCGGCATGGCGGCGATCATCGTGTTGTGCAGCGGTGCGGGGATGATTCTGTGCGGGATGCTCAGCGATCGCCTGTGCCGGCATTCGCCGGAGCGCAAGGTCGCCCTGGCCATTGCTTACTGCCTGGGCAGTTGCATGCTGCTGTCGCTGGCATTCGCCTTGCCCGCCGGGCCCGTGCAACTGGCAATGATCTGCCTGGGCATGTTGGTTGTTGCAGGCACCACGGGCCCGGCCGGGGCCATGGTCGCCAACCTGACGCACTATTCGGTCCACGGCACGGCTTTTGCGACGTTGACGCTGGCCAACAATATGCTGGGGCTGGCCCCGGGCCCGTTCATTACGGGGCGCCTGTCCGATGCGATCGGCCTGCACGGTGCTTTCCAGATCGTGCCCCTTGTCAGTGTCGCGGCGGCGGCGGTGTTTTTTTACGCCATGTGCCATTACCACAAAGATATTGCCCGGATTAAGGGGCAGAAAGTGCCTGACGCAGTCAATGCGCCAGGGTTAGAGGTGAAGTTGTGAGTGGCCGTTTACGTATTGATGTGTTTTTCGATTTCATCTGTCCCTGGTGCCTGATCGGCAAGCGCCAGCTGGAGCAGGCCCAGGAGTTGCTGCGTGCCCGGCAGCCGGACGTGGCGTTCACCACGGTCTGGCACGGCGTGCAGCTGCTGCCACACCTGCCGGCACAGGGTGAACCCTTTGCCGAGTTTTATCGCAAGCGCCTGGGCAATGCCGACGCCGTGCAGATGCGCCAGGCCCAGGTGCAACAGGCCGCGCAGGCAGTGGGGGAGACCATCGACTTCAGCCGCATTGCCACGATGCCCAATACGGCCGATGCCCATCGCCTGCTGGAGCGGGTCAGTGTGCTGGGTAATTCCCGTCAGCGTGACGCATTGCTCGAACGCTTGTTCGCCGCGTACTTCCATTACGGCGAGGATCTGGGCAATCGCGAGACATTGATCGCCATCGCCCAGTCCTGCGGCTTCGAGGCGGGCTTTGTGGCTGACTGCTTGTACGGCAACGGTGAGCCTTTTGTCGGCAACCCCGGGGCAACCGGTGGCGTGCCCTGTTTTCAGTTTGACCGGCGCGTGACGGTGGTCGGCGCACATCCTGCCGAAAAACTGTTTGGCGTCATGTACGAAGCCTTGCTCGAACGTTCCGGCGAGTTACAACCCTCATGAGCCTGCGTGTACGTGTGCCCGCCGGAAAATTCCCGCAGGCAGGGGGCCGGTCGCTCTTCGAGTTCGATGGCAAAAGCCTCGCACTGTTCAACGTCGGCGGTGAGCTGTTCGCCATCGACGACAGCTGCCCGCACCAGGGTGCCTCGCTGTGTGGCGGGCGACTGGACGGTCGGGTGATTCAATGCTGTGCCCATGGGCTGCGATTCGATCTGGCCAGTGGCTACTTGCTCAATTCCAACAAGCTCAAGGTCGCCAACTACCCGGTCGAAATAGTCGACGGCGAGGCGTTCATTGTCATCGTTACCGAGGAGTCCGCGCCATGAGCGCCATTGCTCTGACCCGCATCAATAGCCGTACCCGCGAACTGGCGCCGGGATTTATCGTCAGCCTGATCGTCGCGGCCGCCGCGTCTTTCCTTTCGGAGCACTACGGTGCACCAGTCATGCTGTTCGCCTTGTTACTCGGCATGGCCCTGAACTTCCTCGCCGGAGAAGGACCCTGCAAGGCCGGCATCGAATTCACCGCGCGCAGCGTATTGCGCATCGGCGTGGCGCTGCTGGGCATGCGCATCACCCTTGAGCAGATCGCCGGGCTGGGCTGGAAGCCGTTTGCACTGGTGGTGATCCTGGTGGTGGTGACCATCGGCGTTTCGGTCCTGGCAGCCAAGGCGCTGGGTTTCCAGCGTTTGTTCGGCATGCTCACCGGTGGCGCCACCGCGATCTGCGGTGCCTCGGCAGCGCTGGCGCTGGCGGCGGCCTTGCCTAACCATCCGCAGAAAGAGCGGGCCACGCTATTCACCGTGATTGGTGTCTCGGCACTGTCCACGACGGCGATGATCGTTTATCCGATGATTGCCAATTGGCTGTCGCTCTCGCCGCAGGTGGCCGGGGTCTTCCTCGGCGCCACCATCCATGATGTCGCCCAAGTGGTCGGCGCCGGATACAGCATGTCCACCGAAACGGGCGACACGGCCACGGTGGTCAAGCTGATGCGGGTCGCCATGCTGCTGCCGGTGATTGTCACTGCCGCCATGATCACCCGCATGCAAGGTGCCGACCCGACGGGCAAACGACCACCGCTATTGCCGTGGTTTGCCGTCGGTTTCCTGGCCCTCGCATGCCTCAACAGCACGGGATGGGTCGCGCCGGTGATACAGGGCTCGGTCAATGAGTTGTCGCGGTGGTGCCTGGTGATTTCCATCAGCGCCCTGGGCATGAAAACCCAACTCAAGGAACTGGCCGCCGTCGGCATCAAACCCATTCTGCTGATGGTGGGGGAAACCGTATTCCTCGCGGTGCTTGTGCTGCTATTGCTGCACTGGGGCATGTAAACCCGGCATCACGCGGTCCCTTCTTACGAGCGGCGTTGCATTGCGTTCACTCCAACGCAGTGCGGCACTCCACCGGCGTTAAAAACACCGGTTTTTTAGCGGCGACCGACCCAGCGGTCGCCGTTTTTTTTTGATCGGTTCAAGCATGGAGACACGTCATCACCAGCTGCCATAGGGAATGCCGAAGCGGTCGATGTAGCGTTGGGAAGAGGCTTTGATCTCGCCATAGACGCCGTTGTACTTGCCTTGATCAGGCCCCAGCGGCTCTATGCCGACTTGCCCTCGGTCCACTTTGTGGGCGCGGAAACAATCGTCCCAGACCCAGACCTGAATGATGCCCCCCGGCGCCAGGCCCAGATTCAGTGCGGCACTCGGGTTGGCGGTGAACTCGGGAGTCTTGTGGCAACGCCGGGCCGTCGAGTTGCGCATCATCTCGCGGGTCGATTCGGAAATATCGATCCAGCCCGCATAGGTCTTGCGTTCGACAGTCGATTGCCAGCGCACGAAGAGGCGCTTGGGCAGGTCGGCACCCGTCACGGGCATGCCGGAACTGCCTACGCCCACCCAGCCCCGTGCATTTTCAGTTCCATTTTCATTATCACTACTGGCGGCTACGCCTGCCGCAATGTCATAAATTATCCGGCCCTTGATGTCCTCGACAGCAGAGGTCTCGACCCATACGTTCATGTGAACGGGCTCAATGAAGCCGATGTACCACCAAGGGCTTCTGTAATCGTTTTTGGCTGATAGCGGATCGACGGGTTGGCAGGCACTCAACGACAACATGGCGAGCAATGTAAACAGTATTTTCATGGTTGTAGCGTCCATTCTGGAAACAAAGACAGGTCATCACCAGCTGCCATAAGGAATGCCGAAACGGTCGATGTAGCGTTGGGAAGAGGCTTTGATCTCGCCATAGACGCCGTTGTACTTGCCTTGATCAGGCCCCAGCGGTTCTATACCAACTTGCCCTCGGTCCACTTTGTGGGCGCGGAAACAATCGTCCCAGACCCAGACCTGAATGATGCCCCCCGGCGCCAGTCCCAGACTCAGGGCAGCACTCGAATTAGCAGTGAACTGAGGGGGCTCGTGGCAACGCCGGGCGTTCGAGTTGCGCATGATTTCACGGGTCGATTCGGAAATATCGATCCAGCCTGCGTAGGTCTTGCGCTCGACAGTTGATTGCCAGCGCACAAAGAGGCGTTTGGGCAGGTCGGCACCTGTGACGGGCATGCTAGCAGTGGCTATACCCACCCAGCCCCGTGCATTTTCAGTTCCATTTTCATAATCACTGCCACCGGCTGCGCCTGCCGCTACGTCATAAATTATTCGGCCTTTGATGTCCTCGACAGCGGAGGTCTCGACCCATACCTTCATGTGCGCGGGCTCGGTGAAGCCGATGTACCACCAAGCGGTTCTGTAGTCGTTTTTGGCTGATAGCGGATCAACGGGTTGGCAGGCACTCGCCGACAACATGGCGAGTAACGCAATCAGTATTTTCATGGTCGTAGCGTCCATTCTGGAATCAAAGACACGTCATCACCAACTGCCATAGGGAATGCCGAAACGGTCGATATAGCGTTGGGAAGAGGCTTTGATCTCGCCATAGACGCCGTTGTACTTGCCTTGATCAGGCCCCAGCGGTTCTATACCGACTTGCCCTCGGTCAACTTTGTGAGCGCGGAAACAGTCGTCCCAGACCCAAACTTGAATGACGCCCCCCGGCGCCAGTCCCAGATTCAGGGCGGCACTCGGGTTGGCGGTGAACTGAGGGGTCTCGTGGCAACGCCGGGCGTTCGAATTGCGCATGATTTCGCGGGTCGATTCGGAAATATCGATCCAGCCTGCGTAGGTCTTGCGCTCGACAGTTGATTGCCAGCGCACAAAGAGGCGTTTGGGCAGGTCGGCACCCGTTACGGGCATGCCGGAACTGCCTACGCCCACCCAGCCCCGGGCATTTTCAGTACCGTTTTCATTGTCACTTCTAGCGGCTGCGCCTGCCGCGATGTCAAAAATTATTCGGCCCTTGATGTCCTCGACAGCGGAGGTCTCGACCCAGACGTTCATGTGCGCGGGCTCGTTGAAGCCGATGTACCACGTGGAGGTTCTGTAATCGTTTTTGGCAGATAGCGGATCGACGGGTTGGCAGCCACACACCGACAACATCACGAGTAACGCAAACAGTGGTTTCATGGTCATAGCGTCCATTCCGGAACATGTGGGTGGTGGACTCGTACGGAATCAGCTGTTGGGACATGGGCATAGGCCAGTTCGAATCGTGTGGTGCGAGGTCCAGAGAGAAAAGTCGGGTTCCAATGCGCCGACTGGTGGATGTAATGCAGCTTGAGCATTTGCTCCTCGGCGGGAGTAAGGCTGTACTCAGCAGCAATAAATCGCTCACACATGGGTTGAAGTGCCGCTGGAGGGGTCAATGCAACTCGTTGTTTGATATCGTCAAACTCAACTCCATGCTTTTTGGCTGACTCATACATCACCCGCAAATACACCAACGACAGTCCCGCACCGATCTTGCGTCGGAGTTGCAACCCAGCAAAAACCCGCTTTCGTTTCGGCGCGTTGCGCTCTCTGAGTTCGGGCGCAAGCATGACCGGATCAGGCGTGATCAGTTCCAGCATCTCCAGTGGCCAGCCCTTGGCGTTCCATTTCGCCCGTTCCTGTTGGGCCTCGCGATAGATCGAGGTGGTTTTGACGTCGGTGAACTCACCCACCTCAAGGGCCTGCATGGGGCTGAGCAGTACGCATTCTTCGATGTCATCGCGGTATCCGCCGCCGATATCCGAGTGAACGCCGGGCAAGCTGATTTGCGGATGATCCGGGGCAACACTGTTGAGCGCGAAGTTGGCGCGGTATTCGTCCCGCGCCACCAATTGCAGCACATTGGGGAAAAACTTCGGCATCAGGTACAACTTGACCCCGGGAGTCGCCGGGCTGCGTATGTAGCCCAGGTTGCTCAGGCCACCCACGGAAGCGACGGTGTCGAACAGGCCGATGAAACCGGTGCTGACCCCTTCGCCAAAGACCTTGCTGAAGGTGCGGGCGAACAGGCGATCCGGCAAGCTCAGTGTTTCTCTGAGCGAACTGTCGGTTCTGTTCAGGCACAGGCAGGCGAAGTGCCGGGCAGCGGCCGCTCCACGACTAAAGCCGAAAATGTCGAAGATCAGGGCGCTGATCTGGATATTCGGGAAACGATCAAGAAAGTTGTGCAGACGGCTTTTGACCTGGCCAAAAGCGTAATGTACCCGCGCTTCAACCCCGGTTTCACCCCGGCCCATAGCCATGCCTAAAAGGCTGTCTTGCGCGCCAGCGCTCGTACCGATTCCTTCGACATAGACTTTATCGAATGCGCGTTTTTGCTGGATTATTCTTTCCGCGTCATATGACTGCGTATACAAATCATACAGTCGCTTAACATTGCTCACTTCCCCCCCGTAACTGCTCTCAGGATCCCGCATATACGGCTTGCAACTCGACTCCATATCCTGCGTCGACACCGGATGATGGGCACCACACTTACGCCCCATCTCCACATTGAACGGGTTATTGCCCGTACCATCAAAAAACACCCCGATCCGCAGGGTGACTTTCACGAGTGCAGCTTCCTCACGCTGTTCCCTGGCCTCCCGTTCAGCGATGAGTTGCTCTTCCCGTGCCCGCTGACGAGCCATCATTTCACCGTGTCGGCGTTGTAGTTCCGCCGCGCTCGGCTGCTGCACGCGCTGTCGAGCGCGGGCTGCCATGGCCTCGTCGCGACAGACAGCGCAGTGGTACCCGCCCAAATCCTTTTCCATCGCACATCCTTTTTTACGCAAAGCCCGTCCTTGGGCGCCAAAAAACATTGATCGATTTCCAGGCCCTACGTTGCACCCTCGGAGAGGGTTCATGCAGCCGGTCGTGGCTTATTTGCGTGTAGGATCGGGATGGGATGGTTGAAGCCGGGGGCTGACAGAAAAGCCTTCAGTCAATGAAGGCGGGGGTATTGGCGGACTGCTTTGTTGACTGGACTGCCGTCTTCGCCGGCAAGCCGGCTCCTACAGGGGAAATGCGTACGGACTCCCAAACAGGTCGGCTGTCAGGCCGCCTCGCATTGCTTTTGATCTGGGCGCCCCGTTAAACCACGCTGGCCGGAGAGAGGGCATGCCGAGCCTGAGCGAGGCACCGAGTGGTGGGGCAAGAGCCCTTGGTTACTTAGGGCCGGGCGGCGTTCCGTTCTTCCAAGTGACTCGCCGTAAGGGCGAAACCGCCAGCAGCCGTTACCGCAGCAATGGATATGTACACCATAAAAAGTAAGTCGCCTGACACGCCGCCTTCGCGGGCAAGCCTCGCTCCTACAAGTTGCCGGGGCCAGGATTTTCTCGATCGGGCAGGGTGGTTGTGTCCATTGGCGCTTTCGCGGTACCGAGCTTTTGCGCACTCCGCCACGAAGCAGGCGGCATGCCGAACTGGCTGATGAACCAGCGCGTGAACGAACTCGCCATGGAGTAACCGAGCATGTCGGCGATGCGCCCCAGCGAATAGTTCGGGTTTTCCAGATAACGCAGCACCAGGTCGCGCCGCACGTCGTTGATCAGGTCGTTGAAGGCACAGCCGTCGTCTTTCAGGCGACGTTGCAGGGTCCGCACATTCATGCCCTGGGTCTGGGCGATCTGCTCGATGGTGGCACGTCCCATCGGCAACAACAGGTAAATGGCCTTGCGCACTTCGAACAGAATCGACGGCCCTTCGTGGCTCTGTAGCGAGTCAAGGTAGCGCTGGGCGTATCGGGCCATGGCGGGGTCGGCATGGGGATTGGTCATGTCGAGGCTGGCATCGGGGCAGACGATGCCATTGAACTCACTGCCGAACTCCAGGTTGCAGCCAAACAGGCGCCGATGCAGGTGCAGGTTGTCGGGCGGCTGGTGCGTGAAGTTGACACTGTAGGGCTGCCAGTGGGCACCGAGCAGGGCGGAGCACAGCCGGAACATCACACCGATGGCCAGTTCATTGGCCTGCCGGCAGGGCATGGGCGAATCGGTGATCACTTCCTCGCGAATGATCACCATCTTGCCGGCCTCTTCAATGTAGATGGCCAGCGAATCGTTCATCAGGTGCCGGTAGTGCACCACTACCTGCAACGCATCACGCAGCGTTCGCTGATGACTCAGCAGCAGGCTGACGACACCGAAATCCGAGAGCTGGCGCGATTCGGCCATGCTCAGGCCGAAGCTCTGGCAACCGCTGGCAACCGCCGATTCCTCCAGCAGTCGAACAGCCGAATCGATCGGAATTCGATGCTCGGGCGTTTGCAGCCGGGCCTTGCTCAGGCCGACGCTCGCCAGCAAATCGTGTGGATTGAACCCAAGGTAATGAGCAACGTCCAGGTAGTTGGTCAGGACAGCGGCGCGAACGAGCTTTGTCATGCAGAGGCGTTCCTGCAGGGATTCCGATGGAAGTGGACGTGGTGAATATAGTCAGCACGTCGGCAATTGAACAACTTTCGAAGTCACGTTAACAGCTTCCGCGCGACCATCAGACAGGGGCCATCAGGCTGTCATCAAAAGAAAAGCCGCTGTCGTCAAATGAAAAGCGCGGCCCATCCCGGCTCTTTAATGTCAGTCCAACAAAAAGATTCTGGCGAAACAGCCAGTCGAGACTGAGAAGCCGAGGTTATCCAAGTGGACAAACTGCAAACCGCCGCCACCGTTCTGATCGTCCCGGGCCTGCGTGAGCACGTTGCCGAACATTGGCAAACGTTGCTTGAGGCCCGTTTGAGCAAAGTCCGTAGCGTTCCCCCACTTGAGACCGACAAGCTCGACTGCGCTGCCCGTGTCCGGGCAATCCAGCATGAGCTGGAGCAAATCGATGGGCCGGTGATTCTCGTCGCCCACAGTGCCGGCGTGCTGATGGTCGCACATTGGGCCGCCACGCATAGCCACCCGATCAAGGGCGCCCTGCTGGCCGCGCCACCGGATCTGGCTGCCCAGTGGCCGCAAAACTACCCGAGCCCGCAAACCCTTCGCACCCATGGCTGGGACCCGCTGCCCAAAGGCGCGCTGCCGTTTCGCAGCATCGTCGCCGCCAGCACCGACGACCACCTCGCCAGCTTCGACGCGGCCAAGCGCCTGGCCCAGGACTGGGAGGCAGAGCTGATCAACCTCGGTGATGTCGGCCACCTCAATCCGGCCTCAGGCTACGGCCCGTGGCCCCAGGCAGAAGCACTGATTCTGGACCTCGATCGCTAGGGTCGACCACCCGGTAAACGTCCTCACGCCATACAGGCACTGGCTCTCTCACCAAGAGTCGGCAGGGGACCCCTGCGCTTAAAACAAATACAAAAAGCGGAGCCAACGCAATGCATAACAATAAGAGTCACAGCTACACACTCCCTTCGCGTCGCAGTCTGCTGGCCCTGGCCATCCTGGCGGCTTCCATGCCGACCGCATACGCGATGGAGGTGGAGACCGGCAATCCCGACTGGAACGTGCGCTTCGATAACACCGTGAAGTACAACTACGGCGTGCGTACCGAAAACGCCGACAAACGCATGTTGGGTACGCCCAACAACAACGACGGCGACTACAACTTCCGCAGGGCCGGGACCAACATCACCAACCGTGTCGACCTGTTGACCGAGATGGATGTGGTCTACCAGCAAAACATGGGTTTTCGCGTCAGCGCCGCGAGCTGGTACGACAAGGCCTATGAAAACACCGGCTCCAATTCCAACCCGTTCGTCAACGGCAATAAAGGTACCTCGGGCCTGGTCGCCAACGACCCGCGCCTGGCTGGCGTGACCAATGACAACGTCGGTTTCGGCAGCCCGCACCTGAGCAACTATGCCCAGCGCTACTACACCGGTCCGTCCGGCGAGATCCTCGACGCCTTCGTGTTCTACAGCACCGAAGTGGGCGAAGAGTCGATGTTCAGCATCAAGGCCGGGCAGCACAACGTGTTCTGGGGTGAAACCATCCTCAACCCGGTGCATTCGATCAGTTACGGGCAGTCCGGACTGGACCTGGCCAAGCTGGCGGCATCGCCGGGTACCGAGGCCAAGGAACTGTTCGTTCCGCGTAACCAGATCTCGATGACGTTCACCCTCAACCCCGAGTTGACCGTGGGCGCCCAGTATTTCCTCGATTGGGATGCGGCGCGCCTGCCTGAGGCGGGCACTTACTATGGCGGTTCCGATCTGGTGGGCTTCGGCGCGCAGTCGTTCCTGTTGGGCAACACCAACTCCATCACCCCCGGCAGCCCGCTCGGCTGTGGCCTGGCACCCTGCAACGCACTGACCAACGTGCGTCGTGGCGATGACCTGACGCCGCGCAACTCAGGTGATTGGGGCGTCATGGCCAAGTGGTCGCCTGCCTGGCTGGACGGCACGCTCGGCGTCTACTACCGCCAGACTTCAGACATCCTGCCCCAAGCCTGGCTCGATGCCCGCGGTTTGAGCTCGGCCAATCCTAACGGTACGCGGCCAGCGGGCCAGGTGCCGGCCGTGGTCAACACCTTGAACTCGTTGAGCACCGCCACTTACCAACTGGCTTACTCCGACAAGATCGACATTTTTGGCCTCAGCCTGTCCAAGGATGTCGGTGGCATCAGCGTCGGCAGTGACCTGAACATCCGCCACAACATGCCGCTGGCCAGCATCCCGGCGATCGTCAGCACGACCAGCCCCCTGGGGCTCGGTCAAGGTCTTGGTTTGTTGCCGCCACGTACAGCAGCCACCGGCGTGATCTATGACACCCCGCATGATGGCGACAGCATGAGCGCCACCGGCGACACCTTGCACTGGACCCTCAACGGGCTGATGACCCTGCCCAAGACGCCAGTGTTCGATTCCGCCGTGCTGCTCACCGAGCTGTACTACAGCAACCTGCTCAAGCTCGATAGCAAAAACGAGGCGCTCTACAAGGGCAAGAGCACTTACCGTGGCGTCGATGCGCCGACCCGAGACAACTGGGGCATCGCGGTCAACTTCACCCCGACCTGGTACCAGGTGTTCCCCGGCGTGGACATGAACCTGCCGATGTCGGTCAACGTCGGCCTCGACGGTGTTTCGCCGGTCTCCGGCGGCGGTGCCAAGGACACCGGCAACTATGCCGTCGGCGTCGGCGCCATCGTTTACAACAAGTACTTCGTCGACCTCAAGTACGTCGATTCCTTCGGCAAGGCTGACAAGTGCAACGTCAGCGGCAACAGCACCGGCGCAGCGAACGCCGGAAGCGGCGACGGCTCCACGCCGAACGCCTTCAGCGGTAACGAAAACTATGCGTGCTTCGCCGGTGGCTACTCAGCCTTCTCGGGCGGCGGTGCGACCACCGAAGACCGTGGCGCGCTGTACCTGACGCTGAAAACCACCTTTTGATTCATCCAATACCCAGCCACCAGGCAGGAGTAGAAACCATGAAATTCGTGAAAACCTTGTTGGCCGCATCACTGGCCATGACCCTCGCGGCCCATGCGCAGGCCGCCGTATCGACTCAAGAAGCCGGCAAGCTCGGCAGCAGTCTGACTCTGGTAGGTGCCGAAAAAGCCGCCAGCGCCGATGGCTCCATTCCGGCCTATGCCGGTGGCCTGACCACCGCCCCGGCCAGCTTCAAGGCCGGCGACAGCATGCGCCCGGACCCGTTTGCCAGCGAAAAACCGGTGCTGGTGATCGATGGCAAAAACGTCGATCAATACAAAGCCCTGCTCTCGGCCACCACCGTTGAGCTGGCCAAGCGCTTCCCGAGCTTTCGCGTCGATGTCTACCCGACCCACCGCACCGTGGCACTGCCGCAGACCGTGCTGGACAACAGCGTGAAAAACGCCACCGGCGCCAAGTCACTGGAAGGTGGCCTGGCCATCGACAACGTCTTGCCCGGCGTGCCGTTCCCGATTCCGCAATCGGGCAGCGAGGCGATGTGGAACTTCCTGCTGCGTTACCAGGGGGTCAACATCAATTCCAAGTACGACTCCTGGAACGTCGACTCGGCCGGTGTGCCCAGCCTTGCCACTACCGGGCAGGCGTTCATCACCTATCCGATCTACGAGAACATGTCGCAGCCGATCACCAGCTCCGACGTGTACTACCAGATGAAGTTGTACTACACCGGCCCCGCGCGCCGGGCCGGCGAGTCGATCATGCTCAAGGACGCCGCCAACCCGCTGGAACAGCCGCGCCGCGCCTGGCAATACCTGCCGGGTCAGCGTCGGGTCAAACTGGCACCGAACCTGGCCTACGACACGCCAAACCCGGGTACGGCCGGCGCCGGCACCTACGACGACGTGTTCGTGTTCAACGGTGCGCTGGATCGCTACGACTGGAAACTGGTCGGCAAGCAGGAAATGATCGTGCCGTACAACACCTACAAGCTGACCTACGTCCAGGACCCGAAAAGCATTACCACCGCCAATCACATCGCACCGGACTTCGTGCGCTGGGAAAAACACCGCGTGTGGGTAGTGGAGGGCAACCTCAAGGCTGGCGCGCGCCACGTGTACCAGAAGCGTCGCTTCTACCTGGATGAAGACAGCTGGGCCGCTCTGGCGTCCGACCAGTACGACGCACGCGGTCAGCTCTATCGCGGTTCCTTTGCCTTCCTCAGCCAGAGCTACGACAAGCAGGTGCCGGATTCCACGCCGTTCATGATCTATGACCTGGTCGGCGGCTCCTACAACATCAACGGTGTGGTAGGCCCGTACGGCGGCATCCGCTACATCGACTCGCTGTCCAAGGCGCAGTGGTCGCCGGAGTCCCTGGCGGGCGCAGGTATTCGCTGAGTCGGGTTTCAACGCCGGGTCGCCTGCGGGCACCCGGCGCAGTTTTCTCATGAGGACGCCGTATGTATTCGTTCAAGAAGTGCGTGCCGCTGCTGATGGGCGCCGCGCTGGCTCTGTCGCAAGGATTCGCTCAGGCTGCCGCCTACGTCGACGTGCTTGATCTGCCCGCCAAGCCCAGTGTTCTGGCCGTGCGCAGCCCCTTGCTGGACGCGACCCGTGCCGGTGACCGATTGGTTGCCGTGGGCCAGCGAGGCCACATTCTTTTTTCCGATGACGCCGGCCAGCAATGGCGCCAGGCCACCGTGCCGGTCAGTGCCGACCTCAATGCCGTGTACTTTCCCTCGCCGAGGAACGGCTGGGCCGTCGGCGGCGATGGTGTGGTGCTGCACAGCAGCGATGGCGGCGAGACCTGGAACAAACAACTCGATGGGCGCCAGATCGGTGACTTGCTGGTCAAGCATTACTCGGCATTGGCCCAGGCCGAGCCGGGCAACGAGCAATGGCCAGTATTGGCCGCCGAAGGTCAGCGACTGGTCGAGGAGGGCGCTGACAAGCCCCTGCTGGATGTCTGGTTCGCCGACGACAACATCGGCTACGTGGTCGGTGTCTTCAACCTGATCTTGCGCACCGAAGACGGTGGCAAGCACTGGACACCGTTCCAGGACCGTACCGAAAACCCCCAGGGCTTTCACCTCAATGCCATTGCCTCCACCGGTGATGGGCTCTACATCGCAGGCGAACAAGGCCTGCTGCTGAAATGGGATGACGCCGGGCAGCGTTTCGTGGCCTTGCAGACCCCCTACCAGGGCAGTTTTTTCGGGGTGATCGGCAAACCCGGCGAAGTGCTGGTCTACGGGTTGCGCGGGCATGTGTTGCGCAGCACCGATGGCGGTGCCAACTGGACGCTTCTGGAGACCGGCCTGCAAGTCAGCATCACTGCCGCGGCGCAGGGTGATGACGGCCGCTTCCGGCTGTTCACCCAGGCCGGGCACGAATTGCTCAGCCAGTCTGCCGAGACTCGACTGCAACTGATCGCCCAGCAAAACCAGTCCCCCGTCGCGGGTGCCGTGCAGGCTGCCGATGGCTCGCTGATCGTGGTGGGCAGTCGTGGTGCGCGGTCGCTTTCCAAAGAATAAGAACCGATAAAATCAGAGCGGGTACCCTCCTATGGGCAATATTCAGCAAGACACCATGCCGGTGATTGGCGACTTGCGCGACTTCGATCACCGTTCCGGCAACCGCCTGGAACGGTGGGTGTTCAACCACCGTCCGCTGTTCATGCTGCTGATGGCGATGATCACCCTGTTACTGGGCTACATGATGGCAACCCGCCTGGAGTTGCGCCCGAGTTTCGAGAAGATGATCCCGCAGAGTCAGCCGTACATTAAGAACTTCCTCGAGAACCGCCAATCGCTGCGCGGCCTGGGGAGTTCGGTACGGGTCGTGGTGGAGAACACCCAGGGTGATATTTTCGACCCCGAGTACCTGAACGTACTCAAGCAGGTCAATGATGAATTGTTCCTCGCCGAAGGCGTCGACCGCGCCTGGATGAAGTCGCTGTGGAGCCCGGCGGTGCGCTGGACCGAAGCCACTGAAGAGGGTTTCCAGGGCGGCCCGGTGATGCCCGATGCCTACACGGGCACCCCCAAGGACATCGAGCAGTTGCGGCAGAACATCAACCGCGCCGGCATTGTCGGCAGCCTGGTGGCCAGCGACTTCAAGTCAACCATGTTGATCGTGCCGCTGCTGGACAAGGCCTCGGCCACCGGCCATGGCATCGACTATCACACGTTTTCGCGGATGCTCGAAGAGCGCCTGCGCGACAAAATCGAGTACGCAGGCTCCGGGCACAAGGCCGGGGAAGAGGGCAAGGGCCATTACAAGGTCCGGGTGATCGGCTTCGCCAAACTGGTGGGCGACCTGATCGACGGGCTGATCCAGGTCATGATGTTTTTCGGCCTGGCGGTGATCACCTCGCTGGTCATCATTTACCTCTACACCCGTTGTGTGCGCAGTACCTTGTTGGTGGTCGGCTGTTCGTTGATCGCCGTGGTCTGGCAATTGGGCATCGTCGCCTGGCTGGGTTATGCCATCGATCCTTACTCGGTGCTGGTGCCATTCCTGATTTTCGCCATCGGCGTGTCCCACGCCGCGCAGAAAATGAACGGCATCATGCAGGACATCGCCCGTGGTACCCACAAGCTGGTGGCCGCGCGTTACACCTTCCGTCGCCTGTTCATCGCCGGCGTCACCGCGCTGCTGGCCGATGCCGTGGGCTTCGCGGTACTGATGCTGATCGACATTCCGGTGATTCAGGACCTGGCCATCACCGCCAGCATCGGTGTCGCGGTGCTGATCTTTACTTCGCTGTTGTTGATGCCGGTGGCACTGTCGTACGTCGGCGTCGGCAGCAAGGCCGCCACCCGTGCGTTGAAAATCGACACCCGGGCCGCCGAGCATCGCGGGTTTGGCAAGCTGTGGGACATGCTCGACCGTTTCACCACCCCCAAGTGGGCGATGGGCACTGTGTTGGCCGCCCTGGTGCTGGGCATTGCCGGCTTCATGGTCAGCCTGAACCTGCAGATCGGCGACCTCGACAGTGGTGCGCCGGAGCTTCGCGCCGACTCGCGCTACAACCGCGATAACGCCTACATCACCAGTCACTATGCGCTGTCCAGCGATCTGTTCGCGGTGATGATCAAGACTGCCCCCGAGGGTTGCCTGAACTATCAGACACTGGTCCAGGCCGACCGCCTGGCGTGGGAGTTGCAGCAGTTGCCGGGCGTGCAGGCCACGTCATCGCTGGTCAACGCGGTGCGCCAGATCACTGCCGGTACCTTCGAGGGCAACCCCAAGCTCAACAGCATCCAGCGCAACCAGAACGTATTGAACTATGCCGCGCAACAGGCCTCGGTCAACGCCCCGGAGTTGTTCAATACCGATTGCTCACTGATGCCGGTGATCGCCTTCCTCAAGGACCACAAGGCGCAAACCCTTGATGCCGTGGTGGCCGTTGCCGATCGATTCGCCAAGGAAAACAGCAGCGCCGATCGCCAGTTCCTGCTGGCCGCCGGCAGCGCCGGGATCGAAGCCGCCACCAACATCGTGGTGCGCGAAGCCAACCACACCATGCTGTTGTACGTGTACGCGGCGGTGACCCTGTTCTGCCTGATCACCTTCCGTAGCTGGCGTGCAACCGTTGTGGCGCTGCTGCCGCTGGTCCTGACGTCGATCCTGTGCGAAGCGCTGATGGTGGTCATGGGCATTGGCGTGAAAGTGGCCACGCTGCCGGTGATCGCGCTGGGGGTCGGGATTGGCGTGGATTACGCGCTGTACCTGCTCAGCGTGCAACTGCAATACCAACGCCAGGGCATGCCGTTGGCGCAGGCCTACCGCAACGCGGTGTCGTTCACCGGGCGGGTCGTGGGGCTGGTGGGCATTACCCTGGCCGCGGGCGTGGTGTGCTGGGCCTGGTCGCCCATCAAGTTCCAGGCCGACATGGGCATCCTGCTGACCTTCATGTTCCTGTGGAACATGCTCGGTGCACTGATCCTGATCCCGGCGCTGTCCTTTTTCCTGCTGCGAAAAGTCACACCGGCTGCAGCGA
Source organism: Pseudomonas sp. WPR_5_2 (assembly GCF_003634475.1). NCBI lineage: Bacteria > Pseudomonadati > Pseudomonadota > Gammaproteobacteria > Pseudomonadales > Pseudomonadaceae > Pseudomonas > Pseudomonas sp. WPR_5_2. The sequence continues at coordinate 445,643 of NZ_RBLA01000001.1, read as the reverse complement.
AATCCACCGAACCCGTGGTGGAGCGTGTTGGCGTCCACTCCTGAGGGTGGCACTTCCATTGACCAGGGCCTGTTCAAAGGCCCTGACATTGCCTGAGTCTTTCAAACATGTCTGATTACAAAGCGCCCCTGCGCGACATTCGATTCGTACTCAACGAAGTTTTCAACGTTTCCGAGCTGTGGGCCGCCATGCCGGCGCTGGCCGCGGTGGTGGATCAAGACACCGCCAATGCGATCCTCGAAGAGGCTGGCAAGATCTCCGCAGAACTGATTGCACCGCTCAATCGCAGTGGCGACGAGCAAGGTTGTTCGTGGCACGACGGTGAAGTCACGACGCCTGCGGGCTTTGCCGATGCCTACCGTGCCTTTGCCGAGGGTGGTTGGGCCGGCGTGGGCGGTAACCCGGCGTACGGCGGCATGGGCATGCCCAAGGTCATCGGCGCCCAGGTTGAGGAGATGGTCAACGGCGCCAATCTTTCGTTCGGCCTGTACCCGATGCTGACCGCCGGCGCTTGCCTTGCGCTCAACGCCCACGCCAGCGAAGAACTGAAAGCGGCGTACCTGCCGAACATGTACGCCGGCATCTGGACCGGCTCCATGTGCCTGACCGAGCCGCACGCCGGCACCGACCTGGGCATCATCCGCACCAAGGCCGAACCTCAGGCCGACGGTTCCTACAAGGTCAGCGGTACCAAGATTTTCATCACCGCTGGCGAGCACAACCTGACCGAAAACATCATTCACCTGGTGCTGGCCAAACTGCCGGACGCCCCGGCGGGACCGAAAGGCATTTCGCTGTTCCTGGTGCCCAAGTACCTGGTCAATGCCGATGGCAGCCTGGGCGCGCGCAACCCGGTGAATTGCGGTTCGATTGAACACAAGATGGGCATCAAGGCCTCCGCCACCTGCGTGATGAACTTCGACGATGCCGTGGGTTACCTGGTCGGCGAACCGAACAAGGGCCTGGCGGCGATGTTCACCATGATGAACTACGAGCGTCTGGGCGTCGGTATCCAGGGCCTGGCCACTGGCGAGCGCTCTTACCAGAACGCCGTCGAATACGCCCGTGATCGCCTGCAAAGCCGTTCGCCGACCGGCGCGCAGAACAAGGACAAAGTGGCCGACCCGATCATCGTCCATCCGGACGTGCGTCGCATGCTGCTCACCATGAAGGCCTCGAACGAAGGCGGCCGGGCGTTCTCGACATACGTTGCCATGCAACTGGACACCGCCAAGTTCAGCGAAGACACCGCGACGCGCAAACGCGCCGAAGACCTGGTGGCGCTGTTGACCCCGTTGGCCAAAGCGTTCCTGACCGACCTCGGCCTGGAAACCACGATCCACGGCCAACAGGTATTCGGCGGTCACGGCTACATCCGTGAATGGGGCCAGGAACAACTGGTGCGCGACGTGCGCATCACCCAGATCTACGAAGGCACCAACGGCATTCAGGCCCTGGACCTGGTGGGGCGCAAGATCGTCGGCAGCGACGGGGCGTTCTACAAGCTGTTCGCCGACGAGATTCGACACTTCACCGCGACCGCCAGCGCTGAACTGGCGGAGTTCACCAAGCCGCTCAACGATGCCGTGGATATCCTCGACGAGTTGACCGCCTGGGTACTGGACCGTTGCAAGACCAACCCGCAGGAGATCGGCGCGGCGTCGGTCGAGTACCTGCAAACCTTCGGTTACGTGGCCTACGCCTACATGTGGGCGCTGATGGCCAAGGCGGCTTTGGGCAAGGAAGCGCAGGACGATTTCTACGCCAGCAAACTGGGCACGGCGCGGTTCTATTTCGCCCGCCTGTTGCCGCGGATTCACTCGCTGAGCGCATCGGTCAAAGCCGGAAGCGACTCGCTGTTTCTGCTCGACGCAGCGCAGTTCTAACAACCAACAGCATCAGGAAGATTTCACTGTGGTGACCACAAAAATAATCGCGCCTGCGCAAGGCGCCTACAGCTATCCCTTGTTGATCAAGAGCCTGTTGCTCTCGGGCAAGCGCTACGCACCCAATCAGGAAATCGTCTACGCGGACAAGCTGCGTTATAGCTACCAAACGTTGAACGAGCGCATAAAACGCCTGGCCAACGCGCTGACGAGCGCTGGCGTCAAGGCAGGGGACACCGTGGCGTTGCTGGATTGGGACAGCCATCGTTATCTGGAGTGTTTTTTTGCCGTGCCGATGATTGGAGCCGTATTGCACACGGTGAACATTCGGCTCTCGGCGGAGCAGGTCTTGTACACCATGAACCACGCCGAGGATGACCTGGTGTTGGTGCACGACGATTTCCTGCCCCTGGTCGAGCAGATCAAGGATCAGTTGACCACCGTCAAAGGCTTCATCCAGCTCAGCGACGACGAAGCGGCTTCGACCACGCTGCCGGTGCTGGGTGACTACGAACACCTGCTGGCCAGCGCCGAGCCGCATTACGACTTCCCGGACTTCGACGAGCAGTCAGTTGCCACCCTGTTCTATACCACAGGCACCACCGGCGACCCGAAGGGCGTTTACTTCACTCATCGCCAGTTGGTGCTGCATACGCTGAATGCCGTGGGCACGCTCGGTGTGTATCAAGGTCGGCCGCTGCTGCGCTCCGACGATGTGTACATGCCCATCACCCCGATGTTTCACGTCCATGCCTGGGGCGTGCCCTATGTCGCGACCTTAATGGGCATCAAGCAGGTGTACCCCGGTCGTTATGAACCCAATGCCCTGGTCAGGTTGTTTCGCGAAGAGAAGGTGAGCTTCTCCCATTGCGTGCCAACGATTTTGCAAATGATCCTGAGCTGCGACGAAGCCTCCCGGACTGACTTCAAAGGCTGGAAAATGCTCCTGGGCGGCAGTGCCTTGACCCATGGTCTGGCTGACCTGGCGACCGAGCGGGGTATGCATGTGTACAGTGGATACGGGATGTCCGAAACCTGTCCGTTGTTGTGCCTGGCACACTTGAGCGACGCGGAGCTCGATCAGCCGGCCCACGAGCAGGTCGCCGCGCGGATCAAGACCGGCGTAGCGGTGCCGATGGTGGACTTGAGGATCATCGATGCCAGCGGCAACGAAGTGGTACACGATGGCGAGGCGATGGGCGAGATTGTGGTCCGTGCACCTTGGCTGACCCAGGGCTATCTGAAGGCGCCCGAGCAAGGCGCACAACTCTGGGAAAACGGCTGGATGCATACCGGTGACATCGCGTCTATCGATGCCATGGGTGTCGTGGAGATCAAGGACCGGATCAAGGACGTGATCAAGACGGGCGGGGAGTGGATCAGTTCGCTGGAACTGGAAAGCCTGATCAGCGAGCATCCCGCCGTCGCGTCGGTGGCGGTCGTCGGCATCCCTGATGCACAGTGGGGCGAGCGTCCCGTGGCCCTGGCCGTTTGCGTGCCCGGCCAAAGCATCAACGCGCAAATGCTGGAGGCCCATCTGCATCAATATGTCGAGAGTGGCCGTATCAACAAGTGGGCGATCCCGAGGCAGATCCGAATCGTGGCTGACATTCCCAAGACCAGTGTCGGGAAAATCAACAAGAAGCTGATTCGCGAGCAGGAAATGAGCCTATAAACACTGTGGGAGCGAGCCTGCTCGCGAAGGCGGCGTCTCATTCAACACTATGGTTGATTGATACACCGCTTTCGCGAGCAGGCTCGCTCCCACAGAAGGGCGTGGGTTATTCCAGGTGTTCGGGTTTTACCGGGTCGCCGGATTTCATGTTCAGTTGCACCCGTACATCCTCGAACATCGCGTCGTAGTGCTTGTGGATCGAGCCGATACTGCTCTGCGCTTTTGGAATACCGTACTTTTCGGCGATTTTCGTCACATTGCTGGCAAAGTTGTAGGCCTGATCCTTGGGCAGGAAGAACGGGTCATCGACCGTTTTGCCCTCAATCGTGCCATGCATCTTGAACAGCATGCCTTTGCCTTCCTTGGGATCCTGCACGACCTCGTAATCAATATGAATGTTGTAGCTGACATCGTTCTTGTTCAGCGCATGCCGCTCGATGTGCAAATGACCGGGCTCGAACGTAGCCATTGTTGTCTCTCCTTTGAAGGCATTGGAGTAGGGCAGACTCTGGGTCTACCCCGGGAGTTTCTTTTCTGAATAACTTTTATATCCGTTAGTGCTTGGCCGATACGCGATGACGCTGGCGCAGGGCTGATCCTGGATGAGCGTTTGGATCATCGGAGGCGGGCCAATCACCGCATCTTTTCCAGTATGGCAGGCAAACTCGCGGAAGGCCTGAACCTTGGGCGGCAGTGCGAGCGTTTCAAACTACACTGAAGTGGGGCCGGGAAAAACCACCCCGTGAACCGGTTAGGCTCAGGGCCTTGAGCCCACCCCTAAAAACATTCCAAGGGCCAGGGATCTGCCAAGGTTGGACGCATGCAAAGCGTTGCGGAAAAAAAGCGGGCACCTGTGCTCGATCCGATCGATCGCGTCTCGGAAGTGATCTTCGGCTTGCTCATGGCGATGACCTTCACCGGAACAATCAGTGTCGTCACAACGGATCAGGAAGCCGAACGGGTCATGATGATCGCCGCGCTCGGCTGCAACCTTGCGTGGGGCCTCGCCGACGCGGCCATGTATCTGCTGCGGGTGCTGATCGAGCGCAGCCGCAACCGCACGCTGCTTAGCAGCCTGCGCGGTGGCTTGGATGCGTCCACCGGCCAGGCGCTGGTTGCTGATGCGTTGCCTCCACGTATCGCGACAGCGGCTGGTACTGACGGACTGGAAATGCTGCGCCAGCGTTTGGCCGACGCGCCCGCCGTCTCGGTGCCGCGCCTGGGCGCAGATGATTTCAAAGGCGCCTTGGGCGTTTTCCTGCTGGTCGTACTCTCGACGTTCCCGCTCGTGGTGCCTTTCATGCTGTTGGACCAGACGATGCTGGCCGTGCGCGTATCCAACCTGGTGGGCGTCGGGATGTTATTCGTGGCCGGCTGGATTCTTTCGCGCTATGCCGGCGTAAAACCCTGGCTGGGCGGATTTACGCTGGCCATCGCCGGGTCACTGCTGATCGTCGCGATCATCGCGCTCGGCGGTTGAACAGTCTTCCTTCATCAAGTACCTGTAACAACACCATAGAGTCGACCTGTCAGTTGTCAGTGACCTGCATCCGTGAGGTATTGAACATGGCAAAAGTTAAAAAGGACGCGCAGAAGAAACCGTCTGCGCAAACCCCGAAACTGAAGAACAAGGACTACCTGGAGCAGTTGCGCCGACTGCACGTCGAACTGGTCAAGTTGCAAGAGTGGGTCACACAAGAGGGCATCAAGGTCTGCGTGGTCTTCGAGGGGCGTGACGGGGCCGGCAAGGGCGGGACGATCAAGGCGCTGACCGAGCGCGTCAGCCCGCGGATCTTCCGCGTGGTGGCGTTGCCGGCGCCGTCCGAGCGCGAGAAGAGCCAGATGTACATGCAGCGCTACCTGCCGCACCTGCCCGCAGCCGGTGAAGTGGTGATCTTCGACCGCAGTTGGTACAACCGCGCGGGCGTCGAGCGCGTGATGGGCTTTTGCACCGACGAGCAATTGGACAAGTTCCTGAAATCTGTCCCGCTGGTGGAGCGCGCCATCGTCGAGTCTGGAGTGATCCTGCTCAAATACTGGCTGGAAGTCAGCGAGGAAGAACAGACCCGTCGGCTCGAGGCGCGCATTAAGGACGGGCGCAAGATCTGGAAACTGTCACCGATGGACCTGAAGTCCTACAGCCGCTGGTACGAGTACTCCCGCGCCCGTGACGATATGTTCCAGGCGACCGACACCGATTATGGGCCATGGCTGGTGGCCGACTCGAACGACAAACGCCGGGCGCGCCTGAACATCATCAGCGACCTGCTCAGCCGCATTCCCTACAAAAATGTGCAGCGCGAGCAGGTGAAGTTGCCCAAGCGGCAGAAACCAGGCAGCTATCGCGAGCCGGATTATCCGTTCCGGCGCATCCCGGAAAAATTCTGAGCGGTCCGTTCAAGCAAATCTGCGCTTTACCAAGGGAGGGCTGAAGTGCCATGAGCCAAACAGATGCTGCGCCACCACTCCCGGAGCCGGGCCGGATCGCGCGCAAGGAGGCGGGCGCCGATCAGGCCGGCTGGCTGCGCTGGTTGCCGGGGCTGAGAACCCTGCGCAGTTATAAAGTGGCGTGGTTGCCGCGCGATATCGTTGCCGGGCTGGTGCTGACCACCATGCTGGTACCGGTCGGTATCGCCTACGCCGTGGCTTCGGGCGTTCCCGGTATCTATGGGCTCTACGCGACCATCGTGCCATTGTTCGCCTATGCGCTGTTCGGCCCCAGCCGGATTCTGGTGCTGGGGCCGGACTCCTCGTTGGCAGCGGTGATCCTCGCCGTGATCCTGCCACTGTCCGGCGGCGACCCGCATCGCGCGGTCGCCCTGGCGGGCATGATGGCGATCGTTTCCGGGGTGGTGTGCATCCTGGCCGGGCTGGCGCGTCTGGGCTTCATCACCGAACTGCTGTCCAAACCGATCCGCTATGGCTATATGAACGGGATCGCGCTGACGGTACTGATCAGCCAACTGCCCAAGCTGTTCGGCTTTTCCATCGAGTCCCACGGGCCACTTCGCAACCTGTGGGCCATCACTTCGGCGGTGATGGCGGGCAAGACCAATTGGGTCACCTTCATTGTCGGCGTGGCGACCCTGGCGGTAATCCTGCTGCTCAAGGATAAAAAACGCGTGCCGGGCATCCTGATCGCCGTGGTGGCGGCCACCATCGCCGTGGGTGTGCTGGATCTCGCGGCCAAAGGTGTGGCGGTTCTGGGCTCGTTGCCACAAGGCTTGCCTGCCTTCGCCATCCCCTGGATCACCCAGGCCGATATCGTCCCGGTGTTGATCGGCGGTTGCGCCGTCGCCCTCGTCTCGTTTGCCGACACCAGTGTGCTGTCTCGCGTCTACGCGGCGCGCACCCGGACCTATGTCGACCCGAGCCAGGAAATGGTCGGGCTCGGCGTCGCCAATCTGGCCGGCGGCCTGTTCCAGGGCTTCCCGATCAGCAGCAGCTCGTCACGCACCCCCGTGGCCGAGGCGGCGGGCGCCCAGACCCAACTGGCCGGCGTCGTCGGTGCACTGGCGGTGGCCCTGCTGCTGATGGTGGCACCGAACCTGCTGCAGAACCTGCCCACCAGCGCCCTGGCGGCGGTGGTGATCGCCTCGGCCATCGGCCTGATCGAAGTCAGCGACCTGCGACGTATCTATCGCATACAGCGCTGGGAGTTCTGGTTGTCGATTGTCTGTACGGTGGGCGTGGCCGTGCTGGGGGCGATCGAGGGCATCGGCCTGGCGATTGTCATCGCGGTCATCGAATTCCTGTGGGATGCCTGGCGTCCGTACTCGGCCGTGCTGGGGCGTGCCGAAGGCGTGCAGGGCTATCACGACCTCAAGCGTTATCCCGATGCACGCCTGATCCCCGGCCTGGTGTTGTTTCGCTGGGATGCGCCGTTGTTTTTCGCCAACGCCGAGCTGTTCCATGACCGGGTGCTGGATGCCGTGGCGGCATCGCCGACGCCCGTGCGCTGGCTGGTCGTCGCGGCGGAACCTGTCACCAGCGTCGACGTGACCGCCGCCGACATGCTGGCCGAGCTGGACGAAACCCTGCACGCAGCCGGCATCGAATTGTGCGTGGCCGAAATGAAAGACCCGGTCAAGGACAAACTGAAGCGTTTCGGGTTGTTCACGCGGTTTGGCGAAGAAGCGTTCTTTGCGACCCTGGGCGCGGCTGTCAGCCGTTATCTCGAAATCCATCCGGTGGAATGGGAGCAAGAAGATCGCGAGTAGGCTGCGCGCAATCTCCACCTGTAGGAGCGAGCTTGCTCGCGAAGGTCGTGAACGATAATGCGTAAAACCAGATGCCCAACGGCGCTTTCGGGTTTTTCGCGAGCAAGCTCGCTCCTACAGAGGGGCGGGTGTTTTTCTTGGGCTTGTATGCATTGCTTTTGTAGGAGCTGGCTTGCCTGCGAAAGCGGTTTGTCAGACGTCACTGATGTTGCTGCCCCGACACCGTCAGCTCGTCAGCCTTGGTCACCCAGCCGCCGCCGGTGGCCTTGTACAAATCAATCATCGAAGTGAACACCGTGGCCCGGGTTCGGGTGTAGTTCAACTCGGCATCGAACAGACTGCGCTCGGCGTCCAGCACCTCGATGTAGCTGGTGTAACCGTTGTCGTAGCGCAGTCGCGCGTAGTGTGCATAGGTGCGCAGCGCCTCGACCTGGCGGTCCTGGTAGGCCATTTGCTCGCGAGACTTAGTCGAGGCGATCAACGCATTTTCCACGTCCCTGAAGGCCGATTGGATCGCCTGCTGGTACGTCAGCAAGGTTTGTTGCTGGAATGCTTCTGCCTGTTGCACCTGGCCGGCGATGCCGCCGGCAGTGAAGATCGGCATACTGGCGGCGACGCCATAGGACCAGGTGGCGGCGGGGCCGGTGAACAGGTTCGACAGCTGGTTGCTGACCGAACCCAGCAGCCCGGTCAGGGAAATCGTCGGGAAATACTGGGCCTTGGCGGCGCCGATCTGGGCATTGGCCGAGATCAGGTTCAACTCGGCCTGGTGCAGATCGGGCCGTCTTTGCAGCAAGTCCGAAGGCAGGCCGGCAGGCACCGAGGGCAGCGCCAGTTGTCCCAAATCACGCCCTCGCAGGATCGGCCCCGGGTTGCGGCCAAGCAACACGGCCAGTGCGTTTTCCTGTTGCGCGACCAGGGGTTCGAATTGTGCGACCGACGCCAGGGTCCGCTCGTATTCGGACTGGTTCTGGGCCAGTTCCATTTCGGAGATGACGCCGGCACCAAAGCGAAGTTTGAATATCTCGTAGGAGTCGCCCCGCGCCTTGGCGGTGGTGCGTGAGATTTCCAGCTCGCGGTCAAGATCGCGCAGCGTCACGTAACTCGTCGCCACCGACGACACCAGGCTCAAAATGACGCTACGCCGACCTTCCTCCGAAGCCAGCAGATCGGCGCGGGCCGATTCGCTCAGGCGGCGCAAACGGCCCCAGACATCCAGCTCCCAGTTCACACTGAGAAGGGCCTGATAGTTGTTGAACACCGGGTCGACGGAGGGGTCCAGTGGCACCGGACCATTGTCCCGGGGCGACCGGGACCGTTGACCTTGTGCATCGAGCCCGACCTGCGGAAACAACAGGGAGCGGGTTTCGCCGTAACGGCCCTGGAATTGCTCCACCCGTGCGGCGGCGATCTTGATGTCTTTGTTTTCCTGCAATGCCGTGCGGATCAGGTCATTGAGGACCGGGTCCTGGAACTGCTCCCACCACAGGGTATTGGACAGATCCCTGGCTTCCTTGTCGGCATAGCGATACGCCGCGGGGGTGTCGATTTCCGGGGGCTGGTAGTCGGGTCCCACCATGCAGCCGAACAGGCCCAGGCACAACAACAGCGGGAGAGGGGGCTTGCGCATATCAATCCCCCTCATGCCGGTTTTGCGCCGCGCCGTCGGGGAGCTGCGCGGACGGCGTCTGTACGGACGGCTGCGGTTCATCCTTTTTCGCGAACATCCGCTCCACCAGGTAATAGAACAAGGGAATGAAGAAAATCGCGATGACGGTCGCCGCCAGCATCCCGCCGATCACCCCGGTACCGATGGAGTGGCGACTGTTCTCGGAGGCACCGACGGCAATGGCCAGCGGCACACAACCGAGGATGAACGCCAGGGACGTCATCACGATCGGCCGCAGGCGTTCCCTCGCGGCCGTCATCGCCGCGTCGTAGGCCGACATGCCGTTTTCCCGGTTCAATACCGCGAACTCGAAAATCAGGATGGCGTTCTTGGCCGCCAGTGCCACCAGCATGGTCAGGCCGATCTGGAAATACACGTCATTGCTCAAGCCCCGGATCAGCACCGCCAGCAGGGCACCGAACAACGCAAACGGCACCGCCATCAGCACGCCAACCGGCAGGGACCATTTTTCGTACTGCGCGGCGAGGATCAGGAACACCATCACCAGGCCGAAAATGAACACCTGCGAAGAAGCACCGCCGCTCTTTTTCTCCTCGAACGCTTCGCCGCTCAACGCCAACGCATAGTCGTTGGTCATGATTTCGGCGCTGATTTCTTCCAGGGCCGCCAGCGCCTGGCCGGAACTGTAGCCGGGGGCCGCGTTGGCGGTGAGTTTCACCGCCGGGAAGTTGTTGAAGCGGGTCAGCAGGTCGGGGCCGGTGACGTAGCGGGTAGTCAACACCGATTTGAGTGGCACCATCTCCGTATTCTTGCTGCGCACGTAGATCTGTTGCAGGTCCTCGGCCTTGAGCCGATACGACGGCTCTGCCTGCAGAATGACCTGCCACAGGCGACTGAACTTGTTGAATTGCGAGACGTACAGCGAGCCGAACATGGTCTGCATGGCGCTGTAGACATCTTCTACCGGCACGCCCAGGCTTTCGGCTTTTTCCCGGTCCACGTCGACCATCAGCTGCCTGGAATGCACGTTGAAGGTCGAGGTGATCGCGCCGAGTTCCGGGCGCTGCCTGGCCTTCGCCACCAGCTCGCCAACCACTTCCGCCAGTTGGTCGACGCCGGCGTCACCCTTGCTCTGCACCCAGACTTCCATGCCACCGGTGGTGCCCAGGCCGGGAATGGACGGCGGGTTGACCGGCAGAATGATCCCCTCCTGAATCGTGGAGAAAGCACGTGCGGCTTTCTGGATGACCGCAGGGGCGCTCTGTTCCTTGATGGTTTCCTTATCCTTGTAGCGTCCCTCGAAATCCTTGAATCCGACGAAGAGGGTACCGGCGTTGTTCTTGTTCTGGCCGTCCAGCAGGCTATAGCCGTTGACGATAGCCACGCCCTCCACCGACGCATCGTTCATGAAGAAGTCACTGGCGACCTTGCCGACCTCGCCGGTGCGATCAAGGCTCGCCGCATCGGGCATGATAATGGCCCCCAGCAAGTAACCCTGGTCTTCCGGCGGCAGAAAGGCGCTGGGAATGCGCTGGCCCATCAGCAGGATCAACACGATCATGCCGGCAAACAGCAACAGCGCCACTACAAAGCGCTTAATCATGAAGGCCACCGCGTTGGAGTAACCCTCGGTCATGCGCTCGAAGCTGCGTTCGAACCAGCGGAAAAAGGCGTTCTTGTCGCCGTGCTGAGGCTTGAGCAACAGCGCCGCCAAGGCGGGCGACAGGGTCAGGGCGACCAGGCCGGAGATCACCACGGAAATGGCGATGGTGATCGCGAACTGTTTATACAGCTGGCCAGTGATGCCGCCCATGAATGCCACCGGGATGAACACCGCACACAACACCAGCACGATGGCCACCACGGGACCTGCCACTTCGTCCATCGCGCGCTTGGCCGCCTCCTTGGGTGGCATCTTGTGCACTTGCATGTTTCGCTCGACGTTTTCGATCACCACGATCGCGTCGTCCACCACGATACCGATGGCCAGCACCATGCCGAAGAGTGTCAGCATGTTCACCGAAAACCCAAGGGCAGACATACCGATAAAGGTACCGACAATCGACACCGGTACCGCCAGCACGGGGATCAGCGTGGCACGCAGGCTCTGCAGGAAGATGTAAACCACCACGACCACCAGCACCAGGGCTTCGAAGAAGGTGTGGATCACCTCGGAAATCGACGCGCGGGTAAAGGCCGTGGTGTCCATCACGATCTTGTATTCGATGCCCTCGGGAAAGGTTGCCTTCATGTCTGCCAGGGTCTTGGTGACCGCCGCCGAGACGTCGAGGGCGTTGGCGCCGGGTTGTTGATACACGGCAATCAGCGTCGCCGGCTTACCCTGATAGGTGCTGCGCAACGAGTAGTCTTTTTGCCCGAGTTCGGCACGCCCTACATCCTTGAGGCGCACGATGGCGGCGCCGTTGTTGCTGGCACGCAAGATGATGTTCTCGAACTCCGCAGGCTCGGTCAGGCGGCCCTTGGTGGTCACGGCGAACGATTGCTCCACGGCTTGCCCCGTGGGGGATTGCCCGACGCGACCTACTGCAAACTGCTGGTTCTGGTTGGCCACCGCTCTTTGCACATCCGCGGCAGTGATACCCAGCTGGGCCATGCGATCAGGCTTGAGCCAGATGCGCATGGCGTAGTCCGGCGTGCCGAAAATGGCGGCCTGGTTGGCACCCGGAATGCGTTTGATCGCATCCAGAATATAGAGGTTGGCGTAGTTGGCGACGTAGGTGCTGTCATAGCGGTCGCCGGCGGAGTACACGGAAAGGATCATCATGAACGCCGACGATTTTTTCTGCACCTGGATGCCCTGGCTCTGGACGGCGGAGGGCAGTTGCGGCAGGGCCAGGTTGACCCGGTTCTGCACGTCCACCTGGGCGAGGGACGGGTCGGTGCCGATTTCGAAGAACACGTTAAGGGTCATGTTGCCCGTCGCGGAGCTCGACGAGTTCATGTAGATCATGTTGTCAGCGCCGTTGACCTGCTGCTCGATGGGCGCTGCCACGTTATTGGCCACGACCTGCGCATCGGCGCCGGGGTAGGTGGCTGCCACGGTGATTTGCGGTGGTGTGATATCCGGGTATTGGGCGACGGGCAGTGCAAGCATGGCCACCGCGCCCGCCAGGGTGATGATGATGGAGATCACCGAAGCAAAAATCGGCCGGTCGATGCAATAGTGGGAAATGCTCATGGCGCTTTCCCGCCGGTTGCACCGGTCGTCCCCGCTTTCACTGTTTCACCTGTCTCCGCGGGGGCCGGCGTAGTGCCGGCGGCATCGACAATGTTCAGCGGTCCCCCGGGTGTGACCCTGATCGCACCCTCGACCACGATGCGCTCACCGGCATGAAGCCCCTGGCTAATGAACCAGTTATCGCCTTGCCATTCACCCACTTCGACCACTCGTTGCTCGGGTTTGCCCTCGGCATTGAGCACCCAGACGAAATGGCTCTTGGCCCCCTCGAGCACGGCTTTCTGCGGCACCAAAATGGCATTGGGCCGGGTAGCGCCCTTGGCCAGTGCCTTAACGAACTGACCGGGCTTGAGCAGCCCTTTGGGGTTGGCCAGCACCGCCCGCACCAGGAAGGTGCCGGTTTCCGAGCTGAACGATGGTGCGAGGAAATTAACCCTGCCGCGGTCAGGTACCACGGTACCGTCGGCCAGCACCACTTCGACGACAAAATCGCTGCTGGGCGGAATTTTGAGCCGTCCAGTGCTGATTTCGTCGCGGTATTTCAACGATTCGTTTTCCGAAAGGCTGAAATTGACGTACATCGGATCCATCTGCGAAACGGAGGTCAGCAGCCCCGACTCGCCCGGCGTGACGTAACTGCCGTCCTGTTTTTTTGCGTAGCTGGAAAGGCCGGTCAGGGGAGAGGTGATGGTGGTATAGCTCAGATTCAGCTGGGCGTTGCGCACAACCCCCTCGGCGGCCAGTACGGCGGCATGGGTCTCACGCTCCTGGCCGTTGGCATTGTCCAGGTCCATCTTGCTGACTGCATTCTGTGCGGCCAATGGGCGGACACGGGCCAGCGTCGCCTTGGCCACTTCCCAGCGAGCCTGTTGCTGGGCCAGTTGTCCTTTGGCTGACAGCAGCGCGGCGTCGAAGGGCTTACTGTCCATCTGGAACAGCGTCTGCCCGGCTTTCACCAGATCGCCTTCGGTGTACAGCCGCTTTTCCAGAAAACCGGCGACACGGGCGCGGATTTCCACTTCGCGGGAGCTCTGGGTCTGGGCAACGAATTCGAAGGTCACCGGGGTATCGCGGGCGGTGACTGTCATGACCGTCACATCAGGCGGTTTTCGCCCCGGAGCAACCGGTTCTTTGCCGCAGCCGGCCAGCAGGATGGCAATCCCCAGCAGGCAGGCAATTGACAGGCCGTTACCACTGGAAAGTTTTACGCCGCCCATACCCGTGCTCCATCAAGGTCGATGAAGCAAGCGTAGCTAGCATTGCTTCAGAAACCAGTGGTCGAACTCAGATCTGTTTCAAAAATGCGAAGACATCGCCAGTCAGAGCGGTCGGCAGCATTCATGAATGCACGCGGGGTATTGGAAATGACTCGGTTTAACCCCTGTGCCAATCGCCCTTGGCGCTCATTCTTTATTTGATGCGTCGCCGGCAGGCTTCGATCGAGTCTCCCCGTCAGCCGCATCGTGGTGCCGAAGGGCCAGCTCGTCCTCGTCCTGTTTCTGATAGTGCCGGGTCCACGAATCGGCCTGCTCCTCGCTTTCGCCCAGCACCAGCAGCGCGCGCCGGGATATCTCCAGGCTGGAATGGAAGGTTTCGCGTATTGGCTGTGCCCCTGCGTCCATCAACTTCAGCGCCTCTTGCCGGTCGCGGGCCCGCGCGATCACCTTGACCCCAGGGTAGAGCCGCGCAAGGGTCCTTGCCGTTTCCAGGTTGATGTGTGGATCGTCGGTGGTGACGATCACCAGCTCAGCCGTGCCCACCTTGGCCGCGTGGAGAATGTCGGGGCGGGTCGGGTCACCGTAGTAGACAGGCAGGCGCCCGGGCGCGCCCTGCTGGTCGAGTGCCTGTACCGAGGTGTCCAGGGCAACCAGGGGGATTCCCCGGGTTTGCAGCATGTGCGCGATGACACGGCCCATTCGACCCGTGCCGGCAATCACCACTTTAGGCGCACCGTTAAGTTCTGGTGGCCCCCTGGGTGTGTCCGGCGTAGCAGGGACCGTACGCATCACTGGCGACAGAGCGAACATCACCAGGGGAATCACAGCCATGGACAGTGTGATGACGAGCACCAGCAAGTCATGGACAGATTGATCGAGCAAGCGGTGGCCCAGCGCCAGTTTGAAGACCACGAAGGCGAACTCGCCACCGGAGGCGAGGACCACGCCAAGGCCGATGGCATCGGCTCGATTCAATCCACCGGTCAATCGCCCGAGCCCGTATAAAAGCGGCAGTTTCAGGCCCACCAGCAACAGCGTCAGACCCAATACCACCCAAGGCGAGCCAAACAGCAGGCGCAAATCCGCGGTCATGCCAACGCCGACAAAAAACAGCCCGAGCAGCAACCCCTTGAACGGTTCGATCTGCGACTCCAGCTCGTGGCGAAACGGCGACTCCGCCATCAGCAATCCGGCGAGAAAGGCACCCAACGCCATGGACACGCCGACATGCTCCATCAGCCAGGCGGTGCCGAGCACGCACAATAATGCAGTGGCAGTGGACAACTCGCGCAGGCCCGGAATCACTGCCCAGCCAAATACCGGGCGCAACAGAAAACGTCCGCCGACAATGATCGCGCCGATGCCGCCCAGGACCGCCAGCAGTTCACGCAACTCGCCGCCTTGCACCTGGTCAGCGTCGGCACCTCCGAGCAGCGGTATCACGGCAATCAAGGGAATGGCTGCAATGTCCTGAAACAGCAGAATGGCCACGGCCATGCGACCGTGGGGGCGGCCCAGTTCCTTGCGCTCGGCGAGGATCTGCAAACCGAAGGCGGTGGAGGACAGGGCTAGCGCCAGACCCAGCACGATGGCTGCCCGCAGCGGCTGGGCGAACACGAAGTACGCAATCACCGCAAATATCGCCCCGGTGAGCAGCACTTGAATCAGCCCGCCGAACAGCAGGCGCCGCATCATCCAGAGTTTGCGTGGCGATAGCTCCAGGCCAATGATGAACAGCAGCAGTACCACGCCCATTTCCGAGAGCCGGCTGACATTCTCGGAGTTGTCGATCAAGCCCAGCACCGAAGGGCCGATCAGCACGCCCACCAGCAGGTAACCGGGAACCGCGCCCAGTTTGACGCGCTGGGCGAGCGGCACCAGCAGCACCACCGCCAAGAGGAAGATGACGGTTGCCTGAAGCAGGTTTCCATCGTGTGACATCTGCGCTCCTCCTTGCTGTCTGCGCCATCGCGGGGGTCATGGCGACAGGAACAATCGGACCGGGGCGCGAGCGCAGTATAGTCATTGGCGCATTTCACCGAATTTCCACCGACACAGGGCAGACGCCACCCGGTTGCTACACTTTGTGTCTACCCGGTACTTCGGACCCGTCGATCATGAGCGTGAGGTCATTGACCAGGATCGACCTGCGGCGCCTGATCCTGTTGTTTACGCTGCTTACGGCGCTGATCACACTGGTGAGCAGCCTGTATGTCGTGTATCGGGTGCAGAAACGGGAGTTGATCGACTCGGCCCTGCAGTCCAACCGTGCCTACGCCACCAAAGTGGCATCCAGCATCGGTGAGTTTCTGCGCAACAGCCATGAGCACCTGGCCTACAGCGCCGACCTCCTGGCCGGGCAACTGCAAAACGAAGGGTTTTTGAAGAGCGAGGCGATTCGTCTCTAGGGCCAGGATTCGAGCTTCAACTCGGTTGCGATTTTCGATGCCACCGGGAAAGTCCTGGAAGCCTCCCCGCAAAACCTGCAAATCAAGGGGCGAATCTTCCACACCGAGGGCATCGTCCAGGCTTTGCATGGACATCAACCGATGGTCAGCTCGGCATTCGTTTCCGAGATCGGCAATCTGGTGATCTTCATTTCACAGCCGATTGTCGACAAGGGCGGGCAGTACGTGGGTGCCGTGGGTGGTTCCGTTTACCTGCAGAAGCAAAGCGTCCTGCACACGCTGATCAGCAGTCACTTCAACGACGTCAGTGTTCAGGTGTACGTGGTGGACAGCAGTCGGCGGCTGCTGTATCACGCCGACCACAATCGCATTGGCCAGGTGCTGGGCCCGGATACAGCGGTAGACGCGGTCCTGGGCGGGGGCAGGGGAGCCATGGAGAGCGTCGATGCCGAGGGTACCGCCATGCTGTCCGGCTACGCCTATGTGCCCGACAGTCGCTGGGGCGTGATTTGCGCACAATCGCGTGCCGCAACCCTTGAATCACTCGGTGCCCTCATGGGAAAGACGGCCATGGCGATCTTTCCCGTTTGTCTGATCGGTTTCACGATCATCTGCTGGGTGACGCAGCTGATCACCCGGCCATTGCGGCAACTCGCGGCTGCGGCGAGTCAACTAGATGCCGCCGACAGCCCCGAACAAATCAATTCGGTGCGCGCCTGGTACATCGAGGCCGCGCACATCCGCCGCGCCCTGTCGATGGGGGTGGTGCTGATGCAGGAAAAGCTCGGCCGCCTCAACCGCCAGGCGCAAAGTGACCCGATGACCGGCCTGGCCAATCGCCGGGCGATGGATGAGGCTCTGCGCGTGCTACAGCAAACGGGCACCCCGTTCTGCGCGATGGCGCTGGATATCGATCATTTCAAGAAGGTCAATGACACCTTTGGACATGACGCCGGGGATGTCGCGCTTCAAGCCATCGCCGATGTACTCAAGCGATGTTCGCGGGACGGCGACCTCCCATGCCGTACTGGCGGGGAGGAGTTCACGCTGTTGCTGCCGAACATGCCAAAAGCCAGTGCGATCGACGTTGCCGAGCGATTACGCGCCATGGTGGAAAACACCCGGATCGACCAGGTGGGAAGCGTCACGATATCCATAGGCGTGGCCAGTTGGATCGCGCAGGGTCCACCTGTATCCGTTGTACTGAAGCAAGCAGACGAGCTTCTTTATGAGGCCAAGAAAAAGGGAAGAAACCGGGTAGAGGCTTGAGTTTGTCGATGGGCAACCCTTGTAAGGGCGCCAAAACACAAGACTTCCGGCTGAAAAGCCGGATAATGGCGGCCAATTTGTTTAGCTCGCTATTCTGGTAATCCCGCATGGAAATCAAGGTCAATTTTCTCGACAACCTTCGACTTGAAGCCAAGTTCGACGACTTCACGGTGATCGCCGATCAACCCATCCGCTATAAGGGCGATGGCTCGGCACCGGGGCCGTTCGATTACTTCCTGGCTTCGTCGGCCTTGTGTGCGGCTTACTTTGTGAAGTTGTACTGCGAAACCCGCAACATTCCGACCGATAACATTCGTCTGTCCCAGAACAACATTGTCGATCCGGAAAACCGCTACAACCAGATTTTCAAGATTCAGGTCGAGTTGCCTGCCGATATCTCCGACAAGGACCGCCAGGGCATTTTGCGTTCCATCGACCGTTGCACGGTGAAGAAGGTGGTGCAAGCCGGTCCGGAGTTCGTGATCGAAGAGGTGGAAAACCTCGATGCCGATGCCCAGGCGCTGTTGATGCCGGGTGAGGCGGCAGAGGCGAGCACCTATATCGTGGGCAAGGACCTGCCGCTGGAGCAGACCATCGCCAATATGTCGGGCATTCTCTCGCGCCTGGGCATGAAGATTGAAATCGCGTCGTGGCGCAATATTGTGCCCAATGTCTGGTCGCTGCATATCCGCGATGCGCACTCGCCGATGTGTTTTACCAACGGCAAGGGCGCGACCAAGGAAAGCGCGTTGGCCTCGGCCCTGGGCGAGTTTATCGAACGGCTCAATTGCAACTTCTTCTACAACGATCAGTTCTGGGGCGAAGACATCGCCAACGCGCCGTTCGTGCATTACCCGGACGAGCGCTGGTTCCAGCCTGGCCGCAAAGATGAGCTGCCGGCGGAAATTCTCGACGCCTACTGCCTGAAGATCTACAACCGCGATGGCGAACTGCGTGGCTCGCATTTGTTCGACACCAACTCCGGCAATGAAGAGCGCGGCATCGTTTCGCTGCCGTTTGTGCGTCAGTCGGACGGCGAAGTGGTGTACTTCCCGTCCAACCTGATCGAAAACCTTTACCTCAGCAATGGCATGAGTGCCGGCAACACGCTGGCCGAAGCCCAGGTGCAGTGCCTGTCGGAAATCTTCGAGCGTGCGGTGAAGCGCGAAATCATCGAAGGTGAGTTCGCATTGCCGGATGTACCGGCCGAAGTGCTGGCGAAATACCCCGCGATTCTGGCGGGTATCCAGGCGCTGGAAGCGCAGGGCTTCCCGGTGCTGGTCAAGGATGCGTCCCTGGGCGGTGAGTTCCCGGTGATGTGCGTGACCTTGATGAACCCGCGCACCGGCGGTGTATTTGCCTCGTTCGGCGCGCACCCAAGCCTTGAAGTGGCGCTGGAGCGCAGCCTCACCGAATTGTTGCAGGGGCGCAGTTTTGAAGGCCTGAACGATTTGCCCCAGCCGACCTTTGAAGGTCACGCGGTCACCGAGCCGAATAACTTCGTCGAGCACTTTATCGACTCCAGCGGTGTGGTGTCGTGGCGCTTCTTCAGCTCCAAATCGGATTACGAATTCGTTGAATGGGACTTCTCGGGCCAGGGTGAAAACTCCAATGCCGAAGAAGCCGCGACCCTGTTCGGCATTCTCGAAGGCATGGGCAAGGAAGTGTACATGGCGGTGTATGAACACATCGGCGCAACCGCCTGCCGCATCCTCGTGCCGGACTACTCGGAAATCTATCCGGTGGACGACCTGATCTGGGACAACACCAACAAGGCACTGTTCTTCCGCGAAGATATCCTGAACCTGCATCGCCTGGACGAAGCCGGCCTGAAGGCGCTGGTCGAGCGTCTGGTAGAAAGTGAACTGGATGATTACACCGACATCACCACCTTGATCGGCATCGAATTCGATGACAACACGGCCTGGGGTCAATTGACCATCCTTGAGTTGAAGCTGCTGATCTGGCTCGCCTTGCAGCAATATGAAGAGGCGAAAGAGGCGGTGGAAATGTTCTTGCAGTACAACGACAACACGGTCGAGCGCGGGTTGTTTTACCAGGCGGTGAATGCGGTGCTGGAGATGGAACTGGACGAGGATCTGGAACTGGCGGACTACGAAGCCAATTTCCGCCGGATGTTTGGCAACGAACGCATGGACGCGGCGATCGGCTCGGTGAACGGCAGCGTGCGTTTCTTCGGCTTGACGCCTACGAGCATGAAACTGGAAGGGCTCGACAGGCACCTGCGCCTGATCGACAGCTACAAAAAGCTGCACGCGGCGCGGGCCCATGTGACGGGTTGATCCCCTGGACCTGTTGGAACCGACACACTGCTTTCGCCGGCAAGCCGGCGCCTACGGGGATCAGAAGCACTTGGGGGTCGATTCCTGACAAACCGTGAAGATCACTGACGCCGATAATCGGGTGAGTTCCTGACACCTTTGAAGCGGCGCGGAGATCGACGATGGCTAGCAGTGTTCCTGACGTGTCTGACCGGCCACTACCGCCGGTGCTGCGTATTGGTTTCTGGTTGATGGAAGCCTTCGATCTGTATGCCCTGGCCAACGCGCTGGAGCCACTGCGCCTGGCCAACCAGATGGCCGGGCGCAGTGTCTGCCAGTGGCAAATGCTGAGCCTGGGCGGGCAGTCACTGAGCGCCAGCAACGGCATCGCAACCGCCACTGCGCGATTGGATCAGGCACAAACCTTCGATGTACTGATCCTCTGCGGTGGCGACAGCCTGCATTTGCACCCAGACTTGCGTGCGCAGCTCAATCACTGGGCAACCCAACCGATCTGCCTGGGCGCATTGGGCGAAGCCGGCTGGCTGCTGGCGCAAATTGGCGCCCTGGAGGGTGTGCGCTGCAGCTTGCCGGAGCCCGCCACAGCGCTGACGTCTGCTGCTTTGAGCGAGTTGACGCCGGTGGCTGCGCCGTTCTGCGTCGACCGCCAACGCCTGACCTGCGTCGGCCCGCAGGCCGTTCAGGGATTGATGCACGAACTTCTCGCCCGGACCCACGGCCGTGGTCTGATACTGCGAATGGAAAAACATGCGGCACGCCAGGCCCGGCCGCTACTCCCCCTGAACGACGCTCCGGCAAAACTTCAAGCAACCCTGGCATTGATGAATGAGCATCTGCGCCGGACGCTGGGCATCGACGAGCTGGCCGGGTCCATGGGCATTTCACGCCGGCATCTGGAGCGCCTGTTCAAACGCAGCCTGGGTTGTTCGCCGTCCAGGCACTATCTGGACTTGCGGCTGCAACGGGCACGCCAGTTGTTGCGGGCCGGTGGACAGTCGCTGTCGGATGTCGCGACGGCGTGCGGATTCGTCTCGCTGCAACATTTCTTTCGCTGCTATCGCCAGTACTTCGGCGAACACCCTCGCGAACATATGGGCGCGCAGGCACAGAGTCAGCGGGCATCCCTGTTGAACGCACCTGCCTCATCGCGAGCAGGCTCACTCCCACACTGAATCCAGGACTACACAAAGGCCGGGGCCACTGAAGATCCCCTGTGGGAGCGAGCCTGCTCGCGATGAGGCCATCACAGCCAACATCAATACTGAGTTTTATTACCAATGCCTCCGCCAAGCCGGGGGCATTTTTGTTTCTGGCGGGGGCGTGGGGAGCACTTTCGCAAACAGCGGATGTGACCAACTACAGGTCGGATTCGCACAAAAAACCACACTGGGCATCTGTTCGAATGATCTTCAGCGGCCCGCCAGATGGGCGCCATCTGTAGCTCAAACAATGACAAGGATAAATGACATGCAAATGCCGAAAACCATCCAGATCAAGAACGGCGAGAGAACCAACCCGACGTTCTCGGCCCAGGAATATGCCAACCGCCAGGCCAAGTTGCGGGCTTATCTGGCGCAGAACAATATCGACGCGGCCGTCTTCACGTCCTATCACAACATCAACTACTACAGCGATTTCCTGTACTGCTCTTTCGGGCGCCAGTATGCGCTGGTCGTGACCCAGGACAGCGCCGTGACCATCAGCGCCAACATCGATGGCGGTCAGCCTTGGCGCCGCACGGTCGGCACGGAAAACATCGTCTACACCGACTGGCAGCGCGACAACTATTTCGTCGCGATCCAGCAGGCCTTGCCCAAGGCCGGACGCATCGGCATCGAGTTCGATCATCTGAATCTGCTCAATCGCGACAAGCTTGCCAGCCGCTATCCGCAGGTGGATCTGGTGGACATCGCCGCACCGTGCATGCGCATGCGCATGATCAAGTCCGCCGAGGAGCACGCGATCATTCGCCAGGGTGCACGGATAGCGGACATCGGCGGCGCAGCCGTCGTCGAAGCCTTGCGCGATCAGGTGCCGGAATACGAAGTGGCCCTGCACGCCACCCAGGCCATGGTGCGCGAAATTGCCCGCACCTTCCCGGATTCCGAACTGATGGATACCTGGACCTGGTTCCAGTCCGGTATCAACACCGACGGTGCACATAACCCGGTGACCTCGCGCAAGGTCAACAAGGGCGACATCCTCAGCCTCAATTGCTTCCCGATGATCGCCGGTTACTACACAGCACTGGAACGTACGTTGTTCCTGGACCACTGCTCCGATGAACATCTGCGCCTGTGGGAAGTGAACGTCAAAGTGCACGAGGCCGGCCTGAAACTGATCAAGCCGGGCATGCGCTGCTGCGATATCGCGCTGCAACTGAACGAGATTTTCCTGGAACACGATCTGCTGCAATACCGCACCTTCGGCTACGGCCACTCGTTTGGGACGCTGAGCCATTACTACGGTCGCGAAGCCGGGCTGGAACTGCGCGAAGACATCGACACCGTGCTGGAACCGGGGATGGTGGTGTCGATCGAACCGATGATCATGCTGCCCGAAGGCCTTCCGGGTGCGGGCGGGTATCGTGAGCACGACATCCTGATCGTCAACGAACAGGGCGGGGAAAACATCACGAAGTTCCCGTACGGCCCGGAACACAACATCATCAAAAAGTAAGGCAGTAGCGCTTTTGTGGCGAGGGAGCTCGCTCCCTCGCCACAAAGCGCGCAGCATCTACTGAACCTTAACCCTGCCAAGTAAAACAATAGAGGGTTTTGTCATGTTCTACGTCCTGACTTTTCATTTCGCCAACCGCACCTCTCACACCGGAGGTGCCCAATGAGCACCCAAAGCGCAAGCCTGACGCCGACCCTGGCGCAGAAACTCGAACAGACCGCCGAGCGCAAGGCCCTTCGGCGCGCAGCCAGTGCCAGCTTCATGGGCAATTTCGTCGAGTGGTTCGACTATGCAGCCTACGGCTACCTGGCAACCGTGATCGCGTTGACGTTCTTTCCGCAAACCGACAAGGCAACTGCGCTGCTGGCGACCTTTGCCGTGTTCGCGCTGTCGTTTATCGTCCGCCCGCTGGGGGGACTGGTCTGGGGGCACTTCGGTGACAAGTACGGGCGGCGCAGTGCGCTGTCCTGGTCGATTCTGATCATGTCGGTCTCGACCTTTTGTATCGGTGTCCTGCCGACCTACAACCATATCGGCCTGTGGGCACCCGCCTTGTTGCTGCTGATCCGCCTGTTCCAGGGCTTCTCTGCTTCAGGGGAGTACGCCGGCGCATCGGCCTTTCTCGCCGAGTACGCTCCCGAGGGCAAACGCGGTTTGTACACCAGCATTGTCCCGGCGAGCACGGCGGCAGGCTTGCTGTTCGGCGCGGTGTTTGTCGCCGGGCTGCACGCCTGGATGAGTGTCGAGGACCTGCACAGTTGGGGCTGGCGGTTACCCTTTCTGCTGGCGGCACCGTTCGGGCTGGTGGGGCGTTATATCCGCATGAGTCTGCAAGACACGCCCAAGTTCCTGGAGATGGAAAAACGCCTTGAGGCGAAGGAGTGCGCAAGCCACGCTCCGGTTCGCGAACTGCTGACCGTGCACCGACGCAGCGTGATGATCGGGATCGGTGCGACCTGCTTGAATGCCGTGGCGTTTTACCTGTTGCTCAGCTACATGCCGACCTACCTGTCCACCGAAATGGGCATGAACGAGCGTGATTCGTTCCTGGCGTCGACGGTGTCGCTGGCGACCTACATCGGGCTGATTTTCCTGATGGGCAAACTGTCGGACCGCTTTGGGCGCAAGACCATGCTGGTGATCGCTTCGGTCTTGTTCCTGGCGCTGACCTTTCCCTTGTTCGGGATGCTGGAGAACCAGCCGCTGATCGTGATTCTGATGATCCAGATCGCGTTCGGCGCCATTTTGGCGATGAACGACGGCACCTTGCCATGCTTCCTTGCCGAGATATTCCCCACCCGCGTGCGCTTCAGTGGCTTTGCCTTCAGCTTCAACATTGCCAACGCAGTGTTCGGTGGCACCGCACCGTTTATTGCCACCTGGCTGATTCAACTGACCGGCAACAAAATGGCCCCGGCCTGGTATCTGTTGGCGGCCGCGGCGGTGGCGCTGGTTGCCATGCTGGCGAGTCGGGAGACGGCGCATAAGGCATTGCAGGACTGACCTTCTTTCGGTGATTTCACGGACGCCTTCGCGAGCAGGCTCGCTCCCACAGTTGGCCGAGTTGTCCATGCGGACGCGGTTCAATGTGGGAGCGAGCCTGCTCGCGAAGAGGCCAGTCCGGCCAACATCAATATTGAATCAATGTATGGCAGCCACCTGCTTGCGCTCCCCCATGGGCGATACACCAAAGAAGCGGCTGTAGCATTTGGAGAAGTGCGCCGGGGAAACGAAGCCGCAGGCGAGGGCGATATCACGCACCTGCGATTCGCTGCGCAGTAACAATTGTCGCGCCCGCGCAAGGCGCAATTCCAGGTAGTACTGACTCGGCGTGCGCTGCAGGTGCTTGTGAAACAGGCGCTCCAGTTGACGTACCGACACCTCGTTCAACCGCGCGAGTTCCTCAAGGCCCACCGGCTCCTCGAGATTGGCTTCCATGATCGCCACCATCTGGCTGAGCTTGGGCTGCGAGGTGCCCAGCTTTTGCCGCAATGGCACACGCTGTTGCTCCTGCGCCCCCCGGATTCGATCACACAACAGCAACTCGGCCGTGTGGGCGGCGATGTCCCGGCCACCGGGTTCGCGTGCGATCAACTGCAAGGTCATGTCCATGGACGCCACGCCACCGGAACAGGTGTAGCGATCACGGTCCAGCTCGAACAGCTGGTTGGAAATGATGATCCCCGGGAACCGTTCCTTCAGGGCCTCGATGTCTTCCCAGTGAATCGTGCAGCGATAGCCCTTGAGCAGGTCGGCGCGGGCCAATAAGTGGCTGCCGGTGCAGATCCCGCCCAACGGCACCTGATCGTGTGCCAGTTTGCGTAGCCAATTGAGCAATGGTCGAGTGCTGTGATTGGAGACGATCGGGTTTGAGCCGACAACGAACAGCATGTCGAGCTTCGGTGCATCGGTGATGCTGTGGTCGGGCAGGATGCGCATGCCGTTGCTGGCCGTGACCGGGTCCAGGCTGGCGGCAATGATGACCGTGCGGAATATCGGTTTGCGCGCGGCCAGATTGGCCATGCGCAGCGTTTCCACCGCGGAGGCGAAACCGATGGTGGTGAAGTTGGGGATGACCAGGAAACCCACGGTTTTCACCGGCCGTTGTTCATTCGCCGAACGTCCTGCGGCGGGTTTCGCCACCTGGAGTTTCGCCATGGTTACCGCTCCTCAACTGCATCAGTGACGTGCGCTGCGGCGAGCTGCCGACAGGGACAACGTCATCTCGTTTTTGTGATTGTCAGCCCTGTTCGGGAGGTTCTGGATTTTACACCCTGTGTCCAGGGAGGGATTAACAAAAAAACCGGCCAGCTCCGTGGTGCAGAGTGGCCGGAAAGAGGTGATCGGGATGGTGAAACCCTGTAGGAGCGAGCTTGCTCGCGATGGTCATGAACGATAACGCGTAAAACCATATAACCAACGGTGTCCTTGGTTTTTTCGCGAGCAAGCTCGCTCCTACAGGGATCGTGTTTTCAAGCGTTTTCGGTTTGAGCCATTCCAACGGTTCGAGCCGTCGGCTTCCTGGCGTTGAAGAGGGCGCCGATACAGACGATCGACAGGGTCAGCGCCCCCGTCGCAATCACCTCCATGCGGTGCTGCGGCAAAATCAGCATGACTACCAGGATGCTCAGGATGCAGGCAATCACCAGGTAGCTCAGCCAGGGGAACAGCCACATCTTGAAGGCGATCGGTTGTCCCGAAGCATTCATCTTCTTGCGCAGTACCAGTTGCGAAACGGCAATCACCAGATAGACCAGCAGCGCAACGGCCCCGGAGCTGGCCAGCAGGAAGGAGAACACTTCATTGGGCGCAAAGTAATTGAGTGCCGTGGTCAGGAAGCCGACCGCTGTACTGGCCATCACCGCAACATAAGGCACCCCTGAAGATGAGGTTTTCTGGAGCAGTCGAGGGCCATCCCCGCGCTTGCTCAAGGAGTAGACCATGCGCGACGCCGTATAGATGGCTGAGTTGAGGCAACTGGCGACCGCAATCAGCACGACGATATCCACGATCATTTTGGCGTGCGGGATGTTCATCAACTCAAGCGCTCTCTGGTAGGAGCCGACTTCCATGAGCATGGGGTCGTTCCAGGGCACGATGGAGATGATGAGGAACACCGAGACGATATAGAAAATGCCCATTCGCCAGACCACGGAGTTGGTGGCGCGGGTGATCTGTTTGGATGGATTCTGCGATTCGGCTGCGGCGATGGTGACGATTTCCGTGCCCATGAAGCTGAACACCGTGGTGAGCATCGCACCGATGACGGCACTCATGCCGTTGGGCATGAAGCCACCGAACTCATGGCTCAATTGAACGACCCCGCTCACCGTCGTCTGCGGCAGTGCGCCCGCCAGTGCCAGCGCACCCAGGGCGATGAACCCCAGTACCGCGATGACCTTGAGCATGGCGAACCAGAATTCGAACTCGCCGTAGCGGGCGACACTGAACAGGTTGGTCAATGTCAGCAGACCGGTGACCGCTATCGCAAACTCCCAGGTTTGAATGGCGGGAAACCAGGCGTGCAGGATGGCGGCAGCGGCGATGGCTTCAATGGGAATGACCAGCACCCAGAACCACCAGTACAGCCAGCCGATGGTAAATCCGGCGCTGCGCCCCATCGCCCGCTCGGCGTAGGTCGAAAAGGATCCCGTGTCCGGCGATGCTACGGCCATCTCTCCCAGCATGCGCATGACCAGCACCACCAACGTGCCGGAAAAAATGTACGCCAGGATGGCGGCGGGTCCCGCCGAAGCAATGGCGTGGCCTGAACCGATGAACAAGCCGGCGCCAATGGCACCGGCAATGGACAACATGGTGACGTGACGCTGCTTGAGGCCTGGGGCCAAGGTTGAGCTGCTGGACATGAGACTTACCCTTATTATTTTACTTGGGAGGGTTACGGCGGGTCATGCACGTTGTAGGAGCGAGCTTGCTCGCGATGGACTTATGGACGACACGGGCTGTCTGATTCCCCGCGTTATCGTTGACGTCCATCGCGAGCAGGCTCGCTCCCACAGGGGTACTCAATCAAAAGCCTCGCGCACGGCGGCGCTGATGCCCGAGACACACACCTCGAGAATCAGCTCGCCTTTTTCGCGACTGGAGCCTTTGGGGGATGACAGTGTTCCGCAGGCCGGCGTGCGCTCCGGGATGATCGGGAACACGTCGTAGGGCGGGAAGGTGGCGGGTGGGTGGTCAACGGCACGGCTCAGATCGACCTTGTCGGGGTGCAGGGCCAACATCAGTGACGTTTCGAAAATACCGCCGTGTTCGATGTCCCAGCCGAGGAAACCGTCGGGGTACAGCTTTGCAATGACGGCCGGATCGTTGACGAAGTCCCAATAGGACAGCACGACGACCTTGAAGTCAGTGATGCCACCGTAGCGAAGCTCCCGAAGGGCCAGGTCGATGCCCTCGACAATGAACATCGAGTTTTCAAAGTGACCGTTCATCATCACCAGTTTGCGGGCGCCATGGCGTGCAAGTTCCCGGATGATGTCCTGCACGGTCCGGGTCAGCGTGGCGCCATCGAGGCTGGTGGTGCCAGGAAAGTGATTGCCGCCGCCTGATTTCTGCTGCGACTTGTAGCCATAGGCCAGGGCAGGCAACACCAGGCCGCTGACCTGTTGCGCGACTGCCTTGCAGATCGCGGTGGGCAGCAGGACATCGACCTCCATGCACATGTGATGTCAATGCTGCTCCAGTGCTCCCACGGGCAGGAAGACAGGGCAGCCAGTGGCGACCTTCTCTGCGTACTCCGGCCAGGTGAGTTCTCCAATTACGACGCTGCTGTTCATCTACAGACCCTTGGAAAGTGATTGATCGCTTGGTGGTTTTGGCCGCCGCCCCGGATTACAGGAATCAAAGGCGCCGCATGGAGCAATTCGATCAGAGGGGGAGGGCTCCAACTTGTCTAAATCCGACCCGTAAATGACAAATCACCCTCTGTTTTGTCATATATGTCCGATTATCGGATATGGGTATGCCGCTTTTGATGGGGGAGAGGGTCGGTTCTGACAAAGTCCAGGTCGGGCGCGCACAAAAACGGGTGATGGCGAACTGCTGCAATGCATTCAGCCAGCGAATGTTGTGTGTGGTTGGCAGCCAACGCAGGCAGGGGACACTTTCATCACCCAGGGCGAGACAATAATGAAAAATCGCATCGACCTTTCACGCCGTACCTTCCTCAAGACCACCGGCATCCTGGCTGGCACCGCCGCACTTTCCGGCTTGCTACCTTCGAGAAGCTTTGCCGCCGCGGAAAAGGAACTGGTCATCCTCGCCTGGGCCGGGCACGCAGAACCGGACATCGT
Organism: Pseudomonas sp. WPR_5_2; assembly: GCF_003634475.1. Taxonomy (NCBI): domain Bacteria; kingdom Pseudomonadati; phylum Pseudomonadota; class Gammaproteobacteria; order Pseudomonadales; family Pseudomonadaceae; genus Pseudomonas; species Pseudomonas sp. WPR_5_2. The sequence goes on along the minus strand of NZ_RBLA01000001.1, from coordinate 417,341 downwards.
TGCCGATTTCGAGCGTCAGTACGGGGTCAAGGTCCGGGCCAAGTACTACACCGGAGGGGACAACATGCTGGGGCTGATCTCGCAGTCGCCGCCCGGCACCTTCGACCTGATCCTGTCCGACGCCGAGTATGTCCAGCAACTCAATGCCGCCGAATACATCGAGCCACTCGACCCCGCGGACTACCCCTTCGATGACTTCTACCCGGAGTTCCAGCATTTCCCTGGCCACTGGCAGGGCGACAAGCTCTATTCGGTGCTGATCCGCTTTGGCTTCCTCGGCATCGCCTACAACACCCAACTGGTTCCCCAAGCCAAGGTGCAAAGCTATGACGTGTTCTGGGACGAGAGCCTCAAGGGCAAGGTAGGACACTTCGACTGGCACCTGCCGAACCTCGGTCAGATCAGTTTGATGAACGGCAATGCGCGTCCCTATGACATCGATGCCGCGCACTGGCAAGCGGTGCAGCAGAAGATGATGAGCCTGCGCCCGCAGATCGGCGGTTTCTTCGATTACGGTGGCACCTTTTCTTCGCTCAAGAACGGTCAGATCCATGCCATGTGCGGCATCGGCGACTGGATCACCGGTGTCTTGCAACGCGCCGGCGCACCGGTGAAAACCGTGTTGCCGAAGGAGGGCGGGTTGCAATGGACAGAGTCTTACTGCATCGCCCGTAAAGCGCACAGCCCGGAGCTGGCGAAGAAGTTCATCCAATACATCACTTCGCCGGAGGGCCAGGTCAAGTCGGCGAAGATGGCTGCGTATCCAGCGCTCATTCCCAACAAGAAAGGCTGGGAACTGCTCAACCGTACAGACCCCGCCGAAGCACAGCGCCAGGGCATGGTACTTGGGCAGCGCAACGTCATGGACGACATCCGCGATGGCCGGATCAAATACCGCGAACTGCCGGTCCGCCAGAGCCTGGATGAGTGGAACGACTTCTGGTCGCAATACAAGGGTGCCTGATGGAACGCGCGGAGGGGGTCGCCATGATTTCAGACAAGTTGAAGACTTCACCGTCGGTACTTTCCGATAACGCCGGTGCCAAAACGCCGCGCGGTATCCGGAGGGGATGGCGCTTGCCCGGGTTTGGCCTCTGTGTCTCGATGCCGATCCTGGCCTGGCAGTTGATTTTCTTCGTATTGCCACTGGTGTTTCTGGTGGCCATCAGTTTTTGGCTGGTACGCAACTTCCGGATGGTGCCGGCGTTGGAGTGGCAGAACTGGAGCTACATGTTCAGCCGGGGCTTCTTTTGGGATGCCTATGTCCATACCCTGGCCATGGCGGCGGGCGCCACGGTGCTGGTCAGCCTGGTGGCCTTTCCCTGCGCTTATACGATCGCCTTCAAGTTCCGTGACTCGACCAGGCAGTTGCTGGTGTTGCTGCTGGTCACACCGTTCTTCACCAGCTACCTGGTGCGTACCTATTCATGGCAGGTTTTCCTCAGCGACAACGGCATCTTCAATGCCGCGCTGGGCCTGGTCGGCCTGGAGCCGTTTACCATGCTGAACACGGCGTTCGGCACCTATGTCGGCTACTTCACGCTGTGCCTGCCCTTGGTGGTGTTGTTGCAACTGTTCAGCCTGATGTACATCGATCGCTCGTTGATCGAAGCCGCACACAACCTCGGCTGTGGTCGGCTGCGAACGGTATTTAGCGTGGTGGTGCCGTCGGCACGGATCGGCATCGTGGTCGCGGCACTGTTCTGCTTCATCCTGACGTTCGGCGACTTTGTCAGCCCGCTCTATCTGGGCGGTGGCCAGCCGCCGACCTTGAGTACGTTGATCACGGACACCACCAAATCCGGCCAGCAGTGGCCACGGGCGGCGGTGATCGCCACGATGATGATTGTGACGTTGCTCATCGGTGCCTTTGGCGCGGTGCGCTTCGCTTACCGGAGGCGCGCATGAACGAGCATCGGTTGATCAATTTCCTGCTGCGCAGCTTTGTCGTCCTGGTGTTCATCTTCATCTTCATGCCCATTGCCGGCAGCTTCGTGTTCTCGTTCAACATCGACCGTTTCCCGTCCTTGCCCCTGGGCGGTTTCAGCCTGCACTGGTACGAGACGATTGCCGCCGACCCGGCGGTCTGGCAGGCCTTCCGCAACAGCCTTACGGTGGGCCTGGTCGTGTCGCTGGTCTCGACCCTGCTCGGGTTTACTGCCGCCTATACGGACTTCCGGTATCAGTTCTTCGGCAAGTCGATCTACATGGCGCTCGCGCTACTGCCGCCCACCATTCCCGTGGTGATCATGGGGCTGGCCATGCTGGCGTTCCTGTCGCGGGTCGGGCTTTCCGGCGAAATATATGCCGTGATGATCAGCCACATCGTGATGTGCGCACCGTTCGCCATGGCGGTCATCCGGATGCGCCTGGCGCAGATGGACCCGAACATCGAGGCCGCCGCCTGGAACCTGGGGGCTGATCAATGGAAAGCCATGCGTCATGTGATCCTGCCCTTTACGGCACCCAGCATTTTCGCCGCGCTGTTCGTGACCATGGCCGTGTCCTTCGATGAATTCGCCGTCGCCTGGTTCGTGTCGGGACTGAACGAGACGGTGCCCGTGCGGATCCTCAATACCTTGCAAGGGCAGGTGAGCCCGACCATCAACGCCATCGGCACGATCGTATTTATCACGACCATGACGCTGGTGATCCTCGCGCAACTGCTGCTGATGCGGCGGCGCAAGCCCGCAAACACCTGATACCACCCTGACCATCACCCAGACACAAAGGATTCAGCCATGACTCAACCACTGGTGGTATTCGATAACGTGGTCAAGCATTTCGGCAGTTACCAGGCCGTCGAGCGTATGAACCTGGAGATCTACAAAGGCGAGTTCGTCGCGATCATGGGATCGAGCGGCTGCGGCAAAACCACGACGCTGCGCATGCTCGCGGGGCTGGATAAACCCAGCGAAGGGGAAATTCGTCTTAACGGTGAGCGCATTAATGACCTGCGCTCCTGGGAACGGGACACGCCGCTGGTCTGGCAGAACCTGGCACTGTTTCCGTTTTTGAACGTACTGGAAAACGTCGAATTCGGCCTGCGCATGAGGGGGATGGCCAAGGCCGAGCGTCGCAAGAAGGCGCTTGAGTGGCTTGAGCGACTGGGGCTGGAGGAGTTCGCCACACGCGATATCAGCCTGCTCTCCGGCGGTCAGCGCCAACGTGTGGCGTTGGCGCGCTCATTGGTCACCGAACCGCCGATCCTGTTGCTCGACGAACCTCTGAGCGCGCTCGATGCGCACCTGAGCGTGCGCATGCAAGGCGTGCTGACCGGTCTGCAAAAAGACCTGGGCATCACCTTTGTCTACGTCACCCACAGTCAATCCGAAGCCTTTGCCATGGCCGATCGTGTGGTGATCATGAGCCGAGGCCGGGTCGAGCAGATTGGCTCGCCGCAAGCGGTGTTCCTCGAACCGCACAACCGCTTCGTCGCGGAGTTCGTGGGCGGCAAGAACATCCTGAGCGGCACGGTCGTGGGCTTTGACGATGGAGGACTGGTTCGCATCGATTCGCCGCATGGCGGATTCCTGGCGCGACTGCCGGAGGGTAAAACGGTGGTCCCCGCCGAACGAGTGACAGTCTGTATCAGCGCCGAGCATATCGAGCTGACCGCGCAGCCTGTGCGACGCAACCGGTTGAGCTGCACGGTCGTGGGTGAAGAGTTCATCGGCTCGATGGTTAACCTCTATCTCGAAACCAAAGATGGGCTCGAGCTGCAGGTGCAGAAACTGCAGGCCGACTACCAGTTGCTTGGCGTGCACTGCGGGCAACAGATCTTCGCCGAGTGGGACGGTGCGCATGCGCTGATTTTGCGCGGGGACTGACCTTGTCGAATCGACTTCCGTTGATCAGTCACTCCAATACCGACTGACCGCGCCATGCAAACCCTGGACGGGGTCATGCTCGGGAAACGGCAGCTTGAGAATATTCGCCAGTTGCTCTGGACTGGGTGCCTTGCGACAGATGTCGGGATGCTGGCCCGGCGGGTAAGCACCCACAACCAGAAAGTCATCGCTGGATTCCACATTGCAGTGACCCGTGCCCGCGGGTAACAGCAAGACATCGCCAGCGCTGACTTCCAACACCCGGCCATCCGGGCCTCCCAGCATCACGCGAGCGAAGCCGCTGGCCACGCCCAGCACTTCATGGCCATGGGTGTGATAATGGTGGTAGTCGTAAACCCCGTAACGCCATTGCGGCGGCCAGCCATTGTCGGTGAAGGTTTTCTCGATCAGGTCCGCCGGGTCGTTCTGTTGAACGGCAATGGCCTTGATGTAAATGAGCACCGGTAAGCGCGGGTTATTGGGCACCCATCCGTTGCGTTCGAGCAGCAGGGTTTGCACGGGAGCATCCACAGCTTGCGACCTGACCATGAAAAATCCTCCGTTATCGAGCATCGCCTTGAAGGCAGCGTTATGAAAGCGTCACCCAGAGTGGACATTCGATGTCGCTCAGTCGTTCAGGAGAATGTCCGTTACTTTTCCGGGTGGCTGGAGCTCAATCAGGAGTGCCACGTTTTTACACGTTTGTGAATTTACTACCCAGTTTCCTGGCCGAAAACGGTGCGTTTTTGAGCGAACACTTTATTGGAATCCAAATTGGCGCCAATATTGATTGGGTTTTTGTGAAATTGGTCTGATCCTTGCTCTGTGTCTTGCTCAACCTATTTGAGGGCAGGGCATGAGTCAGCATTTCCCGTGTATCGAACTGAGTGGCGGGCCATTTGCCCGAGGCGTGCAATACGGCAAAGCCTGCCCACAAATCATTGCTCGCAGCATTGAAATCTACGGTCAGCAACTGCTGGACATGGGTTATGACTGGGCCGGTATCAAGCGATTGGTCAATCAATTCATTCCCAATATCGAAGCGTTCGAGCCACAGTACCTGGAAGAGATGCGGGGCATCGCCGAAGGCTCCGGTCACGACTTCGAGGCCATTGTGATGATCAATGCCCGTACCGAGATCATTCATCTGGGGCGGCGCTCGATGCAGGACAAACCGGAACTGGATGGCTGCACCGGCGCCATCGTCCTTCCAGGCGCCACCGCGAACAATGAAGTCCTGCACGGCCAGAACTGGGACTGGCGCATGGAGTGTGCGGAGACGGGCGTGGTCCTGCACATCCGTCGTGATGACGGCCCGGATGTGCTGACATTCACCGAAGCCGGTGGGCTGGCCCGCGCAGGCATGAACTCCATCGGCACGGCGATCACGGGTAACAACCTGGAATCGGATCGCGACTATCAAGTGCTTGGCGTGCCATTGCCGCTTATCCGCCGCAAGGCGCTGGACGCCAACCATTTCGCCCTATCGATGAAAGCGGTGGCGGTGACACCAAAATCCGGTTCGAACAACATGATGCTCAGTCATGCCGCCGGGTTTGCCATCAACTACGAATGCGCACCTGATGAAGTGTTTCCGCTGTTCGAAGTCGACGATCTACTGGTGCACGCCAACCATTGGCGCAGCGCAGTGGCGCAGATCAAATTGAAGAACACCGGCATCGGTGGTGCACCCGAAAGCTTTTATCGCGATATCCGTGTCGAGAAACTGCTCAAGTCATTTCATGGCAGCTTGACGCTGGAACACCTCAAAAGCGCGTTCTTCGATGATTTCGGCAAGCCATTTGCCGTCTGCCGGCCACCCCGTCCGAGCTCGAGTGGCGAGGACAATCTGTCCGCTACCGTGGCGATGATATTGATGCGGCCGGCCAGTGGCTTCATGGAAATTGCCTCCTTGCCGGCAATCAACCGTACATTCGGGCAGTACCGTCTCGAGATGGAATCCGATTACGCACGGTATGCCACCTGGTAAACATTGATCGGTTGCCAGCCTGAGCCCTGCTCGATTGAGGGCCGTATCAACATCGAGGAGCCCACATGTTTCGTTTGATCATTCAGCGTCTGGCCATGGCGGTCCCGACGTTATTGCTGATATCCATTGCAGTCTTCGCAATGATCCGGTTGATACCCGGTGACCCGGCGCTCCTGATGCTGGGCGACATGGCTGACCCCGCCAGTCTGGTCAAGATGCGGCAGTCCCTCGGGCTGGATCAACCGGTGATCGCGCAGTACCTGATCTGGCTCAAGGCAGTGTTCCAGGGTGATCTGGGCTTTTCGATCACCAGTCATGAGGCCGTTTTGCCGCTGGTACTTGAGCGCTTCAGCGTCAGTGTGACCATCGTTTTGACGGCGGTCGCGCTGGCGGCGGTGATTGCTGTGCCTCTCGGCATGCTGGCGGCGTGGAAACAGGACACGCTGGTTGATTTGGGACTGGTGACGACCGCGACGTTGCTACTGTCGATCCCCGGTTTCTGGATGGGCCTGTTGCTGCTGTATGTGTTTGGCCTGGAACTGGGCTGGTTGCCGGTGGTGGGGTATGTACCGTTTTCGGCGGATTTTGGCAAAGCGCTGGCCTACATCATCTTGCCCGTGGCAACGCTGGTGTTGCATGAAAGCGGCGTGATTATCCGGATGCAGAGGGCCAGCTCGATCGAAGTCCTGCGCCTGGACTACATCGCGCATGCACGGGCCAAGGGGTTGTCGGAGCGCGCGGTGCTTTGGCGCCATACATTGCGCAATGCCTTTGCACCCACCTGGACACTGATCGGCCTGATCCTCGGCAACTTGCTGGGCGGGATCGCTGTCATCGAGACGGTGTTCACCATTCCCGGCATCGGGCGCCTGATGGTCGACTCCATTTATGCCCGTGATTACCCCGTACTGCAGGGCTGCCTGTTGCTCATTACGTTCGTCTACGTGTTGGTCAACCTGCTCGTAGATTTGATGTATCCGCTGTTCGATCCTCGGGTGAAAGCATGAAGACATTAAGCGAAATTGCCGCACCGCCAGGCGCTGTATCGAAGGCTACGGGGCACAAGCGTCCGCTCGCGTTCAACGCGCTGATCGGTGGCAGCCTGCTGGGGGTGCTGGTGCTGCTCGCGGTGGCCGGTATCGTCTGGACGCCGTATGACCCGCTGCGCCTGGACCTGGCCAACCGATTCATGGCGCCGTCCTGGCCACACCTTCTGGGCACTGATGAGTTCGGCCGCGATGTCTTCAGCCGCATCATCATCGGTGCCCGCACCAGCCTGTGGATCAGCCTGCTGACGGTGATCCTGGCCATCAGCATCGGCACACTGTTCGGTCTGCTCGCCGGTTACCTGCGTGGCTGGACGGACCGCCTGTTGATGATGGTGAACGATGCGTTGCTGGCATTCCCCGGGATGTTGCTGGCCCTGGGGTTGCTCGCCATTGTGGGCGCCAGTCAGTACGGCATCGTGCTGGCGCTGGGCCTGGCCTACATCCCCACCGTGGTTCGGGTGGTGCGCAGCACGGTGTTGTCCTTGCGTGAACGAGAGTTCATCGAAGCCTCCAGGGTCATTGGCAATGGTGAGCTGTACACCATGTGGCGGCATATCGCGCCGAACTGCGTGGCACCGTTGATTGTCCTCGCCACCAGCATGTTTGGCTGGGCGATTCTGTCGGAGAGCGCCTTGAGCTTTCTCGGGTTGGGCGTTCCTCCGCCTGCCGCCACCTGGGGAAACATGCTGGCCTCCAGCCGGCCGCATCTGGTCACGGCACCCTGGTTGGGTTTCTTCCCTGGCCTGATGATTTCCATTGCCCTGATCGGCATCAATCTTTTCGGTGACGCCCTGCGTGATCGCCTTGACCCTCGGATGAGTCGCTAATGGATACCGTCAAGCCTTTGCTTCGCGTCAGTAATCTTTGCATTCAAGTGGGAACCGAGGGTTCGCTTGCGGTTGACCACCTCAGCTTCGACATGGCACCCGGCGAGATCGTGGCGCTGGTGGGTGAGTCCGGCAGCGGAAAGACCATGGCGGCACGTGCTGTCATCGGGCTGTTGCCGCCGCCGATGCGCGTCGCATCCGGTCGTATCGAGTTTGCCGATACCGACCTGTGCACCTTGCCTTACGATCAGTTGCGTGATGTCCGCGGCGCGAAGATCGGGATGGTGTTTCAGGAGCCGATGGTCTCGCTCAACCCGACATTGACCATCGGCCAACAGATGGCGGAAGGGTTGCGCCTGCACACCGACCTGGATGAAAAAACCATTCTTGCCCGTTCGTTGGAGATGCTGCGCCGGATCGGCATGGATGATCCGCAACGTTGTTTGAACGCTTTTCCTCACGAGTTCTCCGGTGGCATGCGACAGCGCATCATGCTGGCTTCGGTCATGTTGTTGCGCCCGGCGCTGTTGATCGCCGACGAGCCAACCACGGCCCTCGACACCCTGGCCCAGGCTGACGTCATCGAACTGATGCTCGAACTGACGAGGGAGGAGGGCACCGCGATCCTGTTCATCAGTCATGACTTATCGCTGGTGGTGCGCCATGCCCATAAAGTCGTGGTGATGCGCAGCGGCAAGGCGATCGAAAGCGGCCCGACCGAACAGATCCTGCTGGGCCCCAAGGCTGAATATACCCGGCAACTGCTCGAAGCCCTGCCTACACGAGGCAACCTGGACAGCGCATCGTTGGCCGCGCCTTTGGTCGACATGCGTAACATCACCATCGAACACCCGGGGCGCCAGGGGTTCCTGTGGCGCGGTAAAGCCAAACGTGCGGTGGATGGGGTCAGTCTGCAGATCGCCGCGGGTGAAACCCTGGCGCTGGTCGGTGGCAGCGGTTCGGGTAAAACCACCCTTGGCCGTTCGGTTGTCGGGTTGGTCAATCCGATTGCCGGCGAGATCTTTTTCGATGGCGTCGACATCCTCAAGAGCGCCAACCGCGAGCATCGATTGCAATGCCAGATGATCTTTCAGGACCCGGTATCGTCCCTCGATCCGCGTGCCCGAATTTCGGAAATCCTCGCTGAACCGCTGCGCCATGTACCGGGCCTCAGTCGCGAACAGCGGGCCGAACGGGTGCGCACCATTTTGCAGGATGTCGGGCTGGACCCGCTCTTCGCCGACCGCTTCCCCCATCAGCTTTCCGGTGGTCAACGGCAACGGGTGGCGATTGGCCGGGCGCTGATTCGTCACCCCAAGCTGGTCATCGCCGACGAACCGATTTCCGCCCTCGACATGACCATTCAAAAGCAAATCCTGGCGTTGTTCGAGCGGCTGCAAAAGCAGTACGGCTTTGCCTGTCTGTTCATCTCCCATGACCTGGCAGCGGTGGAGCGAATTGCCCATCGCGTGGCGGTCATGCAGCAAGGTCGAGTGGTCGAGATTGGCACCACCGCCCAAGTGTTCGACCACCCGCAACACGCCTTCACTCATCGACTGCTGGCTGCCGCCAATCCGTTGGTGCGGCTGGCCGATGGGCGTTATCAATTACGCAGCAGTGCTGCGGTGTGAAGGATTTTTTAAAGCCGCCACACCGGTGGCGGTATCAACCCGTTGCAGCTCTATCAAGGACTCGCTTATGAATCGCTTTTTAGTAAACGCTTTGACGCTGAGCATGATGACCATGGTCGGTTGCGGTATCGCCCAGGCGCAAACCCTGCGTCTGGCGATGAACTCCGATATTCGCAGCCTGGACCCGGGGGTCAATCGTGACGACCGTTCCGATGCGGTGGTGCTGCACATGACCGAAGGGTTGGTGGCCTATGGGGAGAAGGGCGAAGTCAAACCATTGCTGGCACAGAAGATCGATGTTTCTGCGGATGGCCTGACCTACACATTCACCTTACGCCAGGGTGTGAAGTTCCATAACGGTGAGCTAATGACCGCCGCCGACGTGCTCTGGAGCTGGAACCGGGACATGGACCCCAAGACACAGTGGCGTTGCCTTCCGGAGTTTGATGGCAGCGGCTTGACCAAGGTGACCAGGGTAACGGCACCGGATGACCATACCGTGGTGATGGAACTGGAAAAGCCCAGCGGCATGTTCCTCGCCACGCTGGCGCGGACCGACTGCGGCGGCACCGCGGTACTGAACAAAGCCTCGGTCAATGCCCAGGGTGAGTTCCTGGCACCGATCGGCACGGGTCCTTATCAGTTGAGCGAGTGGAAGCGTGGGCAGTACGTCACGCTGAGCAAATTCGCTGATTATCAATCCTTGCCCGGCCCGCGCGACGGCTATACCGGCGGCAAGAATGCGCTGACCCATGAAGTACGGTTTGTGATTATTCCCGATCAGGCAACAGTCAAGGCGGCGCTCTTTTCGGGCGACCTGGACCTGGCTGAAGTCACCGAAACCGACCTGCCCGAAATCAAGACCCACGCATCGCTCAAGGTTTCGACAGATCCCAGCGCGACCATGAACGTGCTGATGTTCCAAACCCGGGATCCGTTGCTCAAGGACAAGCGAATCCGTCAGGCCATTGCCGCCGCCATCGATGTCAAGCAACTGGTCGCGACGACGAGCAATGGCTTCGGTGTGCCCAATAACTCGATCATCAGCGTGGCCTCCAACTATTACGGCCCGAGCGAACAACGCGGCTTCACCTACGACCCGCAGAAGGCAACGCGACTGCTCCAGGAGGCGGGCTATCGCGGTCAGCCCCTGACGATCGTCGCCAACAAGCGTTCGATGGTGCCCAGTTATGACCTGGCAATCATTGCCCAGGCGATGCTGCAAGCGGTCGGTATCAACGCGCAGGTCGAGGTCATGGAGTGGGGGACCCAGCTTGAGCGTTACCAGGCCGGACGTTATCAAGCGATGTCCTTTACCTATTCTGCACGCTTCGATCCGGCGCTGAGTTTTGAGCAGGTGACGGGTAACAAGGACAAGGAGTCGCGCAAGGTCTGGGAAGACCCTGTGGCGATGGAGCTGCTGGCCCAGGCACAGAAGGAAGGTGACGTCGCCAAGCGCCAGTCAATCTTCGATCAACTGCATGAGCGCTTCATCGATCAAGTGCCGATGATCGTCATGTACAACGGCCTGGACATCGTTGCACTGAATCAGAACGTAGAAGGCTACGACGCCTGGATCGGGCAGAAGCCACGTCTGTGGGGCGTCAGCATCAAGCCTTGAAACTCAGGGCTCCAGTGGGGTTTGACGGATGTGCGCCGCGATCAGTCGCTTGAGTTGTTCGCGGTCACCGTTACGCAGGAGCTCAAGGATCTGGAAATGTTCGCGGCTCGACTGCTCGGCGCGCAGATGCGTACGCCAGGTGCCACCGGGAGACGATGGGGGACGGCTGCGAATTTCTTCAATGAACTCGATCATGACCCGGTTGGTGCACATGTCATAGATCCCGCGATGAAATTCGAGATTGGCGCTGTAGCACTCTTGCATCGTGCCTTCGTTGACCAGGCGGCTGAAGCGTTGCGCGATGACGTCCAGCGCCTGCAGACGTTCTTCGGTGACGACCATTTGATCGACCGCTGCACATTCGAGTGCGATGCGAACTTCGCGGGTATCCGACACCTGGGTCAAGTCAGGCGTGTGGACGTAATAACCCCGATTGGGGATGTGTTCGACCATGTTTTTGAGGACCAACTGGTCCAGCGCACGACGGATGTCCAGTCGGGTACAGCCGTAGCGGTGTTCGAGATCGATCTGCTTGAGCCAGCTGCCGGTCGGAAGAATACCGGCATTGATGTCATTTGAAATCAGCAGCACCAATTGGCTGCGATCAGTCGTTTTTTTGTTCAAGGGTGACTTCCACAAAACCTGGAAAGTGGGTGTTCGAGTCGCAACCGTGCATGACCCTGGCCCGCTGTATCTACCAATAATGGCACAATTATCAACGAGGTTTCACAATGTTGAGCAACCCTCAAGACACCCCCGAAGCGCGGCGTCGCCAGATGTACTACCGAGGTAGCACGACCATTTTTTCGTGCCGCAAGGATCCGCGTTTTGCCTATTGTCTTTATGTTCCGCAAACCTTTGATCAATCGCCTGAAGGCCATCGTTTGCTGGTCGCGGTCCATGGTACCGGGCGCACGATGGTCGAGTATCGGGACGCATTTGCCGAGTTCGGCCGCTTCAACCGCTACATCATTCTCGCGCCGCTGTTTCCGGTAGGTCCACTGGGCGATGGCAACCCGCATGGTTTCAAATACCTCAAGGAAGGGGACATCCGGTATGACGAAGTCCTGCTGGCCATGGTGGATGAAGTATCCGAGGCACTCAACACGTCGTTCCAGCGGTTTTCATTGTTTGGTTATTCGGGTGGTGGCCACTTTGCCAACCGATTTTACTACCTGCACCCCGAACGTCTACGCTCCGTGTCTATCGGTGCACCAGGGTCGGTGACCTTGATCGATGAGGGGCGCGATTGGTGGGTGGGTACCGGAGGCATCGAGGCGATTTTCGGTAAACGCCTGAATCTCGATGCGCTGCGTGAAGTCGATGTTCAACTGTTAGTGGGGGCCGCCGACCTGGAAACCTGGGAGATTCACTACGAGCCCGGTTCAGTGCAATACAAGGAAGGCATCAACGACGCCGGCCGCACCCGGGTGGAGCGCAATACCACACTGGCGCGTAACCTTGAGGCCTATGACATACGTGTTCAGCAAGACATTGTGCCCAACACCGCCCACGCCGGACTATCGGTTGTGCCCTATGTCCAGGACTTTTTATTGCAACTGGGCGATTGAATCAAAACGCCGTCGAGGCGACGATCTCGACGGCGTTTTGTCTGGATTCTCAGACAAGCGACTATTGGTTTCGCGAAGGATAAGCTCATGACCACGGATTACCAGCAAACCTATTATGAAACCACGGCCGACATCACAACCTATCCTGCCCAATCGGGTCGTGTGGATGCTCAAGTGTGTATTCTCGGCGGCGGCCTGGCGGGCCTGTCGACCGCACTCGGGTTGGCCGAGCGTGGCATCAATGACGTTGTTGTTCTGGAGTCCCATCGTATCGGTCATGGTGCCTCGGGTCGTAATGGCGGCTTCGTGTTCGGCGGCTACAGCCTGGGAAACGCTGACCTTCTCGCCACCCTTGGCGCTCAAGAGGCGCAACGCCTTTACCGGCTGACGCTGGATGCCGTTGAGTTAATCCGTCATCGGGTCAAACAGTACGGGATCGATTGTGACCTGGTTGACAAGGGGGTGATTCTCGCCAACTGGTTCAACGACCCGTCAAGACTTGAAGCACCGCAAAAACTTATGCGCGAGGTCTACGGGGTAGATTGGGCATACATGCCGCCAGGCCAGCTGAAAGAGCGACTCAAGACTGAGCGTTATTTCGGCGGCCTGCTGGAGCGCAACGCTTTCCACTTTCATCCGCTCAAGTACGTGTACGGCATTGCTCGCACTGTGGCGGGATTGGGTGTGCGTATCCACGAGCAATCATCGGCCCTGGTCATCGAGAAGCGTGGAAATAAATATGTGGTGAAAACCGAGGGCGGGGAAGTGCATGCCGAGCATGTCATCTTTTCCTGTGGCGGATACGCGCGCGGCGTCTATCGTCCTGTCGAACGTGCCGTGTTGCCCATTGCCACTTATGTGGTTGCAACCGAACCTCTCGGGGCTCGCCTCAAAGAAGCGATCGATTGTGAATCCGCCATCTACGACACGCGGTTCGCGTTTGATTACTACCGCCCGCTGCGCGACAGCAGGATTCTATGGGGAGGGCGGATTTCGGTGCTCAATCGCAGCCCGGAGGCGATCGCCAGCCTGCTCAAGGCAGATCTTTTAAACGTTTTTCCCCAGCTCGACGGTGTAGACATCCAATATTCCTGGGGCGGGTTGATGAGTTATGGCCGGCATCAAATGGCCCAGATCGGCCAGGATGAAGCCGGCGTCTGGCACGCCGTTGGTTTTGGTGGTCATGGCATGGCGCCCACGACCGTGGCGGGCGAGGTTCTGGCTGACGCTATCGCCAAGTCGATTCCGATTCCCGACGGTTTCCGCCAGTTCGGGTTGACCCGCACTTTTGGCCTGGCCGGTCTGGTCGCCGCGCAAATGACCTATACCGCCTGCCAGGCGCGAGATGCTTTCGACGCGCTGCGCCTTAACAAGTAAGGGCAACGAGAGCGCATTGGTCAGTGTGCTTTCTTCAGGCCTTTCAAACGCACATTCGCCCTTTGCACAGCGGCCATTTTTTCGGGCCGCTTCATGCGTTTCCACTTCCTGATGTCTTCTTTGCTGCGTCCGCAGCTCACGCACAGATCGCCGCTCAACTGGCAAACCGAAATGCATGGATTTTCGATTTCTTTGGCCATCTTCAAAAACCCTTGGTCACGCGTGATTGCGCAAGACGCCTTTGCCAATCGCCACCATGGGTGCGCTGGCACTCCTCTTCAGAGTCGAATCGGACAGTGAGATCCGAAGGCTTCACATCGATGTTTGCCTCGATCAGCGCGATAGCCGTCAGCTCGAAAATTCGCGCTTTCGCACTGGACTGGGCGAGCTGTTTATCGGTCAACGTTTCGAATACCCAAGTCACTTTCAGCGTTTGCGCCAGGGCGCTCAAGTCAGCGGTGTGGGTGAGCCAGGCAAAGCCTTTGATTTCGCCTTTTGCCGACTCGCAGGCATCGGTGAGTGTTGTCACTAAACGGCGCTCGATCCGCGCGAGTTCACGTTTGCCCAGAGGCATGGCCGGCTCCTTTGGAAAAAAAGGGAGGTACTTTGCACTGTCTGCAGGGAGAAAGCAGCAAAAGACGTCAATGAGCGATTTTTCCCGGAAATCACCCATGCTCGTGTGTTTGCGTGGCTGCGGACACTCAATGCTCATGGGCATGTGAATGGATCGTCAGGGCCCCCGGTACCTTGGTGCGTTCAAGCCCCCCACGGGCCAGCCACCGGAGGGTCTGCTCATAGGCACGCTGCAGCAAAGATTCGGTCTGGTCAAAGTTGAACACCGAGACATCCACCGGGCACAAGGGCGGGACGATATGCAGGCTAGTGAGCGTGCGGAAGTGTTCGATGTCGCTCACCAGTTGGCGCATGCTCATCAGGTTGACGGTATGCAGGGCCAGGGCGATCAGGCCGCGGGGCGGTTGTGATAGGGCACAACTCATTCCAGTGGGGACGACCACGACGTTGGTGGCGCCCAGGGCAACGGCCGTTGAAATGGGTGTATTGCTTGCCACACCACCGTCAATCAGGAACTGATCGGCAATTTGTACGCTGGGGAATACCAACGGGATGGCTGCGCTGGCCAGAAGCGCCTGGCCGAGTTCACCACTGGACAGAACGGTCTCGGCACCACTGAGCAGGTCGGTGGTGACGATGTACAGGGGCAGCACCGCATCCTCGATGCGATGAATGGGCAGTGCCCGACCCAGCAATCGGTTCAAGGCCGCCGGCTGCAACAGAAAGCCACGCCGTTTGATCAGTCCTCTACAGGTATCAAGCCAGGACAGGGGGAAGATGTCAGTTTTACTCAGCCCACGCCAGAATCCGGCGAGCGCCTCGACGCCATCGGCATCGGGCCTCGCGGCAAAGTAGGCTCCGTTGATAGCGCCTACCGAAGCGCCAACCACCATATCGAACCGCACATTGGCCTCGACCAGGGCCCGCAACATGCCCACCTGGACAGCACCCAAACTGCCGCCGCCTGCGAATACGATTGCAGTTTTGGTCACCATGCTCGAAGTCTCTGTGCAGCCATGCGTCGCATCAGTGTAGTTGACGGATTAACGTCATTTACCAGGGCTCTTGTGCATTCATGCCAGGCGTTTCTGATGGTTCCTGGCGCCACACCTCAATTTTTCAAACCCCTCAAAGCATCGTTCAATGGCAGAATCGCCTCAATTTGATCGTTTTGGAGAACACCATGCTTCGTGCGTTTGAACGAAGACTCGACCCCTTTCCTCCCGACGAGGGACCACCGCCACCCAACGGCCTGGCTCGATTCCTGTGGGCCTGTACGCGGGGCGCTCGCGGTTACATTCTTGCTTTTGCGCTGCTCAGTGCCAGTGTGTCGATTTACGAAGCCTGGCTGTTTTCCTTCCTCGGCCAGGTCGTGGACCTGCTCTCGACCTGGCAGGCGGGCGGTGAAGCGGCCGCCCAGGAAAGTCGCGTGTTGTGGGGGATGGGCATCATCATGGTGACCAGCGTCGGTCTGGTGGCGTTGCGCACCATGGTGCAGCACCAGATATTGGCGATTAACTTGCCGTTGCGTCTGCGCTGGGATTTCCATCGCCTGATGCTGCGGCAAAGCCTTTCGTT
The DNA here is from genome assembly GCF_003634475.1 of Pseudomonas sp. WPR_5_2. NCBI lineage: Bacteria > Pseudomonadati > Pseudomonadota > Gammaproteobacteria > Pseudomonadales > Pseudomonadaceae > Pseudomonas > Pseudomonas sp. WPR_5_2. The sequence continues at coordinate 401,294 of NZ_RBLA01000001.1, read as the reverse complement.
TTTTTCCGATGAATTTTCCGGCCGGGTCACTACCAAGGTGATGCAGACGGCGCTAGCGGTGCGCGACCTGCTATTCACCCTGATCGAGATCGCACCCGGTATCGGGGTGTATTTCATTGCGATCATCGCACTGGCCGGCGGCTTCGCCTTGAAACTGATGCTGCCTTTCGTTGCCTGGGTTGTGTTGTTCGGGCTGGCCATGTGGTACTTCGTGCCCCGCCTGGGGAAAGTCGGGCAGGAACAGGCCAATGCGCGGTCGATGATGACCGGACGTATCTCGGACGCCTACACCAACATCACGACGGTGAAACTGTTCTCCCACTCCAATCGTGAAGCGCACTTCGCGCGTGCGGCGATGGAGGACTTCAAGCAAACCGGCTTTCGCCAGATGCGCCTGGTCAGCCAGTTCGAGATCGTGAACCAGGCGTTGGTGGTGGCGTTGATCATGGCAGCAGGGGGCTATGCCCTGTGGCTATGGCACCAGGGTGAGGTCGGCGCAGGTGCCGTGGCGGCCATCACCGCCATGGCGCTGCGTATCAATGGCATGTCGCACTGGATCATGTGGCAAATGACCTCGCTGTTCGAGAGCATCGGCACCGTGCAGGATGGCATGGCAACGCTTACCCGCGGCCCAAAGGTGCAGGATGCGCCGGACGCGGGCGTCCTGGTGACCTCCGGCGGCGCCGTAACCTTCGATAAGGTGCGCTTCAACTACAATGGCGAACGCCAGGTGCTCGATGGCCTGAGCCTGAGCATTCGTCCGGGCGAAAAAATCGGCCTGGTTGGCCGCTCCGGCGCCGGCAAATCCACGCTGATCAACTTGCTGCTGCGCTTTTATGACGTCGACAGCGGGGAGATTCGCATCGACGGCCAAAACATCGCACACGTGACGCAAGACAGCCTGCGCGGCGCCATCGGCATGGTCACGCAGGATACCTCCCTGCTGCACCGCTCCATTCGCGACAACATCGCCTACGGCCGTCCCGATGCGACCGACGCGCAAATCCGCAGCGCCGCGGCCAATGCCCAGGCCGATGAGTTCATCAGCCAACTGAGCGACCGGCAAGGCCACACCGGCTACGACACCCTGGTGGGCGAGCGCGGTATCAAGCTGTCGGGCGGCCAGCGCCAACGCGTCGCGATTGCCCGGGTGATGCTCAAGAACGCCCCGATCCTGCTGCTTGACGAGGCCACCAGCGCGCTGGATTCGGAAGTCGAAGTGGCCATTCAGGAAAGCCTCGATGAAATGATGCAGGGCAAGACGGTGATCGCCATCGCCCATCGTTTGTCCACGATTGCGGCGATGGACCGGCTCATCGTCATGGATGACGGACGCATCATCGAACAGGGTACGCACTCTGAATTGCTCGCGAAGAACGGCATCTATGCGCGGCTGTGGCAGCATCAAAGCGGCGGGTTCCTGGGTGAGGACCAGGGCGTGGTCGAGGCTATGGATCAGGTGTGAGCGTGAAGGGTGTGCAGGAGGGGGCAGTGGCACTCACCATAGAGAAGCTGACATCCAGCCAAGCGATCGCGCCGCTTATCGGTGACTTACGGTGTGAGAGGCCCCTTCCGGCCCATAAGAGAATGCAATGGGCGGTCAATAGTCTTCCGGCCTCATCCCGGGCAGGGAAGCAGGTGCCATAGTCGCCTCGCCGGACGCAGCCCAATCAGATCGCCCCTGGACGGTTGATGAGGTGAATGCGATCTGCTCCAAACCGGGGAGCGTTTCTGGGGGATAGGGAACTGCTCATTGATCAAGGAGAGATGATCCAGTGCTTCACGAAACAGGGCTTCTGCCTTCCCTCGAAGTTGTAAGTAGTGAAGGAACATTTCGCTGTCGAGATCGGGTCGATCCAGCAAGTCGATGGCTGATCGATTGAGGGTATTCGCGGCTTCGAACAGTTTTTCATTCTGCTCCATCGCCAAACGGCGGCAAGCCATGAGGTGGGTAGTGGTGTGCTGGGAGTACATGGTCACCTCCGAATTCAATCGAACAACCATGCCGAGCCTCGGGTGAGGTAGGCCGCCGGAGATTGTTGATCTCGTGATAGAGGTAGGACCGCCTGCGCGCTGAGGCATATCAAAGAATTTTTGTTCAAAAAATCGATTGTTTGTGAGGGGGTGCAAGCCCAAAAAATCCATTTTTTTGAACTGTTTGTTTCATTTTCAAACGAGTAAAAAGCAAGGGCAGAGCGCCGACTTTGGTGTCGGCGCTCTGCGTTTTACGCCTTACGCTTGAACCACCGGGATGTTGGCGTTCGCCGCCGCTTCACGGAACTCGGCGATCTGGTCGAAAGACAGGTAGCGGTAGACATCGGCCGCCATGCTGTCGATCTTGCCAGCGTATTCCATGTACTCCTCGACGGTCGGCAGGCGACCCAGGATGGAGGCCACGGATGCCAGCTCGGCCGAGGCCAGGTAGACGTTAGTGGCGTCGCCCAGACGGTTCGGGAAGTTACGGGTCGAGGTCGAGACCACGGTCGAACCGGTCTGCACACGTGCCTGGTTACCCATGCACAGCGAGCAGCCTGGCATTTCCATGCGCGCACCGGCCTTGTCGTAGATGCCGTAGTAGCCTTCTTCGGTCAGCTGGTGAGCGTCCATCTTGGTTGGCGGGGCCAGCCACAGACGGGTTGGCAGCTCACCCTTGACCTGATCCAGCAACTTGCCGGCGGCGCGGAAATGACCGATGTTGGTCATGCACGAACCGATGAACACTTCGTCGATGCTCTGGCCTTGAACGGTCGACAGCAGGCGCGCGTCGTCCGGGTCGTTTGGCGCGCAGAGCACAGGTTCCTTGATCTCGGCCAGGTCGATCTCGATGATCTCGGCGTATTCGGCGTCTTTGTCCGCTTCCAGCAGTTCAGGGTTGGCCAGCCAGGCTTCCATCGCTTGAGCGCGACGTTCCAGGGTGCGGGCATCGCCGTAGCCTTCGCTGATCATCCAGCGCAGCAGGGTGATGTTCGAGCGCAAGTATTCGGCAATGGCCTTTTCCGGAAGCTTGATGGTGCAGCCCGCTGCGGAGCGTTCGGCCGAGGCGTCGGACAGTTCGAAGGCTTGTTCGACGGTCAGGTCGTCCAGGCCTTCGATTTCCAGGATGCGCCCGGAGAAGGCGTTGATCTTGCCTTTCTTTTCGACGGTCAGCAGGCCTTGCTGGATCGCGTAGTAAGGGATGGCATGCACCAGGTCGCGCAGGGTGATACCCGGTTGCAGCTTACCCTTGAAGCGCACCAGCACCGATTCCGGCATGTCCAGCGGCATGACACCGGTGGCGGCGGCGAACGCAACCAGGCCGGAACCGGCCGGGAACGAGATACCGATCGGAAAACGGGTGTGGGAGTCACCACCGGTACCGACGGTGTCCGGCAGCAGCATGCGGTTGAGCCACGAGTGGATGATGCCGTCGCCAACCTTCAACGAAACGCCGCCGCGGTTGCGCATGAAGTCCGGCAGGGTGTGATGGGTTTTTACATCCACCGGTTTCGGATAGGCCGCGGTGTGGCAGAAGGACTGCATCACCAATTCGGCAGAGAATCCCAGGCACGCCAGATCCTTGAGTTCGTCACGGGTCATCGGCCCGGTGGTGTCCTGGGAGCCGACGGTGGTCATCTTCGGTTCGCAGTAGGTGCCCGGACGAACGCCGGTCACGCCGCAAGCCTTGCCGACCATTTTCTGCGCCAAGGTGAAACCCTTGGTGCTTTGAGCCGGTGCTTCAGGCTTCTTGAACAGGTCCGAAGGCGCCAGACCCAGTTCGGCACGGGCCTTCTCGGTCAGGCCACGGCCGATGATCAGCGGAATACGGCCGCCAGCACGCACTTCGTCCAGCAGGACCGGGGTCTTCATTTCGAAGGTGGTCAGGACTTCGTCGGTGCCGTGCTTGCAGACTTTGCCGGCGTGCGGATAGACGTCGATCACGTCGCCCATGTGCAGGTTCGAGACGTCGAACTCGATGGGCAGTGCGCCGGCGTCTTCCATGGTGTTGTAGAAGATCGGGGCAATCTTGTTGCCGAAACAGAAACCGCCGGCGCGTTTGTTCGGTACGTACGGGATGTCGTCGCCGAAGAACCACAGCACCGAGTTGGTCGCCGATTTACGCGACGAACCGGTACCGACCACGTCGCCAACGTAGGCCACCGGGAAGCCTTGGGCTTTGACTTTTTCGATCTGCTTGAGCGGGCCAATGGCGCCAGGTTGCTCAGGCAGGATGCCGTCACGGGCCATTTTCAGCATGGCCAGGGCGTGCAGCGGGATGTCCGGGCGCGACCAGGCGTCCGGGGCAGGGGACAGGTCGTCGGTGTTGGTTTCGCCTGGCACCTTGAACACGCTCAGGCTGTACTTTTCTTCGATAGCCGGGCGGGCGGTGAACCACTCGCCGTCAGCCCAGGATTGCAGTACGCCTTTGGCGTGAGCGTTGCCGTTCCTGGCTTTTTCAGCCACGTCGTGGAAGGCATCGAACATCAGCAGGGTGTGTTTGAGTTGTTCGGCGGCAACGGCGGCCAGTTCGGCGTCGTCCAGCAGCTCAACCAGGGTGGCGATGTTATAGCCGCCTTGCATGGTGCCCAACAGCTCTACAGCGCGCTGCTTGTCGATCAAGGAGGATTTGGCTTCGCCTTTGGCGATAGCAGACAGGAAGCCGGCCTTGACATAGGCCGCTTCGTCCACACCTGGCGGAACGCGATGGGTAATCAGGTCGACGAGAAGTGCTTCTTCGCCAGCCGGGGGATTTTTCAGCAGCTCGACCAGGCCTGCGGTTTGTTCGGCGTTCAGCGCGAGGGGCGGCAGGCCTTCCTCGGCGCGCTCGTGGACGTGTTGGGCATAGGCTTGGAGCACGGCGATCTCCTGCGGGTAGTGCGCTGGGTAATAGGCACGCGAATTGGGGTAGCGGGACAGTTCGTTACCAGGAAAAAGCAGGAGCAGGGTTTCGGTTTCCGAGGGTGACCACCCGTGGTATCACCGAAAAGAACCTGCTCCTGCAAACCTGTAAGAATCTTTTATTGTTGACACATTGTTGTTTCGAGGCGAAATCTAAAAGGATAAATCGGCAAATGCAACAGGATTGTCGACACATCGTTGTTTTTTGTTCATTGGAATTCGGAGGAGCACCTGACGAGCTCCCCTCGAGAAGGTATTGATAATGGCGAGATAGACGTCTGGATCGGTGTAGGAGCAAAGCTTGCTCGCGATGGCGCCAGGTCAGTCAATCATGGACCGCCTGATACGCCGCCATCGCGAGCAAGCTTTGCTCCTACAGGGATCGATTCTCAGTCCAGCAACCCGAGTGTCCGGGCGATTGCGACCGCTTCGGTACGGCCACCGGCACCGAGTTTGGTATTGATCTTGCGCAGGTGTGATTTCAAGGTGAGCTGGGAGAGAAACCAGTAATCAGGAAGCATAAGTCCTGACGGACCGGGTCTTTTGTGTTGCTGCTCAAACTGCGTCACATCACACGACGTCATAGTTTCAACAATCAGCTGTCACCGGTAGAGTTTGAAAAGGTTATTTTTTCTTCTGGCTAAAGTTTTGGCTGCGTAGAACCGCTTATATATGTGAATTCAACATTCATTGTCGTATATGGACGCGGTCGAGCTGGTAGATATCTGATTAGTTTTTTTGTTTTGATAAGCCATATTTTTGCTCGTTTTCCTAAATCGCCGAGTGCCGCAACATCATGATCTTGACTCATAACAAATCATGGAGCAGAGCGTGCACGACTTTAGCTACTGGCAGCAGCGGGCTGCCAAACAGAATTTTGCCGATAAGGCCTGGATTGACGGTCGCTGGGTCGCAGCTCAATCCGGGGCAAATTTCAATTCCATAAACCCCGCGACTAATAAACTTCTTGCGAATATAGCTGCCTGCGGCGATGTCGAGGTTGACCTGGCAGTAAGGGCAGCGCGGCGTTCTTTCAACCAAGGGCCATGGGTTCGTATGGCTCCGGCTGAACGCAAGAAAGTCCTGCTGCGCCTGGCCGAGTTGCTGCTGGCCCATCGCGAGGAGCTCGCGCTGCTTGAATCACTCAACATGGGCAAGCCGGTGATGGACGCGTACAACATTGACGTGCCTGGCGCGGCAAACGTATTCGCCTGGTACGGCGAGGCAGTGGACAAGATCTATGACCAAGTCGCGCCAACCGCGCGATCCGCATTGGCAACCGTGACCAGGGAAGCACTCGGCGTGGTCGCCGCGGTCGTCCCTTGGAACTTCCCTTTGGATATGGCTGCCTGGAAACTGGCGCCCGCGTTGGCTGCAGGGAACAGCGTGGTTCTCAAGCCTGCCGAGCAATCTCCGGCTACCGCTTTGAGGTTGGCCGAGTTGGCTCAGGAAGCGGGCATTCCTGACGGCGTCTTCAATGTGGTTCCTGGCTTGGGGGAGGTCGCTGGCCGGGCATTGGGCCTGCACCCTGATGTGGATTGCCTTGTGTTCACCGGCTCCACTCAGGTGGGCAAATATTTCATGCAGTATTCCGCACAGTCGAACCTCAAGCAGGTGTGGCTGGAGTGCGGCGGAAAAAGCCCAAGCCTGGTATTTGAGGATTGCCAAGACCTTGACCTGGCCGCTGAAAAGGCTGCCTTCGGCATCTTCTTCAATCAGGGTGAGGTCTGTTCCGCCAACTCCCGTCTCTACGTACAACGCTCGATTCGAGACGAGTTCATGGAACGCTTGATCGCCAAGGCAAGCCAATGGATGCCGGGCGATCCTCTGAACCCGGCAAGTCGTGCAGGGGCGATCGTAGACACCCAGCAAGCGGATCGAATCTCGTCTGCAATCGAGCAGGCTTCGTCGCAAGGAGCCCGGCTTGTGTGCGGGGGCAATCGCCTGACCTTCAATGGCTCAAACAACTTCATCGAGCCCACCATTTTTGCGGATGTTCAGCAAGACATGGCGCTGAGTAGAGACGAGGTCTTCGGGCCAGTATTGGCTGTCACGGCATTTGACACTGAGGAGCAGGCACTTTCGATGGCTAACGACAGCCTCTATGGACTGGCCGCGTCTGTCTGGAGTGATGATCTCAATCGAGCTCACCGTGTAGCTCGAGCGCTTAACGTGGGCACTGTTTCAGTAAACACAGTGGATGCGCTTGACGTCAGCGTGCCTTTCGGCGGCGGTAAGCAGTCGGGTTTTGGGCGGGACTTGTCTCTTCATTCTTTTGACAAATATACCCAGCTGAAAACGACCTGGTTCCAGCTACGTTGATTCTGAGAGGGCTGATAATAATCGGCTGTCAGGGCGCGCTAATTCCCACTATAGGGTGATATCGGTTACGTATTGCTCGTGGGATAATCACAACAAGCAAGCAAGCGATACATTTGGACGCCTCAGGAAAGGAATCCCGAGGCGCCTACAAGCACAGGTGGCGTGTGGTGGACAGTGAACAACTTGCATCAGTGCAGTGGTATCAACAGATGGCAAAAGTGGTTCTCGCTGTGGGTCGACCTGAGTTTGTGAGTACGCTAGTTAGAGCCTTTAGCGTACTTGCGCCACTCCAGGCTACGACAGTTTACCTCTATCCGCACGACGGTCTGCCCAAGGCCTTGTTTGAACGCGACGACGAGGGGCCGTGGTTACCGGAAGGAAACGTAAAACAATATCTCTCGGGCTTTTATTTGCTTGATCCGTTTTACAGTGTTTCTGTCGAGAGTGTCGGTTCAGGTTGTTATCACTTGGCGGATGTCGCTCCCGACCATTTTGAGCGAAGTGAGTACTATGTGGCCTTTTATCAGCATGCCCATATTGAGGATGAGCTTAATTACATTCTTCAGATTTCGCCTGGCTATACAATTGCGGTATCCCTGGCCAGTGCCAGCAAATTAAACGAGCAACAACTGCAGCAATTCAAGATGATAAGTCCATGGGTGCTGGCGGTACTCAGTAGACATTGGGAAGGGTTAGGCGCCGATACGCTTAATGGTATGTTTGAAAATCAATTCGCCCGAAAAATACATACTGCGTTAAACAATTTCGGTAGCTCGGTTCTGTCTCAGCGTGAATGCAAAATTGCGCAACTGATATTGAAAGGGCATTCAACCCGCTCCCTTGCTGAGCGTTTAGCCATATCTGAGGATACCGTTAAAACTCATCGTAAACATGCGTATAGCAAGCTGAACATTGCCTCGCAATCGGAATTATTTTCCTTGTTTATCCATTCTCTCGCGCAAGCTCAGGATGTTTTTTTCAAGGATCCGTTAGAAAACTATAGGGGCGCAGACAACAATCCGTCCCCGCCATCAATCCAAAAACAAGAAGGTGATTGAAATGAATTTACCATTCAAGCCAGGTCGGGCGACTGAAGATTACCAGGCCTCGGACGCGGCACACCACATTCACGCTTTCCTTGATCAAAAAGCGTTGAATGTGGAAGGGCCACGAGTGATGGTGCGAGGTGAGGGCCTCTACCTCTGGGACAATGATGGTAATCGCTATCTTGATGGTATGTCGGGTCTATGGTGCACCCAGTTGGGTTACGGTCGTACCGACCTCACTGCGGCAGCCAGTGCGCAGATGAACCAATTGGCTTACTACAATATGTTTTTCCATACCACGCACCCGGCCGTTATCGAACTGTCGGAACTGCTGTTCAGCCTGCTGCCCAAGCACTACAGCCACGCGATTTATACAAACTCAGGTTCAGAAGCAAACGAGGTGTTGATCCGCACCGTGCGCCGCTACTGGCAAGTTGTCGGCAAGCCTGAGAAGAAAATCATGATCGGTCGCTGGAACGGTTACCACGGCTCGACACTGGCGGCCACTGCGCTCGGCGGTATGAAGTTCATGCATGAAATGGGTGGCATGATCCCGGACATCGCGCACATTGATGAGCCGTACTGGTATGCACAGGGCGGCGACCTTACACCGGCTGAATTCGGTCGTAAATGCGCGCTTCAACTTGAAGAAAAAATTCTGGAACTGGGCGCCGAGAATGTCGCAGGGTTCATCGCAGAGCCGTTCCAGGGTGCCGGCGGCATGATCTTCCCGCCTGAAAGCTACTGGCCGGAAATCCAGCGGATCTGCCGTCAATACGACGTCCTGCTTTGCGCGGACGAAGTGATCGGCGGGTTCGGGCGTACCGGTGAATGGTTCGCTCACGAGTACTTCGGATTTGAACCCGATACGCTGTCGATCGCCAAAGGCCTGACCAGTGGTTATGTACCCATGGGTGGGCTTGTACTGTCGAAACGCATCGCAGAAGCGTTGGTAGAGCAGGGCGGAGTGTTCGCACACGGCCTGACCTACTCCGGTCACCCCGTTGCAGCCGCGGTCGCGGTGGCGAACCTGAAGGCGTTGCGTGATGAAGGCATTGTCACTCGGGTGAAGAATGATTCAGGGCCCTATTTGCAAAAGTGCCTGCGTGAAGCCTTTGGTGACCATCCTCTGATTGGTGATATTCAAGGAACCGGTCTGGTTGCTGCGCTGCAGTTCGTTGATGATAAAAACACTCGCAAACGCTTTGAAAATGAGAATGATCTTGCCTGGCAGTGCCGTACTTTCGGGTTCGAAGAGGGCGTTATTATCCGCTCGACACTTGGCCGCATGATTATGGCCCCGGCGCTGGTAGCAGGGCACACGGAAATTGACGAGTTGGTTGATAAAACTCGCAAGGCTGTAGACCGCACCGCGAAGCTCATCGGCCGGCTTTAAACATTCCAAGGCCCGGAGCGTCGACAAACTTTTCGTCGACGCTCTCTCCCCCCCAAAACATTTGCCTTTCGCTGGAGTCGTTCGTGACTGCATCGGTTACGTGCGCGCTGCCAGCGGGGAGGGCAGAGATAGAATTTTATTCTGAAGGTTGAAACCGCCTTTTGAGTGAATCTTGATTTTTTCAGTTGCCGGAGATATTCGGCGACGCGTTTCCTTTCAGCCTGAAAAACAGGCAATAAAGTACTCTCATGATTAAGGAGTTCGCAATGACTACAAAAATAAGCGTACCCGACTCTTCTGGCCATGCTGGCGAGAAAACAGAATACTCCGGCTCTTCCGCAACATTCAGAAAGTCCTTGGGCATACCCGCACTGGTACTTTTCGGATTGGCATACATGGTTCCCCTTGCTGTATTTACAACCTATGGGCTTGTCACGCAAATGACCAAGGGCAACATGCCCACCGCGTATTTGTTCACGTTAGTCGCTATGCTGTTGACCGCCTACAGTTACGGCAGAATGGTTCAAGCTCACCCGTACTCAGGTTCGGTTTACACTTACACTCGGAAGGCATTTGGCGCTCATTTTGGGTTCATTGCAGGCTGGACTCTATTACTCGATTATATTTTTCTCCCTTTGTTAAGTTACCTGCTCATTGGGATATACATGTCAGAGTATTTTCCAGCGGTCCCTGCTGCGGTGTGGGCTTTGGGCTCTATTGTGCTGGTCACCGGGCTAAATCTTGTCGGAATAGAATCTGTTAATCGCGTAAATCTCGTTCTTGTTGTTGCGCAGTTGGTGTTCATCGTTGTTTTCGTAGCGCTTTCCGTAAGTAAGCTTAGTGGCCAGGCGAGCGAGGTATCTTTGATGCTTCCGTTCCACAACTCTGAATTTAGTTTGCCGCTTGTTTTTTCTGGTGCGGCTGTTCTATGTCTTTCGTTTCTTGGCTTTGACGCTGTATCAACGATGGCTGAAGAAACTCGAAACCCTCGCTTCCGCATCCCGGTAGCTATTATGGCCGTAACATTGATAGGCGGCGTTTTGTTCCTGGTTGTGTCGTATTGTGCGCATCTGATTTTCCCTGAGTGGAAGACTTTTGCAGATGCAGACTCAGCCTCTGTCGATGTCATGCGCCGCGCCGGTGGTGAAATGCTGGTGACCGCGTTTACTGCTACCTATGTCGCGGGCTGTTTTGCCTCTGCGATGGTTTCTCAAGCCAGCGTTTCCCGGGTGCTTTTCGCCATGGGCAGAGATGGAGCGCTACCTCGAGTCTTTGGCGTCCTGCATACCAAAAAGCGAGTTCCAGCGGCGGCGATCATTGTTGTCAGCGCTCTATCGCTGATTGCGTTGTTCATCACACTGGATGCCGTTGCAAACATGATTAGCTTCGGCGCCTTATTTGCGTTTTCTGCGGTGAACCTGGCAGTGATAAAGCACTATTTGATCGATGAAAACAAAGTAGGCACTAAAAACTATCTGCTCTACGGATTTATTCCAGCGCTAGGATTTCTCTCCACCCTATGGCTTTGGACAAGCCTGTCACACATGTCATTTTTGATCGGCTTGAGCTGGATGGCTGTTGGGATCATATGCCTGATCTGCCTGACCAGAATGTTCAGGGTAAAATTGCCAGAGTTGCAAATGGCCGAATGATATTTGAGTGGTGAGAGGTGCTGCTTCAGCCTCTCATCAGCTTCAGCCTGTGAATCAACATCAATTCTTGCAGCTGAAACACGGACGAAACATTCCAGCCATATGATTCGCGTCACTGAAATCCAGGGGAGGTGGAGATGAATCGGCAATCAAGAAGCATTCGCAAACTGCTCGACTCAGTCGCCACTAACAACGAGACCGCAGCACTCGATGTGATGCGCGCAGCAGAACAGCTCCAGGACGAGGTGCTTCGTCAACGGTTGCTCAACATGATTCACAGGCTCAACCAGGACGCCTATGATTTGCGAATGGCGCGTGACGAAATCCAAGGCGGCGCCATAAAGCTCGCGTGAACGGTCTCGGAGGCGTTTCTTAGCTGCTCCTTCGGGCCACTGAGGCCCCGATGTTCATAAGCGCCTGTTACCCTGATTTCGAGACCCTTTAGCCAGAAACCAGGTTAGAGTCTTCATCATTGTCTGTTCCTAAGCCCCCCACACGATTCGCGTAGTCGCCACAAGCGGTCCCAGCGAACGAACCGGGCAAAAAAACCGAATATTAATCGTTATGTGAAAAATGAATCGTCCGCTGTTTGTTTCTCTAGATGGGCCCAAGGGTGGCGGAAAAACCACACTGTTGGAGGCCGTTACTAAAGTATTGAGGGCAGACAACAAAAAGGTGATCCGACTTTGCGAGAGTAAAAGCGATCCCTATAGGGGCGAAACAATGACGCTCGTTAACAAACTCGTCAGAAATCCCTCCCGGGATTTGGAGTTGGAGGTTTGTGAGCGCTTTGCTGATAGCCGTACCTGGATTTCCCAGCATGTCCTGGCTAAACAGCCACCAGGCAGCATCATCCTGATCGATCGCTGGTACCCGTCTGAAGCCGCATTTCGCCGGATAGTCCCGTTTGCAGAGATTCTCCAGTTGAACATTAATCGAAACGTGCGAGTGCCAGACCTGCATGTCGGGGTTGTTACCGCCCCTGATATTTCATGGGCGAGGGCAGCGGCACGACGCCGTGGGCTGAGCAGTACTGTGATCCATAAGCTGGAAGAACATGTCGCTTGTACCAAGGCGTTCGAGGGAGCGATTGCAGATAACGGCTGGGTTTTATGCCGTAATGAAGGAGCGATCGAAGACGCAACGATGCAGGTGATTTCCGAGATCTATGGAGTCCTCTCTAGTCATATGCAAGGCGCCGTTTCACCCAGGGTGCTTTAGTGCGGAACCCCCAAGTTCGTCATGTCTCGCAGCTGAATGTTGATGACGACGTCTCTGCTAGTAATGGTTAGACGCTCGGTAAGCCGCATCCAGCCATTAAAAAAAGCACCCCTTACTCCCATATATCATGATTTTTCAAAAGCATGAGCCTTCCATATAGTCCCTCCCATGCCCACTTGAAACACGGTTGTGTTTCCCTTGATGCGAGAACTTTATGGAAAATAAGAAACGCGCCATCCAAGCTTCAGAGGTAGGGATGGGGACTCGAGTCGTATGGGGAGGAGAGCAAATTCAACACCCCTACAATGCGACCCAGACACCCATTGTGGTCAGTGCCGCCTATGGCTATGACGATATCGATAAGTGGTATGACGTAGCATTGGGAAGGGAACCCGGCTTCATTTACAGCCGGATGAGCAATCCCACCGTCTCTGTCTTGGAAGAGAAACTTTGTGAGCTCGAAAACGCAGAATCTGCTGTAGCTTTCAGTACTGGAATGGCCGCAATCAGCGGTGTACTACACACCTTCCTATCCTATGGGCAGCGTGTGGTTTCTACCCGGGATAGTTACGGTGGCACAAACAAGATCTTTGACGAGTTTCTTCCGCGCATGGGAGTCGAGGTCACGCTTTGCGAGACCCACGACACAGAGTCTATCGAGCAAGAGATCGCGAAAAGCTGCAGCGTCCTGTACCTGGAAACACCCACGAACCCAACACTGAAAATCGTTGATATTCGGCGCCTTGTGGCAGCGGCGAAGCGAGTGGGTGCTTTGGTTGTTGCGGACAATACATTCGCAACGCCTCTGAATCAGAATCCGCTGGCGTTAGGCGTTGATGTGGTTGTGCACAGCGCGACCAAATTCCTGTCCGGTCATGGGGATGTACTCGGCGGCCTGGTTTGCGGCGCCGAGCATTTGATGTCTAAAGTTCGCCATTACCGGGAAATCAATGGTGCCTCCCTGGATCCTTTCTCGGCGTATCTAATCATCCGAGGCATCAAGACTCTGGCTCTGCGTCTTCGCCAGCAACAGGCGAGTGCGAAGCTTTTGGCCGAGTACCTCTGTACCGAGTCTCTGGTCGAGTCGGTGAACTATCCGGGGTTGCCTCAACATCCAGGTCATGACATCGCTCGTTCGCAAATGAACGGATTTGGAGCCATTGTCAGCTTCGTGCTCAGAGGAGGCATGGACACAGTGACTCGCTTGCTGCCGCTGCTCAAGTATGCGCATCGGGCGGGTAATTTGGGTGCTGTCGAGACCATCTATGGGCCTGCTAGAACGACCAGTCACGTGGAAAATACCTTGGAAGAGCGTCAGGCACTTGGAATCTCCGAAGGTTTGGTTCGAGTGTCCGTCGGTATTGAAGATCCAGCAGATTTATTGGCTGACCTAGAACAAGCCTTCACTCTTGTCCGAAGCAGACAAAGTGATGCAAGTCCTCTCACTGACAGTTCACAGCGTTTCAGTGAGGTCAGCGTTTAAATACCGATGGGGCTTTCGATATTCAGCTCAAGCCATTCATGAAGAATGAAAATAATAAAATTTAGCGACAACAAAATTGTACTGCCCTAAAGCCAGTTACGAAAACGCTTGTTCGCACCTTTCATGAGAAAACGATTATGACCATACAGTTAGACACTAATCGATCCGATCCAAACTCGCATTTCAAAAAAGAAATGCAAACTCGACACATTGTTATGTTGGCGTTGGGAGGTGTGATCGGTACGGGGTTGTTTCTGACCTCTGGCTACACGGTCAATCAAGCAGGGCCGCTCGGCGCAGTGATCGCTTACATCATTGGTGCAGTGATGGTGTATTTAGTCATGGTCTGTCTCGGTGAATTGGCTGTACAGATGCCGGAAACCGGATCGTTCAGTAGTTACGCAACGCGATACCTGGGCCCAGGCACAGGCTATACAGTGGCCTGGCTTTACTGGCTCACTTGGGCAGTAGCGATAGGTTCAGAGTTTACTGCTGCGGGCATCCTGATGGTTCGGTGGTTTCCCGACACACCGGTCTGGATTTGGAGTGCGCTGTTTGCCATTGCAGTTTTTGTAAGTAATGTCGTCTCTGTCCGGCTGTTTGCGGAGACTGAATTTTGGCTTTCGCTGATTAAGGTTCTAACGGTTATCACGTTCATTGTGATCGGTGGAGCGGCAATTATCGGTCTTGTTCACACGCAGAATTTGCAGGGCGCGGGATTATCCAACTTCACCCGTGAGGGGCTTTTCCCCACCGGATTCTTACCTATTGCAATGACTCTCTTGGCTGTTTCTTTCGCATTTTCCGGTACTGAGCTGATCGGAATTGCGGCAGGTGAGGCGCACGATCCACAAACTAGCGTGCCCAAGGCAATCCGCACGACAGTAGTACGTTTGGCTCTGTTCTTCGTCGGAACAATTTTCGTCCTCGCAACGTTATTGCCACGGGAGCAAGCGGGGCTCGTAGAAAGTCCTTTCGTCATGGTGTTTGAGCTGATTGGCATCCCATACTCCGCCGACATTATGAACTTCGTCATTCTCACGGCACTGATTTCCGCCGCTAACTCTGGTCTGTATGCCGCATCGCGCATGCTGTGGACATTGAGCGATCAAGGTCATATGCCTAAGTGCTACGCCAGGCTCTCCAGCCGCGGCACACCGGTGAATGCCATTGTTCTCAGTATGGCGGGGGCAGTGGCTTCTCTGCTCAGCAGTGTGCTTGCCCCTGATACGGTTTACCTGGCCTTGGTGTCCATTTCCGGTCTGGCTGTTGTAGTCGTCTGGATGAGCATCGCAGCAAGTCAGATCGCGTTCCGTCGGCAGTACGTCGCTAATGGCGGCCGAGTTGAAGACCTGCATTTCCGTGTGCGTGGTTATCCGTGGGTGCCTATCGGTGCAATGTTGTGCTGCCTCCTGGCCTGCGTCGGTATTGCATTTGATCCTGAGCAGCGAGTGGCGCTTTATTTCGGCCTGCCCTTTATCGCGTGGTGCTATTTCGTTTACTGGATCACTCGGAACAAGAGAGCGGAGCGGTTGGCTATAGCAGCAGCGGTTCATTCCTCTGGCACCGCGTGAACATCTCAGGCAATGATTGAGCATTGATAAAGTCCTGATGAGGTTGCGCCGATGAGTCAAAAGTCACTACCCCCCTTAAATTGGTTGAGGGCATTTGAAGTATCGGCGCGTTATTTAAACTTTACCCACGCGGCGGAGGAGCTCCACTTGACTCAAGGGGCTGTGAGTCAGCAGATCCGCCAGCTGGAAAGCCACCTCGGCGTGGCGCTGTTCAAGCGCTTACCTCGAGGGCTTGATTTGACCGAGGAAGGGCAGTCGTACCTGCCTGTCGTACAAGACGCAATCAGTCGCCTGGCAGTTGGCACAAACGAGATTTTCGGCCAACGCAATCGACGGCACGTGAAGGTGCGCGGCAGCCTTTCTTTTCTGCACTACTGGTTGGCTCCTCGACTTGCAGATTTCTGTCGGGAGTATCCCCAGATTGATATTCGATATATCAGCAATGTTTGGGTGAAAGAGCCGGACGGCGAGGATGACCTGGAGATTCGCTGGGGATGCGGTGAGTGGTCGGGTTTGCACGCTCAGCGATTGACTTGGGACATCCTTCAGCCTGTTTGCTCCCCGGAGCTCATGGCCAGGGCTCCCATACATGAGCCTTGCGACTTGGTGAACCATTCTCTTCTTCATGTGCTGGGGTACGAAGAGGGTTGGGGTTACTGGTTAAAACGTGTGGGCGCAGACGATGTCGACTACTCCCGCGGCCTCCAGTTTGACACGTTGATTTCCACGATTCGCATGGCGGAGTTGGGGCAGGGCGTTGCACTGGCGCGCTCCTCCGTGGTTGAGGATTTACTTAAGAATGGGCAATTGGTTGCGCCATTCAATCATCGGATCGAAGCAAGCGAATCTTTTTATCTGGTGCACGAGCAGAGCAAAGCTCTATCTCCGGATGCCACCCACTTTTCAACCTGGCTGGTGGCTCAAGCCCATCGCCTTTTGTAGACCTGAATTGGAGTAGACATGCATTACGTAAGCACTCGCGGCGGTGACATGCATGCTGATTTTCGCAGTGTGGTTCTGTCGGGGCTCGCCGAAAATGGTGGTCTCTATGTCCCGGCCAGTTTGCCTGTCTTCACCGAGAAACAGATTGCCAGCTGGTCGTGGCTGCCGTTTGATGAGTTGGTTTGGCGAGTGGTTTCGCCTTTTGTTGGCTCTTCCATAGACGAAAGCACTCTACGTGCCTTGCTCAGTGACAGCTATCAAGAATTCAAGCACCGCGCTATTACGCCACTTGAACAGATCGGGCATAACGAGTGGATACTCCAGCTGTTTCATGGCCCGACCGGTTCTTCCAAGGATTTCGCGGCGCAATTGCAGTCGCGCCTGGTCGAGCATTTTCTGGAGGAGGTCGGTAAAGAAGCGTTGGTGGTCGGTGCAACTAACGGTGATACCGGCGTCGCGGCGCTTGAAGCCTTTGCTAACTGCCCGGCCGCCCGCATGGCGATACTGTATCCGCGCGACGGGCTTGCGCCTGAGCAACTCAGTGCCTTGCAGGCAGCCGACCCGCAGCGGGTTCAGCTGTTTCCGGTTGACGGAAATTTCGATGATTGCCAGACGCTGGTCTCTCGGCTCTTGCGTGAGTGGCCATTGGACGGAGTGTTGCCGGTCTGTTTCAACTCGACCAATTGGGTCGGCGTCCTGGCCCAGATCGTTTTTTACTTCCACGCGGCCTTGCAACTGGGCGGTGGCACGCGTCCCGTTGGCTTTAGTGTCCCAGCTGCCAGCTCGGCCGAGATCTACGCCGGTTATATTGCGCAGAAAATGGGACTACCCATCAATCAGGTGATCATTTCCACCAACAGCAATGATGCCTTGCACCAGTTTTTTCATTGCAATCGCTACTCCACCCGGATGACTAATCGAACAGTGTCGCCGGCGATGGACTTCTCGTTGTTTTCCAACCTTGAACGGTTTATCTGGGAGATTTACGAGCACGATGGTTGCTCAACAAATGCGCTGATGGAGCATTTTGAAAGTTGCGGAGAGATGAGCATCGGCAACCAGCAATGGCTGCGTGCTCGAGTGCTCTTCGATTCCTATGCCGTACACGAATCCCAGGTGCGCGATGAAGTAGTCGAGCTGTTCCGAGAGACAGGCTCGGCCATTGATCCTCACACCGCTGTCGGTGTACTGGCCGGCAGGCTTCATCGACGCAGCCTGGGCGCTCCGATGGTCACCTTCGGGCAAATTGCGCCGGCCAAGTCAGCGGCGCTGTTGACCGAATTGGGCGTTTGGCAAGCATGCGTTCCGAGCAGTGTCGAGGTGCGCGCGCAACCACCGTACCTGGCCAAGGGCGATCTGGACGGTCTGTGCCAGGCTCTTCGTCAGGCACAGCCGAGGCCTGCATGAAGCGCATTCTCGATCCGTTGGACGAACGCATACTGGCCGAACTTACTGCCAATGCGCGAATAGCCCATATCGAATTGGGTGCCAAGATCAACTTGTCGCGCAATGCGGTGCGCCAGCGCATCGAGCGTCTTGAGCGCGACGGTGCGATCCAGGGCTATACGGTACTTCTCGGTGAGTCGCGGCGGCCTACGTCGCTTATCAGCGCGGTGATCTTTGTCTACCGCTACGACCGCATGCGTGGCGAAGAAGTCCTGACCGCGCTGCGCTCCATTCCCGAGGTCGTGCAGTGTGAAGTACTCAGTGGTGAGTTCGATTTAATGCTGCGTGTGAATGCCGCCACACCTGAACGTGTCCATCTCGTGTGGAAGGAAATCGCGGCCATGCCAGGGGTGGAAAACACCGTGACATCGTTCGTCCTTTCAGCGGTGTTTTGACAACCGAGCAACTGCATTGACCTGAGCAGCCATTTGCATCGGATTTGACCAGCACGCTTCCTAGTCTTGACCGTCCTTAACGGCTAGTTTTTTGTCGATAGCAAGGCTGGGGGTGTTATGCGCGGTTTCGTAGCCGAAAACGGTTTCCCAGAGATCCACGACGCAACGGCGATGGTGTTCATTTGAGTAGTCGGCAATAGCATCCATGGTGTAGCCCTCACATTGAAGGGGCTGACGCTAGCGCCTTGGTGTGGGTAATGTCCACTGTCTCTTATTGGCCGATTCTGTTGAAAAAGTAGCTTCCCTGTCTGAGCTCCAGCAGAATCTCAGTATTGGCCAGCAGGGAAGCACACAGCATGATGGGACAGTTATCGAGTGGGCAGGAACGCCTCTTTTACTCGTTCAACCTTGAAGATCACATCCCCGCCAATCACCTTCTGCGCAGCATTGATCAATGTCTCGATTTGAGCGATCTGCGCCATCACCTCGCCGATTTCTATAGCCCGATTGGGCGTCCTTCGATTGATCCTGAATTGATGATTCGCATGCTGATTGTGGGCTATTGCTACGGCATTCGCTCCGAGCGGCGACTGTGCGAAGAGGCTCATTTGAACCTGGCGTATCGCTGGTTCTGCCGCTTGAGTCTTGAAGATGAAGTCCCCAATCACTCGACCTTTTCCAAGAACCGACACGGCCGTTTTCGGGACAGCGATCTGTTTCGCTGGTTGTTCAATGAGGTGCTACGTCGCTGCATGGATGCGGGTTTGGTCAAGGGCGAAGGCTTTGCCGTGGACGCCAGCATCATCAAAGCGGATGCAAGTCGGCAGCGCGGCGTGCCGGGTGATGAACAGGTCAACTGGAGCGATCCGTCCCTAAGCACCCGCGCCGTACGTGAATACCTTGAAGCACTCGATGAAGAGGCTCTGGCCGAAACGCTACCGAAACGCCTATCGCTGACTGATCCTCAGGCCCGCTGGACCGCTGCTCCAGGTGGCCCAGCGTTCTACGCTTACTCCACGAATTATCTGATCGATACCGAGCACGGTGTCATCGTGGATGTGGAACCTACACCGGCTCATCGCACGGCCGAGGTCGAGAGCACCAAGACCATGATCGAGCGGGTCGAAGCGCAGTTCGACATCAAGCCGGAACGCCTCATCGGCGACACCGCTTACGGTACGGCGCCGATGCTGGCCTGGATGGTGGAGGAAAAGGACATCGAGCCGCATGTGCCGGTGTGGGACAAAACCGAGCGTAAGAACGACAGTTTTTCGAGCAACGATTTCCACTGGAATGAAGAGGCTGAGGAATACCTCTGTCCGGCCGGCAATGCATTACGTAGCGAATGGCGAGCCTTCAAGAACGAGCGTTCACACGTCACCAAAGCCAACACCATCATCTTCCGATCCCGGCAGACCGACTGCGTGGCCTGTCCGATGAAAGCCAAGTGCTGCCCAAATACTGCGTTCCGCAAGATCGCTCGCAGCGTCCATGAAGCCGTGCGCGATGTGGCTCGGCGAATCGCAGCGACACCTGCGTACGTGCGCTCTCGCCACGAACGTAAAAAGGTCGAAATGTTGTTTGCCCATCTCAAGCGCATCCTGAAATTGGATCGCCTGCGACTACGTGGCATGAGAGGCGCGACCGATGAGTTCACGCTGGCCGCTGCGGTGCAGAATCTGCGACGGCTGGCCAAATTTACCTCGCAAGGGCCACCTATCACAGGATAGGTGCGTCTGCACGAAGCGAAACCCCTCAAACCAATCCAATAACCGAGCTGCAAAGCTCAACGAAGGGCCGAAAAACCACTCAACGTGGTGAGTAGGTTCTCCAATGGTGGTCTTGCCCGAGTTCAGGCCAGATGAAAATCCGACTTTTTCAACAGAATCGGCCTCTTTCTGCCTGTCGCCGCTACCGGCGGCAACGGGCAACTCTTTGCCGATCATGGTTTCGATGAGTGCTTATCAAATCCGAAGCAATCGATGGTCAGTTCGAGTGCAAGCAGTTGATCATGTGAAGTGCAATTTCGGAGACAACATCGCGCTTGGGCAAAACGCCCAGTTAATACAGCACTTTGCCATATTCAACTGCCAAAGCCAGGCTCTTAGCATGTTCCTATCGAACAACATCAATAGGAACAGCGCAAATGACTGAGTACAAAATTGCCTTGGTAGGATTTGGTGGCGTGAACCGTGGCTTCGCCCAATTGGTCGCCGATCGTAATGCCGAGTGGAAAGAGGCCCTGGGTTTCACTATTAAAATTGTCGGTGTCACCGACCTGTTCCTGGGCTCCATCGTTGCTAAAGACGGTCTGGATGCAAAGCAGTTGGTTGCGCTGCCGGTTGAGAAAGGCGCATTCGCTCAACTGCCCGGCGGCAATGCTGAGGCCTTCAACGAAACCGTGATCAAGCATTCCGGTGCAGACATCATCGCTGAGGCCACTTTTACCAATCCGGTGGATGGCGAGCCTGCAACTACCTTTTGCCGCTGGGCTTTGGAAAACGGCATTCATGTAGTGACCACCAATAAGGGGCCTATTGCGCTGCACGGTGCCGAGCTCAACGCGTTGGCCCGTCGCAACCAGGTCGCTTTCGAATACGAGGGGTCGGTGATGAGTGGCACCCCCGTAATTCGTCTGGCCAAGCAGGCCTTGGCGGGTGCCAACGTACAAGGCTTCGAAGGCATTCTGAACGGTACTTCCAACTACGTGCTCACCCAGATGAAAGACGGCCTGACGTTCAACGATGCCGTCTTACAAGCGCAACAGCTCGGCTACGCCGAGGCTGATCCAACCGCTGATGTGGAAGGGTTTGACGTACGCCTCAAGGTGGTGATCCTGGCCAACGAGCTGCTCAATGCACGACTGAACGTCAGCGATGTTGCGTGCTCGGGCATCAGCAGTATCAGCGCGCAAGATATTGCCCAGGCAAGTGCCAATGGCGCGAGCTGGAAACTGATTGGCTCAGCCGTTCGTGAAGCAGATGGCTCGGTTCGAGCGAGTGTCGAAGCTCGGTTACTGTCGAACTCACATCCTCTTGCCGGAATCAGCGGTGCTACGAATGCAGTGTCATTCAATACCGAACTGCTGGGAGCTGTCACCGTGTCCGGGCCTGGGGCAGGGCGTATCGAGACGGCCTTCGCATTGCTGTCGGACATCGTCGCCATCCACACCGCCCACGGCAAATAACAGGAGATCGTCATGAGCGTATCCAGCATGGCCAGTATCCAGCTTGTTGAAGCCAAACAGATTGATGTGTTCAGTCCATTCGATGGTCGCCTGGTAGGGAGCGTCCCTTGCCTCGATGCCGCCGCAGTTCCTGGCTTGTTGGAACGCGCGCGAATCGGCGTGCGCGAGAGTGCGGCAATGCCTCGTCACTTGCGTGCGCGCATTCTTGAGGAGGCGGCCCGGCATGTAGAACTTGAGGCTGAAGCGTTTGCCAAACTCATTGTTGCAGAGGCGGGGAAGACGCTGCGACAAGCAGAGAAGGAAGTGAAGCGTTGTGTGAACACGCTGAAGCTATCGGCGGAAGAGGCTCGTCGTAACGCCGGGGAAGTGATTCCATTTGGGGCTTATGAAGGATCGGAGTCGCGTCAAGGTTGGTTCACGCGGGAACCGTTGGGGCTTATCGTCGCGATCACTCCCTACAACGATCCACTGAACTTGGTCGCCCATAAACTCGGCCCGGCAATCGCCGGTGGCAATGCCGTGATTTTGAAACCCTCGGAACTCGCGCCGTTGTCTGCACTCAAGCTCGTTGAGTGCTTGGTAAAAGCGGGTCTTCCACCCTCTGTGATTACCCCGGCGACTGGTGGCGTCGACTTGGGTAAAGCATTGGTGGAGGTTCGCGAAGTTCGGATGATTTCCTTTACGGGTGGTTTTGCCACGGGTGAGGCCATTGCTCGTAGTGCAGGGTTGAAGAAGCTGGCAATGGATCTGGGAGGAAATGCCCCAGTACTTGTGCTTGAAGATTGTGATATCGAACCGACCGTGGAGTCCTGTGTGTCTGGTGCCTTTTGGGCAGCAGGGCAGAATTGCATCGGCACTCAACGCATCCTTATACATCGTTCAATTTATGAGGACTTCCGTGAGCGTTTTGTCAGCCAAACGCGCGCCTTAGTAGTGGGTGATCCTGACCAGCGGACAACGGATATAGGCCCGATGATTACGGAACAGGCGGCCCGTCGTACCGAACAATTGGTAAGCGAAGCACTGGCCGAGGGGGCCGTACTTCTGTGTGGGCACCATCGCCAGGTGGGAAGCTATGCGCCGACCGTGCTTGAGCATGTGAGGCATAGCTGTACGATTTGGCAGCAGGAAGTCTTCGCGCCTGTGGTTATCCTGGAGCCTTTTGACCATCTGGAAGACGCAATTGCTCTGGCCAACGCAACAGAGTACAGCTTGCATGCAGGTCTTTTCACACGTGATATTTCCAAAGCTTTGAAACTAGCGCGTCAGATTGAAGCGGGTGGCGTGATGATCAATGACTCTTCCGATTATCGTTTCGATGCCATGCCTTTCGGTGGTTTTAAGTACGGAAGTTTGGGGCGCGAAGGTGTTCGATTTGCGTATGAGGACATGACGCAGCCTAAAGTCGTTTGCATCAGCGAGGTGGATTAAACCTACGAAGTAAATTGCCATCGGTTCACATCGGGTGGACGCTTTTATCTGACGCCCGATGTCCCCAGAGTTAAAAGTGGACGTGGATCGCACGAACTTGCCGTTGTTGGCAGAGACGAGGGGAGTAAGCTGTGATGATCCTTCGTCAGGTGCGTTTTAATGGACATCGTTCACTCGATGCAGGTTTTCGTCAGCGTCATGGAAACCGGCAGTTTTACCAAGGCAGCGCAGGCCTTACACCTTCATCGACCTGCTGTTTCAAAAACGATTCAACTTTTGGAGCTGCAACTGGGTGGGCGATTGCTTAATCGAACAACTCGCCAGGTGAGCTTCACTCCTGAGGGTGAAGTGTTCTACAAACGGTGCAAAGCCATCTTGGCCGAGGTCGATGAGACCATGGCGTCATTGGGTAATCGTCCAGCACGTCTCACTGGAAAGCTGCGCGTAGATCTGCCTGTAGCCTTGGGGAAGATGCTTATCATCCCGTCCCTGATGGAGTTCCAAAGCCAGTATCCAGGTATCGAATTGACCCTTGGTGCGAGTGACAAGCCTATCGACATGATCGCAGAGGGAGTGGATTGTGTGGTGCGGTTGGGGGCCCTCGAAGACTCGAGCATGGTCGCTACCGGCGTAGGTTTTCTACCGATGGTGACATGTGCTGCGCCGGCCTACCTTGAGCGCTTTGGAGAGCCCCGCACTTTAGCTGACCTGGACACCCATCGAGCAGTCAATTATTTCTCCGGTACCAATCCACGGCCAATCGAATGGATCTTCGTCGTGGACGGGCAGGTGAAGACTATGCGCCTTGATTCGGGAATCAACGTGAATGATAGCGAAGCGTTCGTTACGTCGGCACTAGCCGGGTTTGGACTGATTCAAGGGCTTGAGTTAACAGTGCGAGAGCATCTGAAAGACGGTTCGCTTGTTCGAGTACTGGACGGTTACCCGGTACCTTCCAAGCGGATTTCTATCCTCTACCCCCACCGAGATCTATTGCCGCCAAAGGTCGAAGCCTTTGTGCAATGGCTGAAGGCTTTGATGGCCACACATAATCTGACCTAGACCGGATTGTTATTTTTTGGATAACAGTCTGTATCTCTGTCCGGACTTCTGGGCAGTGCAGTGACGGATTACCTTTGACGCTTTCCAGATACCGGGAGTTTACCCATGTCAAAAGTCGTCCGTTTCCACCGTATTGGTGGCCCAGAAGTGCTCCAGATCGATGAAGTCGATGTACGTGAACCCGACGCCGGAGAGGTTCGAATCAAGGTGAAAGCTTTGGGGCTGAACCGCGCCGAGGCGATGTACCGTTCCGGCCAATACGGGTTCGTTCCTGAAATGCCTGCCATCTTGGGTTATGAAGCAGCTGGCACCATCGAAAGCATCGGTGACGGTGTAACAGAGTACGATGTTGGCGATGAGGTCAACGTCATCCCTGCGTTTTCCTTCGCTGATTACGGAATGTATGGAGAACTGGTCATCGCTCCGCTACACGCCGTTGTAATGCAGCCTGCTGGTATGACGGCAGTGGAGGGAGCGGCAACCTGGATGCAGTTTGTTACTGCATACGGGGCCCTTATCGATATTGGAAAACTCCAAAAAGGCGAAACTGTACTGATTCGCGCAGCCTCCAGTAGCGTCGGTTTAGCTGCCATTCAAATCGCAAATTTGGTGGGTGCGGTGCCTGTTGCGCTCACCCGTACAAGTGAGAAACGACAAGCTCTTCTGGATGCCGGGGCTGCCTACGTGATCGCAACTGAAGAGCAGGATCTGGTCAGTGAGATCAACCGCATTACTGACGGAAAGGGCGCTCGTATGGCGTTCGACCCGGTCGGAGGAGCTGAGGTTGCAAACATTCTTCGCTCGCTGTCTACCCGGGGTATTTTCTTCCAGTACGGCGCTCTCGAAACCGGTGATATGAGCATTCCGGTATGGGAAGTACTCGGCAAGAACCTGACTATTCGCGGATATCAGCTATTTGAGATCACCCAAGAGCCTGAGCGCCTGAGTCTGGCCAAAGCCTTCATCACCAAGGGGCTTGAGGCTGGTGCGTTGAATCCGCTGATCGCCAAAACGTTCCCGCTAGCCCAGATTGTTGAGGCTCATCAGTACATGGAGTCCAACGCTCAGATCGGCAAAATCGTTATAGAAGTTTGACTCATCAAGTCGGTATTGCGACGGGGGCCAGTAACTTTGGCCCCCGTTGTATTGTCGACGTACCTAGCGAAAAACGAAGGAGGCTTTTAAGTTACCAAAGTCGAGCCTTGGTTACTCCGGCGCCATAAGCATCGCGAGAGTTATATTGATGAACTCTTCGTCCCTGTTGATGGCCTGCAGAGCACCTCGAACGTTTTCGGCAACGTCACCCGATCCACGCTGTTCGACCCAAAGCGTGAGCTCCATGATGGCAGCCTCAAGGGCGAGTTGATTTTGGTTGATCTTGAAAAGTAGGGAAGGGAGCAGGTCTGTGTTAGTGCCTTAGGAGGCTCATTGTCAGCGTTTCCAAATTAACGGACACCCCTCAACTCTTTGACGCCCCTAAACTTTCGCCGAAAAAATTTTCTTACGCTGGATATTCAGTGGAAAAATCCAGCATTAAAAAATTTCCAACATTAAAAAAATATTTTTTAAAATCATGAAGATAGAAAAATTTTATTTCGATAATTTTGATTTTACTCCTGAGGAGGGCTATACCTTCGATTTTCATGGTTCATGAGAACAGTCATGAAATCCAAAGCACCCTCAACCCTCGATACCTTGGCCGTGGTGAGCCATTCCACCGCGGAATATCCGATCTCCGAAATGGCTGAGCGCCTGTCTGATTACCCCTTGGCCATCGTTCAGATGCCACATGCTCCCCCTAGGAGCGCGCTGAAATGATCGAGACAGGAAGCCTGGTCATCCAGAAAGGGCCCGACAGCCAGCTCTACAAAGTCGAGGAGGTAGTCGATCGCGAACGGCAATTGGTGAGGATTCGCTGCGTAAGCACTGATGCCACGATGGATGTAGATATAAACAACCTTATCAAGTTGAACCTTAGCGACCTCGTGAAAATGCAGGAGAGCATCAAGGTGCGCGCCGAGGATGCCAATAACGACGTAGCGGCTGACCCAATAACAGAAGAACAGTGGGCTCTGGCGCAGGATCGCTATAACGCATTCAAAAAGTTCATCGATGGAGATGTTGATCTCAAAACCAAAGAAGATGTCATGGCTGAGCTAAAAATCAGCCGTAGCACCTTCTACACGTTATACGATCAGTTTGATGAAGAGATCGGCATCGCATCTATGATTGTGAATGCCAAGGGACGCAAGAAGGGCAGCACGCTGCTAAGCGCAGATCAAGAAGACGCCATCATCTACTGCTACAACACTTATGCTGTCAAAGGCTGGACGTATAATTACCTCCACTCAAAGCTCCAAGCAGAATGCCACAAACGCGAGATACCATACCCATCGCTGTCGGTCATGCGTAAGCGGATAATGCTCATACCTGCCGAGGACAGGGAGGCCAAGAAGAAAGGCGATCCCACAGCAAAAGACAAGTATGCAAATCGGAAAACTCGCCGGCTCTCGCGAGCCCTGCAGGAACTTCAGCTCGATCACACGCTTGCCGATATATTCTTGCGCTCTGAAACAGATGATAAGCCAATCGGAAGGCCCTATCTTTCACTCGCTGTCTGTCCATACACGGGAGTGATTGTAGGCTTTCATCTTACCTTCGATGCACCAAGTTGCAGAACTGTTTCGAATCTGATGCTACACGCGCTGATGCCCAAAACCGAATTCATGGAGGGACTCGGCCTTGGAGGCCTCTCGTATCCCTACTATGGGAAGCCTGAGGTCATTTTTACTGACAACGCGAAAGAGTTTCGCTCCAAATCCTTCCGTCGTGCATGCGAAAAATGGGGCATGAAGGTGAGGTTCCGTCAATCGAAACAGGCGGGCGGAAAAGTCGAAAGAACTTTCGGGACATTGAACACAAAGTTTATCCACCTGCAGCGTGGTACGACTTGTTCACGCCCACTGCGTACTCGCGACTTTGATCCAGCCAAAGACTCGGTAATGACTTACCGGGAGTTTCTGATCGAGCTAACCAAGGCGATTTGCCAGTACAACGAAACCGCAGATTTCTCCGGCAAATCTCCAGCTCGACGCTGGAAAGAATACTATACCGACGCAAATGGGCGAATGCTGCTACCTGAAGCGATTCTCAACCCGAAACGCTTTGCGCTTGAAATATTGCCAGAGCGCTCAATCACGTGCACCAATTGCTACGCGGAGTATCGCGGCATCCAATATGATATTCGAGCCGCCAAGGATCATACTCGCCGGAAACTTCTTATTAAACCAGATGCGCTTAATATTCATACGATCTGGGCTTATTTGTCGGCCAAGAATGAATGGATCGAACTTGACGCAATCGACAAAGACATACTCCCGCGCACGATGATGGAGTTCTTGCTCCAGCGAAAACTTCTCGATCAACGAGGTCATCTAAGCCCAGAAGGCATCAAAGCCACACAACTGCTCAACGAAGGCCATGCCCAGAACGAAGCGAAGCACCGGCGCGCCTTGGAGGCCGGCCTCATCGACAAGCAGTATCACTCCCGTAGCGAGCGGAAGCCGAAGACCCCGACCACCCATATGAAGCGTGATTTCACACAGCGGGCATCAGCGATGCTCGGGGAGAGCTAGATGAACCATCTCAGTGAGGCCGCACGCAAGTTTATGGACAAATCTGACGAGGAGCGCATCCAGGCGTGTCGTCGAAAGATTTTCATGGTCATGCCTGAGTTCATGAAGACCTACGACATGGTTTCCGACCTTCTAGCCGCCGAGCGATTAGACAGCAACATCGGTCTCGTTATCGTGGGCCCACCCGGTGCTGGCAAGACGACCTTAGGCAAAAAGATCGCAGAGGTTTTCGAGGACTCGCCGCATGGCAAAGTCCTGTATATCGACCTGGCCAACTACGCGGAGGACATGGATCTTCGGGCCATTTTGCACCGTGCGCTGGGGGTGGTCAAAACACCCCGAAATCCCTATGCCACCTACGATAACGTCCATGAAGCGTGGCGTTTGATCAGGGAGAAAAACATTCGTGGTGTAGTGCTGGATGAGACGCACGATCTTGGGCGTGCAGTCAGTGCCAGGCGTGGCAATGCAAATCTCACAGCCCTAAGGTCGTTTTCCAACAGCGATTACGGGCTCACGATGATCATAATTGGCATCCAAAAACTCTACGAGGTGCTCGCCCCAGATACGCAGCTCACAAGCCGCTACACGATCCGTAGGGTGACGATTGAGGAATGGAAATCAGATAGTGAATTGTTAGCAAACTTTCTGACGGGTTTCGTCAGCCATCTTCCGCTCAAAAAAGAGTCCATCGTCGATGGTGTGGACTTCATGGCTTCAGTCGTTAGGCTGCGGGGTAACACCAGGGCGATCACGGATTTACTTCGCGCTTGCGCGATCGAGGCCATACGCAACGGCCAGGAGTGCATCACGTTGAAGTTGTTTGAAACTATGCACGCTGCGCTCCTCGGTGCGTTGAGCGAGGACGACATCATGCTGGAGTCGGATACAGGGGGTGGGCCAGCACAAAGCACTCAAGCCGCCCTGAAGCAACGTCGCGCTAAATCCGGGAAACGCAAGCGCTCCCCGAAGGCCGCCAATATCCCCGCAGCTCAGGATACTTCTTCAGACATCAGCTCCTAAGACGTCGACGACCAAAGATAGCCCGCTGCGCCCGAACAACACTATGGATAGAAGGCGCTCAGAGGCATTGCTTGATCGTTTCTCTCCCACTCTGCAGGTTGGGGCCAAGGCCGATCTGCATTTCGCGTTAAAACGCGTGCCTGGAGGCAAAATGGGGCGATTTCCGCGGTGGATAAGTTCCTCAGGCAATGAATCGGTACTTCAACAGTGCTTGGAGATAGTCCGAAATTCTCTCGCGCAATCGGCAACCCATCTTGCAGTAAACAGTCATGCCTCAGAACAGCATGCTGCAGCGATGCAACCACCGCCGTACCAGCCCGCGAACGAAGCCTCAGAGTCTCATGCTGACACGCAGGTGATCTTGCTTTCTGGCGATGCTGGTTGTGGTATGAGCGCGTTAATTCATCAGCTATGCAGAAGGCTCTGTCGACAATGCATCAATGTGTTGGAGCTGCCGGAAGTACCTGCTCAGCCAAACCCAACGTTGATCGATGGGCTTGTCGAAGCTCTGGGGCTGCCACCTCAGATGATGGCGGGTCAGAAGTCCCAAATTGAGTCCGTCTACAGCGCCACGTTCAAGTTACGTCGTATTCAGGTGACCGTCGTGAATGAAGTGCAATCGTACATGAGGCGCCCCTACAGCAGTGCATCACCCGTGGTTGCGAAAATCGCCGGGTTCATTCATTCCGGAACTTCAAAATTTGTTTTCTTGTGCGCCACAACCCAATGCAGCGACGCCTTGGCTGAGGGCCTTCAGATTGAAGAGATCTCTTTCTCGAGGATACAAGTCAAGAGAATGCCATTTGGTGCTTCTTACATAGGTTTTGTCACCGACACCATTGAAAGGCTGACCGGATCCCCTGAGATCCCCGAGTCCCTGCCGTTGGAGCTGTACCAGCTCTCAGATGGTTTGGTAGGCGTGACCATTCGCCATATACGGTGCTTGGTAAACCCCCGTTCTGAAACGACACGCTCCCATACGCCTCGGAAAATGACTTGGTTTCGCGGCTTCTGTCGGCCCGCCGATGATGAGACCTTTTCCTCTTGGCTCATGCGGAACGCGTTAACCGCGTCTGGTGGGTAACCGGTACAGAATTGGATAGCTGCCGGCAAGCGGCGAAATGTCGCGGGGCGAGGGACGTAGATCGCGTTTCAGACTTAGTAGCGGCAGGTAAGGTGTTGCCGAAAGCACTCCGTATTCCGACTCTCGCCAGAACGTTTCTACTGCAAGATACCGGGATACTTCCGAGCCATTACCTACTAGCATATTGCCCGCAATGCCTGGCTGATGACGTGGCACATGGGCGACTCCCTTCATGGCGCAAGGCATGGCGGCAGTACGGATATTGCGTGTGTGATAAGCACGAGATGCCCGTAACACTCTCTGTTCTGCAGCATCCAAATCCGGATCCTTTCTTTAAGGCTTGGGAGGCTTTTAGTGAATACGTCCAGTCGCCACTTTTCAGGCTTAAACGAAGGCTGGTAAGCGGCACGCTTTCTGATGGAAAACTGTTGGTGCAAGAACGCAAGGTAGGATTACTGATCCTGCGGGTTCAGAGTTGGATGATTAACGAGGTTCTCAGGGGCGTCTGCCCCAATCTTTCGCCCGCCGGAGCACGGTTTTTACTGAACGTCTTGTTGCACGAGCCAATTCACAAAAGATCGCCGGGTGGATTCGCTAGGGCGTATTTCGACTCGCGAGATCTGATTCATGTGTTCTACACCAGCAATCGGAGTCTAGGTGATCTTCATGGACACTATCTGACCGCAAGCCCCCGGCAGACCCTGACAGCCTACCTCCTGATCGGTATCGCTTATGACGTGATCAAGCAACCGGAAGCAGCGTTTCTCCACAGTGTATTGGGTGCCGCCCGGGGAGCGTTCCCAACCTGCCGTTCCGAAATTTCATACGCTGCGACCACAATGTTCTTGCCCGAGCATTGGGCAAGCATCAAATGTACGGCGCAGCGGGATGTACCCTTCGACGATCTATTACAGATCGGTTGGGTTTTTGGATACAGGCCGAGTCGTAAATGATCTAGAGCAATATTATGTATGTGCAATCCGGCTGTTGCGCCATATTTTAGGGTGCTTTGCGCATACATTAAAAGTTAAAAGCCGAACACTTCCTGCTCATTGATGAACATTTTTTAATTGGCATTTAGCTCTTTGTGATGCCGCGACTGAACCGGATAATGTGTGGGCTCAGACCTTTATTGAGAAAAAAGGTCAGCTATACTGACATCGTAGGTTACGGTGCGAGGTTTGATTGCCATGACTAAGCTATTGACTCGTAAGGATTTAGAGCGAGAGCTGGCCGAGGCGAAACAGAGGCTCGCTCAGCAGAGCGAGGAGCTTGACTCTCTGCGGGAGCGTATGGAGTTTGCGAGAGCAAGAGATTTCTTTGAGAAGTTTTACGCGATTGCTGATCGATATGGGTTTAGTGCCGAAGAAGCGCGCGCAATAGTATTAAGTGATAGTGCTCAAATTTCTGATGAGCAATGGGATGCTCGTCAAAAACAAGTTTCAGAGTCGCTATCCAATTCGCTGGAAGATCTGTTCAAATTCGCGTGCACTAACGAAATAGGACAAGCTGCACTACGTAAAGTCTTGGACGCTGGTTTGGCCAAGCACAATCGCGAGGTGGAGGAGAGCGCCTAGAAGCTTGTAATTACTTGGCTGCGATACTCAGTGATAGCTTTAGCGGGCTCCTGGTTTTAGTGGGAAGTCAATGTAAAGGTTGGTAATGAGAGGAGGGTAAAGTGACATCTGTGATTTTACGACCCAAGACTAAAGAGTATCTTGAAGGGCTTAAGATGGTCATGGATGGATCTGCGGTAGCTCTGCAGGCTGGTTACAGATACTTGTTCCTTAGTGAAGTCTCTCATCTGCTGACGGCTTACGATTATTCGTTGGAGGACATACGCAAGATTCTAAATGGAGAGTTGCCATCTCCTCCGTCTGCTCAATACCGCACATCCAAAGGTCGCGGAAAAAATGGCGTTTCGATACGCTCGGGCTCACAAACCATCAGTTCCGTGAAAGCGGCGACTCGCAGAGAGAAGAGCTATCGGAACCCTCACACTGGAGAGACCATCTCGTTACGAAGCAGTAAGAATAAGGTTCTGAAGCTTTGGCAGGAGACGTATGGGGTTGAAGCCGTTGAACAGTGGAGGTGTAACATATGACTATTAATCGGACTATTGCCGCCTGCTGGCAATTTCTATGTTTTATATTTGGGTGCTGAAATGTTTTTTAGATCACTTCGAAATATCAACACGTCGATGGAGTAATCTGGCTTATAGGTGTAGAGGTAAAGAATCATAATGTATTGCCATGGCTTGATGTAAGTTGTTGATATTCATAAGAGTTCTAGGGGGTGGCAATACCTGTATAATCATTTAATGAATTGCCTTTAATTGCCCGTCAGGAATATGTCTCAATTAGAATTTTTGCGCTCGACTGCAACCATTTCGATGGTTGCATCTGAGGGAGGACGAGGCGACGAAATGACACAAGGATTTTTCTGGCATATTCCTGAAAGGTCACCGCACAGAAGTTCTAGACTGTGGTTTAAACGGCTGAAGGCATGCGTGAGGCGAGCCAGAGTGCCTAGCTCCTAAAATATATCGTAATTTCAATATTCGTCATAAGGCTTTACTCTTACGCCATTTTCTACCAATAGTCGCTTGGTGTATTTCAAGCTTTTTCGCAGTCTCACTTTAACTTGAAACCCTGATCGCATCAGAGTAACGCGACTTGAACTAAATTCATCAGGAAGACTCCATCCCGTCTTTTCCCCAATTAGTTTGCCTACCCGCGTGAATTGTTTGAGCCTGTCCGCAACAACTCCTAGAGCATCCAGCTTTTGAGTTTTTCTCTCAAATTCCGCATGATACTCCCCCCATAGATGACTGTGCTTCGTAGCCTGAGGCGACCATCAGCGATGCTGCCCAGCATCCAGCATCTCCGCCGTCACGACAGTTGCGGCGTTTTTCAGCCACTGAGGATGGCGGGGCTTGATCTTGCCGTACAGATGATCGCGGGACATCCAGCGATTGGCCCGCGCGAAGCTCAGGACTGCTGCGAGAGAACCCGCAACTGCGTGGGATCGGAGGCCAGCGTTAGCTGGCTTCCGACAATGATTGGCAAAATGGCAACTATGCTCTTTGACACACCCGTATTTTTAGCATCTTCCTTCATCCCAGAGACAATCGCTTTTTTGTCCGCTACTGGTTTCAACAAAGCGAATCTAGCCAGCGATGACTTGAGGCCAGGTGAGTTGCTGGAACCAATCAAACCCAAAATCTCTGGACTGATGACTTTGAAATACCTAGCGCTTCGGCGACTTCCTTTCTTGATTTACCTTCCTCTTTGAGACGCTTAACAGCGAGTCTCTTGCTGTCAGCAATTTCGCGAGCCTTAGCTTTTGATACGAGGCTGGAGCTTAGCTGCTCCTCGCGTATTTCCTCATCTAGGCCGATCGAGCGGAGATGACGAAGCTCCTCCTTCAGCTTGCCTATGACTTCCAAAGAGTCCTGTCCTCTCTCGATAGACTCGCACAACACCAAAAGCGCCAGGGGTGTGATCTCAAGGCTCTTTGAAAGCTCCTGTAGCTTGCCTAGCGATATATTTTTCGGCGTGCCTGCCTCTAGGGCAAAGGCGTAGCTCCTACTAGAGGGGAGTCGTTCCTGAGTGAGCTCTCTAGTTTTTCGTAGCGCGCGAAGCACCACCGCGAGACTCTGAGTCAGCATGACGACTTGTCCTCAAAACGGAGGATAAGGCCAGCAAATTTTTGACCCAGCTACTCTGTACATAGAGCTAATGGGTCTGATATCGTGATCGCCTTCTTGTCTTAAGCACACATCCAAGAAGGATGCAACAAAAAACATTAGGCATAAATTGACACCTGCCGAATGGACGCCAAAAGCCGGAAAGGACTCATTCCTTTCTGACCGAAAGCCACATTCCCAGGCTCGTTGAATGCAGAGGAAGCGCCTCTGAGCGTGAATGGCGCATCGTGTCAGTCACGCCTTAAGAGCACTCAAACCGAAAAATTGATGCACGGATATGACCATCATGTTTATTTCAGATGACTCTTGTTTGGTTGGCCTACCTGGCTTCCCAGGCCCTGGCCGCTCGGCCTGGCGGATGGTCGAGCGAGACCCCGAGGATTTCTGGTATCACGTTCGCTTCCGCATTTTTGAAGGAGCTAGGGCTCGGTTCAAAAAATTGATGCCATCAGACCCTTCGATGCTGGCCCACCTGCTCTCTCAGCGAAGCACAGAGCAAATGATTGAGGCGGTTCAGGTTGTGACTCCCCCTTGCATGAATGGGAGTTCCTTAGAACGCATGGAAAAGTTGATCAGTGCGATCGTCGGCTACGACAAAAACGGTGAGTGCGTACTGCTCCATAAAGTCGATAGCGGAGCAATCTACACTAGCTCTCCCGGTGTGACCGACGCAGGCTCGTTCAGCAAATTTCGAATGTTTTACGACGCCACGACTGCCGCCGGAAAGCATTTCCATTGCACCAACTGTCAAACCCCGAATCGTTCTGCCACTACAACGGCAGCAGAATAATCCATGAAAATCCAAATTTATTCAGATCTGCACCTCGGCTTCGCTCGATTCGAGCCCGCCCCAAGCGCCGCGGACGTAGTCATTCTCGCTGGTGATATTGATATCAAATTGCGTGGAGTCTCGTGGGCAAATGACACATTCCACTGCCCAGTGATCTATGTGTGCGGCAATCACGAGTATTACGGCGGCCACATCGATCGCACGCTTCGAAAAATGAAGGACGCCGCAGCGCCACATGTCCACGTCCTTGAAAATGAAATTTTGATCCTGAACCAAACACGCTTTTTGGTCACGACTGCATGGACAGATTACTCGTCGACCGGAGATGTCGTTGCCGCGAAACGAGTCGCTTGGGACTGGATGAACGATTTCACCGTGATCAGAACCGATGAAAATTTCCGACGTTTGCGTCCTGATGACTTGATCGCAAAATCACAGGCGGCGTACGCCTGGCTTACTGGGGAACTGGACAAGCCCTTCGCCGGTAAAACTGTTGTCGTCACGCACCATGCTCCTACGTCGGAATACGTGAGTGGGGATTTTCCTGCACACCTTAGTGCTGCGTACGCAAACAATTGGCCTGAGCTTCTGGGGAAGGCCGATCTTTGGGTGTATGGACATACCCACATCGCTGCGGATTTCGATAAAGGAGGATGCCGAGTAGTGTCAAATCCTCGCGGATACCCGACCGAAGAGAGCGGTTTCGATCAGGACTTTCTGATCGAGATTTGATGAGCCGTCTCTCAGTTATGAACCTTAGCGAACTGAATTTCGCTGCGTACGAATTCGAGAAAATTACATGGTCACGTTAGAAGAAATCTCGCAGCTACTTTACGGCGCAGGCGCGGAGATGGCTGGCTGGTTGGGGTCTGAGGAAGACCTGATCTATTTAGCAGCAAAGTCATTCCCAGGCAAAGCATTCTGCGTTGTTCGGCAGTGGAATTTGATCGACCTTACGGTTAACCCTGATGAGAAAGAAAAGCTCACCGGGCTCGGTCTACTGCCCGCGACTCTGTTCGCGCACGAAGTTGTTTTTGATAGTCGAAATCGATTTCAGGCGGGCATGTGGGTACGCAGTAACTTCGGAAAATCCTTCGCAGAAGGCTGCATGTTTGAAACCAACAGTACGGTCTACCTCCTTCTCGGGGCAGGACAGAGAAAAGAGGCTAGCATTGGTGCTGCTTTTTCGATGAAAGTAGGGTGAGCGATGCTCGCCGACAATTTATACAGAGTCGTTTTGGAGCTTGGATTGGATGCCTGAAGTAATTGAGCTGGAGTTTCATAGTAAAGATTTCAGCGATTTTCAGCTGAGCCGTTTGGTGCGAGCAAGCCTTCGCAAATACACGGTGCCTGTCACGGCATTCATCAGCGACGCTTTTATTTCGGATGACACATGCGTCGGGGTTTCATTCGATCACTCTGATAAGGATGATGCCTACCACAGAGCGGATGGTTCCATTCTCCGCACAGGTAAAATTCAGTCAACGAGGAAAGAGGAGCGGTTTTGGCTGCTCGAAACTCAAGACGGTAATTACGTCATCGCTAGCTTCAAGCGGGGCCTCGGCAGAGCGAGTTTACTGAAGCTTCTCGAATCCGCCGACCATTTCTAAATGATGGTGCGACGTCCGCTTTTCCTCTCGAAAAAGGGCCAACCAGTCACATGGCGGAAGAACGATGGTCAGTTGCTCAAGCAGCAACCCACTTTGACGAGTTGCTCGATCAGATGATCAGGACTAGTAAACCGATTTTCATCGATGGTGAGCGAAGGAGCGCTGTGTTGATCTCGATCGAAGAGTGGAACGCCATCCAGGACAAAGTCATGCCCAGCGTTCCGTCAAACCTCTGAAAAATCGCTTACTAGGCCTCCTACGCTTTTAATCGTCAGCGCTCCGAGTTGGCCGTGCGGAGCGCTTCAAACTGCCTCTATCCTGAGATGCTCATTTTGCCGTCGGACGGATTCACAGCTCGCCTTGACTCAGTAACCGTACTCGTTCAGCAGCCTCTGCAAAAACTCACGACGCCGTTGGACGATGCTTAAGACAAGATAGTCGCGCTCGGTATCTCCCGTCGACAAATGTCCCGCGTCCACAAGACCATGGATGTAGCCTTCGGCTCGGCCTCTTGCTTCAAGCAACGCCTCTTTGGATGTGCTTTTGATGATGTCTTCAGCGATGAGCTGCCACCGCTTTTTCTGCCAGTGCCCAACGGGGTCGTCGGAGAATTTCGGTGCGTTGATCAGGGTGTTGAAATCGGCATGCGCGGTAGGTGTGTTCAAAGCGGACTCTCGCAACAGTTACGTCTGTGCCGGAGGCTATCATGCGCACACTAAATCACCTGCTGTTGGCTGGCTTTTGTAGGCGCTGGCGCGAAGGAACGATTTCAATGATGGTGCACGCTTTCGGGGGCGTCTTCGAACATTGTGGAGCGTGCAAACAGTGCTATTCAGCGAGCACATTTTTAGCCCGGAGATCGATATGGGATACCTCAGCCTAGAGGATATCTACCCCGATGACGTACAAAAGTATGGCCATATGCGGGTGGGAATGACCGACCTCTATGTAAAAGATAATCACGCCATTTATGGTGTGGTTACGCGTGGTGAATGCCGCGAGCTGACCAGCAGGTTACTGCGTGACGAAGCGATACAAATGATCATCAGCGCTAAGCTCGCCGAGCTGCCCGAGGACTACGATCCGTGGATTAGGCGGATCGAACGCAATCGCGCCTTACACGCTAGGTATGGGGACAAATTCGATCCCTGGGGGAGATGACTAGCAGCCCCCATGGCCAATCACAAATGCAGCGCCTCAGGGTCGCTTATCGACCCATTGAAGTCGTTCGATAGCGACTGCAAATGGCAAAAGTAGCTTGACGCAAAGGCCGGTAACCGATCCCAGAGACACTCGCAAGCGCCTCTGAATTCAGGGTCGTTTATTTATCAGTAGGGTTTGTCGCCAACGATGGCCGCGCGCTCCATTTTGCGATGGCAGGGCGGATAGTCCATCACCGCATAATGCTGGGTGCAACGGTTGTCCCAGATCGCCACGTTATAGGGCTTCCAGCGCCAACGCACTTGGTACTCGGGATTGTAGGCCTGGCTGATCAGGTACTGCATCAGGTCGGAACCGCCCTTGTTGTAGTCCTGGCCGAAGCGGACACGTCCCTCGCGGTGGTAATTCACGAAGTGGGTCGTGAATGCGTTGACGAACAACACTTTCTCGCCGGTTTCGGGATGGGTGCGCACTACCGGGTGTTCGGCATCCGGGTATTGCTCCTTCATCGCCAAGCGCTTTTCCTGCGGCATGGCAGCCGCGAAAGAAGCGTTGAAGCTGTGGCTGGCGATCAGGCCCTCGATTTCCTGCTTGACGGATTCCGGCAGTTTTTCATAAGCCAAGACCATGTTCGCCCACATGGTATCGCCGCCGACCGGTGGGCATTCGATGCAACGCAGTACCGCGCCCATCGGGGGCGCTTCACGAAAGGTCGTATCGCAATGCCAGGAGTTTTCGTAGCGATCCGCCGGTTTCTCCGGAGTCTTGTAGATTTGCACCAGGCCTGGGGCCTCCGGGTGGCTGGGAACCATCGGGTGGGTTTCGAGTTGGCCCATGCGCATCGCGAAGGCCATGTGGTCTTTGCGTGAGAACTTCTCAAAATCCTGGTCGCGCAGGAACAGCACTTTGAACTTCAAAAGCGCCGCGTAAATGTCATTGAACAAGCCATCATCGCGCACTGCGTCACCGAGGTTTACATCGTGCAGTTCTGCACCAATGGCACAGGTCAGTTGTTCGACTCGCATTGCGTCTCCATTTCAATTGTTAATTGCCAGGCCGTGGTCTTTGCAGTGAAGTCATGCCTTGGTTCACGGCGGCGTTTGTTATTGTTGGGCCAATCTGTGGGAGTGCGACGAAGCGGGATATGGGTATCCGGCAGGTTTTGCGGGCTCTTGTGAGCAGAGCCGGGTCGCGGCCTTATAGTAGGTAACAGGAGAGTCAGGATGTGGGCATTGCAGGACAATTTCTTCGCTTTTTGGGACGACGAAAATGAGTCGATGCCTGAGGGTGGAGTTAAAAGCGTCGAGGATGCGTTGGTTCAGTCGACTTGGATGACCGCTAGGCGTGTGAGTCGCCTCTGAACCTATCTTCTGAAGTGATTTAGATCGGGGGTGTTGCTTTGCTCTCTCGGTAGGATGTGGCCCAAGCCGAAGGCGTCTTGCCGAACTGGCTGCGGAACCAGCGTGAAAAGTCTCCCGCAGAAGAAAATCCGAGAAGTTCGGCAACTTCATACAGTCGGCGCTTGCTATTGGCTAAATACTCTTCGGCGAGTTCAGCACGAACAGCGTTGATGATCGTTGTCACGCTCTGTCTTTCACTCGCCAGGTGACGGTTAAGTGTGCGTCGATGCATGCCAAGGTGTTGGGCAATGCCATCGACAGAACACAGCCCGCTTGGCAGCAGCATCTTGACGATCTGACGTACTCGCTGAGTCGGCTCGTCTTGCAGATTAGCCAGCTGCATGTCCAGTGATCGCTTGACCTCCCGATTCAACGCGGGGTCAGCCGCAGGAATGGGCATGTCCAGATCGCGCCCGCGGCAAATGATGGCATTGAGTTCCTGTGAAAACTCGATAGCGGGCCCTAATACGCGGTGATGGATTTCCAGGTTGGAAGGGCATTCATGGGTGAAGCAGACCCTTATCGGGCGGAAGGTATTGCCGCTCAGAATACTCAACGTACGCAGCATGATCCCGGTCGACTGTTCGATAGCCTGACGCCAGACACCATGATGACCCTGCATGTTCACGCCCACATGCAGCAAGGTCAGATCGCCCGCATCTTCAAGCCGCAATTGCACACCGGCGTTATGCAGGCGCATATAGCGGAAGCAAGATTGCAGCGCTGCCCGAAGTGTTGGTTCTTCGCGGATTAGCAACGCCAACATGCCAAAGTTGGAAAGGAGTCTGTGCTCTGCCATTAACAGCCCAAAAGCCACTTGCCCGGACAGACGCGCGGACTCCTCCAGAAGCCATCCCACTGAGTCGCTACTGATCATGATATTCGGATCGTCGAGGATGCTGGCCGGCAGTTTGGTCAGTCGCAGCATACGAAAAGGATCGAGCCCCACTGAACGGGCAACCGGCTCATAGCCGGTAAGGCTAGCGCTTCGCGTGAGGCTATACATGTTTTCCTCGTGTCCCAGATTCCCAATTTTGTGTCCTAAGAAGCTTAGTGCGAAACACCTTGTCAGGGCTACCTTCAACTCCGACAACGACAAAAAAATGGAGGTAGTAAATGGATACGCCCGCTGCAATGCGCATGGGGCAGTCGCTCGCCGCAATGGGGCAAGTGGATGCCGACGACCCAGACGCATTCAACCACTGCTTTGCTGAAATCAACGGCATTCGCATGCATTACGTCGACGAAGGGCAGGGCCCACTCGTCATTCTGCTGCATGGGTTTCCTTATCTCTGGTACATGTGGCGGCGCCAGATCCTGGCGTTGGCCGAGGCTGGTTATCGGGTCGTCGTCCCTGATCAACGGGGATTTGGGCAGACAGATCGACCTGACGCCATCGAAGCCTATGACATGAGCCAGGCCGTCGGCGATATGGTTGGTTTGATGGCGGCAGTGGGCGAAACATCTGCGGTGATCATTGGGCATGACTTGGGCGCTTGGGTGGCCCAAGCGTCGGCCATGCTGCGCCCGGATCTGTTCCGCAGCCTGGTGATGCTCAATACGCCCGTGCCCCCACGGGGCAAGATCAAACCAACCGTAGCTTTACAGGCAATGGCAAAGGGCAGGGTGTACCACCATCTGTATTTCCAGCAGCTCGATAAGCCGGATCGCGAGTTAGCGAATGATCCGCGCAAGACGTTGCGCAGTGTCTTCTACTCGATCTCCGGCAATGCAGTCGGAGCAGAACGCTGGCGCTTGTTCGTCGAGCCTGGGGAGCCCATTCTTAATGCTTTCACGGAGCCCAAGGGGGAGTTCCCGTCATGGTTGAGCGCGCGGTCGCTCGACTACTACGTCGCGGAGTACACACGTACAGGGTTTACCGGTGCGTTGAATTACTACCGCTGTCGCGACCGGAATTGGGAAATCACAGCGTTTCTCGACGGGGCGGTCATTCGCCAGCCAAGCATGTTCATCGGTGGTGCTGCTGATCCGTCACTTGAACCCGCCGAAATACGTGGCCTTTACGAGCAACTCGACACCTGGTTGCCTGGATTGCGGAAAAAGGTGCTGCTTGCCGGTGTAGGCCATAGCGCGGCGGAAGAGCGTGCCGACCAAGTCAACGAATTGCTGCTGGAGTTTCTTGAGCAGTTGGAACGCTAGGGCCTGCGTTCTGCACTGTAGGTGGTGGCGCTCACGCACGGTGCATCGTGACATTCGAGCGGCTAAGGGGTTATTCGATATGACGCACAACCGGCACCCCTAAACACCGGGGATGCCGGTACTTCTCATGCCATCCGGATCAGTTGAACGCCGTCAGATCTTTCGGCGTGATGTCGTGTTGCTCGCAATAGGCAAGGTAGCGATGCAATCCGGATTTCCAGTTTTCGAGCGCAACGATGTTGTCGTTCCCGTCCAGGAACGCGAGATCACCGGTTACGTGAACCAGCGTCAGCACATACCCGTCGGCGCTTCCCGTGTTGACGACTTCGGGGGTGTGAGTCGATGCGGCAGTCTCATAGACGATGCTGCCAGGGCCGGCGATCCAGTCATGCTCCTTGTATTTCCACCGGCCTTCGATTGTGTAGACCATCACCGTTCCAGTGTGATGGTGCTTGGGGAGTTGCATGTCTATCGGCGCCTTCATCATGACGATCCATTCACCATGGATCGGGTCGAGCTTGAAGTACTTGAGCAGGACGTTTTCCGCATAGGGTGTGAACGGCACCCACGGCAATGTTTCACCATCGATGACGGCAGTGTCGACGTGTTCGTAGAGCATGGGTCTCTCCTTTGACGCAGTTCAAATCGAGTATTTGTTGGCAGCCAGGATCGCCCGACCATCGGTGATGGCCGGGGGGGGCTTGGAGGCTCCACCGAGGATTCGGGATCAGGTGAGCGGGGTGCCCGCGAGAGTGGCGCGCAGCATCTTTCGTGGTGCATTGCCGTAGTCAGCCACCGCGTAGTGCTGGACTTGCAAGTTGTCCCACATGGCAATCGTGTTGGTTCGCCATTTCAAGCGTACCTGGTACTCCGGGATCGCGGCCTGAGACGTCAGGTAGTTCATCAAATGATGAGCCTCCGGCATGAAGTCCTGTCCGTAGCGGATATCCTCGAAGTTGAAGAAATTCGAGAAGTGCGTGGTGAACGCGGAGTTGACGAATAGCACCTTTTCGCCTGTTTCTGGATGAATCAGCACCACCGGGTGCTCGGCGGCAGGGTTTTTCGCAGCCATTGCGTGACGTTCTTCACGTGGCAACTGGGCACCAAAGGAGTGCTCGGCACTGTGCTTGGCGTATAGACCATCGATCCGTTGTTTGATGGCTTCCGGCAAATTCTCGTAAGCCATCACCATGTTTGAGAACAGAGTGTCGCCCCCGGATTCAGGGCCCTGCTCGCAGCGCAATATCGCTCCGCGAGGTGGTGCCGGTTTGAAGGTGACATCGGTATGCCAAAGGTTTTCGCGACTGGCCTTCTCGACAAAGCTCTTGGGTTTACTTGGGTCGAGATTGCGGTACAACATCAACAGTTTGTCTGCTTCCGGATGGCTCGGCGCCAGGGGATGACCTTCCAGCCTGCCGAATTGAGCGGCGAACATCTGTTGCTCCAAGGGGCTGATGTTCTGATCTCGGAAGAACAGCACTTTGTGTTTCAACCAGAGCGCCCTGATTTCCGCGATCAGGTCGGAGTCCTGGGTCGCATCGGCTATATTGATGTTGCTGAGTTCGGCGCCGATGGCTGGGGAACAAATCTCCACCTTGATTGAATGCTGTCGGACTGACGGCCGGATTATGGCGGATGCCGAGGGGGTGATAGGTGAAGGAGTGTCTTGGTCTGCGGCGACTGCTGTCATTATTATCTCCAATACGTGCTGTTCAGCGGTGCGCAATAGGGGCATCCGCTATAGGTAGCGCCCTCGGTTGATTGAACAGGGGCGCTCCTATAGTAGGTATCTTGGGTGCAATGCTATTGGCGCGACAGGACAGTTTCTTCGCGTTTTGGGACAAGAAATTGAGGTGAACGGACTGTGTTTTGATGTCAGTCGGGTGTCTGCTTTTGGCTGATTCCTGCCTGTTGCATGCCTTGTTCCTTGCCCAGTTTGGTTTAGGGAAAAACCAATGCGATTGGTGGGTTGAATGCAAACCGGTTGGCAGTGGAATGCAGTTCGCAACCTCGGACGGCACATCGACGTTCGGTCAGGTTTCAGCTCTCATGACTCCTGGCCAACCTCCAAACATTCCTCCAAGAAAACCCATCGGTCGCAATTTTCTTAGCCCGAGATTGACCGCAAGCCGTCTTCGACGTTAACTGTATGTATATACAGTTTTGGTTAAGGCATGCCTCATGAGCGTCACCATCCTCGGCCCGTTGGCGGAAGGGGGAGTTCAGCTTCCCTTCTACTCGTTCAAAGTCCCTGCGGGATTCCCATCGCCGGCTGCAGATCATCTCGAGCAGCACATCTCCATCGACGAGTTGTTGGACATCCGTGCGCCGCATATCTACCTGGTGCGCATCGAAGGGCACAGCATGGAAGGCGCCGGGATCTTCGATGGTGATATGGCAGTGGTGGATCGCTCGATTACTGCTGAGCACGGACACATCGTGATCGCCGCAGTGAATTCGGAGCCCGTGTGCAAGCGCCTTTGTAAGCGTGGGCCCAATATCATCTTGATGTCCGAAAACCCAGGTTATCCGCCGCGCTACATTCTCGAGGGCGACGAGCTCATCATCTGGGGTGTGGTGACTTTCAGCGTGCGTGCTCATGATCCAAAAGCCTGATCCTGTCTTCGCGCTGATCGACTGCAATAGCTTCTATGCGAGCTGTGAACGCGTGTTCCGCCCTGACTTGGCCAAGACACCCATCGTGGTGCTGTCGAACAACGACGGCTGCGTGATCGCTCGCAGCGCGGACAGCAAGCCGTTCGTGAAAATGGGTGAGCCGTACTTCCAGATCAAGCACAAACTCAAGCAGCACGGCATCGTCGCGTTCTCGTCGAACTACGCGCTGTATGGCGACATGAGCGAGCGCGTGATGAGCGTGATCGAGTCGCTTGTACCTGCTGTCGAGGTCTACAGCATCGATGAGGCCTTCGCGGATCTAGCTGGCGTTCCTGGTGATCTCGAAGCACTCGGACGACGGATACGTGCCCAAGTTTACAGAAGCACTGGTATCCCGGTCGGGGTAGGTATTGCCGGCACGAAAACACTCAGCAAACTCGCCAATCACGCGGCCAAAAAGTGGCAAGCGCAGAGTGGCGGAGTGGTGGATCTCCGTGATCAAACCAAGCGCGATTGGGTGCTGAAAAAATGCTCGGTCTCTGATGTCTGGGGAGTAGGACGGAAGATGACCTTGCACCTAGAAGGGATGGGCATCAAGACAGCTTGGGATCTCTCCAAAACCGATCCCTGGATGTTGCGCAAAAAATTCAGCGTGGTGATAGAAAAAACGGCGCGCGAGCTTGCCGGCACGCCATGCCTGGAACTCGATGAGCCTGACCCGCGGAAGCAGGAGATCTGCTGCAGCCGCATGTTCGGCAAGCGTCTCACCGAGATTGCACCGATCAAAGAGGCCGTAGCGACCTATATGATGCGAGCCACGGAGAAGCTCCGAGCCCAGCAATCACTGTGCAAGAAAATTCGGGTGAGCATTCGCACCGGCATGTTTAATCCAGAAGAGGCAAAGTACGCCAATGGTGTCCTAGTGGAATTGCCCTATCCAACGGACGATCTGCGTTTGATGACAAAAGCTGCCGTGGAAGCGGTGGATCAAGTCTTCCGACCAGGCTTCAAGTACAGCAAAGCTGAGGTGCTTCTGGTTAGCCTTTGCCAAAAAGGCGAATACACAGACGACCTCTTTGCGATCTCCCAACCGGCTGCAACCGAAAAGGTAATGGGGGTATTGGATGCCATCAATGGTCGATGGGGCAGGGGCACGATGCGTCTCGCTAGTGTCCCAACCGATCCAGATTGGGGTATGCGGAGGGAGATGATGAGTCAGAGTTTCACAACGAGGGTTGATCAGCTTTGGACTGTGTACTGTCGGTAGCTCTTATCGTCTGCTAGAGCTCTTCGCTGAA
Source organism: Pseudomonas sp. WPR_5_2 (assembly GCF_003634475.1). Taxonomy (NCBI): domain Bacteria; kingdom Pseudomonadati; phylum Pseudomonadota; class Gammaproteobacteria; order Pseudomonadales; family Pseudomonadaceae; genus Pseudomonas; species Pseudomonas sp. WPR_5_2. The sequence continues at coordinate 356,776 of NZ_RBLA01000001.1, read as the reverse complement.
CGCAGCCAACTCGACCAGAACAATATGAAAAGCCCGCGAATGCGGGCTCTACATTAGCTGACAGACTTACGCTTGGCGTGCAGTCAGCGCCGAGTAACTGTTCATCAGGTTGCGGTAGTTCGGAATACGTTGTGAGAGCAGATTACCCAAGCCTTCGATGTCGTAGCGCCAGTCGCGCTGCAACTCACAGGCTACCGAAAACCAGTTCATCATCTGAGCGCCTGCCTGCGTCATGCGGTTCCAGGCTGCCTGTTGCACGGTGGTGTTAAAGGTGCCGGAAGAGTCGGTTACCACGAACACCTCAAAACCTTCAGCCAACGCCGACAAAGTCGGGAATGCCACACAGACGTCAGTCACCACGCCGGCGATGATCAATTGCTTGCGACCGGTCGCCTTGATTGCCTTCACGAAGTCTTCGTTGTCCCAAGCATTGATCTGTCCAGGTCTTGCGATGTAAGGCGCGTCTGGGAACATCTCTTTAAGTTCTGGAACCAGTGGGCCATTGGGGCCTTGTTCAAAGCTGGTAGTGAGAATGGTCGGCAGCTCGAAGAACTTTGCCACGTCCGCCAGAGCCAACACGTTGTTTTTGAATTCGTTAGGTGAGAAGTCCTGAACCAGGGAAATGAGACCGGTCTGGTGGTCAACCAGCAGAACTACGGCGTCATCTTTGTTCAGGCGGTTGTAGGTAGGGTGGCTCATGATGAAATCCTTTCGAGTTAAGTGATTGGCGTCGTTCAACATGGCACAGATTAGGGATTGGGAACGGTCAGAAAAAGGCGTTGAAAACGGTTTAACTATCAATCCAGAGGAGACAATGCTGGATAGACTCCTGCCTTTGAGCTCAGTAGGGGACATTATCGTGGCGTGGGTATCAGGCTTCTGAGACTTTGATCTCAATGCTGGGGTTTATCCCGTTCCTGTAGACTCGCCGACTTTTTGGGCGAGAGGGGAAGATGCGGATTAGGGGTGAGCGTGCCGCCACAGCTTGTGGATTAGTGGCGATTCTTCTGTGGAGCACCGCCTCAGGTCTAATCAGGAGCGTGAGTGAAGTCTTCGGCCCACTGGGTGGCGCAGCCATGATCTATACATTGGGCGCGATCCTGCTTGTGTGCTTACTGGGGAAACCTCGCCTGCGCTCCGCACCTAAACTCTATCTCGTCTTGGGCAGTGCCCTGTTTGTCGCTTATGAGGTCTGCTTATCCTTGGCTTTAGGGTTTGCCAGCAACCGTAATCAGGCAATCGAACTGGGTGTGGTAAATTACCTATGGCCGTGCCTTACCGTCGTTCTAGCCATCATCATGAATGGGCAAAAGACGCGGTGGATCATCATCCCAGGTACGGCACTCGCCCTCTTTGGTATTTTGTGGGTAGTGAGTGGGGATGGCTTGTCACTGCCAGGCATCGTTGCCAACGTGGAATCCAATCCGCTCAGCTACAGTCTCGCTCTCGCTTGCGGAATCACATTCGCTTTATATTGCAACGTTACTCGCCGGTACGCGGACGGGAAAAATCTTGTGGTGTTGTTCTTCGTCCTAACGGCGATTGTGCTTTGGTCGAAATACTTCTTCAGCAGCGAAGTGATTCCAGCGTTGACCCTGGGTAGCAGCCTGCAACTTGCCGCCGCCGCTGTGGGAATGGCTGGTGGGTATGCCCTCTGGAACATTGGCATCTTGCGCGGAAATCTTACCTTGCTTGCTACCGCTTCCTACTTTGCGCCAGTGCTGTCGTCAGCGTTCGCTGCAGTTTGGCTGGGTGCTATGTTGAAAATGCAGTTTTGGCAGGGGGCAGCTCTGGTTACTGTAGGCTCGCTCATTTGCTGGCAAGCGACCCGGCAGCGAAGTGATTCCGTGTAACTACCGGGGTTAGGCGTTACATACCAGGGTTTCGGCCCCTGGCTTCCACGCTTAGGGAACAGTACCAAACCGCATATGGTGTGTGGGTAAGTCGATGTTGCTCTACTTACAGGGAAAAGAGGACATCTGAAGCTGTTTGGATAGATCTTTGGTGACGATTAACAGCCCATCGCTTAGCATGGGATTTATATTTTTCATCATTTCTAATAGGAGAGGATCGTATGTCCCGTCTGGCTGAATATCGCAAACTAGAGCAGCAACTAGCTGCGCAGCTTGCAGAGCTCGAGTCGATGAAAAGCGATTCTGGCCTGAAAAAAGAAATGGAATTTGAGAGCAAGCTGCGCGCTTTGCTGGGTGAGTACGGATATAGCCTGAAAGACGTGATCAACTTGCTTGATCCACAGGCGGGCCGTCGTGCTCCAGTAGCTGAGTCTAAAGTTGGCAGCCGCAAACCGCGTCAAGTGAAGGTCTACAAGAACCCGCACACCGGTGAACTCGTCGAAACCAAAGGCGGCAATCACAAAACGCTGAAGGAATGGAAAGCACTGCACGGCGCCGCGACCGTTGAGTCCTGGCTGACCAACTGATCTCAGATTGAGTACAAGAAAGGGCCTTTCGAGGGCCCTTTTTTTTGGATGAGGCTATGGCCATGAAAAACAGGACAGGCCCACTATCCAATGGAAGGAGACTTCGCTTGATCGCTCCATGCTAAATGAGTCAGTTTTTAACTCTTCTAGGATGCGGGAAATTGATCAAGCACATTGTCATGAGGAGGGTAGCTGGTGCCGATGAGGCTGAGCGCACCTCGGCTGCTCAGTTGGTGAAAAAACTGTTCGAGGAGCTGCGTGGTCGTATCCCAGGGATGCTGCATATTGAGATAGGCATTGATTACTGCCACTTCGAGCACAGCTCTCAGGCGGTGCTCTACTCAGAATTTGAATCGGAGGCTGCGCTGAGTGCTTACGCCACGCACCCAGAGCATCTGCGCGTGCGAGACCTTCTGCTTGGGGTTCGTATCACTCGCCATCAGGTCGATTACCACGTCGATTGAAGGTGATAGGGCAAAACTCTCTGAGATCTAAATTCGTTCGGCCTGAAGGTGGAGCGAGGTGACTGGAGTCATAACAGTAAGACAAGCATCGAGCGTTTTCGGGATTTTTCGCGTACCGCGCTTAGCTAGCTGAAGGTTTCCCTGATACGACTGGTAGGATGGCACTCTCACATCGCCAGCAGGGTTGCGCATGTTCGATTTACTCAAGCTGCTCACCGACAACAGCCCATCGCTCACTCGAGACATGCTGGCCTGGTTTGAAAAGTTTCCAGCAGATGCAGCGTGGAATGTCTATTCAGATTATTGCGTGGGCAACACTGATAAGGCCAACGACAGTTTCTCGTTCGTCATCACACTCAACCATGACACTGATAAGAATTTCTCAGAATACATTGCGAACGTAGCCCCCAAGGATCTGAAGAAAACCCGCCAGGCTTCGGAGGGGCTGATCTCCTACCTCAATTGCCCTGTGGCGTTCAGCGTCTCGTTCATCGTTGAGCGGGATTCAAAGCTGCTCAGAGATTTCATAACTGACGACAATATTCATGGTTTTTGCTTAGGGCTGCGTGAGCTGATTGCGTTGTGGTCGGCTGAGCCTGGAGCAGATAGAGAATACTGGCAGCGAATCGACAAAGCCCTTGGAGAGTTTGCATTTGATGTTAAGCGGAAGAAATTCAATGCCAAACTTGCTAGGCAGGTACTGCTGACATCTACCTTTGCGGCATTCCTATTCTTGACTCTGAATCAGCTCAAGGCCCCGGCGTACCTCCGTTGGGTGACTGATCGCGATGCAACTTTCGAGAGGTACAACGAGGTCGCTTTTGATATCGCATACATATTGTTTCTCCTTTTTCGCCTCCAGGCAGGCACTGTGAAAGACCCTAACAAACCCCAGTTTTTGTTTGCCTACCCGTATATGGACGGTAAAACAGATTATGCGGAGCACGTCAGGCTTCCAGACTACTTAGCTGGACTTTGCGCCGACATAAAGCTGCCAAGCATGGAATTCAGTCATACGAAATTTGTGCACATTTTCGGCGATGCAATTATCAATTCAACAAACAATGTTGTTCTTCAGATCTTGGGCAACCCAGAGAAAATCACAGCCAGGCGCCTCGCCTTTAGGGACGATTAATGAGCGCTCCTTTTAGCGAATCAATTGCACAGCACGGTGCCGCAACCGTTGAGTCTTGGCTGACCAAGTGATCTTGGTTGGAGTACAAGAAAGGGCCCTTCGAGGGCCCTTTTCATTTTGACGATTTTTTGGGCAGTCGTCTCAGCACTCCATTTCGTCGGACTCGCGAACGGTGCTGAGTAACTTTTTCACGTCCGACATTGAAGGTGCATAAGCTCCTGCATGGCTGCAGGATAGGCGGGCACGATCGTGGCAAGGTTCTGACTCATCTACAAAGAGGGAACAGTGGAGCCAGCGCCTGAACCCATAAGGCTCGATATAGCCTGAAACTAGCTTGATATTCCAACAAACATGTACAAGTGATTTTTATATTGCGTTTTAATCTAATCAAATCTTTCAACTGATTGGAGCTACGTACTTGAAAACCACGGCATTGTTCTCCTTGGGCCTGGCATTAGCCGCTAATTGCTCTGCAGCTTTTGCAGGCCCCATCCTCGATCGTGTGACGGAGAAAGGTGAGTTGACCGGCGTCCTGATGGAGAGTTATCCGCCGTTTTCTTTCCTCAATGAGCAAAACCAGTTGGACGGGTTTGACGTGGATGTCGCCAAGGCGGTTGCCCAACGCCTTGGCGTCAAACTCAAATTGGAGACCCCATCCTGGGATGTGATCGCTGCTGGCCACTGGAGCGGGCGTTATGACATCTGCGTCTGCTCGATGACTCCGAGTAAAGCCCGCGCCGAAGTGTTCGAATTCCCGGTCGAGTATTACCAGTCACCAGCGGTGATCGTGGTGAATGCCAAGGACAAAGACGTCACTTCAGGTAAAGACTTGTCCGGCAAAAAAGTCGGCGTGATCAGCGCGTCGACTTACGAAGCCTACTTGAACAAAGATCTTGTGATCGAGGGCGCCGAAGACAAGCCATTAAGCTATCCATTCGATCATGTTCAGGTGGCTCCTTACGACAATGAGACAGTAGCCTTCCAGGATCTGGCACTGGGTACTGGCGTGCGTCTGGATGCCATGGTCACCAACCTCATCACCGCGCGTGAGCGGATTGCTCAGGATTCTCGCTTCAAAATTGCCGGCGATGCGCTATACGCCGAACCAAACGTCGTGGCGATTGAAAAGGGCGATCCGCAATGGAATACGAAGGTCACCGAGGTCATCACCCAACTCAAGACTGATGGCACTCTAAGCAAGATTTCGCAGAAATGGATCGGTGCCGATATCAGCCAATGACAGCCCGCAATCCATACTCGGCCAAGGCGACTGTCGCACCCCAAAGCGAGCCGCGCTGCTTGAGCCAGTTCTTTGGCTTTCGCACTCGTCTGTATCTGACGTGGGCGGCGCTGTTCGGCTTGTGCGTCATGTTTTTCATGAGCTTCGATCTGAAGTTCTCGATCATTCTGGAAAAGTGGCCGAATCTGGTCGGCCTGCATCTGGGGCCCAACGGTTTCCTGCAGGGTGCCGCACTGACGTTGTTTCTGTGCTTCTGCTCGATCTGGCTGTCCCTGCTCCTGGGGTTCGTGACGGCGCTGGCGCGTCTGTCACGCAGTGCCGTGGCTTTCGGTATCGCGAGCTTTTACGCCTCTTTTTTTCGCGGTACTCCGCTGCTGATTCAAATTCTCCTGATCTACCTGGGTTTACCGCAGCTGGGGGTTGTTCCCGGTGCCATCAGCGCCGGTATCATTGCGCTCTCGCTCAATTATGGGGCCTACCTCAGCGAGATCTTTCGTGCCGGCATCCTGGCCGTAGCGCCTGGGCAGCGCGAAGCGGCGATGGCGCTGGGTCTCAGGCCGACGGCGACGTTTCTGCACATCGTCCTGCCGCAAGCCATGCGCACGATCATTCCTCCGACCACCAGCCAGTTCATTTCAATGCTCAAGGACTCATCGCTGATCTCGGTGATGGGCGTCTGGGAAGTGATGTTCCTGGCGCAGTCCTATGGGCGGTCTTCTTATCGCTACATCGAGATGCTCACCACCGCAGCCGTCATCTATTGGCTGCTGTCCATCGGGCTCGAGTTGATACAGCACCGCCTCGAACGCCACTACGGCAAAGGATTCAAGAATCAGCGGTGACCCGCCCCGTTTAATCATTTATTTCAGGAGCCACTATGTCCGATCCAAAACCTCTGCTGTTTGCACTATACGAGCAGGCCAGTGTCGGTTGCGGCGGTGCACCAAGCCTGTGGACGCACCCGGCTGACGAACGACTGACCATCAACTCTCTTGGCTACTGGTCGAACCTGGCACGCATTGCCGACCAGGCTCACCTCGACATGCTGTTTTTTGGTGATGTGCTGGGTTTCTACGATGTATTTGGCGGCAATGCCGATGCGGCCATGAAATGGGCGGTTGAAGCACCGGCGAACGATCCTTTGATGATCATCTCGGCTTTGGCTGCCGTGACGGAAAACCTGGCCTTTGGCGTCACCGTCACCACCAGCTACGAACATCCGTTTACCCATGCCCGACGCTTCAGCACGCTGGATCACCTCACCAATGGCCGGGTCGGCTGGAACATCGTCACGTCTTACTTGTCCAGTGCCGCCCGCAACTTCGGCCTGGAGCAGATGATCAAGCACGATGACCGCTATGAGCGCGCCGAAGAGTTTCTCGATGTGGTCTACAAGCTCTGGGAAGGCAGTTGGGCCGATGACGCTGTGGTCGCGGACAAGGCGCGCCAACTCTACGCCCGGGGTGATCGAGTGCGGCCGATCAACCACGTCGGTGAGCACTACCGGGTGGCCGGGCCGCACTTGACCTCGCCATCGCCACAGCGCACGCCGTTGTTGATTCAGGCCGGCTGGTCGGGGCGCGGACGTGAGTTTGCGGCCAAGCACGCCGAGCTGATCTTCATTGCCAAGTCCAACCCGCAGGAAATTCGTCAGGGACTGGAAGAGATCTGGGCCAAGGCCCAAGAACGCGGTCGTCAGCGTGAAGATGTAAAATCCCTGACGGTGCTGCGTATCGTCACGGCCAAGACCGAGATCGAAGCTCAGCGCAAATATGATGAACTGCAAAGCAACTATCACTTGCAGGCACAATTGGTCAGTTATGCGGGTGATACCGGCATCGATATCAGCCGCTACGCCGACAGTGATGCGCTTTCTACACACACCGAAGGCATGACCTCTTACGTGATGCGTCCCGATGGCAGTGGCAAACCATTGACCGCTGGCGACGTCAAACAACGGTTTGCCAACGTCACCCGAGGCAGCGATCTGATTCTGGTGGGCACCCCGCAACAGGTGGCCGTGCGCATTGAGGAGCATGCACGAATCTCCGGTACCAGTGGCTACATGATCAATCCGCTGATTAGCCCCGGAAGCCTTGAGGACTTCGTCGAGCTGGTTATTCCCGAACTGCAAAAGCGTGGGCTGTACCGTACTCAACCGCAAAGCGGTACCTTCCGTTCGCGGTTACGGGCCGATGGTTCAAATCTCTTGCCCATGTCGGCCTATGGGGCCTCATTCCGTATCGATAAGGATCGTTAGAAAGAAGGGGCGAGTCGCCCATACGGCCTATTTGATCTCCATCTGTTGACGCCGGCGCTGAATTGACCTACGAACTGAAGCAAGACTGCCCCACCTATAATTCTGCACAAATCCCGCATAGTAAATGGTTCGAGAGGAGCAGACTGGGTCAGTGACATATCGGCAACTAGGTCAATTCGGCATCGGTGCCAACATCAGTAAATGCTCGCGAGTGAGCTGAATGTCCAAAGTCCCCAGGTTTTCTGTCAGATGATCTACCCTGCGGGTGCCTGGAATTGGGACGACCCATGGCTTTTGTGCAAGCAATCATGCCAGAGCTACTTGGGCCGGTGTTCTGTTTTTAGCGATGGCTAAGGGAACCAGCGTTTATGTATCTCCTCTAGCACGCCGTTGGCTTCGACACGCCTATAGCCTTCATCATATATCTCCAAAGCTCGCAATCCGTCTGGATGCATTAAGCTGAAGCCAATCGTTGAGTTTTCTACTCCGCAATTGAAGGCGAAGCGCACCGTATCTTCTGTGCCCGACTGTTTGGCCTTCTGGTTCCTGACCTCAAGATCATTGCTCATAATCACTGCCGCCTGAAAGCGCCGAACGGCGAGTTTTTGCAGGCTTGTTAAGTCCGAGAGGGAATTCTCGAATACTACCCCTGAGGCTTGCAGTGCCATCACCTGGGCTGAGTATTCGTAATCTCTGGTGATGCCAACGATTGTACCAGCAGGCAAAACACATTTACCGTCTAGGGGCAGTGGCAAGGGGGCTTTGATAGGTTCGAAGATATCGTTGCTGACTTTAAAGATCGGTCGCGCCGCCAGCTTGATCTTGCCCTCAAATTCGGGCTGCCAGCTCATGTTGAAGCACGCGGCCACTTGACCAGTGAGCACCATGTACTTACAGCGTGAATACGGCACGACTTTTAACTGTATCTCTACCGCCATCTCTTTGAAGGCGGCTCTGACTACATCGTTGGCGTAACCTGTGCCGTCGCTTTTCGACCAAGGTGCGGCGGCATCTTCCACCATGATCGTCAGCGTTTCATTTGGCTCGAGTACGGCGCTGGCGGTCGCGCACGCAACAACTAGATTTAGAAGGCAAGTTAGAAGAGTAGGCGAAGCAAGTGGCCACATTCTGCGTTAAATCCTTTTTCCCATGGACGCTTCATTGAGTTTGAAACGAACGCGTGCGGATAGATATTCAAGTGTCGGCGAGGTTGTCTGGCTCCTGTAAAAGGATAGTCAAAAGTTGCGGCTCGCATACGCGCATCTTACGGCCTCAGAGTAGCTGAAGAGAGGCATACGCAATATTCCAACTCGGGAGAGGAAGCATCTCAGCCGTGTCGCACAACCGAGCCACAAGATATGCATTGCGGTGGCTTGTGGTTATTTCAAGCGTTGTTCGCCACCGCAAGAGACTCTCGCGATGCTGCGCGTGCAGCCAGGAAGGCAAGAACGGCCGCCGCGCCCAGCAAGGTGGCGCTTAACTCGAAGGTCGCTCGATAGCCGCTCAAGTCAAAGACCAGCCCACCAACGATTGCGCCAGACGCGATTGCTAGTTGGATGATCGCCACCATTAAGCCGCCTCCTGCTTCAGCAGCCTCTGGCAACGTTCTCGCCAGCCATGTCCACCATCCTACGGGCGCTGCGGTCGCAACCAGTCCCCATAGGCCAAGCAGGACGGTCGTGGTGGCCGCTGAGCTACCGAATGAAACCAGCGCCAGTGCAATCACCGCCATCAAGATCGGGATAACGATAAGGGTACGCTGCAGTCCGTTTTTCAAGAATGCTTCAATCAGGAAAGTTCCCGCGAGGCCCGCCAGGCCCAGGCCGAGCAACATCAGCGAGAGCATGGAAACATTGACCTGCGTGACCGTTTCAAGAAATGGGCGCAAATAGGTAAACAGCATAAACTGGCCCATGAAAAAGACACTGACCGCCAGCATGCCTAAAGCGACCGGTAGGCTTTTCATCAATCTGAAGACGTTTCCAGTGCCTGAGCCGCTGTGCGATTTCATCGCTGGAAGGCTTAGTAAGAGCCAGACACCGGCGACTATCGCGACTGGGATGACGCACAAGAATGCACCGCGCCAGCCAATCAATGCACCGAGAAAACTGCCCAATGGCGCTGCAATTACCGTCGCCAAAGCGTTGCCGCCGTTGACGATTGCCATGGCCCGTGTGACCTGATTATCAGGTACCAGACGCATGGCCGTTGCCGCCGATAATGACCAGAATCCACCGATTGCCACTCCGATCAGTGCTCGCCCGACCATGAACACCCAGTAGTTCGGTGCGAACGCGACCACTGTTCCGGATAGGATCACCATCAGTGTCAGTGAAAGAAGTAGCGGTTTACGGTCAACCCGCGCCGCCACCGGCGGGATAAGCAGGCTGGTGAACAAGGCAAACAGCCCCGAAGCGGAGATCCCCTGACCGGCTTGCCCCTCGGTGATATGCAGATCTGCGGCAATTGGTGTCAGCAGGCTGACGGGCATGAACTCCGATGCCACGAGCACGAAGGCGGCGAGCGCCATGGCGAATACGGCGCTCCACGATTTATGGGGCACTGGGAGGAGGTGATCAGTCATTGCTTGAATCCTGTATTGCGCGAAGCGTCGTAGCCCCGAGGGCGAGGCTATGAGAGAACCGATGCCCGGCTAGGGCACCGACCGGGCTACTTCAGGTTGCTTTTGAAGAACGTGGTCAACTTGGCGAATGGAATGAGGCTGACCCGGTCGTAAAGATCCACGTGTCCGGCATCTGGAATAATGAGCAGCTCTTTAGGCTCAGCAGCCCGCTGGTAGGCATCCTCACTGAACTCGCGTGAGTGGGCTTGGGCACCAGCAATGATCAGCAATGGGCGCGGGGAGATGGTCTCGATGTCATTGAACGGGTAGAAGTTCATGAACTTCACGTTGCTGGTCAGCGTCGGCATGGTGGTTGTCTGCGGCGTTGCGCCTGCCGGAGTGACCTCACCTCGTGGGGTGCGGTAGAAGTCGAAGAACTCGTCGCCTACTTCGTTGCCAGTCAGTTTGAGCGGTGTGCCGCCGGTGTAGCGGATTTCGCCACCCTGGAATTCCGCATAGCGTTGCTCGGACGCTTCGCGAATGATCTGCTGGCGTTGTTCGACAGTCACGGCGTGTTTGAGTCCGTTACGGTTGGCCGCACCCATGTCGTACATGCTGACGGTGGCGATTGCCTTCAGGCGTGGATCGATCTTGGCCGCGCTGATGGCGAAACTGCCACTGCCGCAGATGCCGATGACGCCAATACGCTCACGGTCGACTATGGGTCGAGTGCCGAGAAAATCTACGGCGGCACTGAAGTCTTCTGCGTAGATATCTGGCGAGACTGCTTGGCGAGGTATGCCTTCGCTCGCGCCCCAGAAGGACAAGTCCAGCGACAGCGTGACAAAGCCCTGCTCGGCCATTTTGGTGGCGTACAGGTTCGCGCTCTGCTCCTTCACCGCACCCATGGGGTGGCCGACGATGATGGCGGCATTTTTTGCTTTGGGGTTGAGATCCTTCAGGGTGAACAGGTTGCCCGCCACCTTCATACCGTATTGATTCTTGAAAGTGACCTTTTCAACGGTCACTTTCTCGCTTTTGTAGAAGTTGTCCGCGCCGTTCGACATATCGGCTCCCATTGAAGAAAAAGAGGTAACGAGCAGCCCCAGGGCTAGCAAAATTCCTTTCACTGGATATTCCTTTCGATTGCATGGTTGTTCGCTGGAGTTTTTGACTCAGGCGTTTATTCAGCCAACGTGGCGTTGTCGATTACGAAGCGATACTTGACGTCACCCTTGAGCATTCGCTCATAGGACTCGTTTATCTGATTGGCTCGAACCAGTTCGATGTCGGCGACGATGCCGTGCTCGGCACAGAAATCCAGCATCTCCTGGGTCTCGGGAATACCGCCGATCATCGAGCCGACAATCGTTCGGCGCTTCATGATCAGGTTGAATACGTTCGGCGACGGATGTGGCGATGCGGGCGCACCGACGAGAGTCAGCGCGCCATCGCGCTTGAGCAGCACCAGGAAAGCATCGAGATCGTGCGGGGCTGCGACGGTGTTGAGAATGAAGTCAAAGCTCTTGGCATGCGCGGTCATTTCTTCGGCATTGCGCGACACGACAACCTCGTCGGCACCCAATTGCTTCGCCGCCTCGCGCTTGGACTCCGAGGTGGTGAACGCCACTACATGGGCGCCCATCGCGTGGGCCAGCTTAATGCCCATGTGACCTAGGCCACCGATGCCGACCACGCCAACTTTCTTACCCGGCCCGGCGTTCCAGTGACGGAGTGGGGAGTAGGTGGTGATGCCCGCACACAACAGCGGTGCAACGGCAGCCAATTGGTCTTCGGGATGGCGGATGCGCAGTACGTAACGTTCATGCACCACGATGTTTTGCGAGTAGCCGCCGAGTGTCCAGCCGGGTAAATCCAGGGTCGGGAAGTTGTAGGTGCCGACCATGTCGTCGCAGTAATTTTCCAGGCCCGTGGCACAGTCGTCACAGTGTTTGCAGCTGTCGACGATGCAACCGACCCCGACGAGATCACCGACGGTGAAGTCCGAAACATGCGCACCCACTGCTGATACGCGGCCAACAATTTCATGCCCTGGTACGCAGGGGAATTGCGTGCCTGCCCACTCGGCACGCACCTGATGCAGATCCGAATGGCAGATACCACAAAAGGCGATATCGATCTGTACGTCATGGGCAGCAGGTGCACGGCGGCTGATCTGCAACGGCTCAAGCGGTTTGTCGCCCACGTGAGCACCATAGGCTTTTACAAGCATGGGAAAGTCCTGAATGGGGGGGGCGGATGATCATTGTCCGGCTCTGCCCAGAGACTCTGTAGAGCATTCCGCTTGATTACTTGCCTGATCCTATGAGTCTTGGCTTTTTTGCGGGACGGTCGCCAGCTGGCGAGTTAGAGTTCAGCGAAGAGGTACAAGACGAACATGACGATCAAACACGAAACCGCCGCTGCATACACATCCCCCCAAGAAGCGCTTGCGCATACCATTGGTGCTCGAATCGCAAAGCCCGGTGACTGCGCTACTTCGATTGCTGGCCTGGGCTTTTATCGGCGTGAGCATCCTTCTCCCCCCGTCGTTTGCATGGTCGAGCCGAGCATCATTCTTGTCGCTCAGGGCGAGAAGCAGCTGTGGGTTGGTGGCGAAGGTTATCCGTATGACACGTCGCGATTCCTGGTCACGTCATTGGACTTGCCAGCCAATTCCGAGGTGCTTGCTGCAAGCCCGGAAAAGCCATGCCTGGGGCTGACTTTGAAACTCGATCTGCGCATGCTGGCTGAACTGATAGCGCAAAGTGACCTGCCGCCAATCCGGGATCGATCAGTTGCGAAAGGGGTAGGAATTGGTTCAGTGACCCTGGCAATGCTGGCGTCATTCGAGCGCTTATTGGCACTGCTCGATGAGCCGGAGTCCATCCCTGTTCTCGCACCCTTGATCCAGCGCGAGATTCACTACCGTCTCTTGCAGAGTGATCAGGCGGGCAGACTACGACAAATCACATCCGTCGATGGCCAGGGTTACCGGATCGCCAAAGCCATCGATTGGCTGAAGTTGAATTACACCTTGGCGCTTCGCGTCGATGAACTGGCGGCCCGAGTGCAGATGAGCACACCGACTTTTCACCACCACTTCCGCCAACTCACAGCAATGAGTCCCTTGCAGTACCAGAAATGGCTGCGATTGAATGAGGCGAGGCGATTGATGCTCAATGAACACCAGGACGTATCCAGTGCGGCTTTCAAGGTCGGCTATGAAAGCCCATCGCAGTTCAGCCGCGAGTACAGCCGGTTGTTTGGCGTACCCCCCAAGCGGGATATTGCGGTGTTGCGAGGGCAGGGTAGCAACACCAATGCGCGTATGAGTGGCCATTGGACGACAAGAGCGTTGCGGTAAGCCGGTTCACCTGATTTGAACATTCTTCGTCCGTATTGTGACGACGGAGGACTGTGAAGGTGGTGTCGGAATCTGAACAAGGCCCCACGACCGCTAAGTCTTGACTGAACAAGTGATCTTGGGTGGCGTACGAAGGGTCTTGAGGGCCCTTTTTTTGCCGATCACCGCGAACAGTATTGATAGCATAAAAGGCTTGTTTAAAATTTGCCCTGGAGACGACATTCCTCTTCAAAACCGCCTCTCGGCTGATGATGCCTACGCTACCCTGTGGAAGAGTCGTGGGTGCGTGCCTGTCTTTCCATAGGGCCTTCAATCCCTTTGGAATACACGTATATACACATCCCTTCCTCCAGTAATCATCGGCGGTAGCTTGGGCTGCAAGCTTCGTTGGGTGCTCGGGTTAAAGCTGAATGGATTTTTTAACAATTTGCCTCTCGGCATTCTGCTAGTAAATCTCGTAGGCGGTTTCATCATTGGTAGCGCAATGGATCTTTACGACAATGCCCAACCCTGACCCTACCTGGAGATTGTTCGTTACCACTGGTTTCTTCGGCGGGCTCACAGCATTCTCGGCATTTTCTGTTGAAGTTGTTTTCATGATGTAAGAAGGAGGATTGGGCTGGGCGGCTACGATATTCACGCATGTCAGCGGCTCACCTCTCATGATCTTCGCTGGCTGCACGGTTGCAAATACTTGGACTGAAGGTCGCGGAAGCCCCCTCTTTGTCGACGAATAATGCGGATATGGAGAAGGGCGCTTTCGGCCATTTTCTTCACTTGGCCGCTTTCTGCCCTTGCGAGAGGAGAAAAACGGCCAGTTACAGCTGTTATCCTAACCGGGAGTCGGCCTTCTGCTTTCACTGAAACTCAGTTCAGTTATTCCGATACGAGCGAATTCAGAGGCCGCACTGCGTGTACGGTATGGTTGGAACCTAGCCTTAGATTCAAGCCTTCTATAGAATTAATTTTCAACTCTTATTGCTACTAATAGAACCTTTTCCTCAACGCAATGAGCCTAGTGGTTGACCCCCAACAACCACTGGGCGTGCATCATTCTCGCTTCGTATATGGATAAACTAGACATTGTAATCGAGGGGCTTAGTTCCATAGAAAGAATGGATTTTTGTGGCCCAAGATTCGTCAGCCATATTAGGCCAGCTGTCCTTGTCAAAGCCGGGTGCATTTTCCAAGCGTTCTTTCTCTACGTTAAGTACAAAGCGTTTGTTTACTGTATCCAGTGTTAATGCATTCCACGGTACCGCAAACAGTTTTTCTCCCATACCAAGAAATCCACCAAATGAGAGTACGGCATAACTTACTCTTCCGCTACGTACATCTAGCATGATTTCTTTAATATCCCCCAAGTCTTCTTCATTATGGTTATAAACATCATTTCCGATTAATGTGTCTGCCCCCATTAGGTCGGGGCCAGGCCCTTGTTCTTCGGAGCTGGTATCTCGCAGGAGGTTGGTTTTGTAGATACCATAGGTATCTCGATCTACGTAGTTCATTACTTTCTCCTATCAGAAATCGCCAATCAATCAAAAAACGATACACACCGATTATAGGGGTGTATTAGTGGGATTCCTACATTTTTGAAAAAGTCGAATTTTTTTTGATAAGACGACGAATGGCGATTTTAAAAGGAAAATAATTTATCAGCTTTCAATTGGATTGTTGTTCATTCGGGATGTTCTGTGCGGTTTTATATATAGTCGTTCACTGCCGTCGAGATCGCACTCCTGAATGAAGTAGTTTCTTTTATGGAGGCTGCGGTGAGTGCCACCTTTCTCATGGTGCGCTGAAACAGGCATGCCCAATGACGTCTCCAACTCCTGGATATACCGAGTGACCTGAGGTCGCCGATGTCTAACGATTTGGCTGCTTTGGTAAAGCTGCCGAGTTCGGCAAGCCTGTCAGTCAAATCGATTGTAGCAATTCCAGGACGCGTTACTTCGAACCCCACCTGACGCATGAAATTGAGCATGTTTTTTATCTAAGGATAGAGCAATCATGTCTTTTCCACTAATTGTATTAGGCTGGTTCTACGCCATTGACCCGATGCCTACGTCACCTTATCCATTGAATTCTGGGCGTGCTGAAGTTGATCCAATGAAAGAGTCAGGGATGACGAGCTTCCGGATTACGAAGGTGAGTATGCGCTTAATGATGACGATACTGGGCTCGATCTTAGCCGGGTATGTGAAGAAACGGATAACGCGGTAATGGATAGACAGCAAGACCCCCGCTAAAGCATTTTATACTAGCCCTGTATCCTGTAGGGCTCTGCAAAAAGCCAATCGAAGTTGTGTAGCATTTTAAAGTTTGACATCCAGACGAATCAATTTGGGCCCTTGCTGCCGTTCAATATAGGCAACGACGCGATCACCGATTCTTTGGAAACCAAGGTCGACGCTATGTTCATTGATTCTCAGCTTCCGCACTTCAAGGCGATCAATGCCAATGGGAAGATGAGGTTGTCGAATGACCACACGACAGTCTTCGGCATCAACAGTAATGCCCAGACAGGCGTGTAAGAGCATGAACACTGAGCCAGCTGCCCAAGCCTGTGGTAAACAGGCTACTGGATATGCTACCGGTGTCTCACCGGGGCTGCGCTTGAATCCGCAAAACAACTCCGGTAATCGCATTCCGAAGAACGTAGCCGCTTCGAACATTCCGCTTAGCAATCGGACAGCGCCAATGTGTTCGCCGTATCGACTGATACCTGCTGCACAAAGAGCGACATCGTGAGGCCAGACCGAACCATTGTGATAAGACATAGGGTTGAAACGGATAGCCCCCGTTTCAAGCGTTCTGATGCCCCAGCCATTGTAGAAGGCGTTAGTGAGAAGTTGTTGCGCAACGGCCTTGCCTCGCTCGGCCGAAGGTAGGCCGGTAAACAGCAGATGACCGACATTCGAGGCCCTTACTTCGCAACGCTCGCCGTTTCCGTCAAGGGCAAGTCCATAAAATTGCTGATCCTTCATCCAAAAGCAGCGTTCCACCGACTCACGCAATTTTTTTGCACAGGTTTGCCAGTGTTCGGCTGCCTGGTTATCGCCTCGGCGTTTGGCCAACGCACTCATACCCAAATAAGCGCGCCAAGCGTAGCCTTGCACTTCTACCAGCGCGATAGGCCCTTCCGGCGAGCGACCATCCTTGTGGAAAATAGAATCGTGACTGTCTTTCCAGCCCTGATTGGCCAGACCGGTGATTTCCCCTCGCTGGTAAGTGATAAAACCTTCGGCATTCCTTGATGCGTTGTTTTCCATCCATGACGCTGCCAGCTTAAGTGCCGGCCATAGCACCTCAATGAGCGCCAGATCATCAGTCCGTTGTACATAGGCGCCGGCCAACATCAGGAACAAAGGCGTTGTATCGACGCCTCCGTAATAGCGAGCAAAGGGTAATTCGTTGAGTCTCGACATTTCTCCCTGCCGAGTCTCATGCATGATTTTTCCTGGTTCAGCATCACGGAATGTCGAGGTTTCGGTGGCTTGATGAGCGGCTAGGTAGGCGAGTACTCCTCGCGCCAGGGAGGGGTTAAGCCACAAGGATTGATAGGCCGTGATGATAGCGTCACGTCCGAACGGCGTGGAATACCAAGGAACGCCGGCATACGGATAGGGGCCAGTCGGAAGGTCTGCCGTCAGTAAAGCCAGGTCGGCACGTGATTTGTTGAGCCAGGCCTGGAACAAACGGCCTGAAGCTTTGATGCGCGCGCCTCGTTGGTCTTTCTTGCGCATTGCACGGCAAGCTTGAGCGGCAGCGGATCGATACCGTTGACGCCCTGGCTGCATGATGCTTGAGCCAACCTCAATATAAAGCTCATGGCTTTTATGAGCGCCTATTTCGATTCGAAAGCTGGCATTGTCGGCATTGATCTGCGCTGGCTCACCGGAAAAGCTGATCGCCATGCTGCGCGGCTGTTTGTCCAAGCCCTCGTAGCACAAGACGACCCCTTGTTTGAATACCTGCGGCGCGGTGAGCGTGCCGCGCAGAGGCCGGCTTTGTCCGCGAACCTCGAACATATCCAGGAAGTCGCCAGCGAAACGTAAATTGATCGGCAACAGACTTGGTTGATCACTGTAATTGAACAGGTTGATGCACTCGAACATGCGTTCCTCCCAAAGAAAACGCTTGCGTTCGATATGAATAACGCCTTGTGGTGTGATTTCTTCGCCTAACAGGGGTAGGGGATGATTGGTTAAATGAGAGAGAAAATAGACATTGTCCTGGCTAACTGAGGCAGACAGTAGGGAAGGGCGGTGTCCAGCAACATTTAACTGGTAGACAGACAAGAGTCGAGTGTCGTGATGGAATAACCCTACGGCGCCAGGTTCGATATCACCGAATGCGTTGGCCACCAGGTAGGTATTGTGGTTCATCAGCACAAACAGGTTTTGAGCGCTCGGTTCATTCACGAGTGGAACTTGTTCGGGAGATTCGGGAGAATCGGGAGTGCAAGATGTGTTTGTCATGGGATTAGCTCGAAAGCATCACGAGAATCAACCTCCGGTAAGAATTCGATAGAGGTCGACATACCGCTGAGCCATCACCCTGGCAGAAAAACGTCTGACGAATACGTCACGTATTACCTGTCGATCAAGTTCAAGTACCTGACGGGTAGCGACCACAGCCTCTTCTTCACTATCGATTATGAAGCCTGTTACCCCATGATCAACCACTTCGGGGACGGAACCACAATTCCAGGCGATGACCGGTGTACCACAGGCCATGGCTTCGATCATGACTAAACCGAATGGTTCGGGCCAATCTATGGGAAATAATAAGGCTATGGCGTTTCCCAGGAAGTCGGATTTTTCATGATCTCCTATCTCTCCGATATATTCAACGCCCGGTAACGCGAGTAAAGGGCATATGTGCTGTTCGAAATATTCATGATCAGCGGCATCAATTTTTGCGGCGATCTTTAATGGCAAGCCGGCAGCGCGGGCGATGCTAATTGCGCGATCAGGGCGTTTTTCAGGCGATATTCTTCCGAGAAACGCTAAATAATGGCCTGCACTTTGATGCAGGCTTAAGCTGGTATGTGATAAGCCGTGATAGATTGTGTCGATCCAGTTTGCATCTGGCAGTGGCGTACGTTGATGCTGAGAGATGGATACCAGAGGATAGCGATGCCATCGCGCATAAGCACCATCAAGATCTTTCATATCCAGTCTGCCATGAAGGGTGGTCAATACTTTATTCGAAATATCTTCAAAAAAAGGAAAGTGCAATAGGTCAATGTGAAAATGCAAAACATCGAACTCGCCAGCTCGACGCTGTACCTCTGAAAGCAAGCTTAAATGACTGGCAAGTTCAGACTTTAGCGGTGTTTTATCCAATCTCAGCGCTTGATCTCGACCCGTTACCAAGACGCCAGCTGTGTGTGACCCATTGGCGGCAAATAAGGTTACTTCATTTCCTAGCTCTACCAATGCATCTGTCAAATGTGCAACTACCCTTTCGGTACCTCCATACAGCGAGGGTGGAACGGACTCATATAAAGGGGCAATTTGCGCTATTTTCATAATGAGCGTCCTACTGTTTGGTTCACAACCTTCTTTCACCGTAATAGTTCGACCAATCCACTGCCGGGTTAAGTTTTACGGCGATGACAAACGGCACCGATAATAGGGAGGATAATGAATATTTGCAGACATAATAGTCTTTATTAATTGGCTTCAGGCCATGGCACATCGGCTACTCGTGATTCATTTCGCCGTGGATCATTTGTTGGAGCTGGCTGCTTCCTGAAAATCTGCTTTGAGCTCCAAACTGGGCGTCTTCGTCTTTTGCTGTGAGGAGCTAAGGGCAATCCAGGTTCGCAGTTCTAGGTGCGTTTCCAACCAGAAGGCGAGGAATTACATGAATACTTTAGAAGTAGGGCCGGAACCAGCACCGGTGTTTTTAACCAGGCTCTGGAGATACGGTCATACACTGGATCAGATTTTTTTGTCACTCAATTTGAGTGATGGAACTCTTTAACCATCGGATGAGTTCAGGCGTGGGCAAAAGCAATTGTTTGAGCGCTGGGGGCGTGTCTGCAAGAGGTGTGCTTTTGCAAAACTGAAATGAAAGGGCAGAAGACGAGATTATGTTTATGAAGCGGGTAAAGGGATTGAGAAGCTTTGTTGGCCAGACTACAAACGTGAACTCGAGACGCGATTTCGCCAACAGGAGATTTTGATACGGGCCACCGCCCTGAACGTCATCACCGTTGTGAACCTATTCTTTTGTTGACCGCTCCACTAAGAAATATTCGGATTCGAGTATGTATGAATGCCCGCAGACGGATTTCACCGGTTCAGGAGATGAGACTGCACGCCTTTGATGCCTGGCATCACGCACCGGAAAAAGAAGCTTGGTCGGTAAAAAAGGCGCTCCGAAGAGCGCCTCGTATGTAGCTGTTAGTTGAGCTGTTTCAGATCAGACTTCCCCGGGCCATCTATATTGATGCGCTTAGGTTTAGCTTCCTCTGGAACAACCCGCAGCAGGTCAATGCTCAATAGACCATTTTCCAGCGAAGCATTTTGAACCTCAATGTGATCCGCTAAACGGAAAGACAGTCGAAATGCCCGTTGTGCGATACCTTGGTGTAGGTAAATCGCCTCCTTATCGTTTTCTCGCTTGCCGCCGGCGATGGTCAAAACCTCTTTCTCAACTTGAATGTCCAGATCATCCTCAGTCAAACCCGCCGCCGCTATGACGATTCGATAGTGATCGTCGCCATGCTTTTCGACGTTATGAGGTGGATAGGTAGTCGAGGCCGCCTCGCTGCGAAGCGCGGATTCAAAAAGGTCGTTGAAACGATCGAAGCCTACCGACTGACGGAACAGGGGGGCTAACGAAAAGGTAGTGGCCATAGCTAAATCTCCTGAGTTTTCTCCAAGTGATTTATAACGCGACCCGGTTTCGGCATCGCGTACAAAATATATAGCGACGTCAGAAAAACGATTCAAGCAGGGTAGAAATAATTTTTTGTTCTCAAACGCCAACCGCGTTAAAGACGTCATTTATATCGTCTATGTATCGCTCAAAAGCGTCGGTCGATATCCACCCAACGTGATGACTGCGCTGGTTTATTGCGGTTGACAGGTTGACCGGGATGATTTTTTGGCTGATCGCGCTACCCATTTGCGTGACCTTATCGATCGGAGTTTACTACCTCCATGGTGGACACCAGTTCCTCGAGCAGAACCGCATAGTAGCGTGTGAGATAACAGGCGATGGGTTCGTTGCGAAGGAGACTTACGCCGATTGTAGTATAGCCTTCATCAGCGGTAGAACTCAGGGAGAGCGCCTTGGTCATCTTGCAGCATTTCGTCATCGGGCATCCGATAGGAACGCGTTTCAATGATCGACTGAGTGCTTTGAATAATCGAGTTTACGATAGGCGGAAAGCTCCATTCGCCCGAATCCGTTCTCCAGGAGGGTTTTGCGTGCGCGTCTGTTTTAGCTTGTACGAGCTTTGGTTCCAGACATTGTTTCCAACGTTTTTTGAATCTCTGCATGAGGACATAGACTTGGCGGGAGGTAGGGGGAGGTTGTGTTCAAATCATTGTGAGCTATGCCCATAGCTAAGCTGCGAGGTGACGTAAATGGAGAGCTCGCTCGTTCGGGCTAATGGCCCCCGGCTCACCTAATCAGTCGAGCATCTCCTTGATGATGGATGGAACGTTCCTGGTTTCGTCGATTCCTCGGTAATAGGTACCTTGCCAAGCAAGTCGAGCGGCTCTACCTCTACTTAAGTGATCCTGTCGCCTGACACGGCGGTGATTTTCCTCAATTTTGGTCTGGGTAATTGATCATTTGTAAGGAGGGAGGGCATGTTGAATTGCATCGAGTTCGTCCCAGGGACGCTGCCTCGAGTAAGTCGATTTCGAACACGTGGAGTGATGGGGAAAGTCGTTTTCCCTATCGAGTTCAGATTGCGTCGCCAGACATGATTTGCAAATGAGGGTGGCCCGCGAAAGGCTCCACGTTTCGTGCCAGGCGATAAGTCTTTCCGAAGGAGACATAATAATCTAAAGCTCGACACAATTTGTACAACTATAGGTTTCTGTATAGCTTTTGGCGAGCGCAATATAATTTTCATGCCCTGCAGTGCCCTGCAGTGCCATGCGATGACGCGTGTCTGACGGGTACACCAAGCCATCCAACCGAAACTGACGACCTATCGAATCAGCAGAAGACTTCTATCGCAGTTATTGTGCGTTCCGAGCTAACAAAGCCAGTGCTCAGAGCTCGGAAAGGTATCGTTCGAAGTGATCTCAGCCGCTAACGGTATCACCCTCGCCCTACACGACGATTGATCGCGTATTGGCATCCAGCCAGCAATACCGATGCGCATACTTCAACCAGCAATGAACGCTTGCTCTCAGCATTGCGCCAGCAGCCATAGACATAACGTTGGCCGGTGAGTGGCTCGAAGAGGTTACTGGATGACGTCGCCGAATTCGGACTACGTTTCAGACTCAACCGAGTCAACCACCCGAGTGACGGGGAAACCCGGTGTCAGGAATTGTGATATGGGAACCATGGTGGCAGCGCTTCCCATTGTGGTGCTGGGCTTCCATTGCCTGCACAACGAAATTTGGATCGTATGAACAACGATCCGAGCCTGCAAGGCGGTATGGGGGAGGACGACCCGATGCCATCATCACCTGATCCATTGAGTCTTGGCCGCACTGAAGTTGACCCAATGAGAGAGGAGGGGATTGGCGACCTGCCGGATAACGAAGGGACGCGTCCGCTTGATGATGACGATGCCGGGCTAGACCCTGACCGGGTGCGAGAGGAGACGGATAATGCTATTGACTCCGGATAATAACTCTGGAGCCCTGCGCTAACAGGGCTCTGTTATTTTTTCAGGCCTTTGACGAGCCGATCTATTGATTCCCATTAATCAACGAATGCACTCGCGAACCCAGCTCATTGAGACTGAAAGGCTTGGTCAGTAGCTGTGTGGCGGCGTTGGACGGAACCAACTTGGCGCCACCAGCGAAGCCGGTGATGAAAAGCGTCTTTAGTTGCGGATATTTCGCTTTGAGTTCAGCATCCAAATTGATGCCGTTCATCAATCCGGGCAAGCCGATATCCGTGAGCAGTAAATCCAGCTGTTCCAGTTTTTCAGCTTGTTTGATGGCAGATACGCTATCTACTGCTTCGATAACGCGATAGCCCGTTTCGGTCAAAAACTCGGACACCATTTGCCGTATAGCCGCTTCATCATCCACCAGCAAAATGGTTTCGTTATGGCCGTTTGATTCCACTCGTTGAGTTTCGCCGGAGATTGGCTTGGTTTCATTTGGCTGCGAGCTTTCGATTGGAAAATATAGAGTTACTGTGGTGCCAACATCCTGGGTGCTGTGAACCCTGATCTGTCCACCAGATTGCTGGGTAAAACCGTAAATCATGGAAAGGCCTAAACCGGTTCCTTCCCCAATCTTTTTGGTGGTGAAAAACGGGTCGAAAATACGCGACAAGTTGTCAGGACTGATGCCTGTACCAGTGTCCGTCACTGCGATGCTGGCATATGTTCCAGGAGGCATCATTTTCTCGATGGATTCCGTTTGATCGATAATGCATCGGTCAACCTCAAGTGCGAGCTTTCCTCCATCCGGCATAGCATCTCGCGCATTGATGGCGAGATTGAGCAGCGCATTCTCTAGCTGATTAAGGTCACAACGAATGCGATCATTAGCTTTGAATGAGCATTCGACAATGATGCTTGGGCCGACCGATCGCCGGATCATTTCTTCCAGGCCCGCCACT
The DNA here is from genome assembly GCF_003634475.1 of Pseudomonas sp. WPR_5_2. Classification (NCBI taxonomy): domain Bacteria; kingdom Pseudomonadati; phylum Pseudomonadota; class Gammaproteobacteria; order Pseudomonadales; family Pseudomonadaceae; genus Pseudomonas; species Pseudomonas sp. WPR_5_2. The sequence continues at coordinate 333,521 of NZ_RBLA01000001.1, read as the reverse complement.
ACTTTTCTAGGATCCAGAAGCTCTGGCTCGAGTGACTGCTGCCTGGAAAATGCCAAAAGGCGTTGCGTTAACGCAGCCGCCCGCGATGCAGAAGTCATAGCGACGGAGTTGTAGCGGCCCAAGTCGCTGAGACGGCCAGCGTCGATGCGGCGTTGCATTAGTTCCAGACTACCGATAATGCCAGCCAATAAGTTATTGAAGTCATGAGCTATCCCGCCCGTAAGCTGGCCCACTGCTTCCATTTTTTGACTTTGTCGAAGCTTGGATTCTGCTATCGCGCGTTCATGTTGCTCGGCCTCAAGCTGCCGAGTACGTTTAGCGATTCGATCCTCGAGTAAATCGTTCCAATCCCGAAGTGCATTCTCCAGCTGAACTCGATCATCTACATCTTCCACAGTGCCGTACCATTGCTCACTTTGTTCAACGGGGTCAAAACTACAAAGGGCGCGCATTCTGAACCAGCGATACTCACCACTACGTTTTTTTAACCGGATAGGTAAATCGAAAGGTTGCAATGTGGATATTGATTGATCCCATAGCTTGGCAATCGATCCGCGATCCTCTGGGTGAATGGCATCGACCCATCCTCGTCCTAAAGTACTTGTGGACGCTAAGCCGGTATATTCATACCAGCGCGAATCTATTGAAATCAGATCACCTGCCTTGTCTGCTGTCCAAGGCCAGAGCAGATTCATTTCGGCCGCTATACGGTTATGCCGTTCACTTTCACGGAGTTTATTTTCGGTGCACCGCATGATTTGAAGGGTTTTTGAGCGTTTTAAAACCGCCCCTAAGAGGTTGCTGTATACCCTGAGAAAATCGATATCACTTTCTCTAAACTTACGCGGACGTCGACTATCCACCTCAAAAATCCCGAAGGGGCGTTCCTCGTTAGCGCCGCGAACCAGCACATTCACAAAAGCCTTCACTCCATTTTTTACTTGGAATTCGTGATAGCGGAATCGTGACTCGGTAGAAATGTCAGTCGAAATGACCGGGGCGTTTGTCTTAAGTGAATACAGTTCCGGGCTTCCTTCGCACGCCTGTACTTGAACTTTCCCAACCACATCTGCTTTCCAGCCTACGCCATTGCTGACCAGGAAGGTAACCCCGTCTTCTTGTAGCAGCATGAACTTGGCCAGGTTTGTTTCGAGCGCTTCACCCACCAATCGACATGCCTCATCGAGGATGTGCTCAAGATCGTCTGAAGCAAGGGCTAACTCGCCAAACTCGGCCAGTACTTTGCGTTGGCGCAGCAGGGTGTCCTCGTTGGTCATGGCTTCACCAAAGTAGACTTTATTGTTCGATGGGCGTGCTCAACCTAGGTTCAATCAGCTTGACCGAGCGTCGGTGGATCTCATGCCGTTCATCCCAGGCCTTTCCTAGCTCTACCCAGGCGTAGGCGAGTTTGCTTTGAACACTTAAAATCTCCAGTTGCCTAAGCATTTCAACCTCGGGAGGTTTGGGCTATGTCTGAAGTGACCAGTTACTTCGCGATCGCCATGGCGGTGGTTATCCTGCTTGTGGATCTTTGGGCTATCGTCAGCGTATTTCGTAGCGATAAAGCAGTGGGGATAAAAGCCGCCTGGGCCATTGGACTGTTCGTGTTCCCTGTACTTGGATTGATCGCATGGGGTGTTGCTGGCCCACGAGCCATCAAGGAAGGGCCGATATCATCTGAACACAGCAAAGGCGGAACTAATCCAACCCGTTGAATCCATCGCTGCCAAGTTCTGCAATCGAGCCAGGGGTATACATGGCCGGATCTTCATCTTCACTGTGAGCACCCTTACTCTCCGGATCGCCGCCTTGCCTTTTGATTCCGAGGTTTCTTGATGACACCGTTTATCAGGCAGCCTCTGTTTTTGATGAAACCTTGTCTTCACTGCTTTCTCAACCCTCTACGGACTTCACAAAGTCGCGGAGATGAACAAATGAAAGCAGTCGTATTTCATGGCGTGGGCGACATCAGACTGGACGATGTTCCCGATCCAACCATTCAATCATCCACCGATGCCATCGTCAGACTCACAGCCTCGGCTATTTGCGGAACGGATCTGCATTTTATCCGTGGCAGCGCCCCAGACATGCAAGCCGGCACCATTCTTGGTCATGAGGGCGTGGGCATCATTGAGGAAGTCGGCGACGACGTGCGCAATCTTAAGGTCGGTGATCGGGTAGTGATTCCTTCCACTATCGCCTGCGGTAACTGCTCCTACTGTCGCGCTGGGTATTTTTCCCAGTGCGACGTGGCCAATCCCAATGGAAGTACAGCGGGCACGGCGTTCTTTGGCGGCCCGAAAACCACCGGCCCGTTCAATGGACTCCAGGCCGAAAAAGCGCGCATCCCGTTTGCTAACATTGGTCTGATCAAACTTCCCGAGGAAATCACCGATGACCAAGCCATCGCCATGTCAGATATTTTTCCGACAGCCTGGTTTGGAGCTGAAATGGCCGAGATCAAGGATGGCGATACTGTTGCTGTGTTTGGCTGTGGCCCCGTGGGACTGTTCGCCATTGTCAGTGCCAAATTGATGGGGGCTGCCAGAGTTTTCGCCATCGATGGTTTGGACGACAGGCTGGCCCGCGCCAAAGCTTTAGGCGCTGAGTGCATCAACTTCGAAGATGAAGACCCAGTAGAAACCATCGCTCGGCTAACAGGAGACATAGGGGTGGATCGGGCAGTTGATGCCGTGGGTATCGACGCCAATCACGTGCATCATGGTGAGACTCATGAGCAAGCGCAGTGGCAAGCAGGGGATGAACCCTCCCAGGTATTGCAATGGGCAGTAGAAACAGTGGCGAAGGCAGGGACGATTTCCATCATCGGCGTGTATCCGGCAGGATTCGACAATTTCCCGATTGGCGCCGCTATGAACAAGAATCTTCGGATCAATATGGGCAATTGTCACCACCGAAAATACATTCCCGGGCTCATCGAAATGACCCTAGCAGGACGGGTTGACCCTTCAAAAATTCTCACTCAGATCGAACCGTTGACCGATGCAATTTCCGCTTTCAAATCGTTCGATAAACATCAGACAGGTTGGATCAAAGTCAAACTCGACCCGACTGCCACTTTAGGAGGACAGACATGAGCTAGAGCTACCGTGCTTCAATCTGTGCTGCGTATTTTACGCATTAGCGACGAGTAACCCATCGGTCTTTAAAAAGAAGACAACGATTAGGCGCGAGATACCCATAAAGATGACATCTGTTTTGCTCAAGAGTGAATGGACATCACCAAAAAACAGAAACCGCATCACGGCTTTTCCGACCTCTGAAAGTCAAAGATCCCGGACTTGACGGTGTACCAAATGCCAACGTGGCAACTGACAAGACTGAGAAGGCTCGAATTGGTGGCCAACACAGTCACGGAGATACGCGAGGCGAACAATGATAAATTTGCTCGGCCTGCTGGCATGCATCGTCTGCAGGCCGACTGCCTGCTGCACCCCAATGGAATGGCTACTCATCGGATTTAATAACTATCATTCCAATCCAAAGCGGCGGTTTCACGCCATTTAACATCCGTGATCCCGTATTTTTCAGCTTGAGGTTTAGTGACAACCTTTAGCGGCGGCTTTCCTGGTTTAGGTATAGGCGCTATGCCGGCATCGCAGCTTGCCCAATGCCACGCATCTTCATTGCGCATGATCTTGGCGCGGATGATGAAAGATTTCGGCTGTCCATGAAGTTTGTATTCAATGATGAAAATATCTGTGCGACCCATGAGTTCCTCCTCACGCTCATAGCCAAAGGATTAGCTGGCGACGAAAAAATTCAAAGATTCAGCAGGAGAAAAGAGAGAGCTGAACGGTGGTTTCTCGATATGGGGCAGTTGGCGTCAGGAGCCAATCCATCGGGTCACTGACCATAATCGCTGGTTGATTCAACGAGCCAAAACATCATGATTGGAATTCACTCCTTCCGGGTGACCGTGAGAACGACCGCAGCGATTCGTTCGGCCTCATGGTACGTTTCTGTCTCCAGTTCTTCACCAAAAACGTCAGGATCAATCTCTCGATAAATCCAGGCTAGATCCGATCTGTTGATCAAGGAGAGTGACTGCTCAAGAAATAAATCCACGCCATCAACAAAGGAAGCACCGGTATAGAGAACCAAGCTGCCACCCGGTGATAAATGCTCTATCGATTGTTTGAGGATTCGCACTGACAGCTCCGATCCCAGGTGCTCGCCGCCATGCCGGTAAGCGCGCTGCTCTGTATCTTGCATGTACGGCGGATTGGCAACGATCAAATCGAAATTCTCTGATGTGCCTGCAAGGATATCGCTGTGGCAGACATATACATTGTCGACGCCGGCCAGAGAGGCATTGACGTCAGTGTATTTCAGCGCGGTGGGGTTGATGTCCAGCGCGAGTACTCGCGAGCTTCGTCTCGCCCGGGCAATCAGAATGGCACCGACTCCGCTCCCGCAGCCAATATCCACAGCAGTTTGTATCGGATGCACGGAAGTACGAAGAAAATCCTCGATTGCCTGAGCGAATCGATAAGTGTCCGGGCCGAAAAATACCGAATCGTTGGCCAAAGTAGGAAAGCTGGAATGGACGAAGAGCGAGTGATCGAGGCTTGACCAACGTACGTTACTCATCCACATGTTACCGTCGGCGCGCAGAACGCCGGTATCAAGCAACGCCTTGTGCTCCTGCTCTGTAAGCAAGCCGGCCGCAAAAGGGCGGCTCCAGCCAAATACATCTCTCAGGCTGCGTGCCTCGCAATTTGCTGTCCGATCATTGACCCGTTGATGAGTCAATGGCGTGACTGTCACGAATCGATAGTGCTCCGATAGCAGGCGTTGCCCCAATTGCAGCAGGGCGTCATGACTCTCATTGTCCGATTCAAACTTTTCCGGATCTAAGGTCATCCTATCGTGGTGATTCATAATATGAGGCCCCCCGAGAATTACGTTGAGAAAAGATCCTAGTTGCGGCTAATCCTTCCGGTGTTGGGTGTAAGTCCGGGGTCATTAGCGCTATGAGATTTTCAACGGATTGAGATCCGGGCAATGTGAACAGTTCCTTAGCCGGGCGTTGAGCACTGCGACGACGGAAATGGTTTCGAAATGGATCGGCTGGTTTCGCTGCAGGTGCTTGCCAATTGCCTGAAATCCAATCGTTCAACAGTTGTTTTTCATAGCCATTGAAGACGCCGAACATCACTGCACCTGGGCCATCAATCAGTTGCCAGAAGCGGCTGTACTTTGGGTCTTGATGTCGCTTGATCCAGCCTTTGGATTGAAGGGCCATAAGCAGTGGCATGCACTGACCTGGGGTGGCAAGCCACTGATTGATAGTGTGTCCTTCCAACCGGCAGTAGTCTGAATGCATGTGCTGGCCGAAGATCGCCTTGTTCTCTAGCATAGCGATGACTTCCTGCTCCAGGTCAAACGAGCGAATCACTTCAGTGGAATTTGTCCCAAGATCATTGAGCAGGTAACCAGCGCGCAAGCGCTCCAGAAATACCTCTTTCGTTTCGTCACTTGGAAGCAAATTCATAACGGCCTCGACGGCCTTGAGTGCATGTCCCGAACTGGCATTGTCGATGGTGACATGGAGCCTAAAGTAATGTGGATCGATGCCAAGCTCATTGAGCTCAAAAGCAGTGATCAGAAGATGCAGAGGCAACTGTTCGTACCCGAGGTTGTAGCCGAGCATCTCCGGCAGGAACTCGTCTGCAAGCCTTCCGAGGGCTAGCTGTGTCGTGCCCTGCAAATACAGAATGTCATCAAGCGGGGCGACCGGCGCGCAGTCGTGTTCATTGAGAAGGTTGCGGTAGAGTAGGACATGATTGAGAGTTGGATCGCCATCGCCCAGTTCCTCTAAATACGTGCGGATCAGGCCGCGAAATCGCCAGTCATCGGCATGTCTGACACTTCCGTACAACCATGCGCCGTCAACCAGTTTGCTCGGCGCGACATGCTGAAGAAAAAACAGGGCATGAGCCTTATTTGTGAAATATTTCCTGTTGCCTCCGGCTCGTCGACCTTCCAGATATTTACTGTAAAGCTTGGCCACGGATTGGCTGTTGCCGGTAACCCAGCCCGAAATTTCAGTAACGTCGGTAGGAAGATTACTCGGGAGAGTTCTCGCAGCCTCCAGTTGATTTTGGAGGTAATGGCGCACGCTGTCCTGATCGACGTCAGCAGACGTTCGAATCAGTCGAGTGTAGAGCGAAAAATGAGTACCTGAGGGGGTGGGCGCCTCAGGCGCGGGCTCGGGTAGATGCTGTAATGATGTCATGGGAGGCCTGCTGACTTTTCTCAGTATTTAAGTCAGAGAGATCCTCTCCACGATAATTCAAAAGAGTTGAGCGCCTACCGATAGCCGACACAATTTGCTAGAGCGCTCGAGCAGGATGTGCCTCCAGCGCGTGATTTAGGGAAGTCTAGGGAAGTCGACGGGTGTGCCATTTCTCGAAAATTCCATGAGTTTGGATGCCCTTGAGTGCCTGCCTAACCAAGCGTGGTGCAAGCGAGCTCAAGATCTTTTATCAGTCCCGGCAATCTGCCTTGATCTACCGACTTACCACCTCTGGTCGGCCGGCACGAACGGGGTGCCAATACTCCGCATCCATTTAAAAACACTGGCACGATGAGGCGAATATGAAAGCCTTTGAAAACCAACTGACTCCCGTTCAGGAACGAAGGCTCATTGGCCTGGAATCTTGGCATCGCGTGTTCGGGGACAGCGCTCTGCGTAGGGAACGCCCGGACGCCTATCATGAGGAGCTGCTTCGCCAAGCGGTTGAGTTGGATCGTCTGGGTATCGTCATTTGGGAGGAGTGGAGGGACTTACGCTCGAAGCTGATCTTGCTTACTTGCGTGCAGTAGCAGGTGAGGACTATCACCCGGTTTATTCACATAAGGGAATGTGTGGAGCGTCAATATCGTCGGCTTACCAGGATTCCATTTAGGGAGTGGAAGCAATGTACCGTCAACTGAGGTTCGGTATTGAAGAGGAGTATTTCATTACTGATCTGGTCACAAACCAGATGCCAAGAAAGCTTCCCGTCGTAGTGAGTGACAAATGCAAGACTGCACTGGGTCAAAGCTTTGCATATGAAATGTTTCAGGCACAAATCGAAGTGGCGTCGCCTGTGTTTACTGACCTAGCGCAGGCGGCGGATTTTCTCGCTCATGCCCGAGGTGCATTGAATCGTACCCTTCAATCCTTCGACTTAGGGCTGCTTTGCGCCGGTAGTCATCCCTTGGGTAACTGGTGTGCGCAGCAACCAACAGACGAGGATCATTTCCAGCAGCTGTTCAAAGATTATCAACAGGTAGCTCGACGCAGTTTGCTGTCTGGTCTGCACGTGCATGTAGAAATTCCGACTCACCTGGATCGAGTTCGGGTTATGAACGAGGTACTTCCATGGACACCCTTACTACTGGCTTTGAGTAGCTCCTCTCCCTTTTGGGAAGGTTTTGATAGTGGATTTGCCAGTTACCGTCAGACAGCTTGTGATGAATGGCCTCGGATGGGTATTCCGGAATACTTTGTGGATGAACCTGCCTATGAAGCCTACGTTGCTTTTTTGATTTCAACCTGCTCGGTGAGAAATCCAGGTGAGTGCTGGTGGGGAGTACGACCCTCGGTCAGATTCCCGACGCTGGAATTACGAATGACAGACGCATGCCCGCGTTTAGATGATGCGCTGACTATTGCCAGCTTCTTCCGGTTGTTGATTGCCTACGCTATTGAGCACCCCGACCCAGGGGCGGCTTACTCGCAGCAATCCAGGTGGATACTGATGGAAAATCGCTGGAGAGCGAAAAGGTTTGGTATCCACGCAGCTTTTCTCGTTGAAGGTTACGAACGGCCTTTCACGATTGATCAATGGCTTTTGAGGGCCGAGCAAATCTTGGGAAATACCGCTCGATGGCTCGGTGTCGAGAACGTCTTTGCGAAGGCTCGGCAAATAATCCATTGCGACACCAGCGCAGGGCGACAGCGATCTGTCTTCGAAAATGCTATTAACAGCGGCCTCAGTGTCCCTGCAGCACTCTCAGAAGTGGTTGATCAATTGCTTCTGGAAACCAAGTGAGCACTCTGCATCATCCATGGCCGATCACCACCGAACTCTCAGTAAGGGCCGTCGGCACGCCTTTGTTCGACGAATAACACTTAACGTTCATCATTCGTTTTGAACTCCGAATTAAGGCGTTCCGTCCTCTGTTATGAGGGGGCTCAGGGCATTTTGCTACGAACTCCCGCAACGCTTTTCAACCAGAAGGCGAGGGATGATATGAATACTTCAGATAACAGCGCGGGAGCGCAGGCCAATAGCCCTGACCCAGGCAATCCAGAGCACGCTTTTCAGGATCTCAAAGAGAATGTCACCGAGGCGTTGGGCGGTGTTCGCCAGCAGGCTGATACTCAGTTCGGTGAATACCGCGACACCGCCGCCGATCAGATTGATGCCTTGGCAAAAGGGGCGAAGTCCTTTGTTTCCGAACTTGAAGAAAAGGACACGCTGGGTATGTCCGACTACCTCAGTGACATGGCGGAGTCTATGAGTGGGCTCGCCGGAAATTTACGCGGCAAGAGCGCCGAACAGCTCCTCCATGACGCCGCTGATCTGGCACGCAGCAACCCGACGCTGTTCATAGCCGGGAGCATCGCCCTGGGCTTTGGCCTGTCGCGATTTTTGAAGGCAGGCACGTCGACTGCGACTCTTGACGCTGCAGGCGATTCAACCGCGAGCCGCTCGATACCTCCCTCGGGCGGTTTTGGTGCCCAACGTCCATATCACTCACCCATAACCCCACACACTGATTCGAATTCCGGTTTGGCCACCGGCATCACACCCGCGTCACCGAACGAGGAGGATCACCGTTCGGACTACATCTCCTCAGTGTCAGCGGGTTCGTCAAACCTGAAAGGAGACCTGTGATGAACAGAGAAGATACAGAACTGCCGCGCTCAAGACCGGTTTCGACGCCTGATGATGCTTCGATGGTCGGCTTGTTGCGCCAGTTGTCCCGAGAGGTGCCTGCTCTGTTTACCAAGGAGTTGGCGCTGGCCAAGGCAGAATTGCAGGCCAGCCTGAACACCCTGAAGGCGGGGATCGCTGCAGTGGCCGGAGGTGCAATCGTGCTATTGGCGGGTTTCATCATTCTGCTGATGTCAGCGGTTTATGGGCTGAGTACCGTCATGGCGCCTTGGCTGGCCGCGCTGATTGTCGGTGTGGTGGTAGTGATCGTCGGTTTCGCCATGCTGCAATCCGGCAAAAAACAATTCGAGCCGTCCCACTTCAAGCCTGACCGTACGCTGGACGCTTTGAATAAAGATCAGGAAGCGCTAAGGAGGAAAGTTACATGAAAAGCGAATTGGACATCGAATCGGAAAAAAGCCCCGAACAGATCGAACGTGAGATCGATGCACAGCGGGCCAGCATTGGCAACATCGTTGATGCGTTGGAAAGCAAATTCACGCCTGGGCAAATGTTCGACCAAGCCTGGGGCATGATACAGAACAATGGCACTACTTTCCTGAGCAATCTCGGCACTAGCGTGCGCAACAACCCTGTTCCCGCAGTGCTGACTTCGGTTGGATTGCTGTGGCTGATCATGGGGCAAAATCGGCCTTCAATGGCCATTCCCGCGTATCGCTTTGGGCCTGATCAGGGCAGGGTAGGAGAGTGGGCCGATGAGTTGGCAGACGGCATTAACACCGCACGCGACCATCTGCATCAGACAACCGACGTCTTGAAGAGTGGCTTTCAGTCGCTTCGAGACAAGGTCTCCACAGTCGGCGAAAACGTCGGCACTGCCGCCGAAAGCATCAGCCACGTTGCGCATGATACGGGTGACCGGTTCGCACACAAAAGCCAGGCGCTGGGTCAGCAGCTCAATCACTTGCTGAAGGAGCAACCACTGATGGTGGCCGCAGCGGGAATCGCTTTAGGGGCGTTGCTGGGGGCTGCGTTGCCAACGACCACGACTGAGCAGCGCTATCTCGGGCGCAAAAGTGCTGGTTTGGTGAACAAGGTGAAGCAGCAGGCGCAAGAAGGCTACGAGGCGGTGCGCGATACCGTCACCAAGACGACTGAGCATGTGAATGATCGGACAAGAATGGAATCTGGCTCACCCCCTGCAGCCAACGCCTCTGCGGATCTTTCCAAAGGGTTAGGGACTTCATGAAGTTTGGCTCCCACGGAGGGCTCGCAAGTGGCCTTCCGAATGGGGGGCAGATTTGCCGAACTTTTTTGTGTCACCCAGCGGATGCGACACTGAGTCGATCCTGCCAATCCATGCTGAACTCGCACTGAGTCTGAACTTCCTTAATTGGAGCAGCTGAGGTTCTACCAGGCGAAGGAGCACTTATCCATGCGAGCAATGACTTATCACGGCGCCCACAAGGTCAAGATTGAAACTGTCCCCGACCCGGTCATCGAGCAGCCTGACGACATCATCCTGCGTGTGACCGCCACGGCAATTTGCGGCTCCGACCTGCACCTATATCGTGGCAAGATACCCACCGTCGAGCACGGCGATATTTTCGGTCACGAATTCATGGGGATCGTTGAAGACGCCGGTAAAACAGTTAATCAGGTGCAACGCGGTGATCGCGTTGTCATTCCATTCGTCATCGCGTGCGGCGACTGTTTTTTCTGCCAACAGCAACTGTATGCGGCCTGCGAAACCACTAATGACGGACGCGGCGCCAATCTCAATAAGAAAGCCATCCCTCCCGGCGCTGCCTTGTTCGGCTATAGCCGTTTGTACGGAGGCGTACCTGGTGGTCAAGCCGAATTGGTACGGGTACCGAAGGCCAACACAGGCCCGTTCAAGGTGCCCGGTACGCTACCGGACGAGCGAGTGCTCTTTCTCTCCGACATTCTGCCCACCGCCTGGCAGGCGGTGATCAATGCACAAGTCGGTAAAGGATCGAGCCTGGCGATTTTTGGTGCTGGGCCAGTCGGATTATTGAGCGCAGCCTGTGCACGCATGCTTGGCGCCGAGCAGGTGTTCATGATTGATCACCATGCTTATCGTTTGGCCTATGCCGAGAAGGCCTACGGAGTTATCCCCATCAACTTCGATGACGATGACGATCCGGCTGACACCTTGATTCGTCAGACTCACGGCCTGCGCGGGGTGGATGCAGTCATTGATGCCGTGGGGTTCGAGGCCAAGGGCAGTACCACCGAAACTGTGTTGGCAACCCTGAAACTGGAAGGCAGTAGCGGTAAGGCGTTGCGTCAGTGCATCGCCGCCGTGAGGCGCGGCGGTGTAGTGAGCGTACCAGGGGTTTATGCGGGCTTCATCCACGGTTTTCTATTTGGCGATGCATTTGACAAGGGGTTGACCTTCAAGATGGGACAAACTCACGTTCAACGCTATTTGCCCGAGCTGCTTGAACATATTGAACTGGGCCATCTGCATCCCGAGGAAATCATTACTCACCGCATGTCGCTGGAGCAGGTGGCCGAAGGTTACGAAATTTTTGATAAGCGCCAGGAGGATTGCCGCAAGGTCATTCTGATCCCAGGGGCCCCCGTGAAACCTCTGACCGAGTCAATTGAGCCAGGAGTGAACTTCGCTAATCGTGGAGTTCCGAGCTTGTAGGCTGGGCGCGGAAAGCCGGTAGGTGATCCTTTGAACCGTCAAACGATTTTCATCGGGTGTGCGGGTTGGAGCGTGGGGCGCGAACACGCGGCAGCATTTCCGGACAACGGTACGCATTTGCAACGATACGCCTCGCACTTGAATAGCGTTGAAATCAATAGCTCGTTCTACCGCCCACATCATCGGAAGACCTACGCGCGTTGGGCCGAGTCAGTGCCTGAGGCATTTCGCTTTTGCGTCAAAGTGCCCAAGCGAATGACCCATGAATTGCGTTTGACCAATACTGAGCAGCCACTGGAACAATTCCTTGAACAATGTGCCGGGCTGGGAGCGCATTTGGGATGCTTGCTGGTACAACTGCCACCTTCATTGGCCTTTGATGAAAAGGTAGCAGAAGGTTTTTTCAACACCCTTAGAGAACACTACGACGGGCCGGTCATATTGGAACCCCGGCACGAATCATGGGTCGACGCCAAGGCTTTGTTGATGACTTGTCAGATATCCCAGGCGGTTGCCGATCCGTCACGGTTGAGTACTGACTTTTCGCCGGTAGGCGCGCGGGAAGTGCAGTATTGGCGATTGCATGGATCCCCTCGCATTTACTACAGCGCCTATGACCGGCCGTTCCTAGAAAAGCTCGCGAGCCAACTTCAAATCTCGGCCGTCGAAGGTGCGACGACGTGGTGCATTTTCGACAACACCGCCAGCGGTGCGGCATTGCGCAATGCTTTGGATCTGTCGGCGCTAATTTCGAAAGCGGGTGATGCTGTTATCCGGTCTGCAGATCAGCGTTAGTTAGTCATTGGCTGGCCTCGTGATTAAGGGTTTTATTTCAATGAACTCCTGCATCTGGCCTGCCTCTGAACATGAGAGCAGCCTGCTGCAAGTGCTATCCGCGTACCGAGTCAGTTGCTCATGAAATTCGATATTGAGTCCTCCACCAGGGAGTAGGGGTCACGAGCCGCTTTGCAGTTCTTGAAAACCTACTGAAAAATTTGCGGCCCGCCCCGTGATCTCGGCATCGAAAGACGCACTGCCACAGCCGATCCTGGAGCTCATTGATGAAGGATAGATGCCGCCTGGAGCGATTCGATGCCTTTTTGAGCAACAATTCTTCGTTGTGCACCGGCACGATGACTCCGATCATTTGAGGATCTCCATAGCGCAGCGAGTCACTATGTAACCCTTTCGATGTCGACCGGCGTAAGCAGCAAGTGGCTGCAATGAATGCATAGGTGCTGTCGCGGGCTTCTCAAACGTCAATCTGTAATTCGAGCTCTCCGTTATCCATTCTGCGTGCATCAACTACTGTGCCAGTCAATGGTGGCTGTGAAGAGCGCATTATCGTAACTGTATGGGCCTTGTGAAGATCATCGGGTACAGGAGGAAACATCCGCACCTGGAAGGCGCCGGGCGTAATGGGGATGATGGTAATCTCGCAGTCAATACTCTTGGAAATCGGCCCAAAAAAGGTGTCATTCATGTAATTCATGCGTACATGGACTGGCATAAAAGACCTCCCTTTACACCGTGTAAGAACCATTCTTCTATCTTCGATGCGATTACATTTACTTCCAATTTCGGCTTATTGCTCCGTGCAAACCCTGAGCCAGGTCTAGCTCGGGACACGGCAGCTTCATAGAGCTAGGCAGCTATTCCGGACTCGGTGCTTGGCGACAGATGTCGGAATGTTGGCCCGGCGGGTATAGGGATAGACCCTCGGCTCTTATTGAAATTCTTCTGCACAACCTCCTTTTGTCGACTAAGAATCCAAACGTTCGTCCGTGCAAAAACGATAGGATTCACGGAATGATCCGTTGTCGCAAGGGTCAATGCCTATAACCCTTGCGGACAATTGTCATGTCTATCGCCGGCGACACTATTCAGTACCTGCGCGAACATTCATTGCTGCTGACTACGGCAGAGTCCTGTACGGCAGGAAAAATCATTACGCTGCTCTCCGAAGTGGAAGGCAGTGGAGAGCTGATTGAGAGTGGCTACGTTGTCTACTCACCCGAGGCAAAGCAACGGTTATTGAGAGTCAACCCTTACACCATCGAAACCTACAATCTGACCAGCTGTGAAGTCGCACAGGAAATGGCAGTGGGTGCTTTGCATGACAGCACCGCCAATGTAGCCGTGGCGACGACAGGGATTCTCGGGCCTGAGGATGTCGATGGGATACCCGCCGGTACCATCTGCTTCGCCTGGGCCTACCAAACTGAGTCGGGTGTGAGCGTGTTCAGCCACGAGCATCGTTTCACTGGATCTCGCTGTCAGGTGCAGCTTTTGGCGGCAGACCACTCATTACAGCTGCTACCGCATTTTCATCAACGCGCGTTGGCCGACGACCGGAAATAGGCACACTCATGTCTGAGGATGTCCGTCAATCCGATCTCAATAGCCGCGACTACCCTATCCGAGAGGATATGGTCTATCAGGTCAAGGTTTGGCGATTCGAACGATGGGGGTGGTATGGGATGGTGCTGGTGGTTTTACTGGCGTTGGCTGGTTTGTTTTCGCACGGGCCTTTGAGTACTCGGGAGGCCCATGGCAGCGATAGAAAAATCAGCGTCGAATATGAACTGTTTCACCGCAATGGTTCCACCAATGCTATGAAAATCAGCGTCGTGGGCATCTCGAACTCCACGGCTGAGCTTGAACTCACTGGCAACCTAATGGACGGTTTCAGTATCGAGACAATGCAACCTGAGCCTGTGCGCGCCAGCAGTGGAGGACAAGGTCTCAAACTGTGGTTGCAAACCGACGCTCAAGGTCATGCCAGCGTTTACCTGACGTTACTGGCTGATGGGCCGGGATTGTTCAGCACACGCCTGCAGTTACCTGGCGCAGAAGCAGTGAACTTCAATCAGTACATCCTCCCATAGGTGATTTATGGACTCGGTATTGCGCGCCGCCGCGATGTACATGGCACTCATGGTGCTGTTCAAGATTGCCGGTCGACGTTCGCTATCCGAATTGACCACCTTCGACTTCGTGCTGCTGATGATGATCGGCGAGGCGACACAACAGGCACTCTTGGGTGATGACTTTTCACTGACCAATTCGTTGATCGTCATTGTGACCTTGATCGCCATTGACGTTGGACTGTCGCTGCTCAAACAGCATTCGAACTGGGTGTCGCGCCTGATTTCCGGTGAGCCAACGATTATCGTTGAAAACGGAAAGCTGTTGCACGGGCGTTTGCGCCATGCGCGAGTAGGGGAAGCCGATGTCATGGAAGCGGCACGGTCGAGCCAAGGCATCGAAAACCTGGATCAGATCAAGTTTGCGATCCTCGAGCGCAACGGAAAAATTTCGGTGATCCCTCGTGAGTCGTGAGCATGGACGCCGTTGATTCGGTGCTGATGGTCGCGCGCGCGCAGTTTGCGATTACCATCAGCTTTCATATCGTGCTGGCCGCGCTTACCGTTGGGCTGGCCAATTTTCTGCTGGTGCTGGAAGGGCTCTGGCTCTGGCGTGGCAGCAAAATCTATCTGGATGTTTATCGTTACTGGCTCAAGGTGTTCGCCCTCAATGTGGTGGTAGGCACGGCGTCGGGGCTGATTCTGGAGTACCAGTTCGGGCTCAACTGGTCGCGGCTGTCGACCCAGGCAGGCGATATCCTCGGCCCGTTGATGTTCTACGAGGTGCTCGCCGCTTTTTTTCTGGAGGCGGGCTTCCTCGGCATCATGTTGTTTGGCATGAAGAAGGTCGGCCCGCGTCTGCATTTCTTCGCCACCTGCGCGGTCGCCATAGGCTCGTTGATCAGTGCGTTCTGGATCCTGTCGGCCAATTCCTGGATGCAGACACCCGCCGGTTATACCGTGGGCGCCGATGGCCGCTTCATTGCCGAGAATTGGTGGGCGATCATTTTCAATCCGTCGTTTCCTTTTCGGTTGGCCCACATGACGCTGGCGGCATTTCTGGGTACCGCCACTCTGGTGGCCGGTGTCACCGCCTGGCAGCTCATGCACCAGCCGCAAAACCCGCGAGCGCGCCTGCAATTTTCCATGGCGCTGTGGATGATTGCCGTGCTGACGCCCCTGCAAATCGTCGTAGGCGATCTGCATGGCCAGCACAGTCTCAAGGTTCAGCCACAAAAGGTTGCCGCCATCGAAGGGTCGTGGACGCGCCCGCCCGAAGGCGCGGGGGAACCGCTGCGCCTGTTTGCCATTCCCGACATGGCCGAACACCGCAATCACTGGGAAGTGGCGATCCCGCGCATCGGTTCTTTGTACCTGCGGCATGACCTGTCCGGCACTATTGCCGCACTGGATGAGTTCCCTGCCGAAGACATCCCCCCAGTGCCCGCAGTGTTCTTCGCTTTTCGAGTCATGGTCGGCCTGGGCCTGTTGATGCTGGGGCAGGGACTGACCAGTCTGGTGTTGCGCTGGCGACAACGGTTGTACGCCGCGCGTTGGATGCTCCACAGCTGTGTGCTGCTGACTCCCGCCGGGTTGCTGGCGATGCTCAGTGGCTGGGTGGTGACCGAGGTGGGGCGCCAGCCGTTCACCGTCTATGGATTGCTGCGCACCACTGACAGCCTGTCATCCGTGTCGCGCCAGCAGGTGATGGGTTCAATCTGGATGATTCTGGTGTTTTACCTGCTGATCTTCGGCATTGGGCTGTGGGTACTCCTGCGACTACTGCGCGAGCCACCGCACGAGGACGAGCCCGGGCCACAACCGACGCTGGCGGACGAGACAGGGCAATCCTGAGGAGTTGAACCCATGTTGGACACTGACTGGATTGTTCTGCTTTCTGCTGGAGCCCTGGCGTTCTCGGTAATGAACTATGTGCTGCTCGATGGTACTGATCTGGGCGTTGGGGTATTGATGGGCTTGACACACTGCGCCAAGGATCGGCGGGCCATGGCTGTGACGATTTTGCCCATCTGGGACGCCAATGAAACGTGGCTGGTGCTGGGAGGTGGCGGTCTACTTGCCCTGTTCCCCTCGGCCTATTCCATTCTGCTGCCGGCGCTTTACCTGCCTTTTATCCTGATGTTTTTGGCGTTGATTTTGCGAGCGGTCGCCTTGGAGTTCCGTGATTACGCACCCAGCGATGGCATCAAGCGCGGGGTCGATGGCTTGCTGCTGTGTGGCTCGGTGCTTGTCGGCGCAACGCAGGGAATCGTGCTAGGCACGCTCGTGCAAGGCGTACCTCATGAAACGGGGCAGTACAACGGAGACGGCATCGAGTGGCTCAACCTGTTTCCGCTGTTCTGTGGTGCTGTGCTCGTCGTGGGTTACACGTGGCTGGGGGCTTGCTGGTTGTATTGGCGCACTGTCGGTGAGCTCCAGCGACGCTCCGGATTTCAGGCGAAGGCCTTGGCGATCGTGACCGTGGCGCTGTTGATCGTGTTAGTCGTGTGGACGTCGACACTGGACGCCCGCTATGCGCAACGGCTTTCGGATTGGCGGGTGTGGATGCCGGCGATGAGCTTGCTGGTTGCTTTGCTGGCCGGTTTTGCGTTGGGGTTTCGCAGCCGTTGGCATGCCTTGCCGCTGTTCGCTGCGTTGGGCGTCTTTGTATTGGCGTTCGCCTTGATGATTGTGGCGCTCTTTCCCCTTATCGTTCCGCCGGACTTAACCTTGCAGGCTGCGGCCTCAAGTTCCCACAGCCAAGTATTCATGTTGGTCGGATTCGCGGTGCTGATCCCGGTCACGCTGATCTACAACACCTTCGGCTTCAGTGTCTTCAGCGGGAAGGTGAGTCCTACTCTCAAATGACAGTGACGGTTCAATGCTGACAGTTCTTTATTGAGCAAAGCCCGGCGAATGGCCGGGCTATGTGCCGTCGGGATCAGGCTGCAACGTTGCCCGCAGCCCAATCCTTTTTGTAGCTGGCTTTCATCACTTCCATTTGTTCTCCGAGGTCATCGAGCGTGGCCTTTCCAAGGAGCTTCTTCGCTTGAGGAAACAGTTCGGTTTCTTCTTCTTCGATATGGTGCTCCAGGAGCTCTTTGACCACCTTCACCCTTCCTGCAAATTCCGTCGAACCAGGATCGGTCTGTTTGAGATCCGGCAATACCAGCGAGTCCACGGTGCGGTGCTCTTCCTTGGCTTCGAAGTACATGATGTCTTGTTCTTTGGCACCCGCTGCCTTGAATGCAGGGTAGAGAATTTGTTCTTCCAGCTTGGTGTGGATCGCAATCTCCAGTTCGAGTTTTCCGAGCAACTCAGTGCGTTTCTTGGTTGCCCGTTCAGTGGACTCACTCAGCTGGGCAAGAATCGATTTCACTTTTTCGTGATCGGCTTTCAAAAGATCAATAGCGTTCATGGTGAACCTCTGCGCTGTCAAAAGGGCGCCCCCCGATAGGTCGGCGTTGCCTGGGGATACCCGGGTGCAATCGCATTTAGCATGCCAGCAGCACCTTTTCTGAAAAGGCTGACAGAGCAAGGGTTGTAGAGAGAGGTGTCCTTGCCGGCGCCGTGCAAAGTGCACAAAACGTTGAGCCGAGCATTGCAGATTGCCAACTAATACCATTAGCCCGGTGCCGAGGGCATTGCTTAGAACTTCGCTCCGTTACTCAGTGTCCAGACCTTTACACCCAATGCGTGATGGACGAGGACGGCATGACGATGACAGTGGGAGACTTTCTGGTTGTACGGCTCAGCCAATGGGGTGTGACACGGATTTTTGGTTACCCCGGTGACGGCATCAATGGCGTATTCGGAGCCTTGAGCCGGGCCAACGGCAACATCGAATTCATTCAGGTAAGGCACGAGGAAATGGCCGCGTTCATGGCGTCGGCGCACGCCAAGTTTACCGGCGAACTGGGTGTATGCATCGCGACCTCGGGCCCGGGAGCCTCGCACCTGATCACCGGTCTTTACGATGCGCAAATGGATCACATGCCAGTACTGGCGATTGTCGGCCAGCAGGCACGAGCGGCGCTCGGTGGTCACTATCAGCAAGAGCTGGATCTGTTGTCGATGTTCAAGGACGTTGCAGGCGCCTATGTACAGCAGGCCTCGGTTCCTGCACAAGTCCGGCATCTGGTTGACCGTGCGGTGCGCATTGCACTGGGCGAGCGTCGAGTTACTGCGCTCATTTTTCCAAATGATCTGCAGGACGCTGAGTACGAGGCACCGGGCAGGGCGCATGGCACCGTCCATTCCGGTGTCGGTTATACGAAACCTAAAGTCCTTCCCTATGAAGTGGATCTGCAGCGCGCTGCCGAGTTGTTGAACGCCGGTGAAAAGGTCGCGATCCTGGTCGGGGCAGGCGCACAGCAGGCGACGGATCAAGTAATCGCCGTGGCGGAAAAACTCGGTGCCGGCGTGGCCAAGGCTTTACTGGGCAAAGCCGTGTTGCCTGATGAATTACTCTGGGTCACTGGCAGTATCGGACTACTTGGCACCGAACCAAGCTACAAGTTGATGAGCGAGTGCGACACCTTGTTGATGATTGGATCGGGATTCCCCTATTCCGAGTTTCTTACCAAGGAAGGCCAGGCACGCGGTGTGCAGATCGACTTGCAACCCGGCATGCTCAGTTTGCGTTATCCCATGGAGGTTAATCTGGTCGGCGATGCTGGTGAATCGCTGGCGGCGTTGTTGCCAATGCTTGAACAGAAGACCTCGCGCAAGTGGCGCAAAAAGGTAGAAGGCTGGCGTACTACGTGGGACAAAACTCTGGAAAAACGCGCGTTAGCAAAAGCCAAACCGATCAATCCGCAACGGGTGGTCTTTGAACTGTCGCGGCGTCTTCCGGAACTGTCGATCATCACCAGCGATTCCGGTTCATGCGCCAACTGGTACGCCCGCGACCTGAAGATCCGACGCGGTATGAAGTGTTCGTTGTCCGGCGGATTGGCTTCGATGGGTGCCGCCGTGCCCTATGCCATTGCCGCCAAGTTCGCTTATCCGGAACGGCCGGTCATTGCGTTGGTAGGCGACGGGGCCATGCAGATGAACAACATGGCTGAGCTGATCACCGTCGCCAAATATTGGCGGCAATGGAAAAGTCCCAAATGGATTTGCGCAGTTTTCAATAACGAAGATTTGAATCAAGTCACCTGGGAGCAACGGGTAATGGAGGGCGATCCGAAGTTCGAGGCGTCGCAGGACATTCCTGATGTCCCGTACCATCTTTTCGCCATTTCCATCGGATTGAGGGGCATTTTCGTGTCACGCGAGGAAGACGTGGCTGCTGCTTGGGAGCAAGCGTTGGCCAGCGATGTTCCCGTGCTAATCGAGTTTAAGACCGACCCGAATGTCCCGCCGCTGCCACCGCACATCAAGCTTGAACAGGCGAAAAAGTTCGCCACGACTCTGCTTAAGGGTGACCCTAACGAGGCGGGAGTGATCGTGCAAACCGCCAAGCAGGTATTGGGGGTCGTAATTCCACGCAAGAAGTAAGAGCCTCCCGCCAATGAGTTCAGGTAAGCCAGATTGAGGTTGGCGAAGTGTTCGACTCTAGGTCACAGGAAGATTTTCCATGCGCAAAAACATCAGTGCTCAAGACTTACAGATTGACTTGGAAGGCCCGAACGAGGAGGGCTTGTTCAAATGGCTGATAGCGAGCTTTTTGATGGGAAAGAGGATTCGAGCTGAAATTGCCGCCCAAGCTTATCGAGTAATAGTCGACGAGCATCAACGAGATACCTCATGCAAGCTTGCGAACAGCACACACCGTGAACTTGTGGCGATGCTCGGTGAAGCGCATTACGTTCGCTATGACGAAACCACTGCAGCGCGGCTTTTGGCTTTGGCGGACAGACTCAATAATGAATATGGGGGGAAGGTGTTGGGTATGGTGAGCGCCAGTACTGATCGTAAGGATTTTGAACACCGGCTTACTGCTTTCGAAGGGATTGGCCCCAAGACGGTAGAGATTTTCATGCGGGAAGCTGCACGAGTGATTCTGTGAAAAAACATTAACCTCTTTTTAGCGACATTTTAAATTTCGAGGTTATTCCAATGCACCTGATCGAGATTTTTCTGCCGCTCAATCTCAATGATGGGGCACCTCAGCCTTTCGAGCATTTTCGTTGTGTGCGTGAGCAGTTGGCCGATCACTTCGGAGGTGTGACGGCTTTCACTCGCAATCCTGCGAAAGGCATATCACAGCAGGAACACAGTGGAAAGTCAGAGGATGACATCATCGTTTATGAGGTCATGGTTGAAGCTGTTGATCGACATTGGTGGCAACGCTACAAGCGGGATCTTGAAGAGCGTTTTCAGCAAAAAGAAATCCTGATCCGTGTCACTGCCGTGAGTCTCGTTCGCTAATTATAGGAGCGTCATCGATAGTCCTGGTGATGACTGACATCTGCATGCCCGGCACTACCGACGGACTGGAATTCGCCCAGGTAATTTGGGTGCGTTGGCCTTACTGCCCGTAATCCTCAGATCAGGCAATAGAACCATACCCGTCAGGGTGCTGCCTTCACACGCGATGTTTTTGCTTAACCCCTGGACATTTGATGTATTGCATCATGCAGTTAGGTCGTATCTACCTGTGTGACGTCAGGATGCCCACGTTCAGCCTATGACTAAATGTTGGAATTCCTTCTCGATAGGGGCGAATAGCGGCGGGAGCTTGGAAAACATCGATTTTGTGCAGTGGCCCGCTATGGTAGTGACGGCGAACTCCTCTTGGTTCATCGGTTCGCAACGAGCACGTCGGCGGATGATTGCTTTTGGGGGCTTCATCGAAAGTAATGCTATGTGGGTTGTTTGGGGATTTCACTCGGACGCCTATGCGTTGATCGTCCTTGAGTGTGTCCTTCCGGGCATGACCTCCCGAGGTTTCAGAAAACCTCAAGGGCTCCCGATTGTCCTAAGGTCTCTAGTTTTACCGGCCTTTGTAATTCTTGTTGAACCCTCGAAGGTTCATAAGGAAGAGGCAAATTTGCAAGAGAATTAGCGCATAGGCGTGCGCATACACGCTCCAAGCCACCCATAGCACATTGCTGAAACTGAAACATATGAAGCCGCTCATTCGCCTTTTTGGTTGCTGAGATCCGATCAGCCAAGCGGCAAGCACGGTGACAAACATCGCCGGCCATTGAACCCAATCGAGATAGGCCAACTGCCTTACCTCCTTCTTGGCTACATTCTTGAGGGTCACTGAGCAGGGACAGAACGAGCCCATGCTGTTCCTGCAGCAAAGCGTAGTTGATGATATCGGGGCATCACCCGAAGCCCGCGTCAGAAAAAATGAACCGCTGTTGTACGCGCTCGCCTAATGATTAGCCTGTGGGAAATCCTTCAGGCAATGTGTTTGTACAGGCACGATCCGAGAGGTGGTCAAATGGCTAAAGACGCGAAGAAAAGCAAAGGTGAGTCTTCAAAAGACAGTAAGGAATTGAAAGGCAAAAAGTCATCACCTGCAAAGAAATCAGCTGCGGCCTCGGCTCATTCGAAATCTTTTGAAGCCAAGGACAAGAAAAAAGATGCCGAGCCTAAGAAATCTGCAAAAAAGGTTGATAGCAAGGCAGAAAAGGCGAAGAAATCAGAGAAGGCAGAAAACCCGGCGAAAAAGAAAAAGTGAGATCCGCAATCTGCTAGGGCTTTACGCCCTAGCATCCTCGAACTGTATTTCACGCGCTACGACAAATCAAATGTAGCCAGATTGGGCTGTCGATACGACCTATCTGTCCTGAAAGCGTCACCGCTGCGAATCTTCGTTCGATCATTTAGGTCGACAAGTTTCCAGCTCATCAGCACTCGATGATTCTCGTGCGCAGCACCTCAATCGCTTACGAGCGGCGGTTGAAAAAATATGACCTGCCAAGCTGAAGGCGCGCTGACGAATAATGAAGCCACGTTGCGATTTACTGCACACGCCAAAAAGCCCGCGATGGGGAAGCGGGCTGGGAATCAAAAAAGGAGCTACATCCATCTGATGTGAAAATATCGTGATAGATGGCGAACGACTCCCAGATTAAGAATCCAGAACTTCGGTTGGTGTGTGTCATTCTGGATATTGTCTATAGGCTGATCGCCAAACGCGGGAAGTCCGAGTGTTGCCCCTGGTCAATCCGGGGTGAGCTTCAGCTGTACCGCAGGAGGAGGGAGTTTTTCATGCAGGTGGCTATCTGCACTCCAACGAAATGCGCGGGGTAAATGGCGGCTGAGCCGATTAGAAAGCGCGAAAAGGGCACCCAATTTTCGACCGGACATGGCGTTTCCTCGCATGACCACTTATCGATCATAATGTGCTTCATCGAGAAGTCGATTTCAGCACCCCGGGTGACTTGAACCACGGAGACTTTCGTTCTATGCGCAAGCTTCAATCAAAAAAGTCTCTTGTTTGTCTAGGTCGGAATTTCATGTTGGGTCAACCTCACTCACACGCAGTGCTGACTGCCTTCTCGGCGCGTTGAATTTCCTGCTTTACATCAATTGTTATCCGTTGCTCCTTGAGCTGTTGTACCAGGAAGGGTTGATCGCCTCGCGACTTCACTTCCGCATCTGTTGCGGCGACCTTTGCCTCGACATTTGCGGAGTGCTCCATAATTACTGCTTCCGCCTCTTCCTTGGTTGTAGCAGTATCCAGCGCGTTGATAAGCTTGCCCACCTCGGCTTTTTCCGCTTCGGCGTAGCCTTCGACAGACAGACCGGTAGCCATGGCGCGTGCTCGGATTTCGACGGCCTTCTGATGCTCCAGCGCTACGTTGCACAGTTCATCCTGTCGCAGATTTTTGCCCACGTCCCAAGTGCTAAACCCGTACATCACGGCAGCCACGGAGGTCACGACTACAGCGGTAGCAATTAATTTGCCTTTCACATTCACGTACCTTCAAAAGGCAATGAAAGAAAAATGATTGTTGATCTGAGAGTTATAAGACTAGCCTAGGACGCGTAGGGAAGACTGCTCCATAAATGGCAGGCCAGGGACAGTCACATCTGAAAACATGAGTCGATCGGTGGGAATATCGGTAAGGCCGATCAAAGTTGCTAAACGTTTGAGATCGTAATTTGCCGGGCATTGCTCAGCTCGCCTATATTTATAAGCGGGCTTCATACGACAGTGACTTTGAGGACGTAAGTCATGATTTCCATGCTTGAGCTTCGTCATATTATCGAGAGCGGCTTTCTGCCTCTTTCCTGCACCTGCACTACAAATCCTGATGGATCGCTCATGATCAGAGTGTTCGATCCTTCGAGCGGCCAGGTTGAACTGCTGGTCACAGCTGTCACGACAGAAACGCTAACCTCCAGTCGTGCAATAGCGAACCTGATCGGGGAATTACGCACTGAAATGGCCAATAGAAGTACGATGATCGCCGAGGGCTGACAACGGGCTCGAATCCGGATGACCTCAGTCAGAGGCGAGTCGCTGCGCATCCGATCGGTCACTGCCTTGGGTAATCAGTTAACGGCGATTCATCCAGGAGGGCTGGGGTGAATACTGAGAAGTTCAAAAGCGACCTTGGTCAGACGTGTCTGGAACTCGACGCCGCCACCACCCAGGTTATGGAACTGGTCAACGCGGGCAAGGCATTTGGTGCTGCGTGGCACGCTGCAATTGAACGGGAGCGCAAGGCATATCAAATCGTTCATTGGATACTTGATAGCCCCATAGTCCCAAAAATGGGAGCTGTCGATGGATTCAACGATTTGAGCCCCTATACTGAGGCTGAACAGTTCGATCTAACAAAGGCAATGGATAGACCTGCTGCCTAGATGTTCGGCTTGCTGGTCATTGGTACCTTTTAGACCGAAACTGAAGTAGCTGGTAAGGCGAGCGCTTGATGACACCGCGCTGCCTAACGCCTGTCGTTGTGTCCGCACCTTGACATTTCATTAGAAAATTTACTGCCCGTCCCTGTCCATTTCTATCCGGTGGAGATGGCCCGCTTAGGTCATGAGCTTGATGGTTTGGTTAAACGCTTTCGGCTATAGGCCTGGCCTAAAGGTCAGCATACGCCCGACTCACCCTTGCGTAAGTCAGGCCGGCACCGCTGATACGGCAGTGTAGGCGCCGACGCCAAATTGATGCGGTTACCAGGATGTCACTGACCCCTGTTCCTCGTGAACCATTTCCTTTGCTGAACTTGTTTCGATTTGAAGCTGGGTCAGTCTTGCGTCAGTGCGCGGTCAATTCGGCGTCAATGTCAACAGCCTCATCCCATTGGCGGGACTCAATGCGCGCCATCATAATGACGGCGTTTAACAACGCATTAACGGAGACGACGATGAGGGTAGAGCTCGAAGTCAGCCAGGTAAAAAGGCTGCGTCAGTTCATAATCTATGCCCGATTGGCCGCCTCCACTGTGATGGCAGTCGGTATAGGTGTGCTGGCGGGCTGGCTGCTTGATGTGCCCGTGCTAAGAACTGTGCTTCCTGGCTGGACTGCGATGGTGGTCAATACCGCCAGTATGTTCACTGTCCTCGGAGTAGGGCTGTGGTGCGCTACGTTCAGAACGTCCCAGACCGGATGCTTGATAAGACGGCTTGGCGCTGTCTTGGTGATACTGGTTGGTGGGTTGACCCTCGTTGAGTATGTCCTGTCGGTTGATCTAGCGATTGATTTGCTACTTCCTTTCGAGCTTCAACACATCCAATCCGCTGCTTTTCCAGGACGAATGGCTCCTGCAACGGCACTGTGCCTTCTGCTTTCTGGCTTTGGCCTGCTGCTTAAAGGCAGGTCGTTACTGCCGCAATTTTTTGCGTCGTCAGCGCTATTTATAAGCCTGATGGCACTTGTTGGTTATTTGTTCAGCGTCAGCGCGCTCCACTCGGTGGGTCTCTATAGCTCTATGGCCATCCATACGGCTATTGCGTTGATCCTGTTCAATACTGGACTGCTGGTTATCCAGGAGCGTTCGGAATTCGTCGAGTTGCTGATAAGCGATACAGCGGGTGGCGAGGTAGCGAGAAGCTTGCTGGCTAGTATCCCGGTAGTAATTCTTAGCATCGGAGGTGCCCTGCTAGTCGGAGAAAAGCTGGGCTACTACGATAAGCGGTTCAGCTTAGCTTTGATGGCGACGCTGAGCATTGCCATGCTCGTTGCGGTAATCCTCAGAACTGCAAGGCATCTCCATAAGATCGATAAGTCCAGAGGCGATGCCCAAGCGGAACTGGCGGCCCTGAATGCAGCCCTTGAATTGCGAGTGGTCGAAAGAACCAGTGCACTCGAAGCGGTGAATAGCAAACTAATGGACGAAATATTGCAGCGACAAAAGGTCGAAGACGATGTGCGCCAACTGTCGCTGACGGATGAACTGACTGGCTTGAACAATCGCCGCAGTTTTTTCCTTTTGGCTGACCAGCTATTGCATTCAGCTCGCCGTAATGATCAACCCTGCGCGCTATTTTTTATTGATCTCGACGGCCTGAAAAAACTTAATGATGTCCACGGCCATGAGGCGGGCGACTTGGCGATCATGGCTGCGGCGCAGGTGCTTAAGGCAGCGTTTAGAGTTAGCGATGTTGTTGCTAGGATCGGAGGGGATGAGTTTGTAGTCTTGGCTGTCGATGTGAGGGAGTCGGTCGATGCTCTCTCTGCTCGTGTGCAAACACTGGTCGATGAGTTCAATGGTAGTGATCGCTGCCGTTATCCTGTCGGCTTAAGCATCGGCGTTGTTCGTTGTTCGCCAAAGGAGCTGAAGCCTCTGGGTGAGCTGCTCGCAGGTGCCGATGCCGCGATGTACGCCAATAAGCAGCTTCGTCGTAAGCAGGCTCTTCATTGTGATGGGTGCCCAATACGCATTCAAACCTGCATCTGAATGCTAACGGCTGTAGCGTTCCTGGGTTTTTACAGAGGTGAAGTTAAAGACCGGGCAGTCCATGACTTTGTTATAGGCACTCGCCAAATCCAGAATAGCTATTGGCGCTTGGTGTTCCGAAACGAGCGGATTAAAGACTCAAGGACGTACGATCTACAGCATGCTGACGTGGATGCTCGCCATTTAGGAGCGAACAAACAGCCTCTGCCTCGACCTTGGCCTTGAACACACCGTGCTTGCTAGCAGAGCCTCCTTCGACGAGATCTACGACTCTATATTGCTTGATGCCATCTTCAAGTCTGGTGGTCTCGATGCCCCTGAATCTTGAATTCATAATGTGCTCCCTGCCGAAAACTGGTGCTCTAGGAGTACCGGTAAGACTCCATGATTTCAACAATTTTGCAGGACTGAGCTGCGACAATTTGTGACGGCGCGCCGTGACTCACATTTCCCAGCTGAAACACAGTCGAAACATTCCAGCCATATGATTCGCGTCACTGAAATCTAGGGGGTGCAGATGAATCGGCCATCAAGAAGCATGCGCAAACTGCTCGATTCCGTCGCCACTAACAGCGAGGCTGCGGCGCTGGACGTGATGCGCGCAGCAGAGCAGCTACAAGATGAAGTGCTTCGTCAACGGTTGCTCAACATGATTCACCGGCTCAACCAGGACGCCCATGATTTGCGAATGGCGCGTGACGAAATTCAAGGCAGAGCCATAAAGCTCGCGTGATGGGGTTTAGACGGGTGCTATCGCTCCTTCGGGCGTAAGCCCGGCTCGTCTTCTGATTCTCACTCATCACGTAATGTGCATTTGGCATGTCACTCCCTCAGGCGATCACGAAGGATCAGCGAAACTCCCAAGGGCCATAACTTCGGTGGATCAGGGTCATCGGTACTAATTGAATACGGCCTCGGTTTCGCGAGGCCGGCCTTACACGAGAGGCAGCTATTTGCAGTTGCCGGCTTTGCGATATCCCGCCGCCTGAGCTTCGGACTCAGAATTGAAAGAAATTTGGTTTTTAGCTGACACCTGACCATAACCAGGGCACCCCATCGAGAGGTGGTAGATCTGGCTTTTTCGATTACCGATTATTGAATCTAGTCCGGTTGCGCTCGCAAGGGATGGATGGGCTGGTGCTCGCGGAGGATTAACTGGAACGGCGCTAACCACACCGTCACCAACTGCCTTGTATCCTTGCGACCATAGACGCTCGCCAGTTACGAATGGATTGGAGTGCCCCATGATTGCTGCAATGCGGCGATCCCGTTCTTTCTCCCAAGACGAAACCGGGTACTGCTTGTCCCAGGCCATCAGTAGCTGTTGTTGCTGACGTGACATGCTCAGGTTGTATCTGTCGAACATGTAAAAGGTTGTCCTCGCGACCAACCCTTTGACTTCGTCACGCGGTTCCGCAGCTCGTTGCTCAAAATCAACACGCGTCTTGCACTGTCCATACTGCGGCGCTACCCCGGAGGTCATGCCGTAGTTGAAATTACTACGGTCGCCGTTCACCTCACCAACTGATGGATAGAGGTTGAACAGATCAGCTTCCATCGCTCGGAATACGGGGTCATCGTCCACACAGTGCTCGCGTCCACCGTTCTTCCAGCATTGGCGTTGGTTGCCGAATGTCCAGGCTGGAACTATGTGCTCCCACTCAGTACGCTCTGCACGATTCTCTTGCTTTCTGGCTTTAAGTCCGCACGACTCAGCGTCGATACGACCACCTGATTTGCCAACCCACGTCCATTTGCAGCCGCAATACAACTCGCCCATGGAGCTGTTCGCCTGGTCGAGATAGATCTTCTGCTTCGCGATGACCTTGGCTTCGGAAAAGGTCGAGGGAGGGCTTGAGAAGGCGGGGGTGATTACTGAGAAGGTCAGTAGCGCTACTACGGAAAGCAGTTTTTTCATTGGAAAACATTAGCCAATTAAGGGCGCGCATTGTACTCACGACGCCCACGCCCACTGCATAGTTTTCTCAGGAAAACGCAGCCTCGATAAATGCCTCCAGCTCCTTGTCTTCCAGTATCTCAATAGAGAAGTGCCCGAAGCGTTTGGGCAACCAAATGATGCGTGCCCCAGACGGGGATTGCAGGTTCGCACGAGCCAATGGCTTTCCATTTTCGTCTTCTGGCTGAACACCTGAGGCCATCAATTCGTCATAGGCTTTCTCGATGTCCGGTGTCGAGTAGCAGTGGCGGTAAATCATCCCTTCACCCGACGTATCCAATAGCTCTTTCAGGTTCCCCGCCAACGGCTGTACCAACATGAAACGCTCTTGGCCCATCAGCGCAATCGCGTAGCGCACATGCAGACCACCTCGTGCCCATACGAGCGTTTTGGAGATCCTGGCGTTAAGTATCTGCGCGTAGTAAGCACAGGCTTCGTCGAGATTCTTGACCAGTACATCTACGTGACTGAATTTCAGATCCATTTGCAGTCCTCCTGTTGAAACGGCGTCCATGGTAAACACGACATCGATGCTTCGCTGATCGAACACTTTTTTTTCCAAAGTCGTAGTGAAATATCAAAACGGCGCTGGTAATGTTCTGGCCACGTTCGTCAAACCATTAAGGGATGGAGGCGAAAATAGAAGCCCTGGAGCCGCGAACCTCCGGGGCTTTGTTTTTCTACTCTGTGGCTTTTTCACGTACGATTTCCATTGCTACTGCACCGGCAATGGTTACGTGCTTGTACGTGCAGGCTCAGAGCGCGGCGAGCAAACGTTCGAGCTGTTTGCACTCCCATGCACTCAACAGATCGACAGGATCAGCTCCGTCGCGTTGCCAGAGCTCAAGTGTCCCGACTCGGCCATCAGGCGACCTGCAGTACTCGCAGTAATCCAAGGTGTCACAGTCGTTGAAGAGTGTGAGTAGCCATCCATCAATCTCCACGCTCATTAGCCCGTGATAGATCTCCCCCCATGACTGGATCGAGCTCCGTCTCATGATGCGTTTGCCGAGTGCGACGTCCGTTAGTACCTTGCAGACCTCGTGGGCGTGGAGAGGAGAGGTTGCGTTCAAATCATTCTGTGTGCGAGTCATCGCATACCCATAGCTTAGCTGCGTGATGATCTAAATGGGAAGTCGCTCCTTCGGGCCAATGGCCCCGGCTCACCTAATCAGCCGAGCATCGTCCTTGATGATGGATGCAACGTTCCTGACGCAGTAGAGGGCGCCATAGAGGACGTGCGCAGAGCGGTGCCTAACGCACGGTTGATCGACGCAGTTCTCACTCCATCACTGACTGCAGGCGCCGTCCAGTGCGCCAGCGCCGAGCATTTATTCATCATCCGCTGAGAGCGGAGAGTTAATGTCAACATCGATACCGCCGATCAAAGAATTGAGGCGAGCCAGGAGCGTTGAATCGAGGGCGATCAGTTCCCCAGGTGTACTCAGGATGTAGTCATCTCACAGCGTCAGAACCTCGCAAAGCTCCCGATCATTCTTTGAGGTTTCTGTGCCATCCGTCTCACTGCGAGAAAGGATCGTGGATACGGATGAAGCAGGATTTGAGTCGTTCATGGAACTGACATTATCCGCGCTTGAAGCGCTTGTCATGCGCCGAGTGTGGATTTCGAAAGAGGCTCCTTTGGTTGTCGCTTCTTCGGGCCAAAGCCCGGCTCGCCCCCATGTCTTGACGTTATGTGGCCTACCGTACAGCTCGACTATCATGTAAGTGCTTAATCGCGTAGGTATCCATCATGGCTACTGTCACTGTGAACGCTAAAGGCCAAATCACCATCCCTTTCCAGGTACGGGCTACTCTTGGCCTACGACCAGGGGATGAAATCGAATTCGTCGACCTCGAGAATGGTCAGTTCGCCATCGTGGCTGTGAGTTACTCCGTTAAGCGAATGAAGGGCATGATTCGCAAGCCGAAGGTCATCGTGAGCATTGATGACATGAACGCAGTTTTTGCGCTGAAGGAGTAAATGCTCGTCGATAGCGTTTCCCAAGAAGACGCTTGCTAAGGTTTGTCTCGAGCTTCGTTCCAAGGCAGCTTCTGAGGTGGGATGTTGCTATCGCGTTTTCGGGCCTGAGGCCCGCCTCGTCGAGTGACTGCTTTATTTCATCTCGGCGTTGCCTGGCTGTCCGCTACTACAGGCTTCAGTGAGCACGTATATTCGATCCGCAATTTACGGCTTTTTCGATAGGACGAGTCAGCACGTATTGCCGACAAATTCCTCTATCAAATATAGCGAGTCGCCGACATCAAGCTCCAGCTCTTGCAATGCCTCATCGGGTGGCGAAGTGTTCACAATTGTTAATCAGGATGTTGTACTTGCTCTCACCGAGTTTGGATTTCGCCCGCTCACAAATCTGAGGGCCGGTGAAAGGGCTTTTTCGGTACGTCGTGACCTTGATCGACCTGCCTCGTGCGAAAACCTCCAGCGAGGTTAATTCGACGCCCCCCTCGTTAATTCCAGAAGCAATACCAGAGTAATGGATCACCTGATCGTGCCCGACATAGATACCGTGGTGGGTGTACAGACCGCGGCCGACAATGAGGTGGGATCCAGCGAGCAATGTAGGCATGCGAGGTCTCCAGAAGATGTGCTTTAGGGAAGCAGCAGCGAGTTCGTCACATTCCGGGATGGCGGTGCGCTATCATCGGTAACGCTTCTACAAACACGTACCGCAGTGACTCTGGGTATCAAGTAAAGACCATTATGGGCGGTTCCCCCGGACAGCCTTTCAGCGGCATAGGAGACAGGGATGTTCCGTCGTATAGCTCAGGTGCTTACTTCGAAGTGCGACTACGTCAGCTCGCTCGTGAATCATGCGATGGGACAGTACAAACGCTACAGAAAAGCTGCCGACAAAGCCGCGGCCGCCGCACGTGAATACCTGGCTGTGCCCAGCGGTACAAATGTCTTCGAGCCGCTAACGCCTGTACTTTTGGAGATGGATCGATCACAGCGTTACGAGAGTGAGCTGCTGAGCGCACTGAGCAACGATCAGATTCGCAATATCGCGATTACTGGTGAGTATGGCGCTGGCAAGAGCAGCGTTATCCGTACGTTTGTCGATCGTCACCCTGAACTCACCTATGCATTTGTATCGCTGGCCGCCTTCGGCAAAGATCTAAACAACGGTGGGGCAGGGAAGTCGACCTCGACCGATACTCCAGTCGCTCCCGCTGATTCCAACTCAAACACCACCGATCCCAAAGGTGCAGAGAAAAAAACCGAGTCGGATATTTTGACGCGCATCGAGGAAACCATCGTTCAGCAACTGCTGTACGCGGTGCCGTCAGATGAACTGCCGAAGAGTCGATTGAAGCGAATCATCCAGGCGTCTTCGTCCAGCATCTGGGTGCGTACAATTTTCTACGTGCTGATGATCGTAAGCGTACTGAGGCTTTACATCCCGACAGTCGAGAAACTGCCGAAAATTGACCCATCTTGGTTGGTCGAATGGCTTCTATTGATCCCGGGATGGATGGCCGTCGTAATGCTGGGGGGTGGTGGCATCTACATGATGTTCTCGGCGCTGAAGCTGCTGTCCCTGTTCAGCATTGACGGCTTCACGATCAAGGGCGGAAAACTGGAAACGACCCACCACGGCTCCGTGTTGCACAAGAATGTTGATGAAATCGTCTACTGCTTTGAGCGCAGCAAAATCGACATCGTGGTGATCGAGGATCTCGACAGATTTGGTATTCATGACGTCTTCACACGGCTGCGGGAAATCAATTTCATCATCAAGCAGTCCCCGCAGATCAAAAGACCGGTTTACTTCATCTATGCGCTTCGGGATGAGCTGTTCGCAGTCGGTGAAAAAACGAAATTTTTCGACCTGATCATCCCGATTATCCCCGTGG
Organism: Pseudomonas sp. WPR_5_2; assembly: GCF_003634475.1. Taxonomy (NCBI): domain Bacteria; kingdom Pseudomonadati; phylum Pseudomonadota; class Gammaproteobacteria; order Pseudomonadales; family Pseudomonadaceae; genus Pseudomonas; species Pseudomonas sp. WPR_5_2. The sequence continues at coordinate 301,407 of NZ_RBLA01000001.1, read as the reverse complement.
TCAACTCCGAGAACTCTCGCGAGCAAATGTTCAAGATGCTTCGTGAGCGACAGTTCAATGGGGCAGCGTTGGACGTTGGGCTTAATGAGACGTTGGTCGAAACCGTTTGTTACCTCATCGATGACATGCGGTTGATCAAGAATATCGTCAATGAATTCGACATGTTCTCCAGCATTCTCAGCGGTGGCTCCGGCCTGAAGCTTGATCCTAACAAGCTGTTTTCGATCATCGCGATTCGCAATCTGCATCCTGATGAATACGCCCACCTGGTAAAACGACGTGGGGCCATTTACGAGACCATCCAAGGTTTCAGTGAGTGGCGATTCCAGCAGTCCAAGCAGGCTGAAGATGCCTACCAGGCGTTGCGGGAGAAGCGGGAAAAGCGGGTACAGGAAATCGCTGAGAGTGTGGCAGAGCTGCGGGCGTACGTTTGGTTTGAGCTTAAGAAGGCTTCAAATTTACCAGGTGCGAACTATGTCCAGGTGGTACAGGGCAACATGTTTTCGATGCTCGATTTTGTGACTGATCAAGTTTTTGACGAGGTTGTCAATCATTCGACTCGATTGCAGATGATCCATGCCGACGTGCAAAGGCGGCTGTTGCAGACGTCAGAGGCTGTGGGCGCTAAGGAACTTCTAGCGTCGACGTCATACCAGAAAAGGTATGACCGGCTCCAGAGAACGCTTGTTGATATTGATGATGAAATGGCCGAACACCGAATCGAGGCAGGCCGAATTAATCACCAAACCTTCCGGGCCGCTGCCAAAAAAACCTACGGCGATGTCATCACTCAGAAACTGAACGGCTTGGACGTTGTCATTTACCTGATGCGCCACGGATACTTCGACACCGATTACACAGACTACTTCGGCTACTTCTACGAAGGATCCCTCACATCCGAGGACAAAAACCTGATCCTGGAACTGAGACGTGGTGTCTCCGTGGACGTCACGACTGTGATCACTGCCCCGAAAAAGGCCGTGGAAAAGCTGGATACTGATGATCTGAGCGATGGCAGGGGCATTATCGTCGCGCTGCTCGAGTACCTTTCTAGCTGTCCGTACAACGATCCTGGCATGAGTCATGAGTGCAGTAAGCTCATGACTATTCTTAAGAGCGGGCTTAATGGACACCTAGACAGGATGGCGCAGGCGACCGAGATTTTGATATCAGGTGCGGCGTCGCCTAAGTTCATTCACGCCGTTTATGCCTTGGAGCCTCGGTTGTTCCAAGCATTGTTGAACGCTGAGCGATTCGAATCAGCGGCATTGAGGCAAGTACTGATCACTGCAGTCATGGATGGGTTGGAGGCGGCCCAGCTTCGCAAGCTTGATTCTGCGCCGGACATGAAAATCTATGATGCCATTGCGAGTTTTGAAGACGTCTCGCGCTTGATGCCTGAACTTGAAGCTGGAGCTAAAGGCTGGTCTTGGATGAAAGGGTTACCGGTGCGCTTCTCAGCGTTAAATGGCGCCATCGTCCTGGACGACCTCAAGAAGCTGATCAAGTGGGGTTGCGTTGAGGTAAACCTGAATATTCTCACGCTGATTTGCCAAAAAGCCGAATCGGTTCACGCAAGTAAAGCTGATCACAGTGAAAGCATCATTTCCTATCGTCGACTGCAGGCCCTTGAGATTGATGGCCTGAATGAACTCCTGCTTGAGTCTGCGGAGGAGTTTGCAAACACGCTTTTAGCCCAAGTTGGCACGCTGGACGAGTCCGCGACCTCCTTTACAGAGCTGCTATGGGCCATCCTTGAAGAGTCGGACGATTCAGATGCCGTGGATCAATTGTTTGATCGAACGACATGCACCTTCGAGCGGCTTGAAGACACGACCCCATCGTTGTGGGCGAAAATGTTGCTGTCTGATCGGGTGAATTTGAAGGCTGTTGCTGTGTGGACATTCTTCCAGGACACACGCGTACCGGGTTCAGGGCAAACCTCGGACATGGAGGCTTTCACAAGCTTTATCCAGCGCCATGCTAAGGAGCTAGGAGATGATCTCTGGGACTTCAATACCTCCATGCATCAAGAGCTGCAGAGGTACCTAATCGCCTCATCAGGGCTATCTAACGAAACACTTGAAGTGCTCTTCGCGAATATAGTCTTGAGCGATCCCGCAATTCTTAAGGGACTGCAATCCAGGGAGCGTTGGGAGATGCTCGCAGGCGCGCCGTTTCTGGCGTACAGCCCTGAAATCCGCGAGAGCATCAGGACATTCAGTGCAGAACTGGAAGCTCCGTATCTCGCGGCACATTGGGTACAGGCGCGCGAACAGATTGATTTATTTCAGCTGCCGATCGACATGGCGTTACCACTCAGTAAAAGCGGTGCGCTTGAGCTGAATGAAAAGATTCAGATGTGGACGGCGTTGCCGATTGAAGCCTTCGACACCAACAACGAGGCCGTCAAAGAGGTCGCTGAAACCTGCCGCGTCGCTAATCGACACTCGACAAGCTTTCCGCCGGCGTTCATCCCCGCGCTCAAGAAGTTCGCAGCTGGGGAGGGCCTGACTTCAGCTCAGCGTTCTGAAGTGCTGATCCAATGCTTGCCATCGTATAACTGGGCAGAGGCAGCCACCGTTCTTGGCATGTTGAGTGATGTCGGTTTCACAAAGCTTTCACGGAATGTCAAAAAAATCGAGGTACCAAACACCGATCTCAACATGAGGCTGGTCAACGCTCTTAAAACGAAAGGCTTCGTTCAGACCGTAACGGAGGAAGACACTGTCATCAGCGCTACCGCCAAGCCTAAAGGCATGATCTAACCTGCCGCTCGCTCATTGCTACTGTAAGGACGATGCCGTTGCGATTCATCTAGCTCCGCAATGGCTTAAAGAATGCTCGGATCTCATCAGCGAGAATTTCGGGCTGCTCTAATGCTGCGAAATGACCTCCGCGCACCATGTTTTCCCAACGTTGGACATCGAGCACGCGTTCAACCCAGCTGCGTGGTGGCATGGGTAGTTCTTTCGGAAAGACCGCCACACCCGACGGTGTTTCCACTCTATCTGGCCCTGCCAAAGGATTTCTTTGAGTAGGCTCCTCTCGGCAGACCTCTGATCCTTTCCAAAAACGGTTGGTTATAGAGGTGAGGTACGACAGGATTGATTGCTGTATATATATACAGTAAATGATCTAATCCCGGGTTTGAGTTAACAATCACACCACTTCTTAGGGGAGCCGGTCACTAACGCCGACTTGATAAAAATGGCTGAAAGCCCCGAACCATGGCCGTTGTAGGCCTGAGTGACGCTCGTCATTAGCCTTGTTGGCACCTTCGATAATGTGGGTGACGTTTTTACGGCTACTGGAAACAAACTGTATATATATACAGTTTTTGGCAAAACGCAGTTGAACAGGGCGATCAAACTAGTTGTCGGTTTTCAGCTGCCTTCCTCGCTGCTGGCACCGATAGCCCACCGAACGAAACGCTGGAATCGACGTAGCGCAACGCCGACTTCATATCCTTCCAGCCCACATAGCTCATCAGCCCTTTGATGTCCCACCCATTAGCCGACGCCCAAGTCGCAAAGCCTCGCCGCATCGAGTGACTGCTGTACAGCTCCGCTGGCAATCCTGCCTCTTTGAAGATACGGCGCAGCACGGGGATTAGGCTATGTGGCTGCATTGCTTGGCCTGACAGATTACCCCACCGATCAATCCGCTGGAATACAGGGCCTTTCGCTATCCCGGCAACTGTTATCCAGTTGATGTAGGCCTCTACGGGGCAGAGCATCGTCAATGCCGGCGTTTGGAAGGTTGTGCCCTCGTGCTGGCGATCACCCTTGGTGTAGGGCAGGAAAAAGGTAATACCTTCACCGCTTATGGCTTGAGTGTCCTCCACCGTCAGCCTGGCCAACTCGTCGCCTCTAAAGCCTCGCCAGAACCCAATCAAAATCATCGCCACCGAGCGACGATGACGCACCAGAGACTTGTAATCTCCCCGTTCAATCGCAGCTGCAGCTTCCCCTTCAAGCCATGTGACCGCTTGCTCCAGGTGCTTCAGCAGCAGTGGGGCGGCCTGTTTAATCTGTGTTGGGTGCACGACCCTGATGCCTTTGATCATCTGGCGGACGTCAGGCGTCTTGGTCGGATCAGGGAAACCCTGAGTGATGTGCCATTGCGCAAGGGCTGCTAGGCGCTGCTTCAGTGTGTTGATGGAAAGCTTGTCGGCGTATTCCGCCAGGTAGCGCACGACACCCACGCCGGTTGTGGGCAGGTATCCGCCCCAAGTCACTTCGAAGTGTTCGATCGCCGCCCGGTAGCTTTTGCGGGTGTTCTCCCTGGTGCCGGCGCTGAGGTACCGATCTGCCTTTTCCATCGTACTTTGCCTTCAAAATCGGGGCCTTTCTGCCTTCCTGCGCTTCGCGGAGGCTTTCTGGGTGCCATAGAGGGTCAAGAAGCCATAAAGCACTATTATGGTCTTCTAGTAAATCAAGATCAAACGGCGTAAAATCTCTATAAAGTGTTATGTATCTACATGACATGTAACACAGTACGAAATCGTAGGAGACCCCATGGCTCGAGGTGGAATCAATAAAGCTGTTGTGCAAGAAGCACGTCAGGCGCTACTGGCTAGGGGAGCCAATCCCAGCATCGATGCAGTGCGCGTAGAACTCGGAAATACGGGCTCCAAGACAACGATTTCTCGGTATCTGAAAGAGCTTGAGCCCTCAAGTCCAGAGCCCGTTGCATCACGGGAACGTATGAGCGACATGCTCAACGGCATGGTGCAAACGCTGCTAGATCAGCTTATGGAGGAGGGCCAGGAAGTAATCTCCCAGGCGACCGCGGCTTTTAACGTGCAGCGGGCCGCGCTGGAAAATCAGCTCATCGAGCTCAGATCGGAGCTGGCTACCGCTCAAAGTAATTCGGCCACCCAACAGACCGCGATAGAGGCGCAGAGCGCTGAACTTGTGACCACCCAGTCCTCGCTTCAGGCGGAGCTGACCCGCAACGCAGGCCTTAATAACCGCTGTACCAACCTTGAGTCTTTGGTTGCTGAAAAGGACAAGCACATCCAATCGCTGGAGGAGAAGCACGTTCAAGCCCGTGGGGCGCTTGAGCACTATCGGGAAGCGGCGAAGGAACAGCGAGATCAGGATCAACGTAAGCACGAGTCTCAACTGCATGAAATGCAAGTTGAGCAGCGCAAGTTGCGGGAGACCATCGCCGTGAAACAGGACGATTTGACGCGACTCAATCGCGACAACGAAAGACTGCTCGGTGAAGCCAGGCAGCAAACCAAAACCTTGCACACTCAGGAGGCCTTAACTCAGTCTCTCAACACTCAAATTCAGGTACTACGTCAGGGTGAGGCCAAGTCAGCTGGAGTGACTGAGCACCTCACGGAGCAGATTTCGGTTCTGCGCGAAGAGGTCAAGGCTCTCCACCAGACCGCAGCAATAGCCGAGCTGCGTGAGCAAGAAACCGCGGTGCTGTTGGCGGCTGTACAGAAAGAGAATGAGCAACTGCGGCAGGCTAGGATCGATGAGCCGAGCTTGGAGGAGGGTGGCGATGTAGTCTCAGGGGTAGAGGATAAGCAAATTGCCGGGCACGCCAAGCCTTCGAAACGACCTAGGAGATGAAGCATGTATCAATTTACAGGGAATCCACGTAGCCATGATGAAAGCACATCAGGTTGGAAATACGCTCATCAGCGCCTATCCCAAATGCTCATAGAAAGGGGCGAACCGTTCGGCTCCCTGACTCCGATTATGAAGCTAGATGCTGCCGGCACAATGTATCAACGGATGTCCGTCCCATCGGCATATCCAAGAGCCGGAAGAGGTTGAAAGAGCATGATCTCCTAGATCAGTTTGGATGGTGTCCTGAGCACCTAGCGGGTCTGAATAAGGTCTCAACTCTCTGTGGGTTGTGCGAGCAGTACGACAGCGGGCCCGTTAGCACCTTAGAACATACATCATCCATGGCCTCGTGATGGATAGGTTTGAGTTACGGAGGCGATCACGCCCGTGGAGCCCAGGCGCAATCCTCAGGGTATAGCTACTCGCTCACCATCGCATGACTCCTGCCAGGTCACGGCGTCTCCGGCGCGGTCACTCCATCAGGGGGGGAACAAGTGACCATATGCGTGCTTCGATCCCATCATTCTGCAGTTTGCGCATTAAATAGCGGGCCTGAAGGGCATCGCGGGTGACTATATTGTATTTTTGGAGGGCGGCCGTGTTGAGCCTCGGTTGATGGGTGGAGTGGCGAACCCTAAGTGAAAGGCTAGTATCCATTACCTCGATTTGGCGCGTGCAGAGTTGCTTCAGATGCACGCACGGCATGGCTGGATGGTGCTTGCAGCGATTCGCCATACCGTAGCCGCACTAGAAGGACGCAGAGAGCCTGGTGCCGATTTGGAGGACTTGGTCTCATTCCTTTACCCTAAGGAAGCATATGTCGTAGCCGTATGTTGATCCATAACCACATGGGCAAGTACATCACAGGTCTCGGCCTAAGAGTTTGATGTGTTTGCTGCTATTAGCGGGCATGGAGAGTGATGGTAAACATCTAGCAAGATCACCTTCCGAAAGCCTCCAGGGTCAGCGCTTGCATGGCGGAGGCAGGCCCCTGCAGGAAGTATTCCTGGCTACTGATTTCGAAACGCACCGGGTTTATATGTACGACCGTCGCACCCGTGCCTAAAGCGCGGAGAGGAAGCTCTGCAGCTGGATACACGACCCCCGAAGTACCGATTAAGAAGAACAGATCACAACTATCTGCAGCCGTAAGGCCGGCAGTCCATGGTGCATCAGGAAGCATCTCCCCGAACCATACGACTCCTGGCCTGATATACCCCTCGCATGAATTGCACCGTGGAGGTTCGAGACGGCATCCATGTTTGGACAAATCACCAGAGGGAAGGGCAGCTTCATGCGCATTACCACAGTCAATGCACCTCGGAGAGTGGAGGCTGCCGTGCAGATGAATCACTCCTTTGCCAGCACGTTCATGCAGATCATCAACGTTCTGAGTGACGACGGTTAATTTAGAAACGTGCTTGGCTAGTTCTGCTATCGCGAGGTGTACTTCATTCGGTTGCGCTTGGAGAACCTTCTGTCTACGCCATTCGTACCAACCCCAGCAGAGGCTTGGATCTGCTCGGAACGCTTCCGGAGTTGCCAACTGAGCAGGATCGAATCTCTCCCAAAGACCCGTTAACGCATCTCGGAAGGTGGGAATGCCACTCTCTGATGATACGCCGGCGCCGGTGAATACAACTACGTGTTTTGCTTCCTGCAACCGCTTCGCAATGAGCTTCATGGACATGGACTTGCTTCCTGCGTATAGCACATGGTCAATGTGCGGCGTCTCAACTAGAGTGAACGGAGGTTGCCTCACCTAAGCTCTGGTCGACTTAAAGAGGTTGTCCCGAAAATATCCCACCATCCAGCATCTTATGACTCAGCTGTCTTGCGAAGAACAAAACGACCAGCAGCACAGACGGCATTTGAGGATCATGAGATGGCCAACATACTCACCCATGCTACTCGACATGCAAAGGCAGCACTCCAAGCTGCAGGCATTGAAGTGAAGCATTGCGTCCTGCAGGAAATCCTGGCTGGATTTCTTGGCTACCATACCTACCGTGCGTTTAAGCACGAACAGGATGACCAGGAGTTTGAGCATCATCTGACCGATGCAGAGTTCATCATTCTGAACCAAGATCTCGGCGAGACCCGTGCTGCCGAAATCTGCAAAAGCGCGAATGAGGTCACATCCCAGTGCATCGTGGCGTTGCAGGAGTACCTGCCCGTTAAGGTTCTCCCAAGTGTGGACGCGTTCTTCGAGATTTATGGAATGAAGGCGGTGGCTGCGGCTTTGGCAAACTGCAAGGGCAACACGTTGCAGCTCGCCACGGATCGGAGGGTGCACTACAAACTGAAAGAGACTGGGCGATTTTACTTCGACCAACCGGTTTGGGAGGCGCGAACTGTATGGAACGTGCGCGGCGAAACCACCTTGGAGAGCGATGCGCCTGAGGGTGAGCACCAAGCAATCAAGGTGTGGCTCAATTACGCCAAAGCAGGTCGCGCTGGGTTGATATTGAGTAGGGCGAACCTCGACACAACTATTTCAGCGGTGATTGGCACCACGATTGTGGATCAGTTGGTTCAAAGGGATGACGGTTCAGTTGTTCGCCCTTGGGTAGCCATCGTCCTGCATGCCCCGTCAGGAACTGTCCTTGGAAGCGCTGTCTCCCTGGGCGAAAATCTGAATACTCTAGAGGCCAAAGCTTTAGCCAATGCCCTACATTCGAATAAGTCTGAGGAAGTCGAAGGGCGAAATGAATGCTTGGCTTACCACATCAGCAAGCTTCAGATGGATCGCTCCCTTAGGTCTCCACTATTATTCAAGATGGCTTTGCATGCAGGGATCAAGGTCATTTATCGCCGCAACCCAATGGGGCAGGCTGAAGCGATCCTTCAAAGGATTCTGAGATCAGTAGACCTAACGCTGCCGGAGTTAAACGGCGTGGAGCGAACCTCGAATCCCGTGCCGCTTACGGTGAATGAGTTCACGAAGCTATTCCAAACTAGCTGCAGGCGCGCCACATCCATCTATGGTCGAAATACGCCAATTACGGCAGCGGCATTGACTACGATGCCTTAGATGTTCCGGTTAACACATGTGTCTATGTGCTTTGGGCAAGAGTAAAGGAGGAGGGCGCATACCCTCCTTTTTCAGTGACCATTCGTGCGCTAGTGATACCGTACTTTCCGAACTGCAGGAAAATTGGCTGACTATAGCTCCCAGGTTTCCTGATGTTGAGGGCATCAAGGTCAGACGACGAATCACACATATTAAAATGCCATAACAAACCATACCTGCAATAATTAAATTCTCACAACCAGGTGAGGATTTCAGACAATACAACTTTATTGTTTGAGGCCTCAAAGCAAAATTACAATTGCAAATATTGCCAAATTGGCATTTGATTAAAATTAACAGCTAGAACTATAGGCCATCTCACCATCTAACCTATTGATTTTCCTCAACTAGCTCTCATCCTTAAAAACAATTAATGTAAATTGACAGCACGCCGATTGAAAAAACTACGGACGGGCGAAATCGCCCCTGTTGCGCGCTGGAAACGTAATTTATTTTTTTCGCACCTCTACTAAGCTCATGAAGCTAAGATCTGCAACTTGACTCCTCAGGAAAAAATTCTAGGCTAGTGACCTCGAGTAAGAAAATTCAATTCGAACACTAGAGGAAATTCAAAAATGAACGAGAAAAATGAAGTTCCCTCACTAAACGGTGGCAAACACCTACACAAAATCCCGTATAAGCTCAATCAACTCCCGTACAAACCGATTATCACAGTCGCGGTCGATAAATTAACTAAAAGTATTATTGGTTTCTCAATTCAGGAAGCACATGTCGCGAAAAACGTTCAGGCTCATATTCGTCAACTGATAGCCACGCCTATCAACTGTGCTCGGAATTCAATCGCACACCACTTTGCTGATATCCCTGGCTACGTCATTGATGACGGTTCGACCGAGTTCTGTAATGCTATCTATGACAAAGCAGTGAAAAAGTTTGCTTTGCAACCAAAGCTAGCCAGTGATAATACAGTAGTTAGAAGGATCGAAATCGATCACATTCTGGCAGACGTATTTGTGACCTTATCACTGCGCCTCCGCGGACAACCCCGACCATCGCCTAAAAATCCTCCGTTTGGTGAACTGTGGCGTCAGCGCGGCCACCGCTTCCCGCGGAATTAGTATCGATTCTATTGAAGATGCTCGTGTGCTCAGCATTCCAAGCAGTAAAGGCTGAGCATGTGTAGCTTATCCCAGAGGATAATCGCCATGAATAAATTGCTCACACGAACGGGAAGCAGAGATTTATGGATGGTAGCAACCAGATTTACGCATGTGAGATTAGCCGCCTCGCGCGGGAACAGATGGCTGCCACCCTGGTGTTGTTACGAAGACTTGAATCTCTTTATGACGAAATTCTGATCGACGAGGCGCAAGATCTCAGTGGTTACGACTGGGAAATCGTCCATGAATTGCTTGAGTCGCGGATCGACGTCCGCATGGTTGTTGACGTGCGCCAAGCGGTGCTTTCGACCAACCGAGGGGACAGAAAAATAGACAGTAGGATATGCAGGTGCGCTTGAGTGGTTCTTGCATGGAAAAAGGAAGGGCTACTGAGCATTGACTATGCGACTACGGCAATCGCTGCCGAACTGAGATCAGGACATTCTCTGACTCCATTTTTGATGCGTCTTGGGGCTTTTCAGGAACAACGTCAGAGAACCACGCGGTGTCTGAACATGATGGCGTAAACTTGGTGCATTCCAAGCATGTCGAGCAATACGTCGAGCGGTACCGTCCTCAGTGCCTGCGCAGCACCATAACTACTGGTAAGGAATTCGCTTTGGATTTCATGAATTTAAAAGTGTCGAAAGGCGCCACATTCGAGTGCGTTCTGATCGTACCCACCGCGCCGATCAAGGCCTTTATCCAGAAGCAGACTTTTCTGGAATCAACGTCCACGACTGCCTTTTATGTTGATGCTACGCGGGCCAAGCAAAGCCTGGCGATCATCATCGACAAAACTGGTAGCTTCAAACTGCCAGTTTGGGTGCCGTAGTTGAGAGGAGCAGGGCGCTCGCGCGGGGCAAACCGTAGTTCTAGGCAACGACCTAGCAGTGCTAGTAGGCAGCCTGGGCAAGTCATATGAAGCGACAAGCAGAATTTGAGATCATCTAGGAATTTTGGTTTTTCTTACACACGAGTTGCCGGTTTGCGCGCGCCGAACGCCGTACCTGGCTGAACGTCAACTGGGCGAGTTTTGCCGCAGTTTCTGTTGCACCTAGTAGCGTCTCATCATTCCTTGCTGCATCGGCAATAGCGGCCCGATGCCGCCGGATTACGTCCTGGACACTGCAGGTAGCCATGCCTTTCAACCTCCGACTATCTGTTAATGTACAGACATCAGGAAGCGCAGATCTGGTCGGCAGCCCTCGAGATTCAACGTAGTCCTTCAAAATCAGAATGAATTCATTACATAGCGGGCGCTCAGTTTCCAGAGGTGCCCCTGGGTTATCAATGAATACGCAGCGGCGGCTGCGAGACGCATCACCTGGCTTGGGCGGGCGCGGATAAATCAAAAACTGGCTTAGCAACCCCACGTGCGGGCCGCCCTGAGATAAGCCAGCCAGCGGAATAGTCGTGAATCTCGCCACACCTAACATGAATCGACAAAGCTCGTATTCGGGGTTGCTGAAACGCCAGTTCTCAAGATGTGCGAATAGCCAATCTAGTTCGAGGGGCGAAAGATTTGCAGCGTCCAGCCCCTTATTTGGTGGGGTTTCCGGGGGCTTGGCCATGACCGGTGCCGGTTGCCCCCGAACCCCTGCACGCCACAAATAATTGAGGAAATGGAAAGTAATACCGTGCACTTTGCGCATGACTGTGCTCACGATCGGGTTCTCGGGGGCCGGTCGATAGCATGGGCGCCAAGCCGGATTTATTGGCTGCTTTGTGAGAACAGTATGGCCACTGAACAGGAAGCGACATCCAGCGGTACGCTGAGATACCCAATTCTCGTCAGGCTGCTTTATGAAGTGCAAAAATCGCGTAAAGCTCTCACTATCCCATTCCGTCATGGGTCGCCGGTCAACCAGGAAACTCCAGTTCAGCGCCATCTGCAACACAGACGTGTAGTCCAAGTATCGACTAGCCCATGGTGTTTGCTTGGTCTGCATTAATTCAAGGATGAAATCCGCAGCGTGGCGGCACATTTCGAATGGGAGGCATGATGGGTCGACATCGGATAACCGTCGAAGGACATGGACGTTTGCAGGAAAGTCCATGCCTTCGTTTAAACAGCGGACGAACGCCGACATGCTCGGAAAAATTGGGAATGGGTTTGACATGCAGCTCATGGGAATAGCACGTTTATTAGCTCAGGATCAGTGTAGTCCGGGAACCTAATGTGTCCGGCACATAGTATGCGCTGTAATTGTTGCTGAGTGGTTTGTAGGTATTCACGTGAATCCATGAAGACGTTTGTCGTCTGCTTGCGATCCGCCGATGGGAGGATGTATGACAGGCCAAGAGAAGGTTTATGATTAATCGAATGGAGGTTCTGAGTTTTGAAGCTTCCGAGCAAGCAGCGTCCATCACCAAAAAATTATCTAAGGGACACGGAGTCGATCGAGCAGGGACAAGCCTTTGAAAATCCTGCAGTTCAAGGCGTCCAGATTCATAAAATTTCCGTCCAATATTTAGGAAACGCTGACACTCATGAACGTATCTGACATACACATGATTTAACATAATATACATTATGCGTACCGCCATATACGGACGTGGGTGCGTCTGGTGGCCAGATTTCAATGTCGAGATTTCTGAAATATGCGAAAAAACAGCTAAATATGAGGAAAGTCAAAAAATCAGACAGTTACGCAAAAACACTTGTGCTGGAGATCAAGACTGCGTCGACGTCTACTCGCTTAAATACGCGTGCGCTTCAACCCAACGTTAAGCGCCTCGACTACATGCATTGGACTTAACCCAGGGACTACTTCCATCTGACATTTTAGCTCTTCGTGGCCTCACGTGAGCATGCCTGTCGTCGGAGCCCGCAGATCTCAGAAGAAAACGCAGGAAATCGCCCTAGATTCGCGTGATCGTGCGTCGTATGCGAGTTCGTCTGTTCGTTTGATATAAAAGGTCTTTTTGGTAACAGCTTGTTCGTTTACGGCACTGCTTACGCCACAGGTCCACGTGCATGCACGTCGCTGTGTGAAATCTGCGGCGTTCCGCGTGGAGTTGGTACCCAGATTTCAAGGGCTGCCATGCGTGGTAAAGACAAACGCCGGCTGATTTATGCAGATGCTGCAGATTAGGCGGTGCCACCTTGCGATTGAAGCCTGTGGAGTTTTCCTCCCACCAAATACCCTGGAAGCTCGCCAGAATTTGGCTAGATGAAAAGCTCTGTAAAATGCTCGTCCGGTACCGTTGTTAACTACAATTTTGACTTGTTAACTACGGTGGTTAACAAGTCAAAAAACGAGTTTACGGGGTAATACTGAACCTGCGTGTTAACCCTTGATTCTCCTGGCGCGCCTGGGAATTTAAAGCTCCGTTCTGCTGCTCGAACTCCGGGGTTTGCTAGTCGAAATGCATACCTCTATTATCACTTGCGTTTCACGGTCAACAGCGACCGTAAGCATCGGGTTCGGTAGGCGTTTTCCCGCCTTATCTACCGATATAACGTCGAACTCAAACGTGCAAATTTCAACAGGCTTTTCCATTGCTTGGCACCCTGTTAGATTGGGTTGGAGCTCATCAGAACGTCATGAAACGTCATGTCTGACAAGTGATTTGTGCGTTTGAGCATAGTCTAAGCACCACCGACCGCCAGAGTCACCTTAACAGTTTCTATATGGAGAACATCATGCAACTCAACTAAACATCTATTTAGTTGAGCTAAGTTTGGACTGGTTCTAATCGCATTAAAGCATTGTGCAACACCCAAAACCGCCCTCACCCTCCATATTCATCACTCAAATACCAAACGCCCGATGCGGTGCATCGGGCGTTTGGTTTAAACCGATGTAATACTAAATAATCAGCGCAGCGGCAGTCCCTTGGTTTCTGGCATGCGCAGATAGACAACTGCACTTATGGCACTGATCACCGCCAGGTAAATCCAGAACAGGTGTCCATAGCCCCAACCGGCCATCGCGGCCATGAGATATGGCGCGGTTCCACCAAACAACGTCACAGACAACGCGTACGGCAAAGCGATACCGGTCACGCGAACTTCAGCTGGAAATTGTTCCGCCATGGTTACTGCAGAGGCTGCACCGAAGCCTGTCATGATGACCATGGAGATGGTTTGCAGGATGGTCACTTCCGTCAGGCTGATGCCTGCATGCAACAGACCGAAGCTTGGCCACGCCCACAACACCGATGCGACGGCGAATGCAATCAGTACCGGCCGGCGACCGACACGGTCGGCAAGTTTCCCGGCAAAGGGCAGCAGTACCAGTGACACCCCTACCGAGATCACGCCTGCAAGCAATGTGTCACGGATCGACATACCGGTGATCAGGTGTACCTGCGAGGGATAGCTCACCATCCATACATAGTTCAGCAAATTGCCAGCCATGGCGATGCCGATCACTCGCATCGCATCTTTTCTGTGGCTGAAAAAAAGATCACGCAGAGGTCGTTTCTTCACGTTGCTCGCGGCGCGTGCCTTAAAGATTTCAGTCTCGCGCACCGACAGACGGATCCACAGTGCGATCAGTCCCATCAGGGCGGCAATGATAAAAGCAACGCGCCAACCCCAGTCGTTCAACGCAGCGTCACTGCCCAGTGATGCCAGACCAAAGCCCAGCAGGAACGAAACCATGGTCCCGGCATTGATCGCAAACCATTGCCAGGAGCCGGCAAATGCGCGGCGGTGTGCAGGTGCCGACTCGATCAGGAACGCCGAAGCGGAACCGAATTCACCTCCAGCGGAAAACCCTTGAACCAAGCGCGCGAAGACCAGAATGATCGGTGCGGCAATTCCAATGCTGTCGTAGTTGGGGCAAAGGCCGATGACCAGCGAGGCCAGCGACATCAGCAGGATAGAAAGCGTCAAACCTTTCTTGCGACCGTAGCGGTCGGCTACCTGGCCGAGAACCGCACCACCAATAGGCCGCATGATGAAGCCGACGGCAAAGATCGCCAACACCGACAGCAAGCTGGTAAGACCGTCCCCCGCCGGGAAGAACTGGCGGGCAAGAATGGAAGAAAACGTGGCGTATATAACCCAGTCGGTGTATTCGACGATGGTGCCAAGCGTTGCGGCGACAATGGCTTTTTTTTCGCCATGGGTCAGTTGTCGGCCTTGAGCATTCCCAGTGGCGCCTGATGCTGGCTGCGGCGTCAGTGCACTCATTAAACTATTGTCGTTATTCATTTCTACGGCTCCCGCGGGCGCTATTATTATTGACCTTTAGTCACGGCCTTGTTACGGGTTAATACTGCTATTTACACTTCCCCAAGTGAATCGAGTTTTACGCTCTATATCGTTGACTAAATCTCAATGCATAGGCGTCTATTGAATATTTCAGATGATTTGCAGTCGATTGACACTTGCTCAACTGCCCACCCCACAAAACTCAGTTGAGCAATATGAGGCCACTGGTTGTAATAGGTATTCGTAATGGAGTTTGAAATAAAAAAGACGAGCCTCACTGCAGTTTCAGAGGAGACACACAATGTTTGTAAAAGTTAACAGCTTCGTCAATGGCCGTTCCCTGGAGCCGGCTGACGGGCAGTATGTCGACAAGATCGATCCGCGCACCGGTGCCAAGATCAGTGAGGTCGCCAGCAGCGGGCCGAAGGATGTGGCTCTGGCAATCGAGTCGGCAGCCTCGGCGCTGCAAGGCTGGCGCGACATGCGCCCGGCCGAACGTGGGCGCATCCTCAATGAATTCGGGCGCATCATCCGTCAAAGCGAAAAAACGCTGGGCGCGCTGGAAAAGGCCGATACCGGTAAACCCGGCAGCGAGATGGCAGCGCTGATGGACCTGACCGCCCAGTACTTCGAGTTTTATGGTGGCATCGTCAACGTTATGGACGGGGATGTGATCAACCAAGGCCCTGACTATCACATCTATACACGCCGTGATCCCTTTGGCGTGATTGGCGTCATTCTGCCTTGGAACGCCCCGCTCCACCAGGCAGCGCGCGCTATTGCGCCAGCCCTCGCTACCGGCAATACCGTGGTGGCCAAACCCTCCGAACACACCTCTGCCTCGCTGGTGGAACTGGCGCGCATTGCCGTGCAAGCCGGAGTGCCTGCCGGCGTGTTCAACGTCATCGTGGGTAAAGGCAGCGTGATCGGCCCCGCCATGGCGCACAACCCGCATATCCGCAAGATTTCCTTTACCGGCGGCCTGCGTGCGGGGCAGGAATTGGGACACATCGCCGCTGAACGCATCCTGCCACTGACCCTTGAACTGGGCGGCAAGTCCGCCAACATCGTGTTCGACGACGCCGACCTCGATGCGGCCGCCAAAGGCTCGACCAAGGCATTTACTTGGAACAGCGGTCAATGGTGCGCGGCAGGCACGCGGTTGCTGGTCCAGGAGAACATCCATGACCGCTTCGTTGACAAGCTGGTTGCCGAGGTGGGTGCCCTGCGCGTCGGCCCGGAGGATGACTCGACGTCCGGGCCGATTACCACTCATGCGCAGTTCGAGAAGATCCAGAGCTACTTCGCCATCGCCGAACGCGAGGGGCTCAAACCTGCAATCGGCGGCAAGGTGGCCGTACACGCGGGCTATGAAGATGGCTGGTACATCGAGCCGACGGTATACACCGGTGTGACCAACGATATGACTCTGGCGCGCGAGGAGATCTTCGGGCCTATCGTCTGCGTCATTCCCTTCAAGGACGAAGCCGATGCGTTGCGGATCGCCAACGACAGCGAATTCGGCCTTGGTGCCGGCATCTGGAGCCGTGACATCGGCCGGGTCCATCGGGTTGCCGCGCAACTGGAGGCCGGTCGGATTGTCGTCAACGAGTACAGTGGCGGTTTCGTCCAGACGCCTTGCGGTGGTTTCAAGCAAAGTGGCTACGGTCGCGAGCAAGGCATCGACGCCCTCTCCCACTACACCCAACTCAAGTCCGTGATTATTCGCCTTTAAGTCCTTTTCACACAAAAAAAGGGCGTAGCCATTGGCTGTGCCCTTTTCGCTAACTGCTTACCAGATCGGCAGGGAGTAGCTGAGAATCAACCTGTTCTCGTCGATATCGCTGGCAAAGTTGCTGCGTGTGCTGGCGTTCTTCCATTTCAGGGCAAGGTTTTTCAACGCACCACTCTGAATGACGTACGCCAGTTCTGTGTCCCGTTCCCACTCCTTTCCAGCCTGAGTCCGGTTGCGCACACTCACCTCGTCGCCCGACAGGTAGCGGGTCATGAAGGTAAGGCCAGGAATGCCAAGCGCCGTGAAGTTGCAGTCGTAGCGCAGTTGCCAGGAACGCTCATCCTGATTGCCGAAATCATTGATTTGCACCAGGTTGATCAAATAAGCATCGGTGCCATAGAGGTTGGCGAAGCCGGTAGCGCCGCTCATACGTTGATACCCCAGGCCCACTGAATGTCCGATCGCGCTGTAGGTGAACATCGCGCCAAGGGCGGAGTTTTCGACGTTGCTGCCGCCCTCATCAAGGCTACGCGCCCAGCGGATATCGGACGTGAGCGATTGTCGCTCGGTAAGCGCCAGCTTGTGGTTTAACGTCAGGTAATGCTGCTGGTAGATGCCATCCAGAGCGCCGTAGTGGTAGGCCGTACTCAATGCCGGCGTCCAACGATAGGTCACCCCTGCGAAATCGAAGCGCTCACTGCTTGTCTTCCGGCCAAACTGGATATTGCGTGCAGCGGCGTTGGAAACCGTCATGGACTCATTGTCGGTTGAGTTGCGAAGATTGATGCGGTCGAATCGCCCGAGATCGAAGGTTGTATTGCTCAGGTCAGCACTGTTGAGCCAGGCACCCCGAAAAGTCTGTGGCAACAAGCGCGTGTCGTTGTACACCGCCACGGGCAGTTTTGGCATCAGGGTGCCGGCTTTCAACGTGCTTTGCGCCATGCGTATCTTGGCGGTCAGCCCAAGCTTGCTGTATTCATCCTGGACGCGGCCATCACGGTCGGTAACGAGCAGCCCTGTGCCGGTCCGTGATAGGCCCGAGTCCAACTTGATGCCGAGCATGCCCAATGCATCCAGGCCAACGCCGATCGCTCCGGGGGTAAAGCCGGATTCATAGCGCAGGACAAAACCTTGGGCCCACTCTTCTGCCTTGCTTTGCGCCACACCTGATTGGCGAAAGTCGCGATTGAAGTAGTAGTTGCGTAAATCCATGCTGGCTTTGCTATCGGTGATGAAGTCCGCATAAACCGGCGAATGCACAGTGCTGACTGCGCCGCACAATGCCAGTCCTGAGGCTCGTTGAATATGCTTGCTATGGCGCGTTCTAGCGATCTTCATAGATGGATCTCTTATTGTTGTCGGGAGCTGCAACACGACCAGATGGCGCGTGCGCGCCGATCGTAGAAATCGCAGACCCCGGACGACAATCGATTAAAACGAGCGCCCACCTTGAGCTTTTATCAATCGTTCACTTTATTGTTGGGATGCACCGGGCAATTAAATACACTCCGCGTCTTCGTTTTTTCCAATACAGTAACTTCCAACAACAAGAGATGACTTCCATGGACCGACTGCCGCCACTGAATGCCATCCGCGCGTTTGAGTCCGTAGCGCGTCATTTGAGCATCACCCATGCCGCCGATGAGTTGAATGTCACGCCGGGTGCGGTCAGTCGGCAGATTCGCGCGCTCGAGGAGTTTCTCGGACTCGACCTGTTTGTCCGGGGGCACCGGCAAATCACCTTGACCCATTCCGGCGAACAATATTTCCGTGCGGTGGCCAGGATGATCGAAGACTTGCGCGGCGCCACGAAGAAACTCATGTCGCCGCCCTTGCGTCGGCAAATCAAGGTGCGTGCCTACACCACGTTTGCCATGCAATGGTTGATACCCAGGCTGGCCAGCTTTCACGCCGAACATCCCAAGATCGAGGTGTTGCTGACCGCATCGCTTGAGCCGGTCGACTTTTACAAGGAAGACATCGATGCCGCGATCCGTCTTGGTTCTGGAGAATGGCCCAATTGCAATTGTTACGTGTTGAGCGACAACCGCCTTGCACCAGTCTGCAGCCCTTCGCTTTTGCAACACGGCCCGGGCCTGAACACACCCGCCGACATCGCGCAGTACACCATGCTGCATTCGATCGCCAGACCCGAGGACTGGCGCTACTGGCTGGAGGCAAGTGGTGTGAGCCGAGACGTCGATGCGCTTGCCGGCATGTCATATCAGAGTTCTTCGATGGTCTATGCCGCTGCAGCCGGTGGCCAGGGTATTGCCATGGCGCAGTTGTTCCTGGTCGAGAAAGAGCTGCGGGACGGCACCCTGATCAGGCCTTTCGAGCAAATCGTCGACATGGGCGTGTACACCTATTATCTGCTCACACCCAAGCACCGCGAAGAAAGCGATGACACGCGGGTTTTTCGCGAGTGGATCCTCGAACAGGCACGTTTGACCCGCGAAGGCGCTTGAGTTTTTGTCAACCAAAACGAGCCAATAACTCCTTTGTCGCAAGGTAATCGCCGCACCTAGGATGATGTCTTTCCAATAATAAGGACGACACGCCATGAGCCCACTTCCTGCGCATTTAGCCTCTGCATCGAACGAAACCATCGGTTTTATCGGGTTGGGCGCCATGGGTCAGAAAATGGCCCACCACCTGCTCGACAATGGGTATGTCCTGAGCCTCTACGACCCCAATCCGCAGGTATTGGCTCCCTTGCTCGCCCGCGGAGCGCACAACCATGGCAGCCCCCGCGATGTCGCCGATCACGCCCGGATCGTGCTGATTTGCGTGCCGACCCCGGATATCGTCGAACTCGTGGTGCTGGGCGACGATGGGATCATCCACGGTGAACAGGTGAAAATCCTGGTGGACCACTCGACCACCGGCCCGAGTATGGCCAGGCGTGTGGAGCAGGCGCTACGCGAACGCGGCATCCAGGCCTTGGACGCGCCCTTGGCTGGAGGCGTAGCAGGCGCACTCAATGGCACCCTTTCGGTGATGGTGGGGGGGGACAAGAGCGCTTATCAACAGTGCGAGCCGGTGTTCGCCTGTTTTGGCAAAAAAGTCGAACATATTGGCACAACGCCGGGCCTGGGCCAGACCTTGAAACTGGTCAACAACATGGTCGTTGGTGCAACCCTGGTGGCCACCAGCGAAGCGCTGCTGTTCGGGATCAAGTCCGGGCTCGAACCCGGACAAATGCTGGAAATGCTCAACGCAAGTACCGCGCGCAGTTTCAGCAGCGAGCACATACTGGCCGGTACCGTCCTGCAGCGCCAATTCGACTTCGGCTTTCGCCTGGACCTGATGCGCAAGGATGTACGGCTGTTCCTGGCCGAGGCGGAAAACATCGGCACACCGGCTTTCACCAGCGCCGTGGTCAAACAGTTCTTCGATCAGGCCATGAGCGAAGGCGACCCGGCGCGCGATATGACCCATGTGGTCAAGGTGCTCGAGAAAATGGCCGGTGCGACCATCGACGGGCATACATCCCCATAGCCTCACCCTCCTCTTTTTCCATGGATGCAAGCAAGTTACCGACGAAGGATTTTTCGATTCAATTCGTTCGATACGTGGAGACACTGTCATGCGTACTTGGTTGATTACCGGTTCATCCCGTGGTTTTGGTGCCTTGCTCACGCAGCGGGCGCTGGAGGCTGGCGACAACGTTATCGCCACCGCAAGAAAGCCGGCCGATGTGACGGCCAGGTTCGGCGAGCATCCGCGGTTGTTCGTGGCGAAACTGGACGTGACGCGCGAGAGCGATGCCCATGAAGCAATTGCGGAAGGTATCCAGCGCTTTGGCCGGATCGATATTCTGGTCAACAACGCAGGTTATGGCTTGCTGGGGGCGGTCGAGGAAGCAAGCACTACTGAGGTGCACAACATTTTCAGCACCAACGTCTTCGGTTTGCTTAACGTCACGCGGGCCGTGCTACCGCATATGCGCAAGCAGCGCTCGGGGCACATTATCAACTTTTCCTCTCTCGGTGGTTACCAGGCCTACGTCGGTTGGGGGGTTTATGGCGCGACCAAGTTCGCGGTCGAGGGCTTGACCGAAGCCTTGGCGCAGGAACTGGCGCCACTGGGTGTAAAGGCTACGGTGGTTGAACCGGGTTTTTTCCGCACCGACTTTCTCGATGAGCAGTCGCTTGTCACATCCCCCCTGGTGATCGCGGACTACGACGCCACTGTCGGTGCCATGCGCCGGTTTGCCGAAACGGCCAATCATGGTCAGCCCGGTGATCCCGAGAAGCTTGCAGGGGCCATCCTGGCATTGGTCGACGCGCCCAACCCACCCTTGCGTTTACCTTTGGGCAGTGACGCCATAGAACGGATTACACAAAAGAACGCGGCCGTTGCCTCTGAGCTGGAGCAGTGGCGTGAGTTGTCTTTGTCCACTGATTTCAAGGCGTAAAATAAACCAGGCGGGCCGCTAAGGCCCGCCTGCATCTACGTCACTCAATGAGCCCCTTTGCCCCTGTTGGTTTGATTTTTTCTCAATTCAACAGCGTTTTTATATCGTTTGTCGCCCATTGAGGCGTGCCCGAACATACCTCCAGACGTTCGCTATCGAGCGTCAATAAAAACAGGAGGTCACATGAACAGTCCGTCACCTATCTGGGCATCCACCACACCGCCCGGTCTTGCTGCCTCGCGACATCTTGGCACTGACGAAATCTTCTTTCCCGCGGTACCTGCCGATTCGCCCCTGGCCGATCAGTTCCAGGACACCACCCTGAGCGTGGAAGGCCGCGTGTACAGCTTCACCATCATGCACCCCAGCCCCAAGAGCGGGCTCAACCCCTTCGTTCTGGCCTACGTCGACCTGCCCGGTCCGGTCCGCCTGTTCGGCCGCCTCAATGGCAACAGCGGCCGTCCGTTCATTGGCGAAAAATGCCGTGTGATTGCCGACGAGACTTTTGGCTACGTATTCGAATCCCTGGAGGTACGTCCATGACCCAGATGCATGTAATGGGCGCCGCGATGACGCCATTTGGCCGCCACGTTGGTGTCATGGCACCGGAGCTTGCCCAGCGAGCGATTCTTGACGCGGTGGCCGACGCCGGCATTGCCTTGGCCGACATCCAGGCGGTTTATTGCGCCAATGTGTTGGGCGGGATGATTCTCGGCCAGGTGATCCTGCGTGACCTGGGCCTCAAGGGCATTCCGGTCTACAACATCGAAAACGCCTGCGCTAGCGGCGCCACGGCGGTCCACCTGGCTCGGCATGCACTGCTGGCCGGGCAATACGAGCGGGTACTGGTGTTTGGCATCGAGCAATTGACCGCGCTGGGCGGCGGTACCATCCCCATGCAGCGCAACGATCGCATGACCGACCTGTACGCAACCGCCGGTATGGTGCTGCCTGCGGTGTACGCCATGCGTGCCACCCGCTTTATCCATGAGCGCGATGCCAAACCAGCCGACCTCGCGGCTATCGCCGTGAAAAACCGCCACCATGGTACGCTCAATGAGTATGCGCAGCAGCGTACCGAAGTCACCCTGGAACAGGTGCTGAGTTCGCGGATGATCGCCGACCCGCTGACCTTGTTGCAGTGCTGCCCGTCGCAAGTCGACGGCGCTGCTGCAATGGTGCTCGGAACGCAGCCGGGACCACAGGCCAAAGCCGTCAAGGTGCTGGGGTCGATCGTTGTCTCGGGCATGCGAGAAACCGGAGATGACGACATTCTCGATGCCGAAATCACCGCGCGGGCGGCACGAATGGCCTATGAGCAAGCCGGCGTGGCGCCCACTGACATCGGCGTGGTCGAACTGCATGACGCCTTCACTATCGCCGAATTGCTCTATTACGAAGCCCTCGGTCTGGCGGCACCGGGCGAAGCAGTGTCGTTGTTGCACTCGGGTGCCACCGCCCTTGGCGGCCGCGTACCGGTCAACCCCAGCGGTGGCCTACTTGCCAAGGGCCATCCACTGGGCGCCACCGGCGTCGCACAAATGGTCGAGCTGACCTGGCAATTGCAGGGGCGTGCCGGCAGCCGCCAGGCCGGTACACCGAAGCTGGGCCTGGCGCAATGCACCGGTGGCGGTATTGCTGGCGTCGATCACGCCGCTTCTGCCGTCCACATTCTGGGAGTTTGAGATGAGCACTCGAAATTTCACTGCCACACAGGTCGCCGCGATCACCGGCGCCGCTCGCGGCATCGGCCTGGCTATCGCCGAACGACTGGCGCGCCAAGGCGTATTTGTCTATCTGTTGGACCGCGACGAAACAGCACTCGCCGCAAGCGTTGAGGCCTTGACGGGGCATGGTTTGAAGGTCGCTGGCATTGCGCTGGACTTGACCGAAGGTGAGGCTGTCACTGCGGCGTTTGCACGGATCCACGAAGCCCACGGGTCGCTCGACTTTCTGGTTAATAACGCCGGTGTGGTCAGGGACAAGCGTTTCCTGAGCATGACCGAGCAGGACTGGGACCTGGTCGTCGATACCAACCTGCGTGCCCAATTTCTGTGCTGCAAGGCCGCTCTGCCGTTGATGCTGGAAAAAGGCTTCGGCCGTATCGTCAACATGTCCTCCAGGGCCTGGCTCGGCGGTTTCGGCCAGGCCAACTACTCGGCGGCCAAGGGCGGCGTGGTGAGCTTAACCCGCAGCCTGGCCATCGAGTTCGCCGCCAAGGGCATTACTGTCAACGCCATCGCGCCCGGCATTGTCGATACCCCGCTGTTCCAGAGCTTCGCTCCTGAGGTTCAGGCAAAACTCAAGGAAACCGTGCCGGTAAAACGCATTGGCACCCCCAATGACATCGCCAACGCCGTGGAGTTTTTCCTCGACCCAGACAGTTCCTATGTAACCGGACAAACCTTGTATGTCTGCGGCGGACGCAGTCTGTCGTCGGCCAGTGTCTGAGGTGAGCGCCATGTCAGTCTCAATGCAAATACAGGGTGCGATTGCACTGATCACCCTTGATCGCCCGCAGGCCTTGAATGCCCTAGACCTGGATTCGCTCCAGGCCCTTCGCGAACACCTGGTGTATGTGCGCGATAACCCCGCGTTGCGGGTCGCCGTCATCACCGGCGCCGGCGAGAGGGCGTTCTGCGTCGGCGCAGACCTTAAAAACACCCGTTCTTCGTCCGCCTCATATGCCCAGGCGCTGTTCCTGGCGAATGAACCTGCGGCGGATGCCGGACTGTACATCCGCTTGATGGACCTCACCGACCTCGACCTGCACAAGCCGTTGATTGCCGCTGTGAACGGTCACTGCCTGGGCGGTGGCCTGGAGCTTGCGCTGCAATGCGACCTGCGCATCGCCAGCAGCAGCGCCTCCTTCGGGCTGCCCGAGGCTGCCGTGGGCTCTATCCCCGCAGTCAGTGGTTTGCATCGACTGATGCGGGCGATACCGGCGGCCCCTGCCATGCAGATGGCCTTGACTGGGCAACGCATCGATGCACATCAGGCACTGAGTGTCGGGCTGATCTCCGAGCGGCTGGACAGCCACGAGGCATTGCTGGCGCGCGCCATGGAGCTCGCCGAACGTATTGCACAGCAGGCGCCCTTGGCCATACAGGCACTGCAAACCCTGTCACGCAGCACAGCGCACCTCAGCGACCGCGATGCCCAGCGTTTGACCGAGTTGTATTGGGGGGTACTGCGCGATACCGAAGATCGTATCGAGGGGCGTCAAGCCTTTGCCGAGAAACGTGTACCTCACTACAAGGGCCGCTAGATGGCCCGAGGAGCGATCATGCAATTGCACAACCCCTTTCTTCAGGGTCTGGGCGTCACGTTGGTCCGCTGGGTGCCGGGAGAGGCTGAATTCCAGTTGCACATCTCCGAGCAACATCTCAACCGCCAGGGCGCCTTGCACGGCGGGATGATCGCCACGTTGATGGACGCGGCTTGCGGCTATGCCGGCCTGCACACTGGCGAAGGCGAAGCAGAGATTCATGGACTCACCGCGATGTTGAACATTGCCTACCTGCAACCGGCATTCGAGGGGAGCGTTAGCGCATTGGGCCGGGTTCGCCGCGCCGGCAGGAGCCTCTACTTTGCCGAAGCCGAGCTGCTGTCCGACACCGGCGTACTTCTGGCCACCGCCCAAGGGACCTTCAAGAAACCCCGGGCGTCGATCCGCGGAGGTAATCATGTTACGTAACGCACTGGACGGCCTCACCGTCCTCGATTTCACCCAGATCGCCGCAGGCCCTACGGCGACCATGCTGCTGGCCGACATGGGGGCGCGGGTGATCAAGGTCGAACCCCGCGAAGGAGAGTTGGGGCGCACCCTAGGGCCGGCCTGGGTGGGCGAAGACAGCGCGCTTTACCACGCTTTCAACCGTGGCAAGCAATGCATCGGCCTGGACCTAAAGCATCCCGACAGCATCGAGGTCATCAAACGGCTGGTACTGCAAGCCGACGTGCTGATCGAAAGCATGCGCCCGGGCGTGATGACCCGGCTGGGCCTGGGTTATGAAACCCTGGCCGCGCTCAAGCCTGACCTGATCTATTGCTCAATCTCGGCCTACGGCCAGGAAGGTCCCTATTCGGACAGGGCGGGTGTCGACGGGATTCTACAAGCGGATTCCGGACTGATGAGCCTGATTGGCACGCCAGGCTCGGCCCCCTGCAAAGTGCAGGCTCCAGTGGTGGACGTAGTCACCGGCTACATGGCCTGCATGGCCGTATTGGCCAAGCTACACGCCCGTCAGCACGATGGGCTGGGCGGCCATCTGGATGTCAGCCTGATGAACTCGGCGCTGGCACTGCAACAGTCGTCCATCACCAGTTATCTGAGCGATGGTAAGTTGCCGACTCGCATCGGCAGCGGCGCACCCTACTCGGCTCCCAACGAAGCCTTCCAGACCGAGGATGGCTGGCTGATGGTTGCGGCCTACAACGGCAACCGCTGGCCGACATTGTGCAAGGTGCTGAACCACGAAGAATGGATTACCGACCCACGCTACGTCAGCTCCGCGCAACGGGTCATCCACCGCGCCGAAATGTGCGCAGCATTGACGGACGTGTTCATGAGCAAGCCAACGGCTCATTGGCTGCAGGTATTGCATGAAGCGGACATTCTCTGCTCGAAGGTGGCCGACTACAGCGATCTGATGAAGCATCCGCAGCTCGCCAGCAATGGCATGCTGGTTGAGCTCAACCATCCTGTACATGGCGCCGTGCGCGTCCCGGGGTTTCCCATCAACAGCGTTCAGGCTGCGCAAACGCCCTATGCGCCAGCCCCGCAAAACGGTGAACATTCTCGCTCGGTGCTGCGCGACTTTGCGTTTTCCGAAGCGCAGATCGCCGCGCTGGAGGCATCGCAGGCGTTGCACTGTAGCGAACCCCTCTGATCGCCAGTGGCTAAACCCCGGGCCCTTTCTTCGCGATGCGCTGAAAGGGCCCGGGGGTTTTCTTTTCTGCAAAACACTCCGTTATTGAAACTCGCTGCACATGTCGCGGGCTTCTTCACGGTTTACGATGCATCATGGCCGACCGCCACAAGTACTGCTCGGAAAGCTGGGCCTGGATGGCCATGATCGCAGGATCCGCTTGATCAACTCAGTACTCGTCGAAGCAGGATTTCGGGTCACGATGCTGCCACTGTTTCAGAGCCCCACTGAATTGCTGGCGTCCAAGGACGGCGCCGGGCCGATCGAACTGATCGGGTTTTCCAGCTTGGCGGGCATGCACAACGAAATACTCTACGATCTGCTCGAACATCTGTGTCGGCGGCGCATCGACGTCCCCGTGGTGCTGAGCGGGATCATTGCGCAATCGGGACATCGCCTCACTCACTAAGCAGGGTGTCAGTGCCGTCTTCGGTCCAGGGGTCGATGTGCTGCCTAACCGTTGATGAGCCTTGTCGAGCAACAATCAGTTCAAGCCAGCGAACCGAATGCGAAAAGGATCAACGACGCCGAAACAACGGCCGCGGCTCAATCACCGAACGCCCATACAGCACGCTCATACCAGCCAGTCCTTTAAGGGCATCTTCAGAGGATTTGTCTTCACGCACGGCAAAGCTGGTGAAACCGCACTGGCGCATGTGGCTGAGCTGATCGCGCAGCACATCGCCGATTGCGCGCAACTCGCCCTCCCAGCCCAGCCTCGTGCGCAGCAGATACGCCTGGCTGTAGCCGCGTCCGTCGCGAAAGCTGGGGAAATCCAGGGCGATAAGCGGCAATACATCCAGCCACATTTCAAGGCTTTCCAAATCGTCATCGGGGCCAAGCCAAACGCCATCCACACTGATTGCCTGCAGCGTGCCCTTCTCCTGTCTCTGGCGCCAACGCGCGAGTGGCAGGATCAGCGGGCCGGCCGGGAGTTCGCCATCGATGTCGCGGATCAGGGTCCACTGGTCATCCAGAACATGGCGAGCACCGCCTTCGCACAACATCAGCAAGTTGTTCATGCCACGGCCTCCGCGTATTTTGGGTAAACCCGTTCCTTGAACGGCTCGATACCGATGCGGGAGAACGTATCGATGAAGTTTTCATCGACTTCGCGATAGTCGACGAAGGTGTCGACGATGCGCTCGATAACATCCGGTATTTGCTCGGCGCTGAACGACGGACCGATCACTTTGCCCAATGCCGCAGCTTTGCCCTGCGCGCCACCCAGAGTGATCTGGTACCACTCCATGCCGTTTTTATCGACCCCAAGGATGCCTATATTGCCGATGTGGTGATGACCGCAAGCATTCATGCAGCCCGAAATATTCAAGCTGAAATCACCCAGATCATGCAGGAAGTCCAGGTCATTGAACCGCGCCTGGATCGCAGCGGTAATGGGTAGCGAGCGAGCATTGGCCAAGGCGCAAAAATCGCCACCGGGGCAGGCAATGATGTCAGTCAACAAGCCAGCATTGGCCACCCCCAGCCCGTGATCGCAGGCCAGCATCCACAACGCGAGCAAATCGCTTTTGCGCACGTCCGGTAAAATCAGGTTCTGCTCATGAGCGA
Source organism: Pseudomonas sp. WPR_5_2 (assembly GCF_003634475.1). Lineage (NCBI taxonomy): Bacteria > Pseudomonadati > Pseudomonadota > Gammaproteobacteria > Pseudomonadales > Pseudomonadaceae > Pseudomonas > Pseudomonas sp. WPR_5_2. Next base: position 273,797 of record NZ_RBLA01000001.1, on the reverse strand, counting down.
TACGTATCTCACCGAAACCGAAAAGCTCCGACCAGCCAGCTACTGCCTCCATCTGTACTGCTGTCAAGTCACCAGGTGGAGTATCCGCACCGGGTTTTGTCGACAGTACGACACTCACGTAGCCGGGGACTTTATGCGCCTGGGTATTACGCGAGACCCACCGTGCAAAGTTAGGAGAAGCCATAAGCTCACTGCCAAAACTCAGCGTGGTATCACTCAGGGATTGATACGCGGGCGCGACAAAAGCACGGGCAACACGTTGGTATTCGACTTCGGTCAGTTGCGCCGGACCATCTTTGATTTGCTGCCATTCCTGTTCGACTTCAGCAGCGAAAGCTTCGATGCCCAGCGACTTGACCAGGATCTTGATTCGGGCCTTGTACTTGTTGTCACGCCGTCCGTGGCGGTTGTAGACCCGCAGTACCGCTTCGACATAAGACAGCAAATGCTCCCAGGGCAGGTCTTCCCGAATCTGCTGCGACAAGATCGGAGTTCGTCCCAATCCACCGCCGACCATTACCCGCAAGCGCATAAGGCCTGCTTCGTCGGCATACAGGTACAGGCCGATGTCGTGCATCATGATCGCCGCACGATCCTGTTTTGCAGAACAGATGGCAATCTTAAATTTGCGCGGCAGATATAGAAACTCCGGGTTAATCGTTGACCACTGGCGCAGGATTTCTGCCAAAGGTCGAGGATCCATCAATTCATCGGCGGCGACGCCGGCAAAGGCTTCGGTGGTGATATTGCGCACGCAATTACCTGAGGTCTGGATAGCATGCATATCCACTTCCGCCAGATGCTGCAGAATCTCAGGCACCTGATGCAGCTCGATCCAGTTGTACTGCAGGTTTTGCCGGGTGGTGAAATGCCCGTAGCCACGATCATAGTCGCGAGCGATTCGCGCCAGAGTGCGCAACTGCCGCGCCGACAAAGTACCGTAGGGAATTGCGACCCGTAGCATATAGGCATGCTTCTGCATATACAGACCATTCTGCAGACGCAGCGGCAGAAACTCTTCTTCGCTCAACTCGCCCGCCTGATAGCGTTCGACCTGATCGCGAAACTGTTCTACGCGCTCCTGCACCAGTGCACGGTCGTAGTCGTCGTATTGATACATGCTCGGGTCCTCATCAGTGTTTGCCCTCTGACACGGGGCAACTTCGATGGGGCCAATATGCGCTTGCGCTGATACTCATTACAGAATCAGGTCATGCATAAAAAACCGGATCAGATCTGGCGCAATCCATCCAGTACTCGTGGCATATCTGATATTGTTTTTTTAAAGTTTGGTGTGTCTGTTTTGACGCGGAGCAACCGCCACATCCCCCTCCAATACTCAAATCAATATGAGATGGCCTTTAATTGCTTACCTGATGCCATCAATGAACCGTGCACTCCCGTAGATATACGAAAATTCGTAATCCCAGGCCGTCCAGGCGGTGATGAGTTTCCTCGTTTCATGCGTTGAAAACTGAGTCGTTACACAGTAAAGGATGTGCATTTTTACGGATGGCGTCCGCACTTTTTCTGGCTAGCGAGCGGGCACGTCTTGCGACAAAAATGGGGTGTCGAATGCCCGATCACTCTTTTTATGCCCTTCGAGTATGTCAGTGACAGACCAGCACCCAAAACCAACAGTGGCTGTTTCCGTTTTTTTGGCCATCGCACAGATTATGGTCTGGGGTGGTTCATTCTTTTTAATGGCGATGCTGGCAGGGCCGGTGGTCAAGGACACGGGCTGGTCGCAGCAATGGGTGTACGGTTCACTTTCGCTAGGGATTCTGATCTCAGGGCTGCTGGCGCCGATGGTCGGCCGCGGGGTCGCCAGGACCGGTGGTCGCCTGATCCTCGCAAGCAGTGGCCTCATCATCGCGCTGGGCCTGGTCTTGCTCGCCAGCGCACCCAACCTGCCCTGTTTTGTTCTGGCCTGGGTGGTGATCGGTGTCGGAATGGCTGTCGGACTCTACGACCCTTTGTTTGCCGCTCTGGGACAACTCTATGGAGACAACGCTCGCAGCGCGATCACCCGTATCACGCTGATTTCGGGGTTCTGTACCACCATAGTCTGGCCGCTGATTGCCATCCTCATCGAGCGCTTCGGCTGGCGTGAAACCTGTTTGGTGTACAGCACCGGACTTGCGCTGCTAGTACTGCCGATCTACCTGTGTGTGTTTCCCAAACACGTCCCCGCAACACAAACAACAACGGCTCACCCACGCATCGAACAAGCTCTATCGAACGTGGCGCAAGAAAGGATGTTCAAGCTACTGACGGCGGGTTTCATCCTGGCCTCCGTGATCATGACCGCGATTTCGGTACAACTGATCGCCGTGCTACAAGCGCAAGGCATCTCGCTCGCTGCAGCCCTGGGTATTGCCGCACTGCTCGGACCCAGCCAAGTGGGTGCCCGCGCTATCGATATATTTATCGGCAGGCAAACTCACCCGATCTGGAGCGCGTTAGGCTCTTCGGTTCTCGTCGCGCTTGGTCTGGGGTGCGTGATCCTGTCACCCAGGATGGCAGCATTGGGCATCGTGCTTTACGGCGCTGGCAGTGGCATTCGTTCCATCGTTCGCGGCACCTTGCCCCTGGCGCTGTTCGGTACACGTATCTACCCGATCATACTGGGCCGAATTGCTCGTCCCACATTGATTGCGCAAGCATTGACACCTTTGGCTGGGGGGTACTTGCAGGAGCGCTACGGCGCAACGGTAACCATGATGGTCCTCGGTGGCCTCGCGCTAATCAATGTCGTTCTCGTGCTGATGTTGTTGATTGAGGTTCGCAAAGTGCCGAAGTCGAACGAAACCAGCGCTGCGAATACAGCGCCTGATTGACGGGTGGCGTGGTCCATGGGGTTGTCCGCTTCGCAACCCATGAACCTTGATGGCCCACTCATGGGAAGCGCGATCATCATCCCGCTTATATGCCTTGGCCTCCGGACACTTCAATCCGCTGAGCGTTGACCCAGCGATTGTCCTCAGACAACAAACTCGCGATCATCGGTCCAATATCGTCCGGTAGCCCGGTGCGGCCGAGCGCGGTCATATCCGCGAACAATTTGTTGACCTCAGAATTGTCGCGGACGGCGCCGCCGCCAAAGTCAGTTTCGATTGCGCCCGGCGCCACAGTGTTGACCGCAATACCTCGGCCACCCAGTTCCTTGGCCATGTACACGGAAAGTATCTCGACCGCCCCCTTGACTGCTGCATAAGCGGCATAGCCAGGAAAGGAAACCCGCGTCAACCCGGAGGATAGGTTAATGATACGGCCGCCATTGGCGATCAATGGCAGCAGCGTCTGAGTCAAAAAGAAAACACCCTTGAAATGGACGTTGACCAGCCCGTCGAACTGCTCCTCAGTGGTCTGTTCGATCAGAGCGTAATCACCGTGACCGGCGTTATTCACCAAATGATCGAATGTTTCGCGCTGCCAGATCTCGCGTAATGCCTTCTGAAGCTGCCCAGCGAATGGCGCGAAACCAGCAATTTTTCCGGTATCGAGTTGCAAGGCGATCGCCTTGCGCCCCAAGGCGTTGATTTCTGCGACGACAGCCTCAGCGTCTTCACCACGGCTCTGATAAGTAACAATGACGTCACTGCCGTGGCGAGCGATGCTCAGTGCAGTGCTTCGGCCGAGCCCCCGGCTTGCACCGGTAACGATAGCAATCTTGGTCATGATGGATCCTCATCGTGCATTGATTAGCATGCAAAACGGAACAACGTTGGCCTAGCGATTATCCTCATGAATGGAGGCTGGATGCTGGCACATCGCTTCTACCTCAATTGCCATGTAGGGATGTAGCGGTAATTGCATCAACAGGTCGTGCAATTCCTGAACGCTGTCGACGTCAAAGACGCTGTAATTGGCGTAGTGCCCGGCGATGCGCCATAGGTGGCGCCACTTCCCTTGCTGCTGCAGACGCTGCGCCAAGGCCACCTCATCGGCCTTGAGCTGGGCGGCGAGTGCTGGGTTCATGTCGACTGGCAAATTCACGGTCATTTTCACATGGAACAGCATGATGCTCTCCTCAGGTTTGATGAACGGTAGTGGCTAGCTGCTTTCTTCCTTTAGAACGCTGTTTGACTCACACTAGCGCTGGCCATCAAGTGAACGCACGACCGCGTCGCACGATATCAGTCGATGGGCGTCCCCCAGTTCTTGCGCATGTTGCTGGCCCCAATCCTGGAGCGACGAAATCAGAGGTTCAAGACTCAATCCCAATGGCGTCAATGAGTAATCGACGCGTTGCGGCTCTTCAAGAGAAGTTTTTCGCCAAACAATACCGTGTTCTTCTAGCGCCTTGAGCTGCTGGATCAGGACTTTCTGCGAGATGCCGCTAATTTGAGCCTCTATCTCACACGTTCGCTTGGGACCCTCCAGCAATACATGGATGATGACTGCTTTCCAGCGTCCTGAAATGATTCCAAGGGTTCGTTCGATGGGTAGCCGGGGAAGCAATTTTGTAAGGGTCATAGGGCGATTTAATCTTGCATACCAAAGGGTGTGTAGATAGGAGAATAAGCTCTAACTAATCTGGTTCTCCAGTCCACTTTGGAGATAATTCAGATGTCCTCCTTGTTCAAGGCCTATGCACTAGGCACCCGCAAGCTGCAAAACCGCATCGTCATGGCCCCGATGACCAGATCACGCACCTCCACCGGGGACGTCCCCAATGCGCTTATGGCGGCCTATTATGCGCAACGAGTGAGTGCTGGCCTGATCATTACGGAAGCTACCGATGTGTCGGCGTATAGCAAGGGTTACGCTTGCACCCCAGGCATTTATACAGCGGAGCAGACTCAAGGTTGGCGCCTGGTAACCGACCGAGTCCATCTCCACGGCGGTACGATTTTTCTGCAAATCTGGCACGTCGGCAGAATGGCCCACCACACAATGCTACCTAACGGAGAGGCACCGCGTGGTGCGACCGATGAGCGGGCAGCACAATCCGATGTATTTATCTACGACAGCACAGGTACTGCGGTTTTCGTTCCCGCGGATACTCCGCGCAAGATTGAGACCGACGAGGTCGCAGGACTGCTCGATGAGTTCACGCTCGCCTTCAGAAATGCGAAAGCTGCCGAGTTTGATGGTGTGGAAATTCACGGCGCCAATGGTTATCTGTTCGATCAGTTCATGAACTCGAGCCTAAACACGCGTACTGATCAATTCGGGGGGCAGACACCCCAAACGCGAACGCGTCTGCTGCTGGATGTGGTCGACATTGCGATTCAGGAACTAGGGGCCGATAAGGTCGGCGTTCGTGTCTCCCCATTCGGAAAATTCAATAGCATGCCCTCTGATCCATTCGCAGAAGAAACTTTGCTTTACCTGTGCAGCGAGTTGAATCGCCGTGAAATTGCCTATCTGCATGTCGTCTACCAACCGTTACCAGCAGGCAACACTGTGGACAGCGAGTTCAACGAAAATAATCTCAGTGACGACTTAGTGCGCGAGGTCCGTAACGCCTTTCAGGGAACATTGATCTGGTGTGGAGGATTTGACCAACAAGCGGCTCAGGCGGCAATGGATGACGGTTGGGCAGACCTGATAGCTTTCGGCAGACCTTTCATTGCCAATCCTGACTTGGTGGATCGTTTGAGAAACAATTGGCCGCTTGCTGAGGCTCCTCATTCCACCTTCTATACACGCGACGGTGAGAAGGGCTATACCGACTTTCCATATTTCGAATAAGACGTTACGCGTCCGCCAAATCACACCTTGCGTGAATAACCGAGCAATCTCTCAGCCAATGAACGTCGCTGCAAGACAATGAAGACCAAAAGCGGTTTCACACATTCTGGGTTCAGGGTGAACAAACACTGAATACTTTCAATGCTGGAATTTTTTTGGATTGGCTGCGAAATCGGTAGTAGAAAGTAAGGCTCATAGAGCTGTTGGGGCCGCATCAGTGATCCCAGCAGCCACTTACCGACTATCCATTGGCATGATAGAGATGCCTTGAGCGAGATGACGGCGCACTTGTCGCATAGATGTCCGCTTAAAAAGGCTAGAGATAGTGTCCTCTTTGCAAAGCAGGTAGAGACCACAGCTTTTGCATCCACGGGGGATTCTAGGGAGCTTGGGCACGGTAACGAGCAAAGGTATAAATCACTGCTTTGGTTCAGTCGGTGTTAGATCACAGAGATTCAGGCGCTTGCGATCAGCGATAACAGATTCGGCTCAACAAAGGACTTCTTTTGCACCGCTTGGACTCCATTCTTGATCGAGACGATTTCGGCCATCAGCGACAAGGCTATTTCCGGCGGAGTATGACTACCAATATGTAAACCAACAGGCCCATACAATCGAGCAATTTCGTCCTCCGCCAACCCAAGCAACAGGAGGTTTTCTCGACGTTTGAGTGTGTTAACTCGAGAGCCAAGCGCGCCGATATAGAAAGCATCGGACTTCAGTGCGGTCAATAGTGCCATGTCATCCAACCTTGGATCATGGGTGAGCGCGACGATGGCAGTATGCGCATCAGGGACGATCGCTTGCACGGCATCGTCGGGCATTCCTGGAACAAAGCGGGCTCCTTCGTCCTCCCAGCCATAGGCGAACTCTTCTCGCGGATCGCAGATAAGGACGTCGAAATCCAGCATTCGAGCCATAGACGCCACGTAGCGGGACAGTTGTCCAGCGCCAATCAACAGCAGACGCCAGCGCGGCCCATAAACAGTCTTCAGTCGTTTTCCGTCGAACTCAAGGAGATCATCGCACGTCGCAGCACCCAGTTTCGACTGACCTGTGCTTAACGACAGTTCACGACTCACAATTTCGTGGTTTTCGCAGCATGCCAACAGTTCTTCGACCCAGGACGAATCAGTTATCCGTTCTTCGGTTAACCGTAACGTGCCTCCGCAGGGCAGTCCAAAACGGGCCGCTTCTTCTCTGCTCAATCCGTAGGTGATCAGTTGTACGGGAAGATTGAGCACATCTTGATCCCGTTCTGACTGACGACGAGCGATCAGATCATCTTCAATGCACCCTCCCGACACTGACCCGATCACCATGCCATCTTCGCGCAAGGCTAACATCGCGCCTGGTGGACGGGGTGCACTTCCCCATGTCTGGATGACCGTATAGAGCCAGACAAGATGTCCGTCGCGGCGCCATTGCAGGACGTTTTTCAAGACGTTGAGATCGACGCTGTCCATGGGGCCTCCGGACATACTTGAAGGATAGAGACTTAATTCAGGGTGGGAATGTGGCTGAAAACCCACGCTGAGCAGCCAGAAAAAACACTCACTACTGCATCACAGCAGCGGGTAGTTTTGCCGCTATTGCGGGCAGTCAAACACTGGTGCTTGCGGTATGCCCCAACGCGGCCAACACTTTGGCCTCGGTGAAAGGTATTGACCGCAGACGCACTCCCGTGGCGTCGAATACCGCGTTACCGACCGCCGCACACACCACGGCCGCGGCAATTTCACCTACGCCCAGCGGAGGTTCCGTGGGACGTTCGATCAACTCAATTTCGATCTCCGGAACTTCCGGGAAGGTGAGGATCGGATAGGACGCCCAGTCGCGGCTGGTCACGGTCGCCTGATCGAACTTGAGTTCTTCGCGCAAGGTCCGGCTGAGGGTTTGCACGATGCAGCCTTCGATCTGGTTGCGGGTCCCGTCGGGATTGATGACAAGCCCACAGTCATGAGTGACGTAGAACTTGCGCGCAAGGATCTTGCCGGTTTTTCGGTTTACCTCAACGTCCGCCACCATGGCCACGTAAGTTTTCGACAAGTCGTATTTGACGTAGGCCAGTCCCCTCCCCCTTACCGTCTCGTCGGTACCGGCCGGGCGAGGATAAGCCCCTGCCTGCCACTTCGAGATCGTTGCCAGCCGTTGCAACACCTCGGCACCACGCAAGTCGGTGGGATCGATGCTTTCGAGGCGGATCGTCATCGGATCAATTCCTTCAACTGCTGCAATTTCGTCAAGAAAACTTTCGTTGGCAAAAGTGTTCTGCATCCGCCCCGGGGAGCGAATCCATGCAGGACGAAACGGCGTATTGGCCAAGCGATGACCTTGAGTGAGAATATTGGCAAACCGATAAGGAATGCCTGAATTACCCATCACGCCGCCCGGCGAGATGAAGTCTTCATGGGGCATGCCGCTCAGGTCGGCGGCGATCAGCGCCACCGTACCCGGTTTGCCATCCGGCACAAAGAAGTCGCTTTGCCATGCGATCAAATGGTTGTCAGCGTCGAAACCGGCCTGCATATCGATGAGCGTCGGAGGCCCCTTCGGGTCCCACCCGTGTTCATCGGCACGCATCCATTGCACGCGCACCGGCTTGTTCATGATCTTCGCCAACAAAGCTGCATCTGCCGCTGCGTCCTCATGACCGTTGCGGCCATAACAACCGGCGCCCTCCAGGTAAATCGCGCGTACGTTTTTTGGATCAAGCTTGAACATCACCGCCAACTGCCGACGCAAGGCGTGGGTGCCCTGGGATGCAGTCCAGCAGGTCAGATCACCGTCCTTGAACTGAGCGATGGCACACGATGGGCCGATGGAGCCATGGGTATGAATGGCGAAGTCGTAGGTGGATTTCAACGTGCGATGTGCGCTGCCCAAAGCCGCACCGGTATCGCCCAACTTGCTGGAGACTTCGGTATTCGTCACGGGTGTAGCACGCACATGCTCCCAAAGCTTTTCCTGCTCAGGCAGTCCCGTCCAGTTCGTCCACGAAGCGCTGAGGGTTCTCATCGCCTGGATCACTGACCATTCCGTCTTGCCCACCACTGCCAGGAAGTTTCCTTCGCGCACGACTTTCAATAGACCAGGAATGTCCTTGACCGACGCCTCATCAACGCTGACTAGCGTTGCCCCCATCGCTGGTGGCCGAATGACCCGGGCATGGAGCATCTCCGGCACCTTGAAATCCTGCATGTAGGTAAAGTCGCCGGTGACTTTTGGTGGAATATCACGACGCGCCGCGGACTTACCGATGCTCCGGTATTGCGTGGCATCTTTGAGCACCACTGTCGTCGCGATGGGCAAGTTCAACTGATCGCCGCCAACCAGTTCGCCATAGCTGAGGCCAGGTGCCCCAGGTGCGGTGGAGATCACGCCGTTAGTGACTTGCAAGCGATCAATTCCGACCTTTAAGCGCACGGCGGCTTTAGCTATCAATGCCTGACGGGCAGTCGCCGCAGCCTGGCGAATCTGCAACCCGCCATTGGTGATCGACATGCTGCCGTATGTGGTGCCTTGATCCGGGGTCAATGCTGTATCACCCTGGACGATCGTGATCCGTTCAATTGCTACATCGAGTTCTTCGGCGGCCATTTGCGCCAGCGCGGTCTCAACCCCGGTACCCAGATCAACTTTGCCGGAGAACACCGTGACCTGACCGGTTTTATCGATAGCTAGAAAAGCGTCGACTTGATCGATGTCGACGCTTTTCTCCTGAGTACCTGTTTGAGCAAGCAACTGAGCGGCTTGAGGTAGCAGGCTGAAGCCGACCACAACCGCCCCACCCTTGAGAAACCCTCGTCGACTGCTTGAGATATCAAACATGTTGGCCTCCCTGCATCGATTCGGAGGCGCGTTTTACCGCGCGCAAGATCCGCACATGAGTGCCGCACTTGCATAAGTTATTGGCCAGTTCCTGGCGGATTTGCTCGTCGCTCGGTGTCGGGTTGCGATGCAGCAACGCCGCCGACTGCATGATCATGCCGTTGATGCAGTAGCCGCACTGCACTGCTTGTTCATCGATGAACGCTTGTTGCAGAGGATGCAAGGTGTCGCCTTCGGCCAAACCTTCAAGCGTGGTGACGCTAGAACCTACTACGGCGGATACGGGCATCAGGCAAGACCGCAACGCCTCTCCATTGAGCAATACCGTGCAAGCACCACACTGGCCCAAGCCACAGCCGAACTTGGGACCATGAAATCCAAGCTCATCGCGAAGAGCATATAGGAGTGGCATATTTGGATCATCAACTTCGACTGTAACTGTTTTTTGATTCACAACCAGCGATAGTGACTGACTCATGGTGCTCGCCTCTCTGCAAGAAAATGCCTGGTGACGTGCGCTCAATATACGCCTCACCCACCCAACTGTTCACAACTTGTGTTTCAGCTGAAACCGATTAAGTTGCGATGATTTGTTCATTTGACCTCCTGTTGTATCCGCCAGCAGCAGATCGTTTCAGGAATGGTCGTACATCAAGCGTGACCGCTCAAACGATATGAAGAAAGGAGTCAGTTGACAAAATATCAACTCAATACTGAGGCGGATGAAAAAAGGCAGGAGTTGCCTCGCGCCTTTTTTTGTGGGAATAAACATCACTGGATCAAGCGATCCTCGCAGACTTTGCCAAGCCGGCCAGCGCCAGCAGAGCACTGCTGGCAATAAAACCGGCCAAGGCAGTCACTCCCATTTCCAAACCGAAAAATTCAATGAGATAACCCGTGGCCACTGGAATGATGCCGGCTGGTATGTAACCGCCGATATTGAATATCGCATTCGCCTCAGCTCGGCGATTGGCCGACACATTATCGGCAATCAGCGTCAACCCGCCCAATTGCCCCAGACCTTGACCCGCTCCGGCAAACAAAGCGCCTACCAGAAGCCACGCCGCAGAGCCAAAGTGCAGTGCAAACCACAGACCCAGCATGCTTAAAATCGTCGAGAGGCCGCTGAGCAAAAACATTTTTTTAACGCCGAATGGCTTCATCGCAAATTGCACGAGCACCGCGGTAAGAAACATGAAAAACGCCATCACACCACTCAGGAGGGGTTGATTGGTATGTAAAAATGTCGCGAGCATCTTCGGTCCCAACGAAAGCACAAAAGACGTAGCTGTGATCCCGGGCCCGAAAAAGGTCACTCCCAGCAAGACAATGCCGATGCTCTGCTTTGGTATAGAGGGAAGCTTGGGACGGAACGTTCCGGTACCCAACTTCCGATGGGGTTGGCGAAGAACGGCGATCAGCGCGAGCAACAACAGCAGGATTTCAGTGCTGAAGACCAGGCGAATCGGATCCGCGCAGTAGTGGGCTATTACCCCCGCTAACAAAGGTCCCGAGCCCGCACCCGCGACCATGGCAACAGAGGCCATTAACGACGCGAAATGCTTACGATGGGACGAGGTCTGTTCAACTACATTGGCCATACCCGCAGAGACGACAATACCCACTGATACGCCTGTCAGGAAGCGCGCAAGCATCAGGACGAAGACGCTTTGAGCCGCCTCAAATAACACTGCGGCTGCGATGGCTATCACAATGCATGGCAGCAACATTGCTTTGCGCCCATAGTGATCCGAAAGTTGCCCAGCAACAATTAACGTCATTAACAACCCGAGAATGTAACATCCGAAAATAACAGTCAGTATTCCCGAAGCAAATCCTAATTCATCCTGCCATATTCCATATAACGGTGTTGCAGCATTGGAAAGTATAAATATTGCCGTGATTACCCAGGCGGCCCGCATGACGCCCAGTGTGTTGTCAGCTTTCACTTCGATATTCATCGTTAACACTCCGCATAAATTCCCGTAGTGGAGGGAGCATAAACAGTGCTCTTTGACTTACATATGCCCACGCGCGCGGAGTTCATGTGCAAATTTTCACAAGCGTGAGCGTTGAGGTTGATAACGAACCTCAGCGAGGCCAAGCGAGTGGATCTACTAAATGATTTCCCAAAGAAAAACCCCGGCAATAATGTCGCGGTTGTGGTTTCAGATGCTTATCCCCGCTCTTTTCCAGGCTCTTTTTCGTTCCGTAATCCACTGACGATTGGTTTTTTCTCAATCTTCCAACGCCATAAAATCAGTTGAACAACCCTCTGCTTGCTTCTGTAATGAAATTCACCCTGCCTGCATCGTCTGCCGCGTACCGACGATAAAGGTTGACCCGACACTGCTCGCTTGTCGCCTCGAATTGCGAGATTTCATTCAGAGAGAAATGACCATGTTTGAAAAAGTGAAGAGTTACATCCACGGGAGATATTCGGAGCCGGTGGAAGGCGCGTATGTGGACAAAATCGATCCGCGCAGCGGGCTCAAACTCAGTGAAGTCGCCAACAGTGAAGCACGCGATGTTGAGCTCGCTATCGAATCGGCATCCAGCGCATTGCAGGCGTGGCGCGATATGCGCCCAGCTGACCGTGGACGTCTACTCAACGACCTGGCTCGCATCATTCGGCGCAGTGAAAGCACCTTGGGCGCGCTGGAGAGTGCAGACACTGGCAAGCCGCGCAGTGAGATGTCAACGCTAATGGATCTCACCGCCCAATACTTCGAGTTCTATGGCGGCATCGTGAATGTGATGGATGGCGAAGTGATCAACCAAGGCCCGAATTACCATGTTTACACTCGGCGCGATCCATTCGGCGTTATCGGCGTAATTTTGCCGTGGAATGCCCCGCTCCACCAAGCTGCACGAGCAATCGCGCCAGCGTTGGCCACCGGCAATGTCGTCGTTGCGAAACCATCCGAGCATACCTCCGCATCATTGGTAGAGTTGGCGCGCATTGCCGTGGAAGAAGCCGGCATACCCGCTGGCGTTTTCAACGTCATCGTTGGAAAAGGCAGCGTTATAGGGCCGGTCATGGCCCGTCATCCTGATATTCGCAAGATCTCCTTCACCGGTGGGTTGCGAGCAGGTCAGGAACTGGGACATATCGCCGCAGAGCGCATTCTCCCACTGACCCTGGAATTGGGCGGCAAGTCAGCCAATATCGTCTTTGACGATGCTGACCTCGATGCTGCGGCAAGGGGTTCGACCACTGCCTTCACATGGAACAGTGGTCAATGGTGCGCGGCCGGCACGCGCCTGCTGGTTCAGGAAAATATCTACGATCGTTTTGTGGAAAAGCTAGTCGCCGAAGTCGCAGCGCTGCGCGTCGGCCCGGAAGATGACGCCACTTCAGGCCCCATCACAACTCAGGCGCAATTCGAAAAAATAAAAAGCTATTTCGCCATCGCCGAACGCGAAGGTATGACGCTTGCTATCGGGGGCAAGGTGCTATCCCGGCCAGGACTGGATGAGGGGTGGTACATCGAACCTACGGTCTACACCCACGTCACTAACGATATGACGCTGGCTCGGGAAGAGATCTTCGGACCGATCGTGTGTGTCATACCGTTCAAGGATGAAGCCGACGCCTTGCGCATTGCCAATGATAGTGAGTTTGGATTGGGGGCCGGGATATGGAGTCGGGACATCGGACGCATCCATCGCGTTGCAGGCAGACTGGAGGCCGGGCGAATCGTGGTCAACGAATACAGCGGCGGCTTCGTGCAGACGCCCTGCGGTGGCTTCAAACAAAGCGGATATGGACGCGAACAAGGTGTTGATGCCCTGTCTCATTACACGCAATTGAAATCAGTGATTATCCGTTTGTAAGAACGGAGGTCGCTTATTCGCCCTCAGACAGACAGGAGATTCCCATGCTGTTTCACGTACACATCCAGATCAACATTCCGCATGACGCGGACCAGGAAAAAATTCGAAACCTCAGCGCCCTGGAGGTCAAGCAAGCGCAAGAACTTCAGCATCAAGGGAAGTGGCTACATCTATGGCGGGTGGCTGGAAAATGGGCAAACGTCAGTGTTTTCGATGTCGAAAGTATCGACGAGCTTCACGCAATCCTGAGCGCTCTGCCGCTGTTCCCCTTCATGGCGCTCGACATAACACCGTTGTGCAAACACCCTGCGGCCATAGGGTGAGGCAAAACCTCATTGGGAATTTTTGCTGAGGTGATAAGCAGCCGTGCCGAATTTCCAGGCAAAGCGCACCTCCGCAAGATAGACCTTGTCAACGCCAGATAAGGAACCTGATCATGAAAAAGAACCTGATTCCTGCCCTTTGCCTTGTCTGGCTGAGTGCAGTAATTGTGCCTGCATTCGCAGCCACCGACAGTACGTTCGCCAGTACCGGCGAATACCTGGCGAGGGCCGGAGATTGCGCCGCCTGCCACACTGTTCCCGGAGGCAAGCCATTTGCCGGCGGGCTTAAAATGGTGACGCCCATGGGCGCCATTTACTCCACCAACATTACCCCTGATCGTGAATCCGGCATTGGTCGCTACAGCGAGGCCGAATTCATACGAGCGGTTCGCGAAGGCGTAGCCCAGGACGGCCATCGCCTTTATCCGGCCATGCCATTTCCTTCCTATGCGAAAATCAGCGATGAGGACATGCATACGCTCTATACCTGGTTCATGCAGGAAGTCCCCCCCGTCGCCCAGGCCAATACAGCGTCGGACATTCCCTGGCCGCTTAGCATTCGCTGGCCATTGATGTTCTGGAGTTGGACGTTTCTAGAGGATGAACGCTACACCGCCGTCCCGCAGCAGTCTTCAGAATGGAACCGCGGCGCTTATCTGGTCCAGTCCCTAGGGCATTGCGGTGCCTGTCACACGCCGAGAGGAATCGGTTTTCAGGAACTGGGTCTGGATCAAAACAGCCCTCGCTACCTGAGCGGTGCACAGGTCGACCATTGGTTCGCTTCCAATCTGACCGGCAATCACAACACGGGGCTAGGTCGCTGGGACATCCAGGACATTGAAAACTTCCTGCGCAGCGGCGCTAATCGGCACGCGACCTCGTTCGGCTCAATGACCGAGGTGGTCAACAATAGCAGCCAACACCTGACTGAACAGGATTTGCGTGCCGTCGCGGTGTACCTGAAATCCCTGCCCGGAGCCCGTGACGATGATGGAGCACCCTATCAACCGGGAGCGGGCCTGGCAACCAGCCTCAGTGGCAATCGTGGCCGCCTGCTCTACGCCAACCATTGCCTTCAATGTCACGGTAGCAACGGCCAAGGTCGAGCGCCTTGGCTGGCGCCGTTAGCGGGGAACCCCAATGTGCTGGAGCCGGATCCATCATCGTTGATCAACGTCACCCTTAATGGCACCCCCTTCATCGTGCTCCATGGCATCCCCTCCCCCTTCCCCATGCCCGGTTTCCACGCCGCGCTGAACAATCAAGACGTGGCCGACGTGGTGACTTATCTGCGCACCGCGTGGCACAAGGAGGGTTCGAGCGTGACGGCTGAACAGGTGAAAAAAATCAGGGACGTGACGCAAGGGGTACATTGATCGCGATCCAGCCTACTGCGGCTCACGCGAGCAAGACGCGCGACTGCCTCTAGCGAGTGTTTTGCCGCAGCCAAGGCTAATGCCTAACCTGAACCAGTTTTCGACAGAGCATCGCCACGGGATCGGTGAGGGATCGAACCGTCACCGCCTCACTACCCATCGCAATGATGACCCCTGAAAGCATCGACAGCATGCACTGCGCGAGCAGGTCGATATTGCACACTTGAAACAGTTCCTGCTCAATGCCGTGAGTAATAATCTCACGGAGTTCGCCCACATAACGTGCGTGAAGCTTGATCAGTTGACACTGTGATGCTTCATCGATATGGCGCATGTCCCGCTCAACCAAACGCTCTTCACCTCCGAACTCAATACTGCGGCGCAGATGAAACAGTACAAATGCATCGAACTGGTCCAGAACGCCTCCAAGTGCAGGTTTGAAGGCTTGCCAGGCGTCGAGCCGCTCCTGCAACACCGACGTCAGCACCTGTTCAAGCAACTCCCGCTTTCCGGGGAAATGGTAGTAAAGGCTACCTGCATGCACCCCGAGCGTTCTGGCCAATGTGCGCATGGACATGGCGCTGTAGCCTTGTTCGAGCATCAATTGGGTGGCGACTCGCACGATTGCCGAGTCGCACAACACCGGCCGTTCTTTAAGGAGCGAATTCATTCGTCACACCGCCCATGCCCACTCGCTATGCATAGGCAGGCAACTTGCTCAATCCGAAAAGCACCTTGCGCAAGAGCCTTCGGCATCTGAAGCAAATGCTCCGGTTAATTTGCATGAGCCAGTACCTGACGAGCGCGCTGTAGCACTGGCGCGTCAACCATCTGTCCATCGAAGCGAAACGCTCCCCCTTCCTTTTCAGCCGCAGCAAGGACGTTACGTGCCCACTCCACCTCACGCGCCGCAGGGGCGTACACCGTTGCGACCACTGTCAGCTGAGCAGGATGTATGCACAGCAAACCATCAAACCCCATACCCCGTGCGCGATGTGCTGCCAGAGACAACCCGTGCAAATCACTGATATTGGCAAACACGGTGTCGATCGGCGGCGCCAGACCCGCGCTCACGCTGTGCAACAGCAGTTGAAAACGAGCCTGATCCATGATCGTTGCGCTTTCTTCAGCGCCCTTCATACCCAAGTCCAGAGCCAGGTCCAGGCCCCCGAAACTCAAGCGCTCAACACCTTTGGCCGTTGCGATGCTCTGCAGCGCAAGCAGGCCCCTGGCACTTTCAATCAGCGGCCATACGGGTTTGCCACAACGCAGGAGTGCCTCGACCTGAGCAACCGACTCGGCTTTGGGTAAGATCACGCCGATAACACCTGGGTGCGCCGCGCAGAAGTCAATATCGGCGGCGTGCTCACAATGATCGGGCGCATTAATGCGCACCATGACTTGCGCTTTCGGATGACTACGCAGAAACGCTGCCAGATTGTGGCGTGCCTGTTGTTTGAGAGACTCCTCAACGGCGTCTTCAAAATCGACAATTACCCGGTCTGCGCCATAAGCCAGCGCCTTTGAAAACCGGTCCGGTCGACTCCCTGGAACAAACAACGCAGTGATCACCGACGGTAAGTTTCGTCCACTCATATCACTGCCCCCCGCTTCATTTGCGCAATAGATTCGGCCGTATAACCGAGCTCTTCAAGAATGGCTTCACTGTGCTCGCCCAGCGCGGGGACAGGGTCCATGCGAGGAGCGAACGCACTGTTAATGCCTGGAGGCAGCATTGCTGGAAGCAACCCTGCGGGGCTGTCAATCTGTACCCAGCGTTTGCGCGCTTTTAGTTGTGGATGGTTCCACAATCCGGCCATATCGTTGACGTTGGCGCTGGCAATCTGCGCGCGGTCCAGCCTTTCGACAATTTCCGCTGCCTTCAGATCGGCAAAGGTATCTACGATGATCTGCCGTAAAACCTTGCGGTTGGCGGATCGCTGAACGTTGGCGGAAAAACGCTCGTCGAGTTTCAGGTAAGGCATCAGCAACACCTGGTCGCAGAAAGTTGCCCATTCGCGCTCATTTTGCAGACCGAGCATCACCGCTCCCCCGTCGCCAGCCGGGAACGGTCCGTAGGGGTAAATGGTGGCGTGAGAGGCGCCGGCACGCGGTGGCGGCTGAGCACCGTCGTAGGCGTAATACATTGGAAAGCCCATCCATTCAGCAAGACTTTCAAGCATGCTGACATCGACCCGACTGCCAAGCCCGGTGCGCCCGCGCAACAGCAACGCGGACAATATGCCGCTGTAGGCATACATACCGGCCGCGATGTCGGCGATCGAACACCCGGCCTTGGCCATCTCATCCTCGCCTGCCCCCCCTGTGACTGACAAGAAGCCGCTCTCGCTTTGAATCAACAAGTCATACGCTTTCTTGTCCGAGTAAGGCCCGCCCTCCCCGTACCCCGAGATGTCGCAGACGATAAGCCGCGGATACCTGTCGCGCAGCGCTTCAAACGACAACCCCATTCGCGCAGCCGCACCGGGTGCCAGGTTTTGCACCAGGACGTCGGCCTTGGCAAGTAAAGCGTCGAGTACACGGTCCGCCCCTTCTGCCTTGACGTCCAACGCGAGGCTTTCCTTCGAGCGATTGCTCCACACAAAATGTGATGCCAAACCGTTGGTTCGAGTGTCATACCCGCGAGCAAAATCGCCAACATCGGGTCTTTCAATTTTGATCACTCGCGCGCCCATATCCGCCAGTTGGCGCGTACAGAATGGCGCTGCAATAGCGTGTTCAAGACTGACAACCGTGATCCCGTCCAACGGACGCGTTGCGTTATTGTTTTGATTCATTAACGACTACTCCAACAGTGTCGACAGGTTGTCGGTGTACTGGAGCGCCCAGATACGTTCGATCATCTGATTGATCTGGTCGGGTGTTCGTGCTTCAGAAAAGCTCAGCAATCTACGGAATTTTTCTTCCAGTTCGAGGCGAGACAGCGTGTTTCCCGGATCACCTTTAGGCTCATCGCATTTGCCGAGAAACACCCGGCCATCTGTTGTGGTGACTTGTACTCGACCGAGCCACTGCTGCGGGTAAGCGCGATCGACTACCAGATCCAGTTCCATGCTGACGTTATTTGCAAAACTCGCGACATCCAGATCGGTCAGCGCTAGACGATCGAACTCGATTAACCCTGCCTTTGCGTGAACGGCGATTAAACCCAAGACCGTTCCCATGGAAAATTTCGCCTGATGGACAGTCTTGGGCACTACTACGCGCCCCAGCACATCAATGGCCGCCTGATGGACGTGGGTGACCACCTTGGAAATGTTTTTATGGGTAAGCTCGTGTTCGCGCATCACGTTCTGCAGTGCGTCAGCAGCAGGATGGGTGTGCCGACATGAGGCGTGGAATTTGAAAGAGGTCTCAAGCAATGCCCATCGGCTGCCAAGGCCGTTCGACAATTTGCCTGGATCGGCATCACTGGACATTCCAGCAGCCAAGCCTTGATCGCCTTCCAGAATATTGCGCGCTCCGGTAAGCCCGTCTTGAGTTAAATAGGCCGCGAGCAAACCATCTGCGGCAGCCTTAGCCGTGTGCAATTGCTTGGAGTCGGCGGCATCGCGCAAAAACTCCCAAAGCCCGGCCGCTTGAGTACCGGCGGTACCCAGAAGATTTATAAATTGCTCCTGGTCGAATCCAAGCAACTTGCCCACCCCAACCGCCGACGCCAAGGTCCCGACAGTCGCTGTAGTGTGGAAAATACGATAATGCGAACGCCCTAGAAACTCACCAATGCGGATGCCTGCCTCATAGCCCGCAATCGACGCTAAAAGCAAGTCACGGCCCGACTTCCCATGCTCTTGCGCGGCGGCTAACACCGCCGGAAATACGACGGTTGCAGGGTGCAGTACCGAACTGTTGTGTAAATCGTCCTGCTCAACCAGATGCGACGAAGCGCCATTGACCAAAGCCGCAAAGTACGCGGAAGTGCTGCGACCGTTGACGACGATTATGGCCTTGCCTTGCGTCGGTCCCATTGTTTCTGCGTAACGTTCAAACAACGGGATCGGGTGCGCGCCCTGGCTCGCAAACGCACTGCCGAGCCAGTCAAGAAACAGTTCCTCTGTGCGGCTCAACACGTTGTCGGGGATGTGGGAATAATTAAGATCAGCGAGAAAACTCACTAATTGTTGTGTATGGCTCATGGGCTGACTCCCTTAAAAACTGCGAGGCAGCTCGAGCAAGTGCTCGGCTACGTACGACAAGATCAAGTTGGTGGAAATCGGGGCGACCTGATAAAGGCGTGTTTCGCGGAACTTGCGTTCAACGTCATACTCACAGGCAAAACCGAAGCCTCCGTGGGTCTGTAAGCAGGCATTGGCGGCTTCCCATGAAGCTTTTGCAGCGAGGTACTTGGCCATGTTGGCACTGGCACCGGCGTTAATGCCGCTGTCGTACTCTTCACAAGCACGCCAGCGCATGAGATCGGCCGCTTCGATTTCGATATGCGCTTCGGCAATTGGAAACTGGACACCTTGGTTTTGTCCGATCGGGCGCCCAAAAACGACGCGATCCCGGGCATAGGCACTGGCTTTTTCAATAAACCAGCGGCCGTCACCAATGCACTCTGCGGCGATCAACGTCCGTTCGGCATTCAGGCCGTCAAGGATGTACCTGAATCCTTTGCCCTCCTCCCCAATCAAGCTGTCGAGCGGCAATTCCAGATTGTCAAAAAACAACTCATTGGTTTCATGATTGACCATGTTTGCAATCGGCTGGACAGTCAGGCCGTTTCCGATGGCTTCGCGCAGATCGACCAGGAAGATCGACATGCCTTCCGACTTCTTTTTCACTTCCGCCAGGGGCGTGGTCCGCGCTAGCAGGATCATCAGGTCGGAATGCTGGATGCGCGAGATCCAGACTTTCTGCCCATTGATTACATACTTGTCGCCCTTGCGAACGGCCGTCGTTTTGATCTTCGTGGTGTCTGTCCCCGTAGAGGGCTCAGTGACCCCCATGGATTGCAGCCGCAGTTCACCTGCAGCGATTTTGGGGAGGTAGTAACTTTTCTGCTCTTCGCTACCGTGACGCAGGAGCGTAAACATGTTGTACATCTGCCCGTGCACGGTGCCGGAGTTACCGCCACAACGGTTGACCTCCTCGAGAATCACCGAGGCTTCGGCCAACCCCAGGCCAGATCCGCCATATTCCAAAGGAATCATTGCGGCCAACCATCCGGCGTCAGTCAGTGCTTTGACAAACGCTTCCGGGAAGCCCTTGCGCTCATCGACCTCACGCCAGTAAGCGCCGTCGAACTCCGCGCACAATGCCTGTACACCTTCCCGAATTGCGTTGAGTTCTTCATTTTTGTTTTGCATTGCAATCACTCTCAAAATGCCAGCAAGTGTGTTGGCTCACTCAGTCAAAAATCAGATCCGCGACCTGCGCGATCCCGCCTTCGTTGCTCGCCCATAAATGCGCGTGGTTGGATTCAACTAGTGTTCCTCCAACTTCAAAGAGTTGGGGAGCGATCAATGGGCGTACGCCACGAAAGCTGAAGGTGCGCAGTTGTGCAGTGGGATGGGCGCGTAAAAATGCATGCAGATTCAGTGTGGCTATGAGTGGGCCGTGGACGACTTTTTCGGGATAGCCTTCAACGTCCACGACATAGGGAACGTCGTAATGAATACGGTGCGCGTTAAACGTGATGGCCGAATAACGGAACAACAGTACGGCGGTAGGAGAAACGGATTCATTCCACTGAGCTGCCGGCACTGCATTGCCGGGTGCCAGATTCGGTGCGCTGGCCTCGCGATACACAATGTCCTGTTCTTCGCGAATGCACAGGTGTCCGTTTTGGAAAAACTCGTGCCTTACCGTCACGAACAACAACTGGCCGCTGCGCCCGACTTTTTCTTCGATATGCGTGACGGTCGAGAGGCGGGACGCCTCAATACCGGCAAGTAGCGATTGAAAGAATTCGACGCGGCTGCCGGCCCACATTCGATTGCGATTGTCGGCAGGAGGCAGGAAACCGCCGCGGGCTGGATGTCCGTCTGCCCCCAGGCCAGACTCGGCCACGGGGTCCTGAAAAAAGCACCAGTGCCACAACGCTGGAAGCGGCGCGCCGGGCATTATCGGCTGCGCACCAAAAGTTGCCGCTACGCGCTTGATTTGTCCTGATCCCAGATCATCCACCGCCTGTTCAGTCTTGCCAAGCCAAGCGCTCAGGTCCTGATTACTCATGAAATGTGCGTCCTCGATTATTCGGTCGAGGCCGATAATGCGAGTGGCCTAGCGTTCTGTGAATCTACTTTTATTTAACCCGGCGTTAATACAATATTAACGCTTCAGCTAGTAGGAAAAGGGCTTTGCCGATGCACTTTGATTTGACCGATCTGCGGTTGTTCATACACATCGCAGAAGCCTCCAGTCTGACTCAGGGGGCGCGACGAGCCTTCATCTCGCCTGCCGCTGCAAGCGTGCGGATCAAGGCGCTGGAAGCGCAGTTGAACAGCCACTTGTTGTATCGCGACAGCAAGGGTGTCGATCTGACGGACGCCGGGAAGAAGCTTTTGCAGCATGCCCGATTGATCATGCGTCAGGTCGGTTACTTGAAAACCGAGTTCGCCGAATTCGGCACCGATTCTTCCGGACACATTCGCATTTTCGCCAATACAACTGCTGTCACTGAGTTCCTTCCGGAACTGCTGGCAGGATTCCTCGCCGCACGCCCTGGTGTGACGGTTGATTTACGGGAGCGCCTATCGCGCGACATCATTCGAGGGGTACTTGATGGCTCAACGGATATCGGCATCATTGCCGGCCCTGTTGCGGCGAAAAACCTTCAAGTGTTGCACTTCAGTACAGACCGACTGGTGCTTGTGGTACCCAAAGAGCACGAGCTGACACAACGCAAGCACATAAAATTGCGTGACACTGTGGCGTTCCATCACGTCGGCTTGCAAGAAGGCAGCACGCTCCAGGCGTTTGTCCGTGACCAGGCCGAGTTGTTGGGTGAAACCCTGGTATGGCGAATTCAGTTGTCGAGCTTCGAGGCCGTTTGCCGAATGGTTGAGGCGGGTGTCGGCATTGGCGTCATACCGGAGTCGGCCGCCATCCGTAACAGTAAAACCATGAATCTGGCCATATTATCGTTGGACGAGCCTTGGGTCGTTCGCGAACGCAGCATCCTGGTTCGTGACATAGAAGCATTGCCCGGCTGTGTGAAGGCGTTGATCGCGCTATTGCAAGATCAGCATTGAAGGCGCCCTTCGCAGACGCGATCAAGAAGGATGAAATCTGGAATGTCAGGTCAGGCTAGTGCCAGACATTAGTCCTTCAGTCAGCAACGACACCAAAGGCTGGACTAAATGCTGAGTGCGAACATCATCTCCGATCACCGCCACTTCAGTGGTGGGCAGCGTTGGCAATTTTTCCGAGGGCTCGACGATTTTCATGCCTTCTTGCAGAAATGAAGTGCCAAGGGCGGTGATACCCAATCCGCCTGCTACGGCTGCTTGAACGCCAATCAGATTGCTGGCCAGACAGGCCGAAGTCCACTCGCGCCTTACCGAAGCCATCGCCTCGATCATGATCGCGCGGTACGCGCATGGAGGTCGCATCATCACCAGGCGCACCGGCCGCGATGCTTCAATTTCATAATCCTTTGTGGCAATCCAGACCAGTGGTTCACGCCAGATGATTCTGCCTCGCTGGGCCGTGGCGCTGATCTTGCGTTTAGCGATCACCACGTCCAGCCGTCCTGCTTCGTGGTCCGCCAACAAGTCGTTGCTGAGGCCAGTGGTGAGTTCCAGCTGGATATCCGGATAGAGCTTGCTGAAGCGGGAGAGCAGTCGAGGCAACTGGGTAGGCACCAGGTTCTCAGAGATGCCCAGACGCAGGACATTCACCCCCTCCGGCTCCCTGATTTCACGGACGAAATTGTCAAAGTGCACCATCATTTTGCGTGCGCCAACCAGAAGACGTTCGCCCTCTGGGGTCAGGGTCAATGCACGACTGGTACGCTCGAAAACGCGCATGCCAAGTACTTCTTCCAACCGGATGATTTTCTGACTCACCGCTGATTGCGATCGTGCAATCACCTCAGCCGCCGCCGTGAAGCTTCCCGTTTCTGCGACTGCGATAAACGCCCGAAGCAAATCGATATCAACGTCGCCCGCTTGCATGATGAATTCGCCTATCAACTAGATGCCATTAACTTTATGCGTTTGAATTATAGATAGCAAACTCCGAACATCGTGCTTGTGATCATCCCCCAGGGACGTTCACCGATTAATCCGGCGTCACCACTGAATGGGACGCGGAGCCCAAATTCCAGGAGATAGAAAATGCCTGACAATAAAGCTGTAGAAATTGTTGAACGCTTCTGGCGCGAAGTCTGGCAGGCGAAAGATCCCCAGGCCGCCGCGCGCTTTGTTGCTGAAGACTTTGTCATTACCTCTGGCGGGGTCGATGTCGTCGGCCGTGAAGCTTTTATTGAGTGGATCGGCGTCTTTCTGTCGAAGATCGAAGATTTCACATTTGGCAGCATCGAGACCTTCCAGAACAAAGAAGGTACTCGCGTGGCCTCACGGTGGAAACTCACCGGCAAGAACAAGGGCTTCATAGGTGCTCGCTCGTGTAGCACGCCTTTCGAAATGCTCGGTACTGCGGTTTGGGAAGTACGCCCAGACGGTCTGCTGGCGCACAACTGGGTAGAGCGCAATTCGCTTGAGGTTCATCGCGACGTTATCGGTCTCTAAGGTCGAATCGCTGCCTCAACACCCGGCTTACCTCCCTCGGTTTCGTCCACGCAACGTACGGAGGGAGTCTTGATCAACGAGGTTATTGCAATGAAAAACCTGCTTCCATTGGCAGTTCTGGTGTTCTGTTCCACAGTCATGGCAGGTCAGTCAACAGATGAACGCCATGTAGAAATTGAACCGTATCGCTACGCAATGCACCTGGACATCGCCAGTGTGATTTCGATTACGACCCCAGCGGATAAGTGCAATGCCGCTCCCGTGACCATGATCTACCGCGACTCCAGTGGACACATCAAAGGGCTTGAATACCTTTCGTTGTCAACAGATTGCGACACCTTCGGCGGTTAACGGTTAAACCCGCGCATCAAACGACTACGGCTCCTTACGCCTCACCGCTTGCATTATAAAAACAAGAGCAAGCCCCTCTCCGCCCCTGCGAGTACAAACGAAATAGTTAAATCGCCGAGTAATCACTCGACGAATTATCTAACGAATCACATCGCGAGCAGGCAATGTCACACACTATTTTCTTCGCTTTATGCGGCAGGTACTCGCGCATCCAGCACAGGTTCCAGGCGAGGAGTTCGTACCATCAAGGTCATGATCAATATTCCGATCAACAACAGTCCGGTAACGGCGAACAACCCGTTCGCAAAACTGCCCGTAGCCGTCTTGATCGCGCCCATCATGTAAGGCCCGACAAAACCACCCAGCATCCCGATCGTGTTCACATAAGCGATCCCCCCGGCGGTGGCGCCGGCCGGCAGATAGCTCATTGGCATTGCGAGGATGATCGGCATTGCAGAGAACACACCGAGCGCTGCCAGTGTCAGCCCGAAAATACTCAGGCCAAAATGGCCCTGAACAAATGGCAACATCCCAAAACCTACCGCCGCCAGCAATGAACACGCAGAAATATGAATACGCCGCTCGAGTCGCTGATCGGAATGTCGTGAGATCAGGATCATTCCGATCGTGGTGAAGGCGTAAGGCACGACGGCCCACATGCCGATCTGCGTCGCGGTGGTCAAGCCTGCTTCCCGCAACATCATAGGCATCCAGAAGTTGACGGCGTTGTGGCCACAAACGATGGTGAACCAAGTCAAGGCGATCAAGTGGATCGGAGGTTCTCGCAGAGCGGCCAGGAAACCTCTATCGACTGCCGGCTGGAAACTCGCCAAATGCCGTATTACTTTGGCCTTTTCGTCGGGTCTGAGCCACTTGCAGGTACTCGGGCCATCAGAGAGCAACGCCAGTGCGATGAGGCCCAGCACGATGGACGGAACTCCTTCTATGACAAACAGCCATTGCCAGCCTTGCAGCCCGGCAATCCCATGGAACGCATCCAGAATGACCCCTGACACCGGCGCCCCTGCCACGCCAGCGATAGCCGACCCGCAGAGAAAAATCGCGGCCATTTGAGCCCGTCGGGCCGGTGGAAACCAGAACGTCAAGTACAGCAATACCCCCGGAGCGAAGCCGGCCTCAAAAGCGCCGAGCAACAGGCGCATGAGATAGAACGAGGTGGGACTATGAACGAGCATGGTGCAACACGACACAAAGCCCCAGCCGATCATGATTCGGGCGATAGTGACCCGGGCACCCAGACGTTTCATCAACAAATTACTGGGTATCTCGCAGCACACGTAACCGAAGAAAAAGATACCCGCCCCCAAGCCGTAGACGGCGTCGGAGAAACTCAGGTCGGCTTTCATATGTAATGCGGCAAACCCGACGTTCACTCTGTCCAGATAGGCGAACACGTAACAGACGAACAGAAACGGCATGAGCCGCCAGGCAATTTTTCGGTAAACAGGATCGTTGTCATCGATCAACGCCATGGCGCCTTGAGCGACGGAGGATTGGAGTTGCATGGATCGAATCTCCTGCAAATATTGTTATTGGAAGTGCGCAAGAAAGATTTCATCGAGTCAAACTCGGGGCCGCGCTTTTAATACCCCGCGACATGGATTTCAAAAAGTATTGCTTGCTGCGCAAGCAGCATAAAAATTCACGCAAGCTAGAAAAACTGGTATCCGCGAACAATGCGAATTCGTAAATTCATTTAGAGTTCGCGGCGTACAGTTGATACGGGTCAGGTGTCAACGAATGAAACGATCGGCATAGTCAGCGCCTAACCCGACACTTTCATAATGCTGACGGGCACTTTCCAGTTTCGTATAAACGTCTTCGTAATCCAGTGCATTACCGTAGGGATCTACATAGACATAGTTGCCGGTCACATGAAACAAGGTAATCATTTCGCTGACCTCTTCGGGCACTACCAGCGTATGGGTTTCTCCAGGTGGTTCAAACGCGTAGCTCCCTTCGGTGGCCACCCATTCGTGTTCGAGGTAATGCCAGTGGCCCCGCAAAGTAAACGCGTGCACCGGCCCACCATGGCGGTGGCGGGACAGCACACCTGAGCGCCGCACCCGGGTGAGATTGACGAAGTAGCCGCCACTCAGGCTCAGTATCAATGGCCGAAACCAGACACCTTCAGCCTGGGGTACCCACTCGCGTTCATCACAGTCGAGATTAAGCGCACCCGCCAGCAAAAAGTCGGCTGGCATACCGGCCGGCTGGTCGAATTGATAGGGCACCTTGGATCGATCACCACGATGAGAAGTCATCACAGGCCTTGCCAAACTTTGTTCTTGTACAGTCATTTTTATTCAACCTCACGGTCAGACATTTACCAGATTGCGATATCGCTATCGCAGACACCATCAAGTCGGCAGCAAACGTGCAACTTGATAACGATTGAGCGCACTTTCAATCAATGCAACTCAAGCAACAGGGCAAGAAAGAGGGTCTTGCTAAAATGTGTTATGTAATCGTCCAGCACAAGCCTTTGACGCGGCTGCTGAGGAAGTCATTAAATACTTTGATTCGCGGACTTAAGTATTTACGGTTCGCGTAAATCAGACTGACTGATTCTTTTGTTCCGGTATAAAACTCGGACAGCACAGGGACGAGACGACCTTGACGAATATCCTCGCCAATATGAAACCCGGCTAATTTGACGACGCCCGCCCCTTGCAGCGCCAGATCTCGCAACAGGTCACCCTGGCTGAATGACGTGCGACTGCGGAACGGCACCTTGATCAAGCGACCGTTTTCCCGAAACGACCAGGCGCTCCACTGACTATCGAAACTGAACCCGAAGCACTGATGCTCCAGCAAGTCCTGCGGATGGAGCAGAGGCGCCTGACGGGCCAGGTATTCGGGTGAAGCGCACACAATCCATTCATTGTCATTCAGACGTTGCGCCACCCGCGAAGAGTCAGGCAAGAACCCGCTGTGAATCGCCACATCCACCCCTTGCTCGAACAGATCGATGTATTGCGGCCCCAGCTGAATGTCGAGATCAAGGAGCGGGTAAGTGGCGAGAAATTCAGGTAGCCACGGCATTATCTGATGCTTGGCGAACGTGGTCATCGTATGCACGCGCAGCATGCCACTGACCCTGGTGGGCAATCGCTCGGCCAGTGAGTCCGCCTCGCTCATGGCATCGACGACGGCCAGTGCGCTTTTGAGGTACGCCGCGCCCTCCTCCGTCAGCAGCAGTGCCCGAGAACTTCGCACAAACAATCGCACCTGCAAGCGATCTTCCAGTCGTGAAATCAGCTTGCTGACGGCCGAGGGGGTCAGATGGCCGGCACGGGCCGCCGCGGAAAAACTGCCATGTTCGGCCGCTCGGATGAAGGCGAGCATTTGGGAATAGTTGTCCAGATCTCTCCTCCTTCTCTTATTAGTTTCGACGGCGGTGCCGGCGGCTTTGGGAGCACATGGGCTTAAACTATTACATCTCTGAATCCGTGGATACGCCCGGTTATTCACACCGGATGTGAATTTTGTTCACAGGAAAAACCCAGGGATATCCATCAGCCAGTCGATTAGCTGTGATCAGTTTTATGCGTTTGCCAAGGGGCCGGGCCGCTCAAATACTCAAGCGGATTACAATAAGAGAGCCCCCACATGTTTGATGCTATGCGTTCGCAAGACTCGCCTTACTCATTGTCGTTCAGTCAGGACTGTATGGAGGGTCGCCTGGCCCCCTTCGGCGATGAAGCGGTTCAGCCTATACCCGTCCCGTCAGACCGCTCGTTGGTGCATGTCACCGATGAGCTCAATCGTTACGTCGCCTTGATCGAACATCCTTATGGGCAGCTCAATCGGGTCATTGCGCAAATGGCTGGCTTGCTAATTCTCGGGCATGCCCGCAATGGCTTTTCCACCTACGCGCAATTAGCCAAAACCCCGGAACAGGCGCTGATCGAGACCCTGGATTTGCTGAGCCAACTCAAGGTTCCGCCTATGGGGTTAACGCATTTCAAACACCTTTCACTCGCGGCCAGAAACCTGCTTGACCTCTCTCGGGCCTTGCATCGCAACATCAATAACGCTGCTGTTTTCAAAACGCGCGCCCCCGGATGGCTGAGCGAACTCAACAAGGCCAACGCACTCTTGCGCTGCATCGCCATCCCGCACTCAGGGCTTATGCCGGTGGACCTGCAAAACACCTGTTTTTGTTGTTCCCAGCAGTGAAACCACAGTCAATCAAAGACCAATAAAAGAGGCTGTCATGTCCCCCTACTCGATCTGGATTCTCGAATACGCCCACATCCCTGACTTTCCAGTCAGCGGTATCAAATACGGCATCCATAACGAAGGTGTTCGAAAGTTGCCGTACTGCTACGTGCTGATAAAGGGAAATGGCCGGACCATTATGGTGGACGTCGGTTACAACCATCGTGACTATGGCCAGGCCCTGGCTGGGCAGTTTGGCGTGACTAACTGGCATTCCGCGCGAGAGGTTCTGGCTCAGTGCGATGTGACCCCCGAAGACATCGATACCGTGTTTGTCACACACGCTCACTTTGACCATTTCGGTAACACCGATGCTTTCCCCAATGCGCGGTTCTACCTTCAGGAACGAGAACTGTCGAAATGGATCTGGGCCATGGCCCTGCCGGATCGACTGAGCTGGACGCGCACGGGGCTTGATCCCTCGGACATTCTCCGTGCAGTGGAACTGGCCCGCCAAGGACGGCTGATTTGCGTAGATGGCGAAATGGAAGATGTAGCGCCTGGCATTGATCTACGCGTTGCGTTCGACAGCCACACCTTCGGCTGCATGTGGGTACATGTGCGCAACGATCTGGCAACGGTCGCTCATAACAGCTGGGTGTTGGCCGGAGACCTTGTGTACGTCTACGACAACATGGTGGCCAATCCGCAGATCATCAACAGTGATATCACTGGAACGCTAGACTACCGTCCCGTTGGCCTGGCGCAAAACAGCAACACCAACTTGGTGCTGGCGACCGAGGAAATGCTCAAAGCGGTCGACTATGAAGTCAAGCGAGTCATCCCTGTACACGAAGACCGTTTGAGTGAGGTTTTCCCTACCCGCGTGACGGACAAAAACCTGCGGATCATGCAAGTCTGTCTGGCAGAGGGTGAACAATCTCGCGTCTGATCACGCCGGCCTCATTACAGACAAAAGCCGTCTAAAAAGACGGCTTTTTTATGTGTGTAGCGCTATTTCAACGCCAGGCTGTAGCTGAAAATCAAGCGATTTTCATCGGTGTTGCGCGTGTAATTGGAGCGCTGAGTCGCGTTCAGCCATTGCACTCCGACATTCTTCAGCGGACCGTCCTGCACGACATAGGTTATGTAGGTGTCGCGTTCCCACTCCTGGCCTTCCTGATTCATGTTCACCACCCTGGCTTGGTCACCCTGCACATAGACCGTGGTGAACGTCAGCCCAGGCATTCCCGCAGCGGCAAAGTTGTAGTCATAACGCGCGCGCCAGGAGCGTTCCCTGGCGCGGGAGAAGTTACTGACCTGCAACTCGGTGAACAGGTAACTGACCGTGCCGTCAATCAACGGATAGGCTGTATCGCCCCACTGTTTCTGATACCCGCCACTGACGGTATGACCGTCGATGGAATACCCGATATTGGTGCTGAGCGCCTGGTTATCTACATGGCCTCCCAGTGCCGCACCAGCGTCGCTGCCATCAAAGTAGCGTAGCTCTCCCAATAGACGACCAGGGCCCAATGGCGTGTTGTATTTGAGGCCCACGAAACCTTGTTGGTAGATGTCCTGGAGTCGGCCGAAATGCAAACTCGCCAGCAGATCCCGGGTGATTTGATAGTCGGCCGCGGCAAACTTGAAATCGTCAGAGCGCGCCGCGCTGGAGTACTGTCCGGATTGGCTGGTGATTCCCATTTTTTCAAAATCGGTAGAGTCGCGTTGCTTCACTTGACTGATATGGCCCAGGTTCAACGTCAGGTTTCCGATGGCCTTGCTGGTCAGTTGCTGGCCTTCAAAAGTCTGGGGGAATAGACGACTGATGTTTGGCTGTATCACCGCGATGCCTGCGGGTTGGAGGCTACCGACGAATAGTTCGTTGCTGTCAAAGAGGCGCGCCTTGGCCGTCAATCCCAACTTCGAGTAGTCATCAGCAGCGCGTTTGGCGTAGGGCTTACCTGGATCATCGGACACAGCCTGGCGCGCCAGTATGCCGGTACCCGAACGCTCAGGCGCAGAGTCAAGCTTGATGCCGAGCATGCCGATTGCGTCCAGTCCGAACCCGAGCGGCCCATCGGTATAACCGGATTGGTATTTCATAACAAAACCTTGTGCCCACTCCTCGGCCTTGGAGGGCCCAGTGCCGTCTCGGTAATCGCGATTGAAATAGTAGTTTTTGGTACTGAAATTCAAGCGGCTGTCTTTGAGAAAGTCGGCTTGGGCCAGGGCCGGAACCGCGGCCACTATGCCCGTCAAGCAGACAACATTCATTCTCGGAGTCATGTTTTGTATACCTGTTTTATTGTTATGGGTACGTCGTATATGAATAAACACACTCGGTTTTCAGACGTGCGAAACCGTCAGGCCAGATCTGAAGATCCGGCCTGTTCGCTTTAACAGAGGTCTTATTGCCTATCAGCGATGCCGAAAGACTGGCAATCGTTTCTCAACGAATGCGCGGGCACCCTCTTTCTGATCCTGGGTCGCGAACAACGAGTGAAACGTGCGACGTTCGAAACCGAGCCCTTCGCTCAATCCGGTTTCATACGCTCGATTCACACACTCTTTAAGGAGCAACAAACTCGGTAATGAACGCTCGGCAATTTTCTTCGCAATCGCACTGACTTCGTCCAGCAACTGCCCCGTGGGCACCACTCTCGATACCAGTCCGATAGCCTCGGCTTCTTCGGCACCGATCCGACGGCCCGTCAGGCACAGATCCATGGCTTTTGCTTTACCGACCCAGCGCGATAGACGCTGAGTTCCGCCCGCACCGGGTATCAACCCCAGAGATATCTCCGGCAACGCGAAACTGGCGTTGTCTGCGGCCACGATCAAGTCGCACATCATCGCCACTTCGCAGCCTCCGCCCAGCGCATAACCGGCCACCGCAGCGATCATGGGCTTACGGCAGCGGGCAATTCGGTCCCATTCGCCGAGAAAATTATTGACGCTGGTTTGCGGGAATTCCTGATCGAGCGCTTCCAGAATATCTGCCCCCGCAGCGAAAGCCTTGTTGCTGCCGGTCAAGACAATGCAGCCGATGCTTTCGTCTTCTTCAAAACAATCCAGCGCCTGGGAAATTTCCAGAATCATCTGGGTGTTCAATGCATTCATTGCCTCGGGACGGTCGAACGTGATCCATCCGACCCGTTCGCTCCGTTTTACGCGCACGTAATTCAAAAGGCCTAAGGCCGCCATGTCTCCCATTCCAGTCTCCTGCGTTGATCGGCTGCGTCAGCCGTGCTTATCGGGTACGTTCGAGAATGCTGACGTAATTGACCACGGCGGCTCCGCCCATGTTGAAAATTCCGCCCAGCCGCGGTGTATCGGCCAGTTGCAGGCCCGGTGATTCGCCGGCCAGCTGCATGGCGGTCATGACGTGCATGGACACCCCGGTCGCGCCGATCGGATGCCCTTTGGCTTTCAAGCCACCGGACAGATTCACCGGTAATCGCCCACCCGGCTCTGTCCATCCTTCCAGAATGGCCCGGGCGCCCTGACCTGGAGGGGTGAGCCCCATCGCCTCATATTCGATCAGTTCGGCAATCGTGAAACAGTCATGGGTTTCAACGAAATCGAGGTCGTCGAGTGCCAGCCCGGCCATGCCCAGCGCAGCTTGCCAGGCCTTGGCAGCACCCTCGAAGCGGGTAATGTCTCGGCGACTGATCGGCAGGTAATCATTGACTTGTGCCAGCGCACGAATGCTGATCACCCGCTCTGTTCGTGCCGCCATGTCGTCGCTGACGAGCACCAACGCCGCAGCCCCGTCAGACACAAGCGAGCAGTCCGTGCGACGCAACGGAGCAACGACATAAGGGTTGCCGGTGGACACCTGGTGACAGAAATCCACGTCCAGGTTTTTACGCAAGTGAGCCAATGGATTGAGACTGCCATTGCGATGGTTTTTTGCCGCGATGTGGGCAAGTGCCAGGGATTGATTGCCATAGCGGGCGAAATACTGCTGGGCGATACCCGCGAACAACCCGACGAACGATGCCTCGGGGCCGCCCTCCTGGGCTACGTAACTGGCCGAAACCAGCGCCTTGCGCACGACGTCTTCAGCGACCGCAGTCATTTTCTCGACGCCAACCACCAGAACCACCTTCGCCTGGCCGGACATGATCAGGCTGGATGCCTGTCTTACCGCTGCGGAACCCGTGGCGCAGGCATTTTCCACTCGTGTCGAAGGCTTGTAGCGCAAGCCGGGGTCGGCCTGCAGAACCAGGGACGCCGGAGATCCCTGAGGATCCAGCCCCTGGTTGAAGTGCCCGATGACAATCTCATCCACATCCAGAGCTTCAAGACCCGCATGTGCCAAAGCGTCCACAGTAACCCGCGTAATCAGCGATTCAAGCGTGTCATTCGCTAGCTTGCCGAAGGGGGTGTGAGCCCAACCTATGATATTGCCAACCATTTCAGGTTCTCCGTCAATCGTCATTTCAGTCCGACAATATTCTTAATCGGTATCGTGAATATGCGCAACAGGTGATTATATCGCTTGACGATCATTTTTCGGTCCGACAATAATCCTCCAAAGCTCAACATCTGGAAGACAGCAGTTATGGTCGAGATCGGATTTACTCCCACTGTCCGGCGTCAATATCCCGAGGGCGTTGCACTGAGGTCAGAGTTGGCAAGCCAGGCGCTGGACTGGCCAACCATAGAGCGTTATCTCGCTGGCCATCGTTTGCAGATGGATCCCGGGGTCGCCCCTCGACAATTGTCGGGCGGCCTGGCGAACCTGAATTTCCTGGTACGCATCAACCACAACTGGATGGTGCTGCGTCGCCCTCCAGCCGGTCCGTTACCGCCGGGCGCTAACGACATGCAGCGTGAGCACCGGATCCTTTTTCGACTCTGGAGAACATTCGCATTGGCTCCGCGCAGCCATCACTTCTGTTCTGATGCCGCCATCGCCGGTGCGCCGTTTCTTTTGATCGACTATCGCGCCGGACTTTCTTTGCGCGGGGACAGCATCCAGCCACTGCCTGCGACCGAAAACACAGGCCATCAACTGTCAAATATGCTGGTGGAAACGCTCGCGCAATTGCATGCGGTCGACCTCGCCAGTGTTGGGCTGGAAGCGCTCGGTCACCCGCAAGGCTTCTTCAGGCGTAATACACTTGGCTGGATCAAGCGCGCGCAATTGATTGCCAATGGCAGCTTGAGCTGCCCTGCCCAAACCCTCGCTCAATGGCTGACCGATGTCCCCGACCCTGCAGCGGGCAAACCGGTTTTGCTGCACAACGATTTCAAGCTGGACAACATTCTGATTGACCCGCAAACCCTGCAACCCCGCGCCATCGTTGACTGGGACATGGGCACCCAGGGCGATGCGTTGTTCGACCTGGCCACGCTCCTGAGCTATTGGAGCGAACCGGACGATCCTTCCTGCATGCACCGTCTGGCGCAAATGCCGACGCTGCAACCGGGCTTTGCCAATCGCGAAGCAGTCGCTAATACCTACAGCGCGCTGACCGGACGCGGCCTGGAAGACTTGAAGCCCTACCGGGTCCTGACGATGTTCAAACTGGCCGTAGTGTTTCAACAATTGCACCGCCGCCACCTGCTCGGTGAAACCAAAGATCCGCGTTACGCCGACTTCGGCCAACTGGCCGAAGACCTCTTCGAATTCACCCTTACTATCGCTAACGATAAAATTCTCTGAGGACGTTGCTATGGACTTCACGCTGCCCGACTCACTCGTACAGTTGCGAGACAAGACCCTCACTTTCATTCGAGAGGTGGTCATCCCCTACGAGAAAGACCCGCGGCGCACTGCCCATGGGCCCAGCGACGAGTTGCGCAGTGAGCTGATCGCGCATGCCCGCGAAACAGGCTTGCTGAGCCCCCATGTTGACACTTCTTTGGGTGGCCTTGGTTTGCCGCACATTGGCCGCGCCGTGATTTTCGAAGCGGCGGGTTACTCGATGCTGGGGCCCGTGGCGTTGAACTGTGCCGCGCCCGATGAGGGCAACATGCATTTGATGCAAGCGGTCGCATCCACTGAGCAAAAGGAGCGCTGGCTAAAGCCTTTGGCAGAAGGCAAAACACGTTCTTGCTTTTGTATGACCGAACCTTCACCGGGGGCTGGCTCTGATCCGACACTGCTCAAGACCACGGCAATCAACGACGGCGACGATTTCGTCATCAATGGTCGTAAATGGCTGATCACCGGTGCGGACGGTGCGGCGTTCACCATCATCATGGCCCGCACGATCGTGGACGACGTGGATGTCGGTGCCACCATGTTCCTGGCTGACCTGCCCAATCCGGGTTTTCGCATCGAACGCGCGCTGGACACGCTCGATTCATCGTTCACCGGCGGCCACGCTGAAGTCAGGCTGGAGAACATGCGGGTGTCCAAAGCGGACGTGCTTGGCGAAATCGGTGAAGGGTTTCGCTACGCACAGGTACGCCTCGTTCCGGCGCGCCTGACCCACTGCATGCGTTGGCTGGGAGCTGCGCAAAGGGCCCACGATATCGCTGTGGCCTATGCGCAGAAACGCGAGGCCTTTGGTCATCCTATCGTCGCTCACGAGGGTATCGGCTTCATGCTGGCCGATAACGAGATCGACTTGCACACCACCCGCTTGAGCATCTGGCACACAGCCTGGTTACTCGATACCGGCGAACGCGCCAGCGCGCAAAGCAGCATGGTCAAAGTGCATGCTTCGGAGGCCATCTGGCGAATCGTCGATCGTTGCGTACAAGTGCTCGGCGGTATGGGTGTCACCGCCGATACCGAAGTTGAGCGGATCTTTCGTGATGTCCGCGCATTCCGGATCTATGACGGTCCGTCCGAGGTGCATCGCTGGAGTATCGCTCGTCGTCTGGGGAGGACTGCCCAATGAACCAGGCCCTTCTTACCCCTGCGACCGTGTTCACAGACCTCGCGGATAAAGTGGTGATCGTCACCGGCGGTGGCCGCGGACTGGGGCGCTCAATTGCCGATGGGTTCGCGAAGCAGGGTGCCACCGTGATTCTGGTGGGTCGCAATCTCGAGCAATTGAATATCGCCGCCAGCGAAATTGTTGAGGCCGGTGGCAAAGCCGTTGCTTTTGTGGCTGACATCGCCGATGAAGACAGCGTGTCGACCCTGAGCAAATCAGTGCATGAAACCTACGGCAGGATCGACGTTCTGGTGAACAACGCGGGTATCAACCCTTGGTACAAGTCTGCAGAAAAAACCACCCTGCAGGAGTGGCGACAGATTCTCGACGTCAACCTCACGGGTGTGTTTCTTACGTGCAAGCACGTCGGGCAATTCATGCTCGACGCAGGCCAGGGTTCGATCATAAACATCACCTCAGTGGCGGGTCGTGTCGGCTTGGCTAAAACCACCGCCTATTGCGCTGCCAAGGGCGGCGTCGAAATGTTGACCCGCCAATTGGCCCTAGAGTGGGCACCTAAAGGCATACGAGTGAATGCCGTTGCACCCGGCTATTTCGCCACTGACCTGACTGAAGGCCTGCGCACCCATCCGGTGCTTGGGCGCCGGGTGTTGGATCGCACCCCCATGGGACGTTTCGGCGAGCCACAGGAAATTGTGGGCGCCAGTCTGTTTCTGGCCTCTTCGGCAGCCGCCTATGTCACCGGTCATTCACTGGCCGTTGATGGCGGCTGGACGGCGTGCTGAGCGAGGAATCGACGATGAAACCTGAAGGTATGGCCCTTGAAGGGTTGAAGATTCTGGACCTGA
The DNA here is from genome assembly GCF_003634475.1 of Pseudomonas sp. WPR_5_2. Taxonomy (NCBI): domain Bacteria; kingdom Pseudomonadati; phylum Pseudomonadota; class Gammaproteobacteria; order Pseudomonadales; family Pseudomonadaceae; genus Pseudomonas; species Pseudomonas sp. WPR_5_2. Next base: position 237,763 of record NZ_RBLA01000001.1, on the reverse strand, counting down.
CCCGTTTGTTGCCGGGAGCGTTCTGCACGCAGATGCTGGCCGATCTTGGCGCCGATGTGATCAAGGTCGAACAGCCGCTGACCGGGGACTACAACCGTGCGTTTACGCCACTGAACAAAGTGGAATCCGGTTCCTTTCTGCTGCTCAACCGCAACAAGCTAAGCGTCACGCTCAACTTGAAAAGCGAACCGGGCAAACAGATCCTCCTCGACCTGGTGCGTGAGTCGGACGTTTTGATCGAGGGTTTCCGTCCCGGGGTGATGCGACGCCTGGGACTGTCCTACGAGACATTAAGTGAGATCAATCCACGTCTGGTCTATTGCGCCATTTCCGGCTACGGCCAGGATGGTCCCGACCATCTGAAAGCCGGGCATGATCTCAACTACATGGCTGAGGCCGGTGCATTGCAGCTATTCGGTAGGGCCGGTGAAGGGCCCATTGTGCCAGGGTTGTCGATCGCTGATGTAGGCGGCGGTTCACTGATGGCCACCACTGGCATTCTTGCGGCACTGCACGCCCGTCACCGTACAGGGAAGGGCCAAATGGTGGATGTGTCGATGCATGACGGGGCGATTTCCTGGCTGGCCCTGCATGCGGCCGACCTATTGTTCGCTGACATCGAACCCAGAGGTGGCGAGCGCCCTTTTATCGGCCAGGCCCCTTGCTACAACGTCTACCTCTGTGCCGATGGCAAGTATCTCGCGCTGGGGCTGATAGAGCAGCATTTCTGGCTGCGTTTTTGCGAGCATCTGCAACTGGATCAACTCAAGGATGAACAATGGCCAACCGGCGACCGCTGCTTGTTGCAAAAGCAAGTACTGGCCACTTTGTTCGCCACCCGGTCTCGTGATGCCTGGGTAGACACTTTCAAGGGTATCGACCTGCCTGTCGGGCCGGTGCTCGATGTCGCCGAAGCCCTCGACGCACCGCAGGCACGTCATAGACACATGCTTCAGCACATTGAACACCCTGTAGAAGGCTTGATCCCGCAGCTGGGATTTCCGGTCAAGTACTCGATGACACCCTGCTCCCTGAGGAGTCCGCCGCCACTGCTCGGTGAACACAATGAACGGGTACTTGGTGCGCTTGGCTACAGCAGCGCGCAACTTGATGAGTGGCGACGAACGCAGGTGATCTGATCCCGCTCAATGATGCTGAAGAACAAGAATAATGAAGCTCGAGGAGAACAATCATGGCCCGCAATATGGTTCATTACACCCAGACCTACCGGGACTTTCAATGGGCGCTGCCGTCGACTTTTAACTTCGGCACAGACGTTGTCGACCGCTACGCGCGTGAAGCCGATGGTCCCGCACTGATCTGGGCGAATGCTGCAGGCGAGGAAATCCACCTCTCCTATTCCGACATGTCACGCCTCACCGACAGGTTCGCTTCGGTGCTGGCCAAACGCGGCATACGCCGAGGCGATCGGGTGTTGATCATGCTCCCGCGCATTCCGGACTGGCAGGTGGCGATGGTCGGCTGCCTGAAGTTGGGCGCGATCCCGATCCCTTCCGTTGAAATGCTCACCCGCAAGGACATCAATTACCGCGTCCGTCACGCCGAGGTGCGCGCCGTGGTGGTCCGGGCCGAACATGCGGAAAAGTTCGTCGATGTGCTGAATGAAGTACCGGTCAGGTTATCGCTGGGAATCGCCGCAGGTTTCGAATCCTGTGAGAACGCGATGATCGAAGCCGACGGCGCCTTCGAACCCGCCGCGTTGTCTTTGGACGATCCTGCCATTCTGTATTACACCAGTGGCTCCACCGGAGAGCCCAAAGGCGTATTGCACCCCGCGCGCAGTCTGTATGCCTGGCGCGAAGCTGCGAAATACTGGCTCGACCTGGATCGCAGCGATGTGATCTGGTGCACCGCCGACGTCGGTTGGAGCAAGGCCGGTACGTCTATCCTGTTCGGCCCATGGAGCGCCGGGGCCTGCACCTTTTTCTACGACGGCCCGTTTGATCCCGCGCAGCGCCTGGCGTTACTGGCCAAGTACAACGTCAGCGTCTATTGCGCGCCCGGCACCGAGCTGTTTCGGGTGGTGGATGAAGATGTGGCTAGCTTCGACCTATCGCGGCTGCGCCACACCGTATCGGCCGGCGAGCGACTCAACGCCTTTGTGGCCGAAAAGTGGCACAAAAAAACCGGCATCCAAGTCATGGAAGCGTTCGGCCAGACCGAAACGCTCATGACCCTGGCTAACTATGCCTGCATTCCGACCCGTGAAGGTTCGATGGGCTTGCCTTTGCCGGGCAGCGATGTCGATATCATTGACGCGCAAGGGCGACGACTGCCTCGGGGCAGTGAAGGCGATATCGCGGTGCGCGTCCCCAATCCGCTGCTGATGCTTGGCTATTACAAGGACGAAGCGCGTACCCGCGAGTCGTATATCGAGGCGGACGGCGAGCGTTGGTTTATCACGGGAGACATCGGAAGCCGAGACGCGGACGGATACTTCTTCTACAGTGGCCGGCGCGATGATGTCATCAATTCAGCGGGTTACCGCATCGGCCCAACCGAAGTTGAAAATGCCCTGCTCTCTCACCTGAGTGTCCTTGAATGTGCGGTCATTGGAACGCCACATGTGGAACGGGGTGAAATCGTCAAGGCTTTCGTAATACTGCGTCCGGGTACAAAGCCGAGTGAGGAACTGGTCCGACATCTGAAAGAACACGTCAAACAGATGACCGCTCCCTATAAATATCCACGCGCCATTGAGTTCGTCGACGCGCTGCCCAAGACCCAGACAGGCAAGATCCAGCGCAGCGCACTCAGGGCACTTGAAAAAAAGAGACTCACCCTTGAAGAACAGTCCATCCATGGCACGTCCAGTTAATAGCGACCCGACAGAGTCCAGCTTCCGCATGGTGGCTCGAACGATCGAGCAGCGGATTATCTCCGGGGAAATTACGCCCGGGGACATCCTGCCGGCAGAATCCAGGCTTGCGGAACAGCTGGGCGTCAATCGTTCGACCATTCGCGAAGCCATCCGCGTGCTGGAACAGAACGGGTTCGTCAAAAGGGAACCGGGACGACGCAAGCTGATTACCTCGATTCCCCATTCGGGAGATATTTCCCAGCGCCTCACCGCGACCATGGTGCTGAACCAGGTGACGTTTGAGGAATTGTGGGAAGCGATGTACGCCCTGGAGCCTGCCGCCGCAGCCGCCGCGGCGGTACGCGGCAACGACGAGGACTTCGCCGCCATCGAAGCCAATCTCGCCGCGACACGCCAGGCGTTGGAGGACAGCGCCAGCCTGGTGGAGTTGGACATCGAGTTTCACGAATTGGTCGCCACGGCCACTCGCAATCGTGCCATTCAAATGGCCCGTGCACCGTTGAGCACACTGTTCTATCCGCCTTTTTACGCGGTGATGTCACGTCTTAATGCGGGCCAGCGGCTTTTGACCGCACATGAGCAGATATACAAGGCGATTCGTGCCCATGACGCAGCGAACGCCCGGGAGTGGATGGAAAAGCATATCCAGGATTTCGAGCGTGGGTACGAACTGGCGAATCTGAACATGGCCAGCCCGGTGCTGATGCCAGAACGATGAGGTCACCATGGATACAAAGCAGCCGCCCCTGAAGGCGCACGACGCGGAACTCAGTGCCCGGCAGGTCATTACGTCCCGTCGCTCCGTGCGCGCGTTTTTGCGAACCCCGGTACGACGGGAAACAGTCGAGCAGGTGCTGGAACTCGCCGCGCGCGCACCGAGTGGTTCGAACGTCCAGCCGTGGCAGGTGTGGGTGCTGACCGATGCGCCGTTGATCAATCTCGGTCTTGAGCTACAGGCGTTGGCACTTGCCGGCAGCTCCGATCAAAAGGAACAACCACAAACCCATCACGTCCGTGAGCCCTATCGCTCCCGGCGGCGAAAAGTCGCGCGGGATCTGTACGAATCACTCGACATCACCCGAGATGACACACAGGGAATGCTCAGGCAAACGTCGCGAAATTTCATTTTTTTCGACGCCCCGGTCGGTCTGTTTTTCACCATTGATCGAGACCTAGATAGCAACCGCTGGCTCGATTACGGCATGTTTTTACAGAACATCATGCTCGCGGCAAAAGCCTACGGGCTGGACACCTGCGCCCAGCAGGCCTTTGTAAAATACGAGGCCGTTATCGCCCGTCGCCTGGGCCTCGCCGACAGTCAGAAACTGGTCTGCGGCATGGCGCTCGGCTACGGCGATTTGACTGCCGCGGAAAACACATTTGTTGCCGAGCGTGCACCGTTGCAGGCATTCACGCAATTCGTCGACACCTTGTACTAAACCAACCCGGGAGCGAGTGGATGGATATCGTCAATAAAGTAGTGATTGTCGCGGGTGGCGGCTCAGGCCTTGGCCAAGCCACGTCCATGGACTTGGCCGAACGTGGAGCCAAAGTGGTGATCGTGGACCTCAACGAACAAGCCGTAAACCAAGTGGCTCACGCCGTCGATGGCATGGCGGTCGCTTGTGATGTGGCCGATGACGACGCTTCCCGTGCCGCCATGCAACGAATCATAGATACGGTGGGACTGCCCGCGGTGCTGGTCAATTGCGCGGGTGTTGCGCCGTCTGCGCGGATCATCTCCAAAAAAGGTCCGGCATCGTTGAGTGATTTCGAGCGCGTCATCCGCATTAACCTCCTGGGCACCTTTAACTGGTTACGTCTGGCGGCGGATGCGATGAAAGACAACATCCCCGACTCTGACGGCGCACGCGGCGTCATCATCAATACCGCCTCGATTGCTGCCTACGAAGGCCAGATCGGCCAAAGTGCTTACGCCGCATCCAAAGGAGGTGTGGTGTCCCTGACCCTCCCGGCGGCCAGGGAGCTCGCCCGATATGGCATTCGGGTAACTGCCATTGCCCCAGGTTTGTTTGGCACGGCGATGCTTGAATCGATTGATGAAGAAATCAAAGATCGACTCATCGCTGACATTCCGTTTCCTCATCGCTTCGGAAAGCCCACCGAATACTCCGCGATGGTACAGGCAATTATCGAAAATCCGATGCTGAACGGCTCGGTGATACGGCTGGATGCGGCATTGCGCATGCAAGCGCAGTAAGCCCTCGCACGCAACGTCATCACCCGATTCGGATGGCGCTTAAACATCGCATTAATCAGTTATTCGATAGACACCTTTAAATACTCACAAGGCCGTGAACTTGAGAGTTTGACGCTTTAACTAGCGAAGGAGTTCGTACACCCGAAAAAAGCAGCCATTGATTTAAATCATTATTAAACCAGCGTTAATGCTCTCTCGTTCTTCCAATAATAATTGTCGGAGACAAACTAATGCACCCTGAAAACGCCATCGGACACGCCGACCTACTAGATGCCACTTATCGAAAAATAACCTGGCGCTTACTTCCCTATCTGTTTGTCAGCTACGTATTTGCCTACCTTGACCGGGTCAATATAGGATTCGCCGCCGTACAGATGAAGGCCGACCTTAACTTCTCGGATGCGGTATATGGCTTGGGCGCGGGAATGTTCTTCGTCGGTTATTTCATGTGTGAGATACCCAGTAATCTGTTGATGAACAAAATAGGCGCACGTTTGACCATTGCCCGAATCATGATCTGTTGGGGACTGGTGTCCTGCTGCACAATGCTGGTGACCAGTTCGACATCGTTTTACCTGGTGCGATTGCTACTCGGGATCTTCGAGGCCGGGTTCGCGCCAGGGGTCCTGCTGTATCTGACGCTCTGGTATCCGCCTGCCCGCCGGGCGCAAATGGCTGCTATTTTCCTCAGCGGCGCCGCCATTGCAGGCGTTGTTGGGGCACCGATTTCCGGATGGATCCTCGACGCGATGGACGAAGCCGGCGGCCTGCACGGCTGGCAATGGCTGTTCATGATGGAAGGCGTGCCTTCGGTGCTGCTCGGTGCGTTGGCACTGTTGTTGTTACCTGATCGTCCTTCGGCCGCAACCTGGCTCTCGCATGAAGAAAAAGCTCAGGTTACCGCCAGGCTTGCTACGCCGACATCGAAAGCGAGCCACGACTTCATCGACGCGCTTCGCGATCCCGTGATCTATTACATCGCTATCGCGTGGTTTACCGTTATCTGCGGGATTTATTCGGTGTCGTTCTGGATGCCGATGCTCATGCAGGACGCCGGTATCAAGACCTCAACCGAAATCGGACTGTGGTCGATCATTCCTTACGGAGCTACGGCCATCGGCATGGTGCTCGTTTCGCGACACTCGGACAAAACCATGGAGCGTCGTTGGCATGCGGCTGCCTGCGCTTTGTTAGGAGCAGTAGGGCTGGCTCTATTGCCAATCGTCCATGGCAGCTTTCTGTTGACGATGTTGTCGTTGACCCTCGCCAGCACCGCGGTGTTTTCGGCCATGCCGATCACATTGGCAATGCCCATGTGCTATTTATCCAGCAAAGCTGCGCCGGGCGGCATCGCATTCGTCAACACCATCGGCCTGCTCGGCGGCGTGGTGAGTCCGTACATGCTTGGCCTGATCAAAACCAACACCGGCAGCCTGGATAACGGTCTGTTCGTCATCGCTGCGATGCTCCTGATTGGCGCCGTGTTATTGGTGGGTTTTGTACGTCTTGAACCGCGGATCACCGCCGTGGTGGCCTGAGAACTTCGCTGAATTCTGCGAAAAGACAACTGCATCGAAGGATGCAGTTGTCACGTTTAAACTCCGGTCTTTAATTTATCAATCAGCCCGGTGACTAGCTGCAATAAGAATTATGCGTTTGTCTGCCCGGGCCAAAAATCAAATACTTCATTTAATCCCTTATATTTTATGCTCGTGCAGGAGTATTCCGATGGGCTACACCATGACAGAGAAAATACTGGCCCGAACTGCGGGCCTGGCAACAGTCAATGCTGGTGATGAAGTTCAAGTAAAACCAGACTTCGTACTGGCATACGACTTCCCGGGTTACACTGATCGCTACTTCAAGGAAATGGAAAGCGAGTTCCAGGTCATACAAGTAAAAGAACCTGCGCGCTTTGGTGTTTTTATCGACCATATGATTCCCGCTATTACGCCGGGCGAAGAACAATTCCACAAAGAAACCCGCGACTGGGCGACTCGTAATGGAGTTGAAGTGTTCGAGCGTCGGGGTATCGGCCATCAGGTCGCGGCGGAAGTCGGCTATGCCGTACCGGGCGCATTGGCGGTGCATTTCGACCCGCATATTTCACAACTGGGCACCTTCGGCACACTCGCCCTGGGTATTCACCGCAACATGCTGGAAGCCTATGTTCAGGACACCGTTTCCCTGCGTGTGCCCGAGACGGTACGTATCGACTTCAATGGCCAATTGCAGGCAGGCGTGATGGCTCGCGATGTGCTCAATTATCTGGTTAAAACCCTGGGACCCAGCGCGTGCCAGTTTTGTGTAATGGAACTGGCAGGGAGTGGGCTCGCCAGCCTGTCGGTGGAAGGCTTGCAGACCATCACCGGGCTGGCCATGTTCACCGGGGCGATTTCCGCGATCGTCGCACCGGATGCCGTGAGGCTCGATTATGCCCGTTCCAGGTCGCGCAAAGTGCTGGAACCGGTCTACAGCGATGCGGATGCTCGCTACCGGGCGGTCCACACCATCGACCTCGGCACCATCGAACCCTTGATTGTGATTCCGCCCAGCTCCGCTGGAACCCGCGATCTGACTGACTATCTCGGTCTCGAGGTGCATGTCGGCTACCTCGGTTCCTGTGCTTCTGGCCGTCTCGAAGACCTGCGCATTGCTGCGCAAATTCTCAAGGGCCGCACGCTGGCGCCCGGGTTTTCACTCTACGTGGTGCCCACCAGTCAACAGATCATGGCGGCCGCAGCTAAAGAAGGGTTGCTGACCACACTGGTCGAGGCCGGCGCATTCATCTCCTCGCCCAGTTGCGATTATTGCTACGGGCGCATCGGAACCATGAATGCAGGACAACGCGCAGTCTCCACCGGCACCTTGAATGTTCGCGGGCGGATGGGCAGCTCCGACTCCGAAATCTATCTGTGCAGTGCTGCTGCCGTGGCGGCGGCCGCCATTGAAGGCAAGGTTGCCGACCCTCGTCATTACCTTTGAGGATTCGTCATGAGTTTGGTCAATTTGCGCGGCCGCGTCGCCTATGTATTTGAAGAAGAAAATTTCGATATCGATCAAATCGTCGGCGTCAAAAACATCCGGATAAGCGATGCCGAGGTGTTGGCCAAGGTGGCCATGAACGCTTACGACGAGCACTTTGCCGAGCGTATGCGGCCGGGTGATCTGTTAGTCGGCGCAGCCAATTTCGGCTACGGCCATCCGCACTATCCGCCAATGATAGCCATGCGCAAGCTGGGCATAACAGCCGTCATCGCAGAATCTTTTTCCCCGGGTTACTGGTGGGGCGAAATGGCCGAAGGCTTCGCACAAATCGAGTGCCCGGGTATCACCCGACTGGTGAGCCGCTGGGATGAAATAGAAGTGGATTGGAAAGAGCACCGGGTCATCAACCTCAGTCGAGGCACTGAACTGATTTTCAAGCCATTCAGTGCCTCGGATTTATTGGTTCTCGAGGCTGGCGGGCTCATTCCTTACCTCAAGCTGAAACGTCAATGCCCCTAGCGCCGTCCCTTTACAGGAGAGTTGAAATGCATGCAAAGAAAGGCTTTTATCCGCTGACCGAGGCCTTCAGCGGTCCAAAGGCGTTAGTGATACCTGGGGCCTATGATGCCTTGAGCGCCATGCTCGTCCAGGCGGCAGGTTACCCGGCAGTCTACGTTGGCAGCTATGCAACAGCCGCAGCCGGATTCGGACTTGCCGACGTCGGCGTGTTGACGCTCGAGGAGTTAGCCCGTCATGCCAAGTCTGTCAGTAGCGCCGTCAGCGTGCCGGTGATTGCCGATGCCGAGGGCGGTTTTTTCGACCCTGCCAATATCTGGCGAACAGTACAGGCGTTTGAAGAGGCTGGCGTGTCGGCCATTCACATTGAAGATCATGCCGGTGGTAAACACACTGATCTGGAACAAAAACTGGTTCCGCTTGAATTGATGCTACAGCGCCTGCAAGCAGCCTTGGATGCTCGACGCAACCCTGAGTTCTTGATCATTGCTCGAACTGACGCCATCTGGGCCACGCATGATGTCGACGAATGCGTCGAACGTTTAAAAGCATTCGCCAATATCGGGATCACCCACTTTTTTGCCAACGGTGCAGATCCTGCGACCCTGCGGAAAATTAAACAGAAAGTTCCCGGCAAGTACATCGTGATCAATCTACCCAGCGTTCGTCATCGTGATGAGTGGGACGGCGCAGCGGATCTAGTCATCGATTATGGCTTCTGCCTGCTGGCAGTGACCAAGGCGCTTCAAGTTGCGCTGAAACAATACAAGAGCGATCCGGATGCGGATCGATCGGACGTGCTTCTCGAAGACTTCGAAACCTTCGAGCGTCGTTTGGGATATGCCGATTTCACCGAACGCGCCCTGCGTTATACAAGCAATGAAAGCTGATCGCCCCATACACCATCGAACTTGTCCCATCCGATGGTCGACACTGTCGGAAGGGTTGGATTTTCCTCCCGGAGCGCTCATGAACCCGATGGCGTATCTAGTACTGTGCCTACAACTGTTGACACCGCCTCATGCGGCTCGTCCTCCGGAGATCGTGATGGATACGAGAACGATCCTGCCTTGGGCGGGCTTCGGTCATCCTCCAGATCCCCAGCACCCGGATGCACGATAAACTTTGTTTCAGCCATCCACGGTGCTAGAAGCAAACGCCTCTGGCCTGCTCACACAAGCCAGAGGATTTGGTGGTCTGCCCTACCCTGCCACTAAACGTCGTTTCCGTGAGGTGCCTTCAAGCGCTCCCTCGATAATGTGCTGCACCAGGTACTCCGCGTCCCGCGCTACACCCGAGAAACGTCCTGATCCCCAGGTGTACAACCACGGCAATCCAAGAAAGTACAAACCAGACTGTGCCGTTACTCCGCGTTGGTGGCCAGGATGGCCACGCCCATTGAAGACCGGTGCCTCGACCCAAGTGAAATCCGGACTGAAGCCAATACACCAGATGATGCTGGTGATGCCCTCGCTCACCAGGTCCAGCTCACTACGCTCCTGCACGGGTACCCAACTCGGCTGGTAGCGCTCGCCGGAAGGCGCATCAATCCCTTGTTGCTCGATGTACTTGTCGATCGAGCCGTTGATCCGGTTGTACACCGCATCGGCGTTGTCCAGATTCTCGGCCAGGTTGTTCGCGAACTGCAGGCGTGTACCTTGCAAGCCGTCGAGCCGACCGAACAGCTCCATGCCTTCGCGGGCAAAGTTGCGCAGGTCAATATCACGGCCACCATCGCGACCGGTCACGTAGTGGTTGGTGTTATCGCGCACGCCTTCACGCAACGGATGGGTATCAACGCCAATCTCGTAGTAACCCATTTCCGCCAGCCAATCGACCACGTCCTTGCCCCGGTAGAAACGTGCGCAACGTGGCGCATCACCGACAGCCAGATAGACTTTGCGCCCGGCCAGGTGCAAGTCCTCGGCGATTTGCGCACCCGACTGCCCGGAGCCAACGACCAGCACATTGCCGATGGGCAAGGCCTGCGGATTGCGGTATTGCTCGGAGTGAAGCTGATGAATACCCGCCGGCAAGCGTTCGGCCAGGCGCGGGATGATCGGTGTGTGATAACCGCCCGACGCGACAATCACCTGATCGGCGGTGAATTCGCCTTGCGAAGTATGCACCTCGAAACCACCTTGGGTTCGAGGCACCACGCGCTGGACCGTGACACCTTCACGGGCCGGAGCATTGACCGATTTGACGAATCCGGCCAGGTATTCGTTGATCTCGTCCTTCTTCATGAACCCATGAGGATCGCTGCCGTTGAAGCCGTCTGTGTAACTGTAGCCAGGCAATGCGCATTGCCAGTTGGGCGTCACCAGACTGAAGGCATCCCAGCGCTGATTGCGCCAGGTGTGGGTCAGGCTGTGTTTTTCCAGGACCAGATGATCGATGCCCTGCTGTTGCAGGTAGTAGCTGGCGGACAACCCGGCCTGACCGCCGCCGACGACGATCACGCTGTGGTGTGGAGTTTTGATTGAAGTGAGGTGGCTGGTCATGGGGTGCTCCGGTACTGGGTAACGAAAGGGTTAAGGGAAAAATCGATGAATCAGAATGAACCCCAGCCGGTGCCGAACACCTGACCGGCGCCTTCGGTACGCATGCTCAGAATGTCCACCTGGCCATCGGCGAGGGCTGGATCAACCAGGTAACTGGCCTGGCCCTTGAGGGAACTCAAGGTGTCCATCGCCGAACTGCAATAGAAACCCTTGACCTGCTTGACCCGTTCCGAGGCATTGTTCAATGCGCTTTCGATGCGTTGCAGAAAGTCCGTCAGCGGGTAACTGGCGCCCTCCTCCAGGTATTGATAGATCACGGTCGAAGGCGAATAACCGGTCGCTTCCCGGCCATTGGGCCAGCGGATTTTGAAATTGACGGCGGGCATGTCAGTGCTCCTGTTGATTAGGTTTTAAAGCGGTCAGATCGAGATGGGGATAGCTGAAGCCGGTAAACGGCTGCTCGCGCAGGTTCCAGAAGTCGCCGTGTTGTGCGCCGGACTGGACACGCAACGTGCCACTGGCGTTGACCTGGCCAATGCGTTCGCAGCGCACGCCTTCAAAGGCAAAAGCGCTCTGCACTTGCGGCCAGTCACGCTCATCCAGCGTCATCAAAAAGCCATAGCTGGGAAACACCTGAAGCCAGCGAGCGAGATCGGCATCCGGCGGGCACGGCAGCGACGCCAGGTCGATGGTCGCGCCGCAGCCGGTGGTTTCCAGCAACATCAACAGGCTGCCGAGGACACCGGCGTTGCTGATGTCTTTAGCCGCGTGCAGGCGCTCGGCTTCAGCCAGGCGCGGCAGCACATCGAGCTTGCTGCGCAAGCGTTCGGCGCGTACGCCATCGAAGGCTTTCCAGTACGTGCTGTTGGCATGCCAATGCCCTTCAAGGTCCACCGCCATGGCGATGACCTGGCCGGGACCGACATGCAAGGTCGACAGTAATTTTCGGGCGCTGCCGGTAATGGCCACCGCCAGCGCAGCTGGATTACCCGCCGTGAGGCTGGTGTGCCCACCGGCCAGCAGCAAACCATAGGCCTCGCAAGCAGCACGAATACCCTTGAGGATTTGCTGCGCGGCCGCGTCGTCGTGATGCCAATAAGCGTTGACCACCGCCGTGGCGCGACCGCCCATGGCGGTGATGTCGCTGACATTGGCCATGACCGCCGACCACCCGGCAAACCACGGTGCCGCCTCGACGAAGGCCGGCAACATGCCTTCGATGGCCAGCAGCTGAAAATGATCGCCACAGGCAATCGCTGCCGTGTCATCGCCGGGCAGGGCGTAAAGTTGCTCGCGGGTCAGCGCTTGTGTTGCGCTGCCGATAACGGCCGCAGGTTGCTGGATCGCCTGTTTCGAGCGCATCGCTGGGGTGTTGCGCAAGGTCTCGAGCAGCGCGGGTAAATCAACGACGTCAGTCATGGCGAGCCACCTTCAGCGCACGTAACGACACTTGGCGCGGCATCAACGGGTAGCTCGGCAAATCCGCCTGCATCAGGTAATGCGGCTGGCCGAGCAATTCCAGTTGTTCGAGGGTTTGCCAGCTCAAGCCGTGAAAGTAGGTTTCGTTTTGCGTCTGTACAGTGGCGCGAAACATCTCGCAACCCAGGTCCTTGGCCCGAGACACCGCTTCATTGACCAGCGCCCTACCAATCATGCTGTGCCGCCGATACGCCGGCGCTACGCACAAGCGTCCGCCGTACCACAAACCCGGCTCTGGCTGATAGATGCGCACCGCACCGACCACCTGATCAGCGATGCCGCAATTGCCGGCCAAGGCGACGATGGCGATCGCCTGGAAATCATGGCTGTCTTTGTCCTGCACCAGCAGTTGTTGCTCATCGGAAAACACCGAACGGCGCAGGGCGAAATAGGCCTGTTTCTCCCAGTGTTCGCTGGCGGGTTTGACCAGCAATTCACCGGCACGGAACGGTTCGAACGTGCTGTCGACCAAAGCAAAGGCGAGATTCAGCATGGGTGTTCTCCGGCTTATTCGTAGCTTTTCAGGGCCGAGCACGCGCCGCATTTGGCGCACCCAGCGTTGATCTGATCGGAGTGCAAACCGTGGCGACGTAGGCTGGCGCCGATCTGCGGGTAGAGCCTGGCCATCATCGCGCTGTCGGGTTTCGGGTGATGAGCCAACGGTGTGCCATCGATGGGTACGAACGGCACCACGAACGGGTACACACCCAGCGCGCATAAACGCTCGCTCATTTCACTGATCGCTGCTTCGCTGTCACCCAGGCCGGCGAGGATGTAAGTGCTGACCTGGCCACGGCCAAACACTTCGACCGCCGCACTGAAGGCTTCGAAATAACGGCTCAACGGGACTTCGGCCTTGCCCGGCATGATCCGTTGGCGCACTTCATCGGTGACCGCTTCCAGGTGCATGCCGAGCGACACTACGCCGCTGTCGGCCAAGCGTTGGAACCAGTGATCGTCGTCCGGCGGCTCGCACTGGGCCTGAATAGGGAGATCGACGGCGGCTGTGACCGCCGCGGCGGATTCACACAAAATCGCCGCGCCACGGTCCGGGGTTTGTGGAGTGCCGGTGGTCATCACCATATGCTTGACGCCGTCGAGTTCCACTGCAGCTTTTGCCACTTCGGCCAGTTGCTGCGGACGTTTTCGGGCAATGGTCTTACCCGCTGCCAGCGACTGGCCGATGGCGCAGAACTGGCAGGAACTGCCGCGGTCATTGAAGCGAATGCAGTGCTGCAACACCGTGGTAGCGAGTACATCACTGCTGTGCAACGTGGCTATTTTCCAATAAGGGATACCGTCGGCAGTGCTCAAACCATAGAACTTCGGCACGCCTGGCATCTGCACTTGACCGACCTGCAGGCCTTCGCGAAAGATCAGCGCCTGGCTGCCATCGGCGCTGGGTTGCGCTTGATAGGGTGAATCCTGCGAGGCCTGATTGAGGATCGGCACCATCATGGTCCGGCTGCCAAAACTCAGCGCCTTGTGATCCGACGGTCCCGCGCCACCTTGCCGGGACAAGCCGTTCTGCGCAGCCGGCCAACGCACGCCATGGCATTGCAGTTCAGCGAGCAATTCATTGGTTTGCATGATCGGACTCCTCGTCGGCAACCGATGCAAAGTGGCCGCCGCGCTCATGGACATGCGCCGTGGGCGTGCGGTCGATCAACAGGCTGAGCAACTCCGGACGGCTGTAGTGCCCGACCGAATCCATCATGCGTTTGCGCTTGTCGATCAGTGCCAGATCGAGGTCGGCAATCACCACGCCTTCGCCGGAACGCAGCGGTTCTCCGAGCAATTTGCCTTCGGGAGAGACGATGGCGGTGAAGCAGCCACCCGAGATCGGGCCGAGGCCGCAACCGGTGTCATGCATGATCTGGCCCTGCTGATCGGCATCCAGCCATGCGGTGGCGTTGACCACGAAGCAGCCGGATTCCAGGGCGTGATGGCGGATGGTGACTTCGATTTGCTCGGCAAAAATATCGCCCACCAAGGAGCCGGGAAACATCGCAGCGTGGATCTGCTCGCCGTCCGCCATCAAGGCGTAACGGGCCAGCGGGTTGTAATGCTCCCAGCAGGCCAGCGAGCCTATGCGCCCCACGGCACTGTCGATCGCGCGCAGTCCCGAACCATCGCCCTGACCCCAGACCATGCGTTCGTGGTAGGTCGGGGTGATCTTGCGTCGATGCTGAATCAGGCTGCCGTCGGCATCGAACAGTAATTGCGCGTTGTAGATCGTGCCGCCATCGCGTTCGTTGACGCCGATGGAAACGACCATCCCCGCTTGCTTGCAGGCCTCGCCAATCGCCAGCGTGGCGGCGGATGGCACCGTGACCGATTGATCGAGCAATTTGAGGTGCTGTGCGCCCATGGCAAACGCCGGTTGCACAAACGAAAAGTACGGGTAGTAAGGCACCACCGTTTCCGGAAACACGGCGAACTGCACGCCTTTTCGACCGAGTGCGATGATCTGTTGGCAGACCTTGTCCACGGTGCCTTCGCGGCTGTAAAGCACCGGGCTGATTTGTACGGCGGCTGCGCGAATAATGGCCATGAGGGGTCCTGAGGTCAGTAGTGTTTGTAAGATCGACAACGGTCCTGTAGGAGCTTGCTTGCGATGCGGGCGGTGCGGTGTATCAGACGCACCGCCATCGCGAACAAGCTCGCTCCTACATATCAGGCCGTCCAGGTATCGATAATCATCGCGCCCTCACGGCGCATCAGCAGGCGCAGGTCCATTACGTCCAACGGATTGATCGGGCGGATGCCTTCGATCAGGGCTTTTTCGGTCTGCCCGTACAGGGCTTGCAGGGCGAAGCGGCAGGCGTAGACCTCACCGCCCTCTTCCATGAATTGAATGAGCTGCTTGTTGACCGCCAGGTGACCGGGGAAGGCTTCGGCACCCAGCGTCGGGAAACCGCGCTGCACACCCAGTTGCACACCCGGCCCGTACAGCAGAATCTTAGTTTCGAAGCCTTTGCGCAGCAGGCGTTTGGCCTGAAGCATATTTACCAGGCCAATGGAGCCCTCGAAGGCGATGGTGTGGAAGGTGATCAGGACTTTTTCGCCGGGCTCGGCCTTGATGTCTTCGAAGACTTTCTCTTCGTAATTGACCAGGAAGTCGCCGTCTTTGTAATGGGGGATGTCCACGGTTGGCATAGTGTCGCTCTCCAGTTGCTTCGTGCTTGAACGCCAGCCTGTGTTGGCTGCCGGGTTACAGGAGAGAGAGCGAATGCCGTGCCAGGAAATAAAATTATTTTCTGTGCAGTGGTAAGTGATTGATTAGGTTACGAATGACAATCTGATCCGGTTTTATATTGCGCATCTGATGCTATCGGTGAATCACGCATTCCCGTAGAAATACGAATATTCGTAGCGGCCAATCACGAGACTTCGTAGCCATGACTGAAACAGACTCTCTCAACGGCTGGGCCGATCTGGCGTATTCGTCGCGGCACATGGTGTTCGAGCATTGCGCCGAGGCCATCGCGCTGCTCAACCCGTTTTCTGATCGGCTGGGTGACCTGAACATTGCTGCCTGTAAGTTGCTCGGCTACCCGCGTCAGGAGTTGCTGGAGCTACCGGTGAGCAAGCTGTTCGGCCATCAATTGGCCGACCTGATCGTGTTCACCCAGGCAGTGATGGACAAAGGTCGTGGCTGGACCGAAGAGTTGAGCTGCAACTGCAAAAGCGGCGAGCGCATCGAGCTGGAAATCTCCGCCACCACCTTGCAGATCAAGGGTGAGCAGCACTTGATTCTGGTGATGCGCGAGTTGAGTCATGAAAAGTACCAGCGCGACCAGGCGCATACCGAGCGCACCATGCGCGGCGGGCTGATCGAGTGGCGCAACATTCTCAACCTGTTTCAGGAAAGCGAGCGCGATAACCAGCTGTTGCTCAGTTCGGTGGGCGACGGCATCTACAGCATCAACAGCGAAGGCCTGGCCACCTTCGTCAACCCGGCCGGCGCGCGTATGTTGGGCTGGGAACCCCAGGACATGATCGGCAAGAACATCCATCGCATTCATCACCATACCCACGCCGACGGCAGCCATTACCCGGTCGAAGAGTGCCCAATCTACAAGGCCGTGCGCGACGGCGTGGTTCATGAAGGTCGCCAGGAAGTGTTCTGGCGCCGTGACGGCAGCTCGTTCCCGGTGGAATTCACCAGCACGCCGGTGATATCGGACGGCCGAATCGTCGGCGCGGTGGTGGTATTTCGCGACATCACCGAGCGGCGCAGTACCGAAAACCAACTGCAAAATGCCCTCGATGAACTCAAGGTCCTCAAGGATCGCCTGGAGGAGCAGAACGCCTACTTGCAGGAAGAGATTCATATCGAACACAACTTCCGCGAGATCGTCGGCCAGAGCGAGCCGATCAAAAAAATCATCAAACAGATCGACGTGGTCGCCCCCACCGATGCTAGCGTGTTGATCAACGGCGAGTCGGGGACGGGAAAGGAACTGATCGCTCGCGCCATCCATCAGGCCAGCCGTCGTAATGCCAGCCCGCTGATCCGGGTCAATTGCGCGGCGATTCCTGCCGAATTGTTCGAAAGCGAATTCTTCGGGCACATTCGCGGTGCCTTTACCGGCGCTGTGCGAGATCGCGTCGGGCGCTTTGAACTGGCCGATGGCGGTACGCTGTTTCTCGACGAAATCGGCGAAATCCCGCTGGAGCTGCAAAGTAAACTGCTGCGGGTTTTGCAGGAAGGCCAGTTCGAACGGGTCGGCGAAGAACGCACCCGCAAGGTCGATGTGCGGATCATTGCCGCGACCAATCGCGATCTGCGCCAGGAAGTCGCTGCGAAGCATTTTCGTGAAGACTTGTATTTCCGGCTCAACGTTTTCCCGATCCAGTCTCCGGCGCTGCGTGAACGTCCGATTGATATTGCGCCCCTGGCGGCGCACTTCCTCAAGCAGACCGGCAAGCGCCTGAACATGCCAGGGCGGCGCTTGCGTAACAGCGATATCGAGCGGCTGCAAAGCTACTCCTGGCCGGGGAATATTCGCGAACTGCAAAACGTCATTGAGCGCGCGCTGATCACCTCCGTCGGGGCGGATCTGAACCTAGACTTACCCGACGAACCTAAAACCACCGTCACCCAAAAGCCTTTCCCCTCGTCCCAGATCATGACTGACGCGCAGATTCGGGAGCTGGAGCGCAACAACATGAAGGCCGCGCTCAAGGCCTCCGACGGCAAACTGTTTGGAAAAGGTGGCGCAGCCGAACTGCTGGGCCTGAAACCCACGACCTTGGCGTCGAGGTTCAAGCGGCTGGAAATCAAGTTGGAGAACTGATTCGATCGTGGGCATGGTTTGGCACTTGACCACGCAATCTCGTAAAAGCCTCTACGAAAATTCGTATTTCCACGCAATTACGTAATTTCTGCGACGCCATCAGCGATGCCCTGGCGTATCGGACACTAAAAAATAATATTTATTATCAAATAGTTAGCGACTAGCTTGAAACCATCAACGTGCTGGCACGACCTTCGCTTCTGAGTGCTGCAACCGATAAGCCAAACGGGCCATCGATAACAGCAGATCCAGGATGCCTACCATGCCGACAACCTCTGCTTTCACCGTCTCACGTTCAGAAACCTACCTGGCTTCGATGCCCAACCTGGCCTTCACCGGCCTGTCGGAAAACTGGTTATTGAAAGAATGCGGGCATCAACATTGGCTCGCACTGGCCCAACTGCATGATCGGCCTCTGCCTGATTTCGTGGATGAGCAAGGGCGCATCGCCTATGCCGCGTTCACCGCAGTCAAAACATGGAATTTACAGCTGGAAGCCATCATCGAGAATCGCTCGTTCCAGATTCATACGCGGATCGGGCGCGGTGGACAGGCCCGGCATTACAGCGAACATGAGGTTAGACTGGGTGATCGCCTTGTGGGGCAACTGGCATTGCTGTCCACCTTTGTGAGCCGTCAAGTACCGGGCGATAATCGCAGTGTCAGCAAAGCATGTTTGAACGGCACTCAAGTACCCGCGACCCCGCTACCTGAGGCGTTGCAAGCACTGCAAGCCGACAATCGTCGAATACGCAGCGGCGACTGGTGCAGTCATTTCGGCATTGACCGTCAATCAACCGAAGCGCGCGTGTTTGATTTTACGCCCTGCCCTGACATCGACTTCAACGGTGCCGACCTTCTGTACTTCGCCAACTTTCAGGCCCTGGTCGAACGTGCGGAATGGGCACTATTGGGATTGCGCCACCCCGGCCACATTCGTCAACGCGAGCTGCACTTCTACGGCAACCTCAATATCAGCGACAGCGTGCAGCTCAGACTGCACACCTGCCAGTCAGGTCATCGAGAGTTGCACTGGTGTGAAGTGTATCGGCGCAGCGACCTCTTCAAGCTGGCTGACATTTTCACCCGGAAAATCCACCTCTCCGATTGCAGCCGACCATGAGCCATCCTCCTCTCTGGCGGCCCGAAGGCCTGCGACTCAAGCCGGTGTACCACGGCAGTGACCTGGACGGTCTCGAGCACCTGCACAGCCTGCCCGGCAAAGCGCCTTTTGTGCGCGGCCCCTATTCGAGCATGTACCCGGAAAAACCTTGGACCGTGCGCCAGTACACCGGATTCGCGAGTGCCGACGCCAGCAATCAGCGTCTGCGGCAACGTTTGTCCGAGGGCGCAACGGGTATATCACTGGCCTTCGATCTGCCGACTCATCGCGGTTACGACTCAAGTGATCCGCAATGGCAGGCGGATGTCGGCAAGACTGGTGTCGCCATCGATAGCGTCGAGGACATGGCCGAACTGCTTGACGGCATAGCTCTGGACCAGGTGTCGGTGTCACTTACCATGAGCGGCGCAGTGCTGCCGGTGTTGGCAGCGTTCATCGTTGCCGCAGAAGAATCTGGCGTCGCTGCGACTCAACTCAGCGGCACGATCCAGAACGATATTCTCAAAGAGTTCACGGTACGCAACACCTACATTTTTTCGCCAGAACCCTCAATGCGCATTACCACGGACGTGATCGGCTACTTGAACGAACACGTGCCGCGGTTCAACCCGATTTCGGTGTCCGGCTATCACTTTCAGGAGGCCGGTGCGGATGCGGTGCTGGAGCTGGCATTGACCTTGGTCAACGCCAGAACCTATGCCGAGGAGGTGCAAAAAAGCGGGCTGGACCTGCAAAGTTTCTGTGAACGAATCAGTTTCTTTTTCGGCATCGGCAGCGACTTTTTCACCGAAATCGCCAAGTGTCGCGCGGCCCGTCTGCTCTGGTCCGAAATCACCCAGGCCCTGGGCGTGCAGAGTGAAAAAGGCCGGGCACTGCGCATGCACTGCCAGACCTCAGGCTGGTCGCTCTGTGCTCAGGATCCGCTCAACAATGTTACGCGCACCACCGTCCAGGCCATGGCCGCGGTATTTGGCGGTACGCAGTCTCTGCATACCAACGCCTGGGACGAGGCCTTGACACTACCCAGTGAGGCCTCGTCGAGATTGGCCAGCAACACCCAGCACATCCTTCAACAGGAAACCGGACTCTGTGATGTGGTCGATCCTTGGGCTGGGTCCTACCTGATGGAATCACTGACAGCAAAAATAGCTTCGCTGGTTCGTCAACGAATCGCGGAGATGGATGCCCGGGGTGGCGTGCTGCAGTCGATAGAGTACGGTTGGATCAGTCAGGCCATTCATTTGCAAGCAATGGCCACCCAGGCCCGCCTTGACGGCGGGATTCAACGGCGCGTTGCTTTAAGCGAACAAGTACAGACAACGCAAGAAGGAGCGTCCGCCATCGACAGCCAGGCACTGCACGACCGTCAGTGCCAACGCCTGAGCCACTTGCGCCTGAGGCGCGACACTACTCGGGTTGAAGACCTTCTGCATTCGATTACTGAGTGCGCACGCTCGGGCCAGGGCAACTTGCTGGAGGCGACCGTGGCGGCTATCAGAGCTCGGGCGACATTGGGTGAATGCACCCAGGCACTGGAAATAGTCTGGCCACGATTTCGGCAGGACCTGAGCTTTCACCGCGGTCACTTTGGCCCCTCCGTGTGCAAACAACCTGGTTGGGCGCGGGTCGCTGCGTGCATCGCGAATTTTGCCTCTCACCATGGGCGGCCGCCCAGGATTGTTCTGAGCAAGCTGGGTCAAGACGGGCATGACCGAGGGGTTCGGCTAATGGCTGCGGCGCTATCCGATGCAGGCTTCCAGGTGCGCCTTCTGCCGCTGTTTCAAACGCCGATTCAATTACTTGAATCACTGGATGACGATAGCCCGGTGGACCTGATTGGAATTTCCAGCCTGGCCGGGGCACATCACGAATTACTCACTGAACTGTTGAACCTGTTGAACGAACGCGAACTCGACGTTTCGGTGGTGGTGGGAGGAATCATTCCGGACGCCGACGCGCGACAGTTACTGCGCTTGGGAGTCAAAGCTTGTTTTGGTCCTGGCCAGGACGTGATTGAAATTATTGAACACCTGGTCGATCTACTCGTGCCCCCACATTCGTAGCGCCATACATCAACTTGACTCCCCTTGGGCACCGAAGGTTTACCCTACTCCGCAAGATGCACCACGGGATAGCGAATGGGCGGTGACTCGCTTATTGACCTTAAACGATGACTGAAAGCTGCCAAGTCAACTGCGTCTCCACAGGAAACGAAAATACGCACTTGGCAAAATGAATAAATATGCAACTTCATTCATCGCTGACAACAAGCGATCGGCGGTACAAAGTTAATCACTCCGCTTACAAGGAGATTGAGACTTGTTGCATTCAGCATAATAAAAACTGTGTGAGCGCGACATCAACTAACCTCCCCACACAACTAATAATACGCTTTAATCCTTATCTCGCATGACTTGGAACCTAAAGGTGGAGTTAAATAGAATTGAGATTTTTCTGCCGTCTGACAACGTGGATGCCATTGTTGACCAAGCTACCGCTCTTGATTTTTTTGCAATCGAGACTGGCAAAAAACTCAGTTGTCTGTATTGGGTGTACTGGCTAACTTGGACGATAGATCACCGCCCGAGTTACTCCCTAAACTATTAGGAATATGAAAATGCGAATTGCCGTCCTTAATGATATTCACCATGCCTACGAAAATACCGCTGGTATCCGCCGATTGCGTGAACACGCTCAGGTCAAGATCTTCACTGGACCTATTAGCGGGCCGAGCGATTTGAGAGGTTTTGATGCGGTCATTGCCAATCGTGAGCGGACCTTGTTCACTGCGGAGTTTTTGGAACAATTGCCAGATCTTCGTATTATCGCTCAAACGGGCAATCATGCTTATCATATCGATCTGGAAGCCGCGCAAAAGCTGGGTATCGTGATTGCCAAAGCAACAGGGGGGTTCTGCACCAGTGCGGGTGAATTCACCTTCGGATTGATGATGGCGTTGATGAGAGAAATCCCATGGGTCGACAACGCGGTCAAAAATGGTGATTGGCCGACGCCCATGACGCGAGTGCTGCGCGGCAAAACGCTGGGCATTGTAGGTATGGGCAATATCGGTCGTTACGTAGCGCAGGTTGCCCAAGTGTTTGGCATGAATGTCGTCGCTTGGGGGCCCAGGCTTACAGCGGAAATCGCTACAGCGGTTGGAGCCAAGGCATTGGACCTGGATGAGTTGATGAAGCAGTCAGACATCGTTTCGGTTCATGCTACGTTGGCTGCAGAATCGAGAGGCCTGATTGACGCACGACGTTTGGCCTTGATGAAACCATCAGCCTACATTGTCAATACCGCACGCGGCCCCATTATCGATGAAGCCGCGCTTGTGCACACTCTTGCAGAAGGTCGTATAGCTGGCGCAGCACTGGATGTATTCGATCAGGAACCCCTGCCTAAAGGGCATGCCTTGACTGGCCTCTCCAATGTAATCCTCACTTCCCATATCGGCTGGCCGACCGATGAGATGTATGCGCAATTCGCTGACGCCGCTGCTGACGCTTTGCTTGGATGGAAGCAAGGCGTTGATGTCCCGCGCTTCCTCCCTCACCACTAATACTCGCCCTTCCCCGGGGCCGATCGGTCCCGGTCAACAACAAGAATAAAAGGAAGAGGTTTCGATGCTTACTGTATTGATTTTATTAGCGATCGTGGCGTCCATCGGTATTGGCTATTGGCTAAACGTCAACACCGGACTCTTGGCGATTGTATTCGCCTATTTACTCAGCGTTTGCATACCCGGTATATCGCTGAACGATTTGGTCTCACTTTGGCCTACAAAACTGTTCCTAATCATCTTTGGTGTCACGTTTTTCTTCGGTTTTGCTATCGCAAACGGCACACTTGAGCAAATAGCAAACCGGGTCGTCTATGCGACACGCAATCGTCCTGCGATGATACCTTTTGCCTTATATGGACTGGTAATGCTGATTTCTGGCGTGGGACCAGGACACTACGCTGTATTTGTTTTTCTCTCCCCCCTAGTTATGGCAGTCGCAAGCAAAACCGGCATGAGTCGACTGCTGGGGGCTGTGATCGTTGTATGCGGCGGAATGGCCACTACTTTCAATAGCATTAGCCTCGGTGGTCGAGTAACCCAAGGAATCTTTGAACAAATGGGCTTCAACACCCCCACTGCGGAACTCTTTACACACCAATTATTGTTGGATTCACTAATCGTACAAACTGTAATCTTTGTTGCCTCCTATCTGTTGCTGCAAGGCTACAAGACCCGATGTTTAGTGGTGGATGCTCCGCCTCTATTAGATGCAGTGCAGCGTAAAACGGTCATTCTTGTGCTAGTCATATTGGGACTCGTCGTTATACCTAGCCTTTTGGCTGTAATTATCCCTGGACAAGGAATCTTCACAACTATCAGATCAGCAGTAGATCCAACATTCATCTCAATACTGGGTGTTGTCTTGGCGCTGATTTGCAAAATCGGAGATGAACGCATTGCCCTGACCAAAGTGCCGTGGTCAATCATCATATTGCTGTGTGGAATGGGAATGCTCATCTCCGTAGCAACGAAGGCTGGCACCATCGACGTTTTATCTCAATGGTTGGGATTACATGTTGGAAGTAACTCCGTGGTTTACGCCACCGGAATCTGCGCTGGGATTATGAGCTTTTTTTCAAGTACGCTTGGTGTAGTAATGCCAACGTTGTATCCGATCGTACCGGGCCTGGCTGCACAGACGGGCGTGGGTCCAACAGTCCTATTTTCCGTCATTACTTCCTGCGCAATCATGACTGGGTTCTCGCCGTTTTCTTCTGCAGGCGCCATGGCACTGGCAGGTGTCCAGGAAGATGCCGAGCGCAGCAGACTTTTCTATCAACTCTTCATGGTTCCGCTGTTAGGTATAATAGTTGTATTCGCATTGGCATTTCTGAGAGTGCTGGGATAAGTAATACTATTAAGACAGATACTCGGAGGCACGATGGTGAGGACCGGGCATGAGTGATGTTCCTTTGTGCAAAAATGCATAGAACGTGTGCAGGGATGGGGAATTTTCAGCATGGGGGTGTTTCATCAGAATGATCACAAGCCGACATGACGACGCTCATGAAGGTAAACAACGTGACTTCTGGAGAAATATCATGAAATTTATAACCACCCTTGGCACTCTGGTGATTGCAACCGTTAGCGCTTTTGCTTATGCAGACCAGGACACCGTGCCCCCCACCACCCCTTACAGCTATGCAATGAAGCTCGATGTGGCCAAGGTGATTGCCATGGATGAACCTGATTCCGCAACGTGCCAAGTGATCGAGGCGTATATGACCTACAGTACGACCGCAGGGAGTGTGAAACGAATCAGTTATCGAAAATTTGCCCAATCGTGCAACTTTCAGAACTGATGCTGTTTGTTAACCGCTCAATCGGAAGCCTAGCCGTGGCAATGTGGCGTTGCCACGTGACAGGCAGGCACCATAATCCGGCAAAGGACGTACGTGATGTTTGATTGGGAAGATCTGCGCTACTTCTCGGTGTTTGCTCAAGAACAGTCGTTATCCGCAGCAGCTCGCAGGTTAAAAGTTGATCACGCGACAGTAGCAAGGCGAATCAGTGCACTGGAATCGTCATTGAATCTTAAATTGGTAGACCGTCGCCCCAGGTCCTACGTGCTGACAGCGGACGGCGAACGAATTGCCATTTTGGGCAAACGCATGGAAGTCGAATCCTTTGCAGTGGAGCGCAGTGCGTTAGCAGGTCAGGTCGGGGTTGTCGGGGAGGTGACAGTCAGCGCGCCGCCTGCGTTGGCCTGTTCATTAATTGCTCCGCACCTAGGGAAACTTCGTCAGCAACATCCTCAACTTTCTCTGCAACTGCTGGGCAATTTAGGCAGCGCGTCCCTCACTCGTCGGGAAGCGGACATCGCTGTTCGCTTGAGCCGCCCTACAGAGCCCGACTTCGTCGCGCGAAAAATCACAACCATTCCGTTTGCCTTGTATGGCTCCGCCGATTATCTGGATCGGACACCCGCCGATCAGTTGACCTTCATCGCCTATGACGAAAGCATGGACCAAACCACTCAGCAGCTATGGTTGCTGAAACAAGCCGGTGATCGCCCAATTCTGCTACGCAGCAACGATCTGAACATTCAGGCAATGGCAGCGAAAGCAGGTGTCGGACTTGCAGCACTACCCTACTTCCTCGGCGAACAATATTCACTTCGGCCCACCGCCATTTTTGGGCCGGGACTAGAGCGCGAAGTATGGCTGGTGACTCATAGCGACATTCGTAGTAGCGCACCAGTGCAGTCTGTAATGACCTTCCTGACCCAATGTCTAGCCAGGTAATACATCACCGTCTGAGAGTATTTACACCACCGATTGGCGATTTTAACTAATTCCTCGAGAGACGACTTCAACAGACAGTCTTTAGTCACTAAAGATCGCGAAGATATGCCGTCATGAGCACTAAAGCCTATCCCTCCCTAAGCCCCCCATTCACTGCGTGAATCTACGTTGGGATTGCCTCGATCATCACTTGTGGCGGATTGGTTGAGATTCGGAAGCGAAGTCATTCCGACGACTTTGCCAGAGCAGCCTAATAGCGACGATAGGCTCATCGGACAATTACACGGCCTGGGCTGGTCGAGCCAGGCGTTATATGATGTAAATCGCGCTGCCTGGCCCAACTCTTTGCCAAGGCAAACGCAGCGCCAGGGCATGCAGTTGTTCGGCACCTAGTTCCATGTGAGAGCCGTGTCGAGAACCCGGCCACGAGAACTTGCCTTGATGCGGGCGGCGCGCCGCTAGCCAGATACCCACCCGTCGCCCATTTGCACTTTCTTGCGATTGACGCGGCGGTTAGCAAACAAATAAGCACAGTGCAGTTGCACCGCACCGAACACGGCGACCACACGCGCCAGAGCGGTTTCGGAACCGGCGCGCATGTCCATGGTATCGGGCGAGCCAGATGGAGTCGATGCGGATCATCGCAACAGGTCTCGAAGAAAGGTCGCGCAGGCAGGCGCTTTCGGTCGGCCAGTTCACTTTGACAGTGTCACGCGGGTGTGGGATTTCAACGCAGAAATTCGATGACGCAGCTTGCGAATTTGCTCCGGCTAGCTGCATGGGTAACGGAATAAAGCAGTTTGCAGTTCCGTGTTTTTTTGCGTTTACACTCGAATCAATTTGTGGACGAGGTTCGCGTTGAGGCTATGGCTCAGCGCGACACTGGCAATCGAGGCACTGGGCTGGGCGCACTCTTGAATAAATTGGACCTTGAAGGATTTGGAGTACCAGCTTAAAAGGCTAAAACTGGTGCCCACTTAAATATAAGCGCGTAGCTTGGCTTTGTAGGGCTGGGTAGATGACTTGGCCGGACGGATACGGGGTGGCAGCAGATAACCATATCGTCCGCGCACGCAATCCTTGCATGCAGACGTTTGGCGGAGTCAAGCTTTTCCTAGGCCAGAATGAAACGCCAGTAATAGACATTAGTTAACGGTTCGAAAAAAACGATCGCTGGGGGCGGCCACGGTGCGAGTGTTTGGCTTCATTGGTACATGGTGGCTTTCCGTCAATGATTTCGATAACGGACACGTCAAACCGTTGTTTGACAGCCGCAATACACTGCCACCCGGGAAGCACCGACGCAGACTCTTCCCCGTAAAGGCCTCGACATGGTGCACTTAATTTAAGTAGGCACACTGTCAGGCCTATTTTACGGATCCTTCCTGCATTCACACGTCGGTGAAATCGAGGCAGTCGTGCCAAATCACATTTCGAAAATCACTGGCCCGCGTCGAAGAAAATTAAAGGGCTGCATTGGGTGTTCGTCCAAGTGTGCGTTCATATTCAATCTGTGCGGTCTGTTCTGAAAACTCTCCCGCCCATCTAGATACCACTACGGTAGCCACACTATTACCGATTGTGTTGCAGATTGCATTCGCCATGGACATAAACCGATACACTCCAAAAATCAACGCGAGCCCCTCGACCGGCAACACCCCGATCGCGCTCACCGTTGCCGCGAAAACGACAAAACTGCCACCATTGACTGTTGCCGCTCCTTTGGATGTCAGTAGCATGATCGCTAGAATCCCTAGTTGCTGGTCCCAGCTGAGTGGAACGCCATAGGCATTGGCAATGAATAACATGCAAAGCGACATGTAAATCGAAGTGCCATCAAGATTAAACGCGTAGCCAGTGGGCAACACCAATCCGACGCTCTGCTTAGAGCAGCCAAATTTTTCAAGCTTTTGCAGAAGACGAGGTAGGGCACTTTCTGACGAGGCAGTGCCTAAAACGATTAGGATTTCGTCCTTGATGTACTTCAAGAATCGCCACAGACTGAACCCGGACATACGGCATATCACACCTAAAATTACAAAGATAAAAAAAGCGACAATGACGTAGAACATAAGTACAAGATTTGCCAACGACATCAATACGGCACTGCCGTTGCTCCCGACGGCGTAGGCAACGGAACCGAAGGCTCCGAGTGGAGCAAGTTTCATAATCAAGTTGATGAACTCAAAGAAGCATTCAGATATCCGAGTCAATCCGTCGTCAATGAAGTTTCGACGTTCCGGCTTAAGAGCCAGAAGGGCGAAGCCAAATACCACAGAAATAACGAGCACCTGGAGCATTTGCCCACCTGAGAACGCACCCACAAAATTATCTGGAAAAATTCCAAAAAAGAACTCCATGGTCGATGTGGGGGCATGGGCCTTGGCTACAGCCGAGTTGGCCGCCGCCGTTGCAGCGCTACTGGGGTGGGCGCCATGCATGTTGGCACCGATATTAAGCAGATTGCCCCACAGGAGTCCTATGGCTAATGCGATCGTTGAAACAACTTCAAAATAAACTATCGCCCTCACGCCCACCTTACCGACTCGTTTAATATCGCCCGCGGAAGCGATACCCTGAACTACCGTAAAAAAGACCAAGGGGGCCACGGCAGTCTTTATTAGCTTCAGAAAGATATCTCCAAAGATTTTGAATTTAGTCGCTAGTTCTGGTGCGAAGAACCCTAAAGCGATTCCCAACCCCATGGCAGCGACAACCTGAAAAGTCAGGTTCTTGTAAACCGGCTTTCTTTTTTTTATGGTCATGCAAGTGCTCTCGTTATTATTGTAGCTGGAAAGTTATAATTAAGAACAACAGATTAATTCGGGTCTCGGGTCTCGGGTCTCGGGTCTCTGGTCTCGGGTCTCGGGTCTCGGGTCTCTGGTCTCTGGTCTCTGGTCTCTGGTCTCTGGTCTCTGGTCTCTGGTCTCAGATCTCGACGACAAAGGCTGAAATGGTCACGTGACGACTCAATTACAAAGTTAACGCACGCTGCTGACAATCGAGTTTTACGCCTCAGATGGTTGAGGAAAAATCAAGCTAGAGGGAGATCGGTTTTAAAGAGGATGGTTTAACTCCACTCTAGCAGTTGAGCTTTTTTCAAACGAATCAAGACTTTTAGTCGCTTGAGCTTGCGCGAGCATTGCTTGATGCTTCCCTGAGTCGGTTCGTAGTTTAGATAAGTGGCTCGAACGCATTAAAAAATTGCGGTGCAATGTTCTGATTCAGAAAAAATCCAAACTTAGGGGGCGTTTAAATAGTTCGCACGTTTGATAATTTTGGTTTCGGCAAACATCTGAAAAGCGAAAAATTACATTTCGGTTAGGGTATTATGGAAAATAAAAAAGAAAACATCACCTTTGAGTTGGCCTCTTTAGCAGTTAGCATCCGGTTAGAGAATATTCCTCCACACGTGCTGGGTATTGCTCGCCAAGCCGTACTTGACTGGCTGGGTGTCAGCATAGCCGGTGCCGATGAGTCAATTACAGATAAGCTTGTCGAGTTTATGGTGTCGGAAGGAGGTCTCCCTCGCTGCACTCTTATAGGCAGTCTGGATCGTCTTCCAGCCTCTGCGGCGGCGTCGATCAATGGCACGGCATCGCATGCGCTAGACTACGACGACGTAAATTTTTCCGTGCCTGGCCATGCCTCCGCGCCAGTGCTTGCAGCGGCGTTGGCGCTTGGCGAAGAACTCCATGCCAGCGGTGCACGCGTTTTGGAGGCGTTTATTGCCGGTTACGAAATTTCCTGTCGAGTTGGCCAGTTGATTGCACCTAATCATTATTCGAGCGGCTTTCACGCGACAGCAACAATGGGCTGTTTCGGAGCTGCTGCTGCGGCTTCTCGTTTGCTTGGACTTGACGCGGATGCTACGTCACGGGCGCTGGGGATTGCATCAACTCGTGCGGCAGGGTTGAAGGCAGCATTTGGATCTTCATGCAAGGCGTTGCAAGTTGGGGAGGCTGCACGTGGCGGTCTTGTAGCCGCAATGTTGGCTCAGAAAGGGGTAGATGTGCCGGAGGACATGATAGGTCATCGCCTTGGCTTCGCCCGGACGCACTCGTCCGATTGGGCTGAACTTTGCGCACTGAGGTCTCCTCGTTATGTAGCGGACTTCGCTGTGAAGACCACGGACGAAGCGCCTGTTTATGACTATCATCTGGAAACCAATCTTTTCAAATACCACAACTCATGTTACGAGACTCACTCAGCTATTGAATGCGCACTCTACCTCGCTCGCACTGAAAATGTAGAGGCATCCAATGTTGTTGCGCTAGATATTCACGTGAATCCACATTGCGACGATATCTGTAATATTGCTTGTCCTTTAACGCCGCTGCAGGCCAAATTCAGCCTTAAACATACGGTGGCGATGGCCTTGCTCGGCAAAAACACAGCAGACCCAAGTGCTTTCAATGACGAAAACATAGCAGATCCACAGATTTTGGCTTTGCAAGAATTGACACAAGTGATTTTCGATCCGGGATTGCGAGTGCCGGAAACCATAGTGCGCATCAAGTTGCGGGACGGACGTGAAGTAGAGCGAAAACATGATTCGAGCCGTCCGGAAAATGACCTCAACGCGCAGAAAAAACGGCTCACGAACAAGTTCCGGGCATTATGTGAAGGGCATCTTCCCT
Source organism: Pseudomonas sp. WPR_5_2 (assembly GCF_003634475.1). Classification (NCBI taxonomy): domain Bacteria; kingdom Pseudomonadati; phylum Pseudomonadota; class Gammaproteobacteria; order Pseudomonadales; family Pseudomonadaceae; genus Pseudomonas; species Pseudomonas sp. WPR_5_2. The sequence goes on along the minus strand of NZ_RBLA01000001.1, from coordinate 207,835 downwards.
TATCAAAAATTGAAGAGATAGAGCGGAAAGTTTTTGAATTAGAGTCCCTAGTTAACATTTGCGAATTGGTACGCCTAACTGCTAGAGCTACGCCTCAGCCCTAACATGGTTGCCAAAGATGCAAAGAGGTATTGTTACAGGGGATACCCGCTGCAGGCAACGGGGCGATAAACAAAAAGAATTTCAAGAAAAAACAGGACTCAGAGCTAATGCCGGTTAGTTAAGCTGACCGGCATTTTGTTTTTTATCGGATACAGGTTGAAGGTGACGTTGGGGCGCAAGACACGTGTGATCTGTGAGGTATGTGCAGGCTAGCCCGAAGATAAATGCGCTCTTCCCGGTGATGTTGAATGCGCAGCGCTTCGGCATGATCTGCCGCACGCAAAATGCTCATACCCCCCAGCTCACCGGGAAGGTTTGATCCGAGACAAAGGGCCCGGAAGCGAACAACTCGCCGCGTTGTTGCGCCAGAATCGCCCACTTCAAGTGGGCGTCCAACAGCTCTGGCACGCGGGTCAGGTCCCGTGGCGTACGCATGACCACGAACAGCGGCTTGTTCAACATCCCTGCCAGCAGTTCCTTGGTCGTAGAGCTATCACTCATCACGCGCCGCCTCGAAATTCTGAATGAAGGCTTCAGGAGGTGGGTTGGTTGCCCACACGGCGATCAGGTCTGGTGGTGCCCCGTCGATAGCCAGCCATTCGCTGTCATCTTCGGGAATGACATCGATGTCCCAGAAGTATTCGACCATGCTGTCCCAAGGGTCGCGGATGTAATGAAAGTAATTGGAGCCGGCCACATGTCGTCCAAGGCCAAACGCGCTTTCGTAGCCCAGGCTCATCAGGTGTTGAGCGCCCAATTCGATCTCATCAATACCCATCACCTCAAAACTGAGATGATGCAGACCGCTATGACTGCTCTTGGCCAGGCCCAGTACATGGTGATCACCGCCACAGCCACACCGCAGAAAGGCTATCTTGTCCCCCGCGCGATCAGAGACTTTCATCCCTAGTACCCGGGTATAGAAATCAATCGAACGGTCCACATCGGGGGTGAACTTGATCAAGTGCCCCAGGCGCAACGGTGTCACTCGACGCAACTTCGAGGACGGTGTGCATCCGCGCTGACCGATGCGGCGGTAACGGCCCGGGGTGTTCGACTCTGGCGTCGGCAAAGGAGCTAACGGCATGGAGTCGGCGTCGGTGACGTGAACCCAATCGCCGGACGGATCACGAAACCACACTCCGTCTTGCCCGATATCAAACGGTGCCGGATGGATGACCACACCGTGGTAGCTCAGGTTTTCTCGAATAGTCTGCAGGCCCTCAGCATCGGTACCAAACGAGATATAACTCAGGCGCTTTGTGGTGCCGGGCATCAGTCGCACTTGATCCTGGGCGCGCCCCTTACAGCGCAACACCAAATGATCACCGGCCATGCGGGCTTCAAGCCCGACAGCTTCGTAGAAGGAGCGACCCACTTCCAGATCCGGAACAGTCACGCCTACGTGTTGTAGAGAACGAATCATCTTGGACGCTCCTTTTTAACGAATAGGGGAAAAGGGTGCGGCGCTCAACAGTTCCACCTGCTGGGCAACCACCAGATGGCCGTTCTTGCCAAGGAACGTACGCCATCTTGGATCACTGGACAGCGCCGCGCGGCGATGGGCACGGTCCTCGTAGCTGGAATATCCCCACAACTGAATGACCCGATTGATGTCCCCCGTTTCCGGCTTGAAATAACCGATCAGGTTGCCCAGTGCCTCGCCCTGAAGTGGCAGCCCCTCCTCCTCGTAAGCACGCAGGAATTCGTGCAGGACGCCTGGCTTGAGTTGATAGGTACGTTGTTCAATCAGCATGTTGTTTTCTCTTTTTTGGAAGGTGCCTGGGACTCGGCCTTGGAGTCGGCTTCGATCAACTTGATCACTGCCGAGATATCTTCTTCACCGATGCCTTCTTCGATAGCCCTTAGAAAGTAGGGCTTGGCGGCATTGAACAAAGGCGCGGCGCTACCGAATTCCTCGGACAGTTCACTGGCCATGTCGATGTACTTTTCCAGCGTGGCAAAAGGTCCTGGTGCCGGCAGGAAATGACGATCAGCCATCATCGGTGCTCTTGCGCTGAACATCGTTGAGCCACCCGCGCTTTGGCGAATCACCTCAACCACCTGCTGTGCGCTGAAGCCCGCTTTCACGCCAAGGTTTAACGCCTCAGCTGCGGCCAAGGTGTGAATAGTCACGAGATAGTTGGCGATCAATTTCATCGCGACTGCGCACCCAAACGCACCGAGCACGGCGCCGGCGATGTAGATGCCGCCGGCCAGGCCTATATCGACATTGCTCATGTGCAGGTCGGGGCTGTTTTTCAGCGCGCCGGACACCGAGCCGGCCAGGGTCACTTCCAGGCCGTCGAGCAACCAGGTGATGCCCAGCGCGCATACCAGCAAGGTATGAAAACGGCCCCACGGCAAGCGATCCAGGCGTGCTGGAAGATGGGTTTCGAATATCGTGCCGGGCTCGCGGCCATGCAGCTGTAGCTGGGTCATTGCTAAATCATTGTCATGCAGTGCCTTGTGAGTTAGGAGTCATCCCCTGGGGCGTGAGTTCAAAATGGGTGGCTGACCTGAGTGCAGGATTCAGCCTTCGGGTGGTGACTGCTGAAGGGAAAAAAAGAGCAGCGTCCCGTCAATGGTTTTTTGGGTAGGAGCTACTCTTTAGGGCGCACTGTCAGGATGCAGGCTTTCCGAGAATCGAGGATCTGGATGAATTCAAGAACAAAACATGCATTGGGTTTGGCAGTCTTGTTGCCAGCCGCGCTGGCCCAGGCCGATGACGGCGGCATCAGTTTCTGGCTACCGGGCCAGTTCGGGGCATTGGCCGCGGCGCCTACCGAACCCGGCTGGAGCATGCCGCTGGTTTACTATCATGTCAGCGCCAAGGACGACGCCAACAAAGGCGTTCCACGCGGTGGCCGGACCACCTTCGGCCTTGATGCCACAGCAGACCTGTTGTTCGCCTTCCCTACCTACACCTTTGCCGAACCGCTGCTCGGCGCCCAGGCCGCCATTGCGGTGGGTGCTGCGGTAGCGCGTGACGAAGCCAGTGTCGATGTCACGCTGACCGGGCCTCGGGGCCGGGCCTTTTCCGGCGGCACGGAAGACACGTTGAAGGGGGCCAGCGACCTGCTTTATATGGGCACGTTGAAATGGAACCATGGGGTTCACAATTTCATGGCCTACACGATGGGCAATGTTCCGGTCGGCGCCTACGACCCTGATCGCCTGGTCAATATCGGCTTGGGGCATGCGTCCCTGGATGCGGGGGGTGGCTACACCTATTTCGACAAGAAAAACGAGTTCTCCGCCGTCGCGGGCATGACCTACAACTGGGAAAACACCGACACCGACTATCAGAACGGTATCGACGCTCACCTGGATTTGAGTGCATCGCACTTCATCACCGACCAGACCCACCTTGGCCTGGTCGGCTACGTCTACCATCAGGTCACGGGCGATAGCGGAAGCGGCGCTACCTTTGGCGACTTCAAATCCAGGGTCAATGGCATCGGCCCCCAGATCGGGCATTTCTTCAAGGTGGGTAAAGATCTCTGGTACGCCAACCTCAAGGGTTACGACGAGTTTGACGCAAAGAATCGACCAGAGGGCTGGAACGTCTGGCTTACCGTGGTCGTTCCTCTGTCTGAATAGTTCACCTACGACCGCCAGAGGCCGGCAAGGTCCCGGGCTCCGAGCGCGTCCATGACCTGGGCGGTGTGCGCGCCACGGGTGGGGATCGCGCCGGGGGTGATCCGTTGGCCGTCGAAACGCGGTGCCGGGCTGGCTTGCAGCATGCCATCGCGTTCGAAATACACGCCCCGCTCCACCATGTGCCGGTGCTCGGAGGCTTCACGCGGGCTCAATACCGGGGCAAAGCACACGTCGGTGCCTTCCAGCAGATCACACCAGTGTTCGCGCGGCTGGCTGGCAAATAGATCGGCCAACAGGTCTCGCAGTTCGTCCCAGCGCTCCATGTCCCACTGTTTGGCGAATCGTGGATCATCCTGCAAGCCGAGCTTGTGCATGAGCAATGCATAGAACTGCGGTTCCATCGAACCGAGGGCCACGTACTGATCGTCGGCGCAACGATAGGTGGCATAGAAATGCGAGCCATCGTGAACGCTTTTGCCACGCGCCTCCTGCAGCAAACCCCGGCGGGACAGAGACATCATCAGCTGCATCATGTGCGCCGAGCCGTCGACGATGGCCGCATCGACCACGGTGCCTTTACCCGTCTGCCGTGCGCTGAGGATACCGGCCAGCAAACCGATGGCCAGGTACAGCGCCCCGCCACCGACGTCACCGATCAGGGTGATCGGCGACGACGGGGCCTCCCCGGCTGTGCCGCTGTGATAGAGGGCGCCGGACAAGGCAATGTAGTTATTGTCATGGCCGGCAGCACAGGCCATTGGACCGTCCTGCCCCCATCCCGTCATGCGCCCGTAGACCAGCCGCGGATTGCGCGCCTGGCATTCCAGCGGGCCAAGCCCCAGTCGCTCCATGACACCAGGACGCATGCCCTCGATGACAGCGTCGGCGCTTTCGAGGAGTTTCAACACTGCTTCACGCCCTTCAGGGCTCTTCAGGTCGGCCACCACCGAACGCTTGCCACGGTTCAACGGGTTGTCCGGGGCATTGGCTTGGCCGGTGATCGACACGGACTCTGCGCGCTCGATGGCAATGACATCCGCGCCCAGATCGGCCAGGTGCATGGCACAGAATGGGCCTGGGCCGATTCCGCAGATTTCTACGATTCTGATACCTGACAGCATGTGTCTTCCTCAATGAGTCCTGGCCTGACAACAGGCATTCATCGCCCCTGCCGTGACTTGCAGGTAGGCGAACCATGAGGAGCACGCTAACAAAGACCCTTGCTAAAACCCGCCACCCGCCGTGGGTGGCGGGGTCAAGGTCCGGTTCCAGCTCGGGGGATCAGACGTGAGCAGGTGGCAAGGTTGCCAATGCATGCTCGATGAACATCAGCAACTGCGTGCGCAGCAGCTTCAGGTCAATGCCCGCAGGATCCAGCAGAAACTGCAGCATCATCCCGCGCAACGTGCCCAGGATCAGCAGGGCACTGGCCATCGGATCGACCTGTGCGCGGATCTCGCCCGTGTCGATGCCTTCGCGAATGTAGCCGGCCAGGTGTTCCATGACCGAGTGGTTGTATTCAGCGAGGATCTGCACGGTTTCCGAGTCCTGGGTCACGGCTTCCGACATCAGTGCCAGCAGCGCGCGGGTATTGACCCAATCGCCATCAGGACGCGACAGGTAAGTACTGACGAAGCCCTTGAGTGCATCCAGCCCTGGCCGCCATTGCGGCGACCGGGCTTCGACCAGCTCCATGAACGTGGCATTGACGAAACCCGCCAGGGCGCGCAGCAGTCCGGCCTTGTTACCGAAATGATGGGTGGCCAGGCCGCGGCTGTAGCCCGCCTCCTCGCCGACCTCTGACAACGTCATGCCCACCCAGCCCTTGCGTGCGACGATTTGCCGGGCAGCGATCAGCAGGCGTTGTTCTGCCTCGGCGCGGCGCTCGATCTGGGTCCGACGCGCCGTCGGCTGGGTGGGTTTTTCAACGGGTTCCATCGGGCAATTCCTTACTGACCTGAAAAAACGGGGGTGCGGCGTTCGGCCATGGCACGGGTGCCTTCGGCAAAATCGGCGCTGACAATCTGCCACTCCTGCTCGGACGCTTCGCGGTCAATGATCTGGTCAACCGCATCCGCCAGGCCCATGCGCAGGGTTTCACGGCTGGACATGACCGCCCTTGGTGCCGAAGCGGCAATTTCCTCGGCCAGCTCGCGGGCCATTTGGCGCTCCTGACCCGGCTCGGCAAGCACATCGGCCAAGCCGATCCGCACCGCTTCACAGCCATCGATCCGCCGCCCGGTGGCAATCAACAGCGCCGCCATTTGCGGGCCGACCAGGCGCGGCATGGTAACCGAAATCCCAAAGCCCTGATGAATGCCCAAGCGATTGAAATTGGCGCAGAAACGGGCCTTTGCGCTGGTCACCCGGAAATCCGCGACCAGCGCCAGACCCAGTCCGCCGCCGATTGCCGCGCCCTCTACCACGCAGATCATGGGCTTGCGTGTGCGAAACAGGCGCACGGCGGACTTGTACACCCGGCGTGGGAATTGCGGGTCGCACTGCTCAGCCCCGGAGAAGTCCGCCCCCGCGCAAAACACCTTGCCTTCAGCCTGCAGGATGACCACCCGGCACTGGGGCTGCTCATCGAGGTGTTGCAGGGCATCGGCCAGGTCATTGATCAGTTCGGCATCAAAAAAATTATAGGGCGGACGACTGAAACTCAGGGTCGCGACGTGGCCGTCGAGGTCCAGTGACAGGCCGCGGCCGGGGATGAATGAAGTAGTTGTCGACATGAAAGCTCCATCAAGGGGGGACGATTTTCCGGGTGGCGGGTGGCTTGATCGCTGCCAGGGTTGCTGTTAGCTTATTTACTTGTTGTCCGTTCAGCAAGTTAGAAAATCAACCACCCTACCCCTTTCCACACGAGCAAAAAGCCATGCAGGCACTCGATATTCGTCCCTGTCACCTGGACGCCGACGCACAGGCTTTACGCGCCGAAGTGCGTGAGTTTGTCGCCCAGACACTGAAGGACTACCCGGCCCACGAACGCGCCAAAAACTGGAACGGCGCCGATCCCGCGTTCAGCCGCAAACTGGGCGAGCGTGGCTGGCTGGGCATGACCTGGCCCAAGCGCTATGGCGGACACGAACGCAGTGCCCTGGAGCGCTATGTGGTGCTCGAAGAGCTGTTGGCCGCCGGCGCACCGGTCAATGCCCACTGGATCGCCGAGCGTCAGTCCGGCCCGCTGTTGATGAAGTTTTCCCCCGACGTGCTGGCGCCCAGGCTGTTGCCTGCCATTGCCCGTGGCGAGCTGTTGTTCTGCATTGGCATGAGTGAACCGAACGTGGGTTCCGACCTGGCGTCGGTGCAGACCCGGGCCGTGAAGACCGAGGGCGGCTGGATCGTCAACGGCAGCAAGGTCTGGACCACCGGCGCCCATCGCAGCCACTACATGGTCACGCTGCTGCGCACCGGACCGAAGGACGACAAGAATCGGCACGCAGGCCTGTCGCAACTGTTGATCGACCTGCAGGCCACCGGCGTCACGGTCCGCCCGATCTACAACATGCTTGGCGAGCACGACTTCAATGAAGTGTTTCTCGATAACGTGTTTGTGCCGGACGATTTTGTCATCGGCCAGCCAGGCGACGGCTGGAAGCAAGTCGGCGCTGAACTGGCGCTGGAGCGCAGCGGCCCGGAACGTTATCTGAGCTGCACGCAGTTGTACCTGGAAATGCTCGACACCGCCGACCCGCAGAACAGTCGCCACGCGGTCAGCCTGGGCCGGGTCGCAGCGCGCTATGCGGCGCTGCGACAAATGTCGCTGGGTGTCGCCGGCATGCTCGCTCGCGGTGACAACCCTGCGACGCCGGCGGCGCTGGTGAAAGACCAAGGGGCCCTGCTGGAACAGTCGCTGCCCGACCTTGCCCACGACCTGTTTGGCGGTGAACGCCAACCCGGCTCCCGACTCGACCAGGTGCTGCGTTACCTGACCCAGACCGCCCCGTCGTTCTCCCTGCGTGGCGGCACCCGCGAAATTCTTCGCGGCATCATTGCCAGAGGATTAGGACTGCGATGAACCAGGCACTCAATTATCAAGCGGTGGACGACAGCGCCCCCTCGGAACTGCAATCGATGATTGCCGACAGCGTCGAGCGCCTGTTCGCCGAACAGATCACCCCGCAGGTACTGGCACGTTTCGACGCTGGTCACGGGGCAACGGCGTTGTGGCAACAGGTGGCCGATCTCGGCCTGCCCGGCGCCCTGATGCCTGAGGAAGCAGGTGGCAGCGCGGCCAGTTGGCTGGACGTCAGCCCGGTATTGCGCGCCATTGGTTATTGGAACGCGCCACTGGCCTTGAGCGAAACCATGCTCGCCTCGCTGCTGCTGTCCCGGGCGGGCCTGCATGTTCCGCAAGGTCCGATCACGCTGATTCAGACCGGTCACCTGGGCGACCTGCGATTGACCGACGACGGCTACCTGAACGGTCGCGTATTCAACGTACCCTGGGCACGCAGCTGTCGTTGGGCAGCGGTGGCCGATGCTGCCGGACAGGTGGCGCTGGTCGATCTTTGTCAGGCACCGGTCAGTGTGGAAACCGGCAGCAATTTCGCTGGCGAGGAGCGGGACACCCTGCACTTCACTCGTGCTCCCGCTCAGGCGGTCGGTTCACTGCAAGTGGCGGATGTGGAGGAGCCTGTGTGGCTGTTCGGTGCGTTGATGCGTGCCTGCATGTTGGTCGGCGCGCTGGAGTCGAGTCTGGACAAGGCCGTCGTTTACGCCAATGAACGTGCACAGTTCGGCAAGGCCATCGGCAAGTTCCAGGCGATCCAGCAGCAACTTGCGCAAATGGCCGGTGCCATCGGCGCCGCACGCATGGCCACGCAAGTCGCGTTGCGCAGTGCCTGCGAGGCGTTGCAGGCCGAGTCTGGCAGCCGAAGCAGTGTGTCGTTCGATGTGGCCGTCGCGAAAGTCTGCGCCGGCGAAGCTGCGACCCTGGCGACATCCGTTGCCCATCAGGTTCACGGTGCGATCGGCTTCACCCACGAGCACACCCTGCACTTCACGACCCGTCGCTTGTGGTCCTGGCGCGACGAATTCGGCAGCGATGCACAGTGGGCCGAAATCCTCGGCCAGGCAGCGATTGCGGCGGGTGGCGCAGGATTCTGGGCTGGATTGACGCAGCGCAACCTCTGACAATACGGACCCTGTAGGCGCTGGCTTGCCAGCGCCTACAGGGTCCGCGTGTATTTATCGGGCAACATTGATGTCGACCCTGCCGCCCTCTTCGCTGGCAAGCCAGCTCCCACAGGTCGGTTCCGTTTCGCGCGCAGCGGTGTCAGCGTACGCCGGCACCCGCCAGGCTATCGGACGTCCAGCCGTTGTCGGGACTCAACTTGTCCATGACCTGCACGCCGCCTTTGCCAGGCCAGACGTTGATGTAATACGTGCCGGCGATCAGGTCGTAGTGGCCGCCCGGTGAGTTGTTGATCGCGCCGACGTCATACATGGCAGTCATGTAGCTGAAGCCAGGGCGCCACAGTTGGCCACGGCCGTCGTATTGATCCACCGCCAACGCAGTCCAGCTGTCTTCGTCGATATAGAAGGTACGCTTGGAATACACGTGGCGCTGGCCTTCCTTGAGCGTCGCCTCCACGACCCACACGCGGTGACGTTCCCAGCGAACCAGGTCGGGGTTGATGAACTTCGGCCCGAACACGTTCTGTGGATCTTCGGCATAGGTGAAGCGGTAGGTGTTGTAGGGAACGTACATTTCCTTCTTGCCGACCAGCTTCCAGTCGAAACGGTCCAGCTTGCCGTTGAACAGGTAGATGTCATCGACCGTGGACATGCCGGAGGTACTGGCGTTCGGCGTGTCGTAGGCCAGGTCTGGCGCCAGGCGCACGCGACGTTGGCCAGGCAGGTACTGGAACGCGCGACGGCCCTTCTCGGTATCGATGCTGTCGAAGGTCATCACGGCCTCGCCGGCGCGGCGTGCCGGGCCTGTGTAGTTGGCGCGCGCGCGGGTGATGATGGTCGGCGCCTCCGGCTTGGTGGTGTCGTAGTACGGCATTTCGTAAACCCAGCGACCCTCGGTCGAGGTCACGAGCTTGCCCGCTGCATCCACGTTGTACGCGCCATATTTGGGAGCGATGTAGGCCACACCCTGGTAGCGGGTCAAGTGATTGAACATCACCTCGATGCCACGCTTGGGAATCGGGAATGGCACACCTGCACGGGCGTTCTGCAGGAACTGGTCGCTATTGGTCAACTGCGCCTGGGTGGCATTTTTCAGGGTGTTGTCCAGCACCGATTGCGGATAACCCACGGTGCGATGGGTCGGATACACGTCGATGCGAAACCCCGGGCGGGTCTTGATCAGTGCCTTGGCGCCTTCGGTGAGTTTGTCCGCATATTGATCAACGTTTGAGGCGTCGATGGAGAATTGCGGCTTTTCGCTGGCGAACGGATCGGGCCGGATGCCCTTGGCCTTGTCGAAACCCGGGGGCGGGGTATGTAGCCCGCCGGTGTAGGCCGGGATGGTGCCATCGGCGTTACCGGCCATTTCGGCACCCACCGGTGTCAATGTCGTGCCCAGCTGCCTGGCTTCCTGCTCTGTCACTGCTGCATGGAGCACGCCTGCGTGTGCGGCCAGCAGGCCGACCGCGATCAGGGTTCTTGTCAGTTTAATCATGTCTCCAACCTCCAGGATGTGGTTTGAGCGTCTTCTAAAGCGCGCCCTGCCCTTCAAGAAACGGCGAAATCGGGTCCCGTCCGGGTAGTGTTTTTTTAACCAACCCACCCCTCCTTTCGCCCCCCCCTTATTGGCGCGGCAAGGGAGGGGCAGCCCGTCATCCGGTTGAAAACGCAAACGCCACGCGGCATCGGGATGCGCGTGGCGTTTGGTAAAGCGGTCTTGCTGGCGGTGTCGGCTCAGGCGAATACCCGAAGAATGGTTTCCGCCACGCAGGCCGGTTTGGCGGCGCCGTCGATTTCCACGGTCATTTCATAGGTGATCTGGGCGCCATTGCCCTCCAGCGGTTCAAAGGACTGCACCTTGAAATGCCCGCGCAGGCGACTGTCCACCGGCACAGGTTGCACGAAGCGCACTTTGTTCATGCCGTAGTTCACGCCCATCTTCACATTGCTCAGTTCGAAGGCGTTGGTCATGAAGGTCGGCAACAGGCTCAGGGTCAGAAAACCATGGGCAATCGGCTTACCGAACGGCCCTTTGGCGGCGCGTTCGGGATCGGTGTGAATCCACTGGTGGTCACCGGTGGCTTCGGCAAAGGTGTTGATGCGCTGCTGGTCGATGGTCACCCAGTCGCTGGTGCCCACGACTTCGCCGACCAGGCCTTGCAGTTCGGCCAGGGTTTCGTAGCTTTTCATTGTTGTTGTGCTCTCGATGGTCTGTTTAACGGCAGATCAGGCGCGAAGCCCGACCTGCAATGCGGCTGCGCAGGCGGCCTCGTGGCTGTCGCTGCTACCCAGCAACAAGTCGGCGACGATGGCCCGCTTGTAGTAGTGCCCGACCAGGTATTCCTCGGTCATGCCGATACCGCCGTGCAACTGGATGCCCTGGCCGCAGACGGATTTCGCCGCGCGACAGATCAGCATCTTGCAGCCCGAAACGGTCTTGTCGCGGGTGGTTTCCTCATCGTTGGCCATCGATGCCAGGGCCACGTGCAGGCTCGAACGCGCCAGTTCCAGCTCCGCCGCCATGTCGGCCATGCGGTGCTGCAAGGCCTGGAACGAGCCGATGGGCACGCCGAATTGCTGGCGCACCTTGAGATAGTCGGCGGTGACTTCGAGGGTCTTCTCCATGCCGCCGATCAGCTCCGCACACAGGGCGACAATGCCGTTGGCCAGGCCTTGGCGCAGTGCGGGCAAGCCCTGCCCCGCTTCACCCAGCAAGGCATCGAAGCCGACTGCGACGCCATCGAAGTGCAATGCCTGCACCCAGGTGCCGTCGTGCAGGGGCAGTGCCTGGCAGGTCAGACCCGGACGATCCGCATCGACCAGCAGCAGGCTGATACCGGGTGTTTGCGGTATCTGCGCAGAGACGATGAACGCTTTTGCACCGACAGCACCGAGCACCAGGCTCTTGCACCCAGTCAGGCGAAAGCCCTCATTTTGACGCTCGGCCTGTAGCGTGACCGGCAACGGCATGCCCCGTGAACCCGCTTCGCTATACGCCAGCGCGATCCGATAGGTGCCATCGGCCAGTTGCGGCAGCAGCCGCTCTTTTTGCGCCTCGGTACCTGCCGCCAGCAGGGTCTGGGCCGCCAGCACGCCACAGCCGGTAAAAGGCTCCAGCACCAGAGCGCGACCCAGTTCCCGGGCGATGATCACCGTATCCACCAGCGATCCGCCGAGCCCGCCATAGGCTTCCGGCAACGCGGCCATCAGCCAGCCGTTGGCGGCAAAGAGGCCCCAGTTGTCCGTGCTACCGTTCTTGCCCGCCTTGAGCAGCGCGTTACGCGCCTCGAAACTGTAGGCCTTGTCCACATAACGTCGCAGGCTGTCCTGCAACAGTTGTTGTTCCGAAGTGAATTCGAAATCCATACCGGTTTCCTGCTATCAGAGTTGGAACAGCATCTTGGCGATAATGCCGCGCTGCACTTCGCTGGTGCCGCCGTAAATGGTCGACGCCCGGCGCAGGAACATGTCGTGGCTGATGCCTCGCGCAAGTGCTTGCTGCGGGAACGGTTGCTGCGGATCGGCCTCATGGGGATGCGGATAGGCGATCGCGCCGTAATCGCCCAGCGCCTCGATCTGCGCCTCGGTGATGCGTTGCTGAAACTCGGTGGCGCGGATCTTGAGCATCGAGCCCAGGGTGTGCGACGCCGGATTGTGCTGCTGTTCCAGGCGCGCGACCCGCTGCACGAGCATTTCGATGGCTTGCAGCTCGGCGTCCAGACGCGCCAGCTTCAGGGCGAATTCCGCTCGCTCGTAGAGCGGCTGGTCGCCCACCCGCAACGTCGAGCCGATCAATCGCAGTTCGCGCATGTAGCGCTTGAGCTCAGGCAGATCGGCGGTGGTCGCATGTTCGTTATTGAGCAGGAACTTGGTGATGGTCCAACCCTGCCCTTCGACGCCGATCAGGTTGCCGACCGGCACCCGTACGTTGTCGAAGAAGGTTTCATTGAGATGATGGGCATCGTCGATGCTGCGGATCGGCCGTACGGTAATGCCCGGCGTGCGCATGTCCACCAGCAGGAAGCTGATCCCCGCCTGTTTTTTCACGTCCGGGTTGGTGCGTACCAGCATGAAGATCCAGTCGGCGTGGTGGGCATAGCTGGTCCAGGTTTTCTGGCCGTTGATCACATAGACATCGCCATCGCGCTCGGCGCGGGTGCGCAGCGACGCCAGGTCCGAGCCGGCACCGGGTTCGGAAAAACCCTGGCACCACATGCGCTCTCCGCTGAACACCGCAGGCAGGTGCTCGGCCTTTTGCTCAGGCGTGGCAAACGCATTGAGCACCGGGCCGAGCAGCTTGTGTACGAAGCCATCCAGGGTGGGCGTGCCGGCAGCGCTGCATTCGTCATCGAATACCAGGATCTGCGGCACCGACCAGCCAGTACCGCCCTGTTCTTTGGACCAGTACGGTGCGCCCCAACCGCGTTCGGTCAGCAGCTTTTGCCAGCGCACGATCTGCTCCCGGGGCGAGCGTGCACAGCGCTGCTGCCCTTTCAGATCGGCCGGAACCTGGTCGCGAAGGAACCGGCGCACGTCCTCGCGGAAGGCTTCGAGGCTGGCATCAGGTTGAAAATCCATGGTGTATCCCCTGTCAGTCTTTGCGGTACAGCGTGACGACACAGGCGCCACCGATACCGACGTTGTGTTGCAGGGCGATGCGCGCGCCTTCTACCTGGCGCTGTTCGGCGCGGCCGCGCAGTTGCAGGACCAGCTCAGTGCATTGCGCCAGGCCCGTGGCGCCGATCGGATGCCCCTTGGACAGCAGGCCGCCGGACGGGTTGACCACGTACTGGCCGCCATAGGTGTTATCGCCGTCGTCGACGAACTTCTGTGCCCCGCCTTCCGGGCACAGGCCCAGGGATTCGTAGGTCAACAGCTCATTCTGGGCGAAGCAGTCATGGAGTTCGACGACGTGCACGTCCTCGGCGCCGATACCGGCCATTTCATAGGCCTTCTTCGCAGCCGCGCGGGACATCGAGTAACCGGCAACGTCACGCATGTCGCCCGACTTGAAGGTTTCCGCGCCATCGGTGGTCAGGGCCTGACCGGCAATCGACACGCCGCGATCCAGTCCATGCTTTCTGGCGTAGGTTTCGCTGCACAACACCACCGCCGCTGCGCCGCAGGTTGGCGGGCAGGCCATCAGACGCGTCATGACGCCCGGCCACATCACCTGATCGGCCATGACTTCTTCGGTGGTGACGACTTTGCGGAACACGGCTTTTGGATTGTTCGCGGCGTGACGGCTGGCCTTGGCGCGAATCTTGGCGAAGGTTTCCAGTGGTGTGCCGAAGCGATTCATGTGCTCCACCCCAGCGCTGCCGAAGATACGCAGCGCCGCCGGAATCTGTGCGGCACCGGGAATCGCTTCGTCGCATTGATCGAGGAACAGCTCCAGCGGGCTCGGACGGTCCGGGAAGGCACTGGGGATGGCCCCCGGAACCATCTGCTCGAAACCGAACGCCAGGACGATGTCGACCATACCGCTGGCGATGGCCTGGTTGGCCAGGAACAGTGCCGTTGACCCGCTGGCGCAGTTGTTGTTGACGTTGATCACCGGGATGCCGGTCATGCCGACGTTGTACAGCACACGCTGGCCACTGGTGGAATCACCAAAGATGTAACTGGCAAACGCCTGCTGGACCGACTCGTAACCGACGCCGGCATCCGCCAGGGCCAGCCGCACGGCCTGCTCGCCCATGACCGCATAGGTCTCGCTCTGGCCAGGTTTGACGAAGGGGATCATACCTACACCCGCGACGACGACTTTCTGCATCATGTCTTACTCCTCAATATTGGAAATCCTGCCGGCTCCCTGGCGTTCTCCGGCAAGCAGCGCCGGACGGCAGGTCTTGAGTCTCAAGGATAGGCAGGCCCGAAGGCCGGCTGCCCCTCCCTCTTTGGGGCTTCATGGCTGTGGCAACACCGCGCCCGGGTAGGGCAACCCTTCCTTGCCGAGAAAGCGGCGCACGGCTTCGGCATGGTATCGACTGGCCCCGCACAATGACTGGGCGCTGGCTTCGAACTGGGTCATCGCGTGGCGGTCGGTCTCGAACGAGCGGTTGAGCAGGGTCTTGGCCAATCCTAACGCATCGGACGGCGCGTCATCGAACTGCCGGGCGAACTGTAAGGCGCTCTCCACCAGTTGTTCCTGGGGGATGACGGCTTGAGCCAGACCCAGCGCCAACGCCTGTTGCGCATCGATCGGCCGTGCACAAAACACCAGCTCCTTGGCCTTGGCCAGCCCCACCACCCTTGGCAAGACGTAAAGCATCGACAGGTCCGGCACCAGCCCCAGGCTCAGGAAAGTCGGCAACAGCCGTACCCGTGGCGTGACGAACATGAAATCGGCGGCCAGGGCCAGCGAGAAGCCTGCCCCCACGGCCGCGCCATCGACCGCCGCGATCACCGGTTTTGGCAGGTCCACCAGACTGCCGAACCACTCCTGAAAACCCAGCACCAGTTTGCGCCCGGCAAACACAGCGTCCTCGCCCTCCTCCAGGCTGCCCAGGTCGAAACCGGAACAGAACGCTCCGCCGGCACCGGTCAGGACGATGGAGCGCACCGAACGATCGTCCTTCGCTGCCTTCAGGGCTGCCGGCAAGGCTTCGTTAATGGCGGCCTCGAAGGCATTTTTTTTCTGTGGCCGGTTCAAGGTGATCAGCGCGGTCTTGCCAATCTTTTCATACAGCACTGCACTGTCAGTCACACTCAATTCCTCCTGATGCCGCATCGGCCAGGTCATGCCTGGCCGTGCCTGAAGTTCTCCGCAAAGGTCAACGCTGCCCGGTTACAGGTTGCGAGCGATGATCACTTTCTGGATGTGGCTGGTGCCCTCGTAGATCTTGGTCACCCGCACATCACGGCAGTAGCGCTCCACCGGGAAATCGCTGAGGTAGCCGTAGCCGCCATGGATTTGCAACGCTTCGGAGCAAACCTTCTCGGCCATTTCGCTGGCGAACAGCTTGGCGATGGACGCTTCCTTGGCGCAGGGCACGCCGGCGTAATGCAGGCGAGCGGCGTGCAGCATGTAGTTCTGGGCGACTTCGAACTGGGTGGCCATGTCGGCCAGATCGAACGCCACGCCTTGCAGCTTGATGATCGGCGCGCCGTAGGCTTCACGTTCGTTGGCATACTTCACCGCCGCTTCCAGTGCGGCACGGGCGGCGCCCACGGCCACGGCGGCGATGCCGATCCGGCCTTCGGACAGGGTGGCCATCAGGCGTTTGTAGGCCGTACCTTCCTCCGCCAGCAAGTTGTGCGCCGGCACCCGGCAGTTATCCAGTTGAATGGCCGCCACATGCGCCGAGCGCTGGCCCATCTTGCTTTCAACCCGCGCCACGATATAACCCGGCTCCCGCGGGTCGATGATGAACATGCTCGGGCCCTTGCGGCCTTCCGGAGTATCGGTGGTCGCGGCAATGGCAAAGGCAACCCCCGCCTCGCTGCCGTTGGAGATGAACTGCTTGCTGCCGTTGAGAACGTAATGGTCGCCGTCGCGGCGCGCCGTGGTGCGGAACGCGGCGGTGTCGGAACCGGCCTGGGGCTCGGTCAGCAAGCCGGCGGCAATCAGCTCGCCGGAAATCATCCCGGCCAGGTACTGCTGCCTTTGCCCCTCGGTGCCGAAGCGATGCAGCATGTCGGTCATGCCGTTGTGGACATGCAGAATGGTCGCGAAGCCGGCATCCGCTGCGGCAAATTCCTCGATGCACAGGCAGTATTCAGGAAAGGACATGCCCGAACCGCCGGCCTCCTCGGGAATCTGCATGCCCAGGAAGCCGAGTTCGGCCACCGCCTTGAGTTCCGCGTGCGGCCAGGCGCCCGTGCGGTCGCGCTCGGCCGCCGTGGCAGCCACGACTTCCTGCGCCACTTTGCGGGCGGCGTCGCGGATCATGATTTCCTGCTCGCTCAGGAATGCTGCTGATGTATCGCTCATGGTCTTCCTCTTGAACCGGGTCGGGTAGTCGATGCTGACCTGAGCATGGGGGTTGGCCAGCGACGCATGCGCCTCCCGTCTCGGGAGGGTGCACGGGGCGCCGCGCGCATCCGGTTACTTGAGCATGCCCTGCTGGCGAGCCAGGGAGATCGCCGCATAGCGGCTTGACACCCCCAACTTGGCGAGGATGTTTTTCACATTCCATTTCACCGTGCCAAAGGTGATGTTCAGCGTCAGGGCAATGCGTTTATTCGACATGGCCTGGGCGATCAGGCCGAGGATCTCCAGCTCTCGCGGCGTCAGGCTGGCCCGTGGCCCGTCCGACATGCTCCTGGGGGCAACCGCCGCTGGCGTGGGCTCCTCGTGGGGTGATTCGCGGTTGAGCAATGTCTTCAGGTAATCCGCGGTCGAACTGTCCCGGGCGATTTCGTCCTGCCCTTGAGCCAGCAACGCGAGCACCGCCGGGCCTTCATCAAGCAGCGTACGGACCAATCCCATCCTGGCACCCGCCTCCAGGGCCTGTTGCAGGTATGCCCGCGCCTGATCCGGCTGATCGAGCATGTGGTGAGCCAGGGCACCGAGCAAGCGAAGACGAACCAGTGTGCGTCCCTTTGCCGACTGCTCGATGTAGGCGGCAATGGACTGCAGGTGTTCCAGGGCCTGTCCCGGCTCGCGCCCGGCCAGTGCCAGTCGCACTCGGGACATCGCCGCCAGGCAACCGATGGCCTCCCGTGCTTCGGCGTGCGGGCGTTGCTCGGCTTCCAGGGCCGTCAATCGCGTCATCAGCTCGGCAGCGCGACGACTTTCCCCCTGCTGTATCAGCACGCGCACTTGCTCGGCCAGCATCATGGCCAGCAGCCGGTCCAGGCCCAGTACATGAAAGTGCGCGCCCTGCGCCTCGAGGAAATGCAAGGCAGCCTGGGCTGACTCGCGCTGCAAGGTAATGCGTGCGCGGCAGATCGAAGCCCGCCCCATCACTTCGGGCAGGGATGAACGCAGAATCCCGCTGCGGTTGGCCAGCACCCGCAACGCGTCGTCGAGCTGATTCAGTTCGTAGTAAGCATCGCAGAGCGTGGCGGCGCACAGATTGGCTGCAACCGAGTCGCGTCCATAGGTGTGTTCGGCACGCTCGGTAACGCGGGTCCCGATGTTTTGTGCCTGCCGGGCATTGCCCTCCCTGAGACGGGTCAGCGCCCGGGTGCTTTCAAAGACCATGGCCATGTCGTTGTCGCAGTCTTGAAGGTCGATCGGATGCCGCTCCTGGAGTCGGCGCGCATCATCCGCACGCCCCACCGACAGATAGGCGGTGGCCAGCCCCGACAGGCTGATGTAGCGCAACGAACGGTTTTCCAGAGGTGTCTGGAGGGTCGGTTCCAGCAGGCCGATGACCCGATGGGGCTGATCCAGTGTCAGGGCAATGGCGGCGTCGGCCAGCACCAGTTTCGAGGAGATCGCCGGGTTGCGTGAGGCCTCGCTGCGGCGGATCTGCTCCAGCCAGCGCTGGGCCTTTTCCGGGCGGGCGGTAAAGGCATAGGTCAGGCAACCCATGATGAACAGTTGCGGATGGGCGAACAGAATATCCTGGGGCAAGCGTTCGAGCAGGTGCAGCATCGGACTGATATAGGCCATGCTCCAGGTGCTGGACGCCGCCTGTTCCATGGCCTTGACGGCGTAATCACGGTCACCGCCCAGATTGGCGTGGCGCACCGCTTCCACCAGATAGTCATGTTCGGCGAACCACTGGCTGGCGTGTCGATGCAGCGCCTGCACCACCGCCTCGCCACGGGCCGTCAGGCGCTGGGTGAGAAATTCGCCAAACAGCGGATGGAAACGGTACCAGGGCGAGCTGTCTTCCGATTCGATGCGATGGATCAACAAATTCTCGTCCTCTGCCCGCTTGATCATGTCTTGCGCATGGGGGCAGCCGGTGACGAACTCGCCAACGTCGGCATTGAAACGCCGCAGTATCGAGACCTTTTCCATGAACTCCAGCAACTCCGGCGGCAGGCACGCCACCACGTCCTCGGTCAAGTAAGCCTGAAGGTCCGCCGAGTTACGCAGGATCGAACGCAGTTGCGTGCGCCGGGTCGGACGCACCCGCAACATGGTGGCGATGGGTTGCAAGCTCGCGGGCCAGCCATTGGTCAAGTCATGGATCAGGCGTTCTTCGTCGGCGGTGAGTGGCAGGACACTGAGGTTTTGCTTGAAGAAGTCCCGGGTTTCATCGACATCGAACGGCAATTCCGCGGTATCGATCTCGGCCACATGGCCCTGCATGCGCAAACGCCCCAGACTCAGCGGCGGCGTGTTGCGCGAGGCAAGGGTGATGTGCAGGTTGGACGGGCAATGATCCAGTAATTTCTGCATCAGCCGGTGCGCGGTCGGCGAGTCGACATGATGGAAGTCGTCAAGCAGCAGGTGCATTTCTGTTTCGAGGTCTTGTGCGGCGTGGGTGATCAGGGCGATCAAGGCATTGATCGATTGTTCGCTGCCGTCACTGTTGAGCCAATCCTGTTCGATCGCGATGCCCAGGCGCTGCAAGGCTGCCAGCAGGTAGGACAGAAAGCTGGCGAACTGGCGGTCGTCAAGGCTGAACGAAACCCAGGCCACGTCCAGCCCGGCTTTCATCAATTCCAGACGCCATTGGGCGAGCAAGATCGTTTTACCGAACCCCGCGCCGCCGGTAATCAGGGTGGCACTGCAAAGTTGCGACTCGCGCAAACGACCCAGCAGGTAGGCACGGGGGATGTGCCGGGCGTTCAGACGCGGTGGCGAGAACTTGGTGGCGACCAACAGATCGCCGGCGTTGATGACATTTGTCTGCATGATTGACTCTCCGCCCTTGGCTTATTGCCTGGATGTGACGCCCATCCTGCAACAGGCGAAGCGGTCGGCGCCCCGTCCGCAAGGGGGGGGGTGAGGGCCTGAGTGACTCGCGTAATTTCCAGTCCAGACAGAAACGTCAATTGCATTGAGATCGAGGATTGGAGATGAGCGAGTCCGTTTCTTTTGACATCAAGGGTCAGGTGGGCTGGATCACCCTGACCCGTCCGAAAGCCATGAACGCCCTTAACCGTGAAATGCTGGAGGCCATGACCGCCCGCTTGCACGCCTGGGAAAACGACGATCAAGTCCGCGTGGTAGCCCTGACCGCCACTGGCCCGGCCTTCTGTGCCGGCGCCGACCTCAAGGCCGGCGGCACGCCGCAACCCGGCGAGAAGGATCTGCTGGACACCATCGTTACCTTTTTCGATGCGCTGCGTGCGTTTCCCAAACCGGTGATCGCCGCGGTCAATGGCCTGGCCCTGGCCGGTGGCCTGGAAACCGTGCTGTGCTGCGACCTGGTGATTGCCGCGCAAAGTGCGCGTTTCGGCGATGCCCACTCCAACTTCGGCGTGTTTCCCGGCGGTGGTGGCGCAGCGGTATTGCCACGCAAGATCCCGGAGAACATCGCCAAGTACATGCTGTTCACCGGTGACGCCCTGCCCGCCCAGGACATGAAGAACTACGGGCTGGTCAGCGAAGTGGTCGCCGATGGTGAACTGGTCGGGCGCGTGCAGGCATTGGGCGCCAAGCTGGCCGGGAAAAGCCCGCTGGTGCTGCGCAAGATGAAGAAAGTGGCCGACGAAGCCGGTGACAAGTCCCGCGCCGATGCACTGCGCCAGGAACTGTTGACACTGCGCGATCACCAGCGCTCCTACGACATGGCCGAGGGCGTGCGCGCCTTCGCCGAAAAGCGCAAACCGGATTTCAAGGGTTACTGATTCGCAGCTTCGAAACCTGTGGGAGCGAGCCTGCTCGCGAAGAGGCCGGTACTGCCGCCGCATCTTCTGTGGTTGGAATTTCGTCTTCGCGAGCAGGCTCGCTCCCACAGAAACCGGATTCAGGCGCCCTGCCCCTTTTTACTGAGTGATTCGAGGTAACGATGGAAAACGTATACATCGTCGGCGTCGGCATGACCGCCTTCGGCCGTCACACTGACAAGACCATCAAGCAACTTACCGCCTGGGCGGTGGAAGATGCCCTGAAAGATGCCGATTGCGACCGCAAGTGGATTCAGGTCGGATTTTTCGGCAACTGCACCCAGGGCCATTTCGATGGCCAGCACATGATCCGTGGCCAGGTGGCACTGTTGCCGTTGGGCCTGGACAGCATCCCGATCTTCAACATTGAAGGCGCCTGCGCCTCTTCGAGCCATGCCTTCAACCTGGCCGTTACCCAGCTACAGGCCGGCGCCGCCGAGGTGGCCCTGGCGGTTGGCGCGGAGAAGATGTTCTACAGCGACAAGGCGAAAATGTTCTCGGCCTTCGAATCCGCCTGGGACATCGAGACCTTCGAGGAAAACAAGCACTACCTGGCTAGCATGGGCAAAGGCATCGTGCCACCCGCCGGTTCGCAATCGGAAAAACCCTACAGCCCATTCATGGACGTCTACGCGGCCCTGGGCCGTGGCGGTCTGATGGAACGCTATGGCATCACCCAGCGGCAACTGGCCGCTGTGTCCTCGAAGAACCACGGCCACTCGGTGCACAACGAACGCTCCCAGTACCGCAATGCCATGAGCATTGAAGAGATCCTCGCCGCGCCGCCGATCACCTACCCGATCACCCTGCCGATGTGCTCGCCGATTTCCGATGGCGCCGCCGCCGCGATTCTGTGCACCGAATCGGCCCTGAAGAAATACGGCTTCAACAAGAACCGCGCGATCAGGGTACTGGCCAGCGTCGTGCGCTCGGCCTCGGCCCGTGCCGCCGAAGACTTCGACAAGGGTTGCACCCACCTGGCCGGCAAGGCCGCGTTCGAGCAAGCGGGCATTGCCCCGCAGGACATCGATGTGGCCGAGGTGCATGACGCCACCGCCATCGGCGAACTGCTGGCGATCGAAGCCCTGGGCCTGTGCGAACCGGGCATGAGCGGTGTGATGGCCGAACGCGGCGACAGCGCTTTGGGTGGCCGGCTGCCGGTCAACCCGTCCGGGGGCCTTGAGTCCAAGGGCCATCCGATCGGCGCCACCGGCATCGGGCAGATCTTCGAACTGGTGGAGCAGCTGCGCGGCAACTGTGGCCCACGTCAGGTCGAAGGCGCGCGCTTTGCCCTGCAAGGCAACGGCGGCGGCCTGTGGCGTGTGGAAGAGTCCACCGAGCACGTCGGCATCTTCAGCCGCGCCTGATGTTTATGGAGAACGGCGACCCCGGGGAAACCACGTACTTCCTCCGCCGTTCTCCGCCTACTACTATTTCACCAGAGGAAAATACAATGACCATTCGTTTTGATGATCGCGTCGCTATTGTCACCGGCGCCGGCAACGGCCTTGGCCGCGTCCACGCCCTGAATCTTGCCGCCCGTGGCGCCAAGGTGGTGATCAACGACTTCGGCGGCAGCCGTGACGGCTCCGGCAGTTCCACCGAAGCCGCCCTGGCCGTGGTCGAGGAAATCCGCCAGGCCGGTGGCGTCGCCATTGCCAACGGCGCCAACGTGGCCGACTACGAACAGGTCCAGGCCATGGTCAAGCAGACGGTCGAAGCCTTCGGTCGTGTCGACATCCTGATCAACAACGCCGGCATCCTGCGCGACAAGTCGTTCGCCAAAATGGAGATGGCCGACATCAACGCAGTGATCAATGTCCACCTGATGGGCTCGATCAACTGCACCAAGGCCGTATGGGATGTGATGCGCGAGCAAAACTACGGCCGCGTCCTGATGACCACCTCCGCCGCCGGCCTGTTCGGCAACTTCGGCCAGGCCAACTATGGCGCGGCGAAAATGGCCGTGGTCGGCCTGATGAACATGCTGGCCATCGAAGGCCGCAAGCACAACATCCTGGTCAACACCCTGGCGCCGATGGCCGCCACCCGCATGACCGAAGACGTCATGCCGGCCGAGCTGCTGGCGGCCAGCCGTCCCGAACAGGTCACTCCGGGCGCCTTGTTCCTGGTCAGCGAAAACGCGCCGACCAAGCTGATCCTGGGTGCCGGCGCCGGTGTGTTCTCGGCGGTGCGCATGGAAGAGACCGCTCCGGTGTACATCGGCAATGACGAACTGTCGCCGGAGGCCATCGAGGCGCACCTGGCACAGATCACCGACTGGAGCACTGCCGCGCCGCGCAACGACGCCAACGAGCAGGTCAAGGTCTTCATCGACACGGCCATGGCGGCTATCAAGGCTCGACAGGCCTGAGTATTCCCGGGCCGGGGCCCGGTTTAAACTCGCGATGATGATCGCAACGGGCGTGCAGCCACACGCCCGGACGGAGAATAACCATGACAATAATGAACTTCGCAAACACGGTCGGTAACCTGGCCGTGCGCTTTGGCGACCGGGAAGCCCTGGTCAACATCGAGCGCAATCGTCGCTACAACTTCCGTGAGCTCCATTCGCTGACCAATCGCATCGTCAACATGCTGCGCGGGCGTCTGGGGCTTCGCCGCGGGGATGTCTATCTCTGCATTCTGGAAAACGACAACATCTCGCTGTTCCATGCCTGGACGGCGCTCAAGGGCGACGCTGCCGCTGCCTATACCAACTACCGCGACGCGTTCGAGGAACACCGCTGGCAAGTCGAGTTCCTGCGCCCCAAGGTGGTGTTCATCGAGAACGCATTGATCGATCGCTATTTCGACCTGCTGCACGATCAGGGCATCACCGTCGTCTGCATGGACCCGCCAGAAACCCCGCGCGAGGGGCTTTTGTGTTTCTGGGACCTGCTTGTAGGCGTGCCGGATCACAACCCCGGTGTCGACAACGACATGCAGAAGGACCCGCTGGTCTATCGCTTCACCGGTGGCACCACCGGGCAAAGCAAGTGCGCCGCCTACACCCTCGATAACTGGATGGCGCTGCGCGATTCGATGTACCTGGAGGCCGAGCAGCCTTACCAGCCGGACACGCGTTTCCTGCACATGGCGCCCATCAGCCACGGTTCTGGCCTGGGTCTGCTGCCAACACTGTTTCGCGGCGGTTGCACCCTGACCCAGAACGTCCCGGACCTGGCGCGCCTGTGCCGCAACATCGAAGCCGAAAAGGTCACCATGACCCTGCTCGTGCCGACCATGATCTATCGCCTGCTGGAAATGCCCGAAGCCCGGGACTACGACCTGTCTTCACTGCAGACCATGGCCTACGGCGCGGCACCGATGAGCCCCGCCAAATTGCGTCAGGCCCAGGAGCGTTTCGGCAACATCTTCATGCAGATCTACGGTGCCACTGAAAGCCTGCACGCGGTCGCACTGCTGAGCAAAGCGGATCACCTGCCCCGTAACGAGAAACAACTGTCCTCGGCCGGGCGCATCGCCGTCGGTGCAGAGATTCTGATTGTCGACGACAACGGCGAGGAAGTGCCGCTAGGCACCACCGGTGAATTGTGGGTGCGTTCCCGGGGCACCATCTCGGGTTACTTCAGGAATCCGGAAGGCACGGCGCAGGAGTTTCACAACGGCTACTGGAAGTCCGGCGACCTGGGCTACATCGATCCCGAGGGTTTCCTGTTCCTGGTTGACCGCAAGAAAGACATGATCATCACCGGTGGCTTCAACGTGTACGCCATCGAAGTGGAAGCAGCGCTCAATGCCCACCCGGCGGTGTCCAACTCCGCGGTAGTCGGCATTCCCCATGAGGAATGGGGTGAAGCGGTGCATGCCGAAGTGGTGCTCAAGGCTGGCGAGATCGTGTCGGTCGATGCCTTGATCGAGCATGTGAAAGGCCGCCTGGGTCGATTCAAGGCGCCCAAGTCGATCACGTTTGTCGAGGTACTGCCGGTCAGTGTGGTGGGCAAGGTGCTACGTCGGCAGGTGCGTGAGAAGTACTGGAAAGACAAGGCGCGTTGCGTGTCCTGAGCTGTTTCGTAAATTAACGGTTACCCCTTCGTTTTTCGCCTCGATGTCCCCTACCGCCTTTGGTCAGGCTGGGGCATCGGGGCTTTTTTTCGTTGTTACTTTCGACTGGTGTACATATCCGTTTCTTCGGTAACGGCGGCTGGCGGTATCGCTCTTACAGCGAGTCACTTGGAAGAGCCCCAAGTAACCAAGGGCTCTTGCCCCACCACTCGGTGCCTCGCTCAGGCTCGGCATACCCTCACTCCGGCATTGCTCCGTGAGTCGCCCAGATCAAAAGCAAAGCGAGGCGGCCTGACAGCCGACCTGATTTTGACGGATGCCCGTCATCCCCCTGTGGGAGCGAGCCTGCTCGCGAAGGACGTCAACGATTACGCGCCCTGTCTGGATGATCTCGTTGTCTGGAAGACCATCGCGAGCAGGCTCGCTCCCACAGGAGAGCGAGTGCACCCGTGAAATCAGGTCGGCTGTCAGGCCGCCTCGCTTTGACTTTTCGCGGTGTTCGCCCCCTCGTGAGGCCGAGTGGAGGTTCTGCGCAGTGGGCAACCCGGCATGGATGCCGGGTTAGCCGCGCACGGCCAAGGATGGCCGATCGCGGCGGGCCCACGGAGCAGGACCGGAGCGAGGCACCGAACGAAAGGGGGGCCGGCATTCTCGAGAATGTATCGTCAGGCGGGGTCGACATCCTTGAGCGACGCCATGTCGATCACGAAGCGATACTTCACGTCATTGTTGTGCATGCGCGTGAACGCCTGGTTGATGTCCTGGATGTCGATCATCTCGCACATCGGCAGCACTTCGTGCTCGGCGCAGAAGTCGAGCAGTTCCTGGGTCTGCTCCAGGCCACCGATCAACGAGCCCGCAATTGAACGATTGTTGACCGCCAGCAAAGCGCCGTGGATCGGCTCCAGGGGTTCCAGCGCGCCCACCAGCACCAGCGTCCCGTTACGCGCCAGCAGCATCAGGTAGGGATTGACGTTGTGGGTGCGCGGGATGGTATCGAGGATCAAGTCAAAGCTGCTGGCGGCACTTTTCATGGCCGCCGGATCGCTGGACAGCAGGACATGATGCGCACCCAGTGCAATAGCATCGTCGGCCTTGCCCGGCGAGGTGGTGATCACCGTAACCTGCGCACCCAACGCAACGCCCAGCTTGACCGCCATGTGGCCCAGCCCGCCGAGGCCGACTACGGCCAGTCGTGTACCCGCCTTGACGTTGTGCTCGCGCATCGGCGTCCAGACGGTGATGCCCGCGCACAGCAAGGGCCCCGTGAAGCGAGGGTCCAGCGCCGGCGGCACACGCAGCACGAAACGCTCGCGCACCACGATGCGTTGGGAATAGCCACCGCGAGTCACTTCACCGCTGATACGGTCCAGGCCGTTGTAGGTCGGGGTCATGCCCTGGGTGCAATGCGGTTCCTGGTGAGCTTCACACGCCTCGCACTGCTGGCAACTGTCGACCAGGCAACCGACAGCGACCAGGTCGCCCACGTGGTATCGGTTGACGGCCGGCCCCACGGCGGTGACCCGGCCGACAATTTCATGGCCCGGTACACAGGGAAAACGCGTGCTTTTCCAATCGTTGTGCACGTAGTGCATGTCGGAATGGCAGACGCCGCAGTAGTCGATCTCGATGGAAACGTCGTCGTCGCGCAGGGCACGGCGTTCGAAGCGCAGGGGTTCGAGGGGGGCGTTGGCTTCATGGACGCCGTAGCCGATGCAGGTGGTCATGTTGGTTTCTCCAAATAGTGAACAAACACCCCAAAACTTGTGGGAGCAAGGCTTGCCCGCGATGAGGCCGGCATATCCTGCAAAGATGTCGACTGAAAGGACGCCATCGCGGCGGTGCGGCGATCCGACAAGCCTTGCTCCTACAGGGTCTTGTGGTGTTCGTGAGAGTTGGGTCAGATCGACGGGCGCAGCCACGGGGCGGCGCTGGTTTCAGGTGACGCGATCTGGTTGGAAATCCACTTGCCCATGCGGCGCATCGGTTCGATGGAGTCCTGGGGCGCGGCAAATTTCATGGCGGCGGCATAGCCCAGCGAGACAATGCGCTGGGCGCCATACAGCGGCAGCACATCCTTGAGCTGATCCTTGATGCTTTCCGGATAGACGCCGACGGTCTGGGTATAGGCATCGACCGCCGCCATCACTTCGCTCAAATCGTCGACCGGCACCAGGTTGGCGGTACGGTCGTCGAGGCTGGCGGCGAAGGACACGGGCTCCGGCAACTGCGAGCAGATGATCGCGCCCTCGCCGTCCTTGCCGCCGATGACCTTGTACCACTCGTCATCCAGGCGCAGCGCGTCGACGTGGGCCTTGAGGCCCTGGTCATAACGCTTGGGCGTGGTGCTGAGGGTATTGGGCAAACCGAGCATGGCGTCATAGACGTACCGGCCAAAGGTGTTGAGTTTCTCAAGACCCTGCTCATCCGTGCCGCTCTGCACATACACCACCCGTGCGCAGACACAGCCCTTCTGGTTGATGGCACCGATATCGACGGCCAGCCGCACCGCCGCTTCGCGCATGTTCGCTTCGCTGTCGAAGGTCTCCTGGCCGATGATGCTGGCGCTGCGCTTGGGGTCCAGGGAAATCAGTTCCAGACCCGGCTGGATGTACTTGGTGACGTGCTTCATCGAGGCAAAGCCGCCCCAGGCGACGATTTTTTCCAGGTTCTGCGGTTGATACAGGCGCTTCTCGAATGCCTCGTCGCCACCCTTCCAGTAAGCCACCGAGAGGTGTTTGGTCAGCGGATGGTCCGGGGCCATGTCGACCATGGTGCGGGCGATGGCCAACGCGGTGAACGGGTCGTTGGACGGCGCCTTGATGATTGCATCGCTGCGCAAGACCATGTTGCGGATGATGGTCCACAACGAGAGGGACACCGCATTGCCGGCGACGATGTGCAAGGTGCGGGCGCCGAAGCAGCGCACTTCCAGCTCGGTACCGTCGAGCAGGGTCTGCGGCACCCAGCCTTCCAGGTACTTGATGCCCACCGTGGTTTCCGCCATTTCGGTAACGAACTCACGGGACAGCAGATGCTTGAGGCCCATGTAGGAGCCCTTGACGATGGTCGGGGTGGT
The DNA here is from genome assembly GCF_003634475.1 of Pseudomonas sp. WPR_5_2. Taxonomy (NCBI): domain Bacteria; kingdom Pseudomonadati; phylum Pseudomonadota; class Gammaproteobacteria; order Pseudomonadales; family Pseudomonadaceae; genus Pseudomonas; species Pseudomonas sp. WPR_5_2. Next base: position 180,141 of record NZ_RBLA01000001.1, on the reverse strand, counting down.
GGGCGCGGTCAGGAACGACAGCTCGCAGGCTTCCTGCAGGTACGGGTTCTTTTCCAGGTCCAGGCGCCCGCCGAGTTCGACGGCGTAATCGAGAATGTCGTTGAAGCTCAGGCTGTACAGATCGGCCATTTTCGCCGGGTTGCCCAAGGGCAGCTGGTCGATGTACTTGTTCGCGTCGGGGGTGAGGAAGCTCAGGTCACCGCCACGACCACCCACTTCAATCAGGTTGTCGGTGATCACTTGACCACGAATGATCATCGGCGCAATAGGGTGGGTCATGGCTCAGCCCTCCAGGGTGTTGAGGAAGTCCATCGCCTCGCGATGGGATTGTTCGGATGCCGCGCAGGTGATCTTGTCGTCCCCGCCGTTCTTTTCGCTGTAGCGCTGGATCGCACCGACCACGTAGCGACTGGGGCGACCGCAGCTGCAGGGTTCATCCCACTCGATCGTGACTTCGTCGCCGGTGATGAAGCCGCCCCAGTGGATATCGGCCCCCAGGTCGAAGAACGCCGCGCGCCCGGTCTGACGCCCGTGGCGTGGCAGCGGCTTGCTGGTTTCCGGATCCAGCAGGAACGGAATCGCGGTGTGTGAAAAGTGGTAGTTGCCCTGCTCGCATTTCAAATGCGAGCCGCTGACCACCTCCGACATGGCATAGGACTCGTTCAGCGTCTTCACCCCCAGAAAGCGCATGACGTCTTCGCGCCAGTTCTGCGGCGGCACCACGCCTTTGGCCCCACCAGTGGTGATGATGTAGGAATCGGGATGGAACACGCCTTCGAGGCCCCGTTCCAGACCGGCGACGGCCATGTTGTGCAGCAGGTTCCAGGTGCCGCCGATGTACACGCGCTTGCCCTTCAACCGGGTGGCGATGTCATCGAAGAAGGCCGCCAGGTGCTGCGGCATCTCGGCCTGTTGCTGGTCGAACGCCTTTTTCTTGGCCAGCAGTTCCGGCGCCACCACCAGGCGATCCAGCGTGCCGTTGTTGTGCGCGGCGCGAAGCCTGGCGCCCAGGCGCAGCACGTCACTGGACAGGGTCGACGGATAGGCCGGGTGGAAATGCGAAGCGTCCGGCAGCAGCACCCGCACCAGCGAACCGATGCCGCGCAAATGGCTGAGGTAGCCTTTGCGGTAGTACGGGTAAGCGGTATGCAGGTCCGGATCGGGTGTGTCCGCGCCGGTCATGTTCCAGGCGTAGAGCTTGCGTACCTGGGAGGCTTTTTCGAACTCACGGGTACTGCATGGCAGAAACGAAAGCGTGCCGGAAGTACCCGAGGTGTGGCTCAGGCACAGCTCCGGGAGTTCGCGGTCCATGGTTTCGAACCAGTCGTCCAGGCCTGTGCAGGTGCTGACGTCGACGGTCGCGATCTTTTGCGCCAGTTCCGGAACCACCAGTTTGCCCAGCCATTTGTTGAGGGTGGCGAAGTTGTTCTTTTCCAGCAACGATGGCGGGTAGGACTTGAACAGGGTGTGTTCGAACAGCAGTGGCACCACGTCGTCCAGGTGCTCGATGTGCTCGATGCCCTCCGCGTCAGCGAGCTTCTTGAGTACTGCAATACGGTCACGCATCTCGTTGAAGCGGCGCTTGAGCCCTGCCAGTTGCAGCGCGTCGATCTGTTCGACAGGCAAATGCTTCCAGCTCTGCAAGTTATGCTCGACCAGGGCCACCGGGTCGCTCAGCAGCAGTTCGACCTGTTCTTCTATTGTTTTTGTCATGGACAGTCTCCTGGAATTCATGGGTTCGTGCCCTGGCCGTCGATGCGCGACGGCTTTCATGGCAGAGCCAGTGTAGGGGGCGGGAAGGTAAAATCATTTCCGGATTCCGACACCTCGGATGCCGTCACAACCAACTGTTTTTATTGTGTTTTTTACTAATAAGCCAATTGGCTTGAGGGGTTATTCCGGGTCCGCCGTGGTCAGCAGTGCATGGAGCATGCGCGTCAGCATCCGCACGGTGTCGTCCTGAAGCAGGTATTCGGGTTTTTCAATCAGCAACGCACGGGGTAACGCGGTGACGGCCTGGTAAGCCAGAAAGCCCGCTTTCTCGCGATCACGCACCAGGACCTGATCGGAAAAACGTTGCACCAACGCCGGAATGACCATCGAAATCCAGAAGCGCTCCGGCTTGACGATATCCAGGCGCACCAGTTCGCCGTAGTAGGCGGACTTGATGCTCAGCTGCGAATCGATCTGCAACCAGCGGTGCAAGGCTGCAAGACCGGTGCGCAGGACCATTTCGATGCCGTCGTAAAGGGTGGCCGAAGCAGGAAGCGCGTGGATGCTGGCAATCGCTTGCTGGCGGGCATCGGCACGGTAGTCGTCGAAAATCGCACCGATCAACGATTCGATGGTGGGGAAATATTCGTAGATGGAACTGATCGCCACCCCGGAATAATCGGAGAGCCGGTAGATCGACAGCGCCTCGCGCCCTTCCCCTTCGAGGATCTCGCGTCCTGCGGTTTTCAACGCGTCGACCAATGCGACCGAACGTGCCTGCTTCGGTTGCTTACGGGGTCTGGCGGGCAGTTCCACCAGAACGTTGTCATGGTTGCTCTGACCCCGAGAGGGCGCTGGCGCCCCCTCGTTGCCCGGCGCTATTGCTAACCGGCGGGCCATGGTTCAGGGCGTCACGACGTTGAACGTCGGCTGAAAGCTGGTCAGCATGCCGAGCATCGCCTTGAAGCGCTCGCCGTCGCCTTCAAGCTTGATATCCCCCTGCTTGAGCGCCGTCGGGAAATCCAGCTGGCGCAGACTGATCTTGTCCAGTACGGCCTTGCTCATCGTCACCGAGGCGACAGGTTGTGCATGGCTGGCGTGCTCGCGATAGGTCAGCACGCCGTTGCGCAGGGTCAGGGCGAAATGCTGATCGAGGTCATCGAAGTTCCAGTTCAGGGTCATGTCGTGGCCCTGGGCCTTGTCCGAATCCATGCGCACCGCCAGCAGGTCCATGAACATGGTCGGGGTCGCCGCACGAATCAGGTCGGCGGTGACACGGGCGCCCTGCTGCGGCTTGATCTGACGCAGTTCCTGCGCCCCGGTCAGGTACATGTTGCGCCAGATCGCCGATTCGCTTTGGTAGGCCAACTGCTCCAGCGTATCGGCCTGCGCCTCGCGGGCCGCCTTGTTGTCAGGTTCGGCGAAGACCAGGTGATTGCCCAGTTGCGCGGCCCAGCGATAGTCACCCTTGTCCATTGCCGCGTGCATCTGCGCCAGTACCTTGTCGGCGCCGCCCATGGCCTGCACGTAGTGTTTGCCGGCTTCGACCGGCGGCAGCGGATCGAGGTTGGACGGGTTGCCGTCGTAGAAACCGAGGTAGCGTTGATACACCGCGCGGGTGTTGAAACTCAAGGTGCCGTAGTAGCCCCGCGCATACCATTTGCGGTCTAGCTCACCGGGCAGCTTCTTGACCGCGTCGGCGATTTCCAGCGGGGTCAGGCCCTGGTTGAGCAGGTTCAGGGTACGGTTATTGACGAAGGCATACATGTCACGCTCGTCGGCGAGCAGGGTGCGGATGTTCTCGCCACCCCAGGTCGGCCAGTTGTGCTGGGCGAACATTACCTGGGCCTTGTCGCCATACCGCACCAGCGCATCGTCGAGGAACTGCGCCCAGGCCTTGCCGTCACGCACTTCCGCGCCGCGCGGGGTCAGCAGGTTGTGCATGGTTTTCGTGGCGTTCTCGGAGATGCACAACGCCTGCATTTGCGGCAGGTACACGTTCATCTCCGAAGGTGCCTCGGTGCCGGGCGTCAGCTGGAACACGAACTGCACGCCGGCGATGTCATGGGTTTCTTCCGCTTGCGCCACCAGGTTGGTCGGCGCTATCAGGCTGATGGTGCCCCCCGTCGGCGCGCCTTTGCCAATGCCCGTGTCCACCTGCCCCAGCGCGTTGTTGGGCACCGCCCCGCCACTCTGGTACATCCCGCGCCGGAACATGGCGGCGCCGGCCAGGACGTTTTCCTGGATGGCGTGCTCCATGAAGCCTTCGGGAGCATAGATGCGCACCTTGCCGGCCTTGATGTCCGCTTCGTCGACCACACCGCGCACGCCGCCGAAATGGTCGACATGGCTGTGGCTGTAGATCACCGCCACCACCGGTTTGCGCGGGCGGTTCTGGTAGTACAGCTCTAGGCCGGCCTTGGCGGTCTCGGTGACGTAGAGCGGGTCGATGATGATCAGCCCTTCGTCGCCTTCGATGATGGTCATGTTCGCCAGGTCCATGCCGCGGATCTGGTAGATCTTGTCGGTGACCTGGAACAGACCGGCATTGGTGTTGAGTTGTGCCATGCGCCATAGGCTCGGGTTCACCGAGTCCGGGGCCTGGTCCTGCTTGAGGAAGTCGTATTGGTGCGAGTTCCACACCGTCTTGCCCTCGGCGTCCTTGACCTCGCCCTCGAAAGCCGCCACAAGCCCCCGGCGCGCGGCTTCGTAGTCGGCCCGGTCCTGGAACGGCAATTGTTTGAGCACGTCCTTGTTGACGGCTGCTGTCGTCGTACTGGCGGCCTTGGCAGGGTTGACGGCGTCCGTCGCCCAGGTCGGGCCGCTGGACAAGGCGATGGCAATGGCAAGTGCAACAAGGGAATAACGCATACAGGTTCCTTAAGCGTGGCTCGCGTCCACAATGATTAGCCTGGCGTACCGCACGCGGCAGCCGTCCATTGAAGCGGTACAGCAATCAGTCCAGCGCGCTGATACCCGTGAGCGATTCGGCGATGGAGAGTTTTTGAAGGTCGGTAAGGCCGTGCGGAACAGGCAGGACGATCGCCTCGCGTACCAGGCGCTCAAGATCCAGCGCTGCGCTCAGCGCCTTGCCACCGGGCAGTTGCAGTGCGTCCTGGCAAGCCTTGAGCGCCGTTTCGCTGGCCAGCCAACGGGCCATGCCGGCCTGTATCCGGCAGTCAGTGCCGGCATCGATCAACGACCAGGCGCGAAAGCACATGAGCCTGGCCGCGTCGAGCCGGGTCGCCATCTCGGCAATCCTGAGCGCCACCAACGGCTGTGATGCAGCGGGTTTTTCAGGTCCGTCCGTGTTTTTAACCGCGACAATGCAAGCCTCCAGCACCGTGCGGATCAATCCGACCGATAAGGAGGCCATGCCCGCATCCATTTTCTCCTGCAATCTGGTCCGGCCTTGCAGCCCGTCCTGCCCCTCCCAGATTGACTGGCCGACAGGCAGGCGCACGTTGCGAAATGACACCTGGGTATGGAACGTACCGCTCAAGGTGGGCCTGTCGATGATTCGCGAGGTGTAGCCATGTTGCTCACGCGTCACCAGCACATGTCGCAAGGCGCCATCCTCGGTGTGCACTTCGACGATGAGAATGTCCGCATAAAGCCCATTGCAAACCCGTTCGTGCGCCCCGTTGATGATCCAGCCTCCGGACGTCGACCAGGCGCTGACGCCCCCTTCGGCAGCCATTGCCAGCGCATCGGCTTGCTGAAGGTAAAAGCCGCCGCAACTGCGACCCGTCAGCAGGTCGGGCAGATAGCGTTCGCGCAAGGGCTCGAGCGCCGCGGGCAAGTCCACCAGTACGCTGGCCACGAGCATGTTGCTGATAACGCAATGAGCGACTTCGCTGGAGACGGCGCACAGCTCCTCCAGCAGCATGGCCTCGGTGACCACCGACAACCCCATGCCACCCTGAACCGGCGCTATGCTCGCGCCGGGCAGGCCGAATTCGGCGATGCCCTGGGTGATCTCGCGCATCCTTTCCCGGGGAATCGGCCCGCCCCGGAACGCCCGGGCGACAGGCGTGACCTCAGACGCGAGGAAGGTACGGAAGCTGTCCACCGCAAGTCGCTGCGCCTCGGTCGTTTTCTGTATCTTCATGGTCTGGTTCCCTGCCTGTCGTCACGAATCCACTGGAACATTCGAGCCTGCTATCGACGACAGGCTATGCCCGATGACGCTCTGACCACCCCCCTCGGTTAGGAGGGGGCAGGCAAATACACTCAGCTCAGTCCACGAGCGATGATCAGCTTCTGAATATGGCTGGTGCCTTCATAGATTTTGGTCACCCGCACATCCCGGCAGTAGCGCTCCACCGGGAAATCATTGAGGTAGCCATAGCCGCCATGGATCTGCAGGGCGTCGGAGCACACCTTCTCGGCCATTTCGCTGGCGAACAGCTTGGCCACCGAGGCTTCCTTGGCGCAGGGCACATGCGCTTCGCAAAGCCGTGCGGCATGCACCATGTAGGCATGCGCGACATCAACCTGCGCGGCCATGTCCGCCAGGTCGAATGCCACCCCTTGCAGGTTGATGATCGGCGCGCCGTAGGCCTTACGCTCTTTGGCATAACCAACGGCGGCATCCAGTGCCGCGCGAGCGGTGCCGGTGGCGACGGCGGCAATCGCTACGCGCCCTTCCGACAACGAGCCCATCACGTTGCGATAGCCGGCGCCTTCTTCGCCCAGCAGGTTCACCAGTGGCACCCGGCATTGATCCAGCTGGATCTGCGCCACATGGGCCGAGCGCTGGCCCATCTTGTGTTCGACCCGGGCTACCACATAGCCGGGACTTTCCCGAGGGTCGACCATCAGCAGGCTGCTGCCCTTCTTCCCGGCGGTTTTGTCGGTGACGGCCAGCACCAGCCCCAGACCTGCTTCGTTGCCATTGGAAATGAACTGCTTGCTGCCATTGAGCACGTAATGCTCGCCTTCGCGACGGGCCTGAGTACGGAAGGCCCCGGTGTCGGAACCGGCGTGAGGTTCGCTGAGCAGAAAGGCACCGATGCGCTTGCCGCTGGCCAGGTCCGGCAGGTAGTTGCGCTTCTGTTCTTCATTACCCAGGCGCGCCACGGCCAGGCCCACCGAGTTGTGCACGTGGATCAGCGTTGCGAAGCCCGTGTCGGCGGCGGCGAATTCCTCGATGGCCAGGCAATACTCGACAAAGCTGGCACCGGCGCCGCCGTACGCTTCGGGGATCAGCATGCCGAGGAAGCCCAGTTCGGCCACGGCGCGCAGTTCGCTGCGCGGCCAGGCCGCAGTGCGGTCACGTTCGGCGGCCGTGGGCGCGACCACTTCGGCGGCAACCTTGCGCGCCGAGTCGCGGATCATGATTTCCTGTTCGCCGAGGAACGCTGCGGATGTATCGCTCATGGTGATTCCTTATGAATTCAGGGGGTCAAACGGGGTTCGGATCGGCCTGGGTGCACTGCACGGTCCGGGCCTTGGCTTCGAGGGCGACCGATGTTTCGCCGGCTGGCGGCAAGACCACCGGTGAACCAAAGACGTGCACATCGCGCAGCAAGAAGTGAGAGAGCGCCGGGATCAGGGCCAGGGCGCCGAGCATGTTCCACAGGAACATGAAGGTCAGCAGGATGCCCATGTCGGCCTGGAACTTGATGGGCGAGAACGCCCAGGTGATCACACCCGCCGCCAGGGTCACACCCACCAGCGCCACGACTTTGCCGGTAAAGCGCAGGGCATGACGGTAAGCTTCGGCCAGGGTGTCGCCGGCACGCTGGCGCGCCAGCTGGATACTCAGCAGGTACAGCGCGTAGTCCACGCCGATGCCCACGCCCAGGGCGATCACCGGCAGGGTCGCGACCTTCACGCCCATGCCCAGCAACACCATCAACGCTTCACAGAGAATCGAGGTGATCACCAGCGGCACCACCGCCACCACCACCGCCCGCCAGCTGCGGAACGTGATGAAGCACAACACGATGACCGCCACGTACACGTACATCAGCATGGTCAGGTTGGCTTTCCTGACCACGATATTGGTCGCCGCTTCGATCCCGGCGCTGCCGGCGGCCAACAGGAACTGCCGCTCCGGCGTGCTGTGCGCGGTGGCGAAGGCTTCGGCGGCCTGCACCACTTGGTCCAGCGTCCGGGCCTTGTGGTCGGTGAGGTACGCCACCACCGGCATCACCGAGCAATCGTTGTTGAACAGCTCCGGGTTGCTGGTGCTCGCGGTGCGCGCCGCATAGTTGAGGACGTCCTGATTGGGCGAGATCGACATCCACTTGGGGCTGCCCTCGTAGGAACCCGCCGTGATCTTGCGCACCGCATCGGCCAGCGACACCGTGCTCTGCACCCCCGGCACTTGCTGCAAGACCCAGCCCAGTCGATCGGCCTCAACCAGCGTCTGGTATTCAAGACAGCCTTCGGCTTTGGTCTTGACGATCACCGCGAACTGGTCCGAAGACAGCGAGTACTTGCTGTTGATGTAGGCGTTGTCCAGGTTGTAGCGCGAGTTAGGCCGCAATTCCGAGGCCCCGGCATCCAGGTCGCCGATCTTGAGCTGGGTACTGACGACAAAGCCTGCCACGGTGAGAATGGCCGACACCACCAGCAACGCCGCCGCCCAGCGGCGCTCGGTGAAGCGCTCGAGCAGCCGCCAGAGGCCACCGGCCTGGCGCTGTTCTGCGCGCAGGCTTCTGGCGGCAGCCTTGGGACTGACCCCGGTGTAGGACAGCATCACCGGCAGCAGGATCAGGTTGGTGAACACCAGCAAGGCAACGCCGATTGAAGCAGTGATCGCCAGGTCCTGGATCACCGGAATATCGATCAGCCTCAACACCCCGAAGCCCACGGCGTCGGCCACCAGTGCGGTGACCCCTGCCAAAAACAGGCGGCGGAAGGTATAGCGCGCCGCGACCAGTCGATGGGTACCGCGCGCCACGTCCTGCATGATGCCGTTCATTTTCTGCGCGCCATGGGACACGCCGATGGCGAACACCAGAAACGGCACGAGGATCGAGTAAGGGTCCAGCGCGTAGCCCATCCGGGCGATGAGACCGAGTTGCCAGAGCACCGCGATGCAGGAGCAACCGAGCACCAATGCGGTGCTGCGCACACAACGGGTCCAGGCAAAGATGATCAGCGCGGCGATCACCGCCGCCACGGCGAAATACAGGATCATCTGCTGCAGGCCATCGAGCAGATCGCCCACCACCTTGGAGAAGCCGACGATGCGGATGTCCAGGTCGGCAGTGCCCTGGGTGCCGGAATACTGGGCGCGGATGCTCTCCAGGCGCTTGGACAATTCCCAATAGTCCAGCGGCTGGCCGGTGGCGGTGTCCTTGTCCAGCAAGGGCACGAAAATCATGCTGGAGCGGAAGTCGGTGCCCACCAGGTTGCCCAGCAACTGCGCGCGGCCGATGTTCTGGCGCAGTGCGTCGATGCTGGCTTGCGAACCGGTGTAATTGTCGGGCATCACCGGACCGCCGGCGAACCCCTCTTCGGTGACTTCGTTCCAGCGCACCACCGGCATCCACAACGACTTGACGTTGGCCCGGTCGACACCGGGGGTCAGGAAAAGCTCGTCGTTGATCTGCTTGAGCGCTTGCAGGTAAGCGGGATCGTAGATATCCCCCGAACGGTTCTGCACCACCACGCGCACAGCATTACCCAGCCCCTTGAGCTCGGCGCGATTGTCCAGAAAATTGCGGATATACGGCTGGTTCAGGGGAATGGTTTTTTCGAACGCGGCATTGAGTGTCAGCCGGGTCGAATCCCAGCCCAGCACCACCGTGACCAGGGTGCAGAGGAGGATCACCAGCAGGCGGTGGTTGAAGATCAACCGTTCGAGGCGACTGCCCGACTGGTGATTGAAGTCATCGAGATTGCTGATGGACTTCAGGTTGTCGCGGGTGTTGTGGGTAGCCATTACTGCGCTCCGGCTTTCTTGTTCTGTTGCAGGCTTTGCACACGCACGCCCCCTAGCCCGGCCAGGGCGACGGCCCCGTCGGCGGCGGGTGCCACTGCGAAGTTGGGCGCCACGCGGTCCATCGGGACGCGGCTGAAAGTCGCCCCGCGGTCGGTGGAACGCAGCAGTTGACCGGTCTGGCTGGCCAGCACGATCGAGCCGTCGTCGACCATCAGGCCGCTGGTGATGCCGTCGCTGATCCCGGTATCGGCCCTGCTCCAGGTTGTGCCGCCATCGAGGCTGCGCCAGGCGTTGCCACGCAGGCCGTAGACCAACAGCAGATGGTCATCGCCGAGCAAACCAAACAGCGTGCCGTCATAAGGCAGGTCGACTTTCACAAAATGCTGGCGTGCGGCGTCCAGTTTCAGCACCAGCCCCTGCTCGGCGACCATGAACAACGTGCCGGCGGCCGGGCGCAGGCCGTACAGGTGCAGGCTGCGCGGGTTGTCGACCCGATCCAGCCAGGGCACCCAGCTCTGGCCACCATCCCCGGTGCGCAGGATCAGATTGAAGGCACCGGTCACAAAGCCATTGCGCTCGTCGGCAAACCACACATCCAGCAGCGGTTTGTCAGCGCCCTGGGTGGCGAACAGCTCGGCATCCTGTTTCAGGCGTTGCGCCTCGGGGTCATCCGGGTTGGCCGGGTTGCCATAGTGTTTGAGCAAAAGCTCGGCGATCTGTCGGCCATCGAGCTGTTTGCGCCAGGTCTTGCCCGCATCGCTGCTGTGCAGGACGACGCCTTCGTGCCCCACGGCCCAGCCCTGGCTGGCGCTGGGGAATGTCAGCGCGGTCAGGTCGCAACTGACCGGCACCTGGGCCTGGACCCAGGTCGTGTTGTCGTCGGAAAAGAGAATATGCCCACGCTGGCCGACCGCAATCAGCCGTCCGCCGGCTTGGGCCAGCCCATTGAGTGGCGCATGGATCGCCTGGGTGCTTTGCAAAGCAGGAGCGTCCAGGGGCGAGACAAACGCCGGCTGCGCGAATGCCTGTGCGGCCACCAGCGCGATCAGGATCACCAAGGGGGGTAGTAAGCGTTGTTTGAACACCTTGTCACCTCACATCAGTTGCGCGCGAACGCGCATGGCACCGATGGGGGTCCGCAACGGGAGCACCATCGGTGGGCTTGCAATGGCGGCAAGCGCGGCTCAGAGCGTGGTCTTGAAGGTGAAGTACACCGTGCCGCGGTCTTCCAGCAGCGCCTGGCTGCCGCTTGGGGTCAGGGCCGCGCCGGTCAGCGGGTTGGTCGAGAAATCACCGAAATAGTCCACATACTTCAGGTCGAAGCGGTAGCGGCTATAGAGATCGAGCCCCAGGCCGACCGCATAGCTGCCGGCATCCTTGTTACCCCCGGAGGCGACGGCCGAGTTGCCGGAGAGGCCCTGGGAGTAACTGACCGGCATCGACAGGTCGCCGCCGGGAAACACCTGGTACCAGGTCGGTGTGAAATTGACGGCGATGCCATAGGCATCCCGGGACACATCGTCGATGTTGGTGGGCACCGCTTTGTAGGCGGACGAGCCCTTGAACAGGTTCAGAGGGTCGGAATTGACCGAAACCCATCGGCTCCAGGTCAGCTCGGTAGACCAACTGGCGCTGTCGAACAGCGGCGTCGGGCTGACAGTGCCGATGGCGTTGAGCACACCGTGCAGGGTGTCGCCACGGGCGCCGAGGATGTCGCCGTCGTCCGGCAACTGCGCCGTCGAGGTCACCCGTGCCGCCGAGCTGACCAGCGGCATGTTGTGCCGGTAGTCCAGGTCGGCACCGACACTGACCCCGCCGATTTGCTTGGACAGGCTGATGCCATACATGTCGATCTTGTCGGCGTAGTTGAGGAAGTACTGCGGGTGCGCGTTAGCCAGCAGGATCACCTGCGGCAAGGTGTCGGAGAACTGGCGCACATAGAAACCCAGGGTGCCGTCCAGCCATTCCGGGCTCCAGCGCGTCATCACGCCCCAGTCGCCGGCGTTGCGCGGTTCGATGTCATCGCCGTGGGTGGCGCGCAGGGTCGGGCTGAGGATGAACGACTCGCCACCTTGCTGGTAGATATCGGCGAAGCCCAGGTAGCTGCCGGCCTCAGGCACCCGCGATGGCCGCCATTCGAAGAAGTACTGCGCCGCGAACGACCACTCGGGGCTGGCCTGTAACTGCGCGGAAATCTGGTTGCGCGGCAGGTACAGCTCCTTGGCCTCGATCCCCGGCAAGGCCAGCGCCTTGCCCTGGTCCAGGGGGGCCTGGCCATAGGAGATGCCATGAATGGCGCCGGCCCCCAGCAGCGATTCGCCCCAGTTGATGGTATGACGACCCAGCCGCGCCTTGAGCGGCATGTCGCCCAGGTCGTACTGGCCGAAAACGAAGGCGTCCATCCATTCGCCCGACGGACCTTCATAGTAGCGGTTGGTGTAACGGCTCAGGCCCGTGGCCGGGTGACCGTTGGAGTCGAGGTGGTTGGAAGTGGCAACGCTGTCGTTGTCCAGGTCCCCGGCATAGGCGGCGTCATACCACAGCGCGGCACTGACACGCGCGCCGTACTTGCCCTTGTAGATGAGGTCCGACTCGCTGAGAACGTCCAGGCGATTGTTGACCAGCCGGTGCTTGTCGAAGTTGCGGTCGCCGTCATCGTTGTTCGGGTTGGCCAGGATCGCCTTGTCCTGCCCTTCGGTGCGCATCCCCAGGTTGTAGCGCAGGGTATTGTCCCAGCGCAGTTGGAGGTCTTCGTTGCCGGTATCGATCTCGACGGCACCGGCGCTGCCGCAGGCGATCGCGCACATGGCCACGACCGTTGCACGCAGTGCATGAGAATTGGCGGGATGACTTTGATTGGATTTGTTTTTGTTATTCATCTGGGTGTCTCCTCCCCTGGGTTGAACCTGGACCTCCAGGTTCGCAAGCCGCTCGATCAGTGATCGATTGCCCCGAAGGGTGCCAGCGTCATGCCGCTGTCCTCCCCCCCCTTTCTGAAAGGGGGGTGTTCCCCTACCCCCCTCCCGGTAAAGTCGATTACATGGAGCTGAATGCAGGCCTGTACCGGACGCGTCGGCGATAAAACACTCAGGAGAAAAATGATGGACGACACCTCGAACAGCCCCGGCGCGCCGATCAGTTACCCCTGCGCCACCTTGCCGTCGCCTGGCGTGCCTGAGCAGATTGTTCCGGGCGTGAATTGGCTCAGGTTGCCGCTGCCAGTGTCGCTGGGGGCCATCAACGTCTGGCTTCTGGGCGACGGGCCTGGCACCACCCTGGTCGATTGCGGCCTTTACGATGATCAGACGGTCGCCCTTTGGAACACCCTGCTGGCCGATGCCCTGCAGGACGCACCACTGACCCGGATCATCGCCACCCACTTGCATCCCGACCATGTCGGCATGGCCGGCTGGCTGAGCCGCCAGACCGGCAGCCGCTTATGGATGACGCGCCTGGAATACCTGCAATGCCGCATGCTTGCCAGCGACAGCGGGCGACCGGCACCGCAAGAGACGCTGGCGTTCTACCAGCGCGCCGGTTGGGACGAACAGACCCTGGAGCTTTATCGCCAGCGCTTCGGCCGTTTCGGTCGCATGATCTCGCCCTTGCCCGACAGCTACCGGCGCATTCGCGACGGCGAGCGGCTGGACATCGGCGGACATGGCTGGGAAGTGGTGGTGGGCGCCGGTCATTCGCCGGAACACGCCTGCCTGTACGACGCGGACCGAAAGCTGCTGATATCCGGCGACCAGGTGTTGCCGCGCATCTCGTCCAACGTGTCGGTACAGACGAGCGAACCGGATGCCGACCCGATGAGCGACTGGCTCGAGTCGTTGAGCACGCTACGCCGCCGTGTCCCGGACGACGTGCTGGTATTGCCGTCGCACAACAAGCCATTTCGTGGCCTGCACACGCGGATCGGGCAATTGCAAGCCGATGCCCTTGGCGCGCTGGAGCTTCTGCGCAAGGGCCTGGATGAGCCCAAGCGCGTTGTCGACCTGTTTGAGCTGCTGTTCAGTACAGCCGTGCGCAACGACGATCCCTCTCGACTCACCCTGGCGACCGGCGAGACCCTGGCGTGCCTCAATCACCTGTTAATACGCGGCGAGGTCAGCGCCAGCCTCGACGAACAAGGCGTGGCCTGGTATCGAAGCGTGACCTGATCAATGTGAGAGGTTCCATGGTTGAAGGAAAGCATCTGAGCGACCGAGATTCCCTGTGGGAGCGAGCCTGCTCGCGAAGAGGCCCTCACATCCAACATCCATGCTGACTGACCCACCGCTTTCGCGAGCAGGCTCGCTCCCACATGGGGGTCGCGAACTACCCCATCAGATCAACGGGTGCCGCACTGGATATCCAGGGTCAGCCCGTTGAGATAGGCATTCTCCGCCACATGCTGCACCAACGCGGCGAACTCTTGCGGGTGGCCCATGCGACGCGGGAACAGCAACCCGTTGACGATGGTTTCGGACACTTTTGCCGGCATACCGGCGGACATCCCGGACTCGAACAGGCCCGGTGCCAGGCTCACCACGCGGATGCCATGTTCGGCCAGGTCGCGGGCGATCGGCAGGGTCATGCCGATAACGCCGGCCTTGCTGGCGCTGTAGGCCGCTTGCCCCATCTGGCCCTCGCGAGCCGCGCCCGAGGCGGTATTGATGATGACACCGCGCTCGCCCGTTGCCTCGGGATCGTTCGCGGACATGGCCAATGCGGCGTGACGGATCATGTTGAACGTACCCGTCAGATTGACGCCCAGCACCCGGTTCCACAGATCCGTGGGAAACAACTGGCCTTTGGAAAGGGTCTTGCACGGCCCCAGGATGCCGGCACAGTTCACCGCCACATGCACCGCACCGAAGCGTTGCACCACCGTCTCGATACCCGCCTTGACACTGGCTTCGTTCGAAACGTCGACGGCGATGCCGGGAATGCCATCGAGCGCCGCGTCGAGCCGTTGCTGATCGAGGTCGAAACCCACCACCCTGGCACCGGCTGCCGCGAGCGCCTTGCAAGTGGCCAGGCCAAGCCCCGATGCCGCGCCCGTGACGACGGCTACTTTATTATCCAGTTTCATCGTGATTCCTTCGTTGGCACCCGGAATGGGGGCTTGGCCAGATCTTAGAAAACAAGACCACCTTCGCGTCCCTCCCTTTGCGGATGGCCAAACACCACGAGCCCCCTGTAGGAGCGAACCTGCTCGCGAAGGCGCCAGTACATTTAACATTTTCGGCGGCTGACACACCGCCATCGCGAGCAGGCTCGCTCCCACAGGGGCTCAAATGGCACTATCGTAAGATCTTGACCTGCATCGACAGGTTGGCTAGTTTCGCCCGGCGCGAGAGTCGCCGTGACCGTGGCGCGAGGATAAAAAGTTGCCGGACACCCCCGCCAGACACCTGGTCTCCACCAAGTTTTCACCCCCGCGCATCGGCACCCGCCATGTGGCGCGCAGCGCCCTGCTCGCGCAACTCAAACGCATGCATCACTGCACCCTGGCGCTGGTCACCGGCGCAGCCGGTTATGGCAAGACCACCCTGTTGGCCCAGTGGCGCCAGGATCGCCTCAAGGCCGGTGCGGAAGTCGCCTGGGTTTCGCTGACAGTCGACGACAAGGGTTACACGGCCTTCTGCACGGCATTTCTCGAAGGCATGCGGCGCCTGGGCATCGAGGTCGACATCAACCTGTTGCGCGAAGACAACACGCTCAGCGCAATAGAAGCCTCGGTCGCCATCATCGTCGATGCGGCCGCCATGCTGAGCAAGGAGCTGTACCTGATTGTCGACGACTACCATCATGTGGAAGCCCCCCATGCCCACAAACTCATCCAGAAACTGCTCGACCAGAGTCCGGGCAATCTGCACCTGGTGCTTGCCTCGCGGGTCAACCCGCCACTGAGCCTGTCGCGCCTGCGGGTCATGGACCAGGTGGTCGAAATCGAAAGTGCCGAACTGCCATTCGACCTGGCCGAAACCCGCACCTTCGTGGAAGAAAACCTCGGTGCCGACAAGATCAACGCCGATGAACTGAGCCTGATTCATGAGCTGACCAGCGGCTGGCCGTCCTGCCTGCAACTGATCGTCATCATGCTCAAGAACCGTCCCAATACCCGCTCGATCCTCAATGACCTGGTGTGGCGCTCCAGCGACCTGCAGACCTACTTGCGCGAAGAGGTGGTGGCACACCTGCCCATCGAGCTGGTGGAGGTCGCCGAAACGCTGTCGATTTTCCGTCGCTTCAACGCCCCCATGGCCATGGCCGTGACCGGCAATACCGGGGCTGGCGATCTGATCCAGCGCATGGAAGACGAGAACCTGCTGATCTATCGGGTTGACTCCGATGACCGCCTGATCTGGTATCGCTTCCATCCCCTGTTCGGCGAATTCCTCACCGCACGCCTGGAGCACCGGATGCGGGATGTGCGCGCCTTGCATCGCTTGGGTGCCCACTGGTTCGCCGGCCATGACTGCCTGACCGAGGCGGTTCGTCATGCCTGCCTGGCCGAGGATGTCGATTTTGCCATCCAGGTGATCGAACGGACCGCCCCGGCGACCTGGACCCTGGACTACCTCGCCCCGACCTTGCGCCTGCTGGAGCGCTTGCCCGAGGACGTGCTGTTTCGCCATCAACGCCTGCTGTTTCTGGCCTGCCTCACGGTGTCGCTGACCTCGCGCCCAGGCCGGGCGAAATCCTGGCTCGGTCGATTGCAGGCCAGCGACCTGAGCGAACATCCCGAGCTGGCCAGCGGCCTGCCGTTGATCCACGGTGCCATCGCCGTACAGGACGACGACAGCGAACGTGCCATCCGCCTGCTGGAACCGGTGCGCGATGCACCGATGGAAAACCCCTTTTTGCGCTATGTGTTGCTGGCAGCACTGGCCGTGGCCTATACCACGGCGGGTCGCTACGCCGATGCCCGGCGCCTGTTCGACATCCATCCGATCCCGCCGCAGGATCGCGGCAACGACATGGCGCTGGTGGCAGAATCCGCTCGCTTGACCACCTACATCGCCGCCGGTGAGATGGGCGTGGCAGAACCGCTGGTGTCCGAATTGCTGGAGCGCTCCACCCGTGAAGGCGGTCCTCGCTCGATCTGCGCCAACCTGTGTGCCAGCCTGCTGGCCGATGCGTTCTACGAACTTGACCGGATCGATGACGCGCGCGAACTGATCGCCAACCGCTTCGGCCTGCTGCACTCCTCTGTTCCTGACGTGATCGTGCGCACCAACATCAGTCGCAGCCGTCTCGACCTGCTACAGAAAGGCCCGGATGTCGCCCTGACCTTTCTGCGCCAGCAAATCGCCCACCTGCGCTGTCTGGGACAGATCCGCCCGGTGGCCCAGCTGTTGGGCGAACAGATCCGCGTGTGCCTGATCAAGGGGCAGCGCAGTCACGCCATGGAACTGTTGCAATCGCTCGAAGCGCTGGCCCGCGAGCACGGCAGCGAACGTGGAGGACGGGCGGAATTGCCGGTCATTGCCACCCTGGCCCGCGCACGAGTGCTCAGCAGCGAAGACTCCCAGGCCGCGCTGCAGGCGTTGAATGAAGTGAAGGACTACGCCGACGAATTCCACCGCGGGCGCCTGGGCGTGCTCGTCGACCTGTTGGCGGCCGGGGTTCTGGAAGATCTCAAGCGCCCCGAGGACTCCCTCGTACGGCTACGTCGAGCCGTGGAAACCGGGCAGCGCCTGGGTCTGGTTCGCACCATGCTGGACGAGGGCGCCTTGAGTGAAAAATTGCTGCCTCGCCTGGCCGGTGGCGACCTGCAAGCGCCTGTGCGCCAGTACGTGGACGAACTCATCGGCAAGCTCACCGGTCCCTGCGCGCCGTCCCCGGCAACGCCACGGATGCGGCGGACCCCGACACCCGGGCAAGCGCCGCAATTGACGCCACGGGAACGCGAGATCCTCAGCCTCGTCGCCCAGGCCATGTCGAGCAAGCGTATCGCCCTCACGCTCGAC
Organism: Pseudomonas sp. WPR_5_2; assembly: GCF_003634475.1. NCBI lineage: Bacteria > Pseudomonadati > Pseudomonadota > Gammaproteobacteria > Pseudomonadales > Pseudomonadaceae > Pseudomonas > Pseudomonas sp. WPR_5_2. The sequence continues at coordinate 162,567 of NZ_RBLA01000001.1, read as the reverse complement.
ATCACCCTGGACACGGTGAAGTGGAACCTGCGCAATATCTTCGCCAAGCTGGGGGTTTCCAGCCGTTACGACGCCATGGTCTGGGCGCGCAATCAAAAACTGATCGACTGACCCCTCTCTTCCGGAGGGGGGGAAACCTCGGTATCAGGCACTTAACCTCGCAGGACACTGCCGATCCAACGGCCAATCCACGGGGAAGACGACATGACGCGCCGCCTGCTATTCAAAACCACCCGCTCCATCATCATCGAACGCGGTGCCGCTGCCCGCCTCGCCGAACAGGTCCAGTCCATGGGCCATCGCTCCGTGCTGCTGGTCACCGATGCCGGGGTGCTGGCTACCGGCCTGCTGGCGCCGGTCGAACGCGGGTTCGCCCAACTGGGTATTGCGCTGCAGGTGTTCAGCGACGTACAGGCCGATCCACCGGAATCCGTGATCCTCCAAGCCGTACAAGCCGCCCGCGAGTGCAGCGCCGATTGCGTGATCGGCTTCGGCGGTGGCAGTTCTCTGGATGCGGCCAAGCTGACGGCGCTGTTGGCACGTAGCGAGGAAACCCTGGCGCAGATCTATGGCATCGACCAGACCAATGGCCGACGCCTGCCGCTGATCCTGGTCCCGACCACGGCGGGCACTGGCTCCGAGGTCACCGCCGTGTCGGTGATCACCACCGGCGAAGGCCAGAAGAACGTGGTCATCTCACCGGCGCTATTGCCTGACATCGCCTTGCTGGACGCGGACCTCACCCTGGGACTGCCCCGCTCCGTGACGGCGGCCACCGGCATCGATGCCATGGTGCACGCCATCGAGTCCTACACCTCCAGGCACCTGAAAAACCCCATCTCCGATTGCCTGGCCCGGGAGGCGCTGCGTCTGCTTGGGGAAAATCTGCAGCGCGTTTGCGACAACGGCCAGGACGCAGCAGCGCGCGAGCACATGTTGCTAGGTGCTTGCCTGGCCGGCATGGCCTTCGCCAATGCCCCGGTCGCTGCCGTCCATGCGCTGGCCTATCCATTGGGCGCCCGCTTCCATATTCCCCACGGGCTGTCCAACGCCCTGGTGCTGGCGCCGGTGATGCGTTTCAACCTGGAAGCCGCCGCGCCGCTCTACGCCGAACTGGCCGTTATCCTGCTGCCGGCGCTACAAGGCACGGTGACTGAAAAAGCCATCGCCCTGATCGACCATCTGGAGGCACTACCCGGCCGCCTTGGCCTGCCAACCCGCCTGCGGGACATGGGCATCACGCTGGACGATCTCGATGCGCTGGCCACTGACGGCGCCAAACAGACACGCCTGCTCGGCAACAATCCCCGCGAGCTGAGCCTGGACGATATTCGGGCGATCTACCAGCAGGTGTTCTGAGTGTTGGGGCCAGTGCATCGAATGCGGAGCCTGGTTCCGGGCGACCGCTTTGAGCTTGGCAAAGATCCAAATGTGGGAGCGAGCCTGCTCGCGAAGAGGGCGTGTCAGTCAACATCAATGTCAGATGCCAGACCGCCTTCGCGAGCAGGCTCGCTCCCACAGTGGACCGGGTACATCTGTGAGGGTTACCGCAGGAATGGATATATGCCCAATCCCGCGGTCTTCAACCTTCCCGGAGATGATCAAACCAGCCGCTCAAGCTCCGGCACAGCTTCGAACAAATCCGCCACCAGGCCGTAATCGGCCACCTGGAAAATCGGCGCTTCTTCGTCCTTGTTGATCGCCACGATCACCTTGGAGTCTTTCATGCCGGCCAGATGCTGGATCGCCCCGGAGATGCCCACCGCGATATACAGCTGCGGTGCGACGATCTTGCCGGTCTGACCGACCTGCATGTCGTTGGCGACAAAACCTGCGTCCACCGCCGCGCGCGAAGCGCCGACGCCCGCGCCGAGTTTGTCGGCCAGCGCATACAGGTGCTTGAAGTTGTCGCCGTTCTGCATGCCGCGGCCACCGGAAACGATGATTTTTGCCGCGGTCAGCTCGGGGCGGTCGGACTTGGCGAGTTCCTCACCGACGAAGCTGGAAGTGCCGGCGTCATAGACCGTATCCACGGTTTCAACGCTGGCCGCGCCCCCGACAGCAGCGACCGGGTCGAAACCGGTGGCGCGCACAGTGATCACCTTGACCACAGCGTTCGATTGCACGGTAGCGATGGCGTTACCAGCGTAGATCGGACGCTTGAAGGTGTCGGCGCTTTCGACCGCGATGATCTCGGAGATCTGATCGACGTCCAGCTGCGCGGCAACCCGCGGCAAGATGTTTTTGCCGCTGGACGTGGCCGACGCCAGGACGTGGCTGTAAATCGAATGTTGCTCGATCACCAGGCTGGCGACTAACGGGGCGACGTTCTCCGGGAGTTGATTGGCGTAGGCCGCGTTGTCGGCCACCAGCACTTTGGCCACGCCCGCGATGTTGGCGGCGGCTTCAGCCACAGCCCCTACGCCTGCGCCGGCCACCAGCACGTGAATGTCACCACCGATTTTGCTGGCGGCTGCCACGGTGTTAAATGTGGCCGCAGCCACGACCTTGTTGTCGTGCTCAGCGATTACCAGAATAGTCATCAGATCACCTTCGCTTCGTTTTTCAGTTTCTCGACCAGTTCAGCCACCGACTTGACCTTGATGCCCGCGCTGCGTGAAGCCGGTGCCTCGACGTTCACGGTCTTGCAGGTGGATACGATGGAAACACCCAGTGCATCTGGAGTGACGGTTTCCAACGGCTTTTTCTTGGCTTTCATGATGTTTGGCAGGGACGCGTAGCGCGGCTCGTTCAAACGCAGGTCGGTGGTGACGATGGCCGGCAGTTTCAGGGAAACGGTCTGCGCGCCGCCGTCGATTTCACGGGTGACGGCCACGCTGTCGCCGCTGATGGCGACGTTCGAAGCGAACGTGCCCTGACCATAGCCGCTCAATGCAGCGAGCATCTGGCCAGTCTGGTTGTTGTCGCTGTCGATGGCTTGTTTGCCAAGGATCACCAGTTGCGGCTGCTCCTTGTCGACCACAGCTTTCAACAGTTTGGCAACGGCCAGGGAAGTCAGCTCTTCGGCGGATTCGACGAGGATGGCGCGGTCGGCACCCAGAGCCAGCGCGGTGCGCAGTTGCTCTTGGGCGGTGGACGGGCCGACGGAGACGACGACGATTTCAGTCGCCACACCCTTCTCTTTCAAGCGTACGGCTTCTTCCACGGCGATTTCGCAGAACGGGTTCATTGCCATTTTCACATTGGCGAGGTCGACGCCGGATCCATCCGCCTTGACGCGGACCTTGACGTTGAAGTCGACCACGCGTTTTACCGCAACCATTATTTTCATTGGGGACTCCTCTTGAGCGGGTTGTTTCAACTGTCCAGTCGATGCAGAACCGGGTGATGATCGAAAGGTTGATAACGATGTTGCTTGTCGCGGGCGACCTTGATCAATGCGACGCCGGGGTCGCGGGGCAGGAACAGCCGTCCACCGTTGGCCACCAGGTGGTCGAGCAGGCGCTCCTTCTCATCGATCAGGCTTTCCGGATTGCGGTCGAAGGCCGTGGTCAGATCCAGTGCAAGCCATTGCCTGGCCGGCACCAGGTCACCGGCAAAGACGATCGGGCCGCCAGGCATTTCGATCTCAGGCAGTAACTGCCCGGGCGTGTAGCCATCGCTGACATGAAAGCGCCAGCCTTCACCCAGCAAGCCGTTCGCGCGTTCGTCGATCAGCTGCAAGCGCCCACTGCCTTGCAATTGGCTGATGATCTGCGGCACGAACAGTGCCCTGTCCCGCGGGTGCGGATGGTTGGCGCGCGTCCAGTGCTGGCGGCCGACCAGATAGCGAGCGGCCGGGAACAGCAACCGGGGCGTATCACCCTCACTGACCGCCTGGCGCAGTGTCGGGGCAAGCATCGCGTGCAGGTGGGTGAGCACGACGATGTGTACCTGCCCTTCTTCCACCCCCACCCGGGCGAGGCTGTCCAGCAGGCCCACGGCTGGACGCTGGCAGCGACAGGTGCGCGCCAGCGGCGCCAGCAACGCATCGGTGCCTGCCATCACCAGAATGTTCAGGCCGTCCTGTTGAACCAGCAGCGCGCGCGAGGCCAGTTCGACCTCGTTGTCGTGGTCGGGACTCAGCCACTCCATCCAGGCGCTGCGCGGCGTCGTGCCAAACAGCGCGCCGCCATCCAGCCTGCGCGGCTTGCCTGTCACCGAAAATAATTTGCGATACACCCAATGCACCTCTCTGAACACGTTCCACCCCGATTGCCTGCAAGGGGGTTGGGGTATGGGGAGCATATCCAAAGAAGGTCATGCATGACCCTCCCTTGAATGGGTGGTCTGCACGTCCGAACTGCACCCACCCCTTTTTGGGGGATGGCGGGAGATGGGGGCTGTAGAGCAGTCGCGCGGTCGATGGCCAAGGCATCGACCGCGCGGGTTGTTGGACCCTTTGTCGGTGTGAGATTGCGCGGGATCAGAACGCGAAATCGCTCTCAGGCATGGCCATCAGGCAACCGGCACCGGCCAGCAAGGCCTCACGATGCGCGCCGGCCCGTGGCAGCACCCGGCGCAGGTAGAAGTCCGCCGATTGCAGCTTGGCCTGGTAGAACGCGACTTCCCCGGTGCCGGCCGCCAGGGCCTCACTGGCACGCACGGCCGCCTGTAACCACAGGGCGGCCAGCATCACGTAAGCCGAGTAGGCGAGGAAATCCACCGACACGGCGCCGATCTCTTCGGGATCGCGGCGACAGGCTTGCAGCACCGAATCCCCCAGCTTTCGCCATTCTGCAAGGCGCTGCCCGACCCGCTCGGCCATCTCGGGTTGCGATGTAGCCAGTGCCACCTGGGTGGCCAATTCGTCAATCAGTGCATTGAGTTCGCTGCCGCCATCACCGAGCAGCTTGCGGCGGATCAGGTCCAGCGCCTGTATGCCGTTGGTGCCTTCGTAAAGCTGGGTGATGCGGCTGTCGCGCATGAGCTGCTCCATGCCCCACTCGCGGATATATCCGTGGCCGCCGTACAGCTGCACGCCCAGGCTGGCCACCTCCTGGCCGCAGTCGGTGAAGAACGCCTTGATCATCGGGATGAGCAACGCGGCGCGACGGGTCGCGGCGTCACGCTGCACCTCGTCGCTGGCACCGTGTTCGAGATCCAGCTGCCGGGCAGCGTAGGCCGCCAGCATGCGACAGCCTTCGCTGAGGGTTTTCTGGATCAGCAGCATGCGCCGCACATCCGGGTGGACGATGATCGGGTCGGCGGGTTTATCCGGCGCCACCGGGCCGCTGATCGAGCGCGACTGCAAGCGTTCGCGGGCATAAGCCAGGCCGCCCTGGAACGCGGCCTCGGCAATGCCCAGGCCCTGCAATCCAACCTGAAACCGTGCATCGTTCATCATGGTGAACATGCAGGCCAGTCCCTGGTTCGGCTGCCCGACCAGCCACCCCGTGGCGCCATCGAAGTTCATCACACAGGTGGACGCCCCCTTGATGCCCATCTTGTGCTCCAACGCACCACAGCTCAGGGCGTTGCGTTCGCCCAATGAACCATCGGCGTTGACCAGCCGCTTGGGCACCAGGAACAGGCTGATCCCTTTGACCCCGGGCGGTGCGTCGGGCAAACGGGCGAGTACCAGGTGAATGATGTTGTCACTGAGGTCCTGCTCGCCGCCGCTGATGAAGATCTTGCTGCCGCTGAGCCGGTAGCTGCCATCGGCCTGGGGTTGGGCACGGGTGCGCAGCAGCGCCAGATCGGTGCCGGCCTGGGGTTCGGTGAGGCACATGGTGCCGGTCCACTCGCCGCTGACCAGTTGCGCCAGATAGCGCCGCTTGAGTTCGTCGCTGCCGTGGCGATTGAGCGCCACCACCGTGCCTTCGGTCAGCCCGGAGTAGACCCGGAACGACAGCGAGGCGCTCATCAGCATCTCGTGGAAGCTCGCCGAAAGCATTTGCGGGAAGCCCTGGCCGCCGAAATCTGCCGGCCCGGTCATGCTCGCCCAGCCCTGCTCGACGAATAGCTTGTAGGCCTCGGGGAAGCCATCCGGCGTGGTGACTTCACCGTCCTGCAACCGACAACCCTGCTCGTCACTGTTGCGGTTGAGCGGTGCCACCACCTCGGCGGTAAACCGCGCGGCTTCTTCGAGCACACCGTCAATGGTGTCGCGATCCAGGCCGTTGTCCAGTTGCCGGCAATGGCCGGCCACGTCAAACAGTTCGTGCAGGACAAAACGCATATCGCGCAGCGGCGCCTGATAGTTCATACCTGGCCCTCCACATCGGCAAAGCCTTTACCTGCCGCTATCAGCCGGGCAATCAGCGGCGCCGGCTGCCAGTGTGCGCCGTGCAATTGTTGCAAACGCTCCAGACGTTCCCGGATCGACGCCAGCCCCTGGCCATCGGCCCAGCTCATCGGTCCGCCGACCGCCGCCGGGAAGCCATAACCATTGAGGTAGACCCGATCGATGTCTTGGCTGTTGTCGGCGATGTTTTCCTGGAGGATCTTCGCGCCCTCATTGACCAGTGCCAACAGGCTGCGCTCGACAATTTCCCGGTCATCGATCACGCGGCGGCGATAGCCCAAATCGCTGCTGATTCGTTCGATCAGCGCATCGACTTCAGGATCATGCCCGGCCTCGCGACTGCCTTCGGCATACTGGTAATAGCCACGACCGGCCTTCTGGCCAAAGCGGCCGAGTTCGCACAGGGCGTTGTCGACCTGCACCAGCGGACTGTCCATGCCCTGCCCGGCCAGTTGACGGGCGCGCCACTCAAGATCGACACCGACCACGTCGTACATGCGAAACGGCCCCATGGCAAAGCCGAAGGCCTGCAGTGCGCCGTCCACCTGCCGGGGCAGCGCGCCTTCAAGAAGCATCTTGCGGGCCTCGTCGGCATAGGTCTTGAGCATGCGGTTGCCGATAAAGCCACGGCAGTTGCCGGCCACCACCGCCACCTTGCCCAGTCGTTGCCCCAGTTGCCTGGCCACTTCCAGCACGGCCGGCGATGTCTGGACGCCACGGACGATTTCCAGCAGTTTCATGATGTGTGCCGGGCTGAAGAAATGCAGGCCCAGCACCTGCCCGGGACGCGCGGTGACGGCGGCAATGGCGTCGATATCCAGCGCCGAGGTGTTGCTGGCCAGGATCGCGTCTGGCTTGAGGGTGTTGTCCAGGGTGCGGAAGATTTCCTGCTTGAGTTCAAGGTTTTCGTACACCGCCTCGATCACCAGGTCGACATCGGCCAGTGCCGCATAGCTGTCGACCGCCTGCAAACGGGCCAGATTCTGCTCGGCCTGCTCTTCGCTGATGCGTCCCTTGACCACCTGATGGGCCCAGGTGTCGGCGGCCATCTTCAGGCCGGCGCTGACCATCTGCGGGTTGGCGTCCAGCCACAACACCGGAATGCCGGCACTGGCCAGGCTGATGACAATTCCCCGGCCCATGGTTCCGGCGCCTACCACCGCGGCCTGTTGTACGTTAAATCCGTTGTTCACACCGACACCCCTGTACTGAAAAGAAGGATTGCCGACACCCTAAGCAGCTGCCTACTATTTGAGAAATTTCATTTTCATATGTGTGATATTTGGAATATGAATACAACTAATTTCGACCTCAATCTGCTGCGCATCCTCGATGTGTTGCTGCGTGAACAGAACGTCTCCCGCGCCGCCGAGCGCCTGGCCCTCAGCCAGCCAACCGTGAGTAACGCCCTGGCGCGCCTGCGCGAGCTGCTCGATGACCCATTGCTGGTGCGCATCGGCCGGCGCATGCAACCGACGCCCAAGGCCCTGGCGCTGGAGGGTCCGATTCGCTCGGCCTTGCAGCAGATCGAACAGACCCTCAACGTCGACGAAAGCTTTGACCCGCGCTACAGCCGCCAGAGCTTTCGTATCGCCATGACCGATTTCGTCGAGCAGCTGTGCATGCCCAGCCTGTTGCGACGTCTGCAGGACTGCGCCCCGAACCTGCGCCTGGACATCGCCCCACTGGCGCCCAGTCTGCCAATCGATGCCCTGGATCGCGGCCAGCTCGACCTGGTGCTGGGCCGTTTCGATGAAATTCCCGCACGCTTCGCCCGTCATCTCTGGCGCAGCGAAACCCTGCAAGTCGCGTTGCGACGGGACCATCCGGTGATTACCGGTGGATTGGATCTGGAGACCTTCCTGCGCCTGCGCCATCTCTGGGTGCACGGCGGCCAGACCCGTGGCATGGTCGATCAATGGCTGGGCGAACAAGGGTTGTCGCGGCAAATCGTCTACACCACCCCCAACTATTTGCAAGCGGCCCATCTGGTGGCCGCTTCCGATCTTTGCGTGGTGTTGCCGACCCGGCTGGCGCGTAACTTCGCAAGCTTGCTGCCCTTGCAGCTGCATGATTTGCCGTTTGCCCTGGAAGCGTTCGAGCTGGACCTGGTGTACCTGGCGCAACGCGGACAGGACCCGGCACTGGACTGGTTGGTGGGGGAAATTTTGCGGGTCGGCAAAGGCTGATCCGCACCCTGTAGGAGCTGGCTTGCCAGCGAATACGCTGGGTCAGGCAACTTGTTCATCGCCTGGAAGAACGTCTTCGCTGGCAAGCCAGCTCCTACAAGGGATGCGGCGGCACCCACCCCACCCTCCTCATTGCAACGGCGAAAACACCGCTGGCAGGTAAATCGTCGAACACATGTCGCGCAATTGCGGCCCTGAGTTTTCCGGTGGCCAGACGCCGTCCCCCACCGCCTGGGTTCGCACTTGCAGACGCTGCTCCAGGCTTGTCCAGGGCCAGATGTGCAGGTAACGCGGCAGCGCGCCGTCAGTGGCATAAAACGCGGCGTACACCGGTGAGTACTGTTCGGCGGTACGCGGTTCGATGGCCTTGGCCCAGCCATCAAGTGTCGGTTGCAACCCGGAACTGATCAGGTCGTAGACTCGCATTTCGTAGAATGGCCCGTGTTGGCCAGCACTCAAGGGCTTGAGGAACGGAAACAGGCTGTAGTTTTCGATCCGCAGATCGGTAATGAACTCGTTGATGCCGAATGCCGTACCTTCGAGCAAGAACCGCTCGCGCTCTGCTTGTCGCGCGCTTTCATCGGAATAACCCCGCAACACGACAATCTGGTTCAACCGGCCGATCTCGGAGGCCCAGCAGCCCATCAGGGTTCCGCCGACCTTGGGGTCGGCCAGTGAAGCTTCAATGCGCGTCAGTGCTTGCGCGACGGTGCGGACCCGCACCGTGAAGGTGATCAAATCAAAAAAACGCATGAAGTGCTCCGACAATAAACAGCCACAGGCTTTGGAGCCCGACAGCCTATGGCAAGGCCCGGCGACAGAGTATTCAAGTGATCACCATTGGTTACGGCAAATACCGTAGTCCGCTAGGTGGTTTCTTTATACGGGCTCAGCACATACAGCTGGCAAAACCAGCTACGCGCACATCTCAACCCATTGAGCGTTTTGTGAAAGCTTTACTTTCTTTTGATGAATGAACATTCACGGGAACAGCGACACAATCCTTAAACACATTGAGAAACTCAAAAATTGAAACCGATTACACTCTGCCCTCCTCCTTCTCTAATCAATCAATCGTTCGAACCCTTATCGAAAACAGTTCATTGCCGCCAATCGATCTTCAATATCGAACAACTAATAAACACCCTTCACATCAACAACATCGACATAACGAAAGCTGAGCGCGAGCAACTATTGCGCGCCGAAGTCACGCCACCCCCTCAGGATGCTTGCAATTCCGAAAACCTTCACTACGACACTAAAAAACTAATAAGAGGCGAATACAAGTTCAACGACCTGAAAACCGACACCACCTATATAATTGATCACGACAAAACAAATACACTGACAAGGATTTTAAACAACAAGCACAGCGAAAAGACCACAAATTTCTCAATACCAACCGCAACCTTTCATGACATGCAAATTGAACCATTAACGGCGGACGACTATAAAGCCGGCCTGCCTTTTTTGTTGAGTTGCAAAACCCAACATTGTGATTTTGTCGGTGGGTTTGGCGGCAACTATCCCTTGGCAGAATATCTATCATCTGACGGAGCGTCCTGCAGGATCCTGCGGGCCGGAGAGTACGTAGGTCATATCAACGTCTGGAAAGATACAGAGGGTAATATCATGCTTGGGACTCTGGCAGTCAGGCAAGATGATGTGAAATCCAATGTATTGCACCAGACAATGGAAGTATTTGCCAAATGTCTACTTGAGGAAAACGCCGACACAAACGCAATTTTATTGGGAATGGGCGGGCAGAATCTTCAAATTCTTTATCCAGGCACATTTTCTGCTGGCGGAGAAGGATATTCTCCACTGGGCAAAATTCGACATGAAGACAATATCCTTGATAAGTTCCGTGACGAAACACAAAAAATTTCAAGTATCACCCACATGGAAGTTTATGGACAAGTTAGCTTCCACGATCAAGACAGTATTGGCATGCCCCCTAACAGTCGGCTCGACATGAAAAACGCACTGATATTCATGGACGCGGAAAAAGCCAAAATCGTTGACAGCAATGCAAGCTCTCTACTTGAGAACATTCATACCCAAGGTGCCTATCGCGAACACAAGACAAACAGAACAATCACATGGCAGAACATTCAAAATCGAGGAGAAGATTACCGTCGGGAAAAATTTCGCTCTATTGAGCTTCATCTCCTTCAGCAAGGCATTACCGATGTCAGACTTGAACACTCACAAGGCCAGGACCTGATGATTTCCACACCGCAAAGGCCAGAAAACATGCCTTATCCTGTTCTCGACAGTAAAGTGATAGAGGATCGGTTCTTCACCAAATTAAGGGTAGGTGGTCAGACGCCCAGGCAGCACTGACCGTGTTTTCTCATCAATTCGATTCAGTTCGGGTCCAGCAATCCACCACTCCAATTGCGCGACAGCCGATGGCCCGTGAACTTCGCCACCCCCATGCCCTGGGAGATCAACCGATCGCGATAGCGTGTGACCAGTCGCCCGGTCTGCTCGGCATACAGCACCACTTCCGAGGACGGATCGCCCGGTCGTCGCAGGATTCGCGCAAAGCGCTGGCCTTCTTCGACGAGATCGCCCAGTTCCTTTTCAAAAATCAGTACCCCCGGCTGCGGCGCCAGCAGGGTCTCCATGTGGCCCATTTCCACGGCCTCGACAGGCCAGTCAATGGGCGACACCGAATCGTCGATGACGCCATAGCCGCAGAGCCAGGCATACAGTCCCTCGGCGTCCTGTTGGGCGAGCCGGTCGCTGACGTCGCCCTGCCCCCGCAACTCCAGGGTCGCGGCCATGCGCCCGTCGGTGGTACCGTCGCGCAACCAGGGCGCAATGAGGGTTTCCTCGAAGGAGCCGTCGCCGCCGTCGTCCCAGATGATCGCCACGTCCATTTTCATCGCCGCCGCCAGCTCGCGGCCACGGGGCCAGAAGCTGCGGTGAACGTAGAGGTAGGGCAGCGCTTCATCGTCGGTGTGCAGGTCGAGCATCACATCCGCCGATGACGCCAGCTGCACCAGTTTCTGTTGCCATTGCTGGACGACGGTCGATGGTTGTTCCATTGCCGCCGACTGGTCGAACCCACGGTTGAAGTTATGCCCGGTCGCATCATGGTATCGGCCGAGAATCCGTCCCTGGCGAAACTGGCCGATGCCCAGGGGATTGGCTTGCGGCACCACGGTCACGCTGCCCTTTAGCTTGCCCTCGGACTCGGCGACCTGAAGACGCTGCATCAACAGGTGCAGCACCAACATCCCGGCGATTTCATCGGCATGCACCCCTGCTTGCAAGTGCACCTTCGGCCCCTGGCCATCGCCCTCAAAACGCCAGGCACCAACCTGCACCGCATCGCCGTTATTATTGAGAATGTTGAACGAAACATCCTGCACCATGCGCTTGCCCTCCCTTATGACTGTCTTTGGCGATGATCGATGGCCTCGGGTTCGTGTGGTGCCCCACCAACGTCCTGTGCATCTGCTGCCGGATAAAGGGGTTGCGACACGGAGCATTCGGCACCGACAACGTCCTGTGAGGCATGCCGACCAAAAATCATCGCCAGGGTGCCGCTGACCGCGATCAGGCCAGCGCCGATCATCAACGACACGTCCATCAGCGTGCCCCAGATCAGGCTCGACAGCAGGAACGCCCAGATCAGCCCGGTGTACTCGAACGGCGCCAGCACGGTCGCGGTGGCGCGCTGGAAACTGGCGAACAACAGGAACTGCCCGATACCGCCCATCAGCCCGGCGCCAAGCATGCCCAGCCAGGCAGGCGTCGGTGCCGGGGTGTGGGTCCAGGGCAACGCTACCGCCATGCAAATGACGAAGACCACATTGGTGATCAGCATTTGCTCCAGCACCGAGGTCTGCTCATCGACCTGGCGCAACTGGATATAGGTGAACGCCCAGCACTTCGCCGCCAGCAACGTCAGCACAATCGGCAACGGATCGGTCATGTTGTCGGGACGGCAGGCAATCACCACACCGACAAACCCGATGATCAGGGTGAACCACTGCCAACCGCTGACGCGCTCCTTGAGAATCGCCGTTGCCAATACCGTGACCATGATCGGTGCCGAGAAATACAGGGTGGTCATCTCCGCCAGGGTCAGGTCCCTCGCTGCCGTGTAATAGAGCAGCCAGGCGGCGATCGACAGCAAACCGCGCACCACCAGCAAGCGTCGACTGGAGGAACGCCAGGCACGCTGCACCAGTTGCAGGCGCCCCACCAGCAGGCAGGCGACCGCCACCACAAGGGCGCGCCAGAACAGGATGGTGAACACCGAATAATCGGCTACCAGCCATTTGATACCGGCGTCCTGCAAGGACAGAAACGCATACCCCAGGGTGCACAGGCCGATGCCTTGCAGCGAACGATCGACCACTGGCTTGTTCATCACGCGGACCTGCGCACCGGCGTTCCGCGCCGTTCGGCGAAGGCAAACAGCCCTTCGATCAGGAATGTCAGGCACACGTAGACACCGGCCACCAGCAGCAACGGCTCGTAGACTTGCAGGGTCTGCGCCCGCACCACGTTGGCCGCGCCCAGCAGGTCGATCACCGCAATGGTCGAGGCCAGTGCCGTGGACTTGAGCAGCATCACGGTTTCGCCGGCCAGGGTCGGCAACAGCAGGCGCAGCGCCCGGGGCAACCGCACCCGCAACAGGGCCTGGCGCGCGGTCATGCCAAAGGCCGAGGCCGCTTCCATTTCCCCTTTGGGTACCGCCAGCAAGCCACCACGAATCACTTCACCGACATAGGCGCCCATCGACACCACCAGGGCGAACACGATGTACCAGTAACCGTCGCGCAGATAGGGCCAGAGAAAGCTGCCGCGAATCAGCGGGAACTGGGCAAACAGGCTGCCGATCCCGTAGTAGAAAATGTAGATCTGGATCAGCAACGGCGTACCGCGCGTCACACTGGTATAGAACAGGCTGACCTTGGCCATCACCCTGTTTTTCGAAATCCGCGCCAATGCCACCAATACCGCCAGGGCATAACCGAACACACTGGAAATCACCAGAATGGCGATAGTCGTTTGCAACCCACGGAGCAACAGCGACGCATATTCAACGATCCATGCTGGAATCATTTCATTCTCTCTGCCGGTTTAATCAACAAGAGGCATCCAGCGACGAATGCGTCGCTCCAGCCGTCCCGACAAATAGTTGGACACCAGCGTCACCACGTAATACAGCGCGGCGGCCGTGAGGTAGAACAACAGATAGTGACGCGTCGAACCCGCGCCTTGCTTGGCGGTGTACAACAGCTCGTTGGTGCCGACCACACTGATCAGGGCGCTGTCCTTGATCAGGTTGATCCACAGGTTAGCCATCCCGGCCATCGCGTAGGGCGCCATGATCGGCAGCGTGACGCGACGGAACAGGGCGAAACCGTGCAGACCGAAGGCCTTTGCCGCTTCGATCTGACCAAAGGGAATCGCCTGGATCGCCGCGCGGAAAATTTCCGAGGCGTAGGCGCCCTGCACCAGGCCCAGCACCACAATGGCCGCCAGCGGTCCGCTGACATTCACCACGCCGTAGCCGAGCGAGGTCATCAATGAGTTGAGCAACATGGAACCGACGTAGTACAGCAACAGGATCAGCAACAACTCCGGTACCGCGCGAAACAGCGTGGTGTAGCCACGGGCCAGTGCAGCAATCGGTTTTGGCGCGCCCAATTTCAGGCAGGCCACCACCAGACCGATGGCCAGCCCGAGCACAAAGGCCCCGGCGGAGATCTGCAGGGTCATCCAGAGCCCCTTGAGCAGCGCCCCACCCCATCCTTGTTCGCTGAAATTGATCAAATCGAACATTGCTGGCATTTCACTCTCCAGTCAAAGCACCACCATCCCCCTGTAGGAGTGAGCTTGCTCGCGATGAATTTGAAAACGACGCGGGGCATCAGGTTTCCCACGTCATCGTTCACGACCATCGCGAGCAAGCTCGCTCCTACAGCAGTTTTGTGTTCAGCTCGTTAGAATGCCGGCTTTACGCTGGTACCGAAGTAGCTCTGGGAGAGGTCGTCGTAGTCCTTGCTCGCCAGCAATTCCTGGATCGCCTTGTCGAGCCTGGCCTTGAGTTCGGTGTCGTCCTTGCGCAAGCCGGCACCCACGCCTTTGCCGAAGATCGGGTCGTACGGAACGGCGCCCAGGTATTCGAGGTTGCTGTTCTTGGCATCCGGGGTCTGGACAAAGGCTGCCATGGCCGTGCCGTCGGCCATCATCAGGTCGAGGCGGCCGGCGATCAGGTCGGCGTTGGCCGAGTCCTGGGTGTCGTAATACTTAACATCGGCGATTTTTTCGTAGTAGGTCTTCAGGTAGCTGGCACTTACGGTCGAGTTCTGCACGCCAATGGTCTTGCCCTTGAGGTCGTCGGGGTATTTTTTAACGACGGCGTCTTTCGGCCCGACAATCGCCACCACCGAGTCGTAGTAGGCCTTGCTGAAGGCGATCTGTTTTTCCCGCTCTTCGGTCACCGACATCGAGGAGAAAATCACGTCGATCTTCTTCGCCAGCAACGACGGAATGATCCCGTCCCATGCCACTTCCTTGATTTCGCAATCGGCCTTCATTTCGCTGCACAGCTTGTGGATCAGGTCGACCTCAAAGCCCTTCCATTCACCGTTGGCCTGTTTCTCGGTGTACGGCGGATAGGGTTCGGCCGCCACCGCGAACCTGATCGGTTGCGCTTGGGCCGCACTCATCCCGGCCAGCATCAAGCAGGCCGCGCCAGTCAACCAGTTTGCCAAACGTCGATTTCCCATGGTTTTTGCCCCGTCTTTTGTTGTTTTTAGCGAGTCTGATGAGCGTTGACGAATTGCCGGCAACGCTCGCTGCGTGGGTGTACGAACACTTCGTCCGGCGAACCGGTTTCCTCGATCAGGCCTTGATGCAGGAAGGCGACCTTGGAAGAGACATCGCGTGCGAAGGCCATTTCATGGGTCACCAGGATCATGGTCCGGCCTTCTTCGGCGAGCGAGCGGATCACCCGCAGCACTTCCCCGACCAGTTCCGGGTCGAGTGCCGAGGTGGGTTCATCGAACAGCATGACCTTGGGCCGCATGGCCAGGGCCCGGGCGATGGCCACCCGTTGTTGCTGCCCCCCGGAGAGAAACGCCGGGTACTCGTTGCGCTTGGCCGCCAGCCCGACGCGTTCGAGCAAGGCTTCGGCCCGTTCGGTGGCCTCCGCCCGGCTCTCGCGCAGGACCTGGGTCGGCGCTTCGATGAGGTTTTCCAGCACCGTGCGATGGGGCCAGAGATTGAAGTTCTGGAACACCATGCCCAGGCTGGAACGGATGCGTACCAACTGTTTGGCATCGGACACCAGCGGCGCGCCGGGGCGGGAGTGGTTCAGGTGAATGCTTTCGCCGTCCACCAGGATGCGCCCCTGGTCCGGCACTTCGAGCATGTTGATGCAACGTAGCAAGGTGCTTTTACCCGAGCCGCTGGCGCCGATCAGCGAGATCACCTCACCTTCGCGGGCGGTCAGGGATACGCCCTTGAGCACTTCGATGTTGCCGAAGCGTTTGTGCAGTTGCTCGACTTCGATCATGGTCCGGGCCGTGATCGGTGCGGCTGGCGCTTCGCTGGTGACACGGCTGATAACCGGCCGTGGCGCTTCGCCATTGAGTACCAGGACAAAATCGCGAATACGCTGGCAGGCTTCGGCCAGTCGCTCTTCACCCAGGGTGAATGACAGCCGCACGAAGCCTTGTGCCGGTTCGCCGAAGGCTGCGGCATCCAGCACCGACACCCGCGCCTCGCGCAGCAAACGCCAGGCAAACTCCAGGGACGTCAGGCCGGTGCCGCGCACGTCCACCAGCACGAACATGCCGGCATCGGGCTTGAGCACAGAGATGCCCGGGCAATCCGACAGCCCCGCCACCACCCGATCGCGACGCCGGCGATAGATGTCGCGCATGCCGTGGGTGACTTCGTCGTGGGCCTCGACGGCTTTCAACGCGGCCTCCATGGCGAACCCCGGCAAACCGTAGAGCATGCTCAACACCAGGGTTTCGGCATGGGCGACCAGGGCCGGATGGGCAACGATCCAGCCGATCCGCCAACCGGTCATGGCGTGGGATTTCGACAGGCTGCCAATCACCACGCAACGCTCGGCCATGCCCGGCAAGGCCGCCAGGCTCAGATGGTCGCGCTCGAAGGCCAGGCTTTCATAGACCTCGTCCACCACCACCCACAGGTCATGGGCAATGGCCAGCTCAGCGATGGCTTGCAGCTCTTCGCGGTTGAGCATCACGCCGGTGGGGTTATTCGGGTTGGACAGGAAAATCGCCCGGGTCCGCGGGGTGATGGCTTTGGCCAGCACTGCCGCATCCAGGCGAAAATCATCGTCCGCCGAACACGGCACCCGCACCAACGTGGCGCCGGAGGCCTTGAGCGTCGCCTCGTAAGTGACATACATCGGATCAAGGGCAATCACTTCATCGCCGGCACTGAGCAGGCACATCGACGTCACGAACAACGCGTTCTGCGCCCCGGCCACGGCAATCACATTGTCGGCTTGCAGTTCGCGGCCGAACAACTTGCCGCAACGTGCCGCGATGGCTTCGCGCAAGGCCGGGCGGCCAGCAATTTCGGTGTAGTGGGTGTCACCTTCGCGCAAGGCCTGGATGGCGGCATCGGTGATGAAGTCGGGGGTGGGGAAATCCGGGTCGCCGATACTGAGAATGATCACATCCTCGCCCCGGCGTCGCGCTTCATAGGCCGCGTAGTGAATATCCCAGGCGTCGACGCCCTGGCCTGATATCCGCTCAACAAAGGGTGAAAACCGCATGCCAGTGCCTCGTTCGAAATGAAGAAACGCAAGCCCGCAACCAGCCGGGAAAGAAGGTGGAACGAACATAGTCCAGGCTGAACAGTCGTTCAACAGAAAACTGATTGGGGTTCGCGTTCAGCGTAAACAGGTCGTTTTTACGACAGTCGCGGCGTTTTTTGCGTTGTGGGTCGCCGCGCTGGGCCATCGTGGTTTTACTGGGCGCCTAAATCAAAAGCCAAAGCGAGGCGGCCTGACAGCCGACCTGGCTTTGGCAAATGCCCCGATCCCCTGTGGGAGCGAGCCCGCTCGCGAAGGACGTCAACGATTACGCGCCCTGCCTGAATAAACGCGGTGCCTGGTCGTTCATCGCGAGCAAGCATTGCTCCCACAGGGGAACGAGCACAACCGCGAAATCAGGTCGGCTGTCAGGCCGCCTCGCTTTGGCTTTTTTGGCGCTTTTCCAAGTAACCCGCCGTAAGGGCGGAACCATTAGCAGCCGTTACCGCAGCAATGGATATACCCCCAATCCAATCCCAATAGACGTCTACAACCCCCAACCTGAAGTGAACAGCACCACCCACCATCCAGCCGTCTATGCTGCTGTGATATTCCTTGGCCGGAAACGCACGATGCGTCCAGATCTGAACCGGTTTCTGTTGTGTGCCGCGCTTGCTCTCGGCGGCTGCGTACGGCTGGGACCGGATTTCCAATCGCCCGCCGAGCCATGGGTCGATCACTGGAATACACCGAACCTCGATCACGCCAGCCAACGTGCGCTGCAACCGGACATACGCCAGTGGTGGGAGATTTTTGCCGATCCGACCCTCGACCAGTTGATCGCTGAAGCCGACGCCAATAATTCCAGCCTCAAGATTGTCGGCCTGCGGGTCATGGAGGCTCGCGCGCAATTGGGTATCGCTGAAAGTGGCCGTTACCCGCAACTGCAGCAGATCAGTGCCGACAGTGTGTATGTCCACCGTGATCAATCCGGCGGACGCAATCCGGTAGACAGCCGTTTCTGGCAGCACAGCGCCGGCTTCGATGTGGGCTGGGAACTGGATTTCTGGGGCCGTTTCAGCCGTGCCATCGAGGCGTCCGATGCCAGCTATTTCGCGGCTGAGGCCAACTATGACGACGCCCTGGTCCTGCTTCGTGCACAGGTGGCCGACAGCTACTTTGCCCTGCGCACCACCCAGGCCCGACTGCGGGTAGCGGAGGAAAACGCCCGTCAGCAGCAACGCAATTACGAAATCACCGAAAAGCTGTTCAAGAGTGGCCAGACCGCCGAACTCGACCTGCAACAAGCCAAGACCCAATACCTCGGCACCCTGAGCAGCATTCCCGTCCTGCAGGATCAGCTGGGGCGTTTGCGCAATGCCCTGGCGGTGCTGATCGGTCAGCCGCCGGGTGAGCTGCCGCTGGTGGTCGAAAACATCGGATTGATCCCGCTGGTGGATCGCGCCGTGCTGCAGGATGTACCGGCCCAACTGCTGCTGCGTCGCCCCGACGTGCGCGCCGCCGAGTTGAATGTCGCCGCACAGTCGGCGCTGGTGGGTGTCGCCGAAACCGACTTCTACCCGTCGCTGAGCCTGCTCGGCAGCATCGTCTGGTCCACCGATACCTTGAGCGGCAGCTCCCGCAGCCTCGACCTGATCGGCGGCCCGAGCCTGCGCTGGAATGTGTTCGATTACGGTCGCATCAGCAACAACGTACGGGTGCAGGATGCGCGCTTGCAACAGCTGATCGAGGCCTATCGCGACAAGGTGCGCCAGGCCGCGCGCGAGGCGGACGATGCCGCCAACGGTCTGATCCAGGCCTTGCAGCGCGAGCGCATCCTGCGTGAAGCCGAAGGCGCGGCGAAACGCTCGCTGGAGCTGGCCAACACACTGTATCGCGAGGGTTATTCGGACTTTCAGCGAGTGCTGGATGCCCAGCGCGCCCTGCTCGATACCCAGGACAGCTACCTGGTCAGCCGCAATGACGCAGTCAGTAACGTGATTGCTCTATACAAGTCCCTTGGCGGGGGCTGGTACAGCGCCCAGGCCAAAGTCGACCCGGCCACGCGCCGGCAAATGGAACAACGCACCGACTGGGACGGCCTGCTGTCCGAGCCCCAACCCGCCGCCTCCTATCCCAACCCGGTAAGCCACCATGACTGACGCCGCGCCTCCCTCCCCCGACGTCCCGCCGCCAGCGCAGCCTGCCGCCGACCCGACAAAAAAAGGCGTGAAAGGGGTATTGCTGCTGATCGTCCTCAGTCTGGCCTGGTATCTGCTGGCGGATCGTTTTACGCCCTACACGCAACAGGCGCGGGTTGGCGCCTTCGTGATTCCGGTGGCGGCGGAAGTCGCGGGCCGGGTGATTCGCGTCAACGTGCGCAACAATCAGGACGTCAAGGCCGGGGACGTCATTTTCGAGATCGACCCGCAGCCGTACCAGATTGCAGTCGACCGGGCACGAGCAGACCTTGAATCCACCCGCCGGCAGATCGGCGCCAGTACCGCCGGCATCGCTTCGGCGCAGGCCAATCTGCGGGCGGCACAGGCCAATGAGCTCAAGGCCCGCCAGGACAATAAGCGCCTTGAAGGCCTGTATCGCGAAGACCCCGGCACCATCTCCGTGCGCCTGCTGGAAGTGTCCCGCGCCAACCACGAAGCCGCTATCAGTCAGGTCGCTGCGGCCCGCGCCGAAGTGCAGCGCGCCCGTGAAACGGAAGGCGGCAGCGAGGATGACAACGCCAAACTGCGCAGCGCCGCCACCGCCTTGTCGAAGGCCGAGCTGGACCTGTCCAACACCCAGGTCCGGGCGCGCTCGGCCGGCTTGATTACCGACTTGCGCACCGATGTCGGCCAGTTCGCGGCCGCCGGCAATCCGGTCATGACCCTGATCGCGATCCATGACGTGTGGATCAGTGCCGACATGACCGAGAACAATCTCGGCCTGGTCAAAACCGGCACGCCGGTGTCGGTGGTGCTCGATGCGTTGCCCGGCGAAGTATTCGAAGGCCGCGTGCGCAGTCTCGGCTACGGGGTCAGCGTGGGCCAGCCCGCCGCCCCCGGCACCTTGCCCACGGTGCAGAACAGTCGCGATTGGCTGCGACCGGCCCAGCGTTTCCCGGTGATCATCGAGTTTTCCGCCGAGTCATTGGCCATGCTCAAGGACAACCGCTCCATTCGCGCCGGCGGCCAGGCCGAGGTGATGGCCTTTCCTTCCGAGGGCAATGTGCTCAATCCGCTGGGCCGGATCTTCCTCTGGCTGATGAGCTGGCTTTCCTATGCCTATTGAGAGCATGCGTACCAAGCGTTCGCCGCGGGTCCAGCGCGCAGCGCGCCTGGCCACCGGCACCGCGTTGTGCCTGGCCGCCAGCTATGGCCTGGCGTTGCCGATTCCGTTTCTGGCACCGGTGTTGTGCGCGCTGTTGCTGGTGTCCCTCAACCGACCGTTGTCGTTCAAGGCTGCCTTGGCGCTCGGTCTGGTGGCGATGCTGACCACTGGCATAGGCCTGTTGCTGATTCCGCTATTGCGCCACTTCGGGTTCAGCGGCGTGCTGCTGATCGGGCTTTGTCTGTTCGCGGTGTTTGGCTTTGGCTTGAGGGGCGGCAATAGCCTGATCGTCACCTTGCTGGTGATCGGCCTGACCATGATTTCGTCGGCGGGATTTGCCGACTTTGATCTGGCGCTGACGGTCATCACGGCGCTGGTCGCGGGCCTGCTGCTGGCGGTCATGGTCGGCGTGGTGAGTCACGGTTTGTTCCCCGAACCGGCCAATGCCCCCGTCCCACCCGCCCCCTCGGCCTTGCCGGAAAACGAAGTCCACCGGGTGGCGCTGCGTGCGACCTTGATTGTGATCCCGGCGTTTCTGTTGGCATTGATCGACCCGGCCAGCTATCTGCCTATCGTGCTCAAGGCGGTCAATCTGGGGCAACAGAGTTCCACCACCTCGGCCCGCAGCGCCGGCCGCGAACTGCTGGGATCGACCCTGCTCGGCGGTCTGTTGGCGATCCTGTTCTGGAGTGCGCTGAGCCTGTTCGTGCACCTGTGGATGTACTTCCTGTGGATGCTGCTGTTCGGCCTGATGCTGGCGCGCAAGCTCTACGGCCTCAGCCCCGGCCGCTGGAGCCCCGGTTTCTGGATGAACACCCTGATCACCCTGATCATCCTGTTGGGACAATCGGTGCAGGACAGCGCGGCGGGCAAGGACGTCTACACCGCGTTTGCGGTGCGCATGGGGCTGTTTATCGCGGTGACGCTGTATGCCTGCCTGATGGTTCATCTGCTCGATCAGCGACCAAAACAGAAACCGTACCCTCTCCTGTAGGAGCGAGCCTGCTCGCGAAAAACGTCCAAGCAACGCGGGCATTCAGGCAGCCCGCGTTATCGTTGACGACCATCGCGAGCGGGCTCGCTCCTACAGGGGATGTGTTTTGTCAGGGATTGACCTGGTAGCCCTTGCCTTGCAGGCAACTGGTATAGGCCGTCGAGGTGGTGGACGCAGCGGTTTTGTTTTGCGCCCGGCGTTCCTGGCGCTGGCGCGCGCCACCCACCACCGCGCCCGCCGCCGCGGTCTGCTTGGCTTGGTTTTGCCGGTAATCCTGCTTGGTGTCCTCATCGACGCGATCATAGAACTCGTCATGCTGACGGCCGCGCACTTGCGCCCCTGCGGCGCCGGCGGCGGCCCCCACGGCGGCGCCTTTCATCCGACCGCCGGACGGCGTGGTCGTGGTTGACGACGCCTGGCTGGCGGCAATGTTGTGGCAATCGGTGATGTCCAGTTGAGTCTGTTGCGAACTCTGGCCTTTCATCGGCACCACGGTTTCGGCCCAGCCCTGGGCACTGAAAACCGCCAATGCGACGCACAGGCTGACGGGTGACAACCTTTTCATGATGATCTCCGTATGGGCGTGGTTCACCCCCAAGGATTGTAGATCACCGTTCCTCACCCGCCTCCATGACCAGGCTGTTTTCCACCCGGCGAACCGTCACGGCCTCCAGTTGAGCCCCCTTGCAAGGGCCGTCGATGCAATGCCCGTCTTCGAAGCGAAACATTGCACTGTGATGCGCGCACATCAGCACCTTGCCGCGATAGGTGCAGAACTCCTGCGGGCGATAGTCCAGCGGCACCGAGAAATGCGGGCAGCGATTGACGTAGACCCACACCTGCTCGCCCCGGCGCACGGCAATCAGCCCGGCGGGATGCAGTTGTCGGTGCTGGGGCAGGCCCAGGGCACCGCCGTCGGTGATGTCGTCGAGTTGGCACAACGTGATAAGGGTCATGGTCAGCCACGCATTTCCGGGTTGCCGAGACTCCAGTGCCAGGGGCGGATCTGGATACTCGCAAACAGCCCGGCCTGCACATAAGGGTCGTCGCGCATAAACGCTTCCACCTCCGGCAGGCTGCCCGCCTCGATCACCAGCAACGTGCCATTCATCGCCGCGCCGGCGTCATCCAGGGTCGGACCACCGAGCCGCACAACGACCCGGTGCGTCTCGCTCGCCCGCAAATGGGCCTGGTGACTGGGCCGCAGACGCTGACGCAAGGCCAGCGAACCCGGACGATCAGTGGCGAACACCGCAAAGAACTGGCCCATGATTCACACCGCTTCCATGACGAATTCGTAACACGCCCGCTTGAACGGCACCTGGATATCGAGCTGTTCGGACACGTCATCGTGGCTGAGCCGGTCTTCGTAGATGACCTGCAGCGACTGCTTGACGCCGAACACCGCGTCGGACTCCAGGTATGGATCATCGCGATTGAACAGGTGGGTCACCAGTTTGCGATACCCCGGCACCTCGATCATGAAATGCAGGTGCGCCGGCCGCCACGGGTGGCGATTGGCGGCCTCGAGCATGCGCCCCACCGGACCGTCGGTGGGAATCGGGTAACACACCGGGACGATCGTGCGAATCGCGAAGTAGCCATCGGCATTGGTGCGGTAGCGACCGCGCAGATTGCCGAACGGTTGTGCGCTGTCCTGGCCTGAGTACATGCCGTTTTCGGCCGTTTGCCAGACGTCCAGCACTGCACCGCCCAGGGGATTGCCCCGGGTGTCGACCACACGCCCGCGCACCAGGGCCGGCTCGCCGGGGGTGAACGCCATGTTTTCGCCGAATTCGCGCTCAGGCATGCCTTCGATGTAGAACGGCCCGAACACGGTGGTCTCGGTGGCATTGGCACTGTGCCGATGGTTGATCGCGTCGACCAGCATCGACACGCCGAGTGTGTCCGACAGCAGAATGAATTCCTGGCGCACCAGGCCATCGCACTTGTGGCCGGTATCGGTGAGAAAACCAATGCCTTCAAACCATTCCTGTTCGGTCAGTTCGACGTCACTGACAAACGCATGCAGGTGACGCACCAGGCTTTGCATGATCTGTTTGTAACGCGCATTCGGCGCGTCATTGAAACTGTTCACCGCTTTTTCGGAGATCAGTGATTCGAAAATTCTGTCTTGATCGGTCATTGTTTTTATTCCGACGAGGATGAGTTCAGGCCGGCGCCAGGCCTTGCAGGGCGCGGGTCAACAACGCTTCAATCGGGCCCTGTTCGAACGGCCGTGGATTGTAGTAAGGGCTGGCACAGGCAATTTGCGCGGCTTCGGCCGGACCGTTTTCTGGCAGGCCGATGTCCGCCAGCGCCAGTGGAATGCCCAGTTTCTGGTTCAAGGCATACAAAAGAGCACCCACCTCCTGCGCGTCGTTGCCACCCAGGGCACGCGCGGCCCGTTGCAACGGCCCGGCCGCCGCTTCACGGTTGTAATGCGCTGCGTGGGGCAGAACGATGGCGTGCGCCTGGGCGTGGGGCAGATTGAAGGTCCCGCCCAGGGTGTGGCAGAGCTTGTGGTGCAAGGCCATGCCAACCGACCCCAGGCAGATGCCCGCCAGCCACGCGCCATACAACGCCTGGCTACGGGCATCCGCATCGTTGGGGTCTTTGACCACGCCCGGCAACGCTTGCGCCAGCGAGCGAATCGATTCTTCGGCCATGAAGCCGATGATCGGGTTGGCGTCCTGGGCGTACAGCGCTTCAACCGCGTGAGCCATGGCATTCATGCCCGAGCAGGCCGATATCTGCACTGGCAGGGTCAGGGTCAATTGCGGGTCATAGATCACGGTCTTGGGCAACACCCTGGGATCGCGCCCGGTTTTTTTCAGGCGGTTTTCGGTCAACCCGTAGATCGGGGTCATCTCCGAACCGGCATAGGTTGTCGGCACCGCCACGATCGGCAGCCCGGAATCCATGGCAATCGCCTTGCCCAGGCCGATGGTCGAACCACCGCCGATGGCCACGCAGCAATCGGCCTCCAATCGCGCCGCTTCGACCCGCGCCGCCTGCGCCACTTCCAACGGAACGTGCATCACGGCATGCGGATAAACACCCGCCGCACGGTCACCAAGCAGCGCCGCGACCTGTTCACCGAGCCCGTGCTGTTCCGGCGTGGTGAGGATCAGCGCACGCCGGGCGCCCAGCCGTTCGATCTCTTCAGCCAGCGCCGAGAGTTTGCCCCAGCCGAACACCACACGGGTCGGCAGGCTTTGGTAAATGAAAGGATTCATGACTGGCCTCAGCGCGAGTAGTAAGGGGCGATGTTGGCGTCGACGTTGACCCACACCGAGCGGGCTTCGGTGTAGTCGTGGATCGCTTCGAAGCCCATTTCACGGCCATAACCCGACTGGCCGACACCGCCAAACGGACTGCCGGGACTGACGCGTTTGTAGCAGTTGATCCAGCACATGCCGGCGTGAATGGCATTGGCCATTTTGTGCGCACGGGACAGGTTCTGCGTCCACAGGCCGCTGCCCAGTCCGTATTCGGTGCTGTTGGCGATGGCCAGGGCCTCTTCATCGGTGCTGAAACGCACCACGGTGACGAACGGACCGAAGACTTCTTCCTGGCAGACCCGATCATCGGGCCTGGCCTCGACCACCGTGGGTTCGATGTAAAAACCGTTGGCCAGCGCTTTGTCGTCCGGCGCTTTACCGCCAGCGAGGACTTTGCCGCCCTGCTCGATGGCGATATCGATGTAGCTCATGACACGGTCGCGGTGCAGCGCCGAGGTCAGCGGGCCCATTTCGGTCTCGGGGTCCATCGGATCGCCCAGGCGAATGGACTTGGCCAAGGCGATGAAACGCTCGAGGAACCGGTCGGCGATGTCTTTATGCAAAATCAAACGTGAACCGGCGATGCAGGCTTGTCCCTGATTGTGGAAGATCGCCCAGGCCGCACCGTTGACCGCCGCCTCGAGGTTGGCGTCGTCAAACACAATGTTGGCACCCTTGCCGCCCAGCTCCAGTTGAATACGCTTGAGGTTGCTGGAAGACGCTTGAACAATCCGGCGCCCGGTTGCCGTTGATCCGGTGAAGGCAATCTTGCCCACATCGAGGTGCTCCGCCAGCGCCTGGCCGGCGGTATGGCCATAACCGGGCACCACGTTGACCACGCCTTTGGGGAAGCCGACTTCCGTCATCAGCTCGACAATGCGCAAAGTCGTCAGCGGGGTGATTTCCGAAGGCTTGATGACGATGGTGTTACCCGCTGCCAGCGCCGGGCCCATTTTCCAGCTGGTGAACATCAGCGGGAAGTTCCAGGGCACGATCTGCCCCACCACGCCAATCGGCTTGCGCTGCACGTAATTGAGAAAGCCGGCTTCGACCGGGATCACCGAACCTTCGATCTTGTCGGCCATCCCGCCGAAATAACGGAAACAAGCGGCCGTGCGCGGCACGTCCAGGCCACGGGAATCACGGATCGGGTGCCCGGTGTTCAGGGATTCGAGGTGCGCCAGCTCCTCACTGCACGCCTCGATCTTGTCCGCCAGTTTGAGCAACAGACGCCCCCGCTCGGCAGCCCCCAGGGCCGCCCAGGCCGGGAAGGCGCGCTTGGCGGCAGCCACCGCCAGATCGATGTCAGCCGCTTCGGCGGCGGCGATGCGGGTAATCAAGGAGCCGTCATGGGGCGAGACGACGTCGATGGTGCCACCGGCGACTGCATCGACGAATTGGCCATCGATATAGAGCTGATTTTGCATAAAATTTTCCTCGCACCACGCCTGTGGCGCAGTGTTGACGATTTGATTCGAGTGCCTCGCCCGACGCAGGCCGGGCCAGGCGCCAGGGTTTAGAATTCGATGGGATACGGCTTGAGCTCGCCGCTTTCGTAGCGTTGCGGCAGGTTCGGCGTGGCGTTTTCCCAGACCATGAGCATCGAGCGCTTGGTGGAATAGCCCTGGTGGCGAATGTCGGCGGGCATGGCGCAAATATCACCGGCGCGCATGGTGATGCGGGCGCGAGGGTTGCCGTCGTCCTTGTCGCCGACATCCCAGATGATCTCGTCGGACAGCTGCAAGAACCACTCGACCCGGTCATTGCCATGGAACACCGGCAAAATGAATTCTTCGGTCGTCGGGCAGAACAGGCTCGCCTTGCACACCGAGGTCACCGAGGGGTTCCAGGTCACGTCGGAGCGCGACAGGTACTTGAACAGGTTAAAGGCATGCAATTCGCCTTCGAAACCTTCTGCCCCGTGGACTTCAGGCTCATCCTGGGGAACGTCGATGAACTGGCGATTGACCGGCAGATCGTTGCGCAGCGGCGAGTCATCCGGCAGGCCCGGCATACGCTTGGTGGCGATGCGGAAGCGTTCGATGGCCTCGATGTTGTCGCCGTTCTTGCGACCGAAGGCCGAACCGGTTTCTTCCGGTGCCGCGAACGGGTCGAAGGTGGCATTGGTCCAGTCACGCAGGATGGCCTTGAAGGTGGCCATGATCAGCGGCGTTTCAAAGTTTTCGGTGTAGTTGACCCCGGCCGCCTTGAGCGTGCCGTTGAAGGTGCCGGCATACAGGTCGACTTTGCCGTAGTAATTGCGGGTGCCGATGACGTGGTCAAAGTTGACCCAGCCGTAGAAAAAGCCCCAGGCCACATCGCGCATCAGGGCACGCAGAAAGGCATCCACCGGTATCAGGTGCGAGCGGGTCTGGCCTTTGGCCGGCCAGGTGATGCGGGCGAAATACTCGTCGCGCGACAGTTCGAAGGCGCCAAGGTTGAATGAGCGGTAGCCGGTGATGGCGTGGGGAGCGCTGGTCCGGACTTCATCGTCGGCAAAGTGGGCGGTTTGGGCAGCGGTTTCAAGCATGGCCATGGCGGGATTCCTCTTGTAGTTGTGGGTTGGATGGTCGGGCTGGACAAATCACTTGAAGCAGATGTCTGCCCACTTCTCGACCGACAACGGCCCCTTGATCGTCTGCTGCAGGATCACGCCCGGACGGCTGGCTTCGAATCGATAGGCACTGCCGACCGGCAACAGGCATTGATGGCCGCGCTTGAGCAGCACATAGCCCATCGGTTTGCCGGCAGGCACCTCACCGGCCAGCCGAGTGCCTTCGCCGTCGGTCAAAGGCGCATCGAGCTTGAGGAAATCCACCCGTACCTCACCGTCCATGACGATGGCGAATTCATCGTGCGCCGCTGTGTACCAGGGCGATTGCCCTTCGGCGCGCAGGGTTTCCACGACGTAGCCCAGATTCAGGCCGACCACGACTTTTTCATAAGGAAGGGATTTTTGTGCCACTTCGAAAATGTTCGAAAAGGCGTAATGACTGGCCTGGCCGCTGACGATTTCAACCGAGCCTTTGCTGTAGTTTTCCAGCGAGCCGAAGACTGTTTCGATTGCCGCGCTACTCATGGAATTCACCGTTTTGTTGTTGTAGTAACCGTGAGCCAACAGTACGACGCGTCTACCGCCGGAACAATTAGAGAGCCGGCGACAACAGTGTTCGCGAAACGCAAACACTGCGGTACCTAACTGTTGCGCCGTTCCACTGTGGGAGCGAGCCTGCTCGCGAAGGACGTCAACGAAAACGCGACCTGCCTGAATGACCGCATTGTTCAGGCGTTTTTCGCGAGCAGGCTCGCTCCCACAACTGGATCGCCGTCCTCTCAGCGCACCCAGCCACGCGCCAGCAACGGCTTGTCCCAGCACGGTTCTTCACCGAAGTTTTCCACCAGGAAATCGATCAACGTGCGCACTTTCAAGGCCCGGCGCTGGGTGGCGGGATACACCGCGGAGAAATTGAAGGAGGACAAGGCGTACTCAGGCAGCACCGGAATCAGTCGGCCATTGAGCAGGTCTTCGCTGGCCACCAGTGTCGGCAGACAGACAATGCAAACCCCGGTGGAGGCGTAATCACGCAACAAATGCACAGAGTTCGAGCGGACCTGACCCGGCAGACTCAGCTCCACTTGCTCGTCCTTTCCGGTGAATATCCAGCGGTTGCGCGACGGATAGCCCTCATACAGGGCAATCTTGTGTTGCAGCAATTGCTGGGGATGCGTGGGCACGCCGAACTCTTCGGCATAGTCGGGCGACATGCAGAACAACCGGCGAACACTGAACAGCTTGCGTTCGATCAGGGTTTCGGCCATGGGCGGGAACATCTGGAATGCGACATCGAAGCCTTCTTCGATCGGGTCCACCACCCGGTCATTGACGATGACGTCAACCTCGATGTCCGGGTACAGCCGCGTGAACTCGGCCAGCATCCGGCCGAAGTGACCGATGGCAAACCCCGGCAGCATCTGGATGCGCAACTTGCCGGTGGGCTTGGCGCGCAGTTCACGCATGTGTTCGGTCAGCGAGTTGAAGCTCGCGACCATGTCCGCGCATTCCTTGTAGTAGGTCTCCCCCACCTCGGAGAGCCGCACATGCCGCGTACTGCGGTGGAACAAGGGCGCATTGATGAACTGCTCCAACTGCTGGATGCGGTGGGTAATCACCGAGCGGGTCACCCCCAGTTGCTGGGCCGCCTTGGCGAAGTTGCCGGTTTCGGCCACCCGCACAAAGGCTTCGACACTGAGTAAACGATCCATGGGGCAGGTACTCTGGAGGTTCTTGCTCTCATATGAACAACGAGATTAGCCGCTGCTGCCCCAAGGTGAATGCTTTTCCCTGTAGGAGCGAGCCTGCTCGCGAAAAACGCCCGGACAACGCGATCATCCAGACAGGTCGCGTTATCGTTGACGTCCATCGCGAGCAGGCTCGCTCCTACAGGTATGTGTGTCTGTTAAACACAGCCATTCAGCGATTCAGCCAAGGGTAGCGTGCGGTGTCCTTGCTGCCATAGTCGGGGTCCAGATAGATAAAGCAGCGCTGGATCTTGAAATCACGAATTTCGAACACATCGGCCCAGTAACCGGCGCCGGCCGCTGTCGGTACGCCGGCGCGCCAGGGTCCATCGATGTGTTCGCCGAAGCTGGTGCCTTCACACACCAGGGTGTCGGTGCCGGTGAGTATCCAGTTGAAGTGCGCATAGTCGTGGGTGATCGACTTCAAGCGGCTGCCCAGGTCACCGAACATCTGGCCGATCTGCTCGCGGCCGGTGGCCAGGCCCCACTTTGGAAACAGCACCTGTGCGTCCTCTGCGAACAGCTCGAGAATGCTGCCACCGGTGGAGGTGACGCCACCGTTGTCGAAGGCCTTGAGGTATTCCAGGGCGACTGATTTACGTTGTTCGTCGGTCATTGTCAGGGTGCTGATCATGGCTGTCTCCGATTCGTTGTAGGTCTGTCAATGCAGCGATTTGATGTAGGTGATGATCTTCTGGCGTTTGGCCGGGTCGTCCTGGGAATAAACCATGGCGCTGCCCGGCGCGACGGTCTGGGCATCGGTCAGCCAGGCATCGAGCATTTTTTCGTCCCAGACCTTGCCGTCCATGGCTTTGCGGTAGCCATCGCTGTAGGTGAAGTTGCTCTCGCTGGCGGCCTTGCGACCGATCAACCCGAACAGGTTGGGCCCCTGCCCCGGCGGCCCGCCCTTGTCGAAGGTGTGACAGACCGAACAGTGGTTGGTCGCCATTTTCTGCGCGATTTCCAGCTCGTCGGCCTGAGCGCTGCCCGCCAGACCAATGCTTGCCGTCAGCAGTAACAGTGCCGCGGTGCGTGGGA
Source organism: Pseudomonas sp. WPR_5_2 (assembly GCF_003634475.1). Taxonomy (NCBI): domain Bacteria; kingdom Pseudomonadati; phylum Pseudomonadota; class Gammaproteobacteria; order Pseudomonadales; family Pseudomonadaceae; genus Pseudomonas; species Pseudomonas sp. WPR_5_2. The sequence continues at coordinate 132,419 of NZ_RBLA01000001.1, read as the reverse complement.
TGAAATGGTTCATAGTCTGGTTCTCATGCAATCACGGGTTACCCGCAGCCACGGGTGATCGCGGCTGCGGCCAGGTTCAGCTGCGCACCGGTTCCTTATGCGCCTGATTCGCCGCCCGATAGGCAAAGGCGATGATCGGGCCGAGGGTCGAACCACCGGCCCAATAGGCCCGACCGGAAGCCGACGACACGCAGTTGCCGACGCCGTACAGGCCCGGAATCGGCGCATTGGTGTTGTTCAGCACCTGGCCATGGGAGTTGGTTTTCGGCCCGCCCTTGGTGTCGAGGTTGCCGCCGGTGATCAGCGCCGCGTAGTACGGGCCTTTCGCGGCCAGCGGATACATCGTCAGGTTGCCGCTGCGGCCGGTCTTGACGGGACCGGTGAACACGCCCTGAATCACCAGCTCGCCGCGCTGGAAGTCCAGATCCTTGCCCTTCTTCGCCAGCTCGTTGAAGCGCTTGAGCGTGGCCTTCAGGTTCAGGTTGAAATCCGGGCTGAGCTTCATGCCACCAATGTCGGCGGCATGTTTGTCGAGCCGCTCGGCAATGTTCTTCGCCAACTCTTCCAGGGTTTCGCCACGGACCACATGGCGATCGTTGCCGCCCTTGGGCACGATGGGTGAGCCGTATTCGTCGCTGAAACAGTTGTCCTGGGCCTGCTGGTCCCAGATCGAAAACATCACCAGGTTCGGATATTCGGCTTTGTCGCCATCCCACTGGAAGAAGGTCGGGACCATTTCGTTGTAGACGGTTTTTTCGTTGACGACGCGCTTGCCGTACTTGTTCACCATCAGCATCGAATCGCCGGTCATGGTGAAAATGCCGGACATCGAACCGTCCTTGGCCAGGGCTTTCTCCAACAGGATCGGGCACGACCACGCGTAGTTCATGTTGCGCAACTGCACCCCCAGGTCACTGGAAATACGGATGAAATCGCCTTCGTTGGTCAGGGCCGCGCAGCCGCCGTAGACCGGGGCATTGAGGAAGTTGCGACGCAACTCCGGGTCATGGGTGAAGCCACCCGTGGCGAAGATCACCGCCTTGCGCGCCCTGACCCGTTCACGGGTGCCCTCTTCGGTCTCGACCTCGACACCGACCGCTTCGCCCTTGTCGTTCTGGATGACCTTGACCACACGCTCGCCGGTACGGATCTGGATGCCGTCACGCTTGGCGGCCGCGGTCAGCGTGCGAATCGCCACGCGACCGCCGTCGGACATGCTCGGCCGAGCGTCCTTGGGTAGCAGGACGCGACCTTTCTTGGCCTTGTCTTCGGGCAGCTCGTACCAGTAGTCCGGCACGTCCGGGCAGTGACGGTAAGGCAGTGCGTCGCGCTCGGCCAGGAGTTCGGCGGCAGGCGATGCGCTGTCGTAGATGGCTTCGCACATCTCGTATTCCCAATCCGACAGACCGAGCTTGGGCAACGAGGCATCGTAGGATTGCGGGCGCGTCAGGCGGGCGACATAGCGCATGTAGTCGGCCTTGTCATCGACGATGCCGGCGTCACGCATCGGCTTGTTATTCGGCACCCAGTACCAGAACGCCGCCTTGGCCGCGGTGCCGCCTGGGCTGCCGGCCTTTTCCAGGATGACCACGTCGTTGCCCAGCCAGCGGGCGAACAAGGCCGTCGGCAAACCACTGCCGCCACCGCCGACGACGACAATGTCGTGCTCTTTATCGAATGGCAGCTCGTCGCTGGCCATCACCCGTCCAGCCACGCCCGACAGCGCGGCAACAGCCGTACCGGCGGCGCCGGCCTTGATAAAGCTGCGGCGTGACAGTGCAAGTTTGTCGTTTTCTTCATTCATTTTTTATTCTCCGGAACGGGTAGCGGCCACACGGGTAAATCACAAGGCACAGGCAGGGGTCGATCACTCACCAGTAGTGCCAGAACTGCACAAACAAGCCGTCCGTGACCGTGGTGTTGCGCCCTTCCACGCCTTTGGAATAGTGGATGGACACCTGGTCCCACATTTTCTGGTTGAACACCTTTTGCACACCGGGCTTGAGCTGGAACAGCACACCGGCACCCAGCGCGGTTTCGTTGGAGTCAGAGAACTCGATGGTGTTGTTGTTGCGATCTTCAGAGCTGAAGGTTTTCTGGTAATCGGCACTGACGAAGGGCGTGACCTGGTACGTCGGGCGATCGACGATGTTGTAGCCCACGCGCAGGTTGGCGTGGCCCGTGTCGCCGGGATCGGTGTGGTGCGGGCCTTCGCCGCGAATGATCGCGCCGACCAGCAGGTCGATGTTCACCTTGCCCAGCCACTCGTTGTAGAACAGCGAAGGCCACAGGGCGTAGGTGTCGCTGCTGACCGAGTCCGCACCGGTCGGCAGTTGCACGTAGGCCTGCATGCCGATGGTGCGCAGCGGGGTCGGGTTGTACCAGACCAAACCGCCGACCAGTGGATCGCCAAGGCCGCTGACCCGCGTGCCGTTGCCTCGAACTGCAATCTCCGGGAGGGTGATGCTGGCGATGAAACCGGTATTGGGCAGCCCGTCCATCTTCCAGTAGTGCAGTAAAGACGTCAGGCCGACCCAGGTTTCGGTGCCGGGGCCGGCGACCTTGTTGCCATGATCGTCGAAGCGCTGGCGGTCGTTGTTGTATTCAAACTCCTGACCCACCGAGTTGTAGGGTTCGGTGAAGTCCGAACTGAATTGGAAGCTTTGCGGCCGGTTGCTGGCATAGGGAATGCCCGAGGCTTGCGCCTCGCTGCTTGGATACAGGGAAGCACCCAGGGCGCACAGACCCAAAAGCAGGCCCAGACCTGCCACATTCATCGCGAGACTGAGTCCAGCTCTCATCGAAATACTCCGGATATTGTTATTGTTTTGGGTGTTCGATGGTCGACAGTGCCATCGGGCTACGGGCGAACGATAAGGCGCGCCCTGACAGCCAACAATTCCAATCTCGGCGACTTCAGTGTTTGCGGATTCAGAACAATGGGGGCGGGATTTGCGAACGGTGTATCAACTTGTAGGCGCTGAGCTTGCTCGCGATAGCGGTGGGGCAGGTAACGGAGATGTTGAAGCTGCCGGCCTCTTCGCGAGCAGGCTCGCTCCCACAGGTTTTGTGTCGATCACAGCTTCTGTGCACGACACTCAACCTGTGGGAGCGAGCCTGCTCGCGAAGGCGGTGGGTCAGACAATGGAGGTATCGGTATTGATCAGGCCTTTTGGGTCAGTGGGTAGAGCAGCTCGTCGAACTGCGACAGTTTCGGAAACGCCAGTGGCTGATCATCACTCAGATGTTGCAGGCGCAGGGCGTAGTCCTTGAGGAATTGCTGGCGCGCTTCGTCGCTGATGTACGGCACATGCCAGGCCACGAACGGCTCCAGCACGTCGAAACCGACGTACGCCAATGTCCCGCGCAGGATCGGCCGCAGCATGTCCTGCAACGGGCCGTGGATCGCATCCTCACCGAACATGTGTTCGCGACCGCCCAGGGTCACGGTTACCAACGCTTTCTTGCCCGCGAGCCCGCCCTGATCGTAGAAGCGCTTGCCGCCGTAGCAGATGCCCGATACCAGCACGCGGTCGATCCAGCCCTTGAGCATGGCCGGGGTGGAGAACCAGAAGATCGGGAAGTTGAGGATCAGCAGGTCGGCCCACAACAGCTTGTCCAGTTCAGCCTGGATGTCCGCCGCCAGCGATTGGCTTTTCACCCCCAGGCGTTGCTCCAGCGCATACACCAGGTATTCGGGGTTTTCCCGGGAGGAGAAGTCGGCATCGCTGGCCACCGGGTTCCAGTTCATTTTGTACAGGTCGCTGACCTGCACTTCATGGCCCTGGGCTTCAAGGGTCGCGACAGCCTGGTCACGCAGGGCCGCGGTGAAGGATTTCGGCTCGGGATGAGCGTGAACGATCAGTACTTTCATGGTGGTTCCTTAGACTTTTTCCAGCGTAGGGTTTGAATTCGAAGCACGGCTGGCCAGCAGGCGGTCGAGCCAGTCAGGGTCCATCTGTGGTTCCGAAGAGAACAGCAGCCCGGTGTAATCCTGGTGTGGCGGAGTGAATATTGCACTGCGCGAACCGTGGTCCACCACCCTGCCCCGTTGCATCACCAGCACCTCATCGGCAATCGCGCGCACGGTGGCGACATCGTGGGTGATGAACAGGTAGGCGACACCGAGCTGTTGCTGAATACGGTTGAGCAACTTGAGCACGCCTTCGGCCACCAGTTGATCGAGGGCCGAGGTGACTTCGTCGCAAATGATCAGTTGTGGATCGGCCGCCAGTGCCCGGGCGATGCAGATCCGTTGCTTCTGCCCACCGGACAGTTCGCGGGGTTGGCGCTCCATGAAGGTCGCCGGGTCCAGTTCGATCATCTCCAGCAGCTCGGCCACCCGTGCACGCATGGCCTTGCCCTTGAGCCCCAGATAGAACGTCAGCGGCCGGCCGATGATGTCGACGATACGCTGGCGTGGATTGAGGGCCGTATCGGGGATCTGGTAGATCATCTGGATGCGCCGCAATTGTTCCTTGCTGCGCTGACGGAAGTCCGCTGGTAGTGGCTGGCCGTCGTACAGCACTTCGCCGTAAGTCGGCGGCAACAAGCCGGTGATCAGGCGCGCCGTAGAGCTTTTGCCGCTGCCGGATTCACCGATAACGGCCAGCGTCTGGCCTTTGTACAGCTTCAATGAAACGTCGTGCAGCACCGGTTGATGGCCGTAGCTGGCGCAGCTGTTGCGCAATTCCAGCAAGGGCTTTTCCTCGTGCGGACAGGCCTTGGGTTCGGTGCGGAAGCTGCGCACCGCCCACAACGACTTGGTGTAGTCCTCCTGCGGGTCGCCGAGCATCTTGCGCGTCTCGGCCTCTTCCACCAGTTTGCCGTGACGCAGCACCATGATCCGGTCGGCCATTTGCGCCACCACCGCCAGGTCGTGGCTGATGTAGATCGCGGCACTGCCGTAGGTCTTCACGGCGTCGCGGATCGCCGCCAGCACTTCAATTTGGGTGGTGACGTCCAGCGCAGTGGTCGGTTCGTCGAAGATGATCAGGTCCGGGTGACAGGCCATGGCCATGGCGGTCATGACCCGCTGCAACTGGCCGCCGGACACCTGATGCGGATAGCGCTGGCCGATCTTCTCGGGGTTGGGCAGGTGCAGCACACGGTACAGCTCCACCGCTTCGCTCATCGCCTGTTCGCGGCTCATGCCGCCGTTCTTCACCGCCGTTTCCACGTGCTGATCGATCAAGCGATGGGCCGGGTTGAACGAAGCTGCCGCACTTTGCGCAACGTAGGCGATGCGCAAGCCACGCAACTTGCGCAGGGCTTCAGGCCTGGCCTTGAGCAGGTCGATACCGTCAAAGTGCACCGAGCCGCCGGTGATGCGGCAGCCGTCGCGGGTATAGCCCATGGCCGACAGGCCTAGGGTGGATTTGCCCGCCCCCGACTCACCGATCAAGCCCAGTACTTCACCGCGTTGCAGGGTCAGGTCGATGCCCTTGATCAGTGGATGCCAGGCATCTTCGTAATGGCCTTCAATGTGCAGGTCGCGGATAACCAGCAAAGGTTTGGAGGTCGTCATGTTCAGCACTCCTTGAGGCCGCTGGATTTGTGCAGCATCCAGTCGACGACGAAATTGACGCTCACCGTGATCAACGCCACGGCCAGGGCGGGCAGCAACGGGCTGATGTCGCCAAAGGTGATCAGTACGGCGTTGTCGCGCACCATGCTGCCCCAGTCGGCGGTGGGCGGTTGAATGCCCAGGCCGAGGAACGACAGCGCACTGATGAACAGGAACACGAAGCAGAAGCGCAGGCCGAACTCGGCAATCAGCGGCGCCGCCGCGTTCGGCAGCACTTCGCGGGTCACCAGCCACCACAGGCCTTCACCGCGCAGGCGCGCCGCTTCGACGAAGTCCTGCACCACCACGTTCATCGCCACCGCCCTTGAGAGGCGAAACACCCGGGTCGCGTCCAGCAATGCGATCACCAGCACCAGGGACGTCGCCGTGGTGCCGACCACGCTGAGAATCAGCAAGGCGAAGATCAGTTGTGGAATCGCCATCAGGATGTCCACCACCCGTGACAGGCCCTGATCGATCGTGCCGCCCTTGATCGCCGCGATCAAACCGCTCAATCCACCGAGCAGGAACGCCAGCACCGTGGTCAGGAAGGCAATGCCCAGGGTGTTGCGCGCGCCGTAGACCAGGCGGCTGAACATGTCGCGCCCCAGGTTGTCGGTGCCCAGCAGGAACTGCCCGCCCCACGGCGCGAACCCCTCGCCCACCACCTGGGTTTCGCCGAACGGCGCCAATGCCGGCGCGAACACGGCCACCAGGATGTACAGCACGATCACCAGCAGTCCGAATTTGGCGCTCAGCGGCGCCTGCACTAATTGTTTGAACAGGCTCATGGCTTACCCCTTCGGATGCATCAGGCGTGGGTTACTGGCAATCGACAGTACATCGGCGCTGGTATTGAGCAGGATGTAGGTCGCGGCGAAGATCAGGCTGCAGGCCTGTACCACCGGGATGTCACGCTTGGCCACCGAGTCCACCAGCAACTGGCCAAGACCGGGATAGACGAACACCACTTCGACCACCACCACGCCGACCACCAGGTACGCCAGGTTCAGCGCCACCACGTTGACGATGGGCGCCAGGGCATTGGGCAAGGCATGGCGGAAGATGATCCGCGACTGGCTGATGCCCTTGAGCCGGGCCATTTCGATGTACGGGCTGGCCAGCAGGTTGATCAGGGAGGCGCGGGTCATGCGCATCATCTGCGCGATCACCACCAGGCTCAGGGTTGCGACCGGCAGTACCGAGCGCTCAAGGACTTCGCCCAGCGAGGCATTCGGCGACAGGTTGGAAATGCTGGGGAACCAGTTGAGCTTGACCGCGAACACCAGGATCAGGATGTAGGCGACGAAGAACTCCGGGAACGACACCGCGCTCAGGGCCGAGGTATTGAGCAAGCGGTCGAACCAGCTGTTGCGATACAACGCCGCGAGCATCCCCAGCAGCAAGGCCAGCGGCACTGACACCAGTGCGGCCAGCAGCGCCAGGCTGAAGGTGTTGCCCAGACGCGTGCCCACCAGTTCGGCGATGGGCCGCTGGTTGGCCAGCGACACGCCGAGGTCACCTTGCAGCAGGTGCCAGATCCAGTGCCCGAAGCGGGTCAGCGGCGGCATGTCCAGACCCAGTTGCGCCCGGTACGCCGCCACGGTTTCCGGGGTGGCGGACTGGCCGAGCATGGCCTGGGCGATATCGCCCGGGAGCATGCCGACCGCGAGAAAAATGATCACTGACACCGCCAACAGCGATAACAGCCCCAATGCCAAACGCTGAAGTAGCAACTTTAAAATACTATTCACCGCGCAATTCCTTGAAATGGGCACACTCACGAAGACGCACACATAACCTGTGGGAGCTGGCTTGCCAGCGATAGCGGTGTGTCAGTCGACAAAACTATCGACCCTAAGTCCGTCATCGCTGGCAAGCCAGCTCCCACAGGGATCTTCATTGTCCTGAAAACCGCGACCGGCCTTACGCCTGCCACCACCGCTCAATCACCCGCAACCCATCCAGCTCGCCATAGGGCGCGGTCTGGCCGCCGTGCATGACGCGGTTGGAGCGCGCCGCCACGGAGCTGGCGAACAGCGGCACGATGGCCCCGCCGTCATCCCGGCACAGCGCCTGCATTTCGTTGTACATCTCGCGGCGCAGCGGGTCGTTCATTTCGCCGCGGGCGGCGTTGAGCAGCTGATTGAAGCGCGGGTTGTCCCAATGGGTTTCGTTCCACGCCGCGCCCTTGGCGTAACCGATGCTGAACATGCGGTCGGCGGTCAGGCTGCTGTACCAGAACGAGGTGGTGAAGGGCTGCTTCATCCAGACGTTGGAGAAAAAACCGTCGGCAGGTTCGCGTACGACGTCTATGTCGATCCCGGCCGCACGCGCCTGTTCCTTGAACAGCACCGAGGCGTCGACAGCGCCGGTGTACGCCGCGTCGGAGGCTTGCAGGCGCACCTTCAGCGAATCCAGCCCGGCCTTCTTCAAGTAGAAACGCGACTTGTCCGGATCGTAGCTGCGTTGCTCCAAAGCGGTGTTGATGAAGCGGCTGCCGGGCTGGATCGGGTGGTCGTTGCCCACCAGGCCATAGCCGTACAGCACCGAAGCCAATAGGGTTTCGCGGTTGATCGCGTGCTTCATCGCCAGGCGCACGTCGTTGTTCTGGAACACCTGGCTGTCGGTGAGCATCGGGAAGGTGTAGTGCTGGGCGCCCTTGGTTTCTTCGATGACCAGGTTCGGGTTGCGCTTGAGCAACGCCACGGTTTTCAGATCGACCTTGTTGATCACGTCCACTTGCCCGGTGACCAGCGCATTGACCCGCGCCGCGCCGTCGGCGATGGCAATCAGTTCGGCACTGGCGAAGTGCGCGCGGCCGGCTTTCCAGTAATCGGGGCTGCGTTCCAGGGTCATGCGCACGCCCGGCTCGAAATCCTTGAGGCGATAGCCTCCGGTGCCGACGCCGGCCTGCCAGTCCGCCACCCCGTCCTTGCTCGGCATGATCGCCAGGTGATAGTCGGCGACCACATACGAGAAATCGGCGTTGCCCGAATGCAGTTCGAACACGACGCTGTCGCTGCCATTGGCGCTGACCTTGGCCACGTCGCCCAATACGGTCTTGGCCGCCGAGGTGGATTTTTCCCCGAGGTGATGCTGGATCGAGGCCACCACGTCATCGGCGGTCAGGGTCTTGCCGTTGTGGAAGGTCACGCCCTGGCGCAGTTTGAAGGTCCAGACACGGGCGTCCGGGGTCGAGGTCCAGCTTTCGGCCAGCTCGGGAATCGCGGTGCCGTCCACGGCAATTTCGGTCAGGGTGTTATAGACCGCCGAGAAACCGACGAAGGTGAAGGTGTCGCTCCAGGAGCCCGGATCTTTCGAGTCGGTGGTGCTGCCACCGGCCAGGCCCAGGCGCAACACGCCACCGGGTTTTGGCGTGGCCTCTGCGGCAAAGGCACCCAACGGCAGGCCCATGGAGAACGCCCCGGCCACCGCGGCTGCCGCTGCGCTGTACTTTAAAAAGTCGCGACGCGGGAAGCTGAATTCATGGTTCGCTTGAGTAATCTTGTTGTTGTTATCGCTCATTGCATTGCCCCTGATAAAGACTAATGAAATACCCGTTCAAAGCCACGCAAGACACCGGGCCAGGGCCCGGTGCGCAAAACACTTGAATCGTTGACGGTCACACCTGAATCGCCTTCACTTCGACGAATTCGTTGAGCCCCTCTTCCCCCCATTCACGGCCATTACCGGACTGCTTGTAGCCACCGAACGGCGCCTGATAATTGAATGCCGCGCCATTCAGGAAGCACTGGCCTGCCCGCAGTTGCCGCCCCAGTTCCAACGCCCGCCCGGTACTGCCGGCCCACACGCCGCTGGACAAACCGAACGGCGAGTCGTTGGCGATCTGGATCGCCTGCGCCTCATCGTCGTAAGGAATCAGGCACAACACCGGGCCGAAGATTTCTTCCTGGGCAATGCGCATGCTGTTGTCGACATCGGCGAACAGCGTCGGGCTGACGTAGTAGCCACGCTCGAAGTCCGGTGCCGCATCGCCGCCGCACAGCAGGCGTGCGCCTTCCTCCTGGCCGATCTTGATGTAATCGAGCACGGTGCGGCGTTGCCCGGCGGAGCACATCGGGCCGAGGAAGCTTTGTGGATCGAGCGGATCGCCCATCTTCAGGCTCAGCGTTTCCTCCAGCGCAATTGCAACCGCTTCGGCATAACGGCTGGCCGGCAGCAACATGCGGGTCAGCGCGGTGCAGGTCTGGCCGGAGTTGATCATCACGTCCTGCACGCCATAGCGAACCGCGGCGTCCAGATCGGCATCTTCGGCGATCAGCAGCGCCGACTTGCCACCCAGCTCCAGGCACACCCGCTTCACCGAGGGTGCCGCTGCCTGGGAGACTCGCACGCCCGCACCGGTGGAACCGGTGAACGACACCATGTCCACGTCCGGGTGTTTGGCCAGGGCTTCGCCGACTTTGGAACCCGGTCCGCTGACCAGGTTGAACACGCCGGCCGGCAGGCCAATGTCTTCGATCATCTGCGCCAGTAAAAACGCGTGCAGCGGAGTTTCCTGACTCGGCTTGACCACCACCGTGCAACCGGCGGCCAGTGCCGGCGCAAGCTTGCCGATCAATTGGTGCAGCGGGTAATTCCACGGGTTGATGAACGCGCAGACGCCCACCGCCTCGCGGATCACCAGCGAGTTGCCGACTTCGCGCACTTCGTCCATCAAACCGGCCAGTTCGATGTACTGCTCCAGGCCCAGGATCGGCCCGTCTACCTGCACCGAACGACTCCACTGCACCGGCATGCCCAGTTCGGTGGTGATCACCGCCGCCATTTCATCGGCGCGGGCTTTCAGTTGTTCAGTCAAGGCGTGGATGTACCCGGCGCGCACGCTGGATGGCGTACGCGACCATGGCCCAAAGGCCCTGCGCGCCGCCGCCACGGCGTTATCGACATCGCGCTCATCGCCCAGCGGCACGCTGCCGGCCACTTCTTCGGTGGCCGGGTTGATGACTTCGGCGACGCCTTGGCCAGACGGGGTTTGCCAGCGCCCATCAATAAACAGTGTCTTGTGATCAAGCATGAACCTGAGCCTCCATCAATTCCTGTGCACAACGGGCAATGCGCTGGCAGGCATCGCGCAAGGGCGCGGCCCCCACCACCAATCCGAGGCGAATGTGACCGGCAGCGCTCGGGCCGAAGGCTTCGCCGGCCAATACCGAGACGCCATGGCGATCCAGCAGGCGGTCGGCAAACGCCTGGGCGCTGAGCCCGGTTTCGCGGATGTCGACCATCACGAACATGCCGCCATCGGGTTTCAAGGCACGCACGCCGGGGCAACCGGCGAGGTTTTCGCAGACCAGGTCGCGACGCTGGCGATAGGCTTCGCGCATGGCGTCCAGCTCCGGCAGCTGGCTTTCCAGCGCCACCACGGCTGCATCCTGAATGAAGTCCGGCGAGCCGTAGAGCATGCACAACGCGAGGTTTTCCAGGTGCGCGGACAAGGATGGCGGCGCCACCACCCAGCCGACGCGCCAACCGGTCATGGCGTGGGATTTCGACAGGCTGTTGAGGGTCGCGGTGCGCTCGGCCATGCCCGGTAAACTGGCCGGGCTGACGTGTTCGCCGTCGAACAGCAGCTCGCTATAGACCTCGTCGGAAATCAGCCACAGGTCGTGGGCGATGCACAGTTCGGCCAAGGCTTGCCAGGTGCTGCGCGGCAGGCTTGCCCCCGACGGATTGTGCGGGCTGTTCAGCGCCAGCGCACGGGTGCGCGGGGTGATGCGTGCGGCGACGTCTTCGGCCTGCACACGGAAACCGTTCTCCGAACGCACCGGCACGGGCACCACCACCGCACCGCAGGCACCGAATACGGCCTCGTAGGTGACGTACATCGGTTCGGCGACGATCACTTCATCGCCCGGATTGAGCACGCACTGGGCCACGCTGAACAGCGCACATTGCGCCCCGGCCAGTACCGTGACCTCGTCGGCTGTCACCGGTTGACCACTGCGTTGCCGGTGGCGTCTGGCGATGGCTTCGCGCAAGGCACGCTTGCCGCGCACCTCGGCGTAGTGGGTGTTGCCGGACAACAGGCTGTCGATGGCGCCCTGCACGATCGGTTGCGGCGTGTCGAAGTCAGGGTCACCCACCGACAACAGCAGAATGTCCTTGCCCTGCTCCATCATGGCCAGCGCACGGTAGTGAATATCCCAGGCGGCGGCGCCGTCACCGGCGATACGTTGGGTCAGATCGGAAAAGCGCATCGCACTATCCCCTCTTCAAAAAGTTGAATATCAGCGAACGCAGGCATGCTTGAGTTCGATCAGGGTGACGCCGTTGCGATTGAAGCCATGGCGCAGGTCGGTTTGCAGTTCCGCGAGATTCTGCGGCTGGCTCACCGTGCAACCGAAGGCGCGACCCAGGGCGGCGAAGTCCGGATTGCGTGGCAGCACGCCGATGGGCTCGATATCGAGGCCGATCATGTCGTCGCGAATCTGCCCCAGGGCATCGTTGTTCCACAGCAACACCACCAGCGGGCTGTCCAGCTCCTCGACCGCCGTCGCCAGTTCCTGTGCGGTGTAGAGGAAACCACCGTCACCCACCAGCACCAGCCCCGGCCGTTGCGGCGCGCCGAACTTGGCGCCGATCCCGGCCGGCAAGCCGTAACCCAAAGTGCCGTAGCCGGTCGGGTGCAACCAGCTGCGGGTGGCCTGGCTGGCATAGGCATAGTTGCCGGTGTAGGCCAGTTGGGTCATGTCGGTGCTGATGAAGGCGTTGGCCGGCAGTTCGGCGGCGATGCGTTGCAGAATCGCCTGATGGATCGATTGCAGCGGACCATGACCGGCCTGAATGGCTTCACGCAGTGCCGCGACTTTGGCGATGGCAACGTCGGCATTGCGGACATCCGTTGGCAGGCGCTCCAGCACGGCGGTCAGCGTCTGTTGCGCATCCCCGTGCAGCGCCACGGCGCATGGGTAAAAGTCGTTGAACTTGCGCGGATCGATGTCCACGCGCAGCACTTCACCAGTGAGCGGCAGGCGTTCGCGCCAGAAATCGGTGTCGGCCATTTCCGTGCCGACCGCCAGGATCACGTCGGCCTCGGCGATCAGCTCCCAGCCCGGTTCCACGCACAGCGATGAACCGGCATTGAGCGGTGCGTCCGGTGGCAGCAGGCCTTTGCCGGCGACGCTGGTGAACAGCGGCGCGGCCAGGCGGGTGCTCAGTTCCTGCAACTGCGCTGCGGCATTCAAGGCACCGCCGCCGGCGATGATCATCGGTTGCTTGGCGCCTTGCATCTTGGCGACGGCTGCGTCCAGTACATCGGACGCTGGCGTGCCGCGACCCGGACGACGCACCACTTCGTTGCTCCAGTCACGGGCGACCGGTGCCGACAGCACGTCGAGCGGCACCGAGATGTGCACCGGGCGCGGACGCTCGCTGTCGAATACCGCGTAGGCACGGGCGATCAGCTCCGGCAGGTCTTCGGCGGTCAGGGCCACCGCCGAGAATGCGGTGATCGGCGCGGTCATCGCGCGCTGATCCTGGCACTCGTGCAGGATGCCCCAGCCCTTGCCGAGGCTGGCGGTGTGGTTGACGCTGGAGATCACCAGCATCGGAATCGAGTCGGCGTAGGCCTGGCCGATGCCGGTGGCAGCGTTGGTCACGCCGGGACCGGTGATGACGAAGCACACGCCGGGCTTGCCGCTGACCCGGGCATAGCCGTCGGCCATGAAACTGGCGCCCTGCTCATGCCGGGTCAGCACGTGGCGAATGCCGCTGCCGGGAAGGCCGCGATACAGCTCCAGGGTGTGCACGCCGGGAATGCCGAACACGGTGTCTACGCCGTAGTTGGCCAGCAGACGCACCAGCGCCTGGCCACCGGTCAAGGTTTTGCTTTGCATGTTCAGGTCCTCACGCATGGGCGATGCGAATCAACGCATCGACCGCGGTCGTGCCATCGGCACCGACCAACAATGGGTTCACATCCAGTTCCAGCAATTGCGCGGCGTTTTCGCAGGCGTAATCGGCGACCGCTCGTATCGCTGCTACCAGCGAATCCAGATCCGCCGCCTCGCGACCACGGAAGCCTTGCAGCAACGGGGCGCTGCGCAGGCTCAACAAGGCCTGGCGAATCGCGCCGTCGGTGGTCGGCAGCAACAGGTTGCGACTGTCCTTGAGCAGCTCCACCAGAATGCCGCCGGCGCCAATCACCAGGGCCAGGCCGAAATCGTTTTCACGCTTGATGCCGACGATCAGCTCCGCCAATGGTGGCTTGGCCATCGGTTCCAGCAGCAGTTGATCGAAGGGCACGTGCGGCGCGTACGCCTTGATGCTGGCGCGCATCTTGTCCAGCGCGGCACTCAGGGCTGCGTCGTCCTTGAGGTTCAGTGCCACGGCACCGGCTTCGGTCTTGTGCGGCAATTGCGCGCTGACCGCCTTGAGCACCAGCGGATAACCCAAGGCGTTAGCGTCCTTGAGCGCTTTGTCTGGCGTACTCAACACCCCGTTGGGCGTTGGCAGGCCAAAGGCACGCAAGGCCTGTTTGGAATCCCATTCATTGAGCAACTGCCCTTCGCCTTCCAGTGCCTGCGGGCTGAGCGGTACCAGTGCTGATTCACCGAGGGCCAGCAAGGCCTGGCGATTACGCTGGTAACCGGCGATACGGCCCCACGCCGCCAATCCGTCTTCGACCCCCTGCAACGCCGCCACGCCCTGGGCATGCAGGCGCTCACGGGCGTGAGGCGGCAGTAGTTCAGGGAAGGCCGAGGTGACGAAACCGGTCTTGCCATGACGCTCCAGCGCCTTGCAGTACAGGTCCAGCAGCAGGTCGCATTCCTTGCGCTCGCCGGTAAACTCCGCCGGATAGTCGAGTACCAGCATCGCCGCGTCCGCTTCGGTGCGCAGGGCGCTGTCGAGCATGGCGTTCAAGGCCTCACCGTCGCCCCAGATCGCCGTGGTGAAGTCCAGCGGGTTGACCAGGTTGGCGTAGCTCGGCAACACCTGGGCCAGTTCGCCGACTTGTCCTTCATCGAGTTTCGGCAGGTTCAGGTCATTGCGTTCGGCGTAGTCGGCAATGAAACCGGCATCGCCACCGGAACAGGCCAGCGCGATCAGACTGTTGCCCGCCGGCAAGTTACCGCAGGCCGCGGCTTTCAGGGTCTCGACAAAACTCACCGGGCCACTGACGCGGATCACCCCGAGGCGCGCAAACAGCGCGTCGTACAACGCGTCGGAGCCGGACAACGAGCTTGTGTGACTGAGGGCCAGTTCGGCGCCGATCTGCGACACGCCGGTTTTCAACGCGATGATCGGAATGCCCTTCTCCAACGCCTTGTGCGCGGCGCGGGCGAAACCCGGTACGTTCTTCAGGCCTTCCAGGTGCAGGCCGATGGCGGTGACCCGTGGCTCGTCGAGCAGCACGTCCATCAGTTCGGCCACGCCCAGTTGCGCCTGATTGCCCACCGAGGCCATGTAGGCCACCGGAAGCGAGCGGTCGCTCATGGACAGGTTGTAAGCGAAGTTGCCGCTCTGGGTCAGCACTGCCACGCCCTTCTCCACCGCTTTGCCGCCGTGGGCCACCGGCCACAGCGCGGAGCTGTGCAGGTAGTCGAGCAGGCCGTAGCAGTTGGGGCCGAGCAAGGCCATGTCGCCGGCGGCTTCAAGCAATTGCTGTTGCAGCGCCTGCCCTTCGGCGCCGGTTTCGGCAAAACCCGAGGCGTAGCAGATGGCGCCGCCGGTGCCGATGGCGGCGAGTTCGGCGACGCAGGTCAGGGTCAGGTCGCGGTTGGTGGCGATGAACACCGCGTCCGGTCCGCACGGCAAATCGGCAATGTTGCGCACGCAGGGCACGCCTTCAAGGACGTCGTGCTGCGGGTTGACCAGCCACATTTGCCCAGGGTAGCCGCCATCGGCGCAGCGCTTGAGGGCGCGGGCCATGCTGCGGCCACCGACGAAGGCCACGTGGCGTGGGGCAAGCATGCGCTTGAGGTTGTCACGAATGGTTTGCGACATGGGAATTCTCCGGACCGATCAGCGCAGCAGCGGCCGCAGCAGCTCACGGGAAATGATATGGCGCTGGATTTCCGAAGTGCCTTCCCAGATCCGCTCGATCCGCGCGTTGCGCCAGATGCGTTCCACCGGACCTTCGTCCATCAGGCCCATGCCACCAAAGATTTGCACCGCCCCATCGGCCGCGCGCCCCAGCACTTCACTGGCGAACAGCTTGGCCATGCCGGCCTCGCCATCGGTCATGGTGCCCTGGTCCATCTTCCACGCGGTGTGCAAAGTCAGCAGTTCGGCGGCGCGAATTTGCGTGGCCATGTCCGCCAGCTTGAAGGACACGCCCTGATAGGTGCCGATCGGCTGGCCGAATTGCTTGCGGTCCGCCGCCCATTGCAGCGACACGTCCAGCGCCCGTTGCGCCTGGCCGACGCAGTTGGCGGCGACCATCACCCGGCCTGCGGTCAGCCAGGCGTTGGCCACGTCCCAGCCCTTGCCGACTTCGCCCAGCACTTTGGAGGCCGGTACGCGGCAGTCGTCGAAGAACATTTCGAAGGTGTGATAGCCACGGTTGCTCACGCACTTGGGGCCACGGCGAATGGTCATGCCGGGGGTGTTGCGGTCGACCAAGAACGAGGTCACGGCGTTGCGCTTCTTGCCGTTGTGCTCGTAGGTGTCGGTGACAGCGAAGACGATGGCGAAATCGGCGTGGCCGGCGTGGCTGATGAAGTGCTTGCTGCCATTGAGGATGAAGTCGTCGCCGTCACGCACGGCGCGGGTCTTGATCGCGTTGGCATCGGAACCTGCGCCGGGTTCGGTGAGGGCGAAACAGTCGATTTTCTCGCCCTGGATGCACGGCAGCAGGTAGTCGTTGATCTGCTCGCCCTTGCAGGCCATGAGAATTTTCGACGGCCGCGCGACGAACACGTGCAGCGCCCAGGAGACCTTGGACAGTTCACGCTCGATCAGCGCCTGGGACAGGTAATCCAGACCGCCACCGCCCACCTCTTCCGGCATGTTGAAGGCGTAGAAACCGGCGGCAATCGCCTTGCCGCGAATCTGCGCCGCCAGCTCCGGGGAAACTTCATCGGCGCGATCGACCTGATCTTCATAGGGCAGCAGTTCCTTTTCGACAAAACTGCGTACCGCGTCCACCAACATTTCTTGTTCTTGGGTCAGTTGGAAATTCATGGTGCTACCTGTTGTTCGTTATCTGAGAATCGGGGCGGAGCTGAAAACATTCGCTGGCAAGCCAGCTCCTACGGATCGTGTTGGCTTATCGACCGATGAAGCGTGCCGGGCGTTTTTCCATGGCGGCGCGCAGGGCTTCGTTGCCGTCTTCGCTGCGACCGCACAACAGGCCGGCAGCCAGTTCCGCCTGCAGTTGCTCGGGCAGGCTGCGGTCGGCGCCTTCGCGCATGAGTTTCTTGGTCTGGGCAAAGGCAAAGGTCGGACCGGCGGCCAAGCGCGAGGCGAGCTCACTGGCGGCGGTCAGCAACTGATCGTCGGCGCAGACATCACTGACCAAGCCGGCGTCCAGGGCACGGTCGGCGCCCCACAATTCGTCGAGAAACAGCAGGCGCTTGGCCTGCTCGACACCGATCAGCCGTGGCAAGTGCCAACTGGCGCCGGCATCCGGTGAGTAAGCCATGCTGGTGTAACCGGCCTTGAACCGTGCCGATTGCCCGGCGATGCGCAGGTCACAGCACAGGGTCAGGTCCATGCCCGCGCCGACGGCGGTGCCGTTGATGGCGGCGATGGTGGGTTTTTCCAGGCTGTGCAGGCGGGTCATCAGGGCGTGGGCGGTTTCAGTCCAACCGTAGGTTTCCAGCGCGCCCCGGGCTTCGGCTTCGGCCCATTCATCGAGGTCGGCCCCGGCACAGAAACTGCGGCCACTGCCGGTCAGCACCACCACGCGGACCGCAGGATCGGCGTTATAAGTGTCGAGCAAGGCATGCAGGTTTTTCAGCGTCGGGATGTCCAGCGCATTGCGCTGTGCGGTGCGATTGAGGGTGATCCAGGCAACGCCTGCTTCGACCTGACTGAGCAGCGAATCGTGAGTAGTCATGCGAGTCCCCGAATTATTGTGATTGGTCTGAGGTGTTGCGACTTGAGGCCATACTAAACGAGTGTTCAGTAAGGCGGCAATTGGTAGGAAAATAGGCTGTAACAGGCGTATTAATCAGCTATCTAATTGTTTTAATTAGGTTTTTTATCGAAAGACAACCTTTGCTCGCTATCTCTGTTACAACTTCGAACAACTGCCCACAGGGCACCGCAAAACAACTGTGGGAGCGAGCCTGCTCGCGATGACGGCGTCACATTCAACATCTCTGCTGACTGACAGACCGCTTTCGCGAGCAGGCTCGCTCCCACAGGAAGCAATGCCTTGTTTGTCTGGAATCAAGCGCCCGGCAAACTCGGCGCCAACACCTCTTCATGCTTGCGATGGAACAGGAAGTACGCGCCATAGCACAGCGCAATAAAGCCAAAGCCCCAGTACAGCGATGGACGCTGGGTTTCATCCAGTGCCAGGAACACGAACAACGAGCAGCACAGGGTGATGCACATCAGCGGCAGTACCGGGAACCACGGGGCGCGGTATTTCAGGTCGCTGAGTTTGCCGCCGTCGCGCAGGTAGGCCTTGCGGAATTTGTATTGGGCCAAGGCGATGACGATCCAGGTCACCGTGCCGGACATGCCGCTCACCGCCATCAGCACCATGAACAAGGTGTCCGCCGCGACGAAGCTGGTCATCAGCGACACCAAAGCGAAGCACAGGGTGATGCTCAGGGCACGCAACGGCACGCCACGTTTACTCAATGGCGACAGGCTTTTCGGCGCCATTCCGGTTTTCGACATCGCCCAGAGGATGCGGGTCGAGGCATACAGGCCGGAGTTGCCCACCGACAAAATCGCGGTGAGGATCACGAAGTTCATCAGGTCGGCGGCATAGGGAATGCCGACCATGTCGAACACCTGCACGAACGGACTTTCCATCAGCCCCGCCTGCTGCCACGGCACGATGGCCGACAGCACGACGATTGCCAGCACATAGAAAATCAGCACGCGGAACACCACGTTGCGCACCGCGCGCGGGATGCTTTTTTCCGGCTGATCGGTTTCGCCGGCGGCCACGCCCATGATCTCGCAGCCCTGGAACGCGTAGACCACGGTCATCATCACCGCGAAGACGGCGGACATGCCGTTGGGAAACAGTGAATCGCCGATCAGGTTGGTCGCCATCGGTGCCGGTGCACCGCTGCTCAGCGGCATCACGCCGAAGATCACCAGCACGCCGACCACGATGAAACCCAGAATCGCCGCGACCTTGATCCCGGAGAACCAGTACTCCGCCTCACCGAAGGCGCGGGTCGCCATGGCGTTGATGCCGAACAGCACCACCACGAACAGCGCCGACCAGTACCAGATCGGCACCGCCGGGAACCAGCGGGTCATCAGCATGCCGGCCGCGGTGAATTCCAGGCCGACGGTGGTCGCCCAGCTCATCCAGTACACCCAGCCGATCATGAAGCCGGTGGCCGGGCCGATGAATTTCGTGGCGTGGGTCTGGAACGAACCGGAGACCGGCATCTGTACCGACAGTTCGCCCAGGCAGACCATCACCAGGTACATCAGGAAACCGGCCACCAGATACGCCAGAATCGCCCCCACCGGGCCGCCCTGGTTGATGGTCACGCCGGAGCCCATGAACAGCCCGGTGCCGATCACGCCGCCCAACGACAGCATGAAGATGTGCCGGCTTTTCAGGGCACGGGTCAGTTGGATGCCTTTGCGATCAGTGTTTTCGTTCATGTCGGCACCTCAGCAGTCAGTGAGGGGCGCGGCGCATGACAGGAGGTCATGGCTCGGGGAGGGATCAGCTTTACGGCAATTCATTATTATTATCTCCAATAAGCTTCGAAGACCGCGCTGCGGCGGTTGCGTCGATTATTGGAAAGCCATGTAAGGCCCTGTTGTACGTAAAGATCAAAGATGTAAAAAGTCGTAACAACCTTGTACACCCTGTGGGAGCGAGCCTGCTCGCGAATGCGGCGTGTGAGTCAATAGATGTGCGAGCTGTTACACCGCCTTCGCGAGCAGGCTCGCTCCCACAGGGAAATGCGGTGTGTCTGGGATTATCGAGGCAATGTTCCCAGAAGGTCTTCGAGGGTTTGCAGCGCCCGCTGCATTTGCGCCTGAACGGTTGGCGCCAGCCCAGGAATCGCCGATTCGTCGTTGCCCAGGGCCGCAGTTTCCAACTGGCGCAATACCGCCGCAAGCCCACGAAACCCCAACGAATCACTGCTACCCGCCAATCGATGTGCCAGTTGCGCGACCTCCGTGCAATCGTCAGCCTCGATCGCTTCGTCCAGCGCTTCGCGATGTTGAAGGATCGAATCGCGCAACACGGTCAACAGCCCCTGCACTTTCTGCTCACCGAGCAAGGTGCGATGGGTGTGCAGCAACGGCCAATCCATCGCCTCGTCCTCGACCACCGCCTCGGCGATCGCCGTCTGCCCCGCCAGCACCTGCCGCAGGTTCTCCAGCTTCAGCGGTTTGGCCAGAATGCCGTCCATCCCCGCATCCAGATAACCGCGTACCAACGCCGGTTGCACGCTGGCGGTCAGGGCGAAGATGCGGGTCTGGCGATTTGGCCCTTCCGTGCTGCGAATCCGCTTGCACAATTCGACACCGCTCATTCCCGGCAGATGCACATCCAGCAGAATCAGATCGAAGGGCCGCCCGGCGCACTGCACCAACGCCTGCTCGCCATCGATGGCCAGCCACACCTGATGCCCGTCCCGCTGCAACAGCCCTTCGGCGACTTCGCGGTTGAGCGCCACATCCTCGACCACCAGTATGTCCAGCGCCGCGCCCGTCGCATGAACCGACGCGACGTCGATGACGCCGCTGCCCGGCTGCAAGGTCAGTTCGAACCAGAAACAACTGCCGCGCCCGACTTCGCTGCTGACGCCGATACTGCCGCCCATGTGCTCCACCAGATGTTTGCAGATCGCCAGCCCCAACCCGGTGCCGCCAAAGCGCTGCGCCACCTCCTCACTGGCCTGGGTGAACCGCTCGAAAATCTTCGCCTGCATCGCCGGGGCAATGCCGATACCGTTGTCGGTGACGCTGACCCGCAAACGCTGCCCGTTCTGCACCTCAGGCTGATCGAGCAACGCCACCTCGACGCTGACCTCGCCGCCTTCGGTGAACTTGATGGCATTGGCCAGCAAATTACTCAGCACCTGCCGCAAGAATTGTTCGGCGCCATAGTGATGTTCGGCCACCCGCTGATCGACCCGGCAATGCAGGAGCGTGTCGTTGTCCAGTGCCTTGGGTTCGAGCAGGGTCAGCACCTCGTCGAGCAACTGGCGCATCGAGAAATCCACCGGCTCGGGCAGGCTCGCGCCCTCCTCCAGCTTGGCGAAAAACAGCACTTCATTGAGGATGCTCAGCAAGCCCTCGCCGGCCTTGTGCAAGGCGTCCAGGCGCTTGCTGTCCTGCGGGTCCAGACGGGCGCCGCGCAGCAACTCGGCCATGCCGAGAATGCCATTGAGCGGTGTGCGCAGCTCGTGACTCATGGTCGCCAGAAACCGCGACTTGGCCTGGTTGGCGGCCTCGGCTTCGTCCTTGGCGCGCATCAGGCTGGCAGTGCGCCGTTCGACCCTGCGCAGCAATTCGTCGCGGTTGTCCTGCAAGGCCAGGCGATCGGTTTCCCGGCGCTCGATGTCACTGAGGATCGCCCGGCGCATGTCATCCAGGGCGTGGGCCACGGTGTCGATTTCGTCTTCATGTGCGTTGCGTCGCTTGTCCAGGCGCAGCGGCTCATGCCACTCACCAGCGGCAATGCGCCGGGCGAACCCGGCCATGACTTGCAGGTGCCGGGTGACCAGGCGATAAAACAACCCGGACAGCGCAATCGCCAGGCCACACAAAAACGCCCCCATCCACAACAGGCTGGTCAGTCCGGTGGCGTACAGGCGCTGATACACCGCGCCCAGGTCGGTGCTGACTTCCAGCTCGCCGAGCTGGCGCAACGGGCCGGAAGGTGGTTGATAGTCCAGGGCAAATCGCTCGATGCGCAACGGGCCGACCGGGTCCGGGTTGCCTTGCAGCAAGTCGTAGTCGGGGCTGGTCAGGTGCACCCGCGCCACGTCGGAAAAATCCACCAGACCGCGCAATTGCACGTTCAACTGCTCCTGGTTCAGGTCCCACAGGCTGCGCTCCAGGCTCGCCAGATAGCCGGCGCGGATCAGCTCCATGCGCGAGTCGATTTCGCGCATTTCCCGGCGGTATTCGATGTACAGCTGCACGCTGCTGGCCAGCACGGTGAAGCACAGGCTGAACAACAGAATGAACAGCAGCAGGCGCCGCAGCAGTCCGCCGGGTCGAGCGCGAATCATTGGGCGTTGGCCGGCAGGTGGATCATGTCGCGGTAGGTGACTTCGCTTTCATTGAGCAGCCGCTCGATGTCGCCAGCGTCCACCATGCGTTGCAGCTGGGCGTTGATGTCCGGCATGCGCGTAGCCAGCGGCGAACGGCGTGAAACGGCGATCCGCAGGTAATCCACGCTCAGGGCCGTGGGCAAGGCGACAATGTCTTGCGCGCCGGGCAGGCTTTCCACGTACAACTGCCCGGTGCGGCGTTCCTGGGTGATGAAATCAATACGGCCGCGAATCAGCTTGCCGAAGTTCTGGCGACTGTCCGAGACCCATTCGATGTTGTTGTTTTGCGCGACCATGCGATCGAACTCCACGCCGTAGCTTTCACCGAACAGCAAGCCGCCACGGTAGTTGGCCAGGTCCTGCAAGCGTTCGAATTTCACCGGGTGTTGGCGATTGATGAACAGCGCCACTTCCTCACGCAGCACCGGTACCGTGGAAAACAACATGCTCTGTTCCCGCTGCACAGTACTGTAGGCCAGCACCACGTCGACCCGGCCTTCGGCGGCGTCGAGCAGGCAGCGCTTCCAGTTGCCCAGCACCACCACCTCGACGTCGTAGCCCAATTGGCCGAACAGCTTTTTCACCACGCTCGGCGCCAGGCCGCGGACCTGCTTGCCATCGCTCCAGGAAATCGGCGGGTATACCGGGTAATCGCAATAGCGCACCTTTTCAGCCGCCAGCGCATAGCCGGACATCATCGGCAATATCAACGCCAGCATCAGCCAGAGCCGTCGCCCCACGACCATCACGCCGCCAGGCTGGCCGTGAACAGGTAACCGGCGCCGTGGATGGTGATGATCAACTGCGGTTCGGCGGGGTCGTCGTGCAGCTTGCGGCGCAAGCGGCCCACCAACACGTCGATGGAGCGGTCGTTGGGCACCCATTCGCGGTTGCGGATCTGGTCCATCAACTGGTCGCGGCTCAGGGTGTGGCCGCTGTTGCGCAGGAATACGCTGAGCAGTTGGTATTCGCCGTGGGTGAGCAGGGTTTCACTGCCGGCCGGATCGATCAGGCGCCGGCGGTCGGTGTCCAGCGCCCAATCGGCAAACTGTTTGACGGGTCTGGAGATTGGCGCCACGGGTTGAGGAACCTGTGCGTGACGAACCCGGCGAATCAGGTTTTTCGCCCGGGACACCAGTTCCCGTGGATTGAGGGGTTTGATCACATAGTCATCGGCGCCGCATTCGAGGCCGACGATGCGGTCGATTTCGTCGTTGCGCCCGGTGATCAGGATGATCCCGACTTCCGAACGCACCCGCAGTTCGCGGGTCAGGGTCAGGCCGTCCTTGCCGGGCAAGCGGATATCGAGCATCACCAGGTCGACAGTCTGGCTGGCCAGGAAGGTTTCGGCCAGTTCCGCGGTGGCGGCGCAATGCACGTCGTAGCCTTCCTGGGAAAGATAGGCCTGCAACAATTCGCGAATCAGCGGATCGTCATCGACGATCAGTACCCGAGGCGTCATTACGTGGTGTCCTGCACAGGCCCGAAGGCGTATTTCTTATTAGAGTGTTTGGCTGCATCAGCGCCAGAGAGTAGCCACTACTGAACAGGTGATCAACAGCTGCTCGTCTGCACATCGCTTGTCTTGATGCAAAATCGCTGGCGCCCGCCAGCCTGCAATCCGTCGACCCAGGCCTCGCAAATCTGGATGCCCTGCTCCGGCGTGAACGTGCCGGGGTTAAGTCCGGACTCCAGCCATAAGCCATCGAGCAAGGCGCTGAGACTGATCGCGGCGAGATCGGCGTCAAAGTTTTCCCAGCCCTCTTCCTGCGCCAGTTCCATCAGCACCTTGCGCAAAATGCCACGGTACTCGCCGTAGGAATGATCGTGGGCCTGATTGATCGCCTCGGCGGTTTTCACCGCACCCCAGAACGCCAGCCAGGCATCGATCAACTGCGGATCGAGCAATTCGGCGGAGAACGAACCACGGAAAAACGCCGACAACCGCTCGCGGGCATTGGGTGCCGCCTGCTCCATGGCATCGCGCAGCAGGGTCATGACGCGCCCGGTGATCGCCATGTAGGCCTCGGCCACCAGTTCGTCCTTGCCCGAATAGTGATGACTGATCAGGCCAACCGAGACGCCGGCCTCGGCGGAAATCTTGCGGATCGAAGCGCCCTGGAAGCCATGGCGTTTGAGGCACACCAGCGTCGCCTCGATCAGATTGGCCTTGCGCAACTCCGGTTCCATGCGGGAAAAACGGGCTTCCTGATTCATGGCGACATGCTCCTGGATTCAATCATTGGGGCCCGCGTTTTGCTTGCGAGTTGAACGACTGTACAGCAAGAGTATGCACGCCTGAAAGACCGCTTTCGCGAGCAGGCTCGCTCCCACAAGGTTTGTGTCATGCGCGATATTTGCGAACGACTCGATCAACTGTGGGAGCGAACCTGCTCGCGAAGGCGTCAGCCCATTCAACACAAAAAACCACGGATCAATCCCGATACCCCGGCGCCACGCGATCGAGCAATCGCAACAACGCTGCCCAGGCCAGTTGCATCGCATCCGGGTCAGCCAATTCGCCCTCATCCAGCGGCCGTCCCGGGTCATTGAACTGGCGTTCGGTGTGCTCACACACCTCGGCCGGAGGCAGCACCAGTTCCCCGGCAGCCTGCGCCGCCAGCTGAATCTCACAGGCCTTTTCCAGGTAATACATGCGCAAAAAAGCCTGGCTCACGGTTTCGCCGACGGTCAGCAAGCCATGGTTGCGCAGCATCAACACCGGTTTGTCGCCCATGTCCGCAACCAAGCGTTGCTGCTCGCTCATGTCCAGCGCCACGCCTTCGTAGTCGTGGTAAGCGACCTTGCCGTAGAACTCCATGGAAATCTGGTTCACCGGCAGCAACCCGCACTTCAAGGCGGCCACGGCGCAGCCGGATTTGGTATGGGTGTGCAGCACGCAGTGCGCGTCTTCCCGGGCGCCATGAATCGCGCTGTGGATCACGAACCCCGCCGGGTTGACGGGATAAGGCGATGGCTCGACGGCGTGGCCATTCAAGTCAATTTTCACCAGATTCGATGCAGTGATCTCATCGAACATCAATCCATAGGGATTGATCAGAAAATGATGTTCCGGCCCCGGCAGGCGCACTGAAATGTGGGTGAAGATCAAATCGGTCATACGAAAATGCGCAATCAAGCGATAACAGGCCGCCAGTTCCTCGCGCAGGCGCTGTTCGGTCGCGCTGCGCGCAGTCAGGTGGGTGGCGATCTCATTCATTGTTGTGGTTCTCCAGGCTGATCGGCTGGGCAAACAGTACGGCTGGACGCGCACAGACGTCCAGCCGCTTTGGACTTACTTGCTGGCCCAGGCGTTGAAGCGTTCCTCCAGCTCTTCGCCATGGTCAACCCAGAAACCGACGTCCATCGACAACGCGCCCTTGAGGTTCTGCGGTGCGGTCGGCACCCATTTGGCCAGTTTGTCGTCCAGTTGCGCGGCAGCCAGGGTGTTGGTCGGCCCGTAAGGAATCAGGTTCACATACTTGACCTGGGCATCGGGCTGATTGGTGAACGCGATGAAGCGCTTGGCCTGATCCACATGTTTGGAGCCCTTGATGATCGCCCAGTAATCCATACCGTACAGACTGCCGGGCCAGACCAGGCCAAGGTGGCTGCCTTTTTGCGCGGCGTCGGCAATGCGTCCGCTGTAGGTCGAGGTCATCACCACGTCGCCCGACATCAGCCATTGAGGGGGTTGCGCGCCCGCCTCCCACCACTGGATGTTGGGCTTGAGCTCGGTCAATTTAGCGAACGCGCGATCCACGCCTTGCGGGGTGGCGAGTACCTTGTAGACGTCTTCGGTTTTCACCCCGTCGGCCAGCAAGGCGAACTCCAGGTTGTACACCGCACGCTTGCGCAACCCGCGTTTGCCGGGGGTTTTCTTCACGTCCCAGAAGTCGGCCCACGAAGTCGGGGCTTGCGCCAGTTTGTCGGTGTCGTAGGCAATCGCCACGCTCCAGACCATTGCTGCCGATCCACACTCCTGCGCCGCTTCGGGGATCAACTGGTCAGCACGCCCCAGTCGCGCCCAGTCAAGACGCTCGTACATGCCTTCTTCGCAACCGCGCATCAGGTCCGGGCCTTCGATCTGCACCACGTCCCAATCGACGTTGCCGGTGTCGACCATCACTTTGATCCTGGCCATTTCACCGTTGTATTCGGCCTGCATGACCTTGCTTTGATCCAGCGTGGCGAACGGCTGAAAGAACGCCGCGTCGAGGGCTTTCTGTCCGGCCCCGCCGTATCCGACCACCACCATCTCCGACCCTGCCTGAGCGTTGCCAAGGCCCAGGGCCATGGACAACATCAAGGGATAAAAACCGTGCTTGAGCGTTCGCGATTTCATCAAAGGTTCCTCTTGCAGGTACCGCCCGGACTGACACCGGAATGGCCCTTTTTATTGTTGTGAGGTTCGACCCGGGAACGGGCCAGGAATGAAACTACTGCAAGCCACAGTAAAAAAACAAGTTGATTTTTTACTGAAGGTAAATTTCTATAGAGCAATAATAACAACGCCGAGAAACCTGTGACCTCTGTAGGAGCGAGCCTGCTCGCGATGGACGTTAACGAAAACGCGGGCTACCTGATTCCCCGGGGTGCCCGGACCTCCATCGCGAGCAAGCTCGCTCCTACAGGTCAGCCTGCCGGAGCAACCGCACCATGCCGACCCCAGCCTTTGCGCATCTGTTCGAACCCTTGCAGATCCGTGGCAAGCGCCTGAAAAACCGCATCATGTCCAGCGGTCACGACACTTCGATGCCCACCGACAACCTGGTCAATGAGCAACTGATCGCCTATCACCGGGCGCGGGCCGAGGGCGGTGTCGGGCTGATCGTGCTGCAAGTGGCCGGCGTGCATGACAGCGCGCGGTACACCTCCCACGTGCTGATGGCCACCGACGACGCCTGCATCGACGGCTACCGGAAAATCGCGCAGACCTGCCATGCCCACGGCACCGTGGTGCTGTCGCAGGTATTCCATCCGGGGCGGGAAATCATGGAGTCCGCCGATGGCCTGCTGGCCGTGGCCTACTCCGCGTCGACGGTGCCCAACGAGCGTTTCCGGGTGATGCCGCGGGCGCTGGATCAGGCGATGATCGACGAGATCGTCGCCGGCTACGCCGCTGCCGCCCGGCGCCTGCATCAGGCCGGGATCGATGGCGTCGAAGTGGTGGCCAGTCACGGCTATTTGCCGGCGCAGTTCATCAATCCACGGGTCAATCGCCGCACCGATGGCTACAACGGCGGACTGGAACAGCGTCTGCGCTTCCTGCGTGAAGTCATTGCCGCAATACGCGCCGGCACCGACGAAGACTTCATCATCGGCCTGCGCATTTCCGCCGACGAGCGCGACCCCGAAGGCCTGACCGAAGACGAATCCCTGGCCGCCGTGCAATTGCTGCAAGCACAACTGGATTACGTGCACATCGTCGCCGGCACCTCGGCCTCCCTCGGTGGCGCCGTGCATATCGTGCCGCCGATGGCGATTGAAGCAGCGTATCTGGCCAAGGAAGGTGGGACGTTCAAGGCCAGCCTGGACATTCCGTTGTTCGTCACCGGACGCATCAACCAGCCCCAGGAAGCCGAGCTGATGATCGCCCGCGGCCAGGCCGATGTCTGCGGCATGACCCGCGCGCTGATCTGCGACCCGCAAATGCCCAACAAGACCGACACGGGCCGTGCCGAAGACGTACGCGCTTGCATTGCCTGCAATCAGGCGTGCATCGGGCACTTCCACAAAGGGCTGCCGATTTCCTGCATCCAGCACCCGGAAACGGGGCGCGAGTTGATCTTTGGTCAGCGCAAACCGACTGCAGCCCGCAAACGCATCATGATCGCCGGCGGAGGGCCTGCCGGAATGAAAGCCGCTGCGGTGGCGGCACAACGCGGGCATGACGTGACGCTGTACGAAGCCAGCTCGCAACTCGGCGGTCAGGTCCTGCTGGCGCAATTGCTGCCACGGCGCAGTGAGTTTGGCGGTGCCAGCACCAACCTGCAGCGGGAAATGGAACTGGCCGGGGTGCGCGTGATGCGCAACACCCGGGTCGACCGCGCCCTGGTGGAGCAGGAAAAACCCGACATGGTGATCGTCGCCACCGGTGCCGAACCCTACTGGCCGCACTTCGAACGCGGCGGCGAGTTGCAGGTGGTGGATGCCTGGCAGGTACTGCGCGATGAGGTGCAGATCGGCCGTTCGGTGGTGGTTGTCGACTGGCGCTGCGATTGGATCGGCCCCGGCATCGCCGAGCGCCTGACCCGCGCCGGGCATCAGGTGCAACTGGCGGTCAACGGCACCCATTGCGGGGAAAGCCTGCCGCTGTACGTGCGCGATCAACTCGCCGGCGAGCTGCACAAACTGGGGATTCCCATCACCCCTTACGCGCGGTTGTACGGTTGCGACGACAACACCGTGTACCTGCAACACACCGCCAGCGGTGAGCCGATGCTGTTGGAAAACATCGACACGCTGGTGCTGTGCCAGGGCCATCAACCGCTGGACACCCTCGGCGACGAACTGCAAGGCCTGGTGGAATTTCGGCGGATCGGCGACTGCCTGGCACCGCGCACCGCCGAAGAAGCGATTTATGAGGGCCTGAAGGTCGCGTGGGAGCTTTGAGCCTGTTTATACTCCGGGGCCTTTGTTGAACAACGCAAAAACCTGTGGGAGCGAGCCTGCTCGCGAAGGCGTCATGCCAGTCGGTATCTATGTCGACTGAAAGACCGCTTTCGCGAGCAGGCTCGCTCCCACAGGGATAATGCACATTAGCTCAAGCCCCTCCCCGGTTCGGAATTGACCATGAGCAACAACAGCACCACACAGCCCGCAACCGGCACCGCCGAACCGCACTTTCTCGGCACTCGCATTCGCGGCCTGCGCAAGCGCCGGGGCATGACCCTGGCGGAACTGGCACAGCAAAGCGAGCTGACCGCGGGCTACATCAGCCAGCTGGAACGCAACCTCGCTTATCCATCAATCCCGGCGCTGTTCAACATCGCCCGCAGCCTCGGGGTGACCATCCAGTGGTTCTTCGCCAGCGAAGCCAACACCGCTCCTGAAGACGACGGCATTGTCGTGCGCAAGAACAGTCGCATGAGCGTGCATTACGAAGACGGCATCATCGACCAATTGCTGACCCCGCAACCCAGTCAGCAATTGGAAATGCTCCACTCGCGCTTTCCGCCCGGCACCTACAGCCAGCAAAGCTATAGCCACGAAGGCGAAGAAGCCGGTTATCTGTTGTCCGGCAGTTTCGAATTATGGGTCGGCGAGCGCTATTTCCAGCTCAACGAGGGCGACAGCTTCAGCTTCTCCAGCCAGGAACCGCACCGCTACGGCAACCCCGGCGAGGTGGACGCGGTGGTGATCTGGGTGATCACTCCGCCAACGTTCTAACGCCGCCCGCGCGCCGGCGCAGTGACGCTCGCGCGCTTGAGGGTGTCGCTCGGCAATTCCTTGAACAGCGCGCGGTAGCTGCTGGAAAACCGCCCCAAATGCCAGAACGACCAGTGCATCGCCACCTCGGCGACGGTGGTTTGCGTCGGCGTGCGACTGAGCAATTCGCGGCGCGCACTGTTGAGGCGGCGCAGGCGCAGCCATTGGGTCGGCGCCATGCCGGTGTAGGCCTTGAACGCCTGCTGCAACTGGCGCAACGACACCCCGGCGACCTGGGACAGTTCCAACAGATTGAGGTGTTCTTCCGGGGTATCCGCCGCCCATTCCCCTACCCGCTTCATGATCGCCCGTTCCCCTGCCCGGCGCTGTAACGCACCTTGATCAAGACAGACGCGCGCGTTGTCGAGGATGAACAGACAGTCGTCCAGCAATTGCTCGGTCAGGGCTTCGCGACTCGGCGGATCGAAGGTTTGCGACAGCCGTGTCAGCGTGCCGCTGAGCCAGCGGCTGAACAACGCGTTCTGCTGCGAATTGAGCGGCGCCATGAACAACCCTTCCAGCCGGGCCACATCCAGTGCATGGCGCTGGACGAACTCCGGGCCGAACACCACGGCGATTTCCTGGTAGTTCTCCGGGGTGATCCAGATGTTGCGGCTTTCGCCATTGAGCACGTAGAGCGCGTTGTCGCTGCGATCGAAACAGAACGCCAGCGAACCCTGCGGCGCGCTGAAATTCTGCTCGACCCGAGTGTTCATGGACTCTTCGTAAATCTCCACGCCCTGCAGATCCAGATAGCGCACCAGGCCTGCGAAATGCCCCGGCGACATCTGTTGGTAGTGCTGGACCCAGCCCGGCGTGGCGCGGATTTGCTCGGCGACATCGGCGGTATTGAACGCTTGAACCTGAAGGGAATGACACGCTGTCATGAGACGACCTTACGCACTCTTTTGGTGCGCTTTGTGCTGCTTAAAGTGGATAGATGGAACCGCAAGGCTCGCCCAAGATAGTCGTCAACGCGCTACAGGGGAAGTGTCCGGCAGATGAAGCCGACATCTCCTGGCGTTAATAAAACCAATAACGAGGTCTTTATGAATGTCCCTTTCGATCAGCTGTTCACGTGGCTGAAAGATCACAAGATTACCGAAGTCGAGTGCGTCGTCAGCGACCTGACCGGCATTGCACGCGGCAAAATCGCACCCACCAACAAGTTCCTGCATGAGCGAGGCATGCGCCTGCCGGAAAGTGTGCTGTTGCAAACGGTAACCGGGGACTTTGTCGACGACGACATCTACTACGACCTGCTCGACCCTGCCGATATCGACATGGTCTGCAAGCCCGACGCTGATGCGGTGTATGTGGTGCCATGGGCCATCGAGCCGACCGCCATCGTCATTCACGACACCTTCGACAAGTTCGGCAACCCCATCGAACTGTCGCCGCGCAATGTGCTGAAGAAAGTCCTGCAGCTGTACACCGACAAGGGCTGGAAGCCTATTGTTGCCCCGGAAATGGAGTTTTACCTGACCCAGCGTTGCGAAGACCCGGACTTGCCGCTCAAGGCGCCGTTGGGCCGTTCGGGCCGCGCGGAGAGTGGTCGCCAGTCGTTCTCCATCGACGCCGCCAACGAGTTCGACCCGCTGTTCGAAGACGTCTACGACTGGTGCGAACTGCAAGGCCTGGACCTCGATACGCTGATCCATGAAGACGGCCCGGCGCAGATGGAAATCAACTTCCGTCACGGCGACGCGCTGGACCTGGCCGACCAGATCACCGTGTTCAAGCGCACCTTGCGTGAAGCCGCGCTCAAGCACAACGTCACGGCGACCTTCATGGCCAAGCCGATTGGCGACGAGCCCGGCAGCGCCATGCACATTCACCAGAGCGTGGTGGACATCGCCACCGGCAGGCCGATCTTTGCCGATGCCGACGGGCAGATGAGCGACCTGTTCCGCCAGCACATCGGCGGCCTGCAAAAGTACATCCCCAAAGTGCTGCCGATGTTCGCCCCCAACGTCAACTCGTTCCGCCGCTTCCTGCCGGACACTTCGGCACCGGTCAACGTCGAATGGGGCGAAGAAAACCGCACCGTCGGCTTGCGCGTGCCGACCTCCAGCCCTGAGGCGATGCGCGTGGAAAACCGTTTGCCAGGGGCCGACGCCAACCCGTACCTGGCCATCGCCGCCAGCCTGTTGTGCGGCTACATCGGCATGGTCGAAGGCATCGAGCCGAGCGCCGCGGTCCAGGGCCGCGCCTATGAACGCCGCAACCTGCGCCTGCCGATCACCATCGAAGACGCCCTGACGCAAATGGAAGAGTGTGACGCCATCGGCCGTTACCTGGGCAGCAAGTTCGTGCGCGGCTACGTCGCGGTCAAACGCGCCGAGCACGAGAACTTCAAGCGGGTGATCAGTTCCTGGGAGCGTGAGTTCCTGTTGCTGAGCGTCTAAAGACCACACATCCCCTGTAGGAGCGAGGCTTGCCCGCGAAAGCGGACTCTCAGTCAACGGTGATGTTGAATGTACTGGCCTCTTCGCGGGCAAGCCTCGCTCCTACAAAAAAATAAAAATTCCAAGAGGTGTCGATATGCGTCTATTGAAATCCATGGTTCCGCTCGCGCTCACCGTCATGTGCAGCGCCTTGGCCCAGGCCCAGCCACAGGTCAGCGTCTACAACTGGACCGACTACATCGGCGAGACCACCCTCGCGGACTTCCAGGCCAAATCCGGGATCAAGGTGATCTACGACGTCTTCGATTCCAACGAAACCCTGGAAGGCAAATTGCTCGCCGGGCGAACCGGGTATGACGTGGTGGTGCCGTCCAACCACTTCCTGGCGCGACAGGTCAAGGCCGGCGCTTTCCTCAAGCTGGACCGCGCCGAACTGCCGAATTTCAAGAACCTCGATCCGAAACTGCTGGCCCTGCTGGAGAAGAACGATCCGGGCAACGAGCATTCCGTGCCGTACCTGTGGGGTACCAACGGCATCGGTTACAACGTCGACAAGGTCAAGCAAGTGCTGGGCATCGACCATATCGACTCCTGGGCCGTGCTGTTCGAACCGGAAAACATCAAGAAACTCAGCCAGTGCGGCGTGTCGATCATGGACTCGGCGGATGAGGTATTCCCGGCGGTACTCAACTACATGGGCATGGACCCGCGCAGTGAAAACCCCGAAGACTTCAAAAAGGCCGAAGCCAAGCTGCTGAGCATCCGTCCGTACGTCACTTACTTCCACTCCTCCAAGTACGTTTCGGACCTGGCCAACGGCGACATCTGCGTCGCGTTCGGTTACTCGGGCGATGTGTTCCAGGCCGCCAACCGCGCGAAGGAAGCCAAAAACAATGTGAACATTGCCTACGCCATCCCCAAGGAAGGCAGCAACCTGTGGTTCGACCTGCTGGCCATTCCCGCCGACGCCAGCAACCCGAAAGAAGCCCACGCCTTCGTCAATTACCTGCTCGACCCGCAAGTGATCGCCAAGGTCAGTGCCTCGGTGGGCTACGCCAACCCGAACCCGGCCGCCAAGCAGTACATGGACGCCGAACTGGTCAACAATCCCGAGGTTTACCCCTCCCAGGCAGTCCTCGACAAGCTCTACATCTCGACCACGCCACCGCAGTCGATCATGCGCCTGATGACCCGTTCCTGGAGCAAAGTGAAGTCCAACCAATGAACCAGTACACCCAGGAACATACGCACTCTTACTACGCCGCCTCGGCCCACGGCATGGCGCCCTTCCCCACGCTGGACGCAGACCTGATGGCCGATGTCTGCGTGATTGGCGGCGGTTTCACCGGCGTCAATACTGCCATCGAACTGGCCCAGCGCGGACTCTCGGTGATCTTGCTGGAGGCCCGGCGCATCGGTTGGGGGGCCAGCGGGCGCAACGGCGGGCAATTGATTCGCGGCATCGGCCATGATGTCAGCGGTTTCGCCCGATATGTGGGCGCCGAAGGCGTGCGATATATGGAGCGCGCGGGCGTCGAGTCGGTGGAATTGGTGGGCCGGCGGATCCGTGAGCACGGTATCGATTGCGACTTGCGCTGGGGCTTCTGCGAACTGGCCAATACCCCGGCGCAGTTCGCCGGGCTGAAGGCCGAACACGCAGAGCTGCTCGAGTCGGGCTATGCCCATGAAACCCGTCTGGTCGAACCCGGACAGATCCCTCAGCAGGTCGTGAACTCGGACCTGTATGCCGGCGGCTTGATTGACATGGGCTCGGGTCACTTGCATCCCTTGAACCTGGTGCTCGGCGAAGCGCGGCTGGCGCAGTCCCTTGGCGTGCGGATTTTCGAGCAAAGCCCCGTCCTGGAACTGATCCATGGCAGCTCGGTGCAGGTGCGCTGCGCCACTGGCACGGTCCGCGCCGGCAGCCTGGTGCTGGGCTGTAATGCGCATCTGGAAGAACTCGAACCGAAACTCAGCGGCAAGGTACTGCCCGCGGGCAGCTACATCATCGCCACCGAGCCCTTGTCGGCGGAACAGGCGGCGCAGTTGATCCCGCACAACCTGGCGCTGTGCGACCAGAAAGTCGGCCTGGATTACTACCGGCTCTCGGCCGACCGGCGCTTGCTGTTCGGCGGTGCCTGCCACTATTCCGGGCGTGATCCACGGGACATCACGGCCTACATGCGCCCACAGATGCTCAAGGTCTTCCCGCAACTGGCGAACGTACGCATCGACTATCAATGGGGCGGCAAGATCGGCATCACCGCCAATCGTTTCCCCCAGGTCGGGCGCTTGAGCCAGCATCCGAACGTGTTCTATGCCCAGGGCTATTCCGGCCATGGCCTGAACGTCACGCACTGGTGCGCAAAACTGCTGGGCGAAGCGATCTACACCGGGCACAGCCAGGGCTTCGACGTGTTCAGCGCCGTGCCGCACATGACCTTCCCCGGCGGCCGCGCCCTGCGCTCGCCCCTGCTGGCCCTCGGTATGCTCTGGTACCGGATGCGTGAGGTGCTTGGCTGACATCCACAAATGAATTCTCCTGTGGGAGCGAGCCTGCTCGCGAAGACGGTCTGACATCCGGCAACTCTGTTGCCTGACACACCGCATTCGCGAGCAGGCTCGCTCCCACAGGGTTTTGCGCTACATGTAAGGTCCCTCGTTCAGCCTTTCGATTTGCTCAATCGCAAGTCACTTCTATATTGAGGGGGTGCTCATCAATTCCTGCCTTCTGTCGAGCCTGGCCCAATGGCGACGAGTGACCCACTGATCATCTGCGAGCACTGTGACTGCGTGTACGAGAAAACCACGCTCGCCAAACATCAGAAGACCTATTGCGTCCGCTGCGGCGGCGTGCTTCAGCGCTATAACGGTCTGACGGTGGAGCATCGGCTGGCATTGACCTTCACCGCCCTGATGCTGTGGATCTTCGCCAATTTCTATCCGGTCATGAGCATCAGCCTCAAAGGCCTGAAAAACAGTGCGACGCTATGGGATTCAGTACTGGCCCTGAGTCTGGGCCCCATCACGTTCATCGCGATGGTGGCGGCGATCGCCATGATCATCGCGCCGATTTTCCAGCTGGTGCTGCTGATCTGGGTCTTGTGCTTTGCCCTCACCCATCGGCGCTCCCCGGGTTTCAGGTTCTGCATGCGCTGGCTGGAAACCCTCAGGCCCTGGAGCATGCTGGAAGTCTGCCTGCTGGGGGCGATGGTCGCTGTGATCAAACTCGCGGGGTTGCTGGATGTGTTGCCCGGCATCGGCCTGTTCGCCCTGGCCATTCTCAGCCTGATGATGATCCGTGTCGCCGGTCGCGACATTCGTGATCTGTGGGACATCCCATGACTACGCCCCCGGTCGCCAG
Source organism: Pseudomonas sp. WPR_5_2 (assembly GCF_003634475.1). Lineage (NCBI taxonomy): Bacteria > Pseudomonadati > Pseudomonadota > Gammaproteobacteria > Pseudomonadales > Pseudomonadaceae > Pseudomonas > Pseudomonas sp. WPR_5_2. Next base: position 97,238 of record NZ_RBLA01000001.1, on the reverse strand, counting down.
CGATCTCAACCTGTGCCTGTGCCATACCTGCGGGATGGCCTGTGACATGACCCATGAGCCTCACGAATGCGAGCGCTGCGGCGCCCCGCTGCACCGGCGCAAGACCAACTCGCTGACCCGGACCTGGGCCTACATGCTCGCGGCCCTGGTGTTTTACATTCCGGCCAATCTGCTGCCGGTGATGAACACCAAAATGGTCGGTAATGGCGCCGACAGCACGATCATGAGCGGTGTGCTGGAGTTCTGGCAGCACGGCGCCTGGGACATTGCCCTGATCATTTTCATCGCCAGCATCGCGGTGCCGGGCATCAAGTTCGTGGCGATCACGTTGCTACTGGTCACCGTGCAACGCGACAGTCTGTGGGCGCGCCAGGAGCGCTCCAAGCTCTACCGTTTTGTCGAGGTCATCGGTTACTGGTCGATGCTCGACGTGATCGTGGTCGCCCTGGTGGCCTCGTTGGTGAAATTTCAAGCCCTGGCCGATATTGAACCGCGCCCGGGCATTCTGTTCTTTGGCCTGGTGGTGGTCTTCACCATGTTGTCGGCGATGAGTTTCGACCCACGCCTGATCTGGGATGCCACGGGCGAACATCCACACATTGAGGAGGTCAAGGATGAAGCAACAAGCCACTGACGGGCCGCAAGCCCCGGGTCAGGCGCCCATCAAGACCCGTCGATTCAGCGTGTCGCTGGTGTGGATCGTGCCGATCGTCGCGGTACTGGTGGGGCTTTCCCTGGTGGTTCACAGCATGTTGCAAGAAGGCCCGACCATCACCGTTACGTTCAAGACCGGCGACGGCCTGACGGCGAACAAGACCGAGGTCAAGTACCGCAACGTGGTCATCGGCAACGTGACGGACGTGGAACTGAGCAATGACCAGAAGAGTGTCAACGCCACCATCAAATTGTCCAAACAGGCCGAAAGCTTTACCAGCAAGGACTCGAAATACTGGGTGGTGCGGCCGCGCATCGGCGCCGGTGGTGTATCGGGTATCGACACCCTGCTGTCCGGGGATTACATCGGTGCCGACATCGGTCAGGACAATGCCCGTGCAAAGAACTTCAAGGGCCTTGAGAACCCGCCACCGATTACCTACGGCGAACCGGGCAAACGTTTCACCCTGCATACCCAGGACCTGGGATCGCTGGATATCGGCTCGCCGGTTTATTACCGCAAGATTCCGGTGGGTCAGGTCGTGGCCTACGCCCTGGACCCTGATGGCAAAGGGGTGAACATCGATTTATTCATTCATTCGCCCAACGACGCCTACGTCACCGAGAACACCCGCTTCTGGAATGCCAGCGGTATCGACGTGAACGTCGGTGCCAACGGATTTGCCGTCAAGACCGAGTCCCTGTCTGCGATACTGGTGGGCGGCATCGCCTTTCGCGCACCGGAGTACAGCCCCAATGACAAACCGGCCCCGGAAGAGTATGCCTACGAGCTGTTCGACGACCAGCAAAGCGCTCTCGCCCCGCCCAATGGCAAGCCGCAATACCTGGCCTTGCGTTTCGATCAGGCGTTGCGCGGGCTCAAGGTCGATGCACCGGTGGAGTTCCTCGGCGTGGAAATCGGCAAAGTGGTGGCGGTTAACCTGGACTTCGATGCGAAAAAACGCAGTTTCCCGGTCAACGTCGGCATTGTGATTTACCCGCAGCGTCTGGGACTGGCCCACACCAAAATGCTCAAGGAGTTGAATCATGACCCCAGCGATGAAGCCGCGGCCGTACGGCTGATCGGTTCCTTCATCGATAACGGCCTGCGGGGTCAGGCCCGCACCGGCAACCTGCTCACAGGCCAGCTGTATATCTCCCTGGACTTCTATCCAAAGGCGGAAAAAGTGGCTTTCGATCCCAACGCCCGCCCGATCAGCATTCCGACCGTGCCTGGCAGCCTCGAACAGTTGCAGGAAAAACTCGAAGCCATGGTCACCAAGATCAATCAGCTGCCCATCGAGCGAATTGCCGGCAACCTGGACAGTAACCTCGTGGAATTGCGCAAAAGCCTGGGGCACTTCAATGCCAAGACGCTGCCCGGCGTGCAAAACACCCTGGTGGACGTCAGCAAGACCCTGCAGTCGGCCAATACGACGCTTCAATCGGCCAATTCGACCCTGGCCGACGATTCGCCACAACGGGAAAAACTGGGCCAGACCCTGGACGAGTTGGGGCGCACATCGCGTTCCCTGCGTGACCTCGCGGACTACCTGGGACGGCATCCGGAATCACTGATTCGCGGCCGTCCCGAAAATGCCGCGCCCATCGACCTTCAAGGGCCACCCAGCAAATGAGCACAGGAGCATCACCCATGGCTTTTCCGCTGAAGGTTACGTTGTTCGCTGCGCTCGCATTGCTCGCCGCTTGTCGCAGCGACCCGATTCAGTTCCATACCCTGACCCCGGCCCAGTTGAGCAACCATTCAAGGACCGCGGCGGATATACAGGTCGAAAGCCTGGTGGTCCCGCCTCAGGTCGATCGTCCGCAGATTGTTGTACGCCAGGGCAATAGCGGCATGTCCATCCTCGAAACCCATTGGTGGGGGGCCAGCCTGGTGGATGAATTGCGCAGCGCCTTGACCGATCAAATGGTGAACAACAATCCAGGGCGCAAAGTGTCGGTGCGACTGGAGGTGCAACGGTTCGATTCGATTCCCGGACAATACGGCCTGATCGACGTGAAATGGCGCCTGCGGGGCGCCAATGGAGACGACAACGCCCTGCTGAGTTGCCGCAGCACCTTGCAAACACCTTCCGGGACGTCCATCGACGAGTTGGTGGCGGCCCAGCAAAACAATGTCAAACGCCTGGCTGCGCTCATCAGTCAGGCCGCCGCTGCCCGAACTCAATCGGGATGTCCTCAGGACTGATCATGGTCTGCTTTACTGGCCCGACGGCGACTCGATCGCCGTTGGCCGGAACCTTACCCGGCGCCTTGATTTTTACTGGCCCTCCGGGTCAAAAGTAAAAGGGAAAGATTACCAATAACCAACTAAGTAACCCCTAAAAAGCCCATTGCATTTTTTTCACATTCCTTTCACCCCGCCAACATCTGCGCAGCTTTAGTGTGCCCTGCACATGATCTGACTAGTTGCTTTCCAAGTTCTCGTTTCGTCCTGGATTCGAGTGCTTGACACAACTTCTTATTGCGCTTCGGCAGGTGGAAAACTTGATCAACTCCTCAATGCGCAAATCGCCGTCGAGCCTGGGCAAAACACCGCGACTATTTAGGGTATTGCTCGCGATCGTCGGCGCCCTGATGGTCATCGCACTGGTGACCGGGTTTGTCTGGTCGCAACGATCGCCGATCAGCCTGGCTAATGCGGACCCGGAAGTCCGGGCTCAATGGCTACAAAGCTGGGAAGCCGGCGAGGTCGTGGTTCTGGTTCGCCATGCCGAGCGCTGCGACCGTTCCAGCAACCCTTGCCTGGGACCGGCGGACGGCATCACCCGTGCCGGCAGTGACGCTGCAGCGGCAGTGGGCCAAGGCCTGGTGCGTCTGGGGATGACTCAGGCCGATGTCTTGAGCAGCCCGCTGACCCGCACCGCGCAAACCGCGCATTACATGTTTGGCAGCGACGCGCAGACGCAGGAATGGCTGGCCACCTGTGGCAGCACCTGGCGTAACGACATTGTGGCGCACAAGCGTGCCCATCGAAATCTGGTGCTGGTGACGCATAGCGGTTGCATCGGCGACTTCGAAGCCTTGAACGGTTTCAAAAATGCAGCGAAAAGCGAGTACGGCAGTTCGTTATTTGTCCGCATTGATAATAAAGGTCAGCTTCAAGTACTCGGCATCATGAATGCTGAAGACTGGCGCTCGCTGCCCTTTGAAAAACGCTGAAACAATAATGAGTTCAACTCTCGTTGATGAGGTACTAGTTTGTTCAGGCTGCTTCGCAGCGGCGCTGAAAGTTGCTTTATCGCCCACTAAAACCGATCACACCCCCTCTATCAAACAACCTTCCCTGAGCCAAGGCTGACTCATGACTTCAAATCACCCGCTACCCGATTCCGTAGCCCAAACCCGTAGCGTTCGGCACCGGATGCCACCTTCAGAGCGCTGGACCGTATTAATCCTGATAGCGGCATTCGTGGCGTTCTATTTGCTGCCGCTGATGAGTCATGGGCTGTGGATTCCCGACGAAACCCGTTATGCCCAGATTGCCCAGGAAATGTCCCTTACCGGTAACTGGATCTCTGCGCACTTCATGGGCCTGCGTTATTTCGAGAAGCCGATTGCCGGTTACTGGATGATCGCCATCGGTCAGGTGGTGTTTGGTGACAACCTGTTTGGGGTGCGGATCGCGTCGGCGCTGAGCACCGGGTTAAGTGTCTGGCTGGCTTATCTGATTGCCCGCCGGTTCTGGAATGATCCGCGCAAGAGTTTTGCCTGCGCGCTGCTGTACATGAGTTTCGGGCTGATTGCCGGCCAGGCCGGATACGCCAACCTCGACCCGCAATTCACCTTCTGGGTCAACCTGAGCCTTGTCTCGTTCTGGTTTGCCATCGACAGCAGCACCCCTCGTGGTCGGCTGATTGCGTGGGTAGTGTTGGGTGTGGCCTGTGGCATGGGGTTCATGACCAAGGGTTTTCTCGCCTGGCTGTTGCCGGCACTGATCGCCCTGCCCTATATGTTCTGGCAGCGTCGTGTCAAAGAGTTGTTGCGCTATGGGCCCCTGGCCGTCGTTGTCGCAACCGTGGTCTGCTTGCCCTGGGCACTGGCGATCCACCACCAGGAACCGGATTTCTGGCGCTTTTTCTTCTGGAATGAACACGTGCGCCGGTTTGCCGCCGACAATGCGCAACACGCTCGTCCATGGTGGTTCTACCTGCCGTTGCTGGTCGCCTCGAGCCTGCCCTGGGCTGCATTGTTGCCAACGACCTTCATCCAGTCCTGGAAAAACAAGCGCCAACCTGTCTTTGGTTTCCTGTCGCTCTGGTTTGCATTGCCATTTATCGTTTTCAGCCTGAGCAGCGGCAAGTTGCCGACTTACATCATGCCGTGCCTGTTGCCCCTGGCGTTGCTGATGGGGCATGCGGTGACGGAAATGCTGAACCAGGCGCAGAGCAGGACGATTCGTATCAACGGTTGGCTCAACGTCATTATTGCCACCGGTGCGCTGGTAGCGCTGCTGTACCTGCAAACCACCAAAGAAATCTACGAAAATACCGAGATGTTCAGCCTGTCGCTCGCATTCATCGTGCTGGTCGGCTGGATTATTTCCAATGCGTTGCAGATCCTGCGTCCACTGCACTTGTGGGCAATGCCGGCCCTCGGCATCGGGTTGCTGGTGGCGTTGCTGCCGGCCGCCATGCCAAGCCAGATCGTCGACAGCAAAATGCCCGACCGTTTCATCGCCGAGCACCTGGACAGCTTGAACCAGACCACGTCGCTGCTGAGCAACGACCTGGGCGCGGCCTCGGCGCTGGCCTGGCTGACAAAACGACCGCAAGTGGATCTCTATAATGTCATCGGCGAGTTGAAATACGGCCTCTCGGATCCCGCCGTGGCAAACCGCAAGGTCACCACGGAAAACGTCGGCCAATGGATGACCGAGGCGCGTAAAAAGGGCTCGGTCGGTGTGGTGATGCGGGTCAACAGTGTCGATGAGATCCAGGAAGTGGAACGACTGCCCATCGACGGCAAGCGTTATCAGCGCGGTAACCTGCAAATCCTGATTTTTCCGCAAACCCAGCCCTGATACCGAGCACTAAAAAAACCGAGAGGCCTGGCCGGTCTCTCGGTTTTTTTATGGGCGGCTTAAACAAAGGTACAAGGGTAAGCATTAACGCATCCTTGCTGGAGCGTGAAATCACACGAATTAACTGTTAATTTGACGTTTTTTTCTCATTCTGGCCTCTACATTCGCCCGCCTTAAACATGCAAATGATTCCTATTGATCTACAATAACCGACGACCTTCCCAGTCGGATCTGCTTGCTCGATACCAAAAAACAGGAGCTGCCACAGCATGATGTCCCGTATCCCGTCCTTCCTGAAAAAAGCCCTGCTGGCTACCGCATTGGTAAGCGCTGGCCACGTGTATGCCGCCGATGGCGTCGGCATTGTGGTTTACAACGCACAGCACGAAGGCCTGACCAAGGCCTGGGTTGAAGGCTTCACTCAGGAAACCGGTATTCCGGTCACCTTGCGTAATGGCGATGACACCGAAATGGGCAACCAGATCGTGCAGGAAGGCAGCGCCTCGCCGGCCGATGTGTTCCTGACCGAAAACTCCCCGGCCATGGTGCTGGTGGACAACGCGGGTCTGTTCGCACCGGTCGACAAGACCACCCTGGAGCAGGTCGATTCCGCTTACCGTCCGGCCCACGGCAAATGGGTGGGGATCGCCGCACGTTCCACGGTGTTCGTCTACAACCCGAGCAAACTGCCGGAAGCCGAACTGCCCAAGTCGATCATGGACCTGGCCGCACCGCAGTGGAAAGGCCGTTGGGCCGCGTCGCCAGGCGGTGCCGACTTCCAGGCCATCGCCGCCGCCATGCTCGAACAGAAAGGCGAGGCTGCGACCCTCGACTGGCTCAAGGCAATGAAAACCAACTTCACCGCCTACCGCGGTAACAGCTCGGTGCTCAAGGCGGTGAATGCCGGGCAGATCGACAGCGGCGTGATCTACCACTATTACAGCCTCGTCGACCAGTCCAAGACCGGCGAGAACAGCAAGAACACTGCCCTGCACTACTTCAAGCACAAGGACCCGGGCGCGTTTGTCAGCATCTCCGGTGGCGGTGTCCTGGCGTCCAGCAAGCACAAGGAACAAGCCCAGGCGTTCCTGAAATGGATCACCGGCAAAGACGGCCAGGCCATCCTCAAGGACGGCAAATCGTTTGAATACGCTGTGGGCAAGAACGCGCAATCCAACCCTAAACTGGTGCCTTTGCAGCAACTCGACGCGCCAACTGTCGATGCGTCCAAGCTCGACAGCAAAAAAGCCGTGGAGCTAATGACTCAGGCTGGACTGCTCTAATTGATGCCTGAAACCCTGCCGGTGGGTGTCGCCGAAAGCACACCTGCCAACCTGCGTCGACGTTCACGCGGCCTTTTCGCGAGCCGGGGAGGCGCGTGGGTGGTCGGTTTGTCGGTGTTGGTTTCGTTACTGGCGCTGCTGCCCATCGCCTTCGTCATCGGCGTTTACCTGCAAACCGGCTGGGCCACTCTGGCGCCACTGGTGTTCCGGCCGCGGGTAGGCGAACTGCTGGTCAATACCGTGTTGCTCGTGATCATCACCATCCCCTTGTGCATTACCCTGGGGGTGACGCTGGCGTGGCTCACCGAACGCACCAATTTACCGGGCCGCCGCTGGTGGTCGTTGCTGGCGACCGCGCCGCTGGCGGTGCCAGCGTTCGTGCACAGCTATGCATGGGTGAGCCTGGTGCCGCCGATTCACGGGCTGTTTGCCGGTGTATTGGTCTCGGTCATCGCCTATTTCCCGTTTCTTTACCTGCCGGTTGCCGCGACATTGCGCCGACTCGATCCCGCCATCGAAGACGTCTCCGAGTCCCTGGGGCTCAAGCCCTGGGCGGTGTTTTTTCGCGTGGTGTTGCCGCAATTGCGCCTGGCCATTTGCGGTGGTGCCTTGTTAGTCGGCCTGCATCTGCTGGCCGAATACGGCCTGTACGCGATGATCCGCTTCGACACCTTCACCACGGCGATCTTCGATCAGTTCAAATCCACCTTCAACGGACCTGCCGCCAACCTGCTGGCCGGTGTGCTGGCGTTGTGTTGCCTGGCGATGCTGACCATCGAGTCCGCCGCCCGCGGTCATGCGCGCTATGCCCGGGTCGGGTCCGGCAGTGCCCGTGAACAGCGGGTTGTCTGCCTGAAGGCCCCGGCGACGGTACTCGCGCTGGCGTTGCAGATCGTCACCTGCGCGCTGGCATTGGGCGTACCGTTGATTACCCTGGGCAAGTGGCTGATTGCCGGCGGCCTGCAGGTCTGGGACTTGAGCGAACTGCTGCCTGCACTGGAGCAGACCCTGCTGTTCGGCGTGGCGGGCGCGGTCCTGACCACCTGCGCTGCCATCCCGATTGCCTGGCTGTCGATTCGCTCACCGGGCCGGCTGCAACGGGTTCTGGAAAGCTGCAACTACATCACCAGTTCCCTGCCGGGGATTGTCGTCGCCCTGGCCCTGGTGACCGTGACCATCCATTTTGCCCGGCCGATCTACCAGACCACGATCACCGTGCTGTTGGCGTATCTGCTGATGTTCCTGCCCCGCGCCCTGGTGAGCCTGCGGGCCGGTATCGCCCAGGCGCCAGTGGAACTGGAAAACATGGCTCGCAGCCTTGGCCGTTCACCGGCACGGGCGCTGTGGCTGATCACCTTGCGCCTGGCCGCGCCGGGGGCCGCCGCGGGCGCCGCGCTGGTGTTCCTGGCGATCACCAATGAACTGACCGCCACCCTGCTGCTCGCCCCCAATGGCACACGTACACTGGCCACCGGGTTCTGGGCCTCGACCAGTGAAATCGATTACGCAGCCGCGGCACCCTATGCGCTGCTGATGATTGTGCTGTCGCTTCCGCTGACCGGAATCCTTTATCACCAATCCAAAAAAACGGCTGGCCGATGAACGCTCTAGAACTGCATTCACTCTCCAAATCCTACGGTGGGCAAAAAGCCCTGGAAAACGTCAGCCTGTCGGTCCCCGCCGGTAGTCGCACGGTGATTGTCGGGCCTTCCGGCTCGGGCAAGACGACGTTGCTGCGGATGATCGCCGGCTTCGAGTTTCCCGATACCGGCCGCCTTTCGCTCAACGGCCAGACCCTGGTCGACGGCACCCACGAGGTGCCGGCGCATCAACGCCTGATCGGCTATGTACCCCAGGACGGCGCGTTGTTCCCGCACATGACGGTGGCGGCCAACATTGGCTTCGGCCTGGCGACCAAGGGCAGCGAAAAGCAGGAGCGTGTCGCCGAGTTGATGGACAGTGTTGCCCTGGATTCGAACATGGCCGAGCGCTGGCCCCATGAGTTGTCCGGCGGCCAACAGCAACGGGTCGCCCTGGCGCGAGCCCTGGCCCAGCAACCCCGGCTGATGCTGCTGGACGAGCCGTTTTCGGCACTCGACACCGGACTGCGCGCCAGCATGCGCAAACTGGTGGCGCGCTTGCTGGCGGAGGCCGGGGTCACCACCATCCTGGTGACCCACGACCAGAGCGAGGCATTGTCTTTCGCCGATCAATTGGCGGTGATGCGCCACGGCCGACTGGTGCAGTCCGGGCATCCGCTGGACCTTTACCGCTACCCCGACGACGTCCAGACCGCGCTGTTTCTCGGCGAGGCCGTGGTCATGCCCGCCCGTATCGAAGCCGGCTGGGCCCACTGCGATCTGGGCCGCATACCGGTCAACAACCACCGCAACAACAGTGCCGCACAGATCATGCTGCGGCCCGAGCAATTGCAGCTGGCCAGCATCATGCCCCATACCGCGGAAGTCGTGGGCTGTCGCGCCGTGGTGACCGAGCGAGACTTCAGCGGCAACACCTGCACGCTGACGGTGGAATTGCAGGCTTCGGCCTCCGGTGAACAGTCGGGCCGCTCTTTGCTGGTGCGCAGCTCCGGCATGTACGCGCCACCGGCCGGCAGCGCGGTGCACGTCTCGACCATCGGTCATGCCCACGTATTGAGCGAGATTTGATCCCGGCACCTGTAGGAGCGAGCCTGCTCGCGATGGACGTCAACGATTACGCGTGAAACCTGACTCACCTCGGTGCCCTCAGGTTTTTCGCGAGCAGGATCGCTCCTACAGGACTGGATACGATCAAAGATCGAAGCGATCCACGGCCCGACGCCGTTCGTTGTCATCACGGACGTCGTAGTTGGCGGTCGTCTGGATGTTGCTGTGGTGGGCCAGTTTTTGCGCGATCGACAGGTCGTGCTCCTCGATCACCCGGGTGATGAACGAACGGCGAAAATCATGAGGCATGATTTTCACCCCCACCTGTGCACCGCGCTGCCTCGCAATGTAATAGATCGCATGCTTGGTAATGCGCTCACGGGTGATGTGGCTGCCGCGGCGTATACGATTGAACAGAAAGGGGTCGTCCGTTTCGCCCTCCTTGAGCTGTGAACGGCGCAACTCCAGCCAGGCGTCGAGCTTGGCGAACGCCCAGGCCGGGGCGTACTTGATCAGTTGCTTGTTGCCCTTGGCCGTGACCCGCAGGCTGCGCTCGGTGAAATCGACCTGGTTGAGGTCGAGGTTCACCGATTCCGATTTGCGCATCCCCGAACCGTACAGAATCCCGATGATCGCCGCATCCCGCAGGCCCTGCGGCCGTGGATCGGCGGCGCAGACTTCCATCAGCTCCTGGATCAGCGTGCGCCGAAGATTGCGCCCCTGGGACAGGCGCGTACCGGCAATGCCCTTGACCGAGCGCATTTTGAGCAAGTGCTCCTGGGTGATCAGGCTCATGCGCCACGCCTCGTTCATGACCCCGCGCACCGCATTGACGTAGAGCGACGAGGTGTTGGGCGCATAACCGTCGGTGCGCAAGGTGGCCACCAACGCAACCACATCCTCGGGCTGCAGTTCGTGCCAGGGAATCTCCTCGATGTTCACCTCTTCGAAACCCAGGCGGTCGGCAGCATCCTGTAACACATAACGCAGGGTCATCTGGCTTGACGGCGCCAGTCGCGCCAGATACACCGTCAGCGGATTGGTGGTGGAAGTACGTGAGTCAGTAGCGGGTAAGTCAATCAAACGAAACAGCCTTAAGTGAAAACGGTTCGACAAAACAACTAAGCAGCGAAACATGGCTCATTACAGCGATACTTGCACAGGACTTCTGCAATCAGTCGTGATAAACGGCGAAAGCCTGAACAGGCGCTTAATCGCTTGCAGATAAACGATTCGCAGACCGTTTTTTCATGTTCCTTTCACAAAATCGAGCATAATCTCAGTAGGATAAGGTCAGCCTTGTGAACCCCCAACCTGCCGTCCAGGCCGGGGAAAGTCAACTGACGCAGCTTCGCACGCTTTTCATTCAACTAATTGATGCAAATCCAGTTTCTTCGTCTATTCTATTCCTGGATCCATTTTTTTTAGCCTCAACGGCTATTCACTTTTCAGCCACGAGGTGCTCATGAGTCAGGCTTTTCTTCCCTTCTCCCGCCCCAGTATCGGTGATGAGGAAGTAGCAGCGGTAGAACAAGTACTGCGTTCAGGCTGGATAACCACCGGTCCAAAAAACCAGGCTCTGGAAGAACACTTCGCCAACTATGTCGGTTGCCGTCATGCCGTGGCCCTGTCTTCGGCCACCGGCGGGATGCATATCACACTATTGGCACTCGGGATCGGCCCCGGCGACGAAGTCATCACCCCATCGCAGACCTGGGTCTCCACGGCAAACATGATTTGCCTGCTGGGTGCTACCCCGGTGTTCGTCGATGTTGACCGTGACACACTGATGAGCGACTTGGCGAGCATCGAGGCGGCGATTACTCCGCGCACCAAAGCGATCATACCGGTGCATTACGCCGGCGCGGCGTTCGATCTCGATCCGCTGTATGCGTTGGCTGACAAACACGGCATCGCCGTGATCGAAGACGCCGCGCACGCCGCCGGCACCTTCTACAAGGGCCGCCCCGTCGGCGCCAAGGGCACGGCGATCTTCTCGTTCCACGCGATCAAGAACATGACCTGCGCCGAGGGTGCGATGTTCGTCAGCGACGATGAAGCCCTGGCTTCGCGGGTACGCATGCTCAAGTTCCACGGTCTGGGTGTCGACGCCTATGACCGCCTGACCCACGGCCGCAAGCCTCAGGCGCAGGTGGTGGAGCCCGGTTTCAAATACAATCTGGCGGACATCAACGCCGCCATCGCCCTGGTGCAACTGGAGCGACTGGACGAAATCAACGCCAGGCGCACGCAACTGGCAAGCACCTACTTGCAGCGCCTGGAAGGCCTGCCGGTGCAACCGCTGGCCATTCCCGCCTACGCGCAAACACACGCCTGGCACCTGTTCATCCTGCGGATCGATGCCGAACGCTGCGGACTGGACCGTGAAGCCTTCATGAAAGCCCTGCAGGAGCAGAATATCGGCACCGGCATCCATTTCATTGCCACGCACCTGCACACTTACTACCGCCAACGCTTCCCCGATATTCACCTACCCAACACCGAATGGAACTCGGCACGGCTATGTTCGATCCCGTTGTTCCCCGACATGACCAACGATGACGTCGAACGTGTTGTCGGCGCCATCGAAAACTGCCTGGACAAAAGCCTGTGAGACCTTACCCGATAAACTTCGTTTCGATCGTCATTCCGGTCTACAACGAACAGGAAAGCCTGCCTGAACTGCTTCGGCGCACCGAAGCGGCTTGCGAGCAGCTAAAGCAGGCTTACGAAATCGTACTGGTCGACGACGGCAGCCGTGATGACTCTGCGCAGATCCTCGAAGACGCCGCCTCCCGCGAAGGCAGCCCGGTGGTGGCGGTCATCCTCAACCGCAATTACGGCCAGCACGCCGCGATCATGGCCGGTTTCGAACAGTGCAAGGGCGATGTCGTCATTACCCTCGATGCCGACCTGCAAAACCCGCCCGAAGAAATCCCGCGGCTGGTGGCACAGGCCGAGCTCGGCTATGACGTCGTGGCGACGGTGCGCAACAATCGCCAGGACTCGGCCTTGCGCCGCTGGCCATCGAAGCTGATCAACCTCGCCGTGCAACGTTCCACCGGCGTGGCCATGAGCGACTACGGCTGCATGCTGCGCGCCTACCGACGCACCATTGTCGACGCGATGCTCGCCTGCCGTGAACGCAGCACCTTCATTCCGATCCTGGCCAACAGCTTCGCCCGCCATACCACGGAAATCCTCGTGACCCACGCCGAGCGTGAACACGGCGACTCCAAGTACAGCCCGATGCGCCTGATCAACCTGATGTTCGACCTGGTCACCTGCATGACCACCACGCCGCTGCGATTGCTGAGCATCGTCGGCGTCGGCATGGCGGCCCTGGGCATGCTGTTCGCCGTGGCGCTGATCCTGTTGCGCCTGGTGTTCGGCGCCGGCTGGGCCGGGGGCGGTACCTTCGTACTGTTCGCCGTACTGTTCGTCTTCACCGGTGGTCAATTCATCGGCATGGGCCTGTTGGGTGAATACCTGGGCCGCATGTACAGCGACGTGCGCGCACGTCCGCGCTTCTTCATTGAAAAGGTGCTGCGTAGCCAGCCCGAATCCCCCGCTTCCGTTGTTACCGTCGACGGCCTTACTTCCACTTCTTCAGATCAGGTTCCTTCATGAGTGCAAAAGCTGTTGTCTTCGCCTATCACGATATTGGCTGTGCCGGCATCGAATCCCTGCTCTCCTCCGGTTTCGAGATCGCTGCGGTGTTCACCCACGCCGACGATCCGAAGGAGAACGCATTCTATGGCTCCGTGGCACAGCTGTGCGCCCGCCACGGCATTGCTGTGCATGCACCGGAAGACGCCAACCATCCGTTGTGGATCGAGCGTATCGCCAAGCTCGATCCCGACTACATTTTCTCCTTCTACTACCGCAATCTGCTGAGCGAATCGCTGCTGGCCACGGCCCGTAAAGGCGCGTTCAACCTGCACGGTTCCCTGCTGCCACGCTACCGTGGTCGTGCACCGGCCAACTGGGTGCTGGTCAACGGCGAAACGGAAACCGGCGTGACCCTGCACCGCATGGTCAAGCGTGCCGATGCGGGCGCCATCGTGGCCCAGCAAAAGGTTGCAATCGAGCGCAGCGATACCGCGCTGAGCCTGCACGGCAAACTGCGTTCGGCCGCCTCTGATCTGCTGCGTGACACCTTGCCGGCGCTGCTGCAGGGCAAAGCCAGTGAAACACCGCAAGACGAATCCAAAGCCACGGTGTTCGGCCGTCGCACCCCGGCTGACGGCAAACTGGTCTGGGCCAAACCGGCCGAAGAACTGTTCAACCTGGTCCGCGCCGTGACCCAACCGTACCCGGGCGCCTTCTGCGCGGTGGGCGAGCACAAGCTGATCGTCTGGAGCGCCGAAGTCGCCAAGGGCAACGAAGGCCTGGCACCGGGCCGCGTCATCAGCGTCGACCCGCTGCGCATCGCCTGCGGTGAAGACTCGCTGGTGATCAACGCCGGCCAGCGCAACGACAACGGCCTGTACCTGAGCGGTCCGCAACTGGCCAACGAACTGGGCCTGGTGGACGGTTCCGTGCTGCGCGGTGCCGAGTCCGGTCGCGCCCCACGTCGCACCCGCGTGCTGATCCTCGGTGTCAACGGTTTCATCGGCAACCACCTGTCCGAGCGCCTGCTGCGCGACGACCGTTACGAAGTCTACGGCCTGGACATTGGTTCGGACGCCATCGAGCGCCTGCGCAGCCACCCGAACTTCCACTTCGTCGAAGGTGACATCAGCATCCACTCCGAGTGGATCGAGTACCACATCAAGAAGTGCGACGTGGTCCTGCCGCTGGTGGCCATCGCAACGCCAATCGAATACACCCGTAACCCGCTGCGTGTGTTCGAACTGGACTTCGAAGAGAACCTGAAACTGGTTCGCTACTGCGTCAAGTACAACAAGCGCGTGATCTTCCCGTCGACATCGGAAGTCTATGGCATGTGCCAGGACCCCAACTTCGACGAAGACAACTCCAACCTGGTGGTCGGTCCGATCAACAAACAGCGCTGGATCTACTCGGTCTCCAAGCAACTGCTGGACCGCGTGATCTGGGCTTATGGCCAGAAGGGCCTGAACTTTACCCTGTTCCGTCCGTTCAACTGGATGGGCCCACGCCTGGACCGCCTGGACTCCGCCCGTATCGGCAGCTCCCGCGCGATCACCCAGTTGATCCTGAACCTGGTGGAAGGCACGCCGATTCGCCTGTTCGACGGTGGCGAGCAAAAACGCTGCTTCACCGACATCGCCGACGGTGTGGAAGCACTGGCACGGATCATCGACAACGACAACGATGTCTGCAACGGCCAGATCATCAACATCGGCAACCCGGAGAACGAGGCCAGCATCCGTCAGTTGGGCGAAGAGCTGCTGCGTCAGTTCGAAGCTCACCCGCTGCGCGCCAACTTCCCTCCGTTCGCCGGCTTCCGCGACATCGAAAGCAAGGCGTTCTACGGCGGCGGTTATCAGGACGTGTCCCACCGCAAACCGAGCATCGCCAACGCTAAACGCCTGCTGGACTGGACGCCAACCGTTGAGATGAGTGAAACCATCGGCAACACCCTGGACTTCTTCCTGCGCGAGGCCATGCTCGAAATCGCGGACAAGCGTTGATGCAGGCAGGTCTTCGAATCGATGTCGACACTTACCGAGGCACCCGTGAGGGGGTGCCGCGGTTGCTGGACATGCTGGACGAAGCGCAGATCAAGGCAACGTTTTTCTTCAGTGTCGGCCCCGACAACATGGGCCGGCACTTGTGGCGCCTGATCCGCCCGCAATTCCTCTGGAAAATGCTCCGTTCCAATGCCGCCGGCCTTTATGGCTGGGACATTCTGCTGGCCGGCACTGCCTGGCCCGGCAAACCCATTGGACGCGACCTCGGGCACCTGATGCGTCAGGCCCGGGCCGCCGGGCATGAAGTCGGCCTGCACGCCTGGGATCACCACGGCTGGCAGGCCAACGCCGGGCGCTGGAGCGACGAGCAGTTGTCCGAGCAGATTCGCCAGGGCGTGGACACGCTGCAGGACATCCTCGGCGAACATGTCTGGTGCTCGGCGGCTGCCGGCTGGCGCGCGGACGAACGCGTGATCGAGGCCAAACAGGCATTCGGCTTCCGTTACAACAGCGATTGCCGGGGCACAAGCCTGTTCCGGCCGATTCTGGCGGACGGTCGCCCAGGCGTGCCGCAGATTCCGGTAGACTTGCCGACGTTCGACGAAGTGGTCGGTCCGAACGTCGCCGCCAAGGATTTCAACGCCTACATCCTCGACCGATTCACTCCCGAAAAACTCAACGTCTACACGATCCATGCCGAAGTAGAAGGGATTCTGATGGCCAACGATTTTCGTCAACTGCTGGCCGATGCCCGCCAGCGTGACATCCGTTTTCAACCCTTGGGCGACCTGCTGCCCGAAACCCCCGGCAACCTGCCGAGTGGCCGAGTGGTGCGTGGCGCACTGGAAGGCCGCGAAGGCTGGCTGGGAGTGCAAGGCGCATGACCAGACGCTGGATGCTGCCTTTGCTGCTGGCTGTCATGGCGTTGGCGTACCTGCTGCCGCTGGGCACCCATGGCTTGTGGATTCCCGACGAAACCCGCTACGCCCAGATCAGCCAGGAAATGCTCCTGAGTGGCAACTGGGTATCGCCACACTTCATGAGCGTGCGCTATTTCGAGAAACCGGCCGCCGGTTACTGGATGATTGCCCTTGGTCAGGCCCTGTTCGGCCAGAACCTGTTCGGTGTGCGCTTTGCTTCGGCGCTGAGCACCGGCCTGAGTGTGCTGTTGTGCTACCTGATCGCCGGCAGATTATGGAATCAGCCGCGCAAGAGTTTCGCCTGCGCGCTGCTGTACATGAGCCTCAGCGTGATTGCCGGCGCGGCCGGTTACGCCAACCTCGACCCGCAATTCACCTTTTGGGTCAACCTGAGCCTGGTGGCCCTGTGGTTTGCACTGGACAGCGCCGACCGTCGCCAGCGCCTGATCGGCTGGGCGGTGCTGGGGCTGGCGTGCGGCATGGGGTTCATGACCAAGGGCTTTCTCGCCTGGCTGCTGCCCGTACTGATCGCCCTGCCCTGGGTGATCTGGCAAAAACGCTGGCGTGAACTGCTGGTCTACGGCCCGCTGGCGATTGTGGTGGCCATCGCCGTCAGCCTGCCGTGGGTCCTGGCGGTGCATGGGCAAGAGCCCGATTACTGGCGGTTCTTCTTCTGGCACGAACACATTCGCCGCTTCGCCGGAGACGATGCCCAGCATGACGCACCCTGGTGGTACTACCTGCCGTTGCTGGTGGCGTTCAGTCTGCCGTGGGTAGCATTGCTGCCACCGGCGCTGAAGCAGGCCTGGCAGACCCGGCGCGAGGCCAATATCGCCTTCCTGCTGTTGTGGCTACTGATGCCCCTGCTGTTTTTCAGCATCAGCAAAGGCAAATTGCCCAGCTACATCCTGCCGTGCCTGTTGCCGCTGGCCTTGCTGATGGGCCATGCGCTGGACGATCGCTTGAGCCGGCAACAAGGCCGTGCCCTGGGTATCAATGGCCTCCTGAACCTGGTGCTGGGCGTGACTGTCCTGCTGGCGCTGGTCTACCTGCAACTGAAAAAACCCCTGTACGACCATGAGCTGCACAACCTGGTGCTGGTGTTCATCGGCCTGATCGGCTGGATCATCGCCAATTTGCTGCAAGCGTTCCGACCGCTGCAATGCTGGGCGGCGCCGGCCTTCGGTAGCCTGCTGCTGATCGGACTCGTGCCGGCGGGGCTGCCCAACTCAGTGGTCGCCAACAAGACGCCCGATCAATTCATCCTTGAACACGTCGATGAACTTGCCCAGACCCATCAATTGCTGAGCAACGACCTGGGCGCGGCCTCCGCACTGGCCTGGCGGCTGAAACGCCCGGAAGTGGCGTTCTACAACACGATCGGCGAGCTGAAGTATGGTCTTGAGTACCCTGATTCGCTAAAGCATCGCGTCGATTCCGACCAGGTACAGCAGTGGATGCAAGGCGCCCGCCAGCAAGGGTCGGTGGGTGTGGTCATGCGGGTCAAGGGGGACGACGAGCTGCACGAACTCGATCAACTGCCCAAGGAAGGCAAGCGCTATGAACAAGGCAACATGGTGATTCTGATCATTCCACAGGCGGCGCCATGAGCCTGCTACTGCTGCTGTGTGCCTGCCTGCTGACCTGCCTGGGCCAGATCGCCCAGAAATACGCCGTGGAAAGCTGGCGCGGGAAAGCATCCGGCTGGGGCGAGAAACTGCGTTCGCCCTGGCTGTGGCTGGCACTGGCGGCGCTGGGACTTGGCCTGCTCGTATGGCTTTTGGTGTTGCAACGCCTCGAAGTCGGCGTTGCCTACCCGATGCTGAGCCTCAACTTCGTGCTGATTACCCTGGTCGCCCGCTTCGTTTTCCGCGAACACATCGATGGCCGTCACTGGCTCGGTGTTGCGCTGGTGATCGGTGGTGTGGCTTTACTGGGGCAACACGCATGAGCCGGCGTCGCGGAATCACCTTCGCCTTGGGCAGCGTGCTGCTGGTCAGCGCCGCGCAACTGGGCATGCGCTGGAGCATGAGTCGCCTGCCCTCCCCCGAACATTGGCTGGACGCTCATATCGACCCAGGCGCCATCGCCGTGGTGCTGGCTGCCATCGGTGCCTATGCCCTGTCGATGCTCTGCTGGCTCGCCGCCCTGCGCGATCTTCCCCTGGGCCGGGCCTACTCATTGCTGAGCATCAGCTATGCGCTGGTGTACCTGGCGGCCGCCGGCCTGCCGCTATTCCACGAAGATTTCAACCTTTCCAAAAGCCTTGGAGTGGCCTTGGTCATCCTCGGCGTCATCATCATTAATTCTCGACCTGCTCGCGCGCCCGAACTCAGGAGTGCATCATGAAAATAAGTGTATTTGGTAGCGGTTACGTTGGCCTGGTTCAAGCCGCCGTACTGGCTGAAGTCGGCCATGACGTGGTGTGCATGGACATCGACGAAAAGAAAGTCGAGCTGCTGAAACAAGGCCACGTCAGCATTTTCGAACCGGGGCTTGCCAGCCTGGTACGCGAAGGCCTGGATTCCAAACGGTTGCAGTTCACTTCGGACGAAAAGCTCGCCGTGCAACATGGCCAGGTATTGTTCATCGCGGTCGGCACGCCGTCCCGGGACGATGGCTCGGCAGATCTGCGTTATGTGTTGTCGGTGGGTGACGCCGTGGCGCGGCATCGCGAACAACCGCTGATCCTGGTGGAAAAATCCACGGTGCCGGTGGGCACCGGCGATACCTTGCGCGCGCATATCGACAAATGCCTGCTCGAGGCCGGGCGCGCACTGCAGTTCGATATCGTCTCCAACCCCGAGTTTCTCAAGGAAGGCTCGGCCGTTTCCGATTGCCGGCGCCCGGACCGCATCATCATCGGCTGCGAGCGCGATGAAGTGCGTGACGTGATGCGTGACCTGTACGCCCCGTTCAACCGCAACCATGACCGCGTCATGTTCATGGACCTGCGTAGCGCCGAGCTGACCAAGTACGCCGCCAACTGCATGCTGGCAACCAAGATCAGCTTTATCAACCAGATCGCCGAACTGGCCGAGCACCTGGGTGCCGACATCGAATCGGTACGCCTGGGCATCGGCGCCGATTCGCGCATCGGCTACCACTTCATCTACCCCGGCTGCGGCTATGGTGGCTCGTGCTTCCCCAAGGACATGCGCGCCCTGATCCACAGCGCCGAAGAGGCTCATTGCTCCAACGACCTGCTGCAAGCGGTGGAAGCCATCAACGAACGGCAGAAACACAAGCTGTTCGAACGCATCAAGGCGTTCTTCAAGGGCGATTTGCAGGGCAAGACCTTCGCCGTGTGGGGGCTGGCATTCAAACCCAATACCGACGACATGCGCGACGCGCCGAGCCGGGTGCTGCTTGAAGCCCTGTGGGCCGCCGGCGCCAACGTGCGGGCATACGACCCTGAAGCCATGCAGGAAACCCAGAAACTGTACCCCGATCAAGACAAGCTGATGCTCATGGGCACACCGGAATCGGTATTGACCGGTGCCGACGCGCTGATCATCTGCACCGAATGGCAGCAATTCAAGGCCCCGGATTTTGACCTGATCAAACAGCGGCTCAATGCACCGGTGATCTTCGACGGCCGTAACCTCTACGACGCCGAGCGCCTGGCTCGCAGCGGCTTCAAGTACTTCCCGATGGGTCGTGGTGAATCGCGCAAGTTGCCGATTCCATTGCAGAGCTGGCCTGCTGCTTCGCAGGCTTGAGAACACAGTTGCAATAACTGTGGCTCGGCTTGAAGTTGCTGTTTAGCGCAGAACCTGTAGGAGCGAGCCTGCTCGCGATAGGGGTGTATCAGTCAACATACTTGTTGTTTGATACTCCCCTTCGTCGGAACGCCGCCCGGAGCCGGCTCGCTCCCACAAGGACCGTGTTCAACCATTAGATTGTTGCCTTCAAATCCACTCCCAGCGCCTTGGCAAATGCCTTGACCAGCGGACTGCGCACAGTGTTGTGACGCAGGATCAGATTAAACGGCGTGACGATATGGATCAGCTCCGGGCACAGTGCCCGAAACTGTCCCTGCGCCACCCAATTCGCGGCGTAATGCTGCGGTAGAAAACCCACGAAACGACCAGTCCTGATCAACAGCGCCACGGCTTCCACCTGGGTCGCCGATGCGGAAAAGCTGTCGTAGTGGGCAAAGTTGAGTTTGTCCCGATGGATCGCGTAGCGATGGTTGATGCACTCATAATCCTTGAGCATGTTGCTGTTCATCTGATCGCTTGGCATCGAAAATAACGGGTGACCCACCGCGCAATAAACCTCAGAACGCTCCTCATATAACGGGTAGTAATCGAACTCTTCCCGCCGTTGATAAACCGGCACAATTCCAGCCACCAGTCGCCCCTCGACAACGCCCCGCTCTACCTCATCCAGCTGCGACGCCTGAAGTTGAAACCTTACTTTAGGTGACTGCTCGTTTATTGCTCTAAGCGCAGCAACTAACGGCGATTGCGGATCGGAAATCGTATTATCAATAACCCCCACACCAAGATCACCAATAAGTTCGTTCTGCGCTGAACTAAGACGATCACGAAAGTTATCAACCGAGGCAAATAAATCAATCGAAGCCTGATACACCAGGCGCCCTTCTTCGGTCAGGTGAAAGCCTTCGCGCCCTCGGGTACACAGGCGCATGCCGATGCGGATTTCCAGGTCGGAAATCTGTTTGCTGATGGCTGCCAGCCCTACATTCAACTCGTTTTGCGCCGCACTGAAACCGCCCGCCTCGACCACCGCCTTGAACACTTTGAGCAGCTTGAAGTCCAGCCCGCTGAGGGCCAGCGGTGCCCGTTGCAGCGTTTTCGGCGGCGGGTTTCCGGAATTGGAAAGTGGGGTTTCCATAATGCTTATTTACCTCTGGCGCCCGATTCAACAACCTGTGTCCAACAACAAAAACATAGCTGGCCTAATAATAATGAACACAGAAAACCAGACTTGGCAACCACTAACAAATTCCGAACTTCAGTGCCAAACCACTGATTTCGAAGCATTAAAAGCTGACACTTCGATCAGCTCTCGCCCTTTTGCAACTGCGCTGGTCCCCTGCCCCTGATTATTAATTGACCTGATGACGGCCGAACGAACTTCGGCGTGCATTTTCAGGCCTGGCAAACCGATTTCGTTCGCATTACCGACGAGGAAAATAACAATGTCCCAAGCCACCGACCGTCTCTGGGGTGCACGCTTCAAAAGCGGTCCGTCCGAAGCCCTGGCCGCCCTGTCCCGCTGCCCGGAACGCTACTTCCGCCTGACGCCATACGACCTCGCCGGTTCCAAGGCGCACGCCCGGGAACTGCAACGCGCCGGACTTCTGACCGAGCAGGAAACCCGGACCATGCTCGACGCCCTGGAGCGTATCGGCGCTGATTTCCGCGCCGGCAGCATTGCCCCGACCCTGGACGACGAAGACGTTCACACCTTCATCGAGCGCCTGCTGACCGAACGCCTCGGTGCCCTGGGCGGCAAGCTGCGCGCCGGCCGGTCACGCAACGACCAGACCGCCAACGACCTGCGCCTGTTCCTGCGGGACCATGTACGCACCCTGGCCGTCGAAGTGTTGGCCCTGCAACAGGCGCTGGTGGATCAGGCCGAGCAACACGTCGAGAGCATCTGCCCCGGTTTCACTCACCTGCAGCAGGCGCAGCCGATCGTGTTCGCCCATCACTTGCTCGCCCACTCGCAATCGATGCTGCGTGACGTGCAGCGCCTGGTGGACTGGGATGCACGTACCTCGCTGTCGCCATTGGGCGCGGCGGCCATGGCCGGTTCCGCCATTGCGCGTCTGCCGCAGCAATCGGCGAAAGAAATGGGTTACAGCGGTGTTTGCGAAAACTCCATCGATGCCGTGGCCAGCCGCGATCACGTTGCCGAATTCCTGTTTATCGCCAGCATGCTCGGCATCAACATCTCGCGCCTGGCCGAAGAATTCTGCCTGTGGTCGTCGCGACAATTTCGCTGGGTCGCGCTGGACGATGCCTACGCCACCGGCAGCTCGATCATGCCGCAGAAGAAGAACCCGGACATCGCTGAACTGGCCCGGGGCAAGGCCGGTCGCCTGATCGGCAACCTCACCGGTCTGCTGTCGACCCTCAAGTCCCTGCCACTGTCGTACAACCGCGACCTGAGCGAAGACAAGAACGGTGTGCTCGACAGCGTGGACACCCTGCTGCTGGTGCTGCCGGCGATGGCCGGGATGGTGGCGACCATGACCGTCAATGTCGAAGAACTGCGTCGCCAGGCTCCGCTGGGCTTCACCCTCGCGACCGAAGTCGCCGACTGGCTGGCGATGCGCGGCGTGCCGTTCAAGGAAGCCCACGAGATCACCGGCGCGCTGGTCAAGGCTTGCGAGCAACACGAGATCGAACTGTGGGAAGCGTCCCCGGCGTTGCTGGCCGAAATCGATCCACGCCTGACGCCCGAAGTGCGTGAGAGCTTGACCCTGGAAGCCGCCATCGCCGCCCGCAGCGGCTGGGGCGGTACCGCGCCACAACAGGTACGCGAACAGATCGGCCGCCTGAAAACCGCCCTCGCCGCCCAGCAAGCCTGGACCGAAAACTATCAGGGCTTCCGCCTCTGATAGAGCACGCGATCCTGTAGGAGCAAAGCTTGCTCGCGATGGCGTCGGCACATTCAACGACGATGTCGCCTGCCATGCCGTCATCGCGAGCAAGCTTTGCTCCTACAGGGTTGAGGTGGACTTGAAAGAACAGTGTACGGAGAAACAACCATGAGCCAGACACAGGCAGAACGACTCCAGGCGGAGCGCAAACTGGCGGAAAACCAGTTTGATATCACCCAGTATCAACACGTGCCACGGCGCTATTACGGGCGGATGTTCTTCGCCGCCGTGATCGTCGCAGCATTGCTGGGCCTGATACGCGCCTTCGCCGAAGGCAAGATCGAATGGTCCTATATCGGCCAGTTCCTCACGTCCCAGGCGATCATGTGGGGCCTGCTCAACACCATCGTCATGGCGGTACTGGCGATGGCCCTGGGCATTGTGTTCGGGGTGATCACGGCAATCATGCGCATGTCGGCCAACCCGATCCTGCGCTATGTGGCGCTGACCTACACCTGGCTGTTTCGCGGCACGCCGCTGATCCTGCAACTGCTGTTGTGGTTCAACCTGGCGCTGATCTTCCCCACCATCGGTATCCCCGGCCTGGTCGAAGTCGACACCGTGAGCCTGATGACGCCGTTCGTGGCCGCCCTGCTGGGCCTCAGCATCAACCAGGGTGCCTACACCGCCGAAGTGGTGCGCGCCGGCCTGCTTTCGGTGGACACCGGGCAGTACGAAGCGGCCAAGTCGATCGGCATGCCGCGCCTGCAAGCGCTGCGCCGGATCATCCTGCCCCAGGCCATGCGCATCATCATTCCGCCGGTGGGCAACGAGTTCATCGGCATGGTGAAAATGACCTCGCTGGCGAGCGTCATCCAGTACTCGGAATTGCTCTACAACGCCCAGAACATCTACTACGCCAACGCCCGCGTGATGGAGCTGCTGATCGTCGCCGGTATCTGGTACCTGGCCACGGTCACCGTGCTGTCCTTCGGTCAAAGCCGCCTGGAGCGTCGTTTCGCCCGCGGCGCCGGCAAGCGTTCCTGAGGAATCCGACATGAGAAGCATCGTCAAGGCCGTGAGCCTGAACAAGTACTACGACAACTTCCACGCGCTCAAGGACATCAACATCGAAGTCGAGCAAGGCGAAGTGCTGTGCATCATCGGCCCGTCCGGCTCCGGCAAGAGCACCCTGCTGCGCTGCGTCAACCAGCTGGAAAAAATCGACAAGGGCGGCCTGTGGGTCGACGGCGAACTGGTGGGCTACCGCATCGTCGGCAACAAACTGCACGAACTCAATGAGTCGCAGATCGCCCGCCAGCGCCTGTCCACCGGCATGGTGTTCCAGCGTTTCAACCTGTTCCCGCACATGACCGTGCTGCAAAACATCATCGAAGGGCCGTGCCAGGTGCTCAAGCGTTCGCCCAAGGAGGCGCATGACGAAGCCGTGGAACTGCTCGCCCGCGTCGGCCTGGCCGACAAGCGCAACAGCTACCCGATCGAACTCTCGGGTGGTCAGCAACAACGCGTCGCCATTGCCCGTGCCCTGGCCATGCGGCCCAAGCTGATGCTGTTCGATGAACCCACTTCGGCACTCGACCCGGAACTGGTCGGTGAGGTGCTGTCGGTGATGCGCGATCTGGCGCAGACCGGCATGACCATGATCGTCGTCACCCATGAACTGGGCTTCGCTCGCGAAGTATCCAACCGCATGGTGTTCATGGACGGCGGGCAGATCGTGGAGGCAGGAAGCCCCGAAGAAATACTAATAAGTCCGCAAAACCCACGCACCCAAAGCTTCATTTCTGCCGTTCGAACCTAGGCGCCGGCTGGCGTAAAAAACACTCATAAGAGAACGACCCATGAAGAACTTCGTTATCCCGGCAGTACTCGCAGGCCTGATGGCCTCCAGCTTCACCTTCGCCGCCGAATTGCCGGCCAGCATCAAGGACAAGGGCGAGATCGTCGTCGCGATCATGCCGAACTACCCGCCGATGGATTTCAAGGACCCGGCCACCAACACCCTCACCGGTCTCGACGTTGACCTGGGCAACGCCCTGGCCGAACGCCTGGGTGTGAAGATCAAATGGCAGGAAACCGGCTTCGAACAAATGATCAATGCCCTGACCACCGACCGCGTGGACATGGTGCTGTCGGGCATGACCGACACCAAGGAGCGTCAGGCCAGCGTGACCTTCGTGGACTACTTCACCAGCGGCCCGCAGTTCTACACCCTGCAGAAAAACGCGGCCACCAACGAAATCATCGACCTGTGCGGCAAAAAGGTCGGCACCAGCCGCCGTACCACCTTCCCGGCGGAAATCGCCGAGTGGAGCAAAGCCAACTGTGAAGCCGCCGGCAAACCGGCGATCAACGTGATCGGCACCGAAGGCTCGGCCGACGCCCGCGCGCAACTGCGCCAGAGCCGCATCGACGCGGCGATGCAAGGCAGCGAAACCCTGCCTTACCTCAAGACCCAGGAAAAGGACATGTACAAGACCGTGGGCCTGCCGATCTCTTCGCAGTTCACCGGCCTTGGCGTGAGCAAGAAAAAACCTGAATTGAGCGAAGCGGTGAAAGTCGCGTTGCAAAGCATGATCGACGATGGCAGCTACCAGGCGATCCTGAAGAAATGGGACCTGGAACTCGGCGCGATCAAGACCGTGACCGTCAACGCCGGGAAATAACCGGGCTCAACCACCACCCACTGTGGGAACACAACCTGTGGGAGCAAAGCTTTGCTCCCACAGGGACCACCCAAAGGGAATCGGTGTTTTTTATAGATTGTTGGAGTACCCATGATGTCCTCCTCACCCCAACCCACCTGGCCGGATAACCACAAGGCTTGCCTGGCCCTGGCCTTTGACCTCGATGGGCCCACCGGCGATGCCATGCTCAACGGCTCGATCTGGCACAAGCCCGAGTACTTCGGCTTTGGCGGTTACGGCCCCTACCGGGCACTGCCGCGACTGCTCGATCTGCTCGACGAGTTCCGCCTCCCGACGACGTTCTTCGTCCCGGCCTGGGTCGTGGAAAACTGGCCGAAACAGTGCCAGGCGATTGTCGAACGCGGGCATGAGGTGGCGTATCACGGCTACAAACACGAATCCTTCTACGCCCTGACGCTGGAACAGCAGAAGGATGTGATGAAGCTGTCCCGCGAAGTGTTCTGGAAGCACCTGCACATCCGCGCCGAAGGTTTCCGCACGCCATCCGGTGACTGGCGCGCCGAAACCCCGGCGATGCTGGTGGAGGCCGGTGTGACCTACTCCAGCAGCATGCGCGGCGATGACCGACCGTACCTGGTGAATGTACCGGGCCACGCCACACCGCTGGTGGAAATCCCCGGCCGCTGGGAAATGGACGACTACGCGTCCATCGCCTACACCCGTGCCCCGGACTTCCCCTCGGGGCTGGACCGCACCGCCAGCTACGAACTGACCCTCGACAACTGGTGCCGCGAATATGACGGCGCCATGAACGAAGGCTTGTGCCTGACCACCCTGTTCCACCCCAAGATCACCGGCAAACCGGGACGCATCCTGTTGCTGGAAAAACTCTTCGAACACATGCGCCAACGCGACGACGTGTGGTTCGCCACCTGCCGCGACGTCGCCCAGTGGTGGCTCAAGGAGCGTCACCATGGCTGAGTCCACTGTCTGGCCCAAGGGCTATCGCTGCGCCGTGGTACTGACCGTCGATTACAACGACATCCACGGCATTCTCACCCAGGCCCCGGAAGTCGCCGGGCGCGACAAGACCCTGTCGGTCTGGCGTTATGGCACCCAGCGCGGGGTCGAGCGTTTGCTCGCTCTGTTGAGCGAACTCGGCGTCTCCAGCAGTTGGTTTGTCCCCGGTATCGTCGCCGAGGAAAATCCCGAACACCTTCGCGCGATCCAGGCCGGCGGCCATGAAATAGCCTGCGCCGGGTATCGCCATCAGAATTACGACACCCTCGACCTGGCCACACAGAGCGCCGACATCGCCCAGGGTTGCGCGGCGTTGGCCGCGTTGACAGGGGAGCGTCCGACCGGGTTTCGCATCCCCGCCGGCAACGGCGCACCGGGTTTCATCGAGGCGTTGAAGGATCAAGGCATTCGCTGGTCGTCATCATGGCGCGGCGACGATTTGCCGTTCGCGCATCCAACCGCGCCGCAGGTGATCGAGTTGCCGTTGCACTATGAGCTGGAAGACGAACCCTACTTCGCCTTCAACCTCAGCCCGGCGGTGCCACCCGCGCAATCGCGGATCGCCTCCTACAGCCATACCCTGGGCAACCTGCAAATGGACTTCGCCGGGTTTCATCGGTTTGGCCTGTGCTACGTGCTGCGCCTGCACCCGGAAATCATCGCCACACCGGGGCGGATCGGCGTGTTGCGCGAGCTGCTTGAGGGCATCTTGCAGCACGATGATGTGTGGATCACCACTGGGGCTGAAGTCGCCCAGTGGTGGGCCGAGTCAGCGGCGCCCGTGACCGAGGATCATCCAGCGTCCGTTTATGAACGGCATTATCGGGACTACCTCCTATGACCGAGCGCATGCAACGGCTGGTGCAGTTCTGCGTCGATACGCGATTTGAAGACCTGCCACCGGCGCTGGTGGCGCAAGCCAAACGACACATCCTCGATACCTTCGGCGCGTCCCTGGCCGGGGCCGGCAGCGATGTGGCGAAGCAGGCGCGCCAGGTATTCGACGGCGAGACTGGCCATGCGCTGGTCTGGGGTACGCAGGGGCGGATGGGCGCGGCGCAGGCCGCGATGCTCAACGGCATCGCTGCCCATGCGCTGGAACTGGATGACACCGGTGGCTGCGACCATTCCGGTGCCGTGGTGCTGCCGGCGGTGATGGCGGCGGTGTCGATGTCCGGGCAACCCGTGAGCGGGCGCGAGTTCATCACGGCCGTGGTGATCGGCTACGAAATCGGTCGTCGGGTCCTCGAAGCCTGCGGCGGTTACTCGGCCCACAACGGTGCGGGCTGGCACTCCACGGCGACCTGTGGCGTGTTCGGCGCGGCGGCGGCCAGTGCGCGCATCCTCGGCCTGGATGTACGGCAAACCGTGTCGGCGCTGGGTATCGCCGGCAGTTTCAGCGGTGGCCTGTGGGCCTTTATCCACGACGGTTCGCAAAGCAAGAAACTGCACAGCGGTCGCGCTGCCGAAGGTGGGTTGCTGGCGGCGCGATTTGCCCGAGAGGGCATCAGTGGGCCGACCCAATTGTTTGAGGATGTCTGGGGCGGTTTCCTCAAGACGCTCGCTACGCAGACGGCCACGCCTGAAGCGCTGGACACCGACCTCGGCATCGTCTGGAAACTCGCGCGCTGCTCGATCAAGCCTTATGCCTCATGCCGTGGCACCCATTCGGCCATCGATGCCCTGGGCTTGCTGCTTGAGCAATTGAATGCGCAGGCTCATCAGGTCGAGGATGTTCAGGTTTCAGTGTGCGGGTTCCTTCGGGACATGTGCGGCGGTCACGATGTCAGCACCCTGGCGGCGGCGCAGATGAGCCTGCCTTACGCGCTGGCGGTATGGCTGGTGCACGGTCATTGCCGATTGCAGGCTTACGACGACGATCTGCGCAGCGATCCTCGAATTGCCCAGTGGATGTCGCGTATTCGCCTTGAAGTGGACCCGCGACTGTCGGAGGATGGCGAGCCCATTGTGACATTGCAGACCGTGGACGGTCGGCAGGCGAGCCTGTGTGTTGAAGTGCCGTTGGGGGCGCCGGGCAATCCATTGAGTGATGCGGCGCTTGAGGAGAAGTTTTTCAGCCTGGCGACGCGAGTGATGTCGCAGCGGCAGGCCGAAGAATTGCTGGGGCAGTTGTGGCGGCTGGATGAACTTGAATCGGTGGGCATGCTTGAGCGGTGGCTGGCTTGAGGATTGAGTCGCCCGACCGGGCCTCTTCGCGAGCAGGCTCGCTCCCACAGGGGAACGCATTCCAATTGTGGGAGCGAGCCTGCTCGCGAATGGCAGCGACACGGTTTCCAGTCGAACACTTGAACATCTGAATAAGGACATTTGTACGCACCGTGGCCACTTACTCCCTCATTGTCCGCCGGTTGATGATCGTTTCGCTGACCATCGTCGTCAGCCGCGCCATCACCAGCCCGTTGCTCACGTTGTTCCTGAGCAACAAACTCGGCCTCAACCAACAGGACGTTGGCTTGCTGCTCGGTATCGCGGTGTTCATCGCCACCCTGCTCGCCCTTTATGGCGGCTACATCATCGATCGCCTGGAAAAACGCCGGTTGCTGATCCTGGCGATGCTCTCCAGTGCCATCGGCTTCGTGCTGCTGACCTTCGCCGAAAACCTCTACCTGACCACCGTCACCCTGGTGATCACCGAGACGGCTTCGGCGCTGTTTCTCATCGGCTCCAAGGCCATCCTCAGCGAAAACCTGCCCATCAGCCAGCGCGCCAAGGCGTTTTCCCTGCGCTACACCCTCACCAACGTTGGCTATGCCACCGGCCCCATGCTCGGCGTGGTGATCGCCGGGTACTACCCGATTGCGCCGTTCCTGATTGCCGGTGCCATCGCGTTCTTCAGCATCTTCCTGATGATCGGCATCCCGAAGAATTCGGCGCAGACCCCGGCCATTGGCCAACCGCAGAGTTTCTTCAAGACCCTGGTGACCCTCAAGAACGACCGCACGCTGATCATGTTCACGGGTGGCTGTCTGCTCAGCACCGTGGTGCATGGCCGTTACACCCTGTACCTGTCGCAATACCTGCTGGTGACCCACGATTCCAAACGCGCCCTGGACATCATGGCCGCCCTGCTCGCCTGCAACGCCATCAGCGTGATCCTGTTGCAGTATCAGATTGGCCGTTTCCTCAATCGTGAAAAGCTGCGCTACTGGATTGCCGGCGGGACCAGCCTGTTCATCCTCGGGATGATCGGCTTCAGCCTGGCCGACAGCATGGTCAGCTGGTGCGTGGCGATGTTCGTCTTCACCCTGGGGGAAATGATCATTTACCCCGCGGAATTCCTCTTCGTCGACACCCTGGCACCGGAAGAGCTGCGCGGCAGTTACTACGGTGCGCAGAACCTGGCGGCCCTCGGTGGCGCCCTGAGCCCGGTGATATGCGGCTTTTTGTTGATGCACACGCCGGCACCGACGATGTTCTATGCCTTGAGCGCGCTTACTGCGGTGGGTGGATTCCTGTGTTTCATGAGTGGCCGGCGCGTGGCGTTACATCAGAATTAGTGAACTGAAGCTTCATTAATATGAATTTGTCAGCATCTGGATTGAACGGCACACTGTGCCCGTTCCTCCCCCAATAGTTGGAACAACTTCAAGGGCTTTCTGGATATCCCAGACAAGCCCTTTTTTTTCCTCAGGTTTTTGTCTACGGAACGGTTTCGTCATGCTCGCTCGCTGGTTGCCCGCCGCCATCAACACCCGCCCCACCGAATGGAGCCGTGCCGCCATTGGCATGGCCCTCGGAACGATGCTCAGCGTCTGGCTGTGCGGCCAGGTGTTCGGCATCGAGGTGGCACTGCATCTGATCGGTCCGCTGGGTGCTTCGGCAGTGTTGCTGTTCGCCGTATCGTCCGGCGCACTGGCGCAGCCGTGGTCGATTATTGGCGGCTACTTGAGCGCCGGCGTGGTGTCGTTGCTGGTGGCCCACGTGCTGGGGCGGACGCTGGGCAGCGCTTGCCTGGCGGCGGGCATGGCGCTGATCCTGATGTGTTGGCTGCGTTGCCTGCATCCACCGGCCGGCGCGCTGGCGTTGACCCTGGTGCTGGCGGACCCGGCGACCATTGCCATGGACTGGAAAGCCCTGGGGCCGGTGATGCTGGGGGCCTCGATCATGCTGCTTTGCGCCCTGGCCTATAACAACCTGACGCGCATCCGTTACCCCAAGCGTGCCAGCGAACCGGTGGCGGCGGTGCCTGCCGATCACCCGCCTGCCGATAGTCAGGCGATCACTGCCCAGGACCTGAAGCTGGCGCTGGCCGACATGGAAGCCTTCTTCGACGTCACCCCTGAAGACCTTGAACAACTGATTCATGCCAGCGAACTGCACGCCAGGCGCCGCAGCATCACTGAAGTGCTCAGCAAGACTACCTGACACAACACGCCGTCCCTGTAGGAGCCGGCTTGCTGGTGAAGACGGCAGGCCAGTCAACAATGCAGTGACTGATACACCGCTATCGCCAGCAAGCCGGCTCCTACAGGTTCAACGCAGGTTCAAATCCTTCAGGCCGCAGACAATTGCCGGGCAGGCACCGCCAGGCTCACTGCCCTGACCGAATCTCCCACACCCAACCCCAACTCTTTCGCGGTTTGAGCGTCAACAATCAGCGTTCCTGCAGCCACCCGCGCCGGTGCCGCGGTAATCCGGCACTCGGCAAACAGGCGGTTATGAATCAGGTAAGTCGCTGCCTGTTCCCCCGGTGTACCGATGCTCAGTTGCAGCACCTGGCTGTCACGCACCGCTCGAATATCCCCGGTGGCGCATTCAATCAACGGACCACCGTCGAAGATGTCGATGTAATCGCGATGCTCGAACCCTTCAGCCTGGAGCATGCCCAGCGCCGGTTCGGTGTTGGGATGAACCCGGCCGATGACCGACCGCGCAGCCTCCGGCAACAGGCAGGTCGGCAGCGGAAATTTGGGCATCAACTCCGCGATGAAGGTCTTGTTGCCCAGTCCGGTCAGGTAGTCGGCATCGGCGAAGTCCATTTTGAAGAAGTGCCGCCCCAATCCCTCCCAGAACGGAGAAACACCTTGGGCGTCTGAATAGCCGCGCATTTCGGCGATGACCTTGTCCCCGAAGTGCTGACGAAACTCCGCCAGGAACAGGAACCGCGCCTTCGACAACAAACGACCATTGAGTCCACTGCGATGATCGGCGTGTAGAAACAGTGAACACAGCTCGGAATGGCCCGTCATGTCGTTGCCAAGGAACAGCGTCGGCAACTGCTGGTTGATCCCGAGGTTTTTCGACGCGGCGACAAACAAACCCAGCCGATAGTTGTACCAGGGCTCACGCAGGCCGACGGCACCGGCCAGCGCACAAATACCGATCGCCTCTTGCTGGTCGTTCTCCAGCACAAACAAGTAGTCGGCGTCGGCGCGTTCGGCTTCGCCGGCAAAGGTTTTCTGCGCCCACTCCAGACGCTGACGCAAACGCGCCGCGTCGGCCGGCAAAGTGGTCAAACCCGCCCCAGCGCTATGGGCAAGGGCTAACAATGCCGGCAAATCTGCCGGTGCAGCGGGACGGACGATCATCGCACTTGCTCCCTGGCAGCCGGATGCCTGGGCAGAAAGACCTCGGCCAACATGCAGCGGGCGCTGCCGCCACCGATACGCTCGATGGTGTCGATAGTCACCGGCAACGGTGTGGTGTGGGCTTCGATCAACCGACGCTGGCCGGCATTCAGCGATTGCCAGGCCGTGCGTGACATCACCAGCACCGGTTCGCCCGCGGCGTTGTGCACTTCGAGCATATTGCCGGCGAAGGACTCCAGTTGCGCCCAGTCCAGGGCGATCACCTGCTTGCCGCTGTCTTCCAGGCGCGCGCGCAGCGCCTGGCGTTCGTCGGGGTCAGCCACCGATGCCAGGCACGCCACGGCCAGGCGCGTGCCAACGCTCATCATCACGTTGGTGTGGTAAATCGCCACGCCCTGGCGGTCAACCGCGTTAAATGCGCAGAGCTCGTAGCCCAAATGATCGACCACCTGATCCAGTGCCCGGGCGTGGGTGCGGGTGGAATAGCCGGCGTAGCAAATCCGCTGTTGCCGGTCCAGCACCATGCTGCCGGTGCCTTCGAGGAACACGTCCTGCTGTTCGAGGCTGGATAGATCCAGCAGCCGTTCAACCCTGTATTCGTCCCGCAATCGGTCCAGTACACCTTTGTCCCGCTCCAGGCGTCGGTTATGACCCTGCATCGGGTACAACACCAACGTGCCATCGGGATGGCTGCTCCACCAGTTGTTGGGAAAGATCGAGTCCGGGGTATGCGGCGCTTCAAGGTCGTTGTGAACCAGGACTTCAACGCCATGGCTGCGCAGCGCAGTGACGTAGCCGTCGAACTCTTGCAGGGCCTTGAGCTGCACGTCTTCGGACACCGCGGCCGGGCGCTGGAAGCGGTTGTTTGCCGCCGTGTCCTGATTGAAGGAAAAACGTGTCGGGCGAATCATCAAAACAGTATTGGTGGTTTGCATGGGCACAGATTCAATGAGGGTTGAGAGAGGCTCATTGTCTGTTTCGAGACGGGAAAAACCCGGTTGATAACGGCTATGACGGTGATCGAAACGGCTGAAGATGCTGGCCCGTTCAGCCGATTCGGCGAACAACACAAATCAACTGTGGGAGCGAGCCTGCTCGCGAAGGCGGAGTGTCATCAAACATCAATGTGGACTGACACACCGCTTTCGCGAGCAGGCTCGCTCCCACAAGTTGCTATTCCATCGTGGTCTTGACCATCGCCAGTTCCGGGTGGCTGACCAGTTTGTCGATGTGCAAATCCGGGTCGTCGAACCAGACTTCGGTCAGCACCCGGTAATGTTCCATGTCCCGGCAACGCATGCGCAGGCTGTAGTCGAACGCGCCGCTAATCAACCGGCATTCCAGCACTTGCGGGCAAGCACGGACCTTGGCCTCGAAGGCTTTTTGCGCGGCACGCCCGCTCTGGTTCGACAGCGCGACCAACACCAGCAGCGACAGCCCGGGCGTCAGTTTTTTCTCATCGAGAATCGCGCCATACCCGCGAATGACCCCGAGCTGTTCGAGTTTACGCACCCGTTCCAGACAGGGTCTGGGCGTCAGGTGCACGCGTTCGGACAGCTTTTGATAAGTGATGCGCCCTTCGTGGCGCAACACTTCGATGATGGCCTGATCGATACGATCAAGCACAATCGACAGATCGCGGATATCCGCCATGTATGTCTTGCCTCACTTCAAACGACCCGATAGGAATTGCTGTAAACGTTCACTCTTGGGCTGGTCAAGGATCAATGCGTCACCCTGCTCCTCGACCCGGCCCTGATGCAAGAACAACACCTGGCTGGAGACCTGCCGGGCAAAGCCCATTTCATGGGTCACCATCAGCATGGTCCGGCCTTCTTCGGCCAGTGCCTGGATCACCTTCAGCACTTCACCCACCAGTTCCGGATCAAGCGCGGAGGTCGGCTCGTCGAACAACAGGATTTCCGGTTCCACCGCCAGCGCCCGGGCAATCGCCACCCGTTGCTGTTGACCGCCGGACAGGAACGCCGGGTACTGATCGGCGACCCGTTGCGGCAAACCGACCTTGTCCAGATAGGCCCGCGCACTCTCTTCAGCAGCCTTGCGACTCATCCCCAGCACCCGACAGGGCGCCAATACGATGTTTTCCAGCACGGTCAGGTGGCTCCACAGATTGAAATGCTGGAACACCATTGCCAATCGCGTGCGCAAACGCTGCAACTGCCTGGGGTTGGCCACGCGCATGCCACCGACACCCTGACGCGTAAGCACCCGCTCGCCATCCAGTGCAATCGCCCCTTCGTCAGCGCGCTCCAGAAAGTTGATGCAACGCAACATGGTGCTTTTACCCGAACCGCTGGCGCCGATCATGCTCACCACGTCCCCAGCGCGTGCGTTCAACGAGACGCCCTTGAGCACTTCATTGTCACCAAAACGTTTATACAGATTTTCAACCGTGAGTTTGTACATGCGAGTGCTCCTGGAGCGGCTGCCTGCTGGGCGCCGCTCTGGATTGAAGAATGAAAGTCAGTGGGTCGGGCCGAGAAAACTCAGCCAGCGCTTCTCCGCCAGGCGGAACGCCGCGACCAGCCCGAACGACAGCCCGAGGTACAGCAGGCCGGCAATGCCGAAGGCCTGAAAGGTCATGAAGGTCGCGGCATTGGCATCCCGGGCGATTTTCAAAATGTCCGGAATCGTTGCGGTAAACGCTACCGAAGTCGCGTGCAGCATCAGGATCACTTCGTTGCTGTAATACGGCAGCGCGCGGCGCAATGCCGAGGGCAGGATCAGCTGCAGATACAGGCGCCAGCCACTCAGGCCGTAGGCATGCGCCGCTTCGATTTCGCCGTAGGGAATGCTGCGGATCGCCCCGGCGAAAATTTCCACGGTGTAAGCGCAGGTGTTGAGGGTGAATGCCAACAAGGTGCAATTCATCGCGTCGCGGAAAAACGCTTCGAGCAATGGCTGCGAGCGCACCACGGCAATGCCGTATATCCCGCTGTAGCAAATCAGCAGCTGGATATACAACGGCGTGCCGCGAAACACATAGGTGAACAGCTGAACCGGCCAGCGCAACAGACCCCAACGCGAAACCCGCAGGATCGCCAGGGGCAATGACAAGACAAACCCCATCGCGATGCTCGCCACCAGCAACCACAACGTCATGGCCAGCCCGGTCAGGGTTTCGCCGTCGCTGAACAGAAAGGGTTTCCAGTATTCGGCAATCAACTCGATCATCGCGCCATCCCCCGCACGCCCTGGTTGTAGCGTCGCTCCAGCACCCGCAACACAGAGTTCGACGCACTGGTGATCAGCAGGTAGAGGGCTGCGGCCAGCAGCAGAAAATCAAGCATATTGAACGTGCTTTTGCCGGCCTCCTGCGCCACCTTGACCAGGTCCGACAGTCCGATGATCGACACCAGCGCCGTGGCCTTGAGCAGCACCAGCCAGTTGTTGCCCAGGCTCGGCAAGGCGAAACGCATCATTTGCGGGAATACCACGAAACGAAAACGCTGCCAGCGATTGAGGCCAAAACACGCGGCGGCTTCCTGTTGCCCGCGCGGCACACTCAGGATCGCCCCGCGAAAGGTCTCGGTGAAATACGCGCCATAGATAAAACCGAGGGTGACAATGCCGGCCACAAACGGGTCGATCTCCATGTAAGGCCAGCCCATGGTCTCGGTCAGGGCGCTCAGCCAGCCTTGCAGGCTGTAGAAAATCAGCAGCATCAACACCAGGTCCGGCACGCCGCGGATCAGCGTCGTGTAGAAGGTCGCCGGCAGGTTGAGAAGTTTGAGCGGCGACAACTTGGCCGCCGCACCGAGCAACCCCAGTGCCATGCTCACCAATAGCGCAAGCGCCGACAGTTTGAGGGTGACCCAGGTGCCGTGCAGCAACAAAGGGCCATAGCCTTGCAGGGCCGAAAGGTCGACCCCCAGAACATTCAGGAAGGAATTCACGCCAGTCACCTGTCTTGATGCCCCCCTATCGCTGCAACACAACGACAGGGGGGCGAGGATCAGTTGTTGTAGAGGTCCAGATCGCCGAAATGCTTCTGCTGGATCTGTGCGTAGATACCCTTGTCATGCAGGGCCTTGATGGCGGCATTGAGCATGCCTTTGAGTTCTTCGTTGTCCTTGCGCACGCCAATGGCGATTTCCGACGGCACCAGCGGGTCACTGATGCCTTCGCTGTTCTGGAAACCGGCCCCTTGTGGCGAGGTCAGGAAGCTCATCTGCGCTTGCAGCTTGTCCTGGATCGACGCATCGAGACGGCCATACACCAGGTCGGCGTAGACCTGATCCTGATTCTGATACGCGCGCAACTTCACCCCGCCCGGACCCAGTTTGGCCTTGGCGTAGGTTTCCTGAATCGTGCCCTGCATGTAGCCGATGGTCTTGCCGCGCAGCGACTCGGCGGTGGGCAACAGGCGGGAGTCCTTGCGGGTGACGATGGCGGTCGGCCCGGCGTACAGGCGATCGGTGAAATCGATCTGTTTTTTGCGTGCATCGGTCACGGTCATCGAGGACTCGATGGCGTCGAACTTCCCGGCCTTGAGCCCCGGAATCAATCCGTCGAAATCGTTGCTGACCCAAACACAGGTGAGCTTCAGCTCGGCACAAATCGCATTGCCCAAATCCACGCCGAAACCCTGCACGCCGCCATCGGCCGTGGTGGATTCAAAGGGTGGGTAGCTCGGATTGACGCCAAATCGCAATTCCTTCCATTCCTTGGCGCTCGCGCCGGTGGTGCAGCACAGCAACGCGAGTGCCGGCAAAGTCAGCCATTTGATGTTCATCTTCTTGAGTCCCGGATTATTTTGATTTATCGCGATCCGGCGACTGCGCCGAACCACACTTTTTTACAGGGGCAGAGAGTCGATGCGGTTCTCACCGCAGCCATATTTATTGTTGTTTTCGACCGGTTCAAGCCAGTCGCCGGATGTGAAGTCCATCTCCAGCGCAGTGCAACAAGCGCTTTAAACGGACCGTCAGGATGCCAATTGCCGGGACGGCGCGGGTGTCGTAAGCCGGCGTTAAAACAGCGCAACTGCGCTGAACACAGGCTGCTCACAGCCGATTCTGTCGCCGATTGCCGCGCATCCCCTGTAGGAGCCGGCTTGCTGGCGATGGCGGTGGGTCAGGCACCGCATTGTTGACTGGCCCCTGGTCTTCGCCAGCAAGCCGGCTCCTACAAGGGGCGCGTAACCCAGGCCCCTTCCGTTCTCAACTGCAAAAATGCACAGCCAACCTGCAGTTATCCGGGTTGTACACGGCAAATTTGCACTGTTACGATCCAGCATCGCTCGCGCGCGAGCTTGTCTATAAAGAACAATAAAAGCAGGGAGTTACTGATGACTGCTCAGGTTTCTTCTCCGGGGACCACGTCCATGGATGCCATGCAAAACGAAGTGCTGGCCGAAGTTCGCAACCACGTCGGTCATTTGACCCTCAACCGCCCCGCCGGCCTCAACGCCCTGACCCTGGACATGGTCCGCAGCCTGCACCGCCAGCTCGATGCCTGGGCCCAGGACCCGCAGGTGCATGCGGTGGTCCTGCGCGGTGCCGGCGAAAAAGCCTTCTGCGCCGGTGGCGACATTCGTTCGCTGCATGACAGCTTCAAAAGCGGCGGCACGCTGCACGAAGATTTCTTCGTCGAAGAATATGCCCTCGACCTCGCGATTCATCACTACCGCAAACCGGTCCTGGCATTGATGGACGGCTTTGTCCTGGGCGGCGGCATGGGTCTGGTACAGGGCGCCGATCTGCGGGTAGTCACCGAAAAGAGCCGCCTGGCGATGCCGGAAGTGGGTATCGGTTACTTCCCGGACGTCGGTGGCAGTTACTTCCTGCCGCGCATTCCCGGCGAACTGGGGATATACCTGGGCGTCAGCGGCGTGCAGATCCGCGCGGCCGATGCCTTGTATTGCGGCCTGGCCGACTGGTATCTGGACAGCAGCAAGCTGGCCGCGTTGGACGAAAAACTCGATCAGCTGCAATGGCACGACACACCGCTCAAAGACCTGCAAGGCATGCTGGCGACACTCGCCGTGCAACAGCTGCCTGACGCCCCGTTGCACGCGCTGCGCCCGGCCATCGACCACTTCTTCGCCTTGCCTGATGTGCCGAGTATTGTTGAGCAATTGCGGGAAGTAACGGTCGCCGACAGCCATGTGTGGGCCACCACCACCGCCGACCTGCTGCAAACCCGTTCGCCGCTGGCCATGGGCGTGACGCTGGAGATGCTGCGACGCGGTCGGCACTTGAGCCTTGAACAATGCTTCGCCCTTGAGCTGCACCTGGACCGCCAGTGGTTCGAGCGCGGCGACCTGATCGAAGGCGTGCGCGCCTTGCTGATCGACAAAGACAAGAACCCGCGCTGGAATCCGCCCACCCTCCAGGCGTTGGACGCCGGACACGTGGCGAGTTTCTTCAACGGGTTTGACCAGACCGGGAGCTGAGCCATGCACGATATCGAATTGAGCGAAGAGCAAGTCATGATCCGCGACATGGCCCGGGACTTTGCCCGCGGTGAAATCGCCCCCCATGCCCAGGCCTGGGAGAAGGCCGGCTGGATCGACGACGCGCTGGTGGCGAAGATGGGCGAACTCGGCCTGCTGGGCATGGTGGTGCCCGAGGAATGGGGCGGCACCTACGTCGATTACGTCGCCTATGCCCTGGCGGTGGAGGAAATATCCGCCGGTGACGGCGCCACTGGCGCGATGATGAGCATCCACAACTCGGTGGGCTGTGGGCCGGTGCTCAACTACGGCACTGAAGAACAGAAGCAGACCTGGCTGGCGGATCTGGCCAGCGGCCAGGCCATCGGCTGCTTTTGCCTGACCGAACCCCAGGCCGGTTCCGAAGCGCACAACCTGCGTACCCGCGCCGAACTGCGCGACGGCCAGTGGGTGATCAACGGCGCCAAGCAGTTTGTCAGCAACGGCAAACGGGCAAAACTGGCGATCGTGTTTGCCGTGACCGACCCGGACCTCGGCAAGCGTGGCATTTCGGCGTTCCTGGTGCCCACCAGTACCCCCGGCTTCACTGTGGACCGCAGCGAACACAAGATGGGCATCCGCGCTTCCGATACCTGCGCGGTGACGCTGAACGACTGCACCGTCCCCGAGGCCAACCTGCTGGGTGAACGCGGCAAAGGCCTGGCCATCGCCCTGTCCAACCTCGAAGGCGGCCGCATCGGCATCGCCGCCCAGGCGCTGGGCATTGCCCGTGCGGCGTTCGAAGCCGCGCTGGCCTACGCCCGCGATCGCGTGCAGTTCGGCAAGCCGATCATCGAGCACCAGAGCATCGCCAACCTGCTGGCGGACATGCACATGCAACTCAACGCCGCACGGCTGATGATCCTGCATGCCGCGCGTCTGCGCAGTGCCGGCCAGCCCTGCCTGTCGGAGGCTTCGCAGGCCAAGCTGTTCGCGTCGGAAATGGCCGAGAAGGTCTGCTCGTCAGCGATACAGATTCATGGCGGCTATGGGTATCTGGAGGATTATCCGGTGGAGCGTTACTACCGGGATGCGCGGATCACGCAGATTTACGAGGGGTCGAGCGAGATTCAGCGGATGGTGATTGCCCGGGAACTGAAAAACTATCTGGTTTGAAGATTTAAAGGCTTCGCGAGCAGGCTCGCTCCCACAAAGGATCTTCAATGTGCATGAGATCTCATGTGGGAGCGAGCCTGCTCGCGAAGGCGTCATCGAATACCCCTCATCACTTAACCCTGCCCGGAACGCTTGATCGCCCTCACCCCCAGCGCCGCCAGATCGCTCTCCCCCTCGCCCAGCGCCACCGCATCCAGCAGGTTATCGCGCAACACACTGGCAAACGGCAGCGGCACGTGATTCGGCTCCCCGGCTTTCAACGCCAACCCCACATCCTTCAGACCCAGACGTAACGTGAACCCCGCCCCCTCGGTTTCACGCCGGGCGATCTTCGGCCCATAGACCTTGTAGGCCGGTGCCGCGAACAATGTGCTGGTAATGAAATCGACAAAATCGGTATTGGCCACGCCATAACTTTGCGTCAACGCCATCGCTTCACCGGTGGCTTCGATGGCACTGATCAGCATCATGTTGGTGGCGATTTTGAGAATGCCGGCATTGAGTGGGTCTTCACCCATGGGCCAGGTTTTCTGCCCGAGTACGTCCAGCAATGGCTGAACCTTGGCAATGGCCGCTTGAGGACCGGCGACGGCGATATTGAGCAAGCCGGATTCGGCCAGATCATTGCGCCCGAACACTGGCGCGGCAATCAACTGGACCCCGGCGCTGGCGTGCGCCTCGACCATCTCCCGAATGAACGCCACCGACAGTGTGGCCATGCTCAAGTGAATCAGACCCGGCTTGCTCGAAGCCAGGGCACCGCTGTCGATCAGGATGCTGCGGGTCACGGCGTCATCGGCGAGCATGCTGATCACGACTTCGGCATCGAATGCCTCGCCCGGGTGTTTGAGAGCGACGGCGCCCTGTTTCACCAGCGTCTCGACCGCGCCTTGACTGCGGTTCCATACCAGCACCTGATGACCAGCCTTGAGTAGATTGGCTGCCATGCCTTTACCCATGGAACCCAGCCCGATGAATCCGATGCGCATGTCGACCTCCGGTGATTTGGTTCACGAAAGTCGTCAAGAATAGCTGAGTTTGCAGGTCCTAAAAGCTTCGCGAGCAGGCTCGCTCCCACAGAGGATCTCATTAGCACTCAGATCTACTGTGGGAGCGAGCCTGCTCGCGAAGACGTCCGTGAAGACGCTATATCACTTGCCTTGGAACTCCGCCTCACGCTTGGCAACGAACGCCGCCATCCCTTCTTTCTGATCCTGGGTCGCAAACGCCGCATGGAACACCCGACGCTCGAAGCGCACGCCTTCGGACAGGCTCACTTCAAAGGCACGGTTGACGCTTTCCTTGACCATCATTGCAATCGGCAAGGACTTTTTGGCGATCAACGCCGCGACTTTCAGCGCTTCATCCAGCAGCTCATCACTCGGCACGATGCGCGCGACGATCCCGCAACGCTCCGCTTCCACCGCATCGATCAGGCGCCCGCTCAGGCACATTTCCATGGCCTTGGCCTTGCCCACGGCGCGGGTCAGGCGCTGGGTGCCGCCCATGCCCGGCAGCACGCCGAGGTTGATTTCCGGCTGGCCGAATTTGGCGTTGTCGCCAGCCAGAATGAAATCGCACATCAGCGCCAGCTCACAGCCGCCACCCAGGGCGAAACCGTTGACCGCGGCAATGATCGGCTTGCGGCGATTGGCCACGCGATCGCTATCGCTGAACAGGTCGTCGAGGTAGATCTGCGGGTAGGTCAGCTCGGCCATTTCCTTGATGTCGGCACCGGCGGCGAAGGCTTTTTTCGAGCCGGTCAGCACGATGCAGCCGATGTTCGAGTCCTTCTCCAGGCCATCGAGGGCGTGGTTCAGTTCGCTGACGATCTGCGCGTTCAACGCGTTGAGTGCCTGCGGACGGTTGAGGGTGATCAGGCCTACGCGGCCGTGGGTTTCCAACAGAATCGTTTCGTAGTTCACACATTCACTCCTATTCAAAGATTGCGCGAAATGACCATGCGCTGAATATCGCTGGTGCCTTCGTAGATCTGGCAAACCCGCACGTCGCGGTAGATCCGCTCCAGCGGGAAGTCGTTCAGGTAACCGTAGCCGCCGAGGGTTTGCAATGCCGAGGAGCAGACCTTTTCGGCCATTTCCGAGGCGAACAGCTTGGCCATCGATGCTTCGACCAAAGCCGGCTTGCCGCTGTCACGCAGGGCGGCGGCGTAATGCACCATCTGCCGGGCCACGGCGATCTGGGTGGCCATGTCCGCCAGGCGGAATGCGACTGCCTGATGTTCGATGATCGGCTTGCCGAAGCTCTCGC
The DNA here is from genome assembly GCF_003634475.1 of Pseudomonas sp. WPR_5_2. NCBI lineage: Bacteria > Pseudomonadati > Pseudomonadota > Gammaproteobacteria > Pseudomonadales > Pseudomonadaceae > Pseudomonas > Pseudomonas sp. WPR_5_2. The sequence goes on along the minus strand of NZ_RBLA01000001.1, from coordinate 55,406 downwards.
GTTCACGGGCGTAGTCGCGAGCGGCCTCGAACGCCGCACGGGCCATGCCCACCGATTGCGAGGCAATGCCGACGCGGCCGCCTTCGAGGTTGGCCAGGGCGATCCTGTAGCCTTCGCCCTCTTCGCCCAGGCGGTTGGCCACCGGGACTTTGACGTCCTCGAAGAGGATCTGGCAAGTGTCGGAGGCGTGCTGGCCGAGCTTGTCCTCGACCCGGGCGACTTTGTAGCCCGGTGAATCGGTCGGCACGATCAGCGCCGTGATGCCACGCTTGCCGGCGCTCGAGTCTGTGACGGCGAACACAATCACCACCCCGGCGTTCTGCCCGGAGGTGATGAATTGTTTGCAACCGTTGAGCACGTAGTGATCGCCTTCCAGGCGGGCGCGGGTTTTCAGGCCGCTGGCGTCGGAACCGGCCTGGGGTTCGGTCAAGGCGAAAGCGCCGAGCATCGCGCCGCTGGCCAGGGGCTTGAGGAAGCGTTCTTTCTGATCGTCGGTGCCGTAGTTGAGGATCGGCACGCAACCCACCGAGTTGTGCACGCTCATGATGGTCGAGCAGGCGCCGTCGCCGGCGGCGATTTCTTCCAGGGCCATGGCATAGGCCAGGTAACCGGTGTCGCAACCGCCCCATTGCTCCGGCACCAACATGCCGAAAAAGCCCAGTTCGGCCATTTCGCCGATGGCTTCCTTGGGGAAGCGGTGCTCACGGTCCCATTCGGCGGCGAAGGGTTTCAGCCGTTCCTGGGCAAACTGCCGGGCGGCGTCGCTGATCTGAAGTTGTTCGTCATTGGGGATCATGACCAGTCCTTAATTGGGTTAAAGCATTAACCCTGTAGGAGCGAGCCTGCTCGCGAATGCGGTGTGCCATTCAACAAAATTGTCGACTGACACGGCGCCTTCGCGAGCAGGCTCGCTCCCACAGGGATTGGCGTTCGCCTTAATACAGGCATTCCACGGCCATCGCCGTCGCTTCCCCACCGCCGATGCAGATCGCCGCCACGCCGCGCTTGAGGCCTTTTTGGCGCAAGGCCGAGAGCAAGGTCACCAGAATCCGCGCGCCGGAGGCACCGATCGGGTGGCCCAGGGCGCAAGCGCCGCCGTGCACGTTGAGCTTCTCATGGGGGATTTCCAGGTGGGTCATCGCGGCCATGCCAACCACGGCGAAGGCTTCGTTGACTTCCACCAGATCGACCTGATCCAGCGACCAGCCGGTTTTCTTCATCAGTTTCTTGATCGCGCCAACCGGTGCCACCGGGAACAGGCCCGGTGTATCGGCAAATGCCGCGTGGCCATGAATCACCGCCAGCGGTTTGAGGCCGCGCTTGTCGGCTTCGGAACGGCGCATCAACACCAGGGCCGCCGCGCCGTCGGAGATCGAACTGGAGTTGGCTGCGGTCACGGTGCCACCATCGCGGAACGCCGGTTTGAGCGAGGCGATCTTGTCCAGCTTGGCTTTCGGCGGCTGTTCGTCGTTGCTGATCACCACCTGTTCCTTGCCGACAGTGACAGTCAGCGGGACGATTTCGTCCTTGAAACTGCCGTCCTTGATCGCCTGTTGGGCGCGAGTGGTCGAGGCGATGGCAAAGGCGTCCTGGGCTTCGCGGCTGAAGTCGTTGGTTTCGGCACAGTCTTCGGCGAAAGTGCCCATCAGGCGGCCCTTGTCGTAGGCATCTTCCAGGCCGTCGAGGAACATTGAATCGAGCACCTTGCCATGCCCCATGCGGTAACCGCTGCGGGCGCGGTCCAGCAGGTAGGGTGCGTTGGACATGCTTTCCATGCCACCGGCAATGACCACATCGGCGCTGCCGGCCAGCAGCATGTCATGGGCCAGCATGGTGGTTTCCATGCCGGAGCCGCACATCTTGTTCACCGTGGTGCAGCGGGTCGACTTGTCCAGCCCGGCACCCAGCGCGGCTTGACGGGCCGGCGCCTGGCCGAGGCCGGCGGGCAATACACAACCGAACAGCACTTCATCGACGGCGTCCGGTGCAACACCGGCACGCTCGACGGCGGCCTTGATCGCGGCGGCACCGAGTTGTGGCGCGGTCAGGCTTTTCAAGTCGCCCTGGAAACCGCCCATGGGGGTGCGGACAGCGCTGACGATAACGATTGGATCATTGGCAATGGTCATGACAAATCCTCCTTATTTAGCCGCCATGCGCAAGGCACCGTCGAGACGGATCACCTCGCCATTGAGCATGCTGTTTTCAATGATATGCCTTACCAGCGAAGCGTACTCGGCTGGTTTGCCCAGGCGCGGCGGGAACGGCACGCCAGCGGCCAGGGAGTCGCGCACTTCCTGGGTCATGCCGGCCATCATCGGCGTTTCGAAAATGCCCGGGGCGATGGTCATCACGCGGATGCCGAAACGCGCCAGTTCACGGGCGGCGGGCAAGGTCAGGCTGACGATGGCACCTTTGGAGGCCGCGTAGGCCGCCTGGCCGATCTGCCCGTCATAGGCCGCCGCCGACGCGGTGTTGATGATCACGCCGCGTTCGCCACCGGCGTCCGCTTCGGTTTCGGCAATCGCCGCCGAAGCCAGGCGCAGCATGTTGAAGCTGCCGATCAGGTTGACGTTGATCACTTGGCTGAAGCTTGCCAGCGCATGCGGACCGTTCTTGCCGAGGATCTTCTCGCCGCGCACGATGCCGGCGCAGTTGACCAGGCCATTGAGGCCGCCAAAGGCCTTGACCGTGGCCTGCACCGCCGCTTGCGCCGCCGCTTCGTCGCTGATGTCCGCCACCACGCTTTGCGCGCCCAGGCGCTGGGCCTGCGCTGCGACCGCTTCGGCGTTCATGTCCACCAGCATCACCTTGGCACCGGCGGCCACCAGCATTTCAGCGGTGGCCGCACCCAGGCCGGAAGCCCCGCCGGTAACGAGAAAAACCTTGTTTTCGATCTGCATCATTGTTTCCTTCGATTCAAGCTGAAACGTTCTTCGCCGCGGCCTCTTGAGCCTTGGCGATTTCCTGGTTGCGCAAGATAAAGCGCTGCAATTTGCCGCTTGGGGTTTTCGGCAACTCGCTGACAAATTCGATTTCACGGGGGTACGAGTGCGCCGCCAGGCGTTTGCGCACGTGCTGGCGCAGCTCTTCGGCCAGTTCCGGCGCCGCGCAGTATTGCGGGCTGAGCACCACGAAGGCCTTGACCAGTTCGGTGCGCTCCGGATCGGGCTTGCCGACCACCGCCGCTTCCACTACCGCCGGGTGTTCGATCAAGGCGCTTTCCACGTCGAACGGGCCGACGCGGTAGCCGGACGTGGTGATCACATCGTCGCTGCGGCCCACGAAACTGATGCTGCCGTCCGGGTTCCACTCGACGGTGTCGCCGCTCAAGTAGTAGTGACCGACGAACGCCTTGGTCGGTGCACCTTCGTAGCCGGCGAACCAGCACATCGGCGATTGGCTGCGGTCGATGGCCAGAATGCCCGGCTGGCCGACGCCCAGTTCCTGGTACTCATCGTCCAGCACCACGATGCGATGGCCGGGCGAGGCAAAACCGGCGGCGCCCAGGTGGATCGGGTGCTCCAGGCCGTGGTGGTTGCACAGGACCATGCCCAGTTCGGTCTGGCCGTAGTGGTCATGGATGACCACCCCAAGGTTATCGGCGAACCAGCGGATCACTTCCGGGTTCAGCGGCTCCCCGGCGCTGCTGACGATGCGCAACTTGCCTTTGATCGATCGGGCGAATTCGTCGCCGCCGGCAATCAACAGGCGGTACGCCGTGGGCGAGCCGGTGAGGTTGGTGATCCCGTATTTGTTGATGACCCGGCAGGTGCTTTCGAGGGTGAACGGGCCATCGTAGAAGGTGATCGGGTGCCCCATCGACATCGGGCCGGTCACGCCGAAATAGATGCCATAGGCCCAACCCGGATCGGCGACGTTCCAGAACGCGTCCTCCGGGCGCAGATCCACGGCATCCCGGGTGTAGCTCTGGAAGGCGACGATGGCCTTGAGCGGCACCGACAGCGCTTTCGACGGACCGGTGGTGCCCGAGGTGAACATCAGCAGGAACGGGTCTTCACCGGTCAGCAGCACCGGTTCGCATTCGGGAGAATGGTTGGCCAGTTCGGCCCAGAAACTGTAATCGCCCCGGACAATGCCCTGCCCCTTGGGGCCGGTGACGGTGACGATGGTCGGGCAATCGGCGACTTCAGCGAGTTTCGGCCGGTTGACCGCGTCGGTGACCACCACTTTGGCGCCCGAGGAATTGAGGCGGTGTTCGATGGCTTTCGGGCCGAAGGCGGTGAACAGCGGCTGGTAGACCGCGCCGATGCGCCAGGTGGCGAACACGGTGATGAGCAATTCGATGTTACGCGGCAGCAGGCCGGCGACCTTGTCGCCCTTTTTAACCCCTTGCGCCAGCAGGAAATTGGCGAATCGCGCGGCCTTGTCCTGCAGGTCGCTGAAGGTATAGGTCGCGCTGGCGCCATCGCGGCCTTCCCAGAACAGCGCGATACGCCCCGGCAATGCATGCCGGTCACAACACTCGATGCAGGCATTGAGAGCCGTCAAATCGCCGGCGAGCGCGGCGTCGACGGTGTGCTGATAATTGAACTGTTCTGTGGCAGACAAGTAATCGCGCATTGCCAGAATCCCTTTGTATTTTTATTGGGTTGGGGGAACCGTGACCAACAGGGAAATACTCGCTCTGCGCGGGGTGCGGGGCAATGGTCAAAGTTATCAAGTTGCTTGACTGGTTTGGCCAAGGTTCTGAGAGATGTGGTGCCTGTGAGGGCCCCTTCGCTGGCAAGCCAGCTCCCACAGGTCATGTGTCAATTTTGAAAACACACAAATCCTGTGGGAGCTGGCTTGCCAGCGATGAGGCCTGTCCGGTCAACGCAAAATGTCTGATCAGGTGGCTTCGTTGAGGATCAAACTGCGGTAATGCCCCGGATTGGACCCCGACCACTTGCGAAACGCTTTGTAGAACGAACTCGCATCGGCAAACCCCAGTCGCGTGGCGATCTCCGCGAAGCTGATACTCGGCTCTGCCAGCCAGACAATGGCCAGTTCCTTGCGCACACTGTCCTTGAGCCCCTGGTAGGTCTGGCCCTCCTCGGCCAGTCGTCGGCGCAGGGTCGAGGCCGACATGCACAGGCGTTGCGCCAGCGCCTCGGTTTCCGGCCACTGTTCGGCAGGCAGTTGTCGCAGATCATGCTTGATCCGACTGGCCAGGCTCTGGGGGTCGCGATATTTCACCAGAATGTTCGCCGGCGCCTGAGCCAGGAAGCGCTGGAGCTCTTGCTCCGTGCGCTTGATTGGCAGATCCAGGCAATCGGCGGAGAAAATCATCCGCGTGCGTGGCCGGTCAAACCGCAGGTTCTCGGAAAACATCACCTGATAGTCATCGCAGAAATCCGGCTGCGGACAACGCAGTTCGATGGCCAGTATCGGAATGCGCCGCCCGGCCAGCCAGCACGCGACACCGTGCACGATCATCCAGTAGGTGAAGTAGGTGAAGGCGCGGCGCGGCTCGTGGTCATCTTCCAACAGCACGATTTCCGCCAGGCTCTGCTGACGCACCAGTTCGGCAGGCATGCGCTCGAGCATCAAGGACAGGAAACCCAGGCCACTGGTGAGCCCCGCCGCCAGGCTCGGCTGGACCATGGCGCAGCGACAGAGAAACGCCAGGCTACCGGATTTGAGCTTGCGCGGGTCCATGCCGAAAAACTCATCGTCCCCACGCCGCGCCAGCAGGCGCCATAGCCGCGCATAGGCGGTGGCCGGCACCCGCGCAGCATTGCTGAGCAATAGAGACGGATCGATGCCGACCTTGTTCAACGCCTCGATGGTGGTAATGCCGGGGGTGCAACTTTGCAACAGCGCTTCACGCACCAGCTGAATGGAAATGGTGTCTTTTTCCGACATTGCGCGAGGCGAGCCCTGTGCTTGTTTGAGTGGTGGGCATATTAGCGCAGCCGCCCGCGCTGCGCAGATCCCTTGTGGGAGCGAGCCTGCTCGCGAAGGCGGCTTCGCATTCAATACAAATGTGTCTGACGCTCCGCTTTCGCGAGCAGGCTTGCTCCCATAGGGGGGGCGCTGTGATATTCAGGGTTGTTCAGCTTAGGTTCAGGTAAATGTCAATGACTCCCATTTGGGAATGAGTGTCATTATGTTACAAATTAGCACCCTATCTATTTCCGACACGGTGCTGAATGCTCGTTCCTTTCCTGATCATGCTGCGCGAAGGCATCGAGGCCGCGTTGATCGTTGGCATCATCGCCAGCTACTTGAAACAGACCGGCCGCGGCCAATGGATGCCCGCTGTGTGGATCGGCGTATTCCTCGCCGCCGCCCTGGCCCTGCTGGTCGGCGGCGGCCTGGAACTGGTCAGCGCCGAGTTTCCGCAAAAGCAACAGGAACTGTTTGAAGGCGTGGTCGGCCTGCTGGCCGTCGGCATTTTGAGCTCCATGGTGTTCTGGATGCGCAAGGTGGCGCGTTCGATCAAGCATTCGTTGCAGGCGTCCCTCGATCAGGCACTGACCGGCTCCAGACATCAAGTGACGGCGCTGATTGCCATGGTGTTTTTCGCCGTGGCCCGGGAAGGCCTTGAAACGGTTTTTTTCCTGCTCGCGGTGTTCCAGCAAAGCGAAGGCCCGGCCGCACCGGTCGGTGCCCTGCTCGGCCTGATCCTGGCGATCGTCATCGGTGTCCTGATCTACACCGGCAGCATGCGCCTGAACCTTGGCGCGTTCTTTCGCTGGACCGGCCTGTTCATCCTCGTGGTAGCCGCCGGGATCCTCGCCAATTCCGTGCAAGCGCTGCACGAAGCCGGCGTCTGGAATCACCTGCAAACCGTGCTCTTCGACATCAGCTCAACGCTGCCGATGGACGGCCCGTTGGGCTCGGTGTTGGCCGGGATGTTCGGTTATCAGGATGCACCGACCGTCAGCACCCTGGGCGCGTATCTGATCTATCTGCTGGTGGCCCTGGTGATGTTCTTCCTCCCGGCTCCGACACCCAACACAGGCCCTTGTGGGAGCGAGCCTGCTCGCGATGGTCGTCAACGATAACGCGCTAAACCAGATGCCCCAGCGATGCCTTTGGATTTTTCGCGAGCAGGCTCGCTCCCACAGGGGTTAGCAACCCGTTTTTACCAGCCAGTAAGGACAATCATGCCAAATTCAGCCTCTCCCCAGGCCTCACCTCCCCGCGCCTTGCGCTGGGCCGTGGTCGGTTCGGTGATCGTGATGATCGCTGCCGGTGGCCTGTTCTACTACGCCTCGAAAATGGCCGCCGCCAAACGCCAGGCCAACCGCGACGAAGTATTGGTGACCATTGATCCGCACAGCTGCGAACCCAATGCGCTGACCGTTCCAGCCGGCCACGCCAGTTTCCGGATCGTCAACCGGTCCGACCGTGCCGTTGAATGGGAAATCCTCGACGGTGTATTGGTGATCGAAGAGCGGGAAAACATCGCGCCAGGCTTGAGCCAGGTGATCAACGCCAACCTGTTGCCCGGCGATTACGCCATCACCTGCGGCTTGCTGAGCAACCCGCGCGGCACCTTGCACGTAACGCCGACGGCGGCTTCGGATGCGGCGGCCAAAGCCAGACCGTCGATGGTCGCCTTCGTGGGACCGTTGTCGGAATTTCGCGTGTACCTGAACAGCCAGGGTACTGCGCTGATCCAGACCGTCTCCGCGCTCGATCAAGCCATCGAAGCCGGAGACTTGAGCCAGGCTCAAGCCTTGTACATTCCCGCTCGCGCCGCTTATCAACGGCTGGCCCCTGCTGCCCAGCGCATGGCCGAGCTGGACAACGGGATCAACGCCCGTGCCGATTACTTCGAAAAACGCGAACAGGACCCTGCTTTCACGGGCTTCCATCGCCTCGAATACGCGCTGTTCCAGCAACGCGACCTCGACGGTCTGGCACCGGTCGCCCAGCGCCTGCTGACCGATGTCACCCGCCTCAAACAACAGCTGCTGGCCCAGTCGCTGCTACCGGAACAACTGGTGAGCATCGTGGTGCGCAACCTCAACAACATGAGCGAAGTCCGTGCCGGCAGCGGCGAAGAAGAACGTTACAGCCACAGCGACCTGAACGGCTTTGCCGGCAACCTCGACGCTGCGCGAAAGGTTGTCGAACTGCTGCGTCCGCTGCTGGCCAAGTCTGCCGCCGACCTGTTACCGAAAATCGACAGCGCGCTGGCTGCCTTCGATGCCCAGCTCAATGGTTTCAAGCTCAATGACAGCTACGCCAGTTACGACAGCGTCAGCGCCGCACAGCGCCAGCAGATCGCCGACAAGGCCAAGGCATTAGCCACCGCACTCGACGACATCGATCCCGCCCTTGGCCTTTCCGGCCTTTAAGCAGAAGACGACTTCCAGATGAACGATTCAGAGCCATTCAACCTTCAACGTCGCCGGGTATTGATGGGCATGGGCGCCGCCGGTGTCGCCCTCACAGGTGTAGCGCTGAGCTGCCCGGCCATGGCTGCGAGCCCCGCGCAAGTCACCGAAGCCCCCAGCAGTGACCGCACCGAAGACCGTCATGCATTCCATGGCAAGCACCAGAGCGGCATCGTCACCCCGCGACCGGCGTCCGGCATGCTGGTGTCGTTCGATGTGCTGGCCAGCGACCGCGACGACCTGGAGCGGCTGTTCCGCACCCTCAACGAACGAATCGCATTCCTGATGAAGGGTGGCCCGGTGGCACAAGTCGATCCGAAACTGCCGCCGGTGGATTCGGGGATTCTTGGCCCGACCGTCACGCCGGACAACCTGACCATCACCGTGTCGGTGGGCGCCTCATTGTTCGATGAGCGTTTCGGCTTGGCGAACGTCAAGCCCAAGCGCCTGATGCGCATGGTCGGCTTCCCCAACGATGCGCTGGAAGCCGATTGCTGCCACGGCGACCTGAGCCTGCAGTTCTGTGCCAACACCACCGACACCAACATCCACGCCCTGCGCGACATCGTGAAAAACCTCCCGGACCTGCTGCTGGTGCGCTGGAAGCAGGAAGGCAGCGTGCCACCCCAGGCCCCGGCTAAACCCGGAAAACCTGCGCAGAGCGCGCGCAACTTCCTGGGTTTTCGCGATGGTTCGGCCAACCCCGACTCCAACGATGCCAAGGCCATGGACAGCATTGTCTGGGTGCAACCGGGCAGCGACGAACCGGCCTGGGCCGTCAATGGCAGCTACCAGGCGGTGCGAATCATCCGCAACTTCGTCGAACGCTGGGACCGCACGCCCTTGCAGGAACAGGAAAGCATTCTTGGCCGGGTCAAAAGCAGCGGCGCGCCCATGGGTGGCAGCCGTGAAACCGAAGTGCCCGACTACGCCAAAGACCCCGACGGCAAGCTGACCAGACTCGATGCGCACATCCGCCTGGCCAACCCGCGCACCGCCGCGACCCAGGCCAACCTGATCCTGCGTCGGCCGTTCAACTACTCCAACGGCGTGAACAAGAACGGTCAGCTCGAAATGGGCCTGTTGTTCATCTGCTACCAGGCCGATCTGGAAAAAGGCTTTATCACCGTGCAAACGAGGCTCAACGGCGAGCCGCTGGAGGAATACCTGAAGCCGGTGGGCGGCGGGTATTTCTTTACCTTGCCCGGTGTTACGGGCGATCAGGACTTCATCGGTCGCTCGCTGCTGAATGCAACACACATAAAAAACCCTGCTTGACCTCACGGAGCCACTTCATGAAAAAGTCGCCACTCGCGATACTGCTGACCCTGGGCTTGCTCAACACTCCGCTTTCGGCTTTCGCCGCAACGGCGCCGCTGGAGCTGGTGCAACCCATTTCCGACTACAAGATCTACGTTACAGAGCAACTGGATGAACTGGCCAGCCACACCCAGCAGTTCACTGACGCGGTGAAAAAAGGTGACCTGGCCACCGCGAAAAAGCTCTATGCGCCAACCCGGGTTTACTACGAATCGATCGAGCCGATCGCCGAGCTGTTCAGTGACCTCGATGCCTCTATCGACTCCCGGGTCGATGACCATGAAAAGGGTGTGAAGGCTGAAGACTTCACCGGTTTCCACCGCATCGAATATTCGCTGTTCTCGGAAAACAGCACCCAGGGTCTGGGCGAGTTGGCGGATGGCCTGGACAAGAACGTCAAAGACCTGCAAAGCCGTGTCGCCGGCCTGACCTTCCCGCCGGAAAAAGTTGTCGGCGGTGCCGCTGCGCTGCTGGAAGAAGTGGCGGCCACCAAGATCGCCGGCGAGGAAGATCGCTACAGCCACACCGACCTTTATGACTTCCAGGGCAACATCGACGGCGCGAAGAAAATCGTCGACCTGTTCCGTCCGCAAATCGAGAAACAGGACGCGGCGTTCATCGCCAAGGTCGACAAGAACTTTGCCACGGTGAACAAGACACTGGCCAAGTACAAAACCAGGGATGGCGGTTTCGAGACCTATGACAAAGTGAAGGAAAGCGACCGCAAGGCGCTGGTGGGGCCGGTCAATACATTGGCTGAGGATTTGTCGACGTTGCGGGGCAAGCTTGGTTTGAACTGAGTTTCGTAGCGTCTGAGCGGGCCTCTTCGCGAGCAGGCTCGCTCCCACAAGGGTTATGTGTCGAACACAAATCCACTGTGGGAGCGAGCCTGCTCGCGAATGCTTTTTTACAGAATCCGGTACAGCAACCGCTCAATCCTGACCCGGCTCACACGCTTGAGAAACTTCGCCACCCCCGCCGGGTATTCAGGCAATGTTTCCAGATCCTGATAACGCTCGATGCGCGTCGTGTGCTGGAAAATTTCTTTCAATTCCTTGGCACGCGGTTCGAGCAATTCGCCTTTCGGATCATCGATCAGCAAGGCGTTTTCCAGGTCGAGGCGGAACGCCCGCGGGTTGAGGTTGTTGCCGGTCAGCAAGGTGTAGCGCTGATCGATCCACATGCCCTTGAGGTGGTAGGTGTGATCGCCATCCTTCCACAGGTGCAGGTTCAACTGGCCGCTGTCGATGTTGCGCTGATGGCGCTTGGCGAAGCGGCGCAGGCTGATTTCGTAAAGATACGGCAGCGCCGCGATCACCTTGAACGGCTCGCTCGGTGGAATGTAGAAGTCGTTCGCGGTTTTGTCGCCCACCACGATGTCGATCTTCACGCCGCGGGCCAATGCCCGGTTGATCTCGCGAATGATCGCCAGCGGCAAATTGAAGTACGGCGTGCAAATGGTCAGTTGCTGCTGGGCGCTGGCAATGAGTTCACAGATCACCCGGTTCAGCGGGTTGTTCTTGCCCACACCCAGCAACGGGCTCACCGACAGGCCGCCTTTATCCGTAGTGCCCTCGGTCGTGTCGTACGCCGCGTGCTTGAGGCGGCTGCGCAGGTCGCCGATATCGTTGCGCAGGCTGCGGGTGGTCGGCAGGTTCGGCAGGTCGAGGCGATGCACCGCCTTGGAAGCCACCAGGCCATGTTGAACCAGATGCTGCATCGAGTCGGCCAGGGCACGGTTGTGCAGCAGGTGATAACGGTCGTAGCGGTATTTTTCGAACTTGTGCAGGTAGACGTTGTTCAGGCTCGCACCGCTGTAGATCACGCAGTCGTCGATGATGAAGCCCTTCAGATGCAATACGCCGAACAGCTCGCGGGTCTGCACCGGCACGCCATACACCGGTACTTCGCTTTCGTGGGTACGGGTCATCTCCTGATACCAGGCCGAGTTGCCCGGTTGCTTGCCGGCACCGATCAGACCGCGCTGGGCGCGCAGCCAGTCGACGACGACCACCACGTCCAGATGCGGACGCGCCAGCTTGGCTGCGTGCAAGGCATCGAGAATTTCCTGGCCTGCCTCATCCTGTTGCAGGTACAGCGCGACGATATAAATGCGCTGCGTGGCGCCGGCAATTTTTTCCAGCAAGCAACGACGGAACTCGGCAGCGCCAGAGAGGATGGTGACGGCATCGGCGGTCAACGGAAAACTGCGCAGTTTGGGCAGCAGGGAACGTTTGAAAAGCAACGGCATAGGGCTCGCAATCGGGTCGAATCCAGAGAGTTTGAGAGCTTACACCATGGATTGGCCTGGGTCTTGTCATCGTCTGTGAGGGCCTCTTCGCGAGCAGGCTCGCTCCCCCATTTGAAATGCATTCCCCTGTGGGAGCGAGCCTGCTCGCAAAGGTGATTTTACAAACATAAAAATAGCTGCTTGACCAAGGAGAACGATCGTTCTACTGTAAGCCATATGAACGAATCAAACAGCAACGACACACGCGATATCATTCTGGATGTCGCCGAAAAGTTGATCTACAAAAGTGGCATTGCCGCCACCGGCATGGATCTTCTGGTGAAAACCGCCGGCGTCTCCAGAAAAAGCATCTACCGCTACTTCGCCAACAAGGAGGAGCTCACCGTCGCAGCCCTGCAACGCCGGGACCAACGCTGGATGCACTGGTACAGAAGCGAAGTCGGCCAGGCCGAAACCCCGGCCGACCGCCTGCTCAACCTGTTTACCGTGCTCAAGTCCTGGTTTGTCTCGGAAGGCTTTCGCGGCTGCGCCTTCATCAACACCAGTGGCGAAACCGGCGATCCGCAGGACCCGGTCCGCCTGGTCGCCAAAGACCACAAACAGAAGCTGCTCGACTACGTTTGCGAGCTGTGTACCGAACATGGCGCCGAAGATCCGCAGTTGCTGGCCAAACAGCTGCTGATCCTGATTGACGGTGCCATAACCGTGGCGCTTGTAATGGGTGATCACAGTGCCGCCGATAATGCGCAATGCATGGCGCGAAAGTTATTGGACCTGTAATAACTTAATCAAGCCCGAAACGTGCTGGAACTTTAACTTTATACGGAGACGTGAAATGTCTAATGCCGAAGTTCGTCCGCCATTGCCGCCCTTCACCCGTGAATCGGCCATCGAAAAAGTCCGCCTGGCCGAAGACGGCTGGAACTCCCGCGACCCGGAACGGGTGTCGCTGGCCTACACCCTGGACACCAAATGGCGTAACCGCGCCGAGTTCGCCTACAACCGCGAAGAAGCCAAGGGCTTCCTGACCCGTAAATGGGCCAAGGAGCTGGACTATCGGCTGATCAAGGAACTCTGGGCCTTTACCGGTAACCGTATCGCCGTGCGTTATGCCTATGAATGGCACGACGATTCGGGCAACTGGTTCCGCTCCTATGGCAACGAAAACTGGGAGTTCGACGAGAATGGCCTGATGGCCAACCGGTTTGCCTGCATCAACGACCTGCCGATCAAGGAAAGCGACCGCAAGTTCCACTGGCCGCTGGGTCGCCGGCCGGATGATCATCCGGGTCTGTCGGATCTCGGCCTGTAACCACTGTTAAAACTGTGGGAGCGAGCCTGCTCGCGAAAGCGGTGTGTCAGCCAACCATCATGTTGGATCTGATAGCCTCTTCGCGAGCAGGCTCGCTCCCACAGGTTTTGTGTTGGTCTGGCGGGTCGCGGCAGATGTCGGATAACGGTAAGATACCGGCCCTTCCCCGCAGCCCCTTCGCTGCACCCTGCCGATTAAGCCGATTCCATGCCTTTCGAACTCAGCGTTGACCTTACCACCCTGGCCATTCTGGCCCTTGTCGCTTTCATTGCCGGTTTCATCGATGCCATCGCTGGCGGTGGCGGCCTGTTGACCACCCCGGCCCTGCTCACCGCCGGTTTGCCGCCACACCTGGTGCTGGGTACCAACAAGCTCAGTTCGACCTTCGGCTCGGCCACCGCCAGCTTCACTTTCTACCGCCGCAAGCTGTTCCACCCCAAACAGTGGATGCACGCCATCGTCGGCACCCTGGTCGGTGCGCTGACCGGTGCCATCGTCGCGCATTACCTGCCAGCGGAATGGCTGAACAAGATGCTGCCCGTCATCGTCTTCGCCTGCGGCCTTTACCTGCTGTTTGGCGGCACGCCAAAAGCGCCGCTGGACAGCGACGCACCGATCAAGAAGAAGTGGCAATCGACCCAGGGCTTCAGCCTGGGTTTCTACGATGGCGTGGCCGGTCCCGGCACCGGCGCATTCTGGACCGTCAGCAGCCTGCTGCTGTACCCGATCGATCTGGTCAAGGCCAGCGGCGTGGCGCGCAGCATGAACTTCGTCAGCAACATTGCGGCGCTGTCGGTGTTCGTGTTTTCCGGGCAGGTGGACTGGATCATCGGCCTGTGCATGGGCCTGTCGGTGATGGTCGGGGCGTTCTTCGGTGCTCGCACCGCCATCAGCGGCGGCGCGAAGTTCATTCGTCCGGTGTTCATCACCGTGGTGCTGGGGCTGACCGTGCGACTAGCCTGGCAACACTGGTTCAGCGTGGCCTAAACGCCGCGCCACGTAGACGTCGATCAGGTAACGGGCAATCGAGCGCGACGCCGGCAATGGCGGCAGCGCATGCACGTTGAACCACTGGGCGTCTTCGATTTCGTCCTCCTGACAGACGATCTCGCCACCGGCGTATTCGGCATGGAAGCCGAGCATCATCGAGTGCGGGAACGGCCAGCACTGGCTGCCCATGTACTGGATGTTCTTCACCTCGATCCGCACTTCTTCACGCACCTCGCGAATCAGGCAATCCTCGGCCGATTCGCCCGGTTCGGCAAACCCCGCCAGCGTGCTGTAGACCCCTGGCACAAAGCGTGGCGAACGCCCCAGCAAAATCTCGTCGCCACGGGTCACCAGCACGATCATGCTCGGCGAAATCCGCGGATAGCTGCGTATGTCGCAGGGCTGGCAATACATGGCCCGCTCCCTTGGCACCTGGGTCATGGCCTGGCCGCAGTTGCCGCAAAAGCGATGTTCACGGGCCCAGGTGCCGATCTGCGCGGCGTAACCGAGCACTTTGTAGAGCGTGTGATCGCCTTCGAGCATGAACGCCCGCAGGCCTTTCCAGTTGCAACCCGACACTTCGCTGTGGTTGCGCAACTCCAGCAGGTACACCGGTTCGCCGTCGAGGTGACCAATACCGTGTTCGGCCAGAATGGGCAGCTCCTGGCGCTTGAGCCATTCACGGGGAAACAACGCGCCATTGTCATCGAACAGAAAGCCTTCCGGGCTACGCGCCACGGCCCAGCCGCCAGGTTGATCGGTGTCCAGAACTGCAGTGGTCCAGCGTGGAGTCATTTTTCAATCAATCCAGAAATTCGGGTTTCTGTTTGCTCATGTGGGCGGCCATGGCCACGCGTAAATCGGTGGATTGCAGCATGGCGGCGTTCCATGTAGCGACGTATTCAAGGCCGTCATCGATGCGATGATCGCGCATGTAGCTGATCATCTCCTTGGTGCCGGTGACAGCAATCGGCGACTTGCCCGCAATCTCTCGGGCAATGCCCATGACGCCGTCGAGCAGGCTGGCGGTGTCGCTGTAGACGCGATTGACCAGTCCCATGCCACGCGCTTCCTCGGCGCCGAAAGTGCGACCAGTGTAAGCCAGTTCACGCAGCATGCCGTCACCGATGATCCGCGGCAAGCGTTGCAGTGTGCCAACGTCGGCGGCCATGCCGATGTCGATTTCCTTGATCGAGAACTGCGCGTCTTCGGCGGCGTAACGCATGTCGCATGCAGCGATCAGATCAATGGCGCCCCCCAGGCAATAGCCCTGGATGGCCGCGAGCACCGGTTTGCGGCAGTTATCGACGGCGTTGAAGGACGCTTGCAGGGTGAGGATCTTGCGTCGCAGCAGACGTGCATTGCGCCCGACGTCCTTGCCCAGCTCATTGGCGACGCCGGCCAGCATCATCAGGTCGATGCCGGAGGAAAAGTGCTTGCCGGCACCACTGAGGACCACCACACGCACTTCGTCGGTGTCGTCGATCCACTGGAAAATCTCGACGATTTCGCTCCAGAACGCAGCGTTCATCGAATTGATCTTTTCCGGGCGATTGATTTGCACATGGGCGATTTTATCAACCAGTTCGACGGTGAACGCGGTGTATTGAGACATGCCGGTGATCCTTTTAGCAGGCAAAAAAGAGGCCCGACTATACCAAGGCCTGGAGGTGGGCAGTAAGGCAGTGGTTCGGCCAAAAACGGGACCGGTTGAGTGATGCGGTGCCGTTGCCGGCCTCTTCGCGAGCAGGTTCGCTCCTACATTTGAAATGCGTTCCCCTGTGGGAGCGAGCCTGCTCGCGAATGGCCGCGCCGCTGACCTGAAGCCCCTTGGGCAAACCAAAAGAAAAAAATGAATAATTGGTCACGCAGCGGTGTTCAATATCAGGTGGTCACCGACACCCAACCTTTTCGGCCCGTTCGCTGTCCCAACCCTGATACGCGTGGAGCATTCCCCATGAATAGCCGCTACTCGATATTCACCGCCCCCTTGATACTCGCTGTTGTGCTGTCCGGGTCACAGGCATGGGCCCACGGCGACGATGACGCTCCCGCCGCTCCCCAGTGCCCCAGAGGCCAGGTCCTCGACAAGAAGTCGCAGAAATGCGTCAAGCAAACCAGCAATCTGGTGCCGGACGCCGACCGTACCGATTATGCTTATCAGCTAGCTAAGGCCGGGCGCTACGAAGAGGCCCTGGCGCTGCTCGACACGCTCAAAGACCCCAATACCGCCAAGGCGCTGAACTATCGCGGCTACGTTACGCGTAAACTGGGCCGCACCGACGAAGGCATCGGTTATTACCTGCAGTCGGTCAAGCTCGACCCGCAGTACGCGAAGGTTCGCGAGTACCTCGGCGAAGCCTATGTGATCAAGGGTCAGCTGGATCTTGCCCAGGAACAGTTGCGGCAGATCAAATCGATTTGCGGCAACACCAGCTGCGAGGAATACCGGGACCTGGCCGAAGCCATCAACGACTCATCGAAAACCTGACACACCGAATGGACGGAGGTCGTCATCGCCAGCGATCAGGCAATACGGGCAGAACTGGGCCAGCATCTGGCGCGTTTGTGGCGCTACGGCTTGCTGTTGTCCAGGCAACGGCATGTCGCCGAAGACCTGGTGCAAGCCACCTGTGTGCGGGCGCTGGAACGGGCCGGTCAATTCGAACCGGGCACGCGCATGGATCGCTGGCTGATGAGCATTCTGCATTCGATCTGGCTCAATGAAGTGCGAGCCCGTCGGGTGCGACATGGTCAAGGCACGATGGAGGGCGAAGAGGTGTTGTCGTTCGACGGTGAACACGCGGCGCAAACCCATGTCATGGCGGCGCAAGTCATCCGCCGCGTCGATGCATTGCCCGAAGCCCAGCGCGAAACGGTGTTCCTGGCCTATGTCGAAGGCCTGTCCTACCGCGAAGTCGCCGAGGTACTGCAAGTGCCCATCGGCACCGTCATGAGTCGCCTGGCGGCTGCCCGGGGCAAACTCGCCGAATACCCGCCCTTGCAGTCCGTGCCAAACCCTTCCAGCGGAGAACGTCGATGAACGCGCGAATCCCGGATGAGCAACTGGTGGCTTATCTGGACGACCAACTCGACACCGAACAGCGTCAGCGTATCGATGCGGCCGTGGCGCAAGACCCGATGCTCGGCCTGCGCCTGCAATGGCTGAACCGCAGCAGCCTGCCATTCAAGGCGGCCTACGACGAACTGGGACGCCAGGCGCCGGTGGATCGCCTGCAAGCCATGCTCGACACCCTGCCCTCGCCAGCCCGTCCGACACTCAATCGCCGCTGGTTCCTCGCGGCGGCAGCCGGGCTGGTGGTCAGCGGCGTACTGGCGGATCGTTTGTTCCTTGGCTGGCAAGCCACACAGCAGCAGGACAACTGGCGCCAATTGGTGGCCGACTACATGGCGCTTTATGTGCCGCAAACCCTCGACCACTTGCCCGGCGACGAAGCCGCCCAACGCGCGCAATTGCGCACCCTCGATGCACGCCTGGGCCTGGTCCTCACGCCCGCGCAGCTGACCTTGCCCCGCGCCGAATTCAAGCGCGCGCAAATCCTTGAATACGACGGCGTGCCCATCGCCCAGATCAGCTACCTCGACCCGGTCCATGGTCCGATGGCGCTGTGCGTCACCCGCTCCAACAGCGGTAGCCGGCATTTCGCCCAGGAACGTCGGCGCGGGATGAACATTGTCTATTGGGCTGACATGGAGCATGCGTGGATGCTGATCGGGCATAACCCGATGGCGGACCTGGAGGGTATGGCCACGGTGTTGCGCGGACGGTTGAGCGCGTGATGTGGGAGCAGGTTTTGATTTCAATGGTGACCTTCTGGCCGTCTTCGCGGGCAAGCCTCGCTCCTACAAGAGCACCGGGCACCCTGTAGGAGCGTGGCTTGCCCGCGAAGAGGCCGGAACAGTTGCCACAGGTCGATCAGGCGGTTCTGCTGCCAGCCTTCACAAGATCCTGCGCCCTCGGAAATTCCCCCAAGGAGTCCAGCACCACTGTGTATTTCACCTTGTCGCCCACGAGGAAATGATCCTGCCCCTCAGGCGTGCGATTAGGGCCGATCCTGACTGCCAGCCTGGAACAGCCATCATCCGGCACGACCATGGCGAACTTCGTCCACATTGAATCGACCCAGACGACCCTGATCGCGTTGATCGTCCCCTTACCCATTCTTGTTGTTGGCGCTTCCATCTCCACCCTCCAGTCGTCAGTGCGTGGCGCGACAGCCTGACTGCGTAGGAATAATGAAACGTTTTAATGGTGAAGGTGGCGACTGTCAGGTTTGATAGATTGCTACTCAAATTCATGACAAACACCACGATTTGTCATCAGCATCAATAGCAGGCGACATCTTTTGAATGTGGCGATGAGGTCACAAGCCCCCACCGCCCCGTATCAGCCCCCCTCGACATTAATCAGCCTTCTCTAATATTGAACGCACCAGAGAATTCTTTACCGGCAACTGTCTTGAAGTCAAAAGTAGCGACCATATGCGACGGAGAAATCTGGGTCACTACGAGGGTGCCTTCCACTCCCACATATATCTGGTAATCGTCCCCGCTAAAAAAACGCGTAAAACTGGCACCCACGGTTTTAGGGTTCAGGTCATTTACAATACGGTGCGTTCCGGTCTGCAGACCGTGAGGCACCGTAAATATGAACGCATTATTCCCTGAAGGGTGTTGGTTACTGACCCCCGAAACCATGCCAGTAGTACCCGTGAAATCAATATTCACCGCATTGGCGGCAAAGTTTTTCGGTTCGGCTGGAATGGTCTCCGGAAGTGTCGCGGTAAACGTGCCAGTATCATTTACACCATCCCTGGCTTTATTTAAAATTTTTTCCACTTCAGTAACAGATATCATATTAGAACCCCTTGCACAAAGTTAATTAACCGCTGTTTATTTGCTTGCCCGGCAAATTATCAGCAAATAAGAAACCCATGCCCACTGTCAGAATTACTAGTTTTTTAGTAAATAACAGACTAACAAGTTTCTACCTGAACACTGTTTATCGCGTAGCGCTATATAGCTATGTATCAGGTGTCCTCGTGAGTCAAACCGGCGTCGGCAGCCACAACCGAAACCGCGCCCCGCCCAGCGGAGACGCTTCCACAGTCAAAGTACCTCCCTGCGCCTCCAGCGCCCGGCGACTGATCGCCAGCCCCAGGCCAAACCCACCCGTGGCGCGATCGCGGCTGCGGTCGAGCCGGTAGAAAGGCTCGAAAATCCGCTCACGCTCATCATCCGGAATGCCGATGCCATCATCGTCCACCCAGATCTCGCAACCCTTGTGGCAGACCTGCACGCCGATCTGAATGCGCCTTTCGCAGTAACGCATGGCATTGCGCAGCAGGTTCTGCAGGGCGCGAGCGGTCAGGCGCGGGTCAAGGGTGAAGCGTTCGAGCTGGCCGTGCAGCAGCACGTCGATGACGATGTCCGGCGATTGCTCTTCATCGACACTGCCCAGAATGCTATCGATGAATTCATCCAGCGACACCTCAACCTGTTCCGGCACCCGCGCCGGGTTTTGCAGGCGACTGTAGGACAGCAGTTCCAGCACCAGTTCATCGAGTTCGCGAATGTGATCCACCAACCCTTGCAGGCGCTCACGGCTGGTGGCTGGCAGATCGTCGGACAGGGCCAGGGCCAGGCCGAAATCCAGGCGGGTCAGCGGCGTGCGCAATTCGTGGGAGACGGCGTTGAGCAGATCGCGCTGCTGGTTCAGCAGGTTTTCGATATCACCGGCCATGGTGTCGAAGACATTGGCCAGGCTGCCGATGTTGGAACTGGGGGCAATCTGCGTGCGCTCGCTCAAATGACCTTTGCCGAAGCGCTCGGCCGTGCCCTTGAGCCGTTCCAGATCGCGCCAGTGCGGGCGCAGCCACAGCAACAGGCAGGCGAGCATGGTCGCGCCGATCAGCACGTTGATGCTCCAGTACAGCAAGCTGACGTCCGTCGGGTCCGGTGGCACCACCATTTGCACCACGGTGTGCTCATCCAGCGGCGCCACCGCCAGGGTACGCCAGCCCCAGTCGCCGATGCGCACGACGTTTTCGCCACGCTGCAAACGCTGCTGCTCATCAAGGGAAAAACCAGGATCGTCGTTGCCGCTGAGCACGATGTGCAGCGGATGAAACTCCTTGTCCATCTCCGCCGCCAGGGATGGCCACTGCTCGGTTGGCACCGCCTTGAACTGCTTGACCATAAGGGTTTGCAGGCCACGGGAATAATCAAGGTTGTAGGTCAGGAAGCGCTCGTGGAAGACCTTGATCACCAGGTCCGGCACCAGGTAGATCGCTGCACTGAATGAAACAATGGTGACCAGGTACAGGCGAAAAAGGATTCTGAACATCGTCTCAGCATTCCCATTCGGAACGGCTGAACAGGTAACCCTTGCCCCACACGGTCTTGATCTTGCGCGCCTCGCCGGCATGGTCATCGAACTTGCGCCGCAACTTGGAAATCGCCACGTCCACCGAACGGTCCGTGCCGTTGAATTCGATGCCGCGCAGGCGTTGCAGAATCTGGTCGCGGCTCAGCACTTCGCCGGCATGCCGGGCCAGCACCACCAGCAGGTTGTATTCGCCGCTGGACAGCTCCACCGGTTGTTCGCGCCAGGTCACGGTGCGTTCGGACAGGTCGATGCACAGATTGCCCATCACAATGCGGTCGTTGACGGTCTGTGGTTCGCTGAGACTGCTGCGCCGCAACAAGGTACGTACCCGCGCCAGCAATACCCGAGGCTCACAGGGTTTGGTGACATAGTCATCGGCGCCCATTTCCAGGCCCAGCACCTGATCGTGACTGTCGTCGCGGGCGGTGAGCATCAGGATCGGCAGGGTTGCGGAATCGGCCCGTAGCAAACGGCAGACTTGCAGGCCATCAAGACCGGGCAGCATCAGGTCGAGGATCACCAGATCGGGCGGCGTGACCCGCGCGCGCTCGCGCACCTGATCGCCACGGCTGATCACGCTGACGCAGTAGCCGTTGCGTTCCAGGTAGCTGGCGATCAGTTCGGCGAGGGCGGTGTCGTCTTCGACCAGGAGGATGTTGGGCATGGGTGTTTCCAGAAAGTGCAGTGGCGCCGGATAGACCGCTTTCGCGAGCAGGCTCGCTCCCACAGGGGGACGCATTTCAACTGTGGGAGCGAGCCTGCTCGCGAAGACGATCTGACAGACGCAATGGAATTCAAGGATTCAAGGATATACGCCCCCGCACACACCTGAGTAAAACCCTTACACAATTTCACACAGCGCCAACAAAGCTTCACCGCTACCCTCGCCGTCGCCCAGTAGGATGCTGGGGGTCATTATTGGGGTAATTCATGTCAAACAATCTGCTTGCCAGGCTCAGCCTTCTGGCCCTGGCGTTGACGCTGAGCGCGTGCGACAAGGCCTCGACCGCCGAAGAACAGGCACCACTGGCCACCGTGCGCATCGAAACCCTCTCAGCCCGACCGCTGACCATCAGCAGCGAGCTGAGCGGGCGCATCGCCGCGCCGCGCATCGCCGAAGTGCGCGCCCGTGTCGCTGGCGTGGTCCTGCAACGCACCTTCCGTGAAGGCAGCGACGTGAAACAGGGCGACGTGCTGTTCCGCATCGACCCGGCGCCGTTCAAGGCCGACCTCGACAGCGCCGAAGCAGCACTGCGCAAGGCCGAGGCCAACGCGTTCCAGGCCCGGCTGCAAGAACAGCGCTACGCCCAGTTGATCGACGACAAGGCCATCAGCGGCCAGGACTACGACAATGCCCGCGCCAATGCGCGGCAAACCGCCGCCGACGTGGCCGCCAGTAAAGCCGCGGTCGAGCGTGCCCGGTTGAACCTTGGCTACGCCACCGTCACCGCGCCGATTTCCGGGCGCATCGGTCGCGCGCTGGTCACCGAAGGCGCACTGGTCGGGCAGAACGAAACCACGCCACTGGCGCTGATTCAACAGCTGAACCCAATCCACGCCGACCTCACCCAATCGACCCGCGAACTCAACGACCTGCGCCGCGCCTTCCGTTCCGGTCAACTCAAGGAAGTGGGCCAAGGCCAGGCCAAGGCGACGCTGATTCAGGACGACGGCAGCCTCTACCCGCTACCGGGCAAGCTGCTGTTCTCCGACATCACGGTCGACCCGGGCACTGGTCAGATCATCCTGCGCAGCGAATTCCCCAACCCGAACCTCGACCTGCTGCCCGGCAGCTTCGTGCGGGTGCGCCTGGAGCAAGCGGTGGACCAGCAAGGCATCAGCGTGCCGCAACGGGCGATCCAGCGTGACAGCGCCGGCATTGCTCAAGTGCTGCTACTCGACGCGCAGCAACGGGTCGCCCGGCAACCGGTGGAACTGGGCCCGGTGCAGAACGATCGCTGGATCGTCACCGGCGGGCTCAAAGCCGGCGACCGCATCGTCATCGAAGGCCTGCAACATGCGCGCCCCGGCGAAAAGGTGCAGATCGACGACTCCCCTCTTCCACTTGCCCAGGTTTCTGGCCAGTAAGCAGGACGCTTGTTTATGCCGCAGTTCTTTATCGACCGCCCGGTGTTCGCCTGGGTGGTCACCCTGTTCATCCTGCTCGCCGGTGCGCTGTCCATCCCGCAGTTGCCGGTGGCGCAGTACCCCGACGTCGCGCCGCCACAGATTGAAATTTATGCCGTGTACCCCGGCGCGTCAGCGCAGACCGTGGACGAGAGCGTGGTCAGCCTGATCGAGGAAGAGCTCAACGGTGCCGACCATCTGTTGTATTTCGAATCGCAAAGCAGCCTCGGCAGCGCCACGATCAAGGCGACGTTCCAGCCCGGCACCGATCCGGAAATGGCCCAGGTGGATGTGCAGAACCGCCTGAAAGTCGTGGAGTCGCGCCTGCCGCAAGCGGTCAATCAACAGGGCTTGCAGGTAGAGAAAGTCTCCGCCGGTTTCCTGTTGCTGATCACCCTGACCTCCAGCGACGGCAAGCTCGACGACGTAGCGCTCAGCGACTACCTGGCACGCAACGTGATGAACGAGATCAAGCGTCTGGACGGCGTCGGCAAGGCCCAGTTGTATGGTGCCGAACGGGCCATGCGCATCTGGATCGACCCGCAGAAACTGATCGGTTTCAACCTCACCCCCGCTGACGTCAATGCCGCCATCGTCGCGCAGAACGCCCAGGTGTCGGCGGGCAGCATCGGTGACTTGCCGAGCCGCACCACTCAGGAGATCACCGCGACCATTCTGGTCAAAGGCCAGTTGTCAACCCAGGAAGAGTTCGCCGACATCGTGCTCAAGGCCAATCCGGACGGTTCCACTGTGCGCATCGCGGATGTGGCCCGGGTCGAGATCGGCAGCCAGGAATACCAGTTTTCCACGCGCCTGAACGGCAAACCCTCGACCGCCGTCGGCGTGCAACTGTCGCCGGGGGCCAATGCCCTGAGTACCGCGACCCTGGTGCGGGCGAAGATGGATGAGCTGTCGCGCTACTTCCCGGCCAACGTCGAGTACAAGATTCCGTACGACACCTCGCCTTTCGTCAAGGTCTCGATCACCAAAGTGGTTTTCACCTTGCTCGAGGCGATGGTGCTGGTGTTCGCGGTGATGTTCCTGTTCCTGCAGAACATTCGCTACACGCTGATCCCCACGCTGGTGGTGCCGGTGGCGCTGATGGGCACCTTCGCGACCATGTTGGCGCTGGGTTTCTCGATCAACGTGTTGACCATGTTCGGTATGGTATTGGCCATCGGCATTCTGGTGGACGACGCGATTGTGGTGGTGGAGAACGTCGAGCGGATCATGGCCACTGAAGGTCTTTCACCCAAGGACGCGACCCGCAAGGCCATGAAACAGATCACCGGCGCGATCATCGGCATCACCCTGGTGCTGGTGGCGGTGTTCATTCCGATGGCGTTCATGCAGGGTTCGGTCGGGGTGATCTACCAACAGTTCTCGTTGTCGATGGCCACTTCGATTCTGTTCTCGGCCTTCCTCGCCCTGACCTTGACCCCGGCACTGTGCGCGACACTGCTCAAGCCGATTGCCAAGGGTGAGCATCACGAAAAAACCGGGTTTTTCGGCTGGTTCAACCGTCGCTTCGAGCAACTCACTGCACGTTATCAAGGGTGGGTCGCCTACGCGCTAAAACGCAGCGGTCGTTACCTGCTGATCTATGGGGTGCTGCTGGTCGGCCTGGGGCTGTGCTTCAGTCGTCTGCCCTCCTCGTTCCTGCCGGTGGAGGATCAGGGCTACACCATCACCGACATTCAACTGCCACCGGGCGCGAGCAAAAACCGCACGGTGCAGGTGGTCGAGCAGATCGAAGCGCACAACGCCACCGAGCCCGGCGTCGGTGACAGCACCGTGATTCTCGGCTTCAGCTTCTCCGGCAGCGGCCAGAATGCGGCACTGGCGTTTACCACGCTCAAGGACTGGTCCGAGCGTGGTGGCGATGACTCGGCGAGTTCGATTGCCGACCGCGCCAACATCGCCCTCGGCCAGATCAAGGACGCCATGGCCTTCGCGGTCTTGCCGCCCCCGGTGGACGGCCTCGGCACCTCCAGTGGCTTCGAATTCCGCTTGCAGGACCGTGGCGGCCTGGGCCATGACACATTGATGCGCGCACGCACCGAGTTGCTGGCCGCCGCCGAAAAGAGCCCGATCCTGATGAACGTGCGTGAAAGCGCCCTGGCTGAAGCCCCGCAAGTGCAATTGATCGTCGACCGCAAGCAGGCCAATGCCTTGGGTGTTTCTTTTGCCGACATCGGCAGCGTGCTGTCCACCGCCGTCGGTTCGAGCTACATCAACGACTTCCCCAATCAGGGGCGGATGCAGCGGGTCGTGGTCCAGGCTGAAGGCGATCAGCGCAGTCAGGTCGACGACCTGTTGAAAATCCACGTGCGCAACAATGCCGGGAACATGGTGCCGCTGTCGTCCTTCGTCCAGGCCAAATGGACCCAAGGCCCGGCGCAGTTGACCCGCTACAACGGCTATCCGGCGATCAGCATCTCGGGCGAGCCGAAACCGGGCCACAGCACTGGCGAAGCCATGGCTGAAATCGAGCGGCTGGTGGCACAAGGGCCGGCCGGATTGGGTCAGGAATGGACCGGCCTGTCGTTGCAGGAACGCTTGTCCGGTAGTCAGGCACCGATCCTTCTCGGCTTGTCGCTGCTGATCGTGTTCCTGTGCCTGGCGGCGTTGTACGAGAGCTGGTCGATCCCGACCTCAGTGCTGCTGGTAGTGCCGCTGGGTGTGCTCGGCGCGGTGTTGGCGGTGACCGTCCGAGGCATGCCCAACGACGTGTTCTTCAAGGTCGGTTTGATCACCATCATCGGTCTGTCGGCGAAGAACGCGATCCTGATCATCGAGTTCGCCAAGAGCCTGGTCGACGAAGGCCACGACCTGATCGACGCCACCCTGCAAGCCGCGCGCCTGCGTTTGCGGCCGATCGTGATGACGTCCCTGGCGTTCATCCTCGGCGTGGTACCGCTGGCCATCGCCACCGGCGCCAGCTCGGCGAGCCAGCAAGCCATCGGCACCGGGGTGATTGGCGGCATGATCACGGCGACACTGGCGGTGATATTTGTGCCAGTGTTTTTTGTGGTGGTGATGAAGCTCGTTCACAAACGCCACAAGAATCCATAACCCACACCACCGTCCCTGTAGGAGCGAGGCTTGCCCGCGAAGAGGGAGTGTCATCCAACATCAATGTTGGATGTCACGGCCTCTTCGCGGGCAAGCCTCGCTCCTACAAGGGACGATGTTCGGCCTCAGGATCTGGGCTAAGGTGTTTGCAATACCCAGACCCATCGAGCCCCCATGCCCTACCTCACCCACACCCACCCTCGCCTGTCCGCCGCCACGACACTGGGCATCGCCGCGGGCATCCTGATTCCCGCCGATTCGATCATCAACAAAATCCTCATCGGCTGGAACACCGGGGTCTGGACCTATCTGGTGCTGATGCTCTGGCTCACCGTGCGCTCCAAGGCTCCGGACGTGAAGCGCATTGCCGAGATCGAGGACGAAAACGCCGGGCTGGTGCTATTGGTGGTGTGCATTGCGGCGCTTGCCAGCCTGGCCACCATCACCTTCGAACTGGCGGGCAGCAAGGACCTGGAAACCACCCGCAAGCTGCTGCATTACGGTTTTACTGCGTTGACGGTGTTTGGCTCATGGTTGCTGATTGGCGTGATATTCAGCGTGCACTACGCGCGCTTGTTTTACACCTGGGAAGGCAAAGACCCGGCGCTACGATTTGCCGAGGGCTTGACCACACCCAATTACTGGGACTTTTTGTACTTCTCGTTCACCCTCAGCGTGGCGGTGCAAACCTCGGACGTTGGCGTGGCGACACGGGAATTGCGCAAGATTGTGCTGGCGCAGTCGCTGATTGGATTTCTGTTCAATACAGCGATACTCGGATTCTCGATCAACATCGCCGCCGGGCTGTTCAATTGAGCCGTGCACAAACGTTCTAGTCATCACCCCTGCGCGGGCGTTAAATAGATCGGCAATCCTCCCGCAGGTGCTGCATGAACACTCATAACTGGATCGACCTGTCCCAGGACGCCGACACCGGCATCGAGACCCTGCGCGCGCATTTCCAGGGCCATGCCTACGATCCGCACTGGCATGACAGTTATCTGGTGGGGGTCACCGAGCAAGGCGTGCAGCAGTTCAATTGTCGGCGGGCGAAACACCAGAGCACACCGGGCAAGGTGTTTTTGCTGGAGCCGGGTGACATTCACGATGGTGAAGCGCCGACCGACGACGGCTTCACGTATCGCATGCTGTATATCGATCCGCAGTGGCTGACGCGAGAACTCGGCGCGGTGTTCGACAAGGCTCCAGACAACAGCGAATTGAGTTTTGCCAACACACTCACCACCGACCTGCCACTGGCCCATGCCACTGCATTGGCCTTTGAAACCCTGCATAGGGGTGAGCTGAAAATCGTCCGCCAAACGGCGCTCGATGCCTTGCTCGAGGGCCTGACCCGCCACCTGCACTGGCGCACCCGCTATGACCAGGACCCGCGCCTGCCGTTGGTGGCGCAGAAGGCGCGGGAGTATCTGCACGCCAATGCGCAATACGACATCGGCCTCGACCAGCTGGCCGCCGTCACCGGCGTCGATCGCTTCCGCCTGACACGCGCCTTCAAGGCGGCTTATGGCATGGCGCCCCATGCTTATCTGGTGCAGTTACGACTGGCCACCGCCCGGCGAATGTTGTCCCAAGGCGAACAGCCAACGACTGTAGCGATGACGCTGGGTTTCGCCGATCAGAGCCATCTGGGTCGCTGGTTCGTGCGCGCCTACGGCCTGACACCCGCGCTGTACCGCAAGCGTTGCTCAAATCTTCCAGACAGGTAACCCGACCGAGAAGAAGATCAATTCACTGATCTTCACCGGAGTTTGCCTGCGATGCTGTCCTCTTTCCCGACGTTTCTTCCCTTCTTGATGTTTGCCTTTGTGGCCGCGATCACCCCGGGGCCAACCAATATTCTGGTGCTGAGCAACAGTGCGCGATTCGGCCTGTTAGCCGCCGTGCCGATCATCCTGGGCGCCTGTGTCAGCGCAGCGCTCCTTGTACTGCTGGTGGGCATGGGCGCCGGCTCTTCGCTCACTCAATGGCCCCTGTTACAGACGGTCATGCAATGGGCCGGCATAGCGTGGTTGAGTTATCTGGCGTGGCAGATTTTCCGCACCCCGGCCGTCGCGATCACCGCGCAAGTAACCGGTGCCCGTCTTGGCGCCTTGGGCGCCGCCAGCTTGCAATGGATCAATCCGAAAACCTGGATGATGGCGCTAGCCGTGGTCAGCGTTTTCGCTGGTGCCGGTGAGGATCGGCTGATGCATGTGTTGTGCCTGTCCATAGCTTTTTTTCTGATATCGCTGCCCTGTCTCGGTGTCTGGGCGTTGCTCGGTGCTGGCTCCAGTCGCTGGTTGCGTTCGCCCCGGGCCATGCAATGTTTCAATCGCTGCATGGCCCTGTTGTTGCTGGGCTCTGCGTGGTTGAGCGTTTTGGCGTAAGCCCATTTGTCGGACAATTGCCAACACGGGGCTTGACGGCGAATCCGCTTTTGGTGTCTTCTGAAACCGGTTTCAGTGCAACCCCGCGACGCACTCAAACCCTATAAATCCAATAACAAGGTTTCAGCCCGTGAACGATTTCTCCGCCGCCCAACGCAGCCGCGTAACCATGCTCGACGTGGCCGAACACGCCAAGGTCTCCAAGGCCAGCGTCTCGCGGTTCATCGGCGAAGACCGCGCCCTGCTCTCCGATGCCATCGCCCTGCGCATTGAACAGGCAATTGCCGAGTTGGGCTACCGCCCGAACCAGATGGCTCGCGGCCTGAAGCGCGGGCGTACGCGCTTGATCGGCATGCTGGTGGCCGACATCCGTAACCCTTATTCGATTGCCGTGATGCACGGGGTGGAAACCGCCTGCCGTCAGCACGGCTACAGCCTGGTGGTGTGCAACACCGACCGCGACGATGAGCAGGAGCGCCAGCACCTGGCCTTGCTGCGTTCTTACAACATCGAAGGCTTGATTGTGAATACGCTCGGCCACCACCGCGACGAGTTGCATGAACTGCACCGGGAAATGCCCCTGGTGCTGGTGGACCGCAAGGTCGCGCACCTCGAGAGCGATATGGTCGGGCTGGACAATCCGCAAGCCGTCGACCTGGCCCTCGATCATCTTGAAGAACGTGGCTACCGGGACGTGCTGATGGTGACTGAGCCGTTTGATGGCACCAGTTCGCGGATCGAACGCGTGAACCGTTTCAAAGAGCAGATCGCACAACGGTCGGCGCTGAGCGGCACGATCATCGAAACCGGCAGCGAACTGATCGCACATTTGAAAACATTTCTCGACACCCCAGGCACCGGCCCGAAAGCGCTGTTTTGCGCCAACGGGATTGCGGCGTTGGCCAGTACCCATGCCTTGCGGGAGCTCCAGTGCAATTTGTTCGAGGACGTGGGCCTGATTGCCCTCGATGACCTGGATTGGTATCCGCTGGTGGGCAGCGGCATCACTGCACTCGCCCAACCGACTGCTGAAATCGGCGCGAGCGCGTTTGAATGCTTGCTCAAGCGATTGCGGGGTGATGACGGGCCGCTGCGGACCCTGGATTTTTCGGCGCGGTTGATTGTCCGGGGGTCTACCCGTGGGATTTCTCGATGATTGTTCTGGCCCCTTCGCGAGCAGGCTCGCTCCCACAATGGATCTGCGTAAATAAATCCACTGTGGGAGCGAGCCTGCTCGCGAAGAGGCCCACAAGATCACCGCCTATTTTTTTGAACAAAAATGAAACCGGTTTCAGAGGTAGAAAAATAATGAACACACCCGCCGTTTCCATCAGCCTCTCCAGCTACGGCGCCGATCTGGTGCGCCAACGGGGCCAGGGCAGTTTCATCGACGTGCTGGCCGCCGCGGGGGCCACGCACATTGAGTGGCGTGAAGAATTGCTGACCGGTGAAGCGCCTGTACAACTGGCCAACGCAACACAGACCAAAGGGCTGCAAAGCGTGTACTCCTCGCCCATGGAACTGTGGCTGGCCGGCCAGTCGAAACCTAACCTCGAGTTGATGAGCGCCCTGCAACGCGCCCGGGCGTTCGGCGCCAAATGGCTCAAGGTTTCCCTGGGCTATTTCACCGACAACAACGACCTGCAAGCCCTGGCCAACACACTCGCGCAAAGCCCGGTGCAACTACTGGTGGAAAACGACCAGACCCTGCACGGCGGCCGCATCGAACCCTTCCAACGCTTTTTCAATGAAGTCGAACAGCACAAACTGCCGATCAAGATGACCTTCGATATCGGCAACTGGCATTGGCAGGATCAATCCGCCGCCAGCGCCGCGCGTCTCCTCGGTCGTCATGTTGGCTATGTGCATTGCAAGGCGGTATCACGCCGGGCCGATGGCAAACTGGTCGCCATACCGCCGGCCGCCAGCGACTTGCACCAGTGGGAACAACTGCTTCGGCACATGGCCCAAGGCGTCATGCGCGCCGTGGAATACCCGCTGCAAGGCGACGACCTGGTACAGCTCACCCGCGAACATGTCGCCACCCTCGCCCGACTGGGTGAATCCCGGCTGGAGAACGCCCATGTCTGAGATCGATATCCTCTCGTTCGGCGAAACCATGGCGATGTTCGTCGCTGACCAGAACGGCGACCTGGCCAAGGTCGACCACTTTCACAAGCGCATTGCCGGAGCAGACAGCAACGTTGCCATCGGTCTGTCGCGCCTGGGTTTCAAGGTGGCATGGCTGAGCCGGGTGGGCGATGACTCGCTGGGGCGTTTCGTGGTCGATACGCTGAAAAAAGAAGGGCTCGATTGCAGCAACGTGGTTGTCGACCCCGCGCATCCGACCGGTTTTCAACTCAAATCCCGTACCGATGATGGCGACGATCCGGTGGTGGAATACTTCCGGCGCGGCTCGGCGGCGAGTCATTTGTCACCGCAATCCATCGTTCCCCAATTGCTCAAGGCTCGGCACCTGCACGCCACCGGCATTCCTCCGGCGCTCTCCGCCACTGCGCGGGAAATGTCCTTTGAACTGATGACCCGCATGCGTGATGCAGGGCGCAGCGTCTCTTTCGACCCGAACCTGCGCCCGAGCCTGTGGGCGAGCCAGCAAGAGATGATCACCGAAATCAATCGCCTTGCCGCCCTCGCCCATTGGGTGCTGCCTGGCTTGAGTGAAGGTCGCTTGCTGACCGGTTTCGAAGACCCGGCTGACATTGCGGCGTTCTACCTCAACCAGGGCGTTGAAGCGGTGGCAATCAAGCTCGGCCCACATGGTGCTTATTACCGCACGCAGCTGGATGAGGGATTCGTTGCCGGTGTGCCGGTGGAAACGGTGGTCGACACCGTGGGCGCCGGCGACGGGTTTGCAGTCGGCTTGATCAGCGCGCTGCTGGAAAACCACAGCATTGTCGACGCCGTGAAGCGGGCCAACTGGATTGGCAGCCGTGCCGTGCAGAGTCGGGGGGATATGGAGGGGTTGCCGACCCGACTTGAGATGTATGGCGAATTTGAGGCCGCCATCGCGGGCAAGCCCGCTCCCACAGGTTTTTGTGGTGAACAACAATTTGATATCCACAACAAATCCCTGTGGGAGCGGGCTTGCCCGCGATGAGGCCGGAACTGTCACTAAAGATCCAAAAACCGTTACCTGCTGCGACAAAAACAACAAGCTCAGGAGCACCACTGATGAAAACCGCAACCCTCGCCGCCCGCCGCTGGTGGTACATCATGCCCATCGTGTTCATCACCTACAGCCTGGCGTACCTGGACCGTGCCAACTACGGTTTCGCCGCCGCCTCGGGCATGGCCGCCGACCTGATGATCACCCCGGGCCTGTCGTCGATGCTCGGCGCGCTGTTCTTCCTCGGCTACTTTTTCTTCCAGGTACCCGGCGCGATCTACGCGCAAAAGCACAGCGTGAAGAAGCTGATTTTCGTCAGCCTGATCCTGTGGGGCAGCCTGGCGACCCTGACCGGGATCGTCTCCAACGCCTACTGGCTGATCGTCATCCGCTTCATGCTCGGCGTGGTCGAAGCCGCCGTGATGCCGGCGAT
Organism: Pseudomonas sp. WPR_5_2; assembly: GCF_003634475.1. Classification (NCBI taxonomy): domain Bacteria; kingdom Pseudomonadati; phylum Pseudomonadota; class Gammaproteobacteria; order Pseudomonadales; family Pseudomonadaceae; genus Pseudomonas; species Pseudomonas sp. WPR_5_2. The sequence continues at coordinate 23,618 of NZ_RBLA01000001.1, read as the reverse complement.
GCTGATCTACCTGTGCCACTGGTTCACCCGTGCCGAACGTTCCCGGGCCAACACCTTCCTGATCCTCGGCAACCCGGTGACCATGCTCTGGATGTCGGTGGTCTCGGGCTATCTGGTGCAGCACTACAGCTGGCGCTGGATGTTCATCATCGAAGGCTTGCCGGCGGTGCTCTGGGCATTTATCTGGTGGAAGCTGGCCGATGATCGTCCCGCACAGGCCAAGTGGCTCAGTGGTCAGGAGAAACAGGATCTGGAAAGCGCCCTCGCCGCCGAACAGGTCGGCATCAAGGCGGTGAAAAACTATGCTGAAGCCTTCCGCTCGCCAAAAGTGATCCTGCTGGCCTTGCAGTTTTTCTGCTGGAGCATCGGGGTCTATGGCTTCGTGCTATGGCTGCCGTCGATCCTCAAGGCCGGCGCGCAGATGGACATGGTCCAGGCCGGCTGGCTCTCGGCGCTACCGTACCTGGCGGCGGTCATCGGCATGCTGCTGGTGTCCTGGGGCTCGGACAAATTGCAGAAACGCAAACGCTTCGTCTGGCCGCCGCTGCTGATCGCCTCGATTGCCTTCTACGGCTCCTACGCCCTCGGCGCTGAACATTTCTGGTGGTCCTACACCCTGCTGGTGATTGCCGGTGCCTGCATGTACGCACCTTACGGACCATTCTTCGCCATCATCCCGGAAATCCTCCCGGCCAACGTCGCCGGAGGTGCCATGGCCCTGATCAACAGCATGGGTGCCCTTGGTTCGTTTGGCGGCTCCTATCTGGTCGGTTACCTGAACAGCTCAACCGGTTCGCCCGGCGCCTCGTACCTGTTGATGAGCGGTGCCTTGATGTTCTCGGTGGTGCTGACGATTTTCCTCAAGCCCGGCGCCAGTGACCGGGCGTGGCCCCCGGTTGCCGTGACCCGTCCCGCCCATTCCTGAATAGAAGAAGTTGAGAGACACGCGATGAAAAAGCAGGTTGTGCTGTACAAGAAACTCTCGCCGGCGCTGATGGCCAGGCTTCAGGAACACGCTGAAGTCACCCTGATCGACAGCCTCGATGCCGAAGGCCTGGCCCGATTGCGCGCCGCCCTGCCCCATGCCCACGGTTTACTCGGTGCCAGTCTGAAACTGGATGCTCAGTTGCTTGATCTGGCACCGAATCTGGAGGCCATCGCCAGCGTCTCGGTGGGCGTCGACAACTACGACATCGACTACCTCACCGAACGCCGCATCCTGCTCACCAATACCCCGGACGTGCTCACCGAAACCACCGCCGACACCGGCTTCGCCCTGATCCTTGCCACCGCCCGGCGCGTGGTGGAGCTGGCGAACATGGTTCGCGCCGGTCAATGGCAACGCAACATCGGCCCGGCGCAATTCGGCAGCGATGTGCACGGCAAGACCCTCGGAATCATCGGCATGGGGCGCATTGGCGAGGCATTGGCCCAACGCGGGCATTTCGGTTTCGGCATGCCGGTGATCTATCACAGCCACTCGCCGAAACCGGCGGTGGAGCAGCGATTCAATGCGCAGTACCGCAGCTTGCCGGAGCTGTTGCAACAGGCGGATTTTGTTTGTCTGACCTTGCCGTTGACGGCTGAAACTGAAGGGTTGATCGGTGCGCAGCAGTTCGCACAAATGCGCCCCGAGACGATCTTCATCAATATTTCACGGGGTAAGGTGGTCGACGAAAAGGCGCTGATCGAGGCGTTGCGGGCGGAGCAGATTCGCGCCGCGGGGCTGGATGTGTTTGAGCGCGAGCCGCTCGATCCGGATTCGCCGTTGTTGCAGTTGGATAACGTGGTGGCGACTCCGCATATCGGCTCGGCGACCCATGAGACGCGGGAGGCCATGGCCGGGTGTGCGGTGAACAACCTGCTGGCGGCGCTGGCGGGCGAGCTGCCGAAGAATCTGGTGAATGTGCGGGCGTGGAAGGATTAAGACATTCGGCGTTTGTCAGTCAGTCTTCGCGAGCAGGCTCGCTCCCACAAAGGATCTTCAGTGGACACAAAATCTGTGTTCAACACAGGTTCACCGTGGGAGCGAGCCTGCTCGCGAAGGGGCCGGTACAGACAAGACAAAACCATCAGGCCCGGCGCGCTTCCAAAAGGTCCATCGCACACAACGCAATTCGCCGGCAGGCATCCGCCAGTTTCAATTGATCCACGACCAACCCCAGGCGAATGTGCCCTGCCGCGCTCGGCCCGAATGCCTCCCCGGCCAGTACCGACACGCCATACCCCTCCAGCAATCGTTCTGCAAAGTGTTGGGCAGACAATCCGGTCTGGCGCACATCGACCATCACGAACATCCCGCCATCCGGCCGAATCGCCCGCAGGCCCGGACATTGGTTCAGGCTTGCACACACCAGATCGCGACGCTGGCGGTACTCCTCGCGCATCATTGCCACTTCAGGCAAATCCTCATCCAGCGCAAGCTGTGCCGCGTTCTGAATGAATTCGGGAATGCCGAACAACATGCACATCGACAAATTCACCAGATGCTCGGCCATGGATTTGGGCCCGATCACCCACCCCACTCGCCAGCCGCTCATGGCGTGGGATTTGGACAGGCTGTTGATGGTCGCAGTGCGCTCGGCCATGCCCGGCAGGCTGGCCGGGCTGATGTGTTCACCTTCGTACAGCAGTTCGCTGTAGACCTCGTCGCTGATCAGCCACAGGTCGTGGCGCACGCACAACGCTGCCAGTTCACGCCAGATTGCCAGCGATAAATTCGCGCCCGATGGATTATTCGGACTGTTGAGCAGAATCGCCCTTGTTTTCTCAGTGATACGTACGGCGACGTCTGCGGGGTCGACCCGAAAGCCGTTATCCGGCCGCACAGGCACGGCCACCACTTTAGCCCCACAGCCGCCAATGACGCCTTCATAGGTGACGTACATCGGTTCGGCGACGATCACTTCGTCGCCCGGATCGAGCAGGCATTGCGCAACCGAATACACCGCGCATTGCGCGCCGGGCATCACGATCACGTGGTCGGCGTCCACCACCTGCCCACTGCGTTGCTGGTGCCGCCGGGCAATGCTGTCGCGCAAGCCCTGGCTGCCGCGTATCGCTGGATAGTGAGTGTCTCCGGCCAGCAAGCTGGCAACGGCTGCTTCCACAATCGGTGGCGGCGTATCGAAATCCGGATCGCCGATGGACAACAGCAGCACATCGATGCCCTGCTCGCGCAATTGCAGCGCTCGATCATGAATCTGCCAGGCTGCTGCGCCGTCACCGGCAATTCGTTGAGTCAAGGCTGAATAGCGCATGTCGTTCTCCATATCGCGCGGGATCCAGCCTCTACCCTATCTCAAATCACGCAACTCGCCAGCATGGCGAACAGCTTTCCAGCGTAACCCTGCCGATGAAGAGCTACTGGTCGGGAAGGGAAGAATTTTTAAACTACAAAAGCACATTTATTCAGCAAGTTACGATTATCGAAGACTGCTGCCTGTAATTTGTGACAGGTTCCATGATTTTCTATTCGGGATATAAGGAAATCGAACCTTGCGTTGCCTGTCATGGCATCCGAAGGATGGCCGCGCGTACCTCGCCATCGTGGAGCAGGACGATCCTGCGGCCCCCGCAATCATTGATGATTTAAGGGAGATTCCCGACATGTTCCGTGCCGACTCAGCCACAGTCACATCTTCTTCATCCCCGGCCCACCTCAAGCATCCCGAAACGGAGCGTCCCGCCGCCGTTACCCTGACCGCGCGTGAAAAAGAAGTACTGCGCTGGAGCGCCATTGGCAAATCATCCTGGGAAATCGGGCGGATTTTCAACTGCACCGAAGCCGGTGTGAATTATCACTTTGCCAATATTCGTCGCAAATTCGGCGTGAGCTCTCGTGGGTGTGCAGTGGTCAAGGCGTTGGAGCTGGGGTTGATTGAGTTGCCTTGAGGCTGACTTTGAGTGTGCGTCGGTTTCGCCCAGAATTGAAGAACAGCAGCAACTTAGTCTGCCCGGTAAGAAAAAATCCATGCTCGCCTTACCTGCGGCGAGCATGGACAAGTCTTTAATTTTTAAAGTGTGATCGAATGCCGTCCCTTACCTCCGATGCTTGACTCCAATCATTCTTCATATTTGGGGCATTATCATTCATCAGTGATTTACCGAGACGGGACGACAATCGCTCTGCTCCGCTTTTTGGATTTTCCAGCGATTCTCCAAACTTAGTTCCTTGTACAGGCGCACGAGATTGCTGACTCTGGGTCGGTTTCGTGTAGTCCGTCTGGATTTTCCCGTCTTTCAGATCGTTCCAAAAGCCACTTTTGCCTTTCCCTTTTATTGCGTTTATTGCCCCCGAACGCTTTGGATTCGTGAGAATTGGTTGGGCTGATCGCCCTGTTTTGCCACCAACGCTTGTGCTTTGCCCGTTATTGGTACCTGAATTAACTACCTTGGACACCTTCTTCCCAGCACTTGCTGCCTTGGTTGTCTTTGCCCCAGTGCTGGCTACTTTTGCTCCAGTGCTCGCCTTGGAACCAAAGAACTTCGCAACCCATGCAAAAAAGCGAAATTTCCCCGTGGGATCCTCAAAATTAGCCGGATCATTTCCACAATACGCATACGGGTTTACACCGCCCTCCTCAAACGGACTTTCGCGGTCCGGGCTATGGAATCTCATCAGCGTCGGATTAAAGGAACGATGCCCATCCCCCAACAAATAGGATCCCGTGACTACTTCACGAAGCTCTCCGTTGTACCCCAAAGCCCCACTCCCCACCGGGTCATCCCCACGGTAGCCATACACCGAGTACGCATTATCCTTACGACCCGACTTACTGACCTCGCTCATCACACTGTTCTTGAGATCACTGGCCAGCAACAGGGACTTTGGGTTCGCACCAGCCTGGTGCTCGGCGAGCACAACCTCATGACCACGCATGAAGGTGCTGCTGGTGGCGCCCTTGATCTGATTAGCCAGTAGATCACCCTGATAAAAGCGTTGCTCAGCGCCAGTGCCATCGTTCATGGCAACCGCTTTGTCCAGCGGATCGTAGCCGTAGCTTCTCGACGCCCCACTTGACGAGCCGCTGACGCTGATCAACCGGCCGAGGGCGTCGTAGTCGAGGGTGCGCTGTTCCTCATCGAGGATCAGGTGGCCACCGGGGTTGTATTTCAAATCAATCTGCGGCGGGTAGTCCGCATGATTGTTCGTGACCTTGCTCAGTTGTGTCTTGTCCGGGTTGTCATAGAAATATCTCGCCCGGTTGAAGGCGCTGCCGAAATAGGTCATCAGCAACGTAATGTTATCCAGGGCATCGAAACTGAAAATCTGCTGGGAGATCGGCTTGCCATAGGGATCTACTGGCGGTTGCGTGCCCGTGCATCCGTAGTTGGTCAGTCGCCCGCGCAGGTCGTATTCATAGGTTTCATCGCGCAACAGGGTGGCGCCCTCCATCAGGGTCCGCTGCTTCAAGCCATCGACATCGTTGTAAACCTGACTCAATTCCTGCCTAAGCCCGTTGAGGTCGAACCTGCGCAGGGTTTCCCGATCGAACTCATCGTATTGCAGGGTGATACCTACGCTTTGCCCACTGGCGCTGTGGCACCGGTGCCTTCGCGCCAGCTGCGCTGGATCGGCCCACTCCACGCAGACGTACCGATGGGGTCGGTTACTTCGAATGTTTTCACACCGACCGGGCCGGTCACGCAGCGTTGCGCGCCCCAGTCGTCATACTCAAAGGAACTGGTCAGGGCCAGCGCCTGCCTGTCCAGCCAGTCAAACTCTGTCTCTGTCTTCAGACGATTCCACTCGTCATAGGTGGCTGCATAGATTTGACGGGGCGCAGTGCCGCCTGCCGGATCGTCAACGTCATCGCGCTCTTCGTAGATTGAAGTATCGCTCTCGGCGTACACCACCACGTAGTCACCGACCTGGATACCCGGGTACAGTTTGATTGCCAGCATGATGCCGTCAGGATGTACATCGGGGTCCAGTTCATTGCCGTCAAGGCCTTTGACTTTAGGGGCAGGCAGCAAAGTATCCGGGGGGGCGATCACGTGCACCGTTTGTATGGCTGACTCGCTCGTTACGGTAGGTTCGGCATAATCGATGCGATAACCCATGTTCGCAAAGCCGCCCTGGATAATCTGTAACTCGTTCTTTGGTATCGACCATTGCAACGGTTTACCGATATCGGCCTCGAGCAATTCTTTAGCGTAAGTCAATTTCTGCCAGGGTTCGTCCTCTTCAAAATACATATCAAATACAAAGGTAAAAACATCGCCAACCGACATGGCCTGATAAGGCGTGGCTACAAGAGTAGCCCCGCCGTCTCCAATTTGGTCCAGGTCCACGCAAAGGCTGTGAGATTCCTTGAAGTGCAGGACAGGCAGTTGCAGTGAAGCCGACGACGGTTTGCCAACATAGAAAAACCGGCGCAGCGACTCTTCCCCTCGTCCATCCGGCGCATCGGGATCGTGCATCTTGTACGAATAGAATACTTGCCCCCCTTTCAGCGCTTTGAGTTTGCCATTGGAGATGAGTACCGGCATACCTTCCGGTTTAAGTTCACCCGGACCTATGACGACCAACTCGTTGAAATCATCGACAGCCTCACCACTCGCACTGCGGCCCCACAAGGTAGGCCAAAACCCATCGCCCTCGGCTATACGCGGATAGTCGACCCAGGTTTTCAGATCTGCATTGCCCAACTTATCAAGATCGATAACATTATCAGGCCCAACATCGGGAACTTTCGGCGCTGGCAGTGTAGCCGTCATCTTTAAAACTCCTATTGCGCGCATACGGCCCAGGCCCCGTACTGGGTCAAGGCCGCATCCAACACGGCAGTCATGGATGACTATGTTTTACGCCGGAATTCAAGATCTGCCCACTATCAGAACTGATAGGTTCTTCCGCGTTCTTTCGCTGTTATTGTTTTAACCAGGAACCTGAACCCATCCACGGACTACAGGTGAAAATCTGGATTTCAGACCAATTTCTTATTGGCGTTTTATTGTGGGCACATTGGTGAGCGCTTTTATTTTCGATACGCGCCCGAACGCCTCATTCTGTTTTTCTTTACCTGGCCCAATACGAGATTAATAACCATGACTGATACTTCCTCGGTGAGTTCCAACGCAAATAACTTCGTGAGCGCCGTGGAAAACGGCGTCGACTCACGCACGGGTCTGTACAAAATCTCTATCAACTTGCCGGAGATCAAGACCAATGACTTACGCGGGCCAGGGTTTGACCTGAGGCTGTACTACAGCGCCCTCAACCCTCGTGACAGTGGTTGGGGTCATGGCTGGAACATGAAGCTGTCGCAATACATCCCCAGCACTCAGATCCTGTCGCTGAGTACCGGTGAAACCTTCAAAGTCACCGGCACCGACAGTCAGACCGGTCAGTTGGTAATGAAGGAACAGAAAATCGACAGCTTTCATTTCTACCCGGAGGGTAGCAATCGCTACCGCGTGGTGCACAAATCCGGGCTGGTCGAGATCCTCGAAGTGCTCGGCAGCGCCCAGAACCGGGTCGCCCTGCCTGTCGAGATTCGTTCTTTTACGGGGCACAAGATCACGCTGGGCTATGTCCCCTTCAGTGGCTCGGACCAAATCCTGTCCTGGATCAAGGATGACTCAGGCCAAACCCTGTTGACGGTGAAACGCGACAGCGCATCGGTCGAGGTGCTGCTGTACCCGTTTTCCGGCCCGAGCGGTGGCCCGCTGGCAAACTTTGTCATGACGCTGCAAGGTTCCGACCGATACGTGAGCAAGATCACCTTGCCCACCGACAACCAGGCGTCATGGCGCTTCGGTTACACCCTCAAGAACGACCACTTGTGCATTACCTCGGTGGAAACGCCCAGCGGTGCGCGGGAGGAAATCCGCTATCAAGACCTCGGCCATCAGTTCCCTACGGGCAGCGGTCGCACTCCTTTGCCACGGGTCACCGACCACCGTATTTTTCCCGGCTCCGGGCAGCCGATGGTCCAGGTCGGCTACTGCTATTGCCTGGGCAACCCGATCGCCCTGCGTGACCCTTCCGGACACGAAGCCATTGGCTGGAGCGGCCGGCTGCGATTCCCGTATGAGGACGAGGTGCCGCAGCTTTCCGGGGGCAGTGGAGGCGACTGGTTGTCATGGGTGTTCGTGGTGCTGGGCGCGGTGGGTACGGTTGCTGCGGGCGCCGCGACCGTCGCCAGTTTTGGCGCTGCCGCGCCGCTGACGGGTGCTGCGTTTGGTTTTGCAGTTGCTAAAACCGCATCACTGGCGACAGCGACGGCGCTTAGCGCGGGCTCAACAGCGGCCAGTGCGGTTGCTGCTGCCAATGGCGATGAAGAAGCGGGACAGTGGGGGATGTATTTGGGGCTGGCGTCGATTGTGCCAGGGGTTGCCGGGGCAGCCTTTGGTTCGATTGCTAGAGTTGTCGGTAATGGATTGGATGACATATTAATAAACTTGGCCAAGAATACTGACACATCTGGAACAAAAATGTGGGGCTTCAGCTCAGACGAAGTCCACAAGTTGGGATTGAGACCTATTAGTTCTGCCGGACCACGGCTTGCCGCTTCGTCTAATACACCAAAATTCCACCCATCCCTACCCGGTAGAAATCCTGTAAACGCTAACGTCAAACTTCCCGGGACAACAGCTGTGAATGGGACAAGTGGGCACCCCCCCATAAACAAAGAAGAATTATCAACTCAGATTAGTAAACTCAAAGTTCCAAAACCTACCGCCCCACCTATTAGAGCTGAAACTGATCAAATGAAACTGATTATCGAACAGAAAAACCATGGAAAGACAATCAAAGAGGCGGCAGCGCATGCAAATCAGAAATCCAATAGATCTGACATAGTAAACAGCCATCTTGGAATGGGCCCTCGTCGGTAAACAGGCTAAAGAAGTGCTGGCAACAAGAAACATACTTTGTTGCCAGCCTGCATAGAAAGTCGCCCTCGCTTACCGCGATCAACTACCGCACCTCTTCCAGAAACACCACCCCCACTCCAAGCAACTTCCTGTTTACGCCTCCATATCAAAGAATTTTCCTACAGATCACGTCGACAAAACAACAACGTATCTGGCTATTTTATCCAAACAAACCCTTCTAGAATCCCGCCCCGTCATGACACCCCAACAATTAACACTTTTAAACAAAACACACGCAACACCCTCCCTCCCCTCGGACGTTATTTAACTAAGGATCCACCATGAAAAAACATCTACTCACACTTTCCCTCGCACTAACCGCAGCACTGTCCGGAACTTCCGCCTTCGCCAACACCGGCACCATCAACTTCGAGGGCAAGATCACCTCCAGCACCTGCCCCATTGAGGTCATCAACCCTGGCGACGGTTCGGTGGGTAACCTGGTGAAGATGGGATCCATCGAAGCCAGCCGCTTCACGGCCATCGGCCAGGAGTATTCCGGCAAAAGCTTCGGCCTGCGCGTCAAGGGCGGTGCCGGTTGCAACCTGAACCCAGCGGACAACACCGCCGCCGTGACCTTCAACGGCACTGCCGACACTTCGGGCAACTACTTTGCAGTCACGCCCACCAACGACGGCGCCAAGGGCGTTGTGATCGTGCTCAAGGACAAGACCGGCACACCGATCGCACCGGGCGCAGCGTCCGCCGATTACGATCTGAACGACACCGGCGAAACCGACATGATCTTCAACGCCTACTACCGCTCCACGGCCGCCACCGTGACCGCCGGTGCCGCTTCGGCGGATGTGCAGTTCATCGTCGCCATCAACTGATCACCACCCCGCCCGCTTTGAACACGACGTGATCGCGTCGTGTTCAAGTGGCATTTCCATACGCCCGGGTACGCCTTGTCTGCCCGGGCGTATTGAGGTAATCCCCCCATGTTTGGTTTGACTCAACAGCCCAACGCTTCCCGACATGTGATAGGCGTCTGCCTGACGCTGCTCATGCTGGCCGCCCATATTCCTGTCACCCAGGCGGCGCTGACGATCGGCGCCACGCGTGTGGTATTCGACAGTGACAAACGCAGCACCTCGGTGATTGTCGCCAACCCCAGCAACCGGCCTTTTGCCGTGCAAACCTGGGTCAACACGGCCAGTGACGATGACACCACCGCGGTGCCGTTCATCCCTTCCCCGCCCCTGTTTCGACTCAATCCGGGCAAGGAACAACAAGTCCAGATCAACGGCCTGCCCAATAAGCTGCCCACCGATCGCGAGTCGCTGTTCTACTTCAACGTGCAGGAAATACCACAGGCCGAAGCCAACGATGGCAATGTCCTGAACATCGCGTTGCGCACACGCATCAAGCTTTTCTATCGCCCCAGCCAACTCAAGGACAACCCCATCGCCCGTCTCAAGGACCTGCAATGGTCGATCAAGAACGTCGGCGGCCAGCCTCATCTTGTGGTGAATAGTCCGACGCCCTTTCACGTGTCCTTCATCCGCCTGGACGTGACCGGCAATGGCCAGAGCCATGCCGTTCAGAATGCCACGATGGTCGAGCCCCTCGGCAACCAGAGCTACCCTCTGAACGGTTTCAAACCCAACAACAACCTGCAAGTCGTGTTCTCGGCGATCAATGACTACGGCGGCTATAGCACGCCATTGACCCAGCCGATTCAACTGGCCCCTTGAGGCAGTTCCCTCCGCACTAACTGCCAGGAACCCACACCCATGATTTCATTACCCGACCGCGGGTGCGCGGCCGTGCCTGTGCGCCTGCGCCTCGTTCAGCTGTTCTTTATCGGCAGCAGTGGCGCCATCCTGCTGGAAATCAAACCGGCGCAGGCGATCCAGCCCATCGAATTCCAATCCGGCTTCATGCGTCAAAGCCCGGCCCATGCCGGCGATGCCGGTGCTGCAGCCCTGCGCGCCCTGGCAAGCAGTCACGACCTTGGACCAGGCCGTTACTGGGTCGACATCCAGATCAACCTGCGTTACTTCGGCCAGCGCGAAATGGCCTTTGAATTGAGCCCGGAAAATGATCGCCTTCTACCTTGCCTGGCGCCCGAATTGCTCGAACAGCTGGGTGTTCGGCTCGACAGCCTCGCCGACCCCACACTGCTGCACGCCCGTTGCGTGGACTTGTTTACGCTGATCCCCGGCGCCGAGATCGACTTCGACGCCAGCAAGTTGCTGCTGGCCATTTCCATTCCGCAGATTGCCATGCGCCGTGATGTCAGTGGTCACATCGACCCCGAACACTGGGACTACGGCATCAACGCCGCCTTCATCAATTACCAGGCCTCGGCGCAACAGGGCTCCAGCCGCTACGGCGGCAAGAACAACAGCGATGACCTTTATCTGAACACTGGCCTCAATCTCGGCCCCTGGCGCTTGCGCAGCAACCAGTCCATGCGCCAGGACGAAGACGGCAAACGCGTCTGGACCCGGGCCTATACCTATGCGCAACGGGACTTGCCCGGCACCCATGCCAACCTGACGCTGGGCGAAACCTTTACCGGCGGCGATGTGTTCAGAAGCATCCCGATCAAGGGTGCGCTGATCAGCTCGGATATGGGCATGTTGCCTGACGCCTTGCAAGGCTATGCGCCGATCATTCGCGGTGTCGCCCAGACCCGCGCCAAACTCGAGGTTCTGCAGAACGGTTACCCGATTTACTCCACCTACGTCAGCCCCGGCCCCTACGAAATCGACGATCTGAGCACCATTGGCGGCAGCGGCGAACTGGAGGTGGTCCTGACCGAAGCCGATGGCCAGGTCCGACGTTTTACCCAGCCTTACGCTACGATCGGCAACCTGCTGCGCGAAGGCGTATGGCGTTACAGCGGCGCCCTGGGTCGTTACAACGCTGCCAGCAATCTGGACGAGCCGCTGCTTTGGCAAGGTACCCTGGCCATGGGGACGACTTGGGATTCGACGCTGTATGGCGGCCTGATGGCCAGCGAGTTTTATCAAGCGGGTACCCTGGGCATTGCCAAAGACCTGGGCTCCATCGGCGCCCTGGCGCTGGACGTCACCCGCTCCAGCGCCGACGTCGACCGCCATGACACACAGAACGTCCAGGGCATGAGTTACGCTGTGAAGTACGGTAAATCCTTCGCTACCCGGACCAACCTGCGCTTCGCCGGTTACCGCTATTCCACCGAGGGCTATCGGGATTTCGATGAAGCGGTACGCCAACGCAGCCACAGCACAACCTTCCACGGCAGCCGTCGCAGTCGCCTGGAAACCTCGATCTATCAGAACATCGGTTCGCGCAGTGCAGTGAGCCTCACGCTGTCGCATCAGGACTACTGGCACACCAGTTACGAACAGCGGCAGTTTCAGTTCAACTTCAATACCCAGCACGCCGGCGCGAGCTACAACCTGCATGCCTCGCAATCACTGAGTGAAACCCATGGCAGTGATCGGCAACTCGGCCTGAGCGTGTCCCTGCCACTGGATTTGGGTCATTCAAGCACCGCGACGTTCGATGTTCAGAGTAACCGCGACCGCTACAGCCAGCGTGCCAGCCTCGGTGGCAGCCTCGACGAAAACCGGCTCAACTACCGTGTGAGCCTGAGCAACGATGAACACCAGCAGCAAGCGGCCGCGCTCTCGGCCGGCTACCAGGCGCCCTTTGGCAGTCTCGGTGCGGGGTTGACCCAGGGTGGGAATTACCGAAGCGCTTCGATCAATGCCAGTGGTGCCGTATTGATGCACGCAGACGGCATCGAGTTGGGACCTTATCTGGGCGAAACCACTGCGCTGGTCGAGGTACCGGATATCGCCGGGATCGGCGTCATGAACGCTACGGGCGTAAAGACCAACGAGCGCGGCTACGCCCTGATGCCCCATCTGCGCCCCTATCGAATCAATCAGGTTGTCCTGCAGACCGATGAACTGGGGCCCGAAGTGGAAATCGACAACGGCACCACCCAGGTCGTGCCAAGACGCGGGGCGGTGGTCAAGGCCACCTTTCCCGCGCGCTCGGTCAATCGCCTGATCATCACGGGGCGCACCGCCTCGGGCCTGCCCTTGCCGTTCGGCGCTCAACTGAGTAATGCCCAGGGAGAGGTCATGGGGATCGTGGGTCAAGCCGGCCAGGTCATGGTATCCACCGATGCCGAGCCACAGACGTTCGACGTTCGTTGGGGAGAACAGAATGATCTTCAGTGTCGACTCAGCGTCGAACCCGCCGCCATGGAACAGGCTCAGGGCTATCGATTACAGGAACTGACATGCGTCTGATCACACGAAAGGCGTCAGGCGCCAACGAGCTTATTTCCGGGAAACACAGGATGAAGTCTGCGATACACCACCTGTTGCGCACTGCCACACTGGCTGCCAGTTGCATGGCGCCCCTGGCAATGGCCAACACCTGCAGCTGGAACATCGGCGGACCGGCCATGATGAATTACCAGCGCAACATGGGGACGCTATACGTCCCGCGAGATGCCCGCGTCGGTGCCGTCATCGGCACCGTGGACCTCAATCATTCCACGCCGAACAACGCAGGTCTGCGCGTCGAATGCCATAACGACGGTACCCGGCGCCTGGATTTCAACGCCCGGGCCACGGCACCCATTTTTCCGGGACCGCTGGAGCCGATCAACGGCGAAGATGTCACCGGCAAGGTCTTGCAAACCAACATCCCCGGCGTTGGCGTGCGGGTCAAACTGGGCTTTCCACTCAATGGCCTGGCTGATAATTCCTTTGTCCCCATCGGCGATCCCACCGTACCCTACGACGGCTTCAACGAAAGAAATCTGCTGACACCCATTGCGCTCAACAGCCTGTCCAATCGGGTCACGCTGATCAAAACCGGACCTCTGCCCCCAGGCCCCCACACCCTGGATGGCAGCGAATTGTTCAGCGGCCATTTCACCGATATGGGCAAAGCGTTTGGCTATGGCATGATCGGCACTATCATTCAGGCCCAGTGCACCGTCGGCGCCAATCCGGTCAGTGCCGACCCGGTCCAACTCGGCGACTGGGATACCGCCGATTTTACCGGTCCGGGCTTCTCCACTCCGGCCGTACCGTTCAGCATCACGTTGAGTGCCTGCGAGACTGATCCGGGCGGCACCATTGCCACAGCCAATATCCGGCTCGAAGGTGTCAAGGGTTCAGCCCCCATTGGCCCGACGACCAGTGGTATTTTCAGCCTGACGTCCGATTCGGATGCTAAAGGGCTGGGTATTCAGGTATTGAAAGCCGACGGCATCACCCCGATGGAACTCGAAACCGAGGTGCCTTTGATCGCGATTTCACCCGGTACCACCGTCCTGAACTTCAATGCCCGCTTCTATCAGACCCAAGACAGTAGCGCCGTGCGGCCCGGCCTGGCCAAAGGTGCGCTGGGTTTCACCCTGACCTACAAGTAACCCTGAGTTCACCTTCTTCATAAAAAAGGGTTTGCCTTTGCAGGCAAACCCGTCCCCCCGCTCCTCAAGCAATGAGTTGAGGTTGCAACTTGGGAAAACTTTTCCAGCTTTGCTTGTTATCGAAGCTCACTTTAACCACCACTTGAATCGCAAGATTGAGCTTGAAACGTTGCAAATCCGCCTTTGAAATTCGGCCCGCTGGAATGCTTTGAGCCACTGCCGGGACCGGTGACTCCGTCAGTACCGGAATCACCAACGGTTGAGTATTACTGTCTACGCCTTCCACGGTCACAGTGAGGTACTGATCGGTAGCCATGAAGGTCCAGCTTGCGAGGGTAAAATTGGCGAAGCCGTCCGTGATGCTTGCCAGGCTCAGTTTGCCGCCTGAAACCTTGTCGCACTGAATGGTCGGCAGGCCGGTCAGCTCCTCGACGCGCAAACTGTAGTTGTCAGACTTATGCGGATCCACGACGCCAGGCTCAAACACTTTGTATTTCACGACGATGGTCTTGCCCAGATGCTGGGCAATCTTGTCCTTGGGAATCTTGTAATCCCGCGAGCCCACGGCCACTGGCGTTTCAGTAATGAACTCGCCTGCAGTGCCTTCAGCCCACATGACAACCGTCCGCTCCCCATCATTGATCACCGCCGTGGCGGGAATCTGCACCGTGACACCATTGACTGCCGTACTGGGGGTCAACACACCGCTCGTAGCACCGCCGTTGGCCTCCTTGACTTTCGAAGGTGGCAATATCCGGGGTTTCGGGGTTGCCTCAACATCCAGCTCAACCACCTCGGAATGCACACTCGGGTTTCCCGCCCGGTCCCACACCCGATAACTGGCATAACGATTGCCATCTTTACGGTCGCGAATCAGCTTTCCGGTGACTACAACGATGACGGGTTGAAGAAAGTTGGTGTGATCGAGCACTATGAAATCGGCCTCATTCAAGTCACCTTGACTGGTGCCCCAGTACCAGCGGATGACATCACCCGGCTTGGGATCGGTGTATCGAGGCAGGGTCGCCAAGACCTTGTCCTGATTCGCAGTGAGGTAAGCGGCAGTGATTTTCTTCGGAGGGGGGGCGACTTCGGCAGGAAAAACCAGTTTGTTCGGGTTGCTGAGTTGTGGCTCCAGTTTATCGATAGTGATGGTGAATGGTAGTGATTTATCGGGCGTTCCAAGCCAGTTGGTCATGACATAGGTTAGCTGGTGCTCACCTTGGGTTAGCTTGTCCGCACTGATGGAAACAAAGTGATCGTCGGGCCTTATGGTCGCAGTCCACTCCTTGAAGCCGATTTCACTATCGTCCAGATAAATACGGATTGACTCGGGATCGCCTACGCTGGGGTTTGAGGGTGACCAAGGTGCGAACTTCACCTTGAGTGGATTAGCCGGATCAATCCACGCCAATCTAGGCATCAGATTGGTCTCTCCCCCCACTATATCGGGTAGTGGTGCAGGATCTGTCCAGGGGGCAGGCATCGTACGGCTGCTTTTTGATGACATTGATGTTCTCCTTCACTAAGTGCCAGACGCAGGAGACAAAGTCAGCCGCAGATGTCCGACCGTTTGATGAAAACTCAACTTCCATTCAAAGGCTGGTGGCTGTCGATCAAGACAGTAACCAGCCTTCGTGCTGTCGCAATCAACGCGTTACCAGCTATAACGCACTCCAAAATTGGCGCCCCACGGCTGTTCGATCTTGTCGCCATTGCTGTAATCGAAGTCGGCATGAATCGAGACCTTGTCGCTCAGTGATGCCGCCACACCAAGACCCAATTCTCCACGGGAACCCGAAAGGTCGTTGTTGAAGGTGTTGTCGTTGACCTTCACTTCATTGTTGTTGGCGAACTCGTGTACATAAGCGGCGCGGACATAAGGCTGCACGACCTTGTCATCCCACTGGAAGTTGCGCCCTGCGGTTGCGCCGGCCTTGGCCAGCAGTGAACGGGTACGACTGCCTTCTGCGGACAGGCCGTTGTCAAGGTCGTAGTTTTTACCCTGGATGATCACGCCCGACAGTTGGGTAAAGGGTTCAACGAAGTAGTCGTCAGCCAATTTGATATGGCGGCCGAACTCCAGCGATGTGCCAACACCATGGCTGTCGTAATTACCCTTGGTTTTCTTGCCGTCGCTCAGGTGCACATCGGATTCGTTCTGGAAGCGGTTGAACTTGAGCACGCCATCGAAGTAGTAGCCGCTCTGCTCATGCAGCCACGTGGTGTAGGCAGCCAGGTAGTAGCTGTCGATGGTGCCGCTGGTGCCACTGCTCAAATCCAGGTCGGACTTGCTGTAACCCCCCAACAACCCCACCAGCCATTGCCCATCCCCCATCGGCAACGGCGCATCGGCACCAAACGAAAGGCCTTGCTGAACTTGCTGATAAGCAACCCCCGAACTGGCCTCGACGTCGAACTTGTTGCCGTAGGCGCGAATCCAGCCGCCGGCCTTGCCGTGGTCCATGCGCACTTCGCCCATGCGCGTACGCAGGGTGCTGAGTTCGCCATACCAGGCAGTCGGTGCGGCGTTGAACAGCGCGATAACCGATTGGGTCCCCGGGCTGATTACGCGAGACGCGGTATTGAGGTACCAGTCGTTGCTGCCCTGCTGAATCAGGTCGTAGGAAAAAGCCCCCAGGTCCACGGCACCGCCAGCCAGGCTGAACGTCGCATCACCGCCACCGATGTGAACCACCGGAATAGCGCCGGCCCCCACCGGCTCCGTGCCGCTGGCATCAATGGCTACAGTGTGATTACCGGTCGCCGTGCCAGTCACAGTCAGGGTATCGACCTGACCGGTCCGAAAGTCGGTGTGCATGAAAAACGTACCGCCGGTACCCGACAACGTACCTACGTTCAACTTGAAGAATTCGCCAGGGTTGCCGAACTGGATGGCGCCGCCGTTCATGTCCAGATTTTGTACCGTGCCGTTATCGACCATGATCCAGCGGGCATTGCTGTTGACCCCCAGGTTCTGCACGTTTTGCAGGCGGCCGGTCAGGGTGGCGGAGTCATCCAGTAGCACATTGGCCGTGCTGGTGCCGTCCGCAACGATATCGCCGACCAGCGTGCTGCCACCAACGCGCAAGTTACCTTCGGCGCCATTGCGTACTTCCATCAGCACGCCGTTGCTGCCGACCAGCGTTGAGTTCTTGAGGGCGGCGATATTCGCCTGCGTCGCGCCTGCATTTTGTGTATCGACCAGAATCGCCGCACCATTCAAGCCCTCGACCCGACTGCCACTCAGTTCGACAGTATTAGGAGAAGCCACACCGGGGTCGGTATTGATCTGAATACCGTTGGTGGCCCCTGTGATGTTGCTGCCCTCGGCATTGACTGTACCGTTGAACATGCGGATGCCGGCCAGGCTGTTGCCGGTGACCGCGCTGTTCGCCAGCGTCAATGTACTCAAGCCGTTGACGGTCGCACCATTTCGCGCGCCGGTGATGGTGCTGCCGCTTACCTGCGCGGTTGATCCAATGGTGTTTGCGGCATTGTGACTGAGCACCAGTCCGACTCTGTCGCTGTTGATACTGCTGCCGATGATCGTTGCATGACTGCTATCCAGATGCACGCCGTTGGCGGAAGTGCCTTGTACCTGAGTACCGGTGAGGTTCAAGGTCGATCCTGTCATCCTGATATCCCGCGTTTGCGCACCGTTGGCATTCAAGGTGGCACCGTTGAATACGTCATAGTTATCCAGTGCCGCTGTCCCATCGATTGACGCAACGGGTTCCAGGCTGCCATCGATAAAACGGGTGGCATGGGCCTGTTCGCCAATGATTAAAAAAGGCACGACGGGCAACAGTCGCAATGTACGCGACAAAGGACTCAACAAAAAAAACTGGCTGGCAGACATGAGCGACTCCATTGATTCTGAACTACAAAAGTTCGGCGCTTTCCTGATCAATAGAAAAGAACCGGACTACAAAGGCGGCGCAGAATATCCAGATGCTTCCGACCCAGATGCAGGAGTTTCCTGAACATCTTGTAGGACTAATCCTGCGAGCAGCGCGAGAGTCAGTCGCAGACCACACAACAGCAGCAGGTGCCCTAAAGCACCTGCTGCAGTCCTGTTAAATTTCAGGGTATGGGTGGAATCAGGTCACAAGTGCCGGCCCCCTGAGTCAGCCCAACCTGTGTGTCCGAGAAAACAGAGGACACCGGGACGCCACCGACGTCCAGGGTGTAGCTGACTTCACCCTTGCCGATCTGATTGGTGGGGCTGTTCCATGTCGGCAGAATGCGTGTCGCATAAGGCTCGATAAACCAGAAGAATCCCTTTTCCGCCTCGTCGTCGGAAATCGGCCCGTAGGTTTCCTTGAGACCGGCGGTGGGAATCGGCACCGGTGTGGCGTAGGTATGTGAAGCTTTCCACTCAAGCGCAACCGTCATCCCTGCTTTCAAGTAGTCGCTTGGCGGAATCAGGTATCGGAAACCAATCTTTCCGTCTTCGAAGTGCAATGAACGGCAAGTGAGCCTGCCATTGAAGAGACCTTGTGGTTCTGCCTCTGGCAACGTCACGGTAAGGAAGGTGATTTCAACGTCAGTAGGCGTCTCGGGTTCCTGAGGGTTGGTGAAGTCAGGATTGGTAAGGGTATAGGTCACCGGCATTTTCGTGTTGTTGCCTTCCTTCCTGATAACGTCCCAATCCGTTATATCGATATCAATTTCGTCGCCTGGGTTGTCTTGGTCAGGGTCGATTGGGTGAGGGCTGCCGATAGGCTTGTCGTTCCAGCGCACCTGAAGTACGTCGCCCTTGGTAAGAGGGTCATACAGTTTGACTCTGGCCACAACAGGCTTGTTCTCATCGCTGGCGATCAACTTGTTAGGCGTGTCGCTGGCTTCACCGCTCTCGCCGTAAACATCTAATGGGTGAAGGTTCGGGTTGCCGGGTTCAGGTTTAGGGTTCTCCGGACCGGTGTGGGAAAAATCGACCATGACTTTGCCCGTCGCACCGCCAAGCGCCACCGAACCACGGTACAGCTTGTACTCCACAGGCGTATCAACAGGATCGTCAGCCGAGCCGTACTCGTCCCTCATATGTTCCCAAATAACCCGCACACTCATCGGGTTCTGAGGGGAGGCACCCACGGGTGTGCGGTAAGGAAGCTCCTTCGTGCCCCAAATAATTGCGATCAGGTCCGTCGCTTTTGCGTTCAGGATTTTTTCGAACTCGACATGGACACCCTGCAAAGCGTCTGCCCGATCTACCACCCCATCGTTTCCTTCAGGTACGTTGAGGGGGGGGTATGGATTCGGCGGAAACGCACCTTTTGCCAAGGGAATCAGGTCGTAATTGGAGATGCGGCTACGGTTGCCGGCCTTGTCCAAAGCGACATAGCCAAAGCAGTAGTTGCCGTCTGGCAACCCTTTTAACAATGAAGTCGGAAATTTAATCTTGCGGTCATCCCCCAACTCGACCACAGCGATGGGCACGATGTCATTGGGGTCGTCAGGCAGTTTTTCTTCTACTACGGTGAAGGCGACTCTGTCACCTTGGGCAGGACCGGTCCACTCGGGAACGTCGAACTCCAGGTCGGGCCCTGCAAGCGTGGCATCGACAATGGGTAGCGCGAACTTGTGGGTCAGCTTGTCTGGCGCGGCAGTACCGTTTGGAGGGATTTTATCGACGAACACGTCCACGTCTGTGGAATTGCTGGGTGTGCCGAGATAATTCTCATGTTGATACCGTAGTTTGAACGGGCCTTCATTTTCGTCCTTCAGCAACCATGGCGAAGGAATCGTTACCTCCACCGGAATCTCGGTCGTACCAGGGATATATTCCTTTTCGTAAACTGTTTCGTAGTTCGAGGTACCTGGCCGCGCGAGCTGTACGCGGATTTGCTCTCTATCCATTGGATCAGTCGGAATCGTGCTCCAGGCCTGAATCTTCAACGTCACATCGGCGTCAAGTGTTGCTCTGGCGAACAATCCTTTCGGTTCGCCCGGCAATGTGACGTTGCTCACATCGGGGGGTGGAAACGGATCCGCATCGGCTCGCCCTGGCGCTCTCTGGCTCCAGGCAGGTAGTAGTTGTGTTCTGCCGTCACTTGCCATGATGTCGCTCTCCCATTCGTATCGTTCAAACCATTGCAAAGGCAAT
This sequence comes from Pseudomonas sp. WPR_5_2, assembly GCF_003634475.1. Taxonomy (NCBI): domain Bacteria; kingdom Pseudomonadati; phylum Pseudomonadota; class Gammaproteobacteria; order Pseudomonadales; family Pseudomonadaceae; genus Pseudomonas; species Pseudomonas sp. WPR_5_2. The sequence continues at coordinate 3,234 of NZ_RBLA01000001.1, read as the reverse complement.
GGCCGTCATATCTGTCTGGCAGATCGATACAGTCGGGCACGGCAATACTCTTCCCTTCGCTCTGCGAGGCTGCTTGGGCCTTGAGCGAATTAAGCAGAAGTTTTAAAGATCGCGATACTGTCAGAGTTGACAGGTGGCTACCTATACAGGCGTGGTGCGGAACAAAAGAACCATCACATATGAACGGCGCAAAGTCGTGGCTCGACGTCACCTCAGAGCACTTGTTTAATCGCGTTTAAGACAACTTCTTGAAAACCACAAGACCTTGCGTCGCTGCCTACGCTTGCGCCAGAATCCGCCGGCTTGTGCGCCTTGGGGCCGCTCGGTAACTTGATTCGCGTCACTGCTCATCAGTGATCGGGTTTAGTCGCCCGGCTAAGGTAAAGCGGTCGCACGAGCATCATCAGTCAGGTATTCGCCTGCGCTTGATGGGAGCTGTGCGCATGGCGTCTTCGGGCGCGCCGGTTTTTCGCTTTCCTTACCGGTCGACTAACTTGCGCACAGCTGCCACCCTTTCGTTTAGTCGCGAAATGGTTGCAGCCCTACTTCAAAGGGAAGCAATTATGTTCAAGGTCACACCGAATCCCCCGGACACTGATCCGACCTCCCCCTACGAACCCGATTCCAACAAACTCAACGAGGCTGCCGAGCGCGCCCTCGATTTTCACTTCCCCTCCACGGCCGACATCAAGGCCACGCCGCGCACACCCAGCACGCTGTTTACCGTCGACCCGGAGCTCACCACCGAAACCCTGATGGTGTATCTGGTGGAGACGCTGGCGTCGGTGGATGTGATGGTCCATCAGTTGGTGGATCACCTGGAAGGTGGCGACCGCCATGCGCTGCTGGGGATTTCCAACAGCGTGATGCTGGCGGAGATCACGGCGAACCGGGTGCTGGATCAGATTGATCCACCGCAGTAGTCGCCCTTACGCAAAACCTTTGTGGCTACAGGAACCTCTGTGGCGAGGGAGCTTGCTCCCGCTGAACTGCGCAGCAGGCCCATTTTTTGGGGCCGCTTCGCAGCCCGACGGGGGCAAGCTCCCTCGCCACAGTGATGGCGGTCAGCTGATGAGTGCAGCTATTCTCCAGACGCGAGCGATGTCTGTCGCCCGCTCACGCAACAGACGCGGTGCTTCGTCGCAGGCTTGCTCCAATGTCATCGGCCCACTCGCCAGGGAGAACGCGGCATTGATGCCGTGTTCATACAGTGCCTGATAGTCCTCACCCAAGGTCCCGGCGATTACGATCACCGGTACGCCATGTTGTTTGGCAACTCGCGCCACACCAAACGGCGTTTTCCCGCGCAGGGTCTGGGCATCAAAACGCCCTTCGCCCGTGATCACCAGATCGGCACCTTCGATGGCTTCGACCAGGCCCACCAGTTCGGCGACCACCTCGACCCCCGGCAAGAACTGCGCACCGAGAAACGCCTTGGCGGCAAAGCCCAACCCGCCCGCCGCGCCACTGCCCGGTTCATCGCGCACATCCTTGTTCAGGACTTTCGCACAGTGATCGGCAAAGTGCCCAAGGGCATGATCGAGCAGTTGAACCTGTTCCGGCGTGGCGCCTTTTTGCGGGCCGAACACCGCCGATGCACCGTGGGGACCGCACAGCGGGTTGTCGACATCGGCGGCGATGTCAAAGCGCACTTCCGCCAGGCGCGGATCGAGTTCGCTCAGGTCGATGCGAAACAGTTGCGCCAGGGCCAGGCCGCCCGGTGCGAGCGGCTGTCCCTGTGCATCGAACAGCTGCATGCCCAAGGCCTGCATCGCGCCGGCGCCACCGTCGTTGGTGGCGCTGCCGCCGATGGCCAGAATGATGCGCTGTGCACCTTCGTCGAGGGCGAAACGAATCAATTGCCCAGTGCCAAAAGTGCTGCTGTTGCAGGCATCGCGTTGATCGACCGGCACCAATTGCAAACCGCTGGCTTCGGCCATTTCGATGATCGCGGTGCGGCTGTCCGGCAACCAGGCCATCTTCGCATAGGCTGTATCGCCGAGGGGGCCGCGCACTTCGGCATTGTGAAGCTCCCCGCCACACGCCGCCAGCACCGCCGCGACAGTGCCCTCCCCACCATCGGCCATCGGGCATTTGATCAGTTGCGCCTCCGGCCAGACTTCCCGCAAACCCAACCCGATGGCGTCGGCCGCGCCTTGAGCACTGATGCTGTCTTTGAACGAGTCAGGGGCAATCACGATCTTCATGGGAATTCTCCAGTTCCAATACCCTCATCCTGCCAGTCGCCAAACACGATGGCGCCGGTCCGCTGCACAAGGGGCATTGAGGATTATTGTTCATTTCCACAAAACCGTTTTTTTGTGGGAGCAAGCCTGCTCACGAAGGCGGTGGGTCAGTCGGTATAGGTGTTGGATGTGCTGGCCTCTTCGCGAGCAGGCTCGCTCCCACAGGGGATTGGTCTTGCTTATGCAGTCCGGGCCCCACCACTGTCCATTGTGGGAGCAAGCCTGCTCGCGAAGGCGGTGGGTCAGTCGGCATAGGTGTTGGATGTGCTGGCCTCTTCGCGAGCAGGCTCGCTCCCACAGGGGATTGGTCTTGCTTATGCAGTCCGGGCCCCACCACGGTCCATTGTGGGAGCGAGCCTGCTCGCGAAGGCAGTGGGTCAGCCGGTATAGGTGTTGGATGTGCTGGCCTCTTCGCGAGCAGGCTCGCTCCCACAGGGGATTGGTCTTGCTTATGCAATCCGGGCCCCACCACGGTCCATTGTAGGAGCGAGCCTGCTCGCGAAGGCGGTGGGTCAGTCGGTATAGGTGTTGGATGTGCTGGCCTCTTCGCGAGCAGGCTCGCTCCCACAGGGGATTGGTCTTGCTTATGCAATCCGGGCCCCACCACGGTCCATTGTGGGAGCGAGCCTGCTCGCGAAGGCGGTGGCTCAGTCGGTATAGGTGTTGGTTGGGCTGGCCTCTTCGCGAGCAGGCTCGCTCCCACAGAGGGTTTGCGTTGCCCATGCAATCCGGGTCCCACCACGGTCCATTGTGGGAGCGAGCCTGCTCGCGAAGGCAGTGGCTCAGTCGGCATAGGTGTTGGATGTGCTGGCCTCTTCGCGAGCAGGCTCGCTCCCACAGGGGATTGGTCTTGCTTATGCAATCCGGGCCCCACCACCGTCCATTGTGGGAGCGAGCCTGCTCGCGAAGGCGGTGGGTCAGTCGGTATAGGTGTTGGATGTGCTGGCCTCTTCGCGAGCAGGCTCGCTCCCACAGGGGATTGGTCTTG